>JBGAKN010000005.1:0-376370 GCA_044224405.1 Tagaea sp. | reverse complement strand
AAGGCCGACAAGTCGGGCGTCGAGCTCGCCAACGTCAAGATGTCGATGAACCCGTTCGACGAGATCGGGGTCGAGGAAGCCGTCCGTCTCAAGGAGAAGGGCGCCGCGACCGAAGTCGTGGCCGTCTCGCTGGGCGTGGCCCAGTGCCAGGAGACGCTGCGCACGGCGCTGGCCATGGGGGCCGACCGCGGCATCCTCGTGCAGACCGACGTCGAACTGCAGCCGCTGTCGGTCGCCAAGTGCCTGAAGGCGGTGATCGAGAAGGAACAGCCCAAGCTCGTCATCCTCGGCAAGCAGGCCATCGACGACGACTGCAACCAGACGGGCCAGATGCTGGCCGCGTTGCTGGGCTGGCCGCAGGCGACCTTCGCTTCGAAGATCTCGCCCGAGGGCGACGCGATGGAAGTGATCCGCGAGGTCGACGGCGGGCTCGAGACGATCACGACCAAGCTGCCGGCCGTCGTCACGACCGACCTGCGCCTGAACGAGCCGCGCTACGCGAGCCTTCCCAACATCATGAAGGCGAAGAAGAAGCCCATCGAGACGCTGACGCCCGACGCACTGGGCGTGGATGTGGCACCGCGCCTCGTCACGCTCAAGGTCGAAGAGCCGCCCAAGCGCGCGGGCGGCATCAAGGTGCCGGACGTCGCCACGCTCGTCGCAAAGCTGCAGTCCGAAGCGAAGGTGATCTGAGATGTCCGCAATCGTCATCGCCGAACACGACGGCAAGACCCTTCGCCCGGCGACGCTCAACGCCGTCGCAGCCGCCCTCAAGCTGGGCGTGCCGGTCGACGTGCTCGTTGCCGGATCCGGCGTCACGGCCGTCGCCGCGGAAGCCGCGAAGATTGCCGGTATCGGCAAGGTCCTGCACGCAGACGACGCGGCGCTTGCCAACGGCCTGCCCGAGAACGTCGCGCCGCTCGTCGCAACGCTTGCCGCCGGCCGCAGCCACGTGCTGATGGCCGCGACCACCCAGGGCAAGAACCTGATGCCGCGCGTGGCCGCACTTCTCGACGTGATGCAGGTCTCCGACATCATCGCAGTCGAAGGTCCCGACACGTTCGTGCGCCCGATCTATGCCGGCAACGCACTGGCAACCGTGCAGTCGAAGGATCCCATCAAGGTCGTGACGGTCCGCGTGACCGCCTTCCCAGCTGCGCCGCTCGGCGGATCGGCCGCCGTCGAAGCCGTTGCCGGTGCAGCCGACACGGGCCTCACGAAGTTCGTGAAGCAGGAACTGTCGAAGTCCGAACGCCCCGAACTGACGGCCGCCAAGATCGTCGTCTCGGGCGGTCGCGGCATGGCCTCGGGCGACAACTTCAAGACCTATCTCGAACCGCTCGCCGACAAGCTGGGGGCCGCCGTGGGTGCGAGCCGCGCGGCCGTCGACGCGGGCTTCGCGCCCAACGACTACCAGGTCGGCCAGACCGGCAAGGTCGTGGCCCCCGACCTCTACGTCGCGGTCGGCATCTCGGGCGCCATCCAGCATCTCGCGGGCATGTCGGGTTCGAAGGTCATCGTCGCCATCAACAAGGACGAGGAGGCGCCGATCTTCCAGGTCGCCGATTTCGGCCTCGTGGGCGACCTCTTCAAGCTCGTGCCCGAACTGACGGCGGCCCTGCCGTCGCGCAAGTGAATGAAGACTCACGCACAAGAAGTGGACGGGAAGGCAGAACCTTGCCGCCGGTGAGTGGCAACCGCGTCGGGGCGATCGCCATGTTCCTGTCCGTGGGCATGGGCACGCTGAGTGACGTAATCATGCGAGTAACCGCAAAGTCGCTGCCGACAAGTCAAATACTCGTTGTTCGCGGGATTCTCATCACTGTCTTGCTGGGCGCGATTTGCAGCCTCACGCTCTCCAGATCGGCGGTTTTCCGAATAGAGGGCCGCCTGATATTTGTCCGTGCGTTCATGGACGGCTTGATGATTTCGTTGTTCTTTCTGGCGTTGCCGCTACTCCCGTTCTCCACATTGATGGCAACGTTTCTGTCGTCGCCGATACTCGCTTACGCCATATCCGTCCTCGTACGTCGGGAAAGAATAGCGATCGCACGCTGGGCCTTCATGCTCACGGGATTTGCCGGCGTCGCGATCGTTTTCCGCCCAACGGCGGACGGTTCGCTATTCGGAGCTGTTCTCGCGTTAGGATCAGCCTTCACCTTGGCAATACGGGACCATATCACGAGGGAGCTTCACACGTCGGTCCCAAGCCTCCTCATTTCGCTTCTGAGCGCCATTGCCGTTCTTGGCTTCGGGTTTATCTATTCTTTCCACGACAGGGAGTGGGTACTCATTTCCGCCGACAACTGGGCCAACCTGTTCGGTTCGGTAGTTCTTGTGTCAGGCTCCAATATTTTCGGCGTCGTTGCGTTCCGATCATCGGACGTCGCGCTCATTGCGCCGATCCGATACGCCTCGCTCCCCTTGGCATTGGCTCTCGGCTACCTCGTGCTTGGTGAAATTCCAGACGGGGTCGGATTCTTGGGGAGTGCTCTAATCTTCGGGTGCGGCATCGGTCTTGCGATGCAGTTCAAAGCAAAATCGGAATCGCGACTCTGAGGACCCCTTCAGCTCGGGGCAGGGCCACAGGAATCCCGCATGATAAAGTGGCTCGGAATGATGATGCGCTGTGCTTCCTTGTGGTTGCTGTCGCCGAGCCGGCTGAGAGCCAGATTCGCTGCAATACTTCCAAGCTGCGAGTAATCCCAGTCCTCCACGCTGATCGACGGGCTCAACAGGTCGGCGAGATCGGAATTCATCGACGCAACGATCGAAATATCTTTCGGCATCGAGAGATTGTGGACTCGAAGTGCTCGAATGACGCCGGGCAGCATTTCGATCCCGCCGGCGATGATTGCGGTTGGCCGAGAAGCCATCGCCAGCAACATGGAGGTCTGTTCGAATGCGTATGCCGCATCGAAGCTTCCCAGCCTGAGGAAATTTGGGTCAACCTGAAGGCCGTTGCTGAGAATCGCCGCCTCGTAACCGGCAATGCGCTCACGCGATGGAAATAGGTCTCTTTTGCCCGTCAGCAGCGCAATTCGCCTGTGTCCGAGTTGGATCAGCCTTTCCGTCGCCTGGCGGACGCCGCCGCGGTGATCGACCATAACTGCGTCTGCCCAGCTCGGCTGCTCGCGATCGATCAGGACAACTGGAATCTGCAGGCTCTTGAGAAGGGCATCCATGCCGCGATCCGTTTCGGTCGACGGGGCAATCAGAAGTGCATCGACTTTCCTGGATACGATCACCGAGAGTAGATCCCGTTCCCGATCGATACGCCCTTCCGAATTGGACACGAACAGCGAGTATCCGGCTCGCATGAAAACTTCGTCGGCCGATCGTACGAACCGTGCAAAGCCAGCGATCTCGATGTCGCGAATGATGCACGAGATTGTCTTCGAAACGCGGCTGCGCATCGTTCGGGCCGCGCTGTTGGGGCGAAACCCCAACTCCGAAATTGCCTGCTCGACCTTGATCCGGACCTTGTCGGATACGGTTGCGTTGCCGTTGACGACGCGCGAGACCGAGCCAAGTGAAACCTCAGCTCGCCGCGCAACATCCTTTATGGTGGCAATGGAGAGCGGTTTGCCTTTGGACATTCGTGGTTTACGCCTTGTCTCGAAGTGCTACACGTATAGGTCGGGGCGTTCCGGAATCTTGAGTTACTACATCTAACGTCTAGGCGCCATGAATCGTTCTACTCGCGTCCGGAACAACCGCTGGTCCGGTGGCTTGAGCAGCCATCCGGTGTGACCAGCAAGGTCAAAAGCATGTGTCAAAAGCTGGCGTTCGGTCTTGTCGGACATCGAGATCCACGCACATTTGCCTATCCGGTAATGCTGCCGGAGCGTATTCGCAGCGCCACGATTCACGCCCATCCCGCTTTCCGCAAATATGAAACGTTATACGTTTTGTTAATTTTTTAAACTCGAATATAAGTATTTAAAATCAAATAAATAGTCATGTTTCGAGATTCATGACAGCTCGTTTCTATTCGAAATATGAAACGTTTTCTTGACAGCGAAATCTACAGAGCGCATCTTGTCGTCGATCGGCGGCGGAGCACTGTCGCACCAGTAAGGTGCCAAGATAAGGACCGGAGATGAAACGCATTGCACAACGGTTGGGTCAGGTTAAGCCATCGCCGACTGCGTCGCTCTTTGGAAAGGTCGCGGAGATGCGGGCTGCCGGGCGTTCCGTCATCGGCCTCGTCGCCGGCGAGCCTGATTTCGACACGCCCGACAACATCAAGAACGCCGCGATCAAGGCGATCCAGAACGGCCAAACGAAATATACGGCTGTCGACGGCATGCCGGAACTGAAACAGGCCATCCGGGCGAAATTCGCGAGAGAAAACAAACTCGATTACGCCGCAAATCAGATCATTGTGTCCGTCGGCGGCAAACACGTCATTTTCAATGCGCTTCTGGCCACGCTCAGCGCGGGCGATGAAGTCGTGATCCCTGCGCCGTACTGGGTGTCATATCCAGAAATGGTTCTGCTCTGCGGCGGGATTCCGGTTACGGTTCCGACCGATGCCGAGAACGGCTTCAAGCTGAACGTTCAGGACCTCGAAGGCGCCATTACCCCGAAGACGAAGTGGCTGATCCTCAACTCCCCTTCGAACCCCTCCGGCGCTGCCTATACCAAGGACGAGCTCGTTGCGATCGCCAATGTCGTTCGCAGGCACCCCCACGTCATGGTGCTTAGCGACGAAATTTACGAACATCTCGTATACGGCGAATTCAAATTCTATAGCTTTGCGACGATCGCACCCGATCTGAAGGATCGGATCCTGACGATGAACGGTGTATCCAAGACGTACAGCATGACGGGCTGGCGTATCGGCTATGCCGGCGGGCCGGCTGACATCATCAAGGCTATGGTGGCCGTCCAGTCTCATTCTACGACGAACCCGACATCCATCAGCCAGGCGGCGGCGATTGAAGCGCTTAACGGGCCGCAAGATTGTGTCCCGAAAAACGTGGCGACATTTTCGCGGCGGCGCGAACTCGTCCTCGGACTTCTGAATTCTATTCCCGGAATTCACTGCCATCGTCCTGAGGGGGCCTTCTATGTTTATCCCTCTTGTGAAGGAATTATCGGCAAGAAGCGGCCGGACGGGGTGAAGATCGAGACGGACGAGGATTTTATAGTCTACTTGTTGGAAGATGCGGGCGTCGGGCTTGTGTTTGGCGGAGCATTTGGTCTTTCACCGTACTTCCGGGTTTCGTATGCAGCGAGCGACGAGATTTTGAAGTCAGCGTGCGAAAAGATCGCTACGGCGGTCTCAAAGCTCCAAAATTAGTGTGAGGCAAGAGACAGTCATGATCTCCAGCACAAAATCGCCGGAAGCCGCAGGCGTAAAAATGAATACGCGGCTGGCGGATTTGGACGACATCACATCTTCCAAGGAACCGGTCGTATTGCGTTCGCTCGAGGCTCTCGATGCCCTGAAGGCCCGCAAAATCACCGTTGAACAGTTCCAAGACGAGATTCATAGGATCTACGACGAACTAGATCTATTGGTTTCCCTCAAGCCATGGATCGATCGCGCGCTCGGTGAAAAGAAAGATCAGGTTCTCTATCGGAAGACAAATCCTGACGGTCGAATTGCGATTCAGCTTTTCTATATTGAGCCATTTGAAGTTCATCCACCTCATTGCCATCATAATATTGTCTCGATGCAGGTCGTACTGCATGGCCTCCTAAGAATCCGCGAGTTCGATCGTATAGCCAGAATCGGCCCCGATAAGATTCTGATGAAAATGAAGTCCGATGGTTGGTGCTCGCCTGGCCACGAAATGCGGACTACTGAAAGCTTAGCGAACTGCCATTGGTTTGCGGCCGGCGCAACGCCGTCGATCATGCTAAATTTCAATGCTTATGGGTATCAGGACTGGACATTCGATCCAGCCGATACGCCTTTCCGAAGGAAGTTAGTCGATCCAACGTTCGGCAAGAATCCCGACGGACTCATAATTGCGCGAGAAGTCGGCGTCGAAGAGGCATACCAAAAGTTCGGAGGAAAGCCCCTGACCGATTTTCAGTTCTAAACCAACTCGATCGCGAGAGGCTCGGGATTCGAGCAATGAAGCCACTTAAGGGTGTAACTATTGTCGAGTTTTGCCACAGCGTCGCTGGCCCCTATGCCGGTCTCGTCTTGGCTACCCTCGGTGCTGATGTTGTCAAGGTCGAGAACCCCCGTGGGGGTGATCATGCCCGCGGCTGGGGACCACCTTACTGGAAGGGGACTGCGTCGATATTTCAGTGCTTGAACGTCAATAAGCGCAGCGTTGCGGCGGACCTTGAGAATCCCGACCACGCGGAGCAGGTCCGGAGATTCATTCTCGATAAGGCAGACGTCGTGATTCAGAATCTCCGTCCCGGCTCCATTGCGAAATATGGTCTCGCAGGTCCCGAGCTGCTGAAGCAAAAGCCCGGACTTGTTTTCTGCAATCTTGGGGCTTTCGGTGCCGTAGGACCCTTGAGCGCAAAGCCGGGATACGACCCGCTGATGCAGGCTTTTGGCGGAATCATGAGCGTGACCGGAGAGGATGGCAGGGAACCGGTGCGTGTGGGCCCGGCGGTCGTTGATCTCGGCAGCGGCATGTGGTCGGTGATCGGGATCCTTGCCGCATTGCAGCAAAAGAACGTTACCGGCATTGGCTGCATCGTCGACACGTCGCTCTTCGAAACGGCCCTCGCGTGGATGACGGTCCAGATTTCGAGTTTCCTGACATCCGGCATCGCACGAAAGCCTATGGGCTCGGGAACCGCAGAAATCGTACCGCATCAGGCGTTCAAGACATCTGACGGATACCTCATGATCGCCGCCGGAAATGACGGTCTCTTCACAAAATTCTGCGCGGCACTTGGCATCCCTGAATGGGCTGAAAACTCAAAATTCTCGACAAATGACGGGCGTGTCCAGAACCGAATCGAGTTGATCCAGGCCCTTCAATTCATAATCGGCGGGAAGACTACGGAAACCTGGCAAGCGCGCCTCGACGAGTTCGAAGTGCCCAATGCGCCAATTCAGTCGGTTCAGGACGTGATTCGGCACGAGCAGACGAAGGCGCTCGGTATGCTTCAGAGTATTCCGGGCATGGACACCGAAGTCGTCACTGTGCCGCTAATGTTTAATGGGATGCGAAACAAGATCGAACTGAAGGCGCCGGCACTCGGCGAGCATACACACGAAGTGATCGGTACGGCTGCTGTCGGTGAGGCCTAAGATGGACGGTAGTCCAATTTCAATGGAGCTCGGTAACGATTTCGCCGAACTTCGGGAATCAGTCTCGGCTCTCTGCGCTAAGTTTCCATCGAGTTATTGGCGCGATCTCGACCACAAAGACGAATATCCAACAAAATTCATCGAAGAACTAACGTCCGCCGGCTATCTGGCCGCGCTCATTCCGGAAGAGTATGGCGGCTCGGGGCTGCCGTTGCGTGCGGCAGCCGTAATTCTCGAGCAGATAAACGCGTCCGGCTGCACCGCGAGCCAGGGCCACGCGCAGATGTACATCATGGGCACCTTGCTGCGGCATGGCAGCGAGCGCCAGAAACGCGAATATCTACCGAAAATCGCAAGCGGCGACCTGCGACTGCAGGCATTCGGTGTGACGGAGCCGACTTCGGGTTCCGATACGACCAGCCTGAAAACAAGGGCCGTCCGGAAGAGCGATCGATATGTCGTCAATGGCCAGAAGGTCTGGACTTCGAGAGCTCTTCATTCCGATCTTATGTTGCTGATCGCCAGGACTACGCCCTTGAGCGAAGTCCAGAAAAAGACCGACGGATTATCCGTCTTTCTGGTCGATATCAGAGCGAATCTGGGCAAGGGTCTTGAGATCCGGCCGCTTCCGGCCATGATCAATCACAACGCCACGGAGGTCTTCTTCGAAGACCTCGAGTTGCCAATCGAATCGCTGATCGGCGAGGAGGGGCGAGGATTTCGCTATCTTCTCGACGGCTTGAATGCCGAGCGGATTCTGGTCGCCACAGAAGCGGTCGGCGACGGTCGGTGGTTCATCGGGAAGTCGGTCGAATACGCGAATAACCGAAAGGTTTTCGATCGCGCGATCGGTCGCAACCAAGGCGTCCAGTTTCCCATCGCCAGGGCATACACGGAGATCGAAAGCGCCGATCTTCTGTGTCGGCGTGCCGCTGCGCTGTATTCCGCTGGGCAGCCCGCAGGCGAAGCCGCGAACATTGCCAAGCTTGTCGCGTCGGAGGCGTGTTTCAAAGCTGCCGATGTCGCCATGCAGACATTCGGCGGATTTTCGTTTGCCCGAGAGTACGACGTCGAACGCAAGTGGCGCGAATCGCGCCTTTATCAAATTGCGCCAATCTCGACCAATTTGGTGCTCGCGTTCGTCGCACAGCATGTTCTCGGAATGGAAAGATCGTTCTAACAGAGGTCGACATGGAAAGATTGCGTTCTTGGATGTTCGTTCCGGGTCACTCGGAAAAGATGCTGAAGAAATCTACGCAGACGGCCGTAGATGTGACGATGTTCGATTTGGAAGACGGTGTTGTTCCCAATCTCAAGGAAATGGCCCGCATCCAAGTGGCTCGGCAGCTCTCGGAGGAGAGGGTTCCGACCGAGCCAAAGCGTTACGTTCGGGTCAATTCGGTTCGGACGAACGAGTTCTATCTCGATCTGGACAAAGTCGTTTTCTCCGGCCTGGACGGGATTGTCCTTCCGAAGCCCGAGCAGGTGGAAGATGTTCTTGCAGCGGATCTGGCGATCGACAATTTGGAAAAAGCCCGTCAACTGAACCGGGGTTCGATCAAGCTCGTGCTTGCCATCGAATCGGCCAACGCCGTTCTCAATGCGCCGATGCTGCGAGCGGCATCTAGGCGCGTCGTTGCCCTCATGTTTGGAGCGGAAGACTTCAGCAAGGACATTGGGCTCCCGGCCGAACGAGTTGGTGCGGCACAGGAGTTCATTTATGCCCGGTCTGCAATCGTGATGGCTGCTGCATCCGGGCAGATTGCCGCGGTCGACGGCGTTTGGCCGGCGATTGCCGATATCGATGGCTTGAGACGAGATGCCATACTCGCGCGTTCGTTGGGATTTGTGGGGAAATCGCTCGTGCATCCAGGGCAGATCGAGCCCGTGAACAGCGTCTTCAGCCCCACCAAGGAAGAGGTCGAATTCTCGACCAGTCTGGTCGGCGACTTCGAGAAGGCAATTTCCCATGGAGAGGGCAGCATCAGCTTTCGTGGCCGCCTTGTCGATCGACCGATCTACGAGCGCGCCCGAGGCACATTGCGGCTCGCGGAATTCATCTCCGCTCGCGGGCTATCGCGATAACTGGGCATCGGGAGATCGATATGGCGATCAAACAGGGATGGGTCGGGCGATACTTCGAAGATTTTGACGTCGGCGACGTATACCGGTCGCGAATGGGCAGGACCGTTACAGATTCGGACAATCTGCTGTTCACACTCATGAGCAACAATACCAATCAGATCCATTTCAACGCCGAATATGCCAAGCACACCCAGTTCAAGAAGCCGCTGATGAACAGCATCGTTACCCTCGCGATCGTAGCGGGGTTGGGTGTTATCGACGTCAGCGAGAACGGCTTTGCGCTGGGCTGGGACTCGATCGTCCTCCCGACGCCGGTTTTTGCGGGCGACACCCTGTATTGCGAGCAGAGGGTTCTCGAATGCCGCGAATCGAAATCGCGACCGGGGCAGGGAATCGTTAAGGTCAGAACGCTTGGAGTAAAGCAGGACGGCTCCATTGCCATCGACTATGTACGAAGCGTGATGGTCTGGAAGCGGGACGCAGCTCCAAGCATCGATATATTCCCTGATCCAAAGGAATAATCCGACCTAGACCCGAAATTTCGTCGATATCGGGCGCATTTCTCCGTAGCCAAGTCCGCTCTACACCATGGTCTGCAACATGCATGGTTGGGAGGCCGTCCACGCAGTGGACGGATCGGGAGGGGGGCTTGTGGTGCAGGGCACGGAACAGGACCGCAATATCCGGACCCTTGTGAAACTACTCGGCGGTCTGGTCGGCGAAGCGGTGCGGGAGAACGACGGCGAAGCCGCGTTCGCGCGGGTCGAGGCGCTGCGCCGCGGCTTCGTCGCGCTGCGTGCCAAGGGCGAGCCGACAGCCGCTGCGGTCGCCCGCTCGACGGTCCCGCTCGCCGATCTTGATCCGGCGGGTGCTACACTACTCGCCCGCGCCTTCGCGTTGTTCTTCTCGGTGGTTAACATTGCCGAGGAGGCTTGGCGCGCGCACGAACGCGCGGGCGCCGCCGAGGATTGGCAGCGCTCATTTCCCGAGACGATCACCGGGTTGGGCGCGCGCGCTTCACGCAAGAAGCTCGCCGCTATACTTCCCACGCTGTCGCTGATGCCTGTAATGACCGCGCACCCGACCGAGGCACGCCGCCAGGCTGTGCAGCGCGGCCACCGGCGGCTTTACGATCTCGTGTGTGCCCTAATCGAGATCGACCCGCGCAAGGCGGCCTATGACCGGCATGTCGACGCTATCCGCGCAGAGATCGTGACGCTGTGGAAGACAGACTCGGTACGAGCCGACCGGCTAACGGTCGCCGACGAGGTGGCCAACGGCCTGCTGTTCTTCCGGATGGCCCTCTACGATGCGGTTGCTGACACGCTGCGCGCGCTCGACCGGACACTTGGGTTCGAGGCGCCCCCGAATCTGGTCGCGTTTGGCTCGTGGATTGGGGGTGATCGCGACGGCAACCCCAACGTTACGTCGACGACGACTCTGTTCGCGATGCGCGCCCAGTCGCGCGAGGTCTTGCGTGAGTATTTGCGTCGAGCCGACGCGCTGGCCGAACGCCTGACCCAATCGGTGGATTATGTACGCCTACCTCCCGCGTTCGCTGCCTCGCTGGCCGACGACGACAGGCGCTTCGCCGAGGCCGCCTTCGGCGACAAGCGCCATATCCTCGCGCGTGAACCCTATCGCCGGAAACTTGCCTATGTGCGCCATCGTCTTGCTGCACGGCTTGCCTGGACCGAGGCGCGGATGGCGGACGGGCCGGCATCCCGGCCTGACGACGCCTATCCCGATGCGGCGACGCTGGCCGCCGACCTTGCGATTCTGCGTACGGCATTGCGCTTTGACGGCGAACGGCATCTGGCCGACGGGCCGCTTCTCGATTTCGGGCGGCTGGTCGAGGTGTTCGGCTTTCACCTTGCGCGGCTCGACGTGCGGCAGGAATCGGGGCGCCACCTGGCCGCGGTCGCCGAACTGCTCGCCGGTCTTCCCGGCGCGCCCGACTATCGCGCCCTCGACGAGACGGCGCGCCTCGACCTGCTGGAAGGCCTGATCGCCCGCCCCGGCCCCGTTCTGTTTCTGGGTGCTCTGCCATCGCCCGAATGTGCCGAGATCCTTGCAACCCTCAAGACTGTCGACGCGCTGCAGGCCGAAATGGGCCGTGCGGCAATCGAGACCTATGTCATCTCGATGGCGAGCCGCGCCAGTGCCGTGCTTGAGGTGCTGTTCCTCGCCCGGATCGCGGGCGTACTGACGGTCGCCTCCGACGGAACCTTCACCGTCGGCTTCCGCGTGGCCCCGCTCTTCGAGACTATCGCCGACCTGAAAGCCGGCCCGGCTATCATGGAGGCACTGCTGGCGCGGCCGGTCTATCGCCGGCTGCTTGCTGCCGGCGGCAGCGTGCAAGAGGTCATGCTTGGCTACTCAGATTCCGGCAAGGATGGCGGCATCCTCGCGGCCGCCTGGGGCCTGCACGAGACGCAAGTGAAGCTCGCGCGCGTATTCACGGCCGCGAAGGTGCCCTATGTGCTGTTCCACGGCCGCGGCGGTAGTCACGCGCGCGGCGGTGGGCCGACGCACGATTCGATCATTGCCGGTCCGCGCGAGGCGGCCAATGGCCGCATCAAGTTCACCGAGCAGGGCGAAGTGCTGTCCTTCAAATACTCGAACCGCGACACGGCCGCCTACGAGCTGACAGTGGCACTGACGGGCCTTCTGAAGAAGACGCTGGGTTCGCCCTACCGCAAGGGTGCGCGGCCCGGGGAATGGGCGGCCGCGATGGCGCGGCTGGCCGAACTGGGCGAGGCGGCCTATCGCGGCCTGCTCGCGATGCCGGGCTTCATTGACTATTTCTACGAGACGACGCCGGTCGACGCACTTGCCGGCCTCAATATAGGCACGCGGCCTTCGCACCGGCCGCAGGCAGGGCGCGACATCAAGGCGATCCGCGCGATCCCGTGGGTGTTCGGCTGGTCGCAGGCACGCCTCGCCCTACCCGCCTGGTACGGCTTCGGCGCCGCAGTCGAGACCTTCGCGAACGAAGTGCCGGCCAACGTGCGGCTGCTGAAGCACATGCACCGCGACTGGCCGTTTTTCCGCAATGTCGTCGACAACGTCGCTATGGCCGAGGCGAAGGCTTCGGCTGCGATCGCCGCGCTCTATCTTCCGCTCGCCAAGGACAAGGGCAAGGCGCAATCGGTGTTCGCAGCAATCACGTCGGAGCTTGCAGTCACCCACAAGGCGCTGAAGCGTGTGTGTGGCGGCCCGCCGCTCGCCGCCAACCCGGCGCTCGCAGTCTCGCTCGAGCGGCGCATGCCCTATCTCGACGCGATGAATGCGCTGCAGGCTGAACTACTGGCCAAGTCCCGCGGTGGCGACTCGGCCGCCTGGCGGCACGGCCTGTTGCTGTCAGTAAACGCGATTGCAGCCGGAATGCGGAATACAGGTTGAATCTCAAATGCCATCTGCGCCGAGAGATGGCGCGTTGAAGGAACTGGTCACCGAACTCACGATCGAAAATCACCAACGGGGATGGGGGCGGCCACGAATGAGATACTCCGCCTCGGAGAAGCTCGAGAACATTCGGCCAGTCGAGGAATCCCGGCTGCCGGTCAAGTGCACGTTTAAGAAACTAGGCCTCTCGTGGTAAAAGCTTTACCGCTGGTACGACCTGTATCGGCAGGTTGGTACTGTTTGCCTGGTAGACCGCCGGTCTGCAACGGGCCGGGTCTGGAACCGCATGCTTGAGGTGGTCCGGAGCGAGGTGATCGACCTCGTCCTCGAATGCCCGAAACTTAGCCCCTGGGAACTGGCCATCACGTTCACCGACGAGATAGCCCAGTTTATCTCGGAAGCATCTGTGTATCGACTGCTGCGGGCAAACCTACTGCTGACCAGCCCGGCCTTCATCGTCATGAAGGCAACCTCGAGGCAAAGATCAGTAGCGTCGTCGACCAATAGAATCAACGCCGATACCGCGAGAGCATCGGCAACCTGACACCAGCAGACGTTTACGCCGGACGCGGGCAGGTCATTCTGGAAAGGAGAGAAGTGATCAAGCGAAAGACCATCGAGCACCGCGGCTTTCTGCGCCGGCAAGCAACCGCCAAAGCGCAAAGCCAGATGCGCCGAAGCCTCCGTTTGCAGCCGACGTAAAACGTCCCGATTGTTCCGATGACCGACACAATTTAAATAGTCAATATCGGATCAACCGCGCAAGGTGGCTCAATGTTTGGCGCACAATTCATCGATATAAATGCGAGCATCGACCAAGGCCGGAATGCCGCCGGCGATTAGCATATCAAGTGGTGGCCGACTTCGAAAAAGAGGCCCGGTATTGCTGTTCCGAAGCCACGATCTGACAAGCGATTCCGGATAAATTGTGTGTAGCCCTTTGTAGATTCCAAACACTGCACAAAGTCGAGTCAGTTGATCTTGACTCAACGTCCCGCGCCACTCGCCACCCTTGATTCGTCGCCATGTTCGCCTCATCGAAATCCCAGAAAGTGCAATAGCCTCTGAATCCGTGAGCTCCCAGATTGCAACAAGCCTTACGAATGCCTTAAGCGCGACCGGCGTCAGCATCTTCCTCGTCGCCATATCAGAAAAGCTCAATCGTGCTTGCGTTCCATCCGAGTTGTCTGGTGGGCGCAGCACGTAGTCGGCAAGCGGCAATCCCTCATTCTCAAGCAACCGCGGCCCGAATCTCTTTGCGCCTTCCAGCTTCTTCCTAGTCATTCGGCGTCTCGCGCCAGGGCGCCGCAGCGTTTGCGCGTACCCGCCAAGCTTCGTAGATCTGGTCTACGGCGGCCATGTCGCTTAACCCGACAACCGGCAAGGCATCGAAGGTCGCCGCCCAGGCGGCCGCATCTTGCGCAGCCGTATGAATATGCGCCCGTTCCTGCTTCTCAAGCAGGTAACGGAGCTGAACGCCTCGCGTACCCCGCTCATTCGCCTCCCGCAGCAGGAGCGAGTCGACAGGAAGCTTCAGCATTTCGAACGTGAACCGCTCGATACTTGAGAACTCGAGAAGTACTTGGAGCCAGTTCCAATCATGGGACGGAGCGTCCGACAGGACTTTCTCACCGTTTAGGTCCCGATTGAGGCTTTCGACCACTTCTCCGATCGGCATTCCGCGCTGCTCAAGTAGCTCACGCGAAAGTCCATGAATGCTCTGTGAGATCGAATCCCAATTCGTGTGCGCGATCAAATCCGCGGATGGCTTTATGAGATAAGCGCGGCATTTGCCGCCCGTGCGCGCCCAGGCGATCTCGATCGGATATCCGTCCACCAGTGCTGAGGCTTCGATGTCGATGACGATCATGTTGAGCGCTTCTCTTTAACCTTCAATCCAACTCAATTCAGACTCGTGCGGCGCTGCTTTGCCTCGATCGCAAGAACCTGCTCAATCATAGCGATCAAGTTCCGCGGCGAAGCGCCTTTACCAAGCGAGGCTTCAAGTGCGGCCGTAACAGCCGGATCGAGCGTTGGCAGCATGTCGTTGGTCCAGCCATATCGCTCGCCGACCTCTTTCAGGATCGTCGCAAGGATTTTCGGTGCTGCCGAAGGCGGCGGAGGCGGCATATGTACGACCCGGAGTCGGGACAGCAACGGTCGACCAAGATTGTCCAAGCTATTCGCTGTGAATATCCAATTGACGAAGGATAGATCGACCGTCGTCGCAAGTGCCTCGTCGTAGAACTTCGCATTTGTCTCTGGCTCGAGCATTGTCAGCAGGGATTGCGTAAGCCGCCCATTCCTCGCGCCGCCGCCGGCCTTATCGAGTTCGTCGACCAGCACGATCGGGTTGGCCGTTTGCGTTTCGACGAAGATTTCGACGATGCGGCTTGGGTGTGCGCTGCCCCAGCCTCGCGCCGTACCGGCGAAGCTGCGGTTGTCAATCGATCCGCCGGCATTGACGATTACATAAGGCACACCGGATAGGGCCGAGAGGCGCCGGATCAGGCGTGTCTTGCCGATCCCTGGGCGACCAACGATCAAGATTGGAGGAAGGGAAAGCCAATGCCGACCGCCCGAGACCGAGAGCGTGATAGCGGTCTCGATCTCATTCAGCAAATCGTGTGCCCATGGGTATTCACTGCGGAGGCCCTTGAGCAGTTCGGCTGCACTCTGTGTATTGAGGTTCCCGGCGAGCGCCAACGGCTCGTGCAGATTCTTGTACCGCTCGGAATCCGTTGTATCGGAGCGAAACTTCCGGATTGGGATCTGGATGATCGAGACCTTTCCTTCATTCAGCTCCAGCCGTTGAAGTGACAGCTTTTCACGATCGACTTCTTTGATCTCGGAAGTTGACCGGAACATCGGGAGCTTTGCCGGGTCGAACCCGAAGCCCTTTTCAAAGTCCTCTAGAAGGATCGCCGAGAGCCAGCCAACGGCGCGGCGACGGAGTTGTCGTCGGCTCCAGACAGGATGCGCACGGTCTTGCTTGGCCATCTGCGTGACGATTCCGGCGAGGAGCAGGCAGGCGAGCGGCCTTCGTTTGAGACCTAGATACATCAGGCAAGTCACGTAGAGACCTTGCCGGCCGGCCTGTCGGAACTGCATCGCCTGCTCCAGCATCTCGTCGTCGTCATCTTCCGCGTCAAAGATGTCGACGCCCTTGAGGAAAGGAAGTTTCGAGATCCCTAACGCGAACTTCAGCGCACGCCTTGGATTCTCGTAGCGATGCAGGTTTGCAGTCGGTGGCCTCATCCAAAGGGCCAGTTCGACAAGTTCAGCCTCAGCCTTAGGGACAAACATCTCAGGCTTCCTCGCTACGAGGTTGAGAGCGAGTGGAGCGGGCGCCGCGATGCTCAAGTCCTGGCGACGAGGTTCGAGTTGGGGCGCGCCGCTGCTCCGGGTGGCGCCAAGCGCCACAGCCGTCCGTGGCCATCGTCAGCGGCCAAACGGTCCGGAGTTCGGGGTCGCCGGCATCGATAAGGAGCACCTGACTTCGGGGCGGCGAATGGCGGCACTGGCCACGGTTTGGGCCTTCGGGGTGCCAGTGAAGGCAGGTTTCACAAGTGTTGGTCATTGACAAATTTCTTGCCTTTGGTATCCATTATTTCCTATTCATGTGTTCCATAAATGTTCTAATTAGAGCCGAGAGTCAATGCCCGAATCGCTGAATTTAAAGGAGTAGGTGGAACCGAAGGCATGGCACCGCATTAGCTGGTATTGAAATGATGGAGAATACCGCTTTTAAACCTATATATGGTTTGCCGATAAATTCTCGACGCTAAATGAAAACCAGGAGCCAGACCGATCAATGAAATCAAAAGCCCCGTCGCTCCGATTTTCCGGCGTCCTGAAAGACGGCGATGGCGCGCGGCGGATATTCGAAAAACTGTATGAACTGGAAACGTCGAAGGATGGGAATGACCTAGTAATCATCGATAGATCCGCCAGGCGAGTTCTCGACACCACCGGAGCATTGGTGATGAAGCATCAACTTCGCCTTGATGAAAAGGACGATGCCGCGAACGCGCGGGCAATGCGATCTCAGATCCAGGAAGACGAGTTTTCCGGCGTTCGCAGCGAACAGGGAATCGCCATCTATCCAGGCGGCGGGAGCCACGCAGAAACGGCGACCGCGACGAACGCCGTCTTGATGTGCCCGATCGACGATTTCGAACTGAACGTAACCGAGCTTCTCTTTCCGCTCATGCGTAAAAGGTACGGCTCGAAATCCGTAACTGGCGTTGTTGCAGACCTGTCGCGTCTGCAGAAATCAATAAGCGTCCTGAAGTTTCTTTTGCTCCTGGAGCAATATTCGCCTGAACAAGTGAAGGATCTGATCACCTCGAAAAGCGCATTCCTCGGTGCGATACCCCTATCATTCGATGTCCTGTCTTATGTCGAGGCGCTAACGAATCTCGGCGCAGTTTCAATGTCCTTGCCTGCGCGTCGAGCAAATTGCGCTTGGCATTTCCAGGGAAACGGGATGACGGTTTTCGATCCTCCCGGTCGATATGGCCTGATCGAACTTTTCGTCTTGCGTTCCAATCCGATGGCCAAAACACCGATCCTTCTCGGGGTCGATGAGATCAAAGGAATGAACGAGGACAGGGTTTGGCAATATCTGAAATTCGTCGTGGAAGGCGTGGACCGTCTATTTGCATACGTCCTCAATCCCTTCTCGTTCGCGAATGATGCGGGGACAGTCGACATCGGACGACAAATACAAACCCTAAGCGCCATCCATTTTCTATTTGGCGACCTTCAATCTCAGAATCTCAGCGTCGTCTCGAATACGAGACTGACGTTCGCGATGACGATAATTGACCGCTTGTCTAACCTTGCCCTTAGTGGCACCGGCAGCTCGGCCGATGAAGCGACCGTCTTTAAGGCGCTGTGCTCTGCGGAACAGGGTCGAAGAGTGTCGGCTGCGATAGCCCAGAGATGCCGTAGCTTAGGCTACGATCAACTGAGTGAAATACTCGCTAATGCAGTGGCGGTCTCCTTTGCCAACCTGCATCGCCAGTTGGGCATCCAGAATCCTGATGAAGCCGATACGGAATCGAACCGCCTGGGTCGCCTGCGAATGCAAAGGAATATGCGTCACGGCGCATTCTTGCAGCATGGCCAATTCACGAAACTATTTTACGAAGCGAGTGGACTGCTTCCCGAATCCCTCGTTTCGGTGGCGACCTATCTGGTTCTTGGGTTGATATCGGATCCCGGGAAATTCATGTCGGAAAGGCCCAGCGCTTCGACGCAACCGTAGAGATCCAACAAAATCCGTCAGACCCAAAAATTCAAAGCTTGATGGCCAAATGCGGCTTGATGGCTGAAGCCAGGTCCTTGGCTGATAGCCTGTTTTTCATATGCTTTGTCCTTGCGATCGAGCACCTGCTTTTCAGAAACTCGGAATTTGACCAGACACCCTTATGCTTTGCGGCCTCATTCAAGATGTCGTCGATCGTGGCGGGGCCTACTTTTGGCCGTTCAATTTCAGAATAGGTGAGGATGAAAAAACCGCCCTTGTTCGTCAGTCTCTGCATGTCGATCGTGTAGGCGTATCGGCCACGATGCTCGAAGCGAACGATTAGTGCCAACCGAGAATATAAGTCCTCTCCTCTTCGAACACAGGCCCACTTAGGCAGCTTCCCGTTCGTTAACGGAAATAACGACAGGACCGCGGTGCGTTTTCCATCGCCAACAGTCAGCTTAGACGGATTAGAGCTCGTAACAGCCTCAACCGTCCAACCGCGATTTTCCTTCTCGAGTAGAAGGGCTGCTTCCCAAAGATCTCTTAGCGAGTCCAATCCGTCTCCATTGGTAGCTGGTATTTGATTGACTGTTGCGTCTTTGACGTTCGGGTCACGCCCGATTGGTTCGCCCAAAGAGGTGTCGACCGGTTGCGGATTTTTACTTCGAATAGGGCGACGAGATTCGTGTTCCCCATAGACAACCGGCACCCTAGATACCGGAACATGCGCCTTAGTGAAAACGCCGGCCGGAATTTCAACAACATATTCAGTCGCAGGGTGCTCGTTTTCCGGGCCAAGTTTCGGATCGACAATTACGCCCGACGAATTCCCACTGCTCGATCCACCTGATTGTCCATCTCCCGATGAGTCAGGCCGGACGGTCTCAAATTTATGCTCGAGAACCTCAACTTCATCGAATGGGTTCCTCATATCGTCGTCGATCAGAAGCTGAACAAAGCCTCCAATTTTATCGTCTACGCCAAGCTTGATCAGCTTTTCATAGGCATGAAGCTTGGTGTTGGCGCTCCAATAAGGCGTGCACACCAGGAAATGGCCATTGACGATTTTATCGCCTCGCGAAGAAAGGCACTTTGCGGCGGCGGCGAAACCGCTCTCGGACAGCGAACGCATGGTTGGAACCGTGTTGATGCTTGCGATGACGATAGCCTCGATATCGTTCAATTTGGCCGCCGATGTGAGCACCGCTATTCGGCGATTATCGACTTCTCGGATTTCTTGGAAATCGGCGACGGGATCATTTGTGACGTGGAAAAGTGAGCGAACAAGCCGTGGTGTTTTACAGAGTGCGTATCGAAAGATTTCGATTTGGGGCACGTACAATACGCGATGCGCCCCAGAAGATGGATCTTTGGCATAGATCAACGCAATCTTGAGCCCTTTATAGAACTCCAATGCTGCGACGATCAGATCAGCCTTATAGTTTGCTTGAGATAATTTCGTATCTAACGTGAGTGTTCTTGCCTTGGACGGATCGATGAGCTGATAGCTTTTGGCCTCTCTGGAAATTGAGGCAGGCAATCTCTTCAGTGCCCGTACGGGTTGGCCTCTCTCATTGATTTCATCTTCCCACACCGTTCCAGGAACCAGATTGGGAAGCTCTCCAACTCCTCTCCGGCAGGTATCGAAAACAAATTTTGTTTTCTCACTGTCGCTAACTTCGTTTCGAGCTGCGAATATCACGTCAACAAGATGTTGGGAGCCGCCGGGTTCTGCCGGATGCAGCTTCCCCAAAAACATCAATTCCCACTCGATGCCTGTCCGCGCCTCGCTCTGGAGTGCAAATTTTGGCCGTTCTCTTTTCGTCATTCACGAGTTCTCCTGATGTACTCAGGAGAACCTAACATTGTGAATTGTGCAACATCTCCGATTCTGGCGGAATGCCGTCTAAATCGCGTGTCGATTAATCTGCAATTATGTTTATAAACAATGACTTAACTGATAATTTGCGCATATTCTTAAGTGTTTGAGCAATATCTTTGTCTGTTTCCACCGCCGCCGATGAGGGCCACATGGCTTGCGCTGTGATGCGGATCGCGGAACGGGCGTGCGCGCGAGATGCGCCCGTCGGCGAGCTTGCCGGCAAGCGACTGCACGGTCGAGATCTCCAGCGCCTCGGCCGCCGACAAGGGCGGCAGCAGGCCGGGCAGGCAGCGCGCCAGCATCGACTTGCCCGCCCCGGGCGGCCCGATCATCAGCAGGTTGTGGCCGCCGGCGGCCGCCACTTCGAGCGCGCGCTTGGCGGTTTCCCGCCCCTTCACGTCGCGAAGGTCGGGCCCGCCCACGCCCGCGTCGGCAAGGCGCGGCTGGGGCGTCGCCAGCAACTGGCTGCCGCGCAGGTGGTTGAGTAGCGACAGCAGCGTGGGTGCGGCCACGATGTCGAATTCGCGCGGCTCTGCCGCCCACGCGGCTTCCCCGCCCGAGGCTTCCGGGCACACGAGCCCGAGGCCGCGCGCATGCGCTGCCATGGCGGCCAGCAGCACGCCGGGCACGGGGAGGATGCGCGCGTCGAGCGTGAGTTCGCCGAGCACGACATGCCGCTCGATCTGCCCGGCCGGCAACGCGCCGATGGCGACGAGCAGGCCGACGGCGATCGGCAGGTCGAAATGCGCACCCTCCTTGGCGAGATCGGCCGGGGCGAGATTGACCGTGATGCGCTTGCCCGGCAGCGCGAGCCCGATGGCGGCAAGTGCGGCGCGCACGCGCTCCTTGCTTTCCTTCACCGCGCTGTCGGGCAGGCCGACGACGGCGAACGAAGGTGCGCCCGAGGCGACCTGCACCTGCACGTCGACCGCGACCGTCTCGACCCCCTGGAACGCCACCGTGGCGACGCGCGCAACCATGTCTCTCCGCCGTGCGGCAATTGCAGGAACCTGCTTCTACAATTTCCGATATAGGGAAACAACGTGTACTACCTTTGTGCGGGCATGCCGCCCTGCACGGGCTGATCCGCTGGACTTTGCCCCCGCGGCGCTGCTTAGTTGTATGCGAACGCGGAGGGCGAGGATGGCCGGCTTCCGGAATCTCGGAATCTCGACGAAGATCCTGGCGCTCACCGGCTTCATGGCGCTGGTGAACGCGGCGATCGCGTTCGTCGCGGTCGACACGATGCGCCACTACAACGGCTTCAACGAGGCGATGGTCAACGCCTCGCGCCGCGCCGCCGCCGCCGAGCGGGTGAATGGCCTGATCAACGCCGTGGTGATGGAATCGCGCGGCGTTTACATGTCGCTGACGCAGGACGAGACCGAACTCTATGCCGACGCCATCCGCCAGGCGCTCTCGCGCCTGGAAACGGAAATCGAGCAATGGTCGCTGTCGGTCACGCCCGAGCAGCGCGAGACGTTCGAGGAGGTTCGCGCGGAAACGCGGCGGTTCCACGAATTCCGCACGGAACTGGCGCGCCTCGGGACCGAGGTCGGCGCCGCCGCGGGTCGAGAGCTTGGTGACAACGAGGCCAACCGCGTCAACCGGCGCCGGCTGAACAGCTTCATCCAGCGGGTTGCCGCGAGCGATCTGGCCGAAATCGCGCGCCTGG
Source organism: Tagaea sp. (assembly GCA_044224405.1). Lineage (GTDB taxonomy): Bacteria > Pseudomonadota > Alphaproteobacteria > CACIAM-22H2 > CACIAM-22H2 > Tagaea. The sequence goes on along the minus strand of JBGAKN010000005.1, from coordinate 354,826 downwards.
ACGCGGCCCTGTCCGATTTCTACCGCACGCGGCTGCCGCTGATCGTCGGCGGTTCACTCGGCCTGCTTGCCGTCGGGCTCGCTGGCGCGCTGCTGCTGGCAAGGCGCCACATCGCAACGCCGCTCGAGCGGCTCGACGCGACGATCGAGCGGCTCGCCGCCGGCGACACGTCGGTCGAGCCCGAAGGCGCGGATCGCGAGGACGAGATCGGCCGTATCGCGCGCACGCTCGACGTCTTCAAGGAAAGCCTGATCGCCCGGCGCGAATCCGAGGCGCGCGAGCGCGCCAATCTCGCCCGGCTCGCCGAGGCGCGCGAAGCGCTTGCCCGGGGCGAGCGGATGGCCTCGCTCGGCGCGCTCGTCGCCGGCGTGGCGCACGAGGTCAACACGCCGCTGGGCGTGGCGATGACGGGCGTCTCGCTCCACCAGGAGCAGTTCGCCGAGATGCACCGCGTCTTCGGCGCGGGCCAGCTAAGCCGGACGCGTTTCGGCGAATTCCTTGCGCGCGGCACCCAGGCGCTCGAACTGGTCGCCCGGAACCTGCGCCGCGCGGCCGAACTGATCCAGACCTTCAAGCAGGTGTCCGTCGACCAGACCGGCGACCAGCGCCGGCGCTTTGCCGTGAAGGACTATCTGGCGGACGTGCTCGGAAGCCTGCAGCCGGCGATCAAGCGCACGCCGCACCGTGTCGAGGTGCGGGGTGCTGCCGACGTCGCCATCGACTCCTACCCCGGCGCGCTGGCGCAGATCGCGACCAATCTCGTCACCAACGCGCTGATGCATGCGTTCGACAGGCGCGCGGCGCCAGGCCTGGTGACCTTCGATGTCGGCTGGAGCGACGGGCGCGCGCGCATCGTCTATCGCGACGACGGCAACGGCATGGACGCCGGAACGCTGGAGCGGATCCTCGAGCCGTTCTTCACGACCCGGCGCGGGACGGGCGGCACGGGCCTTGGCCTGACGATCATCCACAACCTCGTCACGCACCGCCTTGGCGGGACCATGGCGATGCGCAGCGCGCCGGGTGCCGGATTCGAGATCGAATTCCTGTTGCCGAAATCGGCGCCCGTGCCGGCCGGCCATTAACGAGATGTTCACCCGGAATGGATTAATTTCTACACATTAATAGTAGTAATCCTGTCCCGCCGCCGTCGCACCCAGGCAGGCCGGCAGCGCGGAGGAAGCGCCTTGGACGAGCTGTTCGCGCCCGAAACGGCCGACCCCAGAGCGGTGCCGAACGCATCGGGCCGCACCTGGCGCGTCCTCGTCGTCGACGACGATCCGGAAGTGCATGCCATCACCGAACTGGCGCTGAGCGGTGCCGAATTCGACGGCGTGCCGATCGAGATCGTGTCCGTCCATTCCGGAGCCGAGGCGCGCGCGCATCTCAGCGCCGAGCGCCGCAACCGGATCGCGCTGATCCTGCTCGACGTGGTCATGGAAACCGAGCATGCCGGGCTCGATCTCGTGCGCTTCGTGCGCGAGGAGCTGAAGAACTCGATCGTGCGCATCTGCCTGCGCACCGGCCAGCCCGGCAGCGCGCCCGAGCGTGCGGTGATCGTCGACTACGACATCAACGACTACAAGGCCAAGACCGAGCTTTCCGCCCAGCGCCTGTTCACCACGGTGCTCGCGTCGCTGCGCTCGTACCGGGATCTCGTCGCGCTCGAGCGCAGCCGGCGCGGCCTCGAGCACATCCTGATGGCCTCGCCCGACATCCTCGATGCGCGCTCGCTTCGCACGTTCGCGTCCGGCGCGCTCGACCAGCTGATGGCGATGATCCGCTCCGAGAACAGCGCCGTCTACGTGAAGGGAAAGGCGCTGGCGCTCGTCCGGCGTTCGCTCGACTACGAGGTGCTCGCGGGCATCGGCGACTACGCGCACGCGGTGGGCAAGTCCGCGCGCGAGACGCTGCCCGCCCACATCTTCGACGGGCTGCGGCGAACCGACGGCGCGGCCGAGACCGTCACCGGCGACGGATGGATCGCCGTCAACGCGATGTGCGGGACGGAGAACGCGATCCTGCATCTCGAGGTCGATGGGACGGTCGATGCCGTCGACAGGCGCCTCGTCGAGGTCTTCGCGCGCCAGATGGGGCTCGCCTTTTCGAACATCCGGCTCAACGAATCGATGGCGGAGACCCAGCGCCAGCTCGTCCTCGTGCTTTCCGAAGCGATCGAGGCGCGCTCGCGCGAGACCGGCAACCATGTCCGCCGCGTGGCGAGTGGCGCACGGCTGCTGGCGGAGCTGGCCGGTCTGCCCGCGGCCGAACAGGCTGTGATCGAGGTGGCGGCCCCCCTGCACGACATCGGCAAGATCACGATTTCCGACGCCATCCTCACCAAGCCCGGCAAGCTCGACGCCGGCGAGTGGGAAACGATGAAGACCCACGCGGCGGCGGGCGCCGAAATCCTGGCCCATTCCGACGGGCCGTTCTTCCGTGCCGGCGCCGTGATCGCGATCCAGCACCACGAGAAATGGGACGGAACCGGCTATCCGGCGGGGCTGGCCGGCGAGGCCATCCACATCTACGGGCGCATCGTGGCACTTATCGACGTGTACGACGCGCTCTCGTCGCACCGCTGCTACAAGAAGGCGTGGCCGGCGGCGGAGGTGGCCGCGCATATCGCGCAGCAGGCCGGCCAGCATTTCGATCCGGGGCTGGTGCGGCTGTTTCTCGACAATATCGATCGCTTCACCGCGATCCGCGAGATATATCCCGATACGCCCTGACCGGCGCGGCGGTATGGCGCGCCGCATCTTGACGCCCTTCCGCGCGAGGCGGAGGATCGCCGATCTGCAGAACCGCTACGGCAGGGCGAAGATGGATCGACGCCGCTTTCTTGGAATCTCGGGGGCCGCGCTCGCACTCGCCGCGATCCCGCGCCCGACGCTGGCGCAGCAGTTCCGCATGTACGATCTGTGCGTGCTCGATCCGGCCGGGCGCCTCACCAGCACGGCCGACATGCGCGGCAAGCTGCTGTTCCTGCATTGGTGGGGGGCGTGGTGCCCGCCCTGCAAGCGCGAGCTGCCCGAGCTCGCGTGGCTGGAGGGGGAGTTCAAGGGGCGCGACGACGTCCGGTTCGTGTTCATGAACGGTCTCGAGCACAACGACCGCTCGCTCGCGTTCCTCAAATCCGCGAACCTCGCGGTCAGCCAGTACAACTCGCTCAACATGTCGCGCAAGGAGCGCAACATGTTCCGCACGGACGGCACGGAAGTGTCGCTCGACGGTCTCGGCATCAAGCTCTATCCGCAGACCTGGATCGTCAACCGCACCGGCACGGTCGTGAAGTACTTCGCCGGCGCGAACCCGAACTGGCGCTGGTGGAAGACGTATGTGGAGGACGAGGCGAAGAAACCGTGGGACGGCAAGTTCCTCGCACCTGCCGCCGGGCTCGGCTGGGCGACGGGCATCTACAAGGCTGACGAAGGCGAACGGCGCATCAAAATCGCGGTGGAGCCGGGCGGCCCCGACGGCCAGGCGAAGATCGCCGCACAATGGCTGCCGCCGGGCGCCGCACCGGGCGCGCTGAAGGCGGCGTGGGCGACGCCGGAGGCGATCACGCTCTCCGGCAATTTCCAGTCGGGCAATGCCTTGCGCGCCGTGGCGACGCCCCAGGGCCTGACCGGCGTCTACCAGACCGGCACGAAGACGAGCCTCGCCAAATTCGAGATGAAGAAGACGGCGGCGTAGGGGCGCCACTGCGTTTCGCTGCACCGCGCAGGCGCCTGGCTCGGCGCTTGCGTTGGAATCCCGCATCCCGCAATCCCGCCACGCCAGTCGTCCCACTGGCGGGCATCGCTGGTCTATTTCAGGTCGGCACGAAGACGTGCCCGACGTAGCTGGCATTCGAGAATGTGTGATGGCCTTGTCTGTGCTGCGACGTGTGGCTGCATAGATGTAGTCATAGCAAATGATGCGTAATGGGATCAGAGAGATCTTTGTGCAATTACAAGGGGCACCGTAATACCTACAAAAGCCACTGATGCTCCAAATATCTTTATTTTTCAATCTATTGATGAAGCGCAAGCTACGTTCGGCTGCAACTATAAAAATTAATCAAAACAACTCAAGACTATATCACTTTTGTTTGACTCCTAGTGATTGTAGTAGTTCGCTACACGGACCCGAATATCCTCGGAAGGAGGAACTTGAGATGCGTGATGCGAAGTCCGACCTCAACCGCCCCCACTTCCATATTCGTCTAGTGATCATTGCCGCCGCCATCGCGTTGGGCGCGTGCGCAACGCCGCCACAGGCAAACGATGCGGCGAATTCGATTGGGGCGGCAACTCTGCGAATCGCGCAATCTGTCGATGAAGCGAGCGCAGATGTCGTGCGATTGAGGCGGGTCCATCATTTTGCCGAGTTTTTGCAAAAGCCCGGCGCGCCGACAAATCCGGCGCTGACGGATGCCGATATCAGAAATCCCTATGTCCGTTTCGGCGACTTCGCCTGCGAGGGCATTGGTGCTTACGCGCAGCAGCGAGTCGGTCTCGGGACGATGGCACGGTTCAGCGCCACGGTTTCCGAGCTGCTTGAGGCGCCACCGACGGCGCTAGGAGATCTCGTCGCGTCGATCGATCGGCATCGCGGCGAAATCGACGGCCTCCGACCTGCCGAATCCGCAAACGCAAATCCGGAGCGGATATGCGCCGACAAACTCGCCCGCGACCTCGCCACCATCCTCACGGATCGAAGCGCCTATGTCTTCGGCTTCGACCCGCTGACGCTTCTGCCTCTGGGCGATGCCGTCATCGAGTCGGCAACCGCACTATGGAATGTGCTCGAAAAAATCACGGTAATCGTCCTTCAGGACGTTGATAGGGCCGCTCGGGCAGAACAACTTCGCAAATTCCTAAATCATCCTGACACTCTCAAGGCGCTTAAGGCGGAGCTCGGAGACTGTGTCGAACAAAAGAATGCCGACGCTGCCGGACAATGTGCAGACTCCATTAGAGAGCCGACGAATCTTTGTGCACTCAATACCGGAGCAAACCGCAGCACACGCCGTGCGGCCCCGGCCGGTTTCATTCCGCTCGGGGACGCGGCACTCCAATGCATTCTCGACGAGCGGGCGCTGCTCTCCGCCATTTCCCCCTATTTTTCATACCGGACATTGCGGATTGCCGCATTTCAGGAAATTGAAAAGCCTTGGAGCCGCGCGATCGCAGGCCAGCATGCGAAGGCGGTTGCCGCCATCCTCGCGGAAGTCCCGAAACTCCATGCGGAAATGGCGACGTATGATCGCGTTCGTGCCGCCCGGATTCCGCCAGGACAGCATCGCGCACTTGTCCTCGGAATTGTCGAGCTTCGCCGTATCGCCAACGGCGAATTGTCTCCCGCCGAAAAACTCAAGGCCGTTCGCGCAACAGCTATCAGGCTCGCGGCGGCATTCCGGGCTATGGGCGACGCGATCGGCACTGCGAAGAAGGGTTCATCGGACCTGCTCGACAAGTTGAGGGCTCTCGAAAGCGCATTGGGAGCAACTTGATCGAGCACGACCAAATCGAGAAGACGTTGATCGGAAAATCTCGGAGAGCATCATGCCAAAGTTGGATCGCAGAACGCTTCTCTTCTCGGGTGTAGCAGCTCTCGGGCTGTCGGCGTCAGGCTACGCATCCGCTCAGGTTCCGGTTCGTCGCCGTTCTGTGGGTGCGATGACGCCGGACGATCCAGATCTTGCCGCTTACCGCCGCGCAATCTTGGCAATGCGCGCATTGCCCGAGTCCGATCCAAGAAACTGGACACGTCAAGCTCGGATCCACAATCAGTTCTGCCCGCACGGCAACTGGTACTTTCTGCCTTGGCATCGGGCATACTTGGTCGCTTTTGAGAACATCTGTCGCGAATTGTCAGGGAAGCAGGATTTTGCGCTACCATTTTGGGATTGGACTGCAGATCGGAATTTGCCGTCCTTCTTCACGTCAGGAACGCCGGAGTCCAATCCCTTCAACTATGCAAGCCGCTCCGTTGGGGCAGCAGATTCGCTCGACGACGAAACTGTTGGGCCCTTGATTATCGCGCGGATCCTCGATGCGCCGGATTTCGAAGCATTTGGCAGCGGTCGGCCAATTGGCCAGAATTCAACCGCCCAAACTTGGCTGAGCCGCAAAGGAGACCAGGGCGAATTTGAAGGCAACACGCATAACGGCGTACATGTGTGGATTGGGGGGTCAATGTCGACCTTCATGTCGCCGCTTGATCCGATTTTTTGGCTTCACCATTGCAACATTGATCGTCTATGGGCCGCGTGGAATGCGAGTGGACGGCAGAACTCAGCTGACCGCAATTGGCTCGGCATGTCATTCGCAGGAATGTTCGTCGATGGCGGCCGGCGGCCATTTGCCCCCGATGTCGCAGCATTGGGGACGACGGGTGCATTCGGATATGCCTATCCCGGCGAGGTGATAAAATCAGCTTCGCTTACTTCGCTTGATCGGAAATTCGCGTTGTGGCGCGGCGCAGCGGGAACAACCGCGCGAAATCTGGTCGCTGGCGGTCCGGCGCTCAACATGATCCGCGAAGAAGGAGTCGATGTTGCTCGCGTCAACGCCGTGTCGGCAAGTGGGTTTTCTTCGTCATTTGCCGACGCATCGCGGCCGCTATCCGCATCTTTGCAACTAGGTTCACCTCTAGGAGAGTTTCTTGGCCCGATTCCGCAGTCGCCTGCCGGGACGCTCCAGCGGCCACCAGAAGTGCAACAGCGCGTTATCGCGACACTTGTCGGGTTAGTGCCGCCAGTAGATCGGCGGACGCGGCTTCGGGTCTTTGTCGACTGTCCCTATCTTTCGCCACGCATAGGTGCGACCGATCGGCACTATGCCGGCGCGGTCAACTTCTTCGGAACTGCCACAGATCATGCAGGTCACGGCGGAACCGAAAAGATCTCGCAGACAATCGATCTGACAGCAACATTGGCACGCCTCTATCCGCAGGCCTCGGTGTCACCGACGCAGATCAACGTGCAGCTGATAACGTCTTCATCAGCCGCCAAGGAACTTAAGGAAACTGCTGTAATGCTTGACCGGGTCTCAGTCGCGGTATTTTAACACCACTCACACTTGAATCGGCCCCGCTTCAGGTCCAAATTCTAGGCGATGAAGGCGCATGCAAAGAAAGGTCTGGGCGCACGAATTTTCGCGGCAGGACTCGCGCTCGCGGCAACGCCTGCGTGCGCCGTCGGACAGGAATTCACCGCGACATCTGTAGCGCCCGCCGATGTCCCTGTTAGCCGCCCGCTCGATGCGACGCAAAGCCCGAAGGTAGGGATCGGGGCATGGTTGTTCGTAGATGTCGGAAAATTGCAGTTAGATGACGCGCATACGCCAGTTCGCGCCGTTGTCTCCCTATCAGACGGATACAGCTCGATCGAAATTGGGCGCATCAACTTTTTCCCGTTCGAATCAACACAATCTCGAACCGGACCCGACCGTCGGCGTTTCGATGCAAGTGGCGCCATCAAAGCACTTGGCGGTTACGAGAATTTGCCGTGGTCGCGCTTGAAGGCCAAGATCGCACTTGAACCTGTTCGTGCGGGCGACGCGCCGGTTCCATCAACAACAGGCCTGACCGTTGACTCAGTAACGCTCGTGCCATTTGACGCGCCGCGCTGACGACCGGGTTGATACGGTCGCCAGCGCGTGAGCAGGCCTGCCTATGCCGCGATCGCGACTGTCTGGATGCCCGCTTCGGCATCAAGAGTCACGGCCACCGCATGTACCACGGCGGCGATGCGGATCGCGGCCTGGATCGCGGCCGGCTCGATGCCTGCCGTGCGCACGACCTTCTCGTGGCTGTCCATGCACATGCCGCAGCCGTTGATCGCCGACACGGCGAGGCTGAGCAGTTCGAAATCGGCATGCGCGATGCCGGGCTTGGCCATCGCGGTCATGCGCAGCTTGGCCGGCATGGTCGCGTAGTCCTTCGCCGAGACGAGGTGCGTGAAGCGGTAATAGATGTTGTTCATGCCCATCAGCGCGACCGCGATCTTCGCCGCACCGATCTGCTCGGCCGTCAACGCAGGCGCGAACTCGGCCAGAAGTGCATCGCGCACCTGGCTCTGGCGCACGGCGAGGCCGGCGGTCACGAACAGGAGTGCACGCTGCTCCGGCGTCACGGCCGATTCGGTCGCGAGCGTGGAGAGGTTGAGCTTCAGGTCCTTGGCGTAGTCGGGCAGGGCGGACTTCAGGGATTCGATCGACATTCTCGTTCTCCTTGTCTAGGCGGGCCGGAAGGGCGCCGGCGGGGGGAAACCGGCGCCCGCCGGATCAGGCGGCCTTCAGGACCTCTTCGCCCTTCTGCCAGTTGCAGGGGCAGAGCTCGTCCGTCTGCAGCGCGTCGAGGACGCGCATCACTTCGGCCGGGTTGCGGCCGACGCTGAGATCGTTCACCGACACGAAGCGGATGATACCTTCCGGATCGACGATGAACGTCGCGCGCAGCGCCACGCCTTCGTTCTTGTCGAGCACGCCCAGCGCCGTCGAAAGCTCGCGCTTGATGTCGGCGAGCATCGGGAAGGGCAGGATCTTCAGGTCGGCGTGGTTCTGGCGCCAGGCGAGATGGACGAACTCGCTGTCCGTCGAAACGCCGTAGACGACCGCGTCGCGCTCGTTGAAGTCCTTGTTGAGCTTGCCGAAGGCGGCGATCTCGGTCGGGCAGACGAAGGTGAAGTCCTTCGGCCAGAAGAACACGACCTTCCACTTGCCCTTGTCGGAGGCGTCGGAGATCTGGGTGAAGGCGGTCTTCGGGTCCGTCGAGACGACGGCCTTGAGGTCGAAGCCGGGGAACTTGTCGCCGATGGTCAGCATGTCTGTCTCCGTTGCGATTGGGGCGTCCCGTCCGTCGGGGCCCCGATGGCGGAGAATGTGAAGGCTTGCGCATGATCGGTCCAACGGATTAAACTCGTCATTCTTATCGGGAAAAACGATGATCAATCTTCCAACGCTGCGCCAGCTCCGCCATTTCGCTGCCCTTGCCGACACGCTCAATTTCGGGCGCGCGGCCAAGGCCGCGAACGTGACTCAATCCACGCTGTCGGCCAGCCTGCAGGAGCTGGAGGCGACGCTAGGGGCCGCCCTCGTCGACCGCACGCGCCGACGCGTGATGCTCACGCCGCTGGGCGAGCGCATCCTCGTGCGCGCGCGCGCCCTCATCGCGGATGCCGAGGATCTGGCACTGGAAGCGCGCGGCAGCGGCGAGCCGCTTTCGGGCGAGCTGCGCCTGGGCGTCATCCCCAGCGTCAGCCCGTTCTGGATGCCCAAGGCGCTCCCCGCACTGCGCAAGGCCTACCCGAAGCTCAAACTCTATCTGGTCGAGGACCTGACCGAACGGCTGGTCGAGAAGCTCGCCAATGGCGGCCTCGATGCGGCGCTGCTGGCGCTGCCTTGCGATTGCGGGCCGAACGATTCCTACATGCTGGGCCGCGATCCGTTCCGCCTTGTCGTGCGGCGCGACCATGCGCTGGCCGGGTCGCCTTCCGTCGCCACGCGCGAAATCCGCGCGCAGAAGCTGCTGCTGCTGGCCGACGGCCACTGCATGAAGAAGCACGCGCTCGCCGCGTGCGGCCTCAGGGAAAGCCGCGAGAGCGATCCCTTCGCCGCCACGTCGATCTTCACGCTGGTGCAGATGGTCGACAACGGGCTCGGCGTCACGCTGCTGCCGCAGATGGCGATCGACGCAGGGCTCCTCAAGGGCACCAACCTCGTCGCGATCCCCATCAACGACGATCCGGCGCGCGACCTGGGCCTCGCCTGGCGCAAGGGCACGGCCCGCCGGCCGGAGTTCGAACTGCTGGGCAAGGCGCTGGCGAAGGCGACGCTGGGCGAAAAAAAGGCCGGGGCGGGCGATTCACGAAGCGCACGCGCGCGCGTATAGTCGCAGCCGCACCCGAGCGGAAGCCGGTCGATTCGCGTCAACCGGAGTCCGTTCTTGAGATCATCCCGCCGCGTTTTCCGGCTTCGCCTCGCGTTCGCGGCCCTGCTCGCCGCGACGATGGCCGCGTGCGCGCCCACGCCGCCGCCCGTCATCGCCCCGCCGCCGGCCCCGCAAGCCACCCCGCCGCGCGACTGCTTCGACGCGCTGGAGCGTGCAGGCGCGGCGTTCGAGCGCCGGGCGACGGTGCCGACGCGCGAGGGCTGCCGCGTGGACGAGGCGGTGATGCTCAGTCGCGCCACGATCCCGCTCAACCGGCCGGCCCTGATGACCTGCCCGCTCGCGCATGCGCTGCTCGCGTTCGAGCGCGAGGTCGTCCAGCCAGCGGCCCTGCGCCATTTCGGCAAGCCGGTCGTGCAGATCGTCCACTACGGCGCCTATGTCTGCCGCCCGCAGACCGGGCGCGCCAGCCGCCTCTCCGAGCACGCCTTCGGCCGCGCGCTCGATGTCGGCGGCTTCGAGCTGGAGGGCAAGAACGTCATCTCCGTGCGCTGGCACTGGTCCGACCGCGGCCCGCGCGGCGCGTTCCTGCGCGACGTGGCGCAGGGTGCCTGCCGCCATTTCAACATCGTGCTGACGCCCAAGACCGATTTCGCCCACGCCAACCACCTGCATCTCGACATCGGCCCGTTCAAGAAGTGCGATGCGTGAGGCCCATCATGGATGAGTCACTTGGAAATCTGCCAAAAGCCGGCTGGGCGAAACTCGCACCCGAGCTGCTGGTGAGCGATCTTCAGGCCAGCCTGGCGTTCTGGCGCGATGTTCTGGATTTCCAGATCGCGTATCAACGCCCGAGCGACAAGTTTGCCTATCTCGAAAATGTCGACGGCATCCAGTTCATGCTGAGCCAGCGCAGCGGCGTGTGGGAGACGGGGCCGCTGGAGCGCCCGTTCGGGCGGGGCGCGATGTTCCAGCTCTATGTCAGCCGCTACGCCGATATTCTCGCGCGCGTGCGGCTTGCCGAATGGCCGCTTCATGCCGGGCCGCGCGAAGTCTGGCGGCGCTGCGGCAATTGCGAAAGCGGCCAGCGCGAGTTCTTCGTGCAGGACCCCGACGGATACCTGCTCATGATCGCGGAATTGCTCGGGGAACGCGCGCCTTCCACGTAAGCGCTGCCGCCAGCGCCTGCGCCGCTTCCGGCAGGGCGGCGAAGTCGCGCGCGCATAGGGTGAGGCGGCGGGTCATCCACGCATCGCCCAGTTCGACGATGGCCACGCGCGCGGCGCGCAGGCAGCGGCGCGCGGCCGTCACCGGCACGAGGCCCACGCCTACGCCCGCACCCACGAGCCGGCACACGGCATCGAAATCGCGCAGGCGCGCGCGGTAGCGCGGTTTGTGGCCGGCGCGCGCGATGTACTGGCCCACATAGGTGCTGAGCGCGGCATCGGTGTGCAGCGCCACGAAGGGCCGCCTGGCGATGTCGGCGAACATGGCGCTCTTGCGTTTGGCGAGCCTGTCGTTCGCGGGCACGACCGCGACGAGCCGGTCGAGGCGGAAGGGGCGGGTCTGCAGATTCCCGAGATCGACCGAATCGGCCGCGATGCCGAGATCGGCGATGCCCTGCGCCACCATCGTCGGGATCGCGTAGCTGGGGGCTTCGTCGATATCCACGTCGATGCGCGGGTTCGCGACGAGGAAGCGGGCCAACGCTTCGGGCAGGAACTCGGTCAGCGCGGCCGTGTTGCAGGCAAGGCGCACGCGCGAATGCAGGCCGCTAGCGTGTTCGCCGACGGCCGCACGCAGACCCTCCATGCGCTCAAGCACGCCGCGCGCATGGTGCAGAAGTGCAAGGCCCGCATCGGTGGGCGCGATGCCGCGCCGGCCGCGCAGGAGCAGCGCCACCTTCGCCTCGGCCTCCATCGCCGCGATGCGTTCGCTGGCGGAACCCAATGAAAGGCTCGCGCGCCTGGCACCCTTGGTGATCGACCCTGCGTCCGCCACGGCCACGAACAGGCGCAGATCGGCAAGATCGAAGCGCATCGCCCGTCTCCCGCGAGCCTTCGGAAATCCCGAAGGCTGGATTGCAAAGATCCAGATTGTCGGATCGCGGGCGGGCGGGCAATGTCGGCGTCATGCCCGATATCTCCCTGCTCGCCCTCATCGCCGTCGCCTTCGTCCTCGCCGGATTCGTCAAGGGCGTGGTCGGCCTCGGCCTGCCCACGGTCTCGATGGGCCTGCTCAGCCTCGCACTCGCCCCCGCCCAGTCGGCGGCGCTGCTGATCGTGCCCTCGTTCGTGACCAACGTGTGGCAGCTCTGCGCGGGCCCGGATTTCCGCGCGCTCGTCGTCCGGCTGTGGCCGATGCTGGCGATGCTGTGCGTGGGCGTGTGGTATGGCGGCGGCTGGCTCGCGGGCGAGAACGCGCAGGCCGCGCGCGTGGGTCTCGGCCTGTGCGTGGCGGCCTATGCGGGCTTGAGCCTCGCGGCGGTGCGATTCCACGTCACGCCGCGCATGGAACGCTGGCTCGGTGCGCCGGTCGGGCTCGCCTCGGGCCTCGTCACGGCAGCGACGGGTGTCGTCGTCATGCCGACGGTGCCCTATCTCCAGTCGCTCGGACTTGCGAAGGAAGATCTCATCCAGGCGCTCGGCCTTTCGTTCCTCGTGGGAACGGTGGCGCTGGGCTTCGGCCTCGCGAACGACGGCGTCTACGATTCGGCGAACCTGATCGGTTCGGCTTTCGCGCTGCTGCCGGCGCTGGGCGGCATGTGGATCGGCACGATCCTGCGCCACCGCCTGCCGGCCGAAGGCTTCCGCCGCTGGTTCCTGATCGGCCTGCTGGCGCTGGGGCTGTATCTCGTGCTGCGCGGGTTACAAACCAGCCTGAGTTAGTTTGTTTCGTTGCTCAGCGAGTCGCAGGTAATTTAATTATTTTCTTCTAATCACGAAAGAAGTCGATACCGGCGCGGAAGTAAAAGAAGACTCAACGTGGGTCCCTTGAAGATTCTGTCGAATCTCGGAGTCAAAAAGCGTTTTTAAATCTGGGGGTAAGCTATTGAGGTTCTCTTGAGCCTTCTTTATCTGAGCAAGATAAGACTCCAAGATAGTGCTCATTTTCTTCCCCGTTTCCTGCCAGATCTCGATTTTCTGGCTGTGGATATTCCAAGATCAGTCAGCATTTTAGCTACTCGAATCGTAACTGAATCCTCAACGAAACGATAGGTCGAAATTATACGACGTAGTTTGGGCCGAGCTTTTGTCTCCGACCAAGTCAGTGCGCGCCCATCTTTGTCTTTGCGGCGAGCTTTCTCGAACCAATCTAGAAACCGCCTCGGCGCAATCCCTTCAAATGGCGCGAAGTGAACCAACTTTTCTTCGTGCGATTGAGAATCCACCGCAATCGAGTCGTTATATAGGTCGGACGCAAGGCTTTTAGGATACGGCTCGATATAAAAAAACCTTACGAATTCCTGCAGCGACTATGTGTCTAGCGCACATATGACAAGGGAACGTCGTGCAATACAGAGTAGCGCGATCAACTGATTTTCCATGACGTAGCGCGTCCATCAACGCCGCCATCTCTGCATGCACGATTCGCCCAAACTCAATCACGCTTTCTGCTCGAGAACCCTTCAACGGCGGATTGCCCGATTTTTTTAGAGCTTCAAACAAAAGATTCTGCCTGCTAAGGCGTGCCTTCTGAGTTTTTAACCACCCAGCATCCTGCAACCGTCCAAGTATCTCCGTTAGCAACTCATCGCGATACTTGGCATTCGAGTCGTATCCAAGTGCAAGATCGCGCCCATCACCTTCTCCAGGCCAGTACTGTCCCCCTCCTGCGGCCGGAACCTCATTACATCCGACACTAATCAGTTGATGTCGCTCATCAACAACAGCGGCACCAACTTGACGAGATAAATCAGCGGAACGAAGGCTCGCTGCCTTCGCTTGAAACATAGAAACCTCTGCTGACGTAGGGCTTTCAACAGGCGAATCAAAAATAATTCGGATGAAACGCCCGATTTTCTCGGACGCTAAATCTCGATGATCAGCGCGAACAAAAAAAATCAGCTTTTGGGAACGTTCCTCTGACATTCTGGCCAAATGCCTTCTCATCTTCACTTTCATCAATCGTAACTAACTTCTCTGCTGCGGACCGGAAATTTGCATTGTTAGACTGATTCTCCGATGCTGAAATCTTACCGAGAAGCCGCTCTATACGACGATCTCTATGCGAATTCACACCAATCAAAATAAAAGCTTGTCCATAAACTTTTCGGAGAAATTCAACTTCGTCAGGCCGCTTGAGCGAATTCAAAATATATGCGCGGCCATGCTCTCGCGATCCCTTTAGAAGTCGTTCTCTTTCGATTCGAATCCTAAGCACTGCAATTTGAGCTAAGGCATCTCCAGTCTGGAATCGCTCACAGACCGCAGTGCCGGCCTCCATATGCTTTGAATATCTCTCTTCTTCCTTCTGGATTTTTGCGAGATCTTTATAAGCATCAAATTCGTGTAGAAGCTTGCTTACTTTAATCTCGATCGAACGATAGGCGACCTTTTCCAATTCTGCACTCAAGCAGCTGCTTATATGATCCAAATCAGTGCCAATTGGCGCAACCAAACCAAAAAAGAATTCAGGCCTTTGAATTCCATCAAAATCAACGGGGAGCCCACCAATTTTCACTTTTGCTTTTCGCGCCACGAAAATTCCTTATGGCAAGCCTGAATCATAATTAGATTATAACACCTACAAATTGATCTAGAAACACACAATCTAAAGCTTCCGTTCGATCGCGTTCCAGATCGACGCGGCGAGATCGGTGCCGTCGAAGCGTTTCACTTCCTGCAGGCCGGTGGGCGAGGTGACGTTGATCTCGGTGAGGTAGTCGCCGATCACGTCGATGCCCACGAAGATCTGGCCGCGCTTCTTGAGCTCCGGCCCGATCGTCTCGCAGATTTCCTGCTCGCGCTTCGTCAGCGTCGACTTGGTCGCGACACCACCCACATGCATGTTGGCGCGCGCCTCGCCGGCGGCCGGCACGCGGTTGATGGCGCCCTCGGCCTTGCCGTCGACGAGGATGATGCGCTTGTCGCCCGCGCGCACGGCCGGCTCGTAGCGCTGGATCATCAGCGGCTCGCGGCTCTTCTGCGTGAACATCTCGATCAATGCGGTCAGGTTCTCGTCGTCGGGTTTGACGCGGAACACGCCCGCCCCGCCGTTGCCGAACAGCGGCTTCACGATGATGTCCTTGAACTCCTTGCGGAACGCGAGGATCTCGGCCGTGTCCGACGTGATCAGCGTGGGCGGCATCAGGTGCGGGAAGTGCGTGACGAACAGCTTCTCCGGCGCGTTGCGCACGTGCGCGGGGTCGTTCACCACCAGCGTCTTGGGGTGGATGTGCTCGAGGATGTGCGTGGCCGTGATGTAGGCCATGTCGAAGGGCGGGTCCTGGCGCATCAGGATCACGTCGACCTTGGCGAGGTCGATCGTCTCGGGCGCGCCGAACGTGAAATGGTTGCCCTTCTCGCGGCGCACGGTCACGGGATGCGCCTTGGCGTAGACCCTGTCCTTGCCGCGCATGGAAAGGTGCTGCACGAGATAATGGTAGAGCGTCCAGCCGCGCGCCTGCGCTTCCAGCATCAGGGCGAAGCTCGAATCCCCGTCGATATTGATCGGGCCCAGCGGATCCATCTGGACGGCACATACGCGCGACATGCGGATTTCCTTCAGTTCAGGCGGCTCTTGAGCGCCTGTATCTCCATCGCGATGCGACTCTTCGCACCGGCGGCCTCGACGAGCGCCAAGGCCTGCTCCAAACACATCACGCCGGCCCTGAGATTGTCGAGTCCGGCATGCACGAGCCCGGCTTCGTGCCACAGCGCCGGGTCGGACGGGGCGAGCATCAGCATGCGCTCGAGCGTGGCGAGCGCGCCCTTGAATTCCTCGGCCTTGAGCAGGCGCATCTTGATGTTGTTCTGCAGGCGCAGCAGCACCGTGCGGTCGGGCACGAGCGCATAATGGTGGTTCTGCAGCTCGGCGTTGGGCCCTTCGAGGCGCTTCAGCAGGCCGCGCAGCGCCTTGGTGTCGAGCGTGGCACCCTCGTTGAACGGATCGACGATCGCGCGCCCGTCGGGCCCATCGACACGGATCAGGAAATGGCTGGGAAAGGCGAGGCCCGAGGCTTCCCAGCCCTGGCCGCGTGCGCCGTGGATCCACAGGATCGCCAGCGCCACCGGCAGGCCGCGCCGCCGGTCGATGACGCCGGCGAGGTCGGCGTTGCGCAGGTCGTCGTAGGAATCGCGATCGCCGCGATAGCCGAGCCGCTCGACGAGCG
The DNA here is from genome assembly GCA_044224405.1 of Tagaea sp. Taxonomy (GTDB): domain Bacteria; phylum Pseudomonadota; class Alphaproteobacteria; order CACIAM-22H2; family CACIAM-22H2; genus Tagaea. Next base: position 338,616 of record JBGAKN010000005.1, on the reverse strand, counting down.
CCTCGCGCAGCGCCGCGACGCGGCCCGCCACCGTGTCGGGCCGGCCCTTGGCTTCCGCCGCCACGCTCGTGACGATTTCCGAGAGATGCGCCCGGTAGGGCGCAAGATCGAGTTCGGGCCGCGCGGCGCCGGAAAGGGCGAGGGCGGTGTCGGCGATGGCGATGTCCTGCTCGCCCGCACCGGCCGCGCGTGCGAGCGTGCGCTCGATTTCGGCCGGTGCCCCGGCCCCGAGGCGATAGGGCGGGTTCAAGAGGCGGCGCCGCTCTCGCCGGGCGGGGCGCGGAAGCGGCGCTGGTCGTCGCGTGCGATCGCGTGGGTGACGACGCGCTTGACGCCCGAGAGGTTGCGCGCCACGCCCAGCACGCGGTCGTGCTCGGCCGTATCGGCATAGACGCCAAGGATGTAGACCGTACCGTTGACGACCTCGACCGAGTAGTTGACCGAGTTGATGCCCTTGGCGAAAAGCAGGCGCGAGCGCAGCTCGTTGGCGGCCCACACGTCCTTGGCGAAGGCCTTCATGCCGCCTTCGTCGGTGACCTCGATCTCGTTGATGATCTCGCGGATGCCGCTGGCCTTCCAGGCGAGGCGCACGGCCTGCGCGCGCACGTCGGCATCCTTGACGGCGCCCGTGAGCAGCACGCGCCCCTCGTAGATCTGCGTGGAGATCGACGAGAAGATCTGGGCGTCCTTGCTTTCCTGGAACCAGTGATGGTTGATCTCGAGCGCGATGGCGTTGTCGGTCGCGGCCCCCTTGACGCCGCGGTCCTGCATGGCCGCCCCGCCGACGGCGGCGACGCCGCCGATGGCGGCGCCCACGCACCCCTGCAGGGCGAGCGCCCCGGCAAGCACGCAGGCTGCGATCACGGTCCGGGCGGTCAGGTTCTGCTTCTGCATGGGATGCTCCTTGGGCCCTGAAATTTAGGGCGCAGCTACGAGTCGCGCCAAGCCTCTTTCACATGCCGCGGCCAGCGGCCGGGGGCCACCAGCACCATGTCAAAACGCACGTCGAATGCGGCGAATTGAGGGCGTCTGGCGAGATACTGGGCGGCAGCACCTTCGATCCGCCGGCGCTGGGCGGGGCCGAGCGATTCGGCCGCGTCGCCGGCCGACCCGCGCGCCTTCACCTCGACGAAGGCGAGCACGCGTCCGCGCCTTGCCACCAGATCGACCTGGCCCGCCGGCAGCCGCAGGTCGCGCTCGACGATCCGCCAGCCCGCGAGCATCAGCCGCAACGCCGCCAGCCACTCGGCGAACCGGCCGCGGCGCTGGGCGGCGACATGGCGGCCCGATTTCACCGCTTCTTCTTGCCCGCGAGTTCGAGCGCGCGCGCATAGATCTGCCGGCGCGGCAGCGCGGTTGCGGCCGCCACGCGGTCGGCCGCGTCGCGCACGCCGAGCGTGGCGAGCGCCGCCTCGATCTTCGCGTCGATCTCGCCGGGATCAGGTTCGCCCGACGCTTGCCCAAGCGGCGGGCCGACGACGAGCACGACCTCGCCCAGCACTTCCCTGTCGGCATAATACGCGGCGAGTTCGCCCAGCGAGCCGGCGCGCCGTTCCTCGTACCGCTTGGTGAGTTCGCGCAGCACGCAGGCCGGGCGCGACGCCCCCAGCACTTCGGCCATCGCGGCGAGCGTCTCAGCCATCCGGTGCGGTGACTCGAACGCGACGAGCGTCGCTTGAAGATCGCGGAATTCCGCGAGACGCCGCGCGCGCGGCCCGGTCTTGGGGGGCAGGAAGCCCAGGAACAGGAACGGCTCGGCCGGCAGGCCCGACAGCGCCACCGCCGTCGCGACCGCGGAGGGGCCGGGCACGACGCTGACCGCGACGCCGGCAAGTTCGGCCGCGCGCACAAGTGCGGCACCCGGATCGGCGATGCCCGGCATGCCGGCGTCCGACACGAACGCGACGACGCCGATCCGCGCGGCTTCGGCCAGCATAGCGCCCGCGGGCCCGCTCGCGCGCTCGTCGCAGCGCATCAGCTTGGGTGCCGGAATGCCGAGTGCGGAGAGCAGCCGGCGCGCGACGCGCGTGTCTTCGGCCGCGACCACCGAGGCCGCCGCCAGCACGCGGCGCATGCGCGCGCTGGCATCGCCCAGATTGCCGATCGGCGTGCCGACCAGATAGAGGCCGGGCGCCACGGCGGGCGATGCGTCCTGCGGGCCGTCGGTGCTGCTCATGTTCGAAAGGATCCGTTGTCCGTGCCGCCGCGAGCGTAGCGGGCAACGCCGGCGGGGGCCAGCACCACACGCATGTAGGACGACTCGCGTGAATAATACGATTGTATAACTATAAGTCGTATTTCTTTAATTCTTGCGGGCGTAAATTCCCCCTGCGTGTCACGGGAGGGGTCCATGAAGAACAGCAGCCTGAAGGCGAAAGCCTACGTCATCCTCGGCGTCATCGCCGTCAATCTCGTGCTGCTTGCCGGCGCGGCCTATCACCATCTCGACGCGACGGCGGCGATCAGCCGCGCGCACGAGAACCGCTACGCGAGCTACCTGCTCGCCGACGAACTGCGGCAGAGCTCGGACGACCTCACGCGGCTGGCGCGCACCTATGTGGCGACTGGCGACGCCAATTACGAGAAACAGTATCTCGAGATCCTCGACATCCGCGACGGCAAGAAGCCGCGCCCCGAGGCCTATCACCGCATCTACTGGGACTTCGTCGCTGCCGACCCGGCACGCAAGCCGCGCCCCGACGCCGGCAGCCGGCCGCTGCTGACGATGATGCGCGATGCCGGCTTCACCGACCGGGAATTCGCCAAGCTGGAGGAAGCCAAGAAGAACTCCGATGGCCTCGTGAAGACCGAGGTGATCGCGATGAACGCGGTCAAGGGCCTCTACGACGACGGCAAGGGCAACTTCACCGTGAAGAAGGAACCCGACCAGGCGGCGGCGATCAAGATGATGAACTCGGCCGAGTACCACAAGTTCAAGGCCGAGATCATGCGCCCCATCGACGAGTTCTACGTCGAGATGGAACGCCGTCTGGACGAGCGCGTGGCCGCCGTTCTGGTTGGCGCCGACCGCTCGCAGATGATGCTGACCGGCGCGGTCGCGATCCTGGCGCTCAGCCTCGTCGGCCTGTCGCTGGGCGCCTACCGGCAGGTGCTGCAACCGCTGCTGCGCGTGCACGGCTCGATCGACAAGCTGCTGCGTGACGATTTCGACATCGACGGTGGAATCGCGCACGGGCGCGACGAGATCGGCCTGATCGGTGGCAGCGTGCTCAAGTTCCGAGACTCGCTGATGGCGGCCCAGGACCTGCGCCAGCGTCTTCAGGACGAGAACGAGGTGCGCGACCGGCGCCTCAAGACGATGTCGCAGGCCGTCGGCGCCTTCACGACGAAAGTCGAGGAGACGTTCGGGGCGCTGGGCGATTCCACCGCCAAGCTGGAGCGCACGGCGCGCGCGATGGGCTCGTCGGCCGAACAGACGCGCCAGCAGACCGAGACCCTCAATGCCGTCAGCAACTCGACGCTCGAATCCACGCAGACCGTCGCGGCCGCGACCGAGGAACTGTCGAAGTCGATCCAGGAGATCTCGCACCGGGTGCAGGAATCCGCGACCATCGCGGGGCGTGCCACCAGCGAGGCCAACCACACGGCCGAGCAGGTGCGCGAGCTCTCCAACGCCGCGACGCGCATCGGCGACGTGGTGCGCCTGATCAACGAGATCGCCAGCCAGACCAACCTGCTGGCGCTGAACGCCACCATCGAGGCCGCGCGCGCGGGCGATGCGGGCAAGGGCTTCGCGGTCGTGGCCTCGGAGGTCAAGAGCCTCGCCGCCCAGACAGCCAAGGCGACCGAGGAGATCGCCGCGCAGGTCCAGTCGGTGCAAAGCGAGACGCAGACGGTGGTGAAGTCCATCCAGACGATCGGCGAGACGATCGGGCGCATGAACGAGATCGCGGCCGCGGTCGCCGCGGCGGTGGAAGAGCAGGGGGCCGCCACCGGCGAGATCAGCCGCAACGTGCAGCAGGCTTCGGGCAGCACGCGCCAGGTGACCGAGAGCATCGCCGTCGTGCGCGGCTCGGCCGACGCGACCGGCACGGCGTCGACCGAAGTGCTCGGCTCGGTCACCGACCTCACGCGGCAGGGCGAGGCGCTGCGCCACGAGGTGCAGGGCTTCCTCGCGGCCATCAAGACCGGCTGACGCGCTTCGCCAGCGATCCGGCGGCGCATCGCGCATGCGCGATGGCCGCTGGATTATGGCCGCTGGATTATGGGCTGCCGGCCCGCTAGGCTCGCGCGCATCGCATCCTGCGCTCCCCGCGAGGTCGTTCACTTGCGCGCCATCCCGCTTCTGCTCGCCGTCGCCCTCGCTGGCCTGTCGCTCGCCGGCTGCGAATCCTCGAACGCGCTCGGCCAGCGCGTGGCGGGCATCTTCAATCGCGGCGGCACCGGTGCCGCCGAAGCGCCCGTCGCTCCGCCGCGCGCGGCCGAGCCCGCGCGCCCGCCCGAAACCGCTTCGCCCGCGACCCCGCCACCCGCTTCGGCCGTGACGCCGCCCGCCGCCGCTGCAGGTGTCGAGCGTTCCGCGCGCGCGGGCGCGCCGCGCGTGGCGCTGCTGCTGCCGCTGACCGGGCCCAACGCGCCGGTCGGGCAGGCGCTGCTCGATGCGGCCACGCAGGCCGTGTTCGATTTCGCCGACGAGAATTTCGCGCTCCTCGTGCGTGACACCGCCGGCACGCCGCAGGGCGCGCAGGCGGCCTTCGAATGGGCGCTGGCGCAGGAGGCGCGCCTCGTCGTTGGCCCGTTGCTGGGCGCGGACACCCAGGCCATCGCCCCGGCCGCGCGCGCGGCGGGGCTTCCCGTCCTCAGCCTCTCCAACGACCGTACGGTCGCGGCACCCGGCGTGTTCACGCTGGGCATCGCACCCCAGGACGCGGTCGCGCGCACGATCGAGTACGCGCGCTCGCGCGGGCTCGAACGCTTCGCCGCCCTCGTTCCCAACAACGCGCTGGGCGTGGCCACCGAACGTGCGCTGCGCACCAGCCTTGCTGCGACGGGCGGCGAGCTCGTGCGCGTCGAGCGCTACGATCCCGGCGCGCTCGATTTCGCGCCCGCGGTGCGCCGGCTCGGCCAGCTTGCCGGCCCGCCGCCGCGCCTGGCGCGCGGCGAAGTCGGCCCGCCGCCGCCCGAACTCGATTTCGATGCCGTGCTGCTGCCCGATTTCGGCGACCGCCTCATCCAGGTCGTGGCGCAACTGCACGGGCACGAGATCGATCCGGTGCGCGTCAAGTATCTGGGCGTGCCGCTGTGGGACGATCCGCGCACGCTGCGCGAATCCTCGCTGCAGGGCGCCTGGTTCGCCAACACGGCGCAGGCCCCCCGCGCGACGTTCGAGAACCGCTACCGCGCCGCCTTCGGCCGGCCGGCGCCGCGCGTCGCCAGCCTCGCCTACGATGCCGTGGCGCTCGCGGCCGTGCTCGCGCACGACAAGGGCCCCGACGGCGCCGATTTCTCGCTCGAAGCGCTCACCGCCGATTCCGGTTTCGCGGGCGCCGACGGCATCTTCCGCCTGACGCGCGGCGGCACGGTCGAACGCGGCTTCGCCATCCTCGAAGTGCGCCGCGAGGGTGCCCGCGTGCTCAGCCCCGCGCCCGAGACGTTCGAAGTGCCGTCGAACTGATCCCCCCGAAGACGAAAGGCTGCCCATGCCCGGAACCGTCCGCCTCCACCGCGTGCTGCGCGCGAAGCCGGAGAAGGTCTACCGCGCCTTCCTCGATGCCGACGCGCTGGCGCGCTGGCTGCCGCCCTACGGCTTCCTGTGCAAGGTCGCGTTCCTCGACGCGAAGGTCGGCGGCAAGTTCCGCATGAGCTTCGTGAATTTCTCGACCGGCCAGGGCCATTCCTTCGGCGGCGAATATCTCGAACTCGTGCCGGGCGAACGCCTGCGCTACACCGACCGCTTCGACGACCCGAACCTGCCCGGCGAGATGACCGTCACGATCACGCTGAAGCCCGTGCTGTGCGGCACGGACCTCACGGCCGTGCAGGAAGGCATCCCCGACGCGATCCCGACCGAGATGTGTTACCTCGGCTGGCAGGAATCGCTGGCCCAGCTCGCGAAGCTGGTGGAGCCGGAGATACCGGGGTGAGGGTGTCTTCGGGCACGACGGCGCAGTGATATAGGCCTATTTTCTTGACAATCGGAAGATGCACGTGCAGGATCGCACCCTCGTGACGTGCTCTTTGAAACGGTAAATAGGTCGTTCCATGCCGGCAGGTCGAGGCCGGGCGGGAAGACGTGCGGCCGCAAAAATCGTGAGACAGGTTGTGGAGACGTCTCCGTCTCCTGACGGAAGCGAAGCACATCAAGGCGTTGGGCAGGAGACGGTCTCCTTTCGTCTCCTCCCGTCGCGTCAATCTTGCGGCCGGAAGCTTTGCTTGGCGGATTTTCGATCCGTCAACGTCAACAGGTCAAAACGAGAAAGATCAATATGTTGGCTTGTTGACGGTCAACAACCGTCAACTGCCGTCAACTCCGAAGCGCCGCAAGAAGTCCGTTCAAAACTTTGCGGCCCTGCGCGGTCGCGGCGATGCCGGTCTTCGTGCGCGCGATGAAGCCGTCGCGGATCATGCGTTCGACGCGTGCCGTGTCGAGCGCGTCGGGGCCTTCGAGAGCAGCACCCGTCACGCGGCTGAAGCGTGCGGCGTCGATGCCTTCGCTGAGGCGCAGGCCCATCATCAGCGCCTCGTCCACCGACGTGGCGCGCTCGAGCGGCGTCCATTCGGCCGTGGCGTGGCCTTGGCCGTGCACCTGTTCGAGCCACGTCTCGGGCGCCTTCGCCTGGCGCGTGGCGACGCGCTTTCCATCCTGCGTGATGCGCCCGTGCGCGCCGGGGCCGACGCCGACATAGTCCTCGTAGTGCCAGTAGACGAGATTGTGGCGCGATTCCTGGCCCGCGAGCGCGTGGTTGGAAATCTCGTAGGCCGGCATGCGTGCGTCCTCGAGGATGGCTTGCGTCGCGTCGTAGAGGCGTTCCTGCTCGTCTTCGCTGGGAAGTGAATAGTCGCCACGATCGAACAGCGTCTTGAACTGCGTGCCCGCCTCGATGGTGAGCTGGTAGACCGAGAGATGCGTGGGCCGCAGCTCGAGTGCCGCCTTCAGTTCCTTCGACCAGTCTTCGACCGTCTGGCCGGGGCGCGCGTAGATCAGGTCGAACGAGAATCGCTCGAACAGGGAAGCCGCGCGGTCGATGGCGCGCTTGGCTTCGCGCACGTCGTGGCCGCGGCCGAGGAACTTGAGCGCCTTGTCATCGAGCGACTGCACGCCGATCGAAAGCCGGTTGATGCCCGCGGTCTTGAACGCGGCGAAGCGCTCGGCCTCCGCCGAATTCGGATTGGCTTCGAGCGTGATCTCGGGCTCGTCCGCCACGGCCCAGCGCATCGCGATGCGGTCGAGCACCGCGCCTGCGATATGCGGGTCCATCAGCGAAGGCGTGCCGCCGCCGAAGAACACCGATGTCACGGTCTTGCCGGGCGTGAGACTTGCGTAATGGTCGATCTCGGCGAGCAGGGCGTCGCGCCACTCCTCGCCGTCGATCTTCTCGCGCACATGGCTGTTGAAGTCGCAGTACGGGCATTTCGACTTGCAGAAGGGCCAGTGGACGTAAACGGCGAAGGTCATTTGCCCGTCCCAAGGCACGCTTCGCGGAACTTCGCGAAGGCGACGGCGCGATGGCTCATCGTGTGTTTGAGGGCCGGGTCCATCTCGCCGAACGTGATGGAGTGGCCGTCGGGCACGAACATCGGATCGTAGCCGAAGCCGCGTTGCCCGCGCGGCGGCCAGGCGAGCGTGCCCGAAACCTCGCCGCGGAAGATCTCGACATGGTTGTCAGGCCACGCGATCGCGAGCACGGAAACGAACTTCGCACTGCGGTCGGCGGCACCATCGAGTGCCGCCTCCACCATGCGCATCGCGCGCGGCCAGTCGCGCTTCGGGCCCGCCCAGTTCGCCGTGAACACGCCGGGATCGCCGTCGAGCGCCGTCACGCACATGCCGCTGTCGTCGGCGAGTGCCGGGAGCTGCGTGGCGTTCGAGGTGTGCCGTGCCTTCAGCGCCGCGTTCGCCTCGAAGGTCGTGCCGGTCTCGTCGGGTTCTTCCACGTGCAGGGCGCCGGCCGACACGCATTCGAGCCCGAAGGGCCCGAGAAGGTCGGCCATTTCGGCGAGCTTGCCCTTGTTGTGGGTGGCGATGACGAGCTTGGGCGCCTTCAGCTTGCGGATGCCCATGCGGCGACCGCCTTCTTCTGGAGGGCCACGAGTTCGCCCACGCCCTTGCGCGCGAGTGCAAGCATCGCGAGGAGCTGGTCCTCGCCGAACGGATCGCGTTCGGCCGTGCCCTGCACTTCCACGAGCTTGCCGTCGCCGGTCATCACGAAATTGGCATCGACCTCGCAGGCGCTGTCCTCGACATAGTCGAGATCGAGCACGCTCTTGCCTTCCGAGATGCCGCACGAAACGGCCGCGACGTGCTGGCGCAGCGGAAAGCCGGCGAGGCCCTTGGCCTTCACCAGCGGGAAGATCGCCTGATGGAGGGCCACCCAAGCGCCCGTGATCGCGGCGGTGCGTGTGCCGCCGTCGGCCTGCAGCACGTCGCAGTCGATCTTGATCTGGCGTTCGCCCAGCATCTTCATGTCGCACACCGAACGAAGAGAACGCCCGACGAGGCGCTGGATCTCCTGCGTGCGGCCCGACTGCTTGCCGCGCGCGGCCTCGCGGTCGGTGCGCGTGTGGGTCGAGCGCGGCAGCATGCCGTATTCGGCCGTCACCCACCCTTGCCCTGAATTGCGCAGGAAGGGCGGCACCTTCTCCTCGACCGAGGCGGTGACGAGCACGTGCGTGTCGCCGAAGCGCACGAGGCACGAACCCTCGGCGTGCTTGGTGAAGCCCGGTTCGAGGCTGACGGCACGCATCTGGTCGGCGGAACGGCCCGAGGGTCGCATTTGTTTCTCTTTCGGCGGATTGGACGGATTGAGGCGGCGAACCTAGTCCGGGGTGCGCATGCGCGCAAGGTGTGCCGCGTTGACACGCCGTGCGGGCAATGCCTAGCTATCAAGGCATGAGCCGTACCCCCATCGTCCCGTTCGAGCGCAAGCCGGCAACCGCCGCCGCGAACAGCCCCGCGACCAGCGCGCAGGCGCAGAGCGCCGTGGCCGCGATGGACGAGCGCTCGCGCGAGGTCTTCCGGCGCATCGTCGAGGCCTATGTCGATACCGGCGAGCCGGTGGGTTCGCGCACGCTGTCGCGCCAGCTCAACGATCCGCTGTCGCCCGCCACGATCCGCAACGTGATGGCCGACCTGCAGGATCTGGGGCTGCTCTATTCGCCGCACACGTCGGCCGGCCGCCTGCCGACCGACCTGGGGCTGCGGCTGTTCGTCGACGGGCTGCTGGAAGTCGGGCGCCTTTCCAGCGACGAGCGCGAGAAGATCGAGGCGCAGTGCGCCGCCGGCGGGCGCTCGGTCAACCAGGTGCTTGAACAGGCGAGCACGCTGCTTGCCGGCATGGGCCGCGGGGCGGGGCTGGTCATCGCGCCCAAGTCGGATTCGCCGCTGAAGCACGTGGAATTCGTGCCGCTGGGGCCCGGGCGCACGCTCGTCGTGCTCGTCACCGAACGCGGCCTTGTCGAGAACCGCGTCATCGAGACGCCGCTGGGCCTCACGCCCGCACAACTCGCGCAGGCGTCGAACTTCCTTTCGGCGCAGCTCACCGGGCGCACGCTCGTCGAGGCGCGCCAGGACATCCTGCAGCGGCTGGAGCAGTCGCGCGCCGAGCTCGACCAGCTCTCGCAGAAGGTCGTCGAGCAGGGCCTTGCCGTGTGGTCGACGCCCGAGAAGACTGGCGGCAACGACGGGTATCTGATCGTGCGCGGGCAGGCGAAGCTGCTCGAGGACGTCCACGCGATGGAGGATCTCGAGCGCATCCGCCGCCTGTTCGAGGCGCTGGAGCAGCACCAGTCGATGGCGCGCATCCTCGAACAGGCGCAAGGGGCCGAAGGCGTGCAGATCTTCATCGGCGCGCAGAACGAGCTGTTCGGCCTCTCGGGGTGCACGACGATCGTGGCGCCCTATCGCGACGCGCAGGACCGGATCGTGGGCGCCATCGGTGTCGTGGGACCCACGCGGCTCAACTACGCGCGCATCATCCCGATGGTTGACTACACCGCCCGCGTCGTCGGCCGGCTGGTGGGCTGAAAATCAACCCTTGCGCTGGCGCGGGAATTCGCCCAAATCCCCGGCGGAACAGATGATGGATTGCCGCCGATGACCGAGCCGACGAACGAACCCGTGCCGCCTGAAACGCCCGCCGCCGAAGCTCCGGCCGCGCCCGATCCTCTGGCCGAAGCGCTCGCGAAGGCTGCCGCCCTCGAAGCCGAGATGGCGAAGACGAAGGATGCGGCGCTGCGCGCCATGGCGGACGCCGAGAACATGCGCAAGCGTGCCGAGCGCGAGATCGCGGACCGCGAGAAATACGCAGTCGGCAATTTCGCCAAGGCGCTGCTCGCCGTGTCGGACAATCTGCGCCGCGCGCTCGATGCCGTGGGTGCGGAGGCGCGCGCCGCCGATCCGCATCTGGCGAAGCTCTTCGAAGGCGTCGAGATGACCGAGCGCGAACTGCTCGCCGTGTTCGAGCGCAACGGCGTGGTCAAGATCGATGCGGCCGGAAAGCCGTTCGATCCGGCGCTCCAGCAGGCGGTGGCGCATGTCGATGCGCCGGGCCATGCACCGGGCAGTGTCGTGCAGGTCTTCCAGCCGGGCTACACGATCCATGGCCGCCTGCTGCGCGAGGCGATGGTCACCGTCGCCAAGGGTGCGGCACCCGCCGCCGGCGTCGATCAGACAGCCTGAACGGCTTTACCCGCGCGGAGGCTTGGCGCCCCGGCGCGGGTAAGATGCCTGGAAACGGTGCCTGCTACGCGCTCTGGCGGAACGCGCCGGTTTTGCCGCTGCCCTCGATGGCTTCGTAGGCCTTGCTGACCACGCTCGGGACCAGGTTGGGCGCGACGTCGGCAGCCGAGGCCCCGGCGTTGGGACCAAAGATGCGCGCGATGCGCGTCTGGTAGCGCGGATCGACAATATCCACGAAGGCTTCGAACGTCCCCTGGACGAGACCCGACTTCGTCGCGAGCGAACGCTCGGCCACCTTGACCTGGTCCTTGGTCTCGCGGGCGCTGTTCGCGCGCGAGGTCTCGGCAGCCTTGGCGGATTCCGCCGCCTGGCTTTTTACCTGGTCTGCTGTGGTCGAAGTCTGCGCTTGCGTCGACCGCTGACCCGGGAGGGACAACGGCGTACGGCTCTCACCCACAAGGGGCAAAGGCGGCACGACACCGACATTCTGAACGGTCGTCATAACACGGAACCTCGCTTCTCGAAGTTCTGAGGGTCCCGCCTGCAGCTTCCGTTAATGGTTAACGGAACGTGAAGCACTGCAATCGAGAATTCCTCACGGTCTTTATAGGCATCCTGCCTAGGTATGTCAAGAAATTTTCCTGAGACGCGAACCAGCCCTGCATGTCCGGGCATCGCTCAAATGTGCCTTTCCCCGTTGCGCGCCCCGATACACCTGCCTATATCGCTGCAGAAGGTAGGGTCTTGCGGAAAAGACCCGTCCAGGAGTGCCCCTTAGAAAGTCGGGGTCCCGTGCCGATGCCTCACCGCGGGGTCGGCCAGGCGGGACTGCCGCAAAGCGAGGATTTCATGAGCAAAGTCATCGGTATCGACCTCGGCACGACCAATTCCTGCGTCGCCGTGATGGAAGGTTCGACCCCCAAGGTCATCCCCAACGCCGAAGGTGCAAACACCACCCCGTCGATCGTCGCCTTCGCCGACTCGGGCGAACGCCTCGTCGGCCAGCCCGCGAAGCGCCAGTCGGTCACCAACCCGACCGACACGTTCTACGCGATCAAGCGCCTGATCGGCCGCCGCTTCGAGGACCCGATGGTCGCGAAGGATGTCGGCCTCGTCCCGTATTCGATCGTCAAGGCCGACAACGGCGACGCGTGGGTCGATTCCAAGGGCAAGAAGTATTCGCCCTCGCAGATCTCCGCCTTCACGCTGATGAAGATGAAGGAGACGGCCGAGGCGTATCTGGGCGAGACGGTCACGCAGGCCGTCATCACGGTCCCGGCCTACTTCAACGACAGCCAGCGCCAGGCCACCAAGGACGCCGGCAAGATCGCCGGCCTCGAAGTGCTGCGCATCATCAACGAGCCGACGGCGGCAGCGCTCGCCTACGGCCTCGAGAAGAAGAAGGCCGGCACGATCGCGGTCTATGACCTTGGCGGCGGCACGTTCGACGTGTCGGTGCTCGAGATCGGCGACGGCGTGTTCGAGGTGAAGTCCACGAACGGCGACACGTTCCTGGGCGGCGAGGATTTCGACAAGGAAATCATCGATTACCTGGCGAGCGAGTTCAAGAAGGAGCAGGGCATCGACCTGCGCTCCGACAAGCTTGCCCTCCAGCGCCTCAAGGAAGCGGCCGAGAAGGCGAAGATCGAGCTGTCGTCCGCCGTGCAGACGGAAGTGAACCTGCCGTTCATCACCGCCGACGCGTCGGGGCCCAAGCACCTCAACATCAAGCTGACGCGCGCCAAGCTCGAGAGCCTGGTCGACACGCTGATCCAGCGCACGATCGAGCCGTGCCGTAACGCGCTCAAGGACGCAGGGCTCAAGGCAAGCGAGATCGACGAGGTCGTCCTCGTCGGCGGCATGACGCGCATGCCCAAGGTCATCGAGGTCGTGAAGCAGTTCTTCGGGCGCGAGCCGCACCGCGGCGTCAACCCCGACGAAGTGGTCGCGATCGGCGCCGCCATCCAGGCGGGCGTGCTGAAGGGCGACGTCAAGGACGTGCTGCTGCTCGACGTGACGCCGCTGTCGCTCGGCATCGAGACGCTGGGCGGCGTGTTCACGCGCCTCATCGACCGCAACACCACGATCCCAACGCGCAAGAGCCAGGTCTTCTCGACCGCCGAGGACAGCCAGAGCGCCGTCACCATCCGCGTCTTCCAGGGCGAGCGCGAGATGGCGTCGGACAACAAGGCTCTCGGCCAGTTCGACCTGGTCGGCATCCCGCCGGCACCGCGCGGCATCCCGCAGATCGAGGTCACGTTCGACATCGACGCCAACGGCATCGTGCAGGTTTCGGCCAAGGACAAGGGTACGGGCAAGGAACAGCAGATCCGCATCCAGGCTTCCGGCGGTCTCTCCGACGCCGAGATCCAGAAGATGGTCAAGGACGCCGAGGCGAACGCCGCGGACGACAAGAAGAAGCGCGACTTGGTCGAGGCGAAGAATCGCGCCGAGAGCATGGTCCACGACATCGAGAAGAACCTGAAGGACCACGGCGACAAGGTCGGCGCGGACGAGAAGGCCTCGATCGAGGCGGCCATCGCGAACCTGAAGACGGCCAAGGACGGCAGCGATGTCGAGGACATCAAGGCCAAGACCGAGGCGCTGATGCAGGCTTCGATGAAGCTCGGCGAGGCGATGTACAAGGCCGGCCAGGCCGAAGGTGCAACGCCCGGCGCAGGCCCCGACGCTGCGGCAGGCCCCGGCGGCCCGTCGTCGGCCGGTGGGCCTTCGGGCGGTGCCGCCAAGGACGAGAAGGTCGTCGACGCCACGTTCGAGGATCTTTCGGACAAGAACAAGAAGGCCTAAAGGATCGGATCGCGGCCCTTGCGGTGCGGATTTCGCATCGCGGGGCCGCGGACTGACCATCGGAGATCCGTGGCGTGGCGAAGCAGGATTATTACGAGCAGCTGGGCGTGGCCAAGGGGGCGTCGGCAGACGACCTCAAGAAGGCCTATCGCAAGCTCGCCATGCAGTATCACCCGGACAAGAACCCGGGCGACAAGAAGGCCGAGTCCAAGTTCAAGGAAATCAGCGAAGCCTATGACGTCCTGAAGGACGAGCAGAAGCGCGCGGCCTACGACCGTTTCGGCCACGCGGCGTTCGAGGGCGGTGCGGGCGGTGCGGCCGGCCGCGCGGGCGGTTTCGATTTCGGCGGCGGCGGTGCCGGCGGTTTCGCCGACATCTTCGACGAGATGTTCGGCGAGTTCATGGGCGGTGGCCGGCGTGGCGCCGGACCCCAGCGCGGAGCCGACCTTCGCTACAACCTCGAGATCTCGCTGGAAGACGCCTATCACGGCAAGAAGGCGACCATCCGCGTCGCCTCGCTGCACAGTTGCGAGACCTGCCACGGCTCGGGTGCGGAAGCAGGCTCGAAGCCCGCGACGTGCCCGACCTGTCGCGGGCAGGGCAAGGTGCGCGCCCAGCAGGGCTTCTTCACGATCGAGCGCGGCTGCCCGCAATGCGGCGGTGCCGGCCAGATCATCGAGAAGCCGTGCAAGACCTGCCAGGGCCAGGGCCGTGTGCGCAAGGAGCGCACGCTGTCGGTCGACATTCCCGCGGGCGTGGAAGACGGCACGCGCATCCGCCTTGCCGGCGAAGGCGAAGCGGGCATGCGCGGCTCGCCGCAGGGCGACCTCTATCTCTTCCTGTCGATCAAGCAGCACAAGCTGTTCCACCGCGAAGGCGCGGACATCTACTGCCGCGTGCCGATCCCGATGACGACGGCGGCCCTCGGCGGCGCCATCGAAGTGCCCACGGTCGATGGCGGGCGCGCGAAGGTGACGATCCCCGCGGGCGCGCAGACCGGCCAGCAGTTCCGCCTGAAGGGCAAGGGCATGTCGGTGCTGCGCAGCCAGGCGCGCGGCGACATGTTCATCGAATCGGTCGTCGAGACGCCTGTCAACCTCACCAAGAAGCAGCAGGAACTCCTGCGCGACTTCGAAGGCAGCGGCGGCGGCAACAAGAGCCACAGCCCCGAGAGCGCCAGTTTCTTCGCGAAGGTGAAGGAACTCTGGGACGACCTGCGGAGCTAGGCGCCGCGTTCAGACGACGACCAGATAGTCCATCGACGACAGGACGCCGCGCAGGCTGTGGATGATCGCGTCGATCGCGCGGCTTTCGCCGCCTTCGCGATACGCCGCGTAGACGCGCCCGTCGCCGACCGGCGGATCGGTTTCCAGCACGACGAGCGCGCCATCGGCGAGCTGGCGTTCGACCATCTTGTGGGGCAGCACGCCGACCGCGACGCCCGACGCGACGAGATGCGCCGACACGGTCACGCTGCTGCACATGTCGATGCGCGCGGGCTCGATGCCGGCGGTGGCGAACCAGTCCTGCGTCTGGCGGAACATCGCGGACGGCGGCGGGTTCGACACGATCGGGATGTGGCGCAGGTCCGCCGGGCGCACCTTGCCCGACAGGCCCCATGATGGTGCGGCCATGAACGAGGTCGGCTGCAGGCCGAGCGGGATCAGCCGCACGCCCGTGTGCCCGACCGGATTGACCAGCACCGCGAGATCGAGATTGTGCCGCGCGAGTTCCGGTTCCAGCGCCGCCGTCGTCGCGACCGTGAATTCCGGGCGCAGCTGCGGATGATCCTGGCGCAGCGCGCTGACGAGCGGGGCAAGGCACACCATCGCCACGCCCTCCGCGAGTCCGACGCGCGCCACGCCGGCGGCAGCGGCGGGCCCCGGCGCCTCGCGGATGCGGTCGATCTCGCGCAGCACGGTCTTGGCGCGCGCGAGCAGGCCAAGGCCGCTCGCCGTCGGCCGGATGCCGCGCCCGGCACGCTCGAAGACCTCCACGCCGAGCGTCGATTCGAGGTCGCGCAGGCGAAGCGACACGGTGGGCTGGGCAAGATGGAGATGGCGCGCTGCCGCCTGGACCGAGCCGAGCTCGACGGTCCACAGGAACGCTTCGAGCTGGGCGATCGTCAGACGCATTGGATTATTTAATGTATAGGCCTTAAATAATCCAATTGGATTTGCAGGACTTAACAGAGCTAACTCGCGGAATTCCCTGCGACACCGCTCCGAGTCCTGCGTCCGATGCCTGCCCACCCCCCTTCCCAGATCGTCCGTATCGATGGCTACGAGCTGTCGTGTCCGTTGCCGGAAAGAATCGGGAATTCACGCGGCTTTTTTGAAAGCCGCGGCGCGCTGCTGGTCGCCGTGACCACGCGCGCAGGTGTCGTCGGCTGGGGCGAGACCTGGGCGTATCCGGGGGCAGCGGCGGCACTCGTGCGGGGCGACATGGGCCGCGCCCTGCTGGGCCAGGACGCCGCGGCACCACGCCGCCTGCACGACGCGATGTTGCGCCGCCTTCCCGAACGGCACGGGGTTCCGCTGATGGCGGTCAGCGCGCTCGACATCGCGGTGTGGGATGCCGCCGCGCGCACCGAAGGCAAGCCGCTGCACGCGCTGCTCGGCGGCGCGCTGCGCGAACGCGTCTTCGCCTATGTCAGCGGCCCGTTCCTCAAGCCCGGTGCTGATCCCTATCGCGACTTCGACGCCGACATCGACGGCTATCTCGCCGCCGGATTCCGCGCGATCAAGCTGCGCCTCGGCACCGCGCCGGCCGTCGACGGCACGATGGCGCGCCGCGTGCGCCAGCGCATCGGCCCAGCGATGCCGCTGATGGTCGATCTCAACCAGGGTTTCGCGTTCGGACCGGCGGCCGATCTCGCGCGCCGGCTCGTCGAGAGCGACGTGCGCTGGCTCGAGGAGCCGGTCGCGCACGACAATCTCGACGCGATGCGCCGGCTCGCCGACGCGACGCCGATTCCGCTCGCGGGCGGGGAATCGCTGTTCGGCGTGCAGGCTTTCCGTGACGTGGCGCGCGCCGGCATTCTCGGTTTCTTCCAGCCCGATCTTGCGCTGTGCGGCGGCATCACCGAAGGACTGAAGATCGCCGGCCTCGCCGAGGCGTTCGACGTGCCGCTGGTCCCGCACGTTTGGGGGACGGCGGTCAACTTCAACGCCTCGCTCCATTTCACGTCAGTGCTGCCCGGCCGTGGCGGGCACGGGATGCCGTGCCCGCTGTTCGAATACGACTCCTCTTACAACCCGCTGCGCACCATGTGCGGCGACAGCCCGCTCGACGGCGAGGGAACGGTCGCCGTTCCCGGCGGGCCCGGCCTCGGCCTCGATCTCGGGCCCGAGCGCTTTGCGCCCTATCTCGTCGAAAGCTGGACCGTGCAGTAGCCCCCCAATCAATTCGTCAAAAAAAGACCAACCGGAGGAAGCCCAAATGTCCAAGACCAGATACCTCGCAATCCTCGCGCTGGCGGCAGGCGCGCTCTTCGCCCAGGACGCGGCGGCCCAGACCAAGGTGCTCAATCTCGGCTTCGTCGGCCGCCAGACGGCACCGGAAGGCATCGCCGTCACGGGCATGGCGGAGAAGGTCAAGCAGCGCACCGCCGGCCGCGTCGATATCCGCCTGCATCCGGGCGGCGCGCTGGGCGGTGACCGCGAGGTGATCGAAGGCGTGCAGATCGGCACGGTCGACATGACGGTCGCATCGACGTCGATCTTCGCCAACTTCGTGCCCGACGTTCAGGTCCTCGACATCCCGTTCCTGTTCCGCGACTTCAATCACGCGCAGAACGTGCTCGACGGCGCGGTCGGCAAGGAACTGCTCGCCAAGTTCGACGCGCGCGGCTTCAAGGGCCTCGCGTTGGGTGGCATCGGCTTCCGCCAGCTCACCAACAGCAAGCGTCCCGTCACGGGCGTGGACGACGTGAAGGGCCTCAAGATCCGCACGCAGGAGAACCAGATCCACCTCCAGGTCTGGCGCGCGCTCGGCGCACTTCCCACGCCGATGGCGATTCCCGAGGTCTTCACCGCGCTCCAGCAGGGCGTGATGGACGGACAGGAAAATCCGATCGGCGCGATCATCAACAACCGCTTCGGACAGGTGCAGAAGTACCTCACGCTCTCCAACCACGCCTTCACGCCGGTGGCACTCGTGATCTCGCCGGCCGCCTATGCCTCGCTGTCGCCGGCCGACCGCCGCGTGCTTGACGAGGAAGCGGTCGCGGCCATGGCCGTGTGCAAGGACGAGGTCGCCAAGGTCGAGAAGACCGGCGTCGACACGCTGCGCGGCCTGGGGATGCAGGTCGTCGAGAAGATCGACACGGCCAAGTTCCAGGACCTGCTGAAGCCGACCTTCGCCGATCTCGGCAAGCGCTTCGGCGAAGCCACGATCAACCGCATCAAGGACCACAAGTGAGCCGCGGACGGCGCGCGATCGACCTTCTGCTGAAGGTCGAAAGCGCCGTCACCGGGGCCAGCGTGTTCGCGGCGTGCTGCCTGCTGGCGGCCGCCGCGGCCGTGGGCTTCTATCAGGTGCTCACGCGCTTCGTGCTGTCCGAACCCGCGACGTGGTCGGAGACGGCCGTGCGCGTGCTGCTGATCTGGATGGCCTATCTTGGCCTGTGCGGCGCGATGCGGGTGGGCGCGCTCGTCTCGGTCGACGTGCTCTACCGCGCGTGCCGCGGCCGGATGCGCCGCGCGCTGCAGGCGGCGATCACGGCATCGACGCTGGGGCTGCTCTGCATCCTTGTCTGGTACGGCACCGCGCTCGCCTGGCGCGTGCGCTTCCAGACGCTCGCCGGGCTCGAGGTTCCCGTGACGTGGGCCTATGCCGCGATCCCCGTCGGCGCCGCCGTCTCGATCCTTGCCGTTCTCGCGCACTTCCTCGATCCCAAGCGCGAAGAACTCGAAAACGCCGTCTAGGAGGAGCGCCCGCCATGGCCGCCACGATGCTGTTCACGATGTGCGCGCTGCTGGTGCTGGCCGTGCCGGTCGCCGTCTCGGTCGGCCTCGCGTCGCTCGCCGGAATGACGGTCTTCACGAACCTGCCGGTCATCCTCGTGGCGCAGCAGGCCTTCGCCTCTCTCGACAAGTTCCCGCTCGCCGCCGTTCCGTTCTTCATCCTGGCGGGCAACCTGATGGGCGAGGGCGGCATTTCCGCCCGGCTCGTCGATTTCGCCAAATGCCTCGTCGGCGGCGTGCAGGGCGGGCTTGCCTGCACCTGCATCCTCACCTGCATGATCTTCGCGGCCGTGTCGGGATCGAGCGTCGCCACCACCTTCGCGATCGGCGCCATCCTGATCCCCGCCATGGTCAAGCACGGCTATCCCGTGCCGTTCGCCGCGGCGCTGCAGGCGACGGCCGCCGAACTCGGCGTCATCATCCCGCCCTCGATTCCGATGATCCTCTACGGCGTGGCGGCCGAGGTCTCGATCGGCGAGCTGTTCATCGCGGGCTTCGGCCCCGGCCTGCTGATCGGCGTCGCCCTCATGGCGTTCGTCTGGGTCTGGTGCCGCATCCGCGGCTATGGCAAGCGCGACGCGGAAGGCCGCCAGCCGCTGGGCCTCGCCACGCGGCGCGCGGGCCTTGCGCTGATGATGCCGGTCATCATCCTGGGCGGCATCTATGGCGGGATCTTCACGCCGACGGAAGCCTCGATCGTCGCGGTGGTCTACGCGCTGGTCGTCAGCTGCTTCATCTACCGCGAGATGGGCCTGCGCGAGGTCCATGCGGTGCTGAAGCGCTCGGTCGTCTCGTCGGCGGTGATCATGTTCATCATCGCGATGGCGGGCCTGTTCAGTTTCCTGCTGACGCGCGCGGGCATCCCGGCGCAGATCGGCGCCTGGATCGTGGCGAACTTCAGCGAAGGCTGGACGTTCCTGCTCGCCGTCAACGCCTTCCTGTTCGTCATCGGCATGTTCATCGAGACGTCGGCGACGATCATCGTGCTGGCCCCGATCCTGGCCCCGGTCGCCGCGCAGCTCGGCATCGATCCGGTGCATTTCGGGACGGTCATGGTCGTCAACCTGGCGCTGGGCATGATCACGCCGCCCTTCGGCGTCAACCTCTTCGCGGCCTGTTCGGTCGCGGGGATCTCGCTCAACACGATCACGCGGTCGCTCACGCATTTCGTGCTGGTGATATTCGCGTGCCTGATGGTGATCACCTATGTCCCGGCGGTGTCGCTCACGCTGCGCGACATGTTCTATTGAACTAGTCCGCCGCCGGCATCGGCAGCCCGAGCCCCTTGCCCGGCTTCTCGAGGTCGCAACGCGCGAAGCTTTCGGGATCGACAAGCGTGATCGCGAAGGACTGCCGGTCGATCGTGGGGGATTTCGCGAAGAGGTCGTCGCGCTGGCGCTTGTCGCCGAGCCCGTGGTCGAGCAGCAGCCCCAGCACGTGATCGGGCGTCCCGCCCGGCGGGCCCATTGGCAGCAGCAGGCGCTCGAACGCGACCGTGCGCGTCAGCTGCCACACGCCGATGCGGATCGAATAGATCGGCATCGCCTGCGTCACGACGCGCCCGTAGGTTTCCAGCGTGCGCGCGAGCAGCGCCTTGGGTGCGATCTCCTCCAGCCGCATGCCGATCCTCGAGCCGCCGTCGGTATACGCGACCTCGTCACCCTGGTAGACGAGGCGGAACAGCCGCCCGCCGGCCGGATCGGGCTCGATCCGGTAGAGCAGCATGTTCGACCACCAGCGGCCCCAATCCTCGGCCCGGAACGCGGCACGCGAGGGAAACCGCGCGCCCGCCCGCTTCTCGGCCCAGAATGCGCCGAAGGCGCGCATTTCCGGGCTCCAGATATGGTCGGCCGAAAGGGTGTCGCCGGTTTCCGGGGTCATCCAGCTACGATTGTGGCCGACGCGGGCCATCGTGTGCAACCGCCGGGGGGCGGGCGGAATGCGCGGTGGCGGCGGACCGTTGACTTGCCGTTCCGGTCGCCGTCCCGGCCGCCGGCATGCTATTGGCTGGCCATGCACGCCTTTATCCGCCTCGCGCGCCCCAAGCACTGGGTGAAGAACGCCTTCGTCGCCGCGCCGCTTTTCTTCACGCCGGATGCGCTGAACGCCGCCAGCCTGCAGGCGGTCGCGCTGGCGATCGTCGCCTTCAGCCTCGGCGCGTCGGCCGTCTACGTGATCAACGACTATTTCGACCGCGAGGCCGACCGGCTGCATCCCGAGAAGAAGCGCCGCCCGATCGCCGCGGGCGCGGTATCTGGCGGCGGCGCGCTCGCTTTCGCCGGCGTGCTGCTGCTGGCGGCGCTTGGTACGGCGGCGACGCTGAAGCCGGCGGTGCTGCAGATCCTCGGCGTCTATCTCGCCCTCAACCTCGCCTATTCCTGGCGCCTCAAGCATGTGAGCCTGCTCGACGTGCTGATCGTCGCAGCCGGCTTTGTGCTGCGCATCGAGGCGGGCGCCGCCGCGATCGGCATCGTGCCGACGGTCTGGATCGTCGTGTGCACGGGGCTGCTGGCGCTGTTCCTGGCGCTTGCCAAGCGGCGCGACGATCTCACCGGCGATCTCGATGTGGCGCATCGCGGCTCGCTCGACGGCTACAACCTGCGTTTCGTCGATACGGCGCTCGCCGTGATCCTCGGCGCGCTTCTCGTCAGCTACGTGATCTACACGACCGACGCCCAGGTGATCCGCCGCTACGGAACCGACCGGCTCTACTACACCGTGCCGTTCGTCGTGGCGGGCGTGCTGCGCTATCTGCAGATCGCGCTGGTCGAGGAGCGCGCCGGTTCGCCCACCGATCTGGCCGTGGGCGACCGCTTCCTCGCCGCCTGCGTGCTGGGCTGGATCGCCGTCTTCGGGTATCTGATCTACGCATGAGCCCGCGCTGGAAAGAAATGGCGCTGACCGGCTGGGGGCGCGGCGCCCCGGCCGCGATGCGCGTGGCGCGCCCGGAACGCCGGGCGGAAGTCGCGGCGATGCTGGCGGGCGAAAGCGCGGTGCTCGCGCGCGGCGCGGGCCGCGCCTATGGCGATGCCGCCTGCCTTTCCGACGGCCGTGCGATCCTGACCGACCGTCTCGACCGCATTCTCGCCTTCGATCCGGCGACGAACCGCGTCGAATGCGAGCCGGGCGTTCCGATCGCCAAACTCTTCGCCGCGTTCCTGCCCAAGGGTCTGGTGCCGCCGGTCTCGCCGGGCACGGCGCACGTCACGGTCGGCGGCGCCATCGCCGCCGACGTGCACGGCAAGAACCACGACCGCCACGGCTCGTTCGGCGACCATGTCGAATGGATCGACCTGCTCGTCGCCGACGGGCGCACGCTGCGCGTCTCGCCGCAGGAAAACGCCGAACTCTTCCGCGCCACGATCGGCGGCATGGGCCTGACCGGCATCATCACGCGCGCCTGCTTCCGGCTGCTGCCGGGTGCCGCGCAGGTGGACGTGCGCGAGACGCGCATCCGCGATCTCGACGCCTTCTTCGCCGCGTTCGAGGCGGCGCGCGCGACCAGCACCTTCTCGGTGGGGTGGATCGACGCGCTGGCGCGCGGGCGTTCGCTGGGTCGCGGCGTGTTCGAGACGGCGGAGTACGCGCCCGGCGCCGGCGCGCCCGCAGGGCCGCGCAAGCCGGTCCCCGTGCCGTTCGACCTGCCGGGATTCGCGCTGTCGTCGGCCAGCGTGCGCGTGTTCAACGAATTCTACTGGCGCCGCGTGCCGGCCGAAGGGCGGCAGGAAACGCGTGCGCTCGAACGCTTTCTCTTCCCGCTCGACAGCCTCTCGGGCTGGAACCGGCTCTACGGCAAGCGCGGCTTCTACCAGTTCCAGTCGGTCGTGCCGGACGCGCAGGCGCACGGCGCCACGCGCGCGATGCTGGAAACCATCGCCGGCGGCGGCAACGCCTCTTTCCTCGCCGTGCTGAAGACGCTGGGCGGCAGCGGGCGCGGGCATCTCTCGTTCCCGATGCGCGGCGTGACGCTGGCGCTCGACATTCCGCGCGCGCCGGGGGCCGACGAGCTGATGCGCAGCCTCGAGCGCATCGCGCGCGACGCGGGCGGGCGCATCTATCTTGCCAAGGACGCGACGATGTCGGCCGAGACGTTCGCCGAGACCTATCCCGAGCTGCCGAAATTCGAGGCGATCTTGCGCGAATTCGATCCCGCCGGGCGCTTCGCGTCCGACCAGTCGCGCCGCCTCGGCATCGGCCGGAGGTCCGCATGAACGCGGTCTGGCTCGTGCTGGGCGCGACGTCGGCCATCGCGCGCGAATTCGCCCGCGCCGCGGCCGAAAGCGGTGCCGACGTGCTGCTCGCCGCGCGCGACATCGCCGACGCGACCGACACCGCTTCCGACATCGCGATCCGCACCGGCAGGCGCTGCGAGGCGGTCGCGTTCGATGCGACGGACGCAGGCGCGCAGGCAGCGCTCGTCGAGTGCGCGAAACGGTTTGCGGCCGACGCCTCGCTCAACGTGTTCCTCGCCTTCGGCTCGATGCCGTCGCAGGCCGAGATCGACGCCGACCCGGCCCTGATCGCGCCGACGATAGCCGCGAACTTCACGGCTGCGGTCGAGATCCTGCAGCGCCTGGCACCCGTGCTGGAAGCACAGAAGGCCGGCGCGGTCGTGGCGCTGGGCTCTGTCGCGGGCGACCGCGGGCGGCTCAAGAACTATGTCTATGGTTCCGCCAAGGCGGGCCTGCACGCCTATCTGCAGGGGCTGCGCGCGCGGCTGTTCCGCTCGGGCGTGCATGTCGTCACGCTGAAGCCGGGCTTCGTCGATACCGCGATGACGTGGGGCCTGCCGGGGATGTTCCTCGTCGCGAGCCCCCGTGCGATCGCAGATGCGGCGCTGGCGGCGGTCGCGAAGAAACGCGACATCGTCTATGCGCCGCTGTTCTGGTGGGGCATCATGACGATCATCCGGCACATCCCGGAACGCATTTTCAAGAAGCTGAATATCTGAAGGCTGGGGAGACGGGCGGCATGGCGACCAGGATCGGCGTTGTCGGGGCAGGCGGGCGGATGGGCCAGATGCTGGTGCGCGAGATCGTCGCGACCGGCGGCGCTTCGTTTGGCGGCGGGACCGAAAATCCGGCAAGCCCGCAGATCGGCCGCGACGCGGGCGAGGTCGCGGGGCTGGGCGCGCTGCAGTCGAAGCTGGGTTCGGACCCGGCCGCCCTGTTCGCAGGCTGCGATGCCGTGATCGATTTCACGGCGCCGGCCGCGAGCATCGCGCATGCGGCGCTTGCGGCATCGGCGCGAAAGATCCTCGTGCTCGGCACGACGGGCCTCACGGCCGACGACCAGAAAAAGATCGATGCGGCGGCGAAGTCGGCCACCATCGTGCAGGCGACGAATTTCTCGCTCGGCGTCAATCTCGCCTTCGCGCTCGTCGAAGAAGCCGCGCGGCGCCTGGGCGCGGATTACGACATCGAGGTCTTCGAGGCGCACCACAAGCACAAGGTCGATGCACCTTCGGGCACGGCCCTATCGCTGGGGCGCGCGGCCGCCAAGGGACGCGGGCTCGATTTCGCGAAGGACACGATCCGCAGCCGCGACGGCCACACGGGTGCGCGCCCGCAGGGTCCGATCGGCTTCTCGGTCGCGCGCGGCGGCTCCGAGATCGGCGAGCACACCGTCATGTTCATGGGCGACGGCGAACGGCTGGAAATCGCGCACAAGGCGCAGGGCCGGCAGGTCTATGCCAAGGGCGCCGTGCGCGCGGCACTCTGGGCGGCGGGCAAGGGTCCCGGCCTCTATTCGATGCGCGACGTGCTGGGGCTCTGAGGCGCATGCTCACGGTCTGGGGGCGCGCCTCGTCGTCGAACGTGCAGGCGCTGATGTGGTGCATCGGCGAGCTGGGCCTGCCCGCGAAGCGCATCGATGCCGGCTTCAAATACGGCGTGGTCGATACGCCCGAATTCCTGGCGATGAACCCGAACGGCACGGTGCCGGTGCTGGTCGACGGCGACGATCCACCGATGTGGGAGACGGGCGCCATCCTGCGCCATCTCTGCGGCCGTTACGCCAGGGCGCCGTTCTGGCCGGCCGAGCCGGTCGAGCGGGCGCATGTCGACATGTGGGCCGAGTGGGCGAAGATCAACATCACGCTCGGTTTCACGGCACCCGTGTTCTGGCGCGTGGTGCGCACGGCGCCGGCGAAGCGCGATCCCGCCGCGATCGCCGCGGCGATGGCGGCGCTCTCGAAAAAACTCGAGATCGCGGAAGCGCGGCTGGCGAAGCACGCCTATCTCGCCGGTCCCGATTTCACGCTTGCCGACATCCAGTTCGGCCATGTGCTGTACCGCTACTACGACATCGACATTATCGAGCGCCCGGCATTTCCGGCACTCCGGCGCTATTACGACGATCTTGCGAAACGCCCGGCCTTCCGCGAACACGTCATGATCTCTTACGAGGAATTGCGCGTCGCGTGACGCCAGCGTGCGAGCGCGTCCTCGAGCAGGCGCGCGAGTTCCGCGCGCTCGCCCACAGGCAGGAAACCGCCCACCACCGTCGTGCGCCCGTGGCTGCGCAGTTGCACCAGCGGTGCTGCCGCACCCCGGTCGGCAAGCTCGACCGTCAGCCAGTAGGGTTCGAGGCTGCTGCGCTCGCGCCGGCCCCAATGGTCGACGCGTTCGATCTCCAGCCGGTCGGCGTGCAGCGTCAGGCGTTCGTGCGCCCGGCCGCGCGCGTAGTTGACGCGGAACGCGATCCACACGAGCAGGATGTCGACACCCAGGAACCCGATCACCGGCCAGGCGCCGACTGCAAAGAATACGATCCCGGCGACGAAGCTGACGGCGCACAGCAGCCCCATCAGCACCGCGAAGCCGTGCGCGCTCAGCGAACGGTGCGGGTGCAGGGTCACGTTGAGAATGGGCTTCCCGGCGTCCATACTCGGGGATGATAGTCTCCGCGTCTTGCGAATCCAGCCCCTTGCGACCAGCCCTCCTGCGATGAGCCCGGACCGAACACGATGACCCAGCGATCCTGGCGCGAAGAGGGCGACCGGGCGACGGCCGCCGGAAAGCTGGCCGACGCGATTGCGGCCTACGGCAAGGCGCTGGAAGCGGAGCCCGGCGACATCATGGCGCGCGTCAATCGCGGCGTGGCGTTCCAGATGCTCGGCCGTCCGCACGACGCCGCCAAGGATTTCGCCGCCGCTGCCGAAATGGCGCCCGGCCACGCGCTGATCCACAACAACCTTGCCGCCGCCTTGCTCGATTGCGACCGGTTGCGCGATGCCGAAGCCGCCGCGCGCGCGGCACTGGCGCTGGATCCCGCGATGCCCGGGGCGTGGAACAATCTCGGCATCGCGCTCGGCCGGCAGAAGCGCACGCGCGACGCGCGCGAGGCCTGGAACAAGGCGCTGGCGATCGCGCCGAACCATCTCACGGCGCTGACCAGTCTCGCGCAGAGCCTGCGCGGCGAAGATCCAGACCGCGCGGCCGACCTGTTCGAGCGCGTGCTGGCGCTCGCACCCGACAACCATTTCGCCTATGCCGAGGCCATTTCCACGCTGTGGAACGCCTGCCGCTGGGACCGTGCGCAGGCGCTGCTCGGCCAGCTCGACCGGCGGCTGGCAGGCGGAATGCCGGTGCAGGCGCTCTACGTGCTGGCATTCGTGCTGCCCTATATCGCCGACGATCCGGTGCCGACGAAGAAGGTGCGCGCAGCACTTGGCCGCGCACTTGCGGCGCTGACGAAGCCGATGCCGAAACCGGCACCCAAACCGGCCGACGCGAAGATCGTCGTCGGCTATCTCTCGCCCGATTTCGGCAACCACGCGATGAGCCACGTCCTGCGCTCGTTCATGCCGGCGCACGATCGCGACGCGTTCGAGATCGTGCTGTTCTCGCTGCGCGACCGGTCGGGCGAGGCAGGCCCCTGGCTTGCCGAACTCAAGGCCGCGACATCGGCCTTCGTCGACCTGTCGGCGCTCGATTCCGCGACAGCCGCCTCTCTTATCCGTTCGCGCGGCGTCGATATCCTGGTCGACCTATGCGGCTATTCGGCCGGCGGGCGGCTCGAAATCCTCGCCGCGCACCCCGCACCCGTGCAGGTCTACTGGATCGGCCATGCGGGCTTCATGGAGGCGCCGTTCATCGACTACACGATGTGCGATCCTGTCGTTGCACCCGAACCGCCCGGCAGCCGCCAGCATGTCGAAGCGCTCGCGCGCCTGCCTTCCTGCTACCACCCGGCCGACCTTTACCCCCTGTCGCGCGTGCCTTCGCGCGCCGAACTCGGCCTGCCCGAAGATGCGGTCGTGTTCTGCGCGTTCTGCAATCCGCTGAAGATCGAGCCGGTCTGCTTCGCCGCGTGGATGGAAATCCTCGTGCGCGTGCCTGGCAGCGTGCTGTGGCTGTCCGAGCGGCCGTCGTATATCGCGGCGCAGGCGCTGCTGCGCGCGCGCGCGGCGCAAGCGGGCGTGGCGCCCGAACGGCTGGTGTTCGCAGCCCACGCGCTCGACAAGGCGGCACACCTCGCGCGCCATCGCGCGGCCGATTTCTTCCTCGACAGCTTCGCCGTTTCGGCCGCATCGACGGCACTCGATGCGCTGGGCGCCGGCCTGCCGGTGCTGACCAAGCGCGGGCGGCAGGCGACCGCGAATGTCGCCGTCTCGTTCCTTTCCGCGCTCGGCCTGCCGGAACTGATCGCCGACGACCGCGCGGATTTCGTCGAACGCGCCGTGGCGCTGGCGCAGGATCGCCCGCGTCTGGCCGCGTTGCGCGAGAAGCTCGCGCAGGCGACGGCGACGCGCGTGCCGTTCGAGCCGCGGCTGATGGCCCGCCACGTCGAATCCGCCTACCGGCAGATGGCCGCGCGGTCGCGCGCCGGCCTCGCGCCGGCGGATTTCGACGTGGAGGATCCGCGCGCATGAAAAAGGCCGACATCCACGAATTCTACGCCCGTCTCGCCGCGCGCACGCCGGAGCCGGAGACCGAGCTCGTCTGGGGCAATCCCTACCAGCTTCTCGTCGCGGTCGTGCTGTCCGCGCAGGCGACGGACGTGGGCGTCAACAAGGCGACGACAGCGCTGTTCGCCAAGGTGAAGACGCCGGCCGATATGGTGGCGCTCGGCCATGACGCCGTGCGCGACCACGTCAAGACGATCGGCCTGTTCAATACCAAGGCGAAGAACGTCATGGCGCTGTCGCAGATCCTGCTGCGCGAACATGGCGGGGAAATCCCGCGGGACCGCGAGGCGCTGGAAGCGCTGCCGGGCGTGGGCCGCAAGACCGCGAACGTGGTGCTCAATGTCGCGTTCGGCGAACCCACCATCGCGGTCGACACGCACATCTTCCGCGTCGGCAACCGCACGGGCCTCGCGAAGGGCAAGAACCCGCGCGAGGTGGAAGACGCGCTGGTGAAGCACACGCCCGACGAATTCCGCCGCCATGCGCATCACTGGCTGATCCTGCACGGGCGCTATGTCTGCAAGGCGCGCACGCCCGAATGCTGGCGCTGCGTGGTGGCGCATGTGTGCGCGTTCAAGCCGAAGACGAAACCGCCTGCCGCCTAGCTAGCCGCGCCGTTCCGCCGCAAGCCGCATCACGCATGCATCGGCCTGCGTCGGCCGGCCGGTGAAGCTGCGCGCGTCGACATGCGCCACGCGCTGGCTGCCGTCGGCGTCGCGATAGATGAAAAGCTCGACGAAGCATTCGGGCGCGCGATAGCGCCACACTTCCGCCGGGCCGTCGCGACGCACGAAGCCGGCGTTGCCGAAGCGTTCGACGATGCGCTCGCGCGTGAGGCCGATCAGCGAACGCGCGCCCGTCACCGCGGGTGCCGCCGCGACCTGTGTCTCGCCGGTGCCGGATTCCTGCGACGCGACGGGGGCCGCACCGGGCGCCTCGCTCACGACGACGGGTGCCGGCGCCGGGCCGCCGCCGCAGGCCCCCAGAATCGAAATGGCGGCACCCGCGAACGCGAATGCCGCCATGCGATGGAAACGCATCGGCAGATCAGCCGCCGTCGCTGGCGTCCGTCTTGGCGAGCTTGCTGGTGTCGACCTGCACTTCGCCCGCGATCTGGCCGCCTTCCTCGATCTCGATCTTGCCGTAGCGCACCGTGCCCGTGACCTTGCCGGTCGAGCGGATCCACAGCTTCTGGCGCACGGTCAGCGTGCCTTCGAACGTGCCGGCGATCTCGGCGTGCTCGATCTCGGCCATGCCCTTGAACACGCCGCTCTCGGCGATCTCGATGAAGCGGCTTTCCGACAGCGAGGCCTCGACGCGCCCTTCGACGACCAGCCGTTCGCACGACGTGATCTGGCCCGAGAGGACGATCTCGCGCCCGACGATGAGCTTGCGGCCTTCGACCGGATCGCTCGCCGCGCGCGCGGCGACGGCGGTGCGCTGGGCCGTGGGCGCGATGGGGCCGGCGACCGAACGCGCGAGCGCGCCGGGCGAGGGCGGCGAGGGGCGCGGGAACGGGCGCGCGGGGATCGCCTCGGCTTCGGGCTCCGCCGCGGCCGGGGCGTGCTCGGCGTCGCCGGGCTTGGAGTCTTCGGTATCGTCTTTCTTGCGACGGAACATCATTCCGGTCCTTCCTGAATTGCCTTGCGCCAGGCCTCGATCAGATGCGTCGTCGTCGCGACCGCGACGACCGGCGCCGCGAGGTTGACGATCGGGATGGTCGACAGCGCCGCGAAAGCCGCACCGGCGAACCAGGCCTGACCGCGCCGCTCGCGCCACAGGCGGCCGAGCACGCGCGAATCGACCCGCCGCGCGGCACTCATGGTGACGTATTCGCGGGCCAGAAGAAAGCCGTTCGTGGCGAGAAAGACCAAGAGGTTGAGCCCGGGCACGAGGTAGAGCGGCAGCACGACGAGATTGATTGTTACAGCCAGCGCCAGCAGGCGCAGTGCGCTGCCGATCTCGGCGATCACCGGGCGCGGCTTGGGCGGCGGCAGGCCCGGATAGTGGCGTGCCTCGACGGCCCGCGCGACGTCCTCCAGGAACAGGCCGAGGAAGGCGGCGACCACGCTGGGGAACAGGACGACCGACAGCAGCACGGCCGCGATTCCGCCGAGCGCGCCGGCCCCCAGATCGAGCCAGCCGGTCTCGAAAAATCGAGTATGCGTGATGAGCCAGCCGAGGCCCGCCCACAGGCCGGCGAAGGCCAGCAGCGTCAGGCCGAGGCTCTTGAAGAGCGGCCCGCGCAGGCGCGGATCGCCGAGCTGGCCCAGCGCCAGCAGGCCCGCACGCACCACGCCCATCGTCGAATCGGTCGCCGCCATTTCGAGCGATAGAGAGCCAGACCTTTATGGCATTGGCAAGGCAGGCCTTTTCGGCCCCGGAATGTCGCTTGTGCGGCGCAACAGGGATGGCTATTTTCCGCGCCATCCAAGCTCCCCCCCTCCGGAGTCGCAATTGACCAACGCCAGCTACGACGTGCTCGGCATCGGCAACGCCATTGTCGATGTGATCGCCCGCGCCGACGACGCATTCCTCGCGAAGAACGGTCTTGGCAAGGGCGCCATGACCCTGATCGACGAGGCGCGCGCCGAAGCGCTCTATGGCCTGATGGGTCCGGGACGCGAAAGCTCGGGCGGCTCGGCCGGCAACACGATCGCGGGTCTCGCCAGCCTCGGCGGCAAGGCCGCGTATATCGGCCTCGTGCGCGACGACCAGCTCGGCACCATCTTCCGCCACGACATCCGCGCCGCGGGCGTCGCGTTCGATACGCCGGCCGCCAAGGCGGGCCCGTCGACGGCGCGCTGCCTCATCTTCGTCACGCCCGACGCGCAGCGCACGATGCAGACCTATCTGGGTGCGTGCGTCGAACTCGGCCCCGACCAGGTCGACGAAGCGCGCGTATCGGCGGCGCAGATCACCTATCTCGAAGGCTATCTTTGGGACAAGCCGGCCGCGAAGGACGCGTTCCGCAAGGCGGTCGAGGTCGCGCACAAGGCCGGCCGCAAGGTCTCGCTGACGCTGTCGGATTCGTTCTGCGTCGGCCGCCACCGCGCCGAGTTCCGCGACCTCGTCGACAACCATGTCGACGTGCTGTTCGCCAACGAGGCCGAGATCCTCTCGCTCTACGAGACGACCCGCTTCGAGGACGTGCTGCCGCACCTGCGCGCCAAGCCTTCGCGCATCACGGCCGTCACGCGCTCGGAACAGGGTTCCGTCGCCATCGGCAACGGCGAGGTCCACGCGGTCCCGGCCGTGCCCGGCGTCAAGGTCATCGACACGACGGGTGCGGGCGATCTCTACGCCGCCGGCTTCCTGCACGGCCTCACCACCGGCAAGAGCCTCGCGGTCTCGGCGAAGCTCGGCTCGATCTGCGCCGGCGAAATCATCTCGCACTACGGTGCGCGTCCCGAAACATCCCTCAAGGAACTCGCCGCACGTTCGCTGGCGTCGTAAGGAAAATGGAACTCCGCAATCTCGCGATCATCGCGCATGTCGACCACGGCAAGACCACGCTCGTCGACCAGCTCCTCAAGCAGTCCGGCACCTTCCGCGCCAACGAGAAAGTCGCCGAACGCGCGATGGACTCGAACGACCTCGAGCGCGAGCGCGGGATCACCATCCTCGCCAAGTGCACGTCGGTGACGTGGAAGGACGTGCGCCTCAACATCGTCGACACGCCCGGCCACGCAGATTTCGGCGGCGAGGTCGAGCGCATCATGTCGATGGTCGACGGCGTCGTCGTGCTGGTGGACGCGGCCGAGGGCGCGATGCCCCAGACCAAGTTCGTCACGATGAAGGCACTGGCCCGCGGCCTGCGCCCCATCGTGGTCATCAACAAGGTCGACCGCTCCGACGCGCGCGCGCAGGAAGTTCTGAACGAGGTGTTCGACCTGTTCGCCGCGCTGGGCGCGGACGACGAACAGCTCGATTTCCCCACGCTGTTCGCCTCGGGCCGTTCGGGCTGGGCGGCGGAATCGCTGGATGCGCCCCGCGAGAACCTCGCCCCGCTGTTCGACCTGATCGTCAAGCACGTCAAGCCGCCGAAGGCCGACACGAGCGGCCCGTTCCGCATGCTGGCGACGACGCTGGAGTACGATTCCTACGTCGGCCGCATCCTCACGGGGCGCATCTTCTCGGGCGTCGCCAAGACCAACATGGCGATCAAGTCGCTCAGCCGCGACGGCAAGGTGCTGGAAGAAGGCCGCCTCACGCGCCTGCTCGCCTTCCGCGGGCTGGAGCGCGTGCCGGTCGATTCGGCCGAAGCGGGCGACATCGTCGCCATCGCAGGGCTGACGCAGACGACCGTGGCCGACACGCTGTGCCAGATCGACGTGACCGAGCCGATCCCGTCGCTGCCCATCGATCCGCCGACTCTGGCGATGACGTTCTCGGTCAACGATTCGCCGCTCGCGGGCCGCGAAGGCACGAAGGTCACGAGCCGCATGATCCGCGACCGGCTGTTCCGCGAGGCGGAAGGCAACGTCGCCATCCGCGTGCGCGAAAGCGACTCGGGCGAGGCCTACGAGGTCGCCGGGCGCGGCGAACTGCAGCTCGGCGTGCTGATCGAGACGATGCGCCGCGAGGGCTTCGAGCTTTCCGTCGGCCGTCCGCGCGTGCTGATCAAGACCGACGACGACGGCAACAAGCTGGAGCCGATCGAGGAAGTGCAGGTCGACGTCGACGAGAACTACGCGGGCGTGGTGGTCGAGCAGCTCGGCCGCCGCCGCGGCGAGATGACCGACATGCGCCCCTCGGGCGGCGCCAAGGTGCGCGTCACGTTCCTGGTCCCCTCGCGCGGCCTCATCGGCTACCACGGCGAGTTCCTGTCCGACACGCGCGGCACCGGCATCATGAACAAGATCTTCCACAGCTACGCGCCGTGGAAGGGCACGATCGAGGGCCGCCACACCGGCGTGCTGATCTCGAACGCGTCGGGCACGGCCGTCACCTTCGCACTGTGGAACCTCGAGGACCGCGGCCCCATGATGATCCAGCCCGGCGTCCCGGTGTACGAGGGCATGATCATCGGCGAGCACACGCGCGACAACGACCTCGAAGTCAACCCGATGAAGGCCAAGAAGCTCACCAACGTGCGCGCCGCCGGCAAGGACGAGGCGGTGGTGCTGCAGACGCCGAAGATCCTCACCCTCGAGCAGGCCATCGCCTACATCAACGACGACGAGATCGTCGAGGTGACGCCCAAGTCGATCCGCCTGCGCAAGAAGCTGCTCGACCCCAACGCGCGCAAGCGCGCCGAGAAGGCGGCCGACGCCGAAGTCGGCTAACCCGGCGCCGTCGGCGCCACGTCGATCGCCGACATCAGGATATCGATGCGTTCGCCGTCGTCGGACAGCGGCAGGATCAGCCGCTCGTAGCGCCAGTGGCGGAACGCCGTGCCGTAGTCGAGATCCTTGCGCTGGGGCTGGCGCGTCTCGATCACGGCGGCGAGCGAGCTGCGGATCATCTCGCGCACTTCGGGCACCGGATATTCCGCGAGCGTGCGCCCCGTCATGTCGAAGCCGAACATCGCGGCCGTGTGCGAGGCGTCGATGCGGAAGCGGAAGCCGCCGTCGGGAAGCACGTCGTGCAGCGTGACGTAGCCGAGCATCCACGGGATATCGATGGGGTCGATGTCGCGGCGCGCGGGCATCTCGCGCCCGCCGCACCGCCCGGACCAGTAGCTGTAGAAGCGGCGCAGCCGCTTGCTGCGCAGCTCGTCCGGGTCGAAGTCGGTGCGTGAGTTCCAGTCGGCGTGCAACTTCATATGTAGCACCCTGTTTCACGCGGGCGCGGACGCTATCACCGGCGTGAAAAAATGGCGACACATCCTGTCTCGCAATATTTGCCGACGCGCGTAGACTGCTGGGCATCCCTCCCGATTCGCGAAAAAATTGCCGTTGACCGGACCGACTCCCACCTCGTGGCGTGAACCCCTCGCCGTCTATCTGCGGCCACGGATGCTCGCCGTGCTGTTCATGGGCTTTTCCTCGGGCCTGCCGCTGCCGCTGACCTTCGGCACGCTGTCGTTCTGGCTGGCCGAATCGGGCGTGAGCCGCACGGCCATCGGCGTGCTGGCGCTGGTGGGCTCTGCCTATTCGCTCAAATTCCTCTGGGCGCCGCTGATCGACCGGCTGCCGCTGGGCGCGTTCGGCCGTCGCTTCGGGCGCCGGCGTTCATGGGCGCTGGCGATCCAGATGTTGCTGGCCGTTGCGATCTTCTGCCTCGGCCTGACAGACCCGCGGATCGATCCGCTGCCGACCGCGATGGTCGCCGTCGTCATCGCGTTCCTGTCGGCAAGCCAGGATATCGTCATCGACGCCTACCGCATCGAGCTGCTGGCGGCCGACGAGCAGGGGGCGGGCGCCGCCGCCACGCAATGGGGCTACCGCTTCGGCCTGATGGCGTCGTCGGCGGGCGCGCTCTATGCGGCCGAATACGGCGGCTGGAGCTTCGCCTTCGCGCTGATGGCGGCATTGATGGGCGTGGGCGCGCTCACCGTGTGGATGACGCGCGAGCCGGCCGCATCGGCGGCCGTGCCCGACGCGCTGCCCGGCAACACCCCGGCCGAGAAGGTCGCCGCCTTCGTGCGCACCGCCGTGATCGGCCCGTTCGCCGATTTCACCTCGCGCCCGTCCTGGGTGCTGATCGTCGTGTTCGTCGTGCTCTACAAGTTCGGCGACGCGCTCGCCGGCGTGATGGCCAATCCGTTCTACGTGGCGATGGAGTTCACGCGCGTCGAGGTCGCGAACATCTCGAAGATCTACGGCGTCTTCGCCACGCTCGCGGGCGTCACCGCGGGCGGCGTGATGGTGCACCGCTACGGGCTCTACCGGTCGCTTTTCGTGTGCGGCATCCTGCAGGGTGCCTCGAACCTGATGTACGTGCTGCAGGCCTATGCCGGGCACGACACGCTGCTGCTCGCCGTGACGATCAGCTTCGAGAATTTCACCGGCGGCATGGGCTCGGCGGCGTTCGTCGCCTATCTCTCGGGCCTGTGCAACGTCGCCTTCACGGCCACGCAGTACGCGCTGCTGTCGAGCCTTGCCAGCGTCGGGCGGACGACGCTGGCCGCCTCGGGCGGCTGGCTGTCGGAGCAGCTCGACTGGCCGGTCTTCTTCGCGCTGACGACGCTCGCGGCCGTGCCGGGCATCCTGATGGTCGTCTGGCTGATGCGCCGCTTTCCCGACGAACGGCTCGCTCAGCCCGGACGCACGCTCGCGATCGACGACTGAAGTGCGGCGCGTACCGCCTCGAGCGGGATCGCCTCCATCGCCGAACCGCCGAAATCCTGCGCGCGCAGCACCGTCAGCACCTGCGCGGCCGGCGCGAACTTCGCGGGATCGGTCGGACCGAACAGTGAGACCAGCGGCCGGTCGCCCGCCGCCAGCATGTGCCCGCCACCCGAATCGTTTGCGAGCGATGCGCCAAGACGCTGGGCCAGCGCGATGGTCAGGATCGGCGACGCCGACAGCCCGCGTGATGCCGCGTCCTGCAGGGGCAGGATCGCGCCGGGCACCGCGCGGCATGCCTCGATCCAGTCGCGCTCGTCGGGGCCCAGGATGAAGACGGGCACCGCACCCTGCAGCCCGCGCGCGAGTTCGACATAGCGCTCGAGCGGCCAGCTCTTGGCGCGGTTGCCGGCACCGGGTGCGAGGCCCACATAGACCGGTCCTTCGGGCAGCAGCGACGCGGCCGCAGCGATCGCGTCGGCGGGCAGCTGCAGCCGCGGGATCGCGATGCCCGGATCGCCGCCCGCCGCCTCGATCAATTGCAGAAGCTGGCCGTGCATGGCGCGCGGCTTTGCCGCTTCTTTCGGCCGTCCGTCCGACAGCAGGAACGAGGCGGTGCCCGACACGAACCGGCGATGGCGCACGCGGCGCACGGCCAGCGTCGTCGACAGGCGGCGCTGCGTGTCGATCACCAGGTCGAACGCGCGCCCGTCGAGCGGGCGGACGAGGACATCCGACAGGCGCGAACCGAATCCCGCGTTCTCGAGCGTCTCGTCGATCAGCCCCGCGACGATCGGGCGCAGGGAGCCCGCGAACACGCTCGGCCCCTTGCCCGCGCACCACACGATGCGTGCACCCGGCCAGTTGGCGCGAAGGGCGCGCGCGAAAGGCAGCTTCATCAGCCCGTCGCCGACGAGATCGAGACCGACATAGACGAGGATCGAATCAGGCTTCATTGAACTATCGCTTCCAGCCCCCGGAGCGGACGTCTAGCATGTTCCGCCGCAACAACGGGCATAGCCGGTACGATGTCGATCCGCAATCTGGACAAGCTGCTCGACCCAAAATCGGTCGCCCTGATCGGCGCCACGCCGAAGGCGGGCTCGGTCGGCGCGGTGCTGGCGCGCAACCTGTTCCATGCCGGTTTCGCCGGGCCGATCCTGCCCGTGAACCCGAAGTACGACGCGATTGAAGGCGTGTTCGCCTATCGCGACGTCGCCAGCCTGCCCGCGGTCCCCGACCTTGCGGTGATCTGCACGCCGCCCGAGACGGTCCCTGGCCTGATCGGCGAATTGGGTGCGCGCGGCTGCCGGGCGGCGGTCGTCATCACGGCCGGGTTCGGCGAACTGGGCGAGGGGCGCGGCAAGGCACTCGAACGCGCGATGCTGGAAGCCGCGCGCCCGCACCTGATGCGCATCGTCGGGCCCAACTGCCTCGGCCTCATGGTGCCGGGCATCGGCCTCAACGCGACCTTCGCGCACGTGATGCCGCCCAAGGGCGATCTTGCCTTCGTCACGCAGTCGGGCGCGATGGCGACCTCGATCCTCGACTGGGCGCAGCCGCGCAAGATCGGCTTCTCGCAGCTCGTCTCGCTGGGCGACATGAGCGACGTCGATTTCGGCGACATGCTCGACTGGCTCGCCAACGACGGGCGCACGCGCGCGATCCTGCTCTATATCGAGGCCGTCACCCACGCGCGCAAGTTCATGAGTGCGGCGCGCGCCGCCGCACGCCTCAAGCCCGTCGTCGTCATCAAGGCCGGGCGGCATGCCGAAGCAGCCAAGGCGGCAGCGTCGCACACCGGGGCGCTCGCCGGGGCCGATGCCGTGTACGATGCGGCGTTCCGGCGCGCGGGCATGCTGCGCGTGCGCGATATCGACGAGCTGTTCGACGCGGTCGCCACGCTGGCCTCGCCCCCCGCGCACGGCGGAGACCGGCTGGCGATCCTCACCAACGGTGGCGGGCTCGGCGTGCTGGCGGTCGACGCGCTGATGGACGAGGCGGGGCATCTGGCCGCGCTCGACGCGCCCGCGCTCGCGAAACTCGACGCCGTCCTGCCGAAGACGTGGTCGAAGGCCAATCCCGTCGACATCATCGGCGATGCCGACGGCCCGCGCTATGCCGCTGCTCTCCAGGCGCTGCTGTCGGCGCAGGAGGTCGACGCGGTCCTCGCCCTCAACTGCCCGACCGCCATCGCTTCCTCGCTCGAGGCGGCCGACGCCGTCGTCTCCGTCGCGCGTGGCGCGCGCGTGCCCGTCCTTGCGGCGTGGCTCGGCGGGACCGATACGGCGCTTGCCGCGCGCGCGCGTTTCGCCGATGCGCGCATTCCCAGCTTCGAGACGCCGGAAAAGGCGGTGCGCGGCTTCATGCATCTCGTGCGTTACCGGCGGGTGCAGGAAAACCTGATGGAGGTGCCGGACGCGGCACCCGGCAACCTCGCCCCCAATCCCGCCGCCGCGCGCGCCGCCGTCGCCGCGGCGCTCGACGCGGGTCTCGAATGGCTGCCGGACCCCGACGTGCGCACGGTCCTGTCGGGCTACGGTTTCACGCTGCCGCGCGGCGAACTCGCCAAGGATGTGGCCGGTGCGGCGCAAGCCGCCGCGCGCATCGGCGGGCGCGTCGCGCTGAAGATCGTGTCGCCGCAGGTGCTGCACAAGTCGGATGTCGGCGGCGTGGCGCTCGATCTCGACGGGCCGAAGGCCGTTTCCGTCGCCGCCGAAGCGATGGTCGCGCGCGTGAAGGCCGCGATCCCGCACGCCGAGATCCGCGGCTTCCTCGTGCAGGAGATGATCCGCCGTCCGGATGCGCACGAGCTGATCCTGGGCACCAGCGAGGATCGCCAGTTCGGACCCGCCATCCTGTTCGGGCAGGGCGGGACGGCGGTCGAGGTGATGGCCGATACCGCGATGGCGCTGCCACCGCTGAACGTGAAGCTGGCGCGCGAGCTCATCGCCGCCACGCGCATTTCGCGCCTGCTTGCCGGATACCGCGACCGTCCGCCGGCCAATCTCGCGGCGGTGGAGCTGGCGCTGGTGCGGCTCTCGCAGCTCGTCTGCGATCTCGACGCGGTGGCCGAACTCGACATCAATCCGCTGCTGGTCGACGCGAACGACGCGATCGTGCTCGACGCGCGCATCCGCGTGCGCCGGCCCGGCAGCAGCGTGCACGCGGCGCGCCTCGCGATCGAGCCCTATCCGTCCGATCTGGTCGAGACGGTGATGCTCGATGGCGTGGGCCCCGCGATCGTCCGCCCGATCCGCCCCGAGGACGGCCCGCTCATCGAGGCGCTCGTCGAGCGGATGGATGCCGACGACCGACGCATGCGGTTTTTCGCGCCGGTCAAGCAGCTGTCGAGCGCCCAGCTCGCCCGCCTCACGCAGATCGACTACGACCGTGAGATAGCGTTCGTGTGCGAGTCCGTCTTCATGGGCATCGGGCTTTTGGGCGTGGTGCGACTCGTCGCCGACCCGGACCGCGCGCGCGCGGAATACGCGATCACGCTGCGCTCGGACCTCAAGGGGCTGGGGCTGGGATGGCGGCTGATGGTGCGCATCCTCGACTACGCCAAGGCGCGCGGCATCGGCGAGGTGTTCGGCGACGTGCTGCGCGAGAACCACAAGATGCTGGACCTGTGCCGCGCGCTGGGTTTCGCGATCAAGGCATCGCCCGATTCGCCCGAGCTGGTCCACGCCGTCCTGCGCCCGGCCGACTGGCAGGGCGGGCCCGGGCGCCCGGCCGATCGCGATTAACCTTTGGCGGCGCCAAGCCGCTTGCGTGGCAATGCACCCTGCCTATATCTATCCCTGTCACGCCAACGGCCGCAGCCGGTCGTCCCCTTTAGGCCCCTACGGACGGAAACGCGTTTTGTTCTCACTTGAACCCCTCCTGATTTCGGGCCGCGAGGTCCTGCCCATCGTCGAAGGCGGCAAGGGCGTTTCGGTCTCCAACGGCGAAAGCTCGGGCGCATGGGCCGCGGCCGGCGGCGTGGGCACGTTTTCGGGCGTCAACGCCGATCATCTCGGCCCCGACGGCGCGGTCGTGCGCCAGATCTACCGCGGCAAGACGCGTCGCGAACGGCACGACGAGCTGATCGCCTATGCGGTCAAGGGGGCGCTGCACCAGGCCCGCGTCGCGCACGAAATGGCCGGCAAGAACGGCCGCGTCCACATGAACATCCTGTGGGAAATGGGCGGCGCCGAACCGATCCTCGAAGCCGTCCTCGAGAAGGCGCAAGGGCTCATCAACGGCGTCACCTGCGGCGCCGGCATGCCGTACAAGATCGCCGAGATCTGCGCCAAGTACGGCGCCTACTATTATCCGATCATCTCCTCGGCGCGCGCCTTCCGCGCGCTGTGGAAGCGCGCCTACCACAAGTTCAGCGACCTGCTGGGCGGCGTGGTCTACGAGGACCCGTGGCTGGCCGGCGGGCACAACGGCCTTTCCAACGCCGAAGATCCGCGCAAGCCCGAAGCACCGCTGCCGCGCGTGGTCGAGCTGCGCAAGCAGATGAACGAGTTCGGCCTCAACCGCACGCCGATCGTGATGGCCGGCGGCGTGTGGCGCCTCGACGAGTGGAAGGATTTCATCGGCAATCCCGACGTGGGCCCGTGCGCGTTCCAGTTCGGCACGCGCCCGCTGCTGACGAAGGAAAGCCCGATCTCCGACGCCTGGAAGCAGCGCCTGCTGACGCTGAAATCGGGCGACGTGCTGCTGCACCGTTTCTCGCCGACCGGTTTCTATTCGTCGGCCGTGCGTAACCCGTTCCTCAACGAGCTGGAAGAACGCTCCGCCCGTCAGGTCGCCTACCAGATGCATCCGGTGGGCGAACACGATCAGCCCTTCCCGGTGGGTGCACGCGGCCGGCTCGTCTATCTCTCGGCGCAGGACAAGGTGCACGCCGAGGCGTGGGTCGCCCAGGGCTACACCGAGGCGCTTCGCACGCCCGATTCGACGCTGATCTTCGTCGACCCCGCGCGCTCGGAGGAAATCCACCGCGACCAGGTCAACTGCATGGGCTGCCTTTCGGCCTGCGCCTTCTCGAACTGGCAGCAGAACGAGGAAGGCACCACCGGCAAGAAGGCCGATCCGCGCAGCTTCTGCATCCAGAAGACGCTGCAGGACATCAGCCACGGCGCCGATGTCGAGGCGCAGCTGATGTTCGCCGGGCACAACGCCTACCGCTTCGGCAGCGACCCGTTTTACCGCAACGGCTTCATCCCGACGGTCAAGCAACTCGTCGAGCGCATCGCCACCGGCGCCTGAGAAGGTCTAGCTCGGCTCGGCGTCGAGGCGCGCGGCGTCGAGCGTGCGCAGGCCATTGGCCCGCATCACCGCGCGCACGTCGCGCACGTAATCCATCCGCCGTTCGGAATAGCGCTGCAGGAACTGCGCGAGCGCGTGCCCGTCGGGTGCCTTGCCGGCCGCGTTGGCGCGCGCGATCGCGCGGGCGCGGCGGAATTCGGCGTAGGCGCGGTGCGAATTGAGGTTGATCGCGTAGGCCGCGACCGCGTCGGGCAGGTGGTCGAACCGGCGCACGCGGCCGTCGTCGTCGTCGTTGCGGTAGATCATCTGGCCGAACAGCGCGTGCCCGGCCTGCGCGGGACGGCTCGTGCCCCAGCCCGTTTCCAGCGCGGCCTGCGCCAGCGCCAGCGAAACCGGCACCGCGTCGACGCGGCGCAGCAGCTCGCGCGGGCGGTCGGGGGACGTGTCGTAACGCTCGGCGAGTTCGTCGAGGAAGGCCGTGTCGCCGGCCGGCACGCTTTCGCCTGCCGCCTGCGCGGCGAGGATGCCTTCGAGCCGCGCGCGGTCGGCGAGGATGCGTTCGTTCTCGAGGAGGAGCAGCGGCAGCAGCGTCTTGATGAACACGGCCTTGCGCAGGTCGGAGGATTCCAGCGACGCGAGATCGCGCGGCAGGCGTTCGACGACCATGCGCGGGACGGCCTCGGTGCCGCGGCGCGCGTCGTCGAGCAGATAGCCGCGCTGGACGAACAGCGCATAGAGCTCGTGCGCGGCCATCAGGCTCACGCGCGTGACGCGCTCGACCGCTTCGGGGGCGAGGGCGGCCTCGGGCTGGAGCAGCTCCAGCGGGCCGCGCCAGGCTTCCGCGAGGCGCGCGGTGCGCGTGGCCGTGCCGACGGCGACGGCCAGCGGCACGCTGGCGGCGAGCAGCAGGCCGGCAAGCAGCATCAGCGCGGTGCGGCGCTGGCGTGCGGGTACGGGCGAATCGACGGCAATGCCGTCGGGCGCCGCGTGGCGGGCGGGTTCGATCATCTCGGCGATGAAGGGGAACCGGGGAAGCGGGGGCGCCCTCAGGCGACCGCGCGGACCTCGACGATTTCCGGGATGTAGTGGCGCAGCATGTTCTCGATGCCGGACTTCAGCGTCGCGGTCGAGGACGGGCAGCCCGAGCAGGAGCCCTGCATGTGCAGATAGACGATCCCGTCCTCGTATTTCTGGAACAGGATGTCGCCGCCGTCCTGCGCCACGGCCGGGCGCACGCGGGTGTCGAGCAGTTCGATGATCTGCTGGACGAGCTCGTCGTCGCCTTCGGCCGCCGTGCCGTGGGCGGTCTCGCCGCCTTCGGCCAGGGCCGGGGCGCCGGAGGTGAAATGCTCCATGATCGCGCCGAGCAGGGCCGGCTTCATCAGGTGCCAGTCCTTGTCGTCGATCTTGGTGACGGTGACGAAATCCTGGCCCAGGAACACGCCCGTGACGCCTTCGACGCCGAACAGCTTTGCGGCCAGCGGCGAGCGTGCACCTGCCTCTTCGACCGTCTTGAAATCCGCGGAACCGGCCGACAAGACCTCGCGGCCAGGTAGGAATTTCAGGGTCGCCGGATTGGGCGTGGTTTCGGTCTGGATGAACATGTGCGTAAAAACTCCCGATAGGGCAGCGATGGCGCTGCAGGGGGTCTGTGCGGTAGGGTCGAAATGGGCCGAAAGCGGCGGCCTGTCAAGGCTGCCCCTGCAACATATTGAAATATAAGAGGTCTAAGTGAGCGATTCACCTTCGCAGGTGCAGCAAAAGATCCCCGCGGGGATTCGCGGACACCGCCGCTACAAGCGCCCCGAGCCGGCCCGGCCGAAGAGCGGCTCGCTCGATTCGATCAAGACCTGGCTGCGCGGGCCGGCCCACGCCGTGGGTAGTCCGATCAAGCTGGTCGATGGCCTGTGCTGGCGCGTGGTCGCGGCGGGCCTGCCGGTCGACCGGGTCGGGATCACGGTCGCGCTGCTGCACCCCCAGTTTTCCGGCTACGGCATCCGCTGGTGGCGGGATATCGGCGAATCGGAGGAGGCGCTGGTCGAGCACGAGGTGACCCTCAGCGAGGTCTACCGGGCGAGCCCCTTCCCCCCGGTGGTCGAGCATGGCGAGACGATCCGGGTGCGGATCGAGCCGCACGCCAACCAGTATCCCTATCCGGTGATCGGCGACCTCGCGGCGCAGGGCTACACCGACTATGTCGTCCTGCCCGTCCGCCTACAGGGCTTCAACCCGACCAACGGCAGCCGCCGCCGCTTCCAGGCGTGCAACTGGGCGACCAAGCGGCCCGGCGGCTTCACCGACGCCGACATCGCGGCGCTGGTGAAGATCTGCGAGGAGCTGGCGGGGCCGCTGGCGCTGGTCACCGAGCGGCGCATCTCGCGCGACCTGCTGTCGCTCTATCTGGGCCGCTCGACCGGCAGCCGCGTGCTGTCGGGCGAGATCCGCCGCGGCTACGGCGACCCGATCCGCGCGGCGATCCTCGCGACCGACATGCGCGGGTTCACGGCGCTGAACGACCGCCTGCCGTCCGAGCGGATCATCGCGCTGCTGAACGAATGGTTCGAGCGGCAGGTCGCGGCCGTCCACGCGCATGGCGGCGAGGTGCTGAAATTCGTCGGCGACGGGATGCTCGCGATCTTCCCGATCGAGGACGTGGAGTTCGCGCGCATGGCGGCGCGCGGCGCGCTGGGTGCCGCGCGCGATGCGCTCGCCGCGGCCGCCGCCATGGATGCCGATCCGGAATTCGCCGACGCGCGGCCGCTGCGCGCGGTCGCGGCGCTGCACACGGGCGAGGTCTTCCACGGCAATATCGGCGCGCCCGACCGGCTGGATTTCACGGCCATCGGGCCGTCGGTCAACGTCGTCACGCGGCTGGAAAGCCTCGCCAAGAATCTCGGCAAGGAGCTGATCGTCTCGGCCGCCTTCGCCGAGATCTGCCCCGAGCCGCTGGTCTCGCTCGGGCACCACGCGCTGAAGGGCGTCGCCGAGCCGGTCGAGGCCTTCACCTGCCCGACCGTGAAGCCGTGATTAGGTAATCGCGTCGACTTCCTCGTCGGCGAGGCTGCCCGGCACGATCGTCAGCGGCACGCGCAGATTGCTCGCGTACTTGCCCGTCAGCGCCGTGATCAGCGGGCCCGGGCCCTTGCCCGTGGTGCTGGCGGCCAGAACGAGCACCGAGATCGTCGGCTCCTCGTCCAGCAGCTTCATCAGCTCCTCGCGCGCGTCGCCTTCGCGCACGTGCAGCATCGGCATCTCGCCCGACTGCTCGCGCACCATCGCGGAAAGTTCCTGCAGCTTCGTCTCGGCTTCCTGCCGGCGCTCCTCGCGCATCAGCTCGCCCACGCCCACCCATTCCGAAGCCTCGGCCGGCTCGGTCACGTAGAGCATCGCGACACGCCCGCCCGAATGGCGCGCGCGCCGGCAGGCATAGCGCAGCGCCACCTTGAGCTCGGGCGTCTGGTCGACGACCACGAGGAAAACGCGCTGGGTCTGTTGCTGTCGGGTCGGCATGGCTTGTCTCCCGCTTTCAGCTATTTCCGGAACACGACGCCGGCGGCCCAGCCGGCGGATACGGCAAGAAGGATCGCGAGCAGCCCGTAGACGGCCGCCCAGTCGTGCGCGAAATCGTAGATGTCGGCACCGAAGCCCACCTTGCTGACGAACATCGGCGTGGTCTGCGCCGCGACGACCTGCCCGGCGCGGATCAGCAGCACCTCGACCGAGTAGTTGCCCGTGGGCACGTTGGCCGGGAACAGGATGCGCGTGCGGAACAGCCGCTGGCCCAGGAAACTCACGCGACCCACCTCGGGCTCGTAGAGTTTCTGGGCCTCCTTGTTGCGTACCATGCCCGCGCGGAACGCGGCGACCTCTTCGGAATTGACCTCGCGCTGCGGCTGGATGCGCAGGAAATCGACGCCGATCTGGTGGCGCTGGCGCAGCGCCAGCGGCACGAAATCGGCCAGCGGCTTCGACGACGCGATCCGGTAGAAGGCCGGCACGCCCGAGAAACGCAGCTCGTCGCGGTTGATCCAGATGCCCGCGACGCGCGCCTTGCGGCGCACGGACGTCTCGCCGTCGGGCCCGCGCACGATGACGACGACGTCGCCGTCGCCTTCGGTCGCGCCGAAAAGCAGCAGCTCGGTGCCAGCGAAACCCGTCGTGATCGCGATCAGATGGCTGGAGAGGTCGGCGATCAGGGCCTGCGCGCGCGCCGGGCCGGCGGACAGCATAAGCAGCGCTGCGAACAGGAATGTGCGGATCACGGCGTCTCGTCCTTCGGGGGCTCGTTCAGGTCCATGCGGATCGAATAGAGGTCGGCCGGCCGCTGCACCAGGCCCACGCCCAGCGCCACCGCCACGCTGAGCACCATCAGCGCCAGCAGCACGCGCAGGCGCGCGGCACCCAGCTTCGCGCCCAGCCTCGCGCCATAGGGGGCCGCGACCACGCCGCCGGCGATCAGCAGAAAGGCGAGCACGATGTCGACCGTCTGGTGCGACCAGGCCTGCAGAAACGTGACGTTCGCCGACACGAACAGGATCTGGAACAGCGACGTGCCCACGACCGTCGTCGTGGGCATCGACAGCAGGTAGATCATCGCCGGCACCAGCAGGAAGCCGCCGCCCACGCCCATCAGGCCGGTGAGGATGCCCACGAAGAAGCCCAGCAGCACGGGCGTCAGCGCGCTGGTGCGGATGCCCGAACGCGGGAAGGTCATCGGCCACGGCATTCGCGTGCCTACGGGTGCCCGCGGCACCACGGGCTTCTTGGCACCCGGCAGCATCGTGCGCACGCTTTCCACGAACATCATGGCGCCCACCGAGCCGAGCAGCACGACATAGGAAAGGGCGACGACGAGATCGATCTGTCCCATGGCGCTGAGCAGGCCGAACAGCTTCACGCTGGCGGCCGAGCCGAGCAGGCCGCCCGCCAG
Source organism: Tagaea sp. (assembly GCA_044224405.1). Taxonomy (GTDB): domain Bacteria; phylum Pseudomonadota; class Alphaproteobacteria; order CACIAM-22H2; family CACIAM-22H2; genus Tagaea. The sequence continues at coordinate 293,648 of JBGAKN010000005.1, read as the reverse complement.
CAGCAGCAGGCCCATCTTCACGTCGAGCGTGCCACGCTGCCAGTGCGCGAGCGCGCCCGACGCGGACGACGCGATGACGGTGTTGGCGCCCGTCGCCGCCGCGATCGCCGGCGGCACGCCCAGGAAGATCAGCAGCGGCGTGATCAGGAACCCGCCACCCACGCCGAACAGGCCCGACAGCAGGCCCACGCCGCCGCCGATCCCGATCAGCAGCAGCCCGTCGATCGAGGTTTCGGCCATCGGCAGGTAGACGGGGATCAGTTCCATCTCAATGTGCCCCGCCCGCGCGGTGGCCCAGCGAATAGAGATCGTCGGGCGTGACCACCAGATCGAACAGCAGCTTCAGCGCGACGGAAAGCACCAGCACGGCCAGCAGCCCGCGCAGCTGTTCGCCGCGCAGCTTGCCCCCCAGCCGCGCGCCGAACTGCGCGCCGACGACGCCGCCCACGAGCAGCAGCAGGGCCAAGAAGATGTCGACCGTGAAATTCTGCCACGCCTGCAGGAACGTGACGTTCGCGGTGACGAAGACGATCTGGAACAGCGACGTGCCGATGACGACCGAGGTGGGCATGCCCAGCAGGTAGATCATCGCGGGCACCATGATGAAGCCGCCGCCCACGCCCATCAGCGCCGACAGCACGCCCACGAACGCGCCGATCCCGAACGGCGCCACCGCGCTGATATAGAGCTTGGAGCGGGGAAAGCGCATCTTCAGCGGCAGGCCATGGACCCAGTTGTGCTGGTGCAGCCGGTGCACGGGTGCCGCACCCGCGCGCTTGGTCTGCGCGCGCCGGTGCAGCGTGCGGATCGCTTCGGCCAGCATCAGCGAACCGATGACGCCCAGCACGGTCACGAAGGCGAGCGAGATCACCAGATCGATCTGCCCGAGCGTCTGCAAAAGCTTGAAGAGCTGCACGCCGAGCGTGGAGCCCACGATGCCGCCGACGAGCAGCACGCCGCCCATCCGGAAATCGACGTTGCCGCGCCGCATGTGCGCGATGACGCCCGAGACCGACGCCGCGACGATCTGGGCAGCCTCCGAGCCGACCGCGACGGTCGCGGGGATGCCGATGAAGATGAGCAGGGGCGTCATCAGGAATCCGCCGCCCACGCCGAAGAGGCCCGACAGGAAGCCCACGCCGCCTCCCAGCATCAGCAACAGGAATATGTCGACCGATATTTCGGCGATCGGCAGATAGATGAGCACGAGAGCGCAGGCGCCTCCGGAACGAGTCCGAAGAATGCGCCTGCCTTAACCGCCGGGCAAGCGGTTAGGGCCGCAGGAAGCCGACGAGATCGTAGATTTCGCGGATGTTGCCCTGCGCGATGGCGCCGGCCCGGTCAGCCCCGCGCCGCAGGATCGCGTCGATGGCGCCCGGATCGGCCATCAGGCGGTTCATTTCCGCCGTGATTGGCGACAGGACGGCGACGGCCACGTCCGCCAGCGCCCCCTTGAAGGTCGAGAACTGCGCGCCCGCGAACTCCTCGACGACCGCCTCGAGCGACTTGTCGGTCAGCGCCGCATAGATGCCCAGCAGGTTTTCCGCCTCGGGGCGGGTTTCCAGCCCCTTGACCGAGTCCGGCAGCGCCTCGGGATCGGTCTTGGCGCGCTTGATCTTCTGGGCGATGGCGTCGGCGTCGTCGGTCAGGTTGATCCGGCTCTGCTCGGACGGCTCGGACTTGCTCATCTTGCGCTTGCCGTCGCGCAGGCTCATCACGCGCGTCGCCGTGCCGAAGATCTGCGGCTCGGGCAGCGGGAAATATTCGACATTGAAGCGCCGGTTGAAGGCGCCCGCGATGTCGCGCGCCAGCTCCAGATGCTGCTTCTGGTCCTCGCCGACGGGCACGTGCGTCGCCTTGTAGGCGAGGATGTCGGCCGCCATCAGCACGGGATAGGCGTAGAGGCCGAGGCCCGCGTCGTCGCGCTGCTTGCCCGCCTTCTCCTTGAACTGGGTCATGCGGTTGAGCCAGCCCAGCGGCGTCATGCAGCCCAGCGTCCACGCCAGTTCGGCGTGCACGGGCACGGTCGACTGGTTGAAGATCGTGCAGGCGGCGGGGTCGATGCCGCACGCGATATAGGCGGCCGTCACCTCGCGCGTGGCCTTGCGCAGCGCCTCGGGGTCCTGCGGCACGGTGATCGCGTGCAGGTCGACGATGCAGAAGATGCAGTCGAAGTCGCGCTGCAGCTTCACCCAGTTGCGGATCGCGCCCAGGTAGTTGCCGAGGTGCAGGTTGCCTGTGGGCTGGATGCCCGAGAAGATGCGGTTCATGGCGGCGGGTTTATCGCCGCTCGGCCCCGACTTATCAAGCCCGGCGTGCGAAAACGGCCTTGAGGTCCCCCGGCACGGCCGCGCGCGTCGCCCAGACGGCCAGGCCGTAGCCGACCAGCCCAAGGGCGATCAGGCTGGCGAGCGCCGCGTAGCGCGAAATCCCGTGCACCGCCAGATAAGGCGCGGCCGGGCCAAGGGCCAGCCACAGCAAAAGCGCCATCGCGAGGCTCGCCGCGATCTGGCGCGGCAGGCGGGCGCGGAAACGCGCGTCGGCGACGAAATTGCCGTTCCGGGCCAGCGCCCGCCACAGCAGCAAGGCATTGAGCGTGGCCGAAAGCGCCGTCGCGAAAGCAAGGCCGATATGCCCGACATACTGCATCGACGTGAAGCCCACGACCGTGTTCACGACCACGCACAGAACCGCGATCTTGACCGGCGTACGCGTATCCTCGCGCGCGTAGAAGGCCGGGGCGAGCACCTTGATCGCCACATAGGCCGGCAGGCCCAGCGTGTAGGCGACCAGCGCCGCCGCACTCGCCGCGGCGTCCGCTTGCGTGAACGCGCCGCGCTCGAACAGCACCGACACGATGGGGGAGGCGAGCACGATGAGCGCGGCCGTCGCCGGCAACGTGAGCAGGAAGGCGGCCTCGAGTGCCCGGTTCTGCGTGATCTGCGCGTCGGCAAGATCGCCGATGCGCACCTGCTTCGACAGGCGCGGCAGCAGTGCGGTGCCGATCGCGATGCCGATCACGGCCAGCGGCAGCTCGTACACGCGGTCGGCGTAGTAGAGCCAGCTGATCGAGCCCGCCGGCAGCAGCGAGGCCATGATGATGTCGACGACGAGATTGATCTGCGCCGCACCCGAACCCAGCGCCACGGGCAGCATGCGCTTCAGCAACGTCTTCAGCTCGTCCGACAGGCGCGGGCGTGGCAGGCGCAGCGGCAGGCCTGCGCGCCGGCACGCCCATGCGAGGAACAGGAACTGCGCGAGCCCCGCCCCCAGCACGCCCCACGACAGCGCATGGCCGGGCGTGGGCAGCGAATTCACGAGGCCGAGGAGCCCGGCGATCATGCAGAGATTGAGGAGGATGGGCGTGGCCGCCACGGCAGCGAAGCGGTCGATGGAATTCAGCACGCCGCCCTGCAGCGAGACGAGGCTGATGAAAAGGAGATAGGGGAACGTGATGCGCGTGAACTCGATGGCGAGCGGCGTGCGCACCGGATCGCCCGCGAAACCGGGCGCGATGAGCGCCACGATCCCCGGCATCGCGAACTCGGCGACGAGCGTGAGCGCGAAGAGGACGACGAGCAAAGCGGCGAGCGTCGCTTCCGCGAAGCCGCGTGCCGCCGCGTGGCCGCGCACGGCGAGCGAGCCCGCGAACATCGGCACGAACGCGGCGGCGAAGGCGCCTTCGGCGAACAGGCGGCGGAAGAAATTGGGGAACTTGAACGCGACGAAGAACGCGTCGGCGACCGGCCCTGCGCCCAGATACGCCGCCACGAGCATGTCGCGCACGAAGCCCAGCACGCGGCTGGCCATCGTGTAGAAACCGACGGTGGCGATAGGCCGTGCGAGCGACATTCAGGCTTTCGGGCGGTTCAACGCTTGCCGATCTGGCCGGCCGACAGGCCCCACAACGCCAGCCACGGCGCCCACGCCTGGCGCGTGATCTCCATCCACATCGACATGGGATCGGACGCGCCCATGGGGCCCGTCAGCGACATCATGTCGGGCATCGCGGGCAGGTTGGGGGCTCCCTTGATCAGCAGGCCGATCGTCTCGGGCCCGCTCGAATCGGCGGGGCGGTGGACGATCTCCAGCGTCATGCCGGGCAGCGTGGCGCGTGCGCGGATCTCGTCGGGTGGATTTGCCATGGGCTACTCCGCTGCTTCGTTGCCCGCGCGTTTGCGCGGCTTGGCGGCTTCCGCCGCCGGGGCGTCGGGGTCGGCGATGGCGGCGAGCATCGTCGTGCGGATGCGCGCGAGCTTCGATTCCTCCAGCACCTTCTGGCCGAAGATGTCGACCACGTAGAACACGTCGACCGCACGCTCGCCGTAGGTCGTGATCTTGGCGGTGCGGATCGACAGGCCCAGCGACGTGATCGCGGCCGTGACGTCGTAGAGGAAGCCCACGCGGTCGCGGCCGTTGACCTCGATCAGCGTGTGGTACTTCGACGCGGCGTTGTCGATCAGCACGCGCGGCGGCACCGTGAAGACGCGCATGCGGCTGGGGATCGCCGGCCGCTTGCCGAGCTGCTCGCGCAGGCGCAGCCGGCCGCCCAGCGCATGCTCGATGTGCGTGGCGAGGCGCGCGAGCTTCTCCGGCCGGTCGTAGGCCGAGGGCTGCCCGTCGAGATCGCCCGGCACGGTCTGGATCGAGAACGTGTCGAGCGCGCGTCCGTTCGACAGGGTGAAGACGTTCGCCGCCACGATGTTGGCGCCGGCGACGGCGATGGCGCCGGCCATGCGCGCGAACAGGCCCGGATGGTCGTCGGTGTAGATCGTGATCTCGGTGATCGCGCGCGCGCGGTCGATGCGCGTGTCGATGGCCAGCGGCAGCTGTGCGCGCTCGGCCTCGCGCACGAAGCGGGCGTGACGCGCCTGCGTGCCGGGTTCCAGCGACAGCCAGTAGGCGGGATAGCCCAGGCCCGCGAACCACGCGAAATCCTTGTCGCTCCAGTCCTTGAGCTCTTCCTTGAGGCGCACCTGCGCGGCCGCCACGCGCTCGAGCGTGCCGCTCTCGCCGAAATTGCCGGCCAGCGCCTCGGTCGCACGGTAGTAGAGCTCGCGCAGCAATGCGGCCTTCCAGTTGTTCCACACGCCCGGGCCGACCGCGCGGATGTCCGCCACCGTCAGGCACAAAAGCAGGCGCAGCCGTTCGGGGCTCTGCACATGCTCGATGAAGGCGCGGATCGCCTGCGGGTCCTGGATGTCGCGCTTGAAGGCCGTTGCCGACATCCACAGGTGCGCGCGCACCAGCCACGCCGTCGTCTCGGTCTCTTCCTCGGTGAAGCCCATGCGGGGCCCGAGCTTCATCGCGATCTCGGCGCCCAGCACCGCATGGTCGCCGCCGCGGCCCTTGGCGATGTCGTGCAGCAGCAGCGCCAGATAGAGCGGGCGGCGCGATTCGATCTGGTGGATCACTTCGCTCGCCAGCGGATGGTCGGCCTTGAGCTGGCCCGCCTCGATGCGATGCAGGATGCCGATGGCGAAGATGGTGTGCTCGTCGACGGTGTACACGTGGTACATGTCGTGCTGCATCTGCGCGACGACGCGCCCGAAATCAGGCACGAACCGCCCGAACACGCCCGCCTCGTTGAGCCGGCGCAGCGCGATCTCGGCGCGGGGGTCGGTCAGGATGTCCATGAACAGCCGGCAGGCTTCCGGATTGGCGCGCAGGTTTCCGTCGACCAGCCGCAGCGACTGGCGGATCAGCCGCAGCGCATAGGGATGGATGTCGATGTCGTTTTCCTGCGCCACGCGGAACAGGCGCAGGAAATTGACGGGGTCCTTCTCGAAGGCGTCGCCGCGCGCGACGGTCAGCCGCCCGCTCTCGATCGCGAAGCGCCCGTCGGAAAGCCTGGCCGCCCCGCGCTTGAACATCTTGCCGACGACGCCCACGTCGAAGCGCGCCTTCTTGCCTTCCTCGAGTTCCAGCGCCGAACAGAAGATGCGCGTGAGATCGCCCACGTCCTTGGCGACGAGGAAATAGTGCTTCATGAAGCGCTCGACGCCGCGTGTACCCCGGTGGTCGGTATAGCCCATGCGCCGGCCGATCTCGGCCTGCACGTCGAAGGTCAGCCGGTCTTCCGCGCGCCCCGTCACGTAGTGCAGGTGGCAGCGCACGCTCCACAGGAACTCCTGGCACTTGTCGAACTTCGCGGCCTCCTCGGCCGTGAACACGCCCTTGAGCACGAGGTCGGAAACCTGCTCGACGCGGTGCAGGTACTTGCCGATCCAGAACAGCGTGTGCAGGTCGCGAAGCCCGCCCTTGCCGTCCTTCACGTTGGGCTCGAGCACATAGCGCGAATCGCCGGTGCGCTGGTGGCGCTCGTTGCGTTCCTTCAGCTTCGCCTCGACGAACTCGGCCGCCGTGCCCTTGGCGATCTCGGCGAAGAAGCGCTTCTTCAGTTCCGCGAACAGCTTGTCGTCGCCCCACAGATAGCGGCTTTCCAGCAGCGCGGTGCGGATCGTGTGGTCTTCGCCGGCGAGACGCAGGCATTCCTCGATCGAGCGCGTCGCGTGCCCCACCTTGAGGCCCATGTCCCAGAGCATGTAGAGCTCGAACTCCACCATCTGCTCGATGCGCGGGTTCGACTTGTAGGGACGCACGAACAGCAGGTCGATGTCCGACTGCGGCGACATCTCCGCGCGCCCGTAGCCGCCGACGGCCGCGATCGTCACGCGCTCGGCCATCGTCGGATTAGCAGTCGGATAGACGTAGCGCTCGGCGAAGTCGTAGACGAGGCGCACGAGCTGGTCGATCAGGAAGGCGTTGGCGCGCATCGTCTGCCCGCCGCTGGCCGTGCGCGCCTCGAACCGCTCGCGGATCTCCTTGCGCCCGTCGGCCAATGCGGCCTTCAGCGCCTCGAGCGCGCCCGCGCGCCGCTGCTCGGGCTTGCCTTGCGTCGCTTGCGCGATCTCGGCAAGCCGCGCGTCGATGGCGCGGCGGTCGAGGATCGCGCGCTGGTTTGCGACCTCGCGGGGCAGGACGTCGAGTTCCATGTTTCTAGTATATAGTCGGATTCCGGCCCGTCGGGAGGCTTTCGATTGCGTCGTATTTCCGCCTTTTTCGCATTGTTTCTAACCGCCTGCGCGCCGGCGGCTGCCCCGCCGCCAAGCCTTTCGGCAGGCCTGCTGCCCGACGGCCGCACGATCGAGATCCGGGCGCGCGACCGGCTGGCGCTGACGGCTGCCCGGCTCGTCCTGCCCGACGGGACGGCCGTGGCCGCCGACCGGATTTTCGCGTCCCCGAAGCCGGGTGCCGTGCCGGAGCGGCCGGGCGTCGGAGTCGGGGCGTCGGGCGGGTCGAGCTCGGGGATCGGCACGGGAATCATGTTCTCGGTGCCGCTCGAATGGCTGACGCGCCCGTCCACGCCAGCCCTCGTCGAATCCGCCGCGCGGATCGAGGTGCCGGACCCGGCCGCATGGCCCGATCTTGCCGCGCGCGCGCGCCTCGAACTCGATTTCGGCAGGCCGCCCGGCGAAACGCGGCGCGCGACAATGCCCGCCCCGGCGCGCTAGACCGGACGGATGACGAAGCCGGAAATCCGCATCCGCGCCGTGACGCGCGGGGATCATGAAAAGTGGCTGCCGCTGTGGGACGGCTACAACGCCTTCTATGGCCGCAGCGGGCTGACGGCGCTCGATCCCGCGATCACGGCGACGACCTGGGCACGCTTCTTCGACGACGGCGAGCCGGTTCACGGCCTCGTCGCGGAGCGTGGCGGCGAACTGCTGGGTCTCGCGCACTATCTCTTCCACCGCAGCACGACCGCGATCGGCCCCAACTGCTACATGCAGGACCTGTTCACGGTGCCCGCCGCGCGCGGCACGGGCGTGGGCCGCGCGCTGATCGCGCGCGTGGCGGAACTCGCCAGGCAAGCGGGTGCCGCGCGGCTCTACTGGCAGACGCACGAGACCAACGCGACCGCGATGAAGCTCTACGACGCCGTCGCCGAGAAATCGGGCTTCCTCGTCTACCGGATCGTCTTCTGAATTTCAGCGACTTGCGCTATCTAGGGCGCATGGAAAATCCGATCTCCCGCCGGGCGCTGCTCGGCATGTCCGCCGCGTTGCTTGCCGTTCCGGCAGCCGCACAGTCCGCCGATCTTGCCGCCGCGAAGCGCACGCGCACCGGCCTTGGCTATATCGACGTGCGCGAAGGCACGGGCGAGGCGGCATCCGCCGGCCGCACCGCGCGCGTCCACTACACCGGCTGGCTGTTCGAGAACGGCACGCGCGGCAAGAAGTTCGATTCCTCGCGCGACCGCGGCCAGCCCTTCGAGTTCCCGCTGGGTGCGGGCCGCGTCATCAAGGGCTGGGACGAAGGTGTGGCCACCATGAAGGTGGGCGGGCAGCGCACGCTGATCATCCCGGCCGATCTTGGCTATGGCGCGCGTGGTGCCGGTAACGCGATCCCGCCCGACGCCACGCTGGTCTTCGACGTGGAGCTGCTGGGCTTGCGTTAGTCGGCGGATCGGGTAGCCTTCGGCCGACAACAAGAACCGTAAAACGCCGGAGGAGATGATGACGCCCATTCGCCGCCTTGCCGGGCTGGCCCTTGCCGCTTGCACGCTCATGGCCCTGCCGGCCGCCGCACAGCGCCCGCCGATCCAGACCACGAAGGTCGCGGGAACCGACGGCGTCTACGTCTTCCGCAACGGCGGCCACCAGGCGATGTTCGTCGTCACGAAGGATGGCGTGATCGCGACCGACCCCGTCGCCTACGGCAAGCCCGATGGCGGCCGGCAGTATCTCGAAGAGATTCGCAAGGTCACCGACAAGCCGGTGAAGTACGTCGTCTACAGCCACCACCATTACGACCACATCGCCGGCGGCAAGGCCTTCAAGGATGCGGGTGCCACCTTCATCGCGCATGTCAACGCGGCGAAGCGGCTGAAGCCGCTGAAGGACCCGCACACGGTGCTGCCCGACGAGACGTTCGCGAAGTTCCGCACGCTCGAACTCGGCGGCACGAAGCTCGAGCTGCGCTACTTGGGCGTCAACCATTCGGACTCGACGCTCGTCATGCGTCTGCCGAAGGAAAAGATCATCTTCCTCGTCGACACGATCCCGGTCGGCCAGTTCCCCGCGCGCGGCTTCATCGACATCGACCCGCTGAAGACCGAGACGTTCATCGAGAACGTCCTCAAGATGGACTGGGAGCGCCTGATCCCCGGCCATCCCGGGCCGGGCGACCGTCTCGGCACCAAGCAGGACACGCGCGACCAGCTCCAGCTGCTGCGCGACGCGTCCGACACGATGAAGGTCATGGCGCAGGCCGGCAAATGCTGGGAACCGGCCGAGAAGGAATTCGCGCTGCCCAAATACAAGGACTGGCCCGGCTACGAAGCGGGCCTCCCCTTCGTCGCGCGCCGCTATTGCGGCGTATGGGGAAGGGGGAGCTGAGCTAGTTCCCAAGCGCCGCGCGCACGCCGCGCCACAGCGCCTGCGTCTGCGCGCCGGCCGGGTCGGTCGGACTGGCGCGCGCGGCCAGGTGCACCATGACGAGCCGGCTTGCCGGATCGACGAAAACCGTCTGCCCGTAGATGCCCTGTAGCGCGAAGGTCCGCGTCGGGCCGGCAAACAGCCAGGTCTGGTAGCCATAGCCGAACGTGCGCGTGGCACGGCCCGGCGCCAGATGCGGGCGCGCCGGATCGACCGACGTTGCCGCCAGCACCCAGTCGCGCGGCACGATCTGCTTTCCGTTCCACGCGCCGTCATGAGCGAGCATCAGGCCGAGACGCGCCCAGTCGCGCAACGTCGCCTGGAAGCAGCAATATGCGGATTCCGCACCCGCCCGATCGACGACCCAGCTCGCGTCCGCTTCGGCGCCCAGCGGCCGCCACAGCTTTTCGGCGGCGTAGTCGCCCAGCGTGCGGCCCGTCGCGGCGGCGATCACGGCCCCCAGCGTCTGCGTCTCGGCGCCGGCATAGTAGAAGCGCGTGTCCGGCGGCGCCGTGCGCGTCGAGAACTGGCGCAGGACGGCCGGCCCGCCCGGCCCCACGCCCAGGAACGTGTCGCGCGCGAGGCGTGCGGCATCGTCGTTGCCGTCGTAGGCCTCGCGGTACTGCACGCCCGACGACATCGACAGCAGCGCCTTGATCGGCGTGCGGCCGTATTCGCTGCCGGCAAGCTCGGGCACGTAGGTTTCGGCCGTGTCGTCGATCGACCTGATGCGGCCTTCGCCGACGGCGATGCCGAACAGCATCGCGGTGACCGTCTTGGCCATCGAGAACGACGTGAAGCGCATGTCCTCGCGCCGCGCGTACTGGTATCGCTCGACCAGGATCGTGTCGCCCTTGGCGATCAGCAGGGCCGTCGCCGGATGGTACGCAAGATAATGGTCGAGACCGCGCCGGCCGGACGGGGCATCGTAAAGGATCGGTGGCTCGGGCGCGCGGCGCAAGGTCGAGGGCTGTTCGGGTGCCGCGATGCGGCGCGCAGGATGGATCTGGTCGTAGGCCGAGAAGGTGCCGACGAGGTCCGCGCGCTCCAGACGTCGCCCGCGCAGGGCGCGCGGATAGGACGATGCCTTGCCAAGCGCACCCGCTTCCCAGCCGCCCGCGTCGAAGAACGGGCCTGTCCCGCCCGGCGCGCGTATGGCCGGCGGCTCGTCCGGCGTGCAGGCGGCGAGCGCCAGCGCAAGCACGAGGGGTGCGAGCCGCCTCATACCGACCGCGTGATCCCGCCATCCACGCGCAGGTTCTGACCCGTGATGTAGCCGGCATCGTCCGACAGCAGGAACGCCGCGGTCTTCGCGATCTCGGCGGTCTTTCCGTAGCGGCCCATCGGGATCTTGGGCAGCAGCGCCTCCTTCACCGGCAGCGAGTCGATGAAGCCGGGCAGCAGGTTGTTCATGCGTATACCAACTTTGGCGTAGCGGTCGGCATAGAGCTTGGCGAACGCGCCGAGGCCGGCGCGCAGCGCGCACGAGATCGGGAAGGCGAGGTCGGGCTCGAACGCCGCGAAGGTCGAGATATTGACCCAGGCGCCGCCGCCCTGCTTTTCCATGATCGGCGTGACGATGCGCGCGAGCTTCACGACGTCGAGGATGATGAGGTCGAGGCCGGTGCGCCATGCCGCATCGTCGAGCGAGAGGAGATCGCCCTTGGGCGGATGGCCGGTGGAGGTGACCACGCCGTCGATGCGGCCCCATTTCGCCATGGCGGCATCGGCGAGTTTCTGGAGGTCCGCCGTCTCGACGACCGAGCCGGTGACGCCCACGCCGCCCAGTTCCTTGGCGAGCTTCTCCGCCCCGCCCGACGGCGAGAGCAATGCCACCTGCCAGCCGCGCGCGACGAGTTCGCGTGCGCACGCCGCGCCCATGCCTTTGCCGGCGCCGGTAACGAGTGCGACCTTCATTGTTCGGACTCCTTCGTCAGGATGGTCTTGAGGGCGTAGAGCGCTTCGAGCGCCGCCTTGGGCGTGAGCTCGTCGGGATTGATCGCGCCCAGCGCTTCGCCGAGCGCGGACTTGCCGGGCTTGGCGAATCCCGACGCGGGGCGGGGCGCCGCGAACAGCGGCAGGTCGTCGGCCATCTTGGCGAGATTGCGCTGCTCGCCGCCCTGTTCGAGCGAGGCGAGTACCGCTTCGGCGCGCGTGACGGCCGCCTGCGGCAGGCCCGCCAGTTTCGCGACATGGATGCCGTAGGAACGGTCGGCGGTGCCGGCTGCGACCTCGTGCAGGAACACGACCTCGCCCTTCCATTCCTTGACGCGCATCGTGCGGCAGGAAAGGCCGGGGAGCTTCGCCGCGAGTGCCGTGAGTTCGTGATAGTGCGTGGCGAACAGTGCCCGGCACGCGTTGATCCCGTGCAGATGCTCGACGCAAGCCCACGCGATCGAAAGGCCGTCGTAGGTGGCGGTGCCGCGCCCGATCTCGTCGAGGATGACGAGCGAACGCGGTGTGGCGAGATTGAGGATCGCGGCCGTCTCCACCATCTCGACCATGAAGGTCGAACGACCGCGCGCGAGGTCGTCGGCAGCACCCACGCGACTGAACAGCCGGTCGACCGTGCCGATGCGCGCGGTCTTCGCGGGCACATAGCAGCCCGATTGCGCCAGCACCGCGATCAGCGCGTTCTGGCGCAGGAAGGTCGATTTGCCAGCCATGTTGGGGCCGGTGACGAGCCACAGGAACTGGCCGCCTTCGGCATCGAGCGTGCAGTCGTTGGCGACGAACCCGGCGCTCTGCTGGGCGAGTGCCGCTTCCACGACCGGGTGGCGGCCGCCTTCGATGGCGAAAACGCGGCTTGCGTCCACTGTGGGTCGGCACCAGTCACGGTCGACGGCGAGGTCGGCAAGCGAAGCCGACACGTCGAGGCGCGCGAGTGCCTGCGCCGCCATGCCGATCGCGCCCGCACGCTCCAGCGTGCGGCGCGTGAGATCCGCGAAGATCGAAAGCTCCAGCGCCAGCGCCTTGTCGCGTGCACCCGTGATGGCGCCTTCGAGCTCGCCCAGCTCCACCGTCGTGAAGCGCACCGCGCCCGCCATCGTCTGGCGGTGGATATAGGCGCCGCCGGGCTTGAGCAGCTTGTCGGCGTGCGTCGCGTTCACTTCGATGAAATAGCCGATGACGTTATTGTGCTTGATGCGCAGCTGGGAAATGCCGGTCTCGTCTGCATAACGCTGCTGCAGCGCTGCGACGAGACGGCGGCTTTCGTCGCGCAGCTCCAGGTGCCGGTCGAGATCGGGGGCGTAGCCCTGGCGGATGAAGCCGCCGTCGCGCACGTCGAGCGGCAGGTTCTCGGACAGCGCCTCGGCCAGCAGGTCGGCGAGTGGCGCATGCTCGCCCAGTTCGTCGAGCGCGGCGGTGATGCCGGCGGGCTTCGCGTCGAGCGCCTGCGGGGCGACGTGATGGCGCACCTGCGGCAGCTTCGCGAGACCCTGCGCAAGGGCTGCAAGATCGCGCGGCCCGCCGCGCCCGAGTGCGAGCCGCTGCAATGCGCGTTCGAGATCGGGGAAACCCTTCAGCGCATCGCGAAGCGAATCGCGCGCGCGCGCCGCTTCGACGAAATAGCCGACCATGTCGAGCCGTTCGCCGATGGCGGCCGCATCGGCCAAGGGTGCCGCGAGGCGTGCCGCGAGCAGGCGCGCACCCGCGGCCGTCAGCGTGCGGTCGATGGTGGCGAGCAGCGAGCCCTTGCGCTCGCCGGCTTGCGTTTCGGAAAGTTCGAGCGAACGGCGCGTCGCCGGGTCGATCTCCATCGAACCGGATGCCGCCATGCGCTGCGGCGGCAGGAAGCGCGGCAGCTTGCCCTTCTGCGTCAGTTCCACATAGTCGACGAGCGCGCCCGCCGCCGCGATCTCGGCGCGCGCGAAGGTGCCGAACCCGTCGAGCGATTTGACTTCATAAAGCGCTTCGAGACGCCGGCGCGCGTTCTCGCTGTCGAAGCGCGCGGAAGGCAGGGGCGTGAGGCGCTGGCGCAAGGGCTCCAATGCGAGCGACAGATCGTCGCGGCTCGTCAGCCGGTCGGCGAGCAGCAATTCGCCCGGCGCCACGCGCGCGAGTGCTGCGCCCAGCGAGGGCACGGCCACGCTCTCGATGCGGAAATCGCCGGTCGACATGTCGAGCCACGCGAGGCCGAGCGCGCCCGCCGCTTCCGCAAGGCAGGCGAGGAAGTTGTTCGAGCGGGCGTCGAGCAGCGAATCTTCCGTCAGCGTGCCGAGTGTCACGACGCGGATCACGTCGCGGCGCACCAGCGTCTTGCCGCCGCCGCGCTTCTTGGCTTCGGCGGCATCCTCGATCTGCTCGCAGATCGCGACGCGGAAACCCTGCCGGATCAGGCGCGCGAGATATGCCTCGTGCGCATGCCACGGAACGCCGCACATCGGAATCTGATTGCCTGCATGTTGACCACGTTTGGTCAGCGTGATGTCGAGCGCCTTCGATGCTGCAACTGCGTCCTCGAAAAAAAGCTCGTAGAAATCGCCCATGCGATAAAAAAGTAGGCAACCGGGATACTGGCGCTTCAGCTCCAGGTACTGCGTCATCATCGGGGTCGTCTGGGCGTCGATGTCGGACATTGCAGTGCAGCAATCTTTTTGCGGTCGAGAGTTTTGACGGCGAGGCGACGTTCCCCGTACCATAGCCATCTGAAAAAAGCAGCGGGCACGCCCCGCGCCAAACGCCGCGTAAATCAGGGAAAGAAAACGCCACATGTCGAACGACGCCACGGGCCCCGTGACCGAGCAGGAATCGCTGCTCTTCCATCATCAGGGGGGCAAGGCCGGCAAGATCGAGATCAACGCGACGAAGCCGCTGACCACGCAGCGCGATCTTTCTCTCGCGTACTCGCCCGGTGTCGCGTGGCCCTGCCTGCACATCGCCAAGAACCCGGACGCGGCCTATGACTACACGTCGAAGGGCAATCTCGTGGCCGTCATCTCGAACGGCACGGCCGTCCTCGGCCTCGGCGACCTGGGTGCGCTCGGCGGCAAGCCGGTGATGGAGGGCAAGGCCGTCCTCTTCAAGCGCTTCGCCGACGTGGACGCGATCGACATCGAGGTCGACACCAAGGACGTCGACCAGTTCGTCAACTGCGTGCGCTACATCGGCATCACGTTCGGCGGCATCAATCTCGAGGACATCAAGGCGCCCGAGTGCTTCGTCATCGAGCAGCGCCTGCGCGAGCTTCTCGACATCCCCGTCTTCCACGACGACCAGCACGGCACCGCGATCGTCGCGGCCGCCGGCCTGATCAACTCGCTGGACCTGACGGGCCGCGACATCCGCACGACGAAGATGGTGATCAACGGTGCCGGTTCCGCCGGCATCGCGTGCGCCGAGCTCGTCAAGGCGCTGGGCATGCCGCACAACAACGTCATCCTGTGCGACACCAAGGGCGTCATCTACCAGGGCCGCACGGAATCGATGAACCAGTGGAAGTCGGCGCATGCCGTGCCCACGAAGGCGCGCACGCTCGCGCAGGCGCTGGAAGGCTGCGACGTGGTGTTCGGCCTGTCGGCCAAGGGCGCGATCACGCAGGACATGGTCCGTGCGATGGCCCCCAAGCCCATCATCTTCGCGATGGCGAACCCCGATCCCGAGATCACGCCGGAAGACGCCAAGGCGGCGCGGCCCGACTGCATCATCGCCACCGGCCGGTCGGACTATCCCAACCAGGTCAACAACGTGCTCGGCTTCCCGTTCATCTTCCGCGGCGCGCTCGACGTGCGCGCGCGCACGATCAACGAGGAGATGAAGGTCGCCGCCGCGCGCGCCATCGCCATCCTCGCGCGCGAGGACGTGCCTGACGATCTCGATGCCGCCTATGCGAACCAGCGCCTGCGCTACGGGCCGGAATACATCATCCCGGTGCCGTTCGACCCGCGCCTCATCTCGGTCGTGCCGGCGGCCGTCGCCAAGGCGGCGATGGAATCGGGCGTGGCGCGCAAGCCCATCGCCGACATGAACGCCTACCGCCACGCGCTGAGCCTGCGCCGCGATCCCACGGCCGCGATGCTCGACCGCATCTTCGAGACGGTGCGCGCCAACCCGCGCCGCACGGCCTTCGCCGAAGGCGAGGACGAGAAGATGATCCGCGCGGCGATCTCGTACCGCAACGCAGGCTACGGCACGCCCGTGCTGATCGGCCGCGAGAAGTCGATCGAGGAGACGATGAAGGGCATGGGGCTGACGCAGTCGGCCAAGGAACTCGGCCTCGAAGTCCTCAACGCGCGCCTGTCGAAGGACAACAAGCGCTATGTCGACCATCTCTATTCGCGCCTGCGCCGGCAGGGCTTCCTGCAGCGCGACTGCCAGCGCCTGATCAACCAGGACCGCAACGCCTTCGCCGCCACCATGGTGGCCGTGGGCGACGTGGACGCGATGGTGACGGGCACGACGCGCAGCTACTACCAGGCGCTCGACGACGTGCGCCGCGTGATCGACGTCGAGAAGGGCAAGCGCTGCATCGGCATCTCGATCATGATGACGAAGGAGCGCACCGTGTTCGTCGCCGACGCGACGGTGACGGAGCTGCCCAACGCGCGCGACATGGCCGAGATCGCGATCGCCGCCGCAGCCGCCGCGCGCCGCCTCGGGCACGAGCCGCGCGTGGCGCTGACCTCGTTCACGAACTTCGGCAACCCGCACCGCGAGAAGGGCAGCCAGGTCCGCGAGGCGGTGCAGGAGCTCGAGCGCATGTCCGAAGGCGGGCGCACGCTCGATTTCGAGTTCGACGGCGAGATGGGCCCGGACGTGGCACTCGACTACGACCTGATGCGCAGCCTCTATCCGTTCTGCCGCCTCACGGGGCCGGCGAACGTGCTGGTGATGCCGGGCCTGCATTCGGCCAACATCTCGTCCAAGCTGGTGCAGAAGCTCGGCAACTGCACGATGCTGGGGCCGATCCTGATCGGACTGACGAAGCCCGCGCAGATCGTGCAGATCGGGGCACCCGTGGGCGAGATCGTCAACATGGCGGCCCTCGCGGCGTACCAGTCGATCGTGCGCTAGGCTGGCAGCGGGTCATGGCCCGCGTCGCGTTCACCGGGAACCTGAAGCGCCATGTCGACGCGAAGACCGTGCGCGCGCCCGGCGCCAGCGTGGGCGCGGTCCTCGAAAACGTGTTCGCCGCCAATCCGCGCCTGCGCTCCTACGTGGTCGACGATCAGGGCCAGTTGCGCAAGCATGTAAACGTCTACGTGAACGATTCGCGCGCGGGTCTTGGCGATGCCGTGGGGCCCGACGACGAGATCTTCGTGTTCCAGGCCCTTTCCGGTGGTTGAGGGGGCGGGCGGCTGAGGGAGAGCAAGATGGGAAACCGCATCCTCGTGGCGACGCGCAAGGGCCTGTTCGACGTGCGGCGGAAGGCCGCCGGCTGGCAGATCGCGCGCACGGCGTTTCTGGGCGACATCCTCTCGCAGGCGATGCGCGATCCGCGCGACGGCGCGCTTTATGTCGCGCAGTCGCTCGGCCATTTCGGCGTGAAGCTGCAGCGCTCGGTCGACGACGGAAAGAAATGGACCGAGATCGCGGCCCCCGCCTTCCCGAAGACGGACGCGAAAGACGGCCCGAACGTCGAATACCTGTTCTCGATCGAGGCGGGCGGCAAGGACGAGCCGGGCGTGCTGTGGTGCGGCACGGTTTCGGGCGGCCTCTTCCGCTCGGCCGACAACGGCGCGAGCTGGAAGCTCAACGAAGCGCTGTGGAACGTGCCGTCGCGCAAGGATTGGGGCGGGGGCGGCTTCAATGTCGACAAGCCGGGGATCGACACGATCCTCGTCGACCCGCGCGATTCGCGCCGCATCGTCGTTGGCATTTCCACCGGCGGCGTGTGGCAGACGAAGGACGGCGGGGCGAGCTGGCGCAACACGTCGAAGGGCCTCTACGCCGAATACATGCCGCCGGCGCGCCGCGAAGACCCCAACATGCAGGACGTCCACCGCATCGCGCGCTGCGCGGCCGATCCGGACGTGCTGTGGCTGCAGCACCATAACGGCGTGTTCCGCTCGACCGACGGCGCCGAGACGTGGAAAGAGGTGAAGACGATAAGACCTGCGAAGTTCGGCTTCGCGGTGGCGGCGCATCCCAAGGACCCGAAGACCGCGTGGTTCGTGCCCGGCGTGAAGGACGAATGCCGCATCCCGGTGGGGGCGAAGTTCGTCGTCGCGCGCACGCGCGACGGCGCGAAGAGTTTCAAGGTACTGACAAGCGGCCTGCCGCAGAAGCACGCCTACGATCTCGTGCTGCGCCACGGGCTCGACGTCGACGCGAGCGGCAAGCGCCTCGCGATGGGATCGAGCACCGGGCATCTGTGGATCTCGGAGAACGGCGGCGATGCGTGGAAGCTCGTCGCCGGAAACCTGCCGCCGATCGCGAGCGTGCGTTTCGCCTGAAACGGAAAAACCCGCCGGCTTCCCGGCGGGTTTTCAGTCAGCCTGGTGCGGCGCGCTCAGACCGAGATATCGACATTCTGCCCGCGGCCCGACGAACGGGGCGGGCTCAGCTGCGAAGCCGTCTGCGACGTGGTGGCCGTGTCGCGCGTCTCGCCCGGATCGTCGGTCGGATTGCTCGGGCTTGCGGCCGCGGCTTGCGCGCCTCCGCCGACGGGCGGCGGCGGCGGTGTGGCGGACGAGCTGGAGGAAATCGACGAAGCCATGATTTTCGGCCTTTCCGGACGCAGGATTGTCTTCGACTATACCCCACAATGCCGGACCCGGCAAACGGCCGCCCCCTGCTTGACGCCGGGGCGGCCGGTCCTGCACAAGCGGAGCGGCATGACGCACAACGACAACACGGCCGAATTCTGGATCGCGCTCGCGGCCCTCGTGGCGCCGAGCGCGATCGTCCTCGGCGTTCTCGTCGAATTCCACACGATTCCATGGTCTTCCGCCCTGATCGCGATCGCGGTAACGGCGGGCGCCACGGCCATCCTGCTGGCCGGCCACATGCGCCGGCTCGCCCGCCACGCCGCGCGGCTCGACGAGCTCGCCAAGGGCGAACCGGCCGACGCGATGGCGCAGTCGGCCGATGCCGGGCCCACGGCCCCGCTCGCCGAGGCGGTCGCAAGGCTCGAGCGCGCGATGCCCGAGCGCGCGCAGCCGCTGGCAAGCGAAGCAGCGCTCGAATCGATCGTCGATGCGCTGCCCTACGCGATCCTGCTCGTCGATGCCGACGAGCGCATCGCGCGCGCCAACGCCGCCGCGCGCGCGCTGTTCGGCGACGGGCTGGAGGAAAAGCCGCTCTTCGCCTATCTGCGCGATCCCGGCGTGCTCGACGCGATCGCGACCGCGCATGCGGGTTCGTATCCCGAGGCGGTCGACGTGGCGCTGGCCGGCCCGGTCGAGCGCGCCTTGCGCGTGCGCGCGGTGCCGCTGCCGCGCGCGACGGGTTCGCGGCCCGCGGCCCTGCTCGCCATCGCCGACGTGACGTCGGTCCAGCAGGCCGAACGCATGCGCCGCGACTTCGTGGCCAATGTCAGCCACGAGCTGCGCACGCCGCTCGCCACGCTCGTGGGCTTCGTCGAGACGCTGCAGGGCCCGGCGCGCGACGACGCGGCCGCGCGCGACCGCTTCCTCGCCATCATGGGCACGCAGGCCGCGCGCATGACGCGCATCGTGAAGGACCTGCTGTCGCTTTCGAAGATCGAGGAGGCCGAGCACACGCCGCCTTCGACGCGCGTGGACGCGGGGCGCATCCTCGCGGGCACGCTCGACGCGCTCGCCATCGCGGCGAAGGAAAAGGGGGCGACGCTCGCGGTCGATATCGCGCCCGGCCTGCCGCCGGTCGTGGGCGACGGCGACCAGATCGCGCAGGTCTTCCAGAACCTGATCGACAACGCGATCAAGTACGGCAAGCCGAACGGCACGGTCAGCATCGCCGCGCGCGTGGCGCAGAACCCGCCGGCCGGGTTCGTCGCGCGGCACAAGCGCTATGTCGAGGTGCGCGTGACCGACGACGGCGAAGGGATCGCGCGCGAGCACCTGCCGCGCCTGACCGAACGTTTCTACCGCGTGGATGCGGGCCGCTCGCGCGACATGGGCGGCACGGGACTGGGCCTCGCCATCGTCAAGCACATCGTCAACCGCCACCGCGCCGCGCTCGACATCGAAAGCGAGATCGGCAAGGGCACGACCTTCGCGGTGTTTTTGCCGGTGGCGGAGTAGCGGCCACCCCTCACCCTAACCCTCTCCCGCAAGGGGAGAGGGAATCCCATCGTTGATATGGATGCACAGTGCGTGCGTCCCCAAGACTGGAGTCCCCTCTCCCCTTGCGGGAGAGGGCTAGGGTGAGGGGTCCTTACAATCCCTTCCCCACGTTCGCCGGATCGTCGGTGATGATGCTGTCCACGCCCCAGCCGACCAGTTCGCGCGCGCGTTCGGGCTCGTTGACCGTCCACACCAGCGCCTTCAGGCCCGCTTCCTTGATGTCGCGCACCTGCTGGCGCGTCAGGCGCTTCCAGCCCGGATGCACGGCGATGCAGCCCAGCGCCTCGACGTCGGCGCGCCAGGTCTTGCCGAGCTCCTCGGCGAGATAGCCGCGCGGGATGTGCGGGGCGTATGTGCGCGCGGCTTCCAGCGATTCGCGTTTGAAGCTCGACAGCACGGGCACGGGCGCGGTCCTGGGCCAATGCCTGTCGATCAGATCGCAGCACGCGCGCGCGGTTTCCGCCTCGCGGCCGGGGCAGGGCTTCACCTCGATGTTAAACCCCATGCCCAGTTCCATGAACAGCGCCATCGATTCGACCAGCGTGGGGATGCGCTCGCCCGTGAACTGGGGGGCGAACCAGCTGCCGGCGTCGAGCGCCTGCAGCTCGGCGAGCGTGCGGTCGGCGACGTTGCCCGTGCCGCTGGTCGTGCGCTCGAGCGTCTCGTCGTGCATGACGATGACGTGGCCGTCCCTGGTGAGCTTGGCGTCGAACTCGACCCAGCTCGCACCGTCGGCGTGCGCGCGGCGGAAGGCGGCAAGCGTGTTCTCGGGTGTCACGGCCTTTGCGCCGCGATGGCCGACGATGCGGGGGGGATTGGCGTTCATGATTCGCGTCCTTGGAAAGAAAAACCCCCCGCCGAAGGCGGGCTCCGGCGGGGGGCGTGTCGTCAGTCCCTGAAGGCTGCCTTTACTCGGCGGCCGGCGGGGCAGGCTTCTTGTCGAACTGGTCGGAGATGTCGGCACCCGTCGCCTGGTCGACGCGGCGCAGCGAGAGCTTCACCTTGCCGCGGTCGTCGAAGCCGATGAGCTTGACCTTCACCGTGTCGCCGACCTTGACCACGTCGCCCGTCTTCTCGACGCGGCGCGGGGCCAGTTCGGAGATGTGGACGAGGCCGTCCTTCGAGCCCATGAAGTTCACGAAGGCGCCGAAGTCCATGATCTTGACGACCTTGCCGGTGTAGATCGCGCCCATCTCGGGCTCCGACACGATGCCCTTGATCCAGTCGATGGCCTTCTTGGCGTTCTCTTCGGAGACCGAAGCCACCTTGATCGTGCCGTCGTCCTCGATGTCGATCTTGCAGCCCGTGACTTCCACGATCTCGCGGATCACCTTGCCGCCCGTGCCGATCACTTCGCGGATCTTGTCCTTCGGGACCGTGAAGGTCGTGATGCGCGGCGCGTTCTTCGACACTTCCTGGCGGGCGTCGTTGAGGCCCTTCTTCATCTCGCCCAGGATGTGCAGGCGGCCGTCCTTGGCCTGGCCCAGCGCGATCTTCATGATGTTCTCGTCGATCGACGTGATCTTGAGATCCATCTGAAGCGCGGTGACGCCCTTCTCGGTGCCGGCCACCTTGAAGTCCATGTCGCCGAGGTGATCCTCGTCGCCGAGGATGTCGGTGAGCACGGCGAAGCCGCGGTCTTCCTTGATGAGGCCCATCGCGATGCCCGCGACCGGGCGCGGCAGCGGAACGCCCGCGTCCATCAGCGAGAGCGAAGAGCCGCACACCGTGGCCATGGACGAGGAGCCGTTCGACTCCGTGATCTCCGACACGACGCGGATCGTGTAGGGGAACTTGTCCTTGGGCGGCAGCAGCGGACGGATGGCGCGCCAGGCGAGCTTGCCGTGGCCGATCTCGCGACGGCCGGGCGAGCCCATGCGCTTGGCTTCACCCACCGAGTAGGGGGGGAAGTTGTAGTGCAGCATGAAGTGCTCGCGGTATTCGCCTTCGAGCGCGTCGATGATCTGCTCGTCGTCGCCCGTGCCCAGCGTCGTGACGACGAGGCCCTGCGTCTCGCCGCGCGTGAACAGCGCCGAGCCGTGGGCGCGCGGCAGGAAGCCCACTTCCGTCACGATCGGACGGACGGTCTTCGTGTCGCGGCCGTCGATGCGCCGGCCCGTGTCGAGGATCGCGTCGCGCACGACCTTGGCCTCGAGCTCCTCGAACTGCGCGCCGAACACGGCCGCTTCCTCGGGGATGTCCTTGAACTTCTCGGCAGCAGCCTTCTTGATGGCCGAGATCTTGTCGCGGCGCGCGAACTTGACCGGATCGGTGTAGGCCTTGCCGAGGTCGCCCGCGAGCGGGGCGAGCTTCGCCTTGACCGAAGCCACGGCCGGCGAGGCCGGAACCAGCGGCCACGGGTCCTTGGCGGCCGTCTCGGCGAGGCTGATGATCATGTCGATCACCGGCTGGAACGACTTGTGGCCGAACATCACGGCGCCGAGCATGACCTCTTCGGTCAGTTCCTTGGCTTCCGATTCGACCATCAGCACGCCGTCCTTGGTGCCTGCGACGACGAGGTCGAGGTCCGAGGCGGCGAGATCGGCCTGCAGCGGGTTGAGGCGGTATTCGCCGCCGATCACGCCGACGCGCGCGGCGCCGATCGGGCCCATGAAGGGGATGCCCGAGATCGTGAGCGCGGCCGAGCAGCCGACCATCGCGACCATGTCCGGGTCATTCTCGAGATCGTGGCTCAGCACGGTCGCGATGACCTGGACTTCGTTGCGGAAGCCTTCGGGGAAAAGCGGGCGGATCGGACGGTCGATGAGGCGCGACGTCAGCGTCTCCTTCTCCGTCGGGCGGCCTTCGCGCTTGAAGAAGCCGCCGGGGATCTTGCCCGCGGCGAAGGTCTTCTCCTGGTAGTGGACGGTCAGCGGGAAGAAGTCCTGGCCGGGCTTGGCGGACTTGGCGCCGACGACCGTGCAGAGGACGACCGTGTCGCCATACGTCGCCATGACGGCGCCGTCGGCCTGACGCGCGACCTTGCCGGTTTCGAGGACGAGCTTGCGCCCGCCCCACATCATTTCCTTGCGAACGACATCGAACATTTTTCTACTCTCTTTCTTGCCGCGTACGGACCCGCCGGCGCGCACCCGTTGATGCGCGCGACGTGGCGCCGGTCGCGAATGCCCGGATGGCACTCGCCCCAACCGACACCGCCCCTAGTTTTCGGGACGTCGGATTTCTGGTGCGCGGCGTCGTACGGTGGGCCGCCGCGCGGGGATTCGGTTTCGTGGGATCGGAAACGAAAACGCGCCGCGGCGGCACCCGCCTCGGGTGCATGCGCGGCGCGTCGTTCGTTTTGGCAGGCTTCAAGCGATCCGCTTCAGCGGCGCAGGTCGAGGCGCCCGATCAGCGTCTCGTAGCGCTTGTTGTCCTTGCGCTTCAGATAGTCGAGAAGGGCGCGACGCTTGCCGACCATCATCAGCAGGCCGCGGCGCGAATGGAAATCCTTCTTGTGCGTGGCAAGGTGCTCGGAGAGCTCCTTGATGCTTTCGGTGAGCAGGGCGACCTGCACTTCCGGGGAACCCGTATCGCCCTTCTTGATGGCGTACGAGGATACGATCGCGCTCTTGCGCTCGGCGTTCATCGACATCGGTCACTCCTTGGACCCTAGAGGTTGAAGACGCGCGCGGGACGGAGAAGACCGTCGTTGCCCTCGGCGAGTGCGACGAGCTTGCCGTCCTGGAAGACGGCGAGCGCACCGGGCTCGGGCGGGGAATGTTCCGCGCGGGGGTCTCGCAGGACGCGGCCCTGTCGAAGGGCTGCGGCCTCTTCCGCGGTCACGGCCAGAGCCGGGATGTCGTCCAGCACGGTCTCGACCGGGGCGAGGGCCCCAAAGCGGGCGGGACTATGCCCAAAGCCCTCCAGCTTATCCAGAGAAATTGCCGTCTCGACGCGGTATTTACCCACCGCTGTCCGGCGCAGGGCCGTCACATGCCCGACCGTGCCCAGCGCCTTGGCGAGATCCCGCGCCAGGCTGCGCACATAAGTGCCCGACCCGCAGGAAAGCCGCAGCTTCGCCTCGTCCGGGGACGGCATTTCGAGAAATTCCAGTTTATAGATCAACACCTTGCGCGATTTCATCGGAACGTCTGCGCCGGCCCGGGCCAGCGCATAGGCCCGTTCCCCGTCGATCTTGATGGCCGAATAGACCGGCGGGGTCTGGTCGATCTCGCCGGTGAAGCCGGGCAGGGCGGCCGTGATGGCCGCCGCGGTCGGCCGGGCGTCGCTGGTGGCCGTCACTTCGCCTTCCGCGTCGTCGCTGGCAGTCGCGATGCCCCAGCGGACGGTGAATTCGTATTCCTTCGTGCCGTCGGCGAAATGGGCCAGCGTCTTGGTCGCTTCGCCCAGCGCGATGGGCAGCAGGCCCGAAGCGAGCGGATCGAGCGTGCCGGCATGCCCGCCCTTGGCGGCGTCGAACACGCGGCGCACGCGGCCCAGCGCCTGCGTGGACGAAGGGCCGACCGGCTTGTCGAGGAAAACCCAGCCGTCGACCTTGGCGCGCGACCGCTTGGCGCTCACTTCTTGCGCGGCCGGCGCTTCGGTTCGGGCTTGGCCGGCGCCACGTCCATCGCGACCTTGGGATCGCGGAAGGCGCGGTCGATCTTCTCGGCATGCTCGAACGCGGTGTCGCGCCGGAAATGCCATTCGGGCGCCATGCGCAGATCGACGCGCCGCGCGATCTCGCCGCGGATGAAGGCGCGCGCACGCCCCAGCGCCGCGATCGTCTTGTCGATGTCCACGCCGCCCAGCGTCGTGACGAACGCGGTCGCGTGCTTGAGGTCGGGCGTGGAGCGCACTTCGCTCACCGTGACCGACACGCCCTGCAGGTCGGGATCGCGGAAATTCCCGTCGAGCAGTACTTCCGTAAGCGCCCGGCGCAGAGCTTCGCCCACGCGCAGCTGGCGCTGGGAAGGGCCGTCGGGATTGTCGCGGTCGCGGTTCATCGGTGGGTGCATACCACAGGTCCGGGCGCCTTGACCAAGGGTGTCCCGTTTGGGAGATTTCTTAAGTGGTAGCCTCGAATCGGGATACACCCATGGCGATTAAGAGTGTTTTGTTCGGTTTTGCATTCGCGTTGATCGCCACGACAGCCGTCCATGCCCAGTCGGTCCACACGCTCCCGGTCGGCACCGAGTTCGACGGCAAGGTGAAGTTCGCGCGCTCGGAAGTTCCGTTGCCGCCAGGCAAATGGAAGCTCGCGGCGACGGGCGAGCAATTCAGCGTCCCCTATGGTGGGCATATGCGGGTGCGCCTGCCCTACGCGCATCTCGTGCGGATAGAGAAGGGGCAGCTCGCCGGGCTCGTCACGATCAACGGGACGCTGCAGTACGACAACAACAACTGGGCTCGGGAGAGTAGCTGCGACCGGGCGGGCCAGATCCTTGCGACGGCGGACAAGAACCTCAATCCCACCGACCAGTGGTGTCTCTACATCACGCATACCGCGATGGACTGGGGGCGTACCAACGACGTTCCCGAGTATTTCGCGGGCCTCTTTGCATGGATCCGGTCTGAAAAGATACGCGCGCGGACGACGATGCTGATGACCGGCGTGAACATCGTCAAAGGCGGCGAGTTCCTGAACGTGCTCTACCAGATCGATCCGGCCGAGTTCGGCGGCCCGAGCGTCCAGGCCGCCAACTGGTTCCAGAGCGGCTGGCACACCCGGACCCTTGACGACGATCCCCGACGGCGCCTCTTCGCCGACGCCTGGGTCGAATGGTCGACACCAATGCTCGATGCGGTGCGCGCAGGCTTCGGCCGGACGCTAGCGGGCTACGAGCCGCGCGCGTGGCCCGCACCCCGAAGCACGCCGGCCAGCATCGCGGCGGTCCGCGTGGGTACAGTCTTCGAGACGAAGGGCGGCGGCTTCGAGGTCACCGAGATCGACGGCGCGACGATCGTGGTGGCGAATGCCGCCAAGCGGCCCTCGACCTGGCAGGTCGGCGGGCTTGTCTTCATCACGTCCCGCACGAAGATCGACACCGCCGTGGCCGAGAAGATCTTTCCGCTGAAGGTCGGCAACCGGGTCGAGTTCGACCAGCGCGCGGCGATGGGCGAACACGGCTGGCATCACGTCCTTGAGGTCGTCGGCACGGAACGCCTCGACGTGGGAGGCCGGAGCTACGACACGTTCGTCGTCGAGGACACGACGAACACGATCAGCGATTCGCAAGGCAATGTCCGGCGCAAGCGCACGGTCTGGTTTGCGCCGGAGGCCGGCTGGTTGCTGAAGGTCCACGACTTGCCGATCTCCGGCACCAACGATCGCGGGACCAATTGGGAAGTGGTGAAGATTACCCCGCCCGGCTGATCTACTTCTTCACGTCCACCAGCACGCGGCCTTTCACCTTGCCCGCGACGATCTCGTCGGCGAGGCGGGGAAGGTCGGCGAGGCCGGCGACCTGCACGGCGTCGCCGGGCAGGCCGTCGGGCAGCAGGGCGGCGAGCTTGCGCCAGGCCGCCTCGCGTTCGGGCATCGGGCATTGCGAGGAGTCGATGCCGATGAGCCGCACGCCGCGCAGGATGAAGGGCATCACGGTCGTCGGCAGGTCGTGCCCGCCGGCAAGGCCGCACGCGGCGACGGCGCCGCGCCGGCGCATGCTCGCGAGGATGTTGGCGAGCGTGGTCGAGCCCACGGTATCGATGGCGCCGCACCAGCGCTCGCTTTCCAGCGGGCGCGTCGGCTTGGCGAGTTCGGCGCGGTCGATGATGGCGGTCGCGCCCAGCGACTTCAGGTACGGATCGAGTTCGCGCCGGCCGGTCGACGCGACGACCTTGTAGCCGAGCTTGGCGAGCAGGGCGACGGCGATGGAGCCCACGCCCCCTGCCGCGCCCGTGACGATCACCTCGCGTTCGCGGCGCAGGCCGTTGGCTTCGAGCGCGTGCACGCACATCATGGCGGTGAGGCCGGCCGTGCCCATCGACATGGCCCAGCGGTCGTCCATGCCCGGCGGGATCTTGACCAGCCATTCGGCCTTGGCGCGCGCCTTCTCGGCCATGCCACCCCAATAGGTCTCGCCCACGCCCCAGCCGGTCAGGATCACCTTGTCGCCGGGCTTGAAGTTCGGCGCGTCGGAGGATTCGACGACGCCGGCCCAGTCCACGCCGGGGATCATCGGAAAGCTGCGCGCGATCTTGCCCTTGTCGGAAACGGCGAGGCCGTCCTTGTAGTTGAGCGACGAAAAGGTGACCGCGACGGTCACCTCGCCTTCGGGCAACGCGGACTCGTCGAGCGAGGTGACGGTGGCCGTGAACTTGCCGTCTTGCCGGTCGAGAAGGAGGGCTCGGAACATGCGCGTGGGGTCTCCGCTTTGCCTATGAGTCCGTCGGTCCGCCGCTCTCGTCAAGTCTTGCGTCCGGCGTTGCGAGCCGCCATGGTCCCGCGAGCGTGAAGAAGCCCATCTTCTTTTTTCTCAAGGTCGCGGTGTCGGCCGGACTGATCGCGTGGCTTGCCATGCGCGTCGATCTTTCGCCGCTGGCCGCGCGCTTTGCCGCCGCCGACCCGGCATGGACGTGTGCGGCGCTTGGCGTGTTCGCGGGCCAGCTCCTCGTCGCAGCCCTGCGCTGGGCGCGTATCCAGCAGGCGATCGGCGCAACCCTCGCGACGCGCGATGCGGTCGAGCTTGCGCTGATCGGCCAGTTCTTCAGCCAGACGCTGCCGTCCGCCATCGGCGGCGATGCGGTGCGCGCGGCGCTTGCGGCACGGCGCGGGATGCCGTCGGCGCGCGCGGCCAGCGGCGTGCTGGTCGACCGCGGCACGGCGCTCGTCGTGCTGGTGGCGCTGGTCGGCGCGTGCCTGCCGCTGACGGCATCGCTCGCCCCCGATCCGGCACTGGCATGGACGCTCGCTGCCCTCGTCGCGGCGACCGCCGCGGGCGTGGCGCTCGTCTTCCTCGTCGAGAAGCGCCTGTACGAGCGGTTCGCGCCCGGGCGCGTCGTCGCCTTCGTCGCGGCCCTCGCCTGCGACCTGCGCGCGGCACTCGTGCGCGCGGACATCGTGGCGATGGCGGTCGTCGTGCATCTGGGCGTGATCGCGACGGTGTGGCTGCTGGCCCATGCGCTCGGCGTGCCCGCGGATTTCGGGGCCTGCCTCGTGCTCGTCCCGCCCATCGTGCTGCTGACCACGCTGCCCGTCTCGCTCGCCGGCTGGGGCGTGCGCGAGAGCGCGGCCGTCGCGGGCTTCGCGCTGGTCGGCGTCGCGGCGCCCGACGCGCTCGCCTTGTCGGTCGCGTTCGGGCTTGTGCAGGTCGCGGCGGGGCTGCCGGGCCTGGTCCTGTGGCTCAAGGGGCGCTGACGATGGAACGTGCCGCGGAAATCGCTGGCTGGCTCCTCGAAGAGGGCGCGCATTTCGCCGACATGGGCGTGCTCGTCGACCGGCTAGCCGAACGGCTGCTGGAAGCGGGCCTGCCTGTCGCGCGCGTCGCCACGATCTTCGAGACGCTGCATCCGCGTTTCGTGGGCGCCTTGCGCGTGTGGGAAGCGGGCGGCAGCACGCGGTTCTTCCGCGCCACGTTCGACGATCCGCTGATCACGGCGCCCAAGAAGCTCTACACCATCGATGTCGTGCAGGAGACCGGCGACTGGTTCGACATGCGTCTCGACCATCCGGACGTGGACAAGTACGACCTGCTGCCCGACCTCGCGCGTGCCGGCCACACGCACTATCTGCTGATGCCGATCCGGTTCCGCAACGAGCCGCTGCACGGGCTCTCGCTATCGACGCGCGCACCCGGCGGCTTCACGGCCGAACACGTCGCGCTGCTGCACGCGATCCGCCCGGCGCTGGGCGCCGTGATGAACATCCAGGGCGTCCACCGGATGTGGTCGGAAATCCTGAAGGCGTATGTGGGCACCGAGCCGGGCGAGCTGATCCTGAAGGGCGCGATCCGGCGCGGCGACGTCAGGCGCATCCGCGCGGCGCTGTTCGTCAGCGACCTGCGCGGCTTCACGGTGCTCGCCAACGCGAGCGACCCCGAGACGACCGTCGCCGCGATCAACGCCTATCTCGACCGCATCGTGCCCGCCATCGCCGGGCAGGGCGGCGAGGTGCTGAAATTCATGGGCGACGGCGTGCTGGCGATCTTCCCGATCACCGAGGCGCGCGACGAGGCGGCCGCGTGCGTCGCCGCCCTTGCCGCCGCCAACGCGGCCCTTGCTGCGGGAACCGAAACCAGCGGGCGCGTGGGCATGGCGCTGCATGTGGGCGAGGTGGCCTACGGCAATATCGGCGCGGGCGACCGGCTCGATTTCACGATCATCGGGCGCGACGTCAACCTGCTCGCGCGCATCGAGAAGCTGTGCGGCGAACTCGACGAACCGGTCGTGATGTCGGCCGCCTTCGCAGCGCTTGCCGCCGTGAAGGCGCGCAAGCTCGGCGAATTCGAACTGAAGGGATTCGCCGAACCGGTCGCGGCGTTCGCGCCCTAGGCGGGCATCGCCGCGCAGGCGCGCAGGCCCGTGCGCGCGCGCTCGAGCAGGCCGGCATCGAGCGTGGCCGAATGGACGATCTGCACCGAGTGGGCGAACTCGGGCGCCGCCGCGACGATGCTGAGGCGCCCCTCGGCGATGTGCGGGCGCACCGCGCTCAGGCGGAAATAGCCGGCACCGCCCGCGGCCAGCAGATAGGCGAGCGCGAGCGGGCCGAACGACGCCGACACCGCGGAATTCGCCAGTCCCGGAAACGCCGCGCGATGGCTGGCATCGAACGCCGGCCCCCAGTCGACATGCACGTAGTTGTCGGTGGTGACCGGCCTGTCCGCGTCGGTCGTCACGAGCACGAGCTTTTCCTCGGCGAGCAGTTCGGCCGTCAGGCCCGCCAGCGCCGGCGGGTTGTGGAGGATCACGAGGTCGAGCGAGCCTTCGCGGATCCGCCGCTGCAGCCGGGTTGCCGGATGCACCTCCGCGCGCAGCGCCACGTCGGGGCATTCGCGACGCATCCATGCAAGCCAGTTCACCAGCAGCGGATTCCACAGGCTGAGTTCGGCGCCGATGGAAATGACATCGGCATGGCCGGCCGGCAGCGCCACGCGCTGCAACGCGCGCTCCCACGTCTGGACCAGCACGATCGCGTCGCCACGGAAACGCTCGCCCGCCGACGTGAGGCGCGCACCCGCCTTGTTGCGCACGAACAGCTTGCGGCCGAGATGGCTTTCCAGCGCACGGATACGCGCGCTGATCGCGGTCTGCGTCAGGTGCAGCCGGCTCGCGGCGCCGACGAAACTGCCGGTTTCCGCGATTGCCAAGAACGTGCGCGCCAGCGTCAGGTCCATGGAATAATATGAAAATAAATGCAGTTAATTGGCAATAGCATTCGTTTGTCTGGTTTCAATGCCGGTGCGAGCCTCGCGATCGGGAGACAGACCGATGCACGCCGATTTTACGGACGAACCGATCGAATGCGCGTCGCCGGCCTGCTTCGCCGGCGCCGGCGAAGGACCGGGCGTTCTCGACGCGGCCTCGCAGGGTCCGGCCGGCGTGCGGCACTGGCGACGGGCGGAGCGCCGCCGCCTGCTCGATCTGCGCGCAGGCATCGACGCGACGGCGCGTCGCCGTCACGACCGGCAGATCTGCGGGCATCTCGCCGGCATCCTGGGAAATGTCGCCGGGCTCGTGGTGAGCGGCTATTCGCCGATCGCCGGCGAGCCCGCACTCGACGAACTGACCGCGCATGTCCTCGCGTCGGGCGGGCGATGGGCGCTGCCCGTCGTCGTCCAGCGCGCCTGCCCGATGTCGTTCCGCACCTGGTCGCCGGGCGAGATCCTGGAAACCGGATTCGGCGGCATCCCGGTTCCGCAAGGCGGCGAGACCGTCGTGCCCGACATCGTGCTCGCACCCGTCGTCGGGTTCGATGCCGGCTGTTTCCGTCTCGGCTATGGCGGCGGCTATTTCGACCGCACGCTGGCGGCCGCGATCCGCCGGCAGCGCGCGCTGGGCGTCGGCTACGCGCAAGCGCGGATCGCCACCATCTATCCCCAACCGCACGACGTCCCGATGGATGCCGTGATCACGCAGGAGGGTGTGACGTTTCGCGCGACGCGTCGCCCCCGACACGAGGAGCACCGGCCATGACACTCAAGCTCGCACCGCTTCCCTACGATCTTTCCGCGCTGGAGCCGCACGTCTCCGCCCGCACGCTGACGTTCCATCACGGCAAGCATCACAAGGCCTATGTCGACAACACGAACGCGGCCACGAAAGGCAACGCCCTGCAGGACGCCGATCTCGACACCATCGTGCGCACGGCGAAGGCGAAAAGCGACAGGCGCCTGTTCAACAACAGCGCGCAGGTCTGGAACCACGATTTCTTCTGGCAGTCGATGACGCCGGTCTACGCGCCGCCTTCGGGAAACCTGCTGAAGTTGATCCAGCGCGACTTCGGAGGATTCGACGAGCTGAAGAAGGCGTTCAAGGCCGAAGCGGTCGGGCATTTCGCGTCCGGCTGGGCCTGGCTGGTCCGGCGCGACGGCAAGCTGCAGGTCACGTCGTATCACGACGCCGACACGCCCCTCGTCCATCCGGGCGTCGAGCCGCTGCTGACCGCCGACGTGTGGGAACACGCCTACTATCTCGACTACTGCAACGCGCGCGGCGACTTCATCGACGCGTTCCTCGACAAGCTGGCGAACTGGAAGGGCGTCGCCGCCCGCCTCGACGCCGCAAGTTAGCTCACGCCACCTTCAGCGTGGCCGGGCCTCCTTCGCCCTTCGTCACGTGCCAGAACTCGCGGTGGAAGGCCTTCAGCGTGGGCCGGTGGCCGATGCTGACGATGGCCGTGCCCGGCAGGCGTTCGGCGAGCAGCGCGTAGACATGCGCCTCGGTCGCCTCGTCCAGCGCCGACGTCGCCTCGTCGAGGAACAGGAAGGCGGGCTTCGCCAGAAGCGCACGCCCGATGGCGAGGCGCTGCTGCTCGCCCGGCGACAGGCGCTGGCCCCAGTGCGCGGTCTCGTCGAGGCGGCCGACGAGATCGGGCAGGCGCACGTCTTCGAGCGTGCGCTTCAGCGTGGCGTCGTCGGCGCCGTCCTCGTGCGGATAGAGCAGCGCCTCGCGCAGGGTCGCGATCGGCATGTAGGGCTTCTGCGGCAGGAACAGGATGCCGCCGCGCGGCGGCACGCAAACGTCGCCGCGCCCGAACGGCCAGATGCCCGCAAGCACGCGGAACAGCGTGCTCTTGCCGGAGCCTGAGTCGCCGGTCAGCAGGATGCGCGCGCCCGGCGCCACGCGCGCGGTGGCGCCCGCGATCAGCGTGCGCCCGCCGGGGATCGCGACGTCCACGCCGGCGACCGCGATGGAACCGTCGGCCGAGGGCGTCTCGCGCAGCGGCGCCACCTTGGCGGCCGCTTCGGCTTCCGCGACGGCCGTCTCGAAATCGAGCAGGCGGTCGACGACCGATTTCCAGTCGGCAAGCTGGGAATAGGCCTGCACGAAGAACGACAGCGCGCCCTGCACCTGCCCGAAGGCCGAAGCCGTCTGCATCAGCCCGCCGAGCTGCATGGCGCCCGAGAAATAGCGCGGGGCCGCGACGATGAACGGGAAGACGATGGCGAGCTGCCCGAACAGGCTGGTGAACAGGTTGAGCTTCAGCCCCGCCCACATCAGCGCGTACCAGTTCGCGGCCACGCCCGCGAAGCGGGCGAGGAAGTTCGAGCGTTCGCGCCCCTCGCCGCCATAGAGCGCCACCTGCTCGGCGTTTTCGCGCAAGCGCACCAGCGCGAAGCGGAAATCCGCCTCGTAGCGCTGCTGGGCGTAGTTGAGCGGGACGAGCGGCTTGCCCACCAGATGCGTGAGCCAGGTGCCCAGCACCGAATAGAGGATGGCGAACCACACCATGTAGCCCGGAATCGCGACCGCGTGGCCGAACAGCGTCAGCGCGAAATCGCCCGACAGGTTCCACAGGATCGCGAGGAACGCGCCCAGCGTGAGGATCGAGTTGATGAGCTGCGTGACCAGCCCCAGCGTCGTCGTCACGAACAGCTTCACGTCTTCGGATATGCGCTGGTCGGGGTTGTCGGTCTCGGCACCCGTCACCTGGAAGCGGTAATAGACGCGCTTGGCGAGCCAGCTGTCGACATAGCGCGTCGTCAGCCACGCGCGCCAGCGGATCTGGAGCCACAGGCTGAACCAGCGCGTGGCGACGAAGTTGAAGATGAACAGGGCGGCAAGCCAGCCGAACACGGCGAACTGCGTCCAGAACGTGGCCTCGTCCTTCTCCTGCAGCGCGTTGTAGAAATCGTTGTTCCAGGAATTGAACAGCACTTCGAGCCACACGCCCCCGACGGTGAGGGCGAGCACCACCGCGAACAGGCCGCGCGCGGGCCAGCGGTCTTCCGAGAACCAGTAGGGGCGGGTGAGCCGCCACAGGCGGCCCAGGAACGTCGCGAGCCCGACATGCGGGCGCGGTCGGGCCATGCTTGATCCGGATTGCATCGGCGTCGCGTTCTCCTCGAGGGGGGAGAAAACCCTAGCGCCGCGGCTTCGCCGGCGGCAAGGCCGCTCGTGTGACTAGCGTAACGCGCGCGGATCGTATTCGAGGCGCGCTTCGGCTTCGCGCAATTCCGCTTCCGAAACGGCGCGCGTGCCCTCGGTTTTCAGGCACACGAGGAAGCGCATCGCGCCTTCGTCGGCGGCGAAGGGCAGGACGATGCGGTTCCAGCCGATGACGCCCTGCCACGGCGGGGCGACGTTCCAGGTGAAGACGGGAAGGCCCGTCCTGTGCGCCATCGCGTAGACGGCGCGGTAGAGCAGCGGGCCGGGCGTGCCCGTGCGCACGGCCATCTCGCGCACCGTCTCGCCGCGATAGTCGCGCCTGGTCGCGCCGGCGACGGCCGAGCCGTAGAGCGCGAAGCGGAAATCGGCGGCACCGGGCAGCGGATCGACGACCGCGAGATTGACGACGTCGACGCCCAGCTCCTCGGCACGCAGGTCGCGCCAGTCGGGCATCACGCGGTCCTTGCGCATCGCGCACCAGTGCGCGTGCGTGGCGCGCAGCGAGGCGTCGGGCAGCGCGTCGTTCTCCGGATTCCACACGACGCGCGGGTGCGGCAGGCCGCGCGCGGCGAACTGGGCGTCGAGTGACGCGGTCTCGCCGCGCGCGAGTTCGTCGACGATCCGCGCGAACGTCGCATCGTCGTGCACGGGTGGCAGGTTGCCGGCATTGCTGGACATGTGCGCGAGCCTAGGAGCGAGGAATTAACAAATCCCTTCCGCGCCGCATTCGCAAAACGCGAAAGCGGCGGCGCGCGGCCGTCAGAAAATCCCGTCCGGATCGGCGATGCGGTGCAGGCGCTGGCCAGCCAGCATGGCGAAGCGATGGACCAATGCCTTGCGACGCGCAGGTGCGAGTGCCGGCTGCGGCTGGAAGTCGCGGCGGATCGCCGCATCGAACGCGTCGGCGACGATGAGGCCGGCGTCCGCGGGCAGAAGATCGACAGGAAAATCCGCAGGCACCGCGAAGGCGAACAGGTCGCACCATTCGAGATATTCGGTCCATTTGCGGTCGGACCGGAAATCGGCGGCCGACGACTTGATCTCGACCAGCAGGATCTTCGAATCGCCGGAAAGGGCGAGCAGGTCGGCGCGCCGGCCGCTGGCAAGCGGAAACTCGGGAAGCGACGTCCAGCCCATGCGTGCCAGCAGCCGCGCCGTGCCGCGCGCGACCGCTCGCGCGACGGGCGGATCGGCCGCCGCGTCGTTCACATGAAGCCGGCCTGGCGCATCAGCACGAAGAGGTCGCGTTGCGCGCGCGCCTTCTCGGCCGGATCGGTCAGGTCCGCCACGACCTCGCTCTCGAACGCGGGGCGCTTCAGCATGCCCACGATGATCTCGCGCGCGAGGTTCGACGCCTTGCCCGGCGGCAGCGAGGTGGGCAGGCACATCTTCATCAGCATCATCGTGCGCATGCGCAGCGGGCGCGCGGCGTCGTCGATTTTCTCGAGGATGCGCTCGGACTTGACGTAGTGGACGAGCAGGTCGTCGAGGCGCGTGCAGATGCGCTCGACATGCTCGAGGGGCAGCGGTGCCTTGCGGATCTCGTTCCACACCAGCGTGATGCCGGCCATCTTCTCGTTGGGCGGCAGGCGCGCCTTGACGATGTCGGAAATCGATTCGACGCGCACGAGGACCTCGTCGATCAGGTCGAACGTCTCGGCCGGATACTGCTGGCCGGTCTGTGTCTGGGTCAGCGCCACGAGGAAGCGCGTCTTGCGCACCGGGTTCAGCATCACCATGCAGATCCACGCCGCGGCCGCGCGATACCCGGCCCCGCCGCCGCGGTTGAGGATGCGCATCTTGCGCTGGATCAGCGCGTCGACCATGTCGGTGCCGCCGAAGATTTGGTCGCCGTCGGGAACCAGCCGGTCGAGCAGCGTGCGGAAGCTCGGCACTTCCTGTTCGGGATCGCTGCGCATCAAGGGGTTGCCGCCCGACAGCATCAGGCGAACGCGCTCGATCATCACGCGCGCGCAGTTCGGCAGGCGGCCCGACACGATCAGGCGCGCGATGCGCGCCATGCGGTCTTCCTCGCCCGCGGCCGTGCCGTTGGCACCCGGCGGCGGCGCTTCCCAGCGCCCCTGGGCCAGGTCCAGCAGCTTGGTGACCGCGGCCATAAGGCTTGGCTGGTCGCCGAGCAGGTCCTGGATCACGCTGCTGGTGCCCAGCACGTCGCACACGAAATCGTCGAGCCGGCGCGCGGCCTCGTCGTCCTGGCTGTCCTCGACCCACATCAGCGCGCGGTCGAGCTTGCCCAGATAGCTGCGGATGTCGATCAGCTCGCGGCTGACCGCGACACGGAAGAGATAGTTGGCGTTCTCCGGATCGTCGCCGCCGCCATGCGTGATCTTGGCGACGGTCTGGTCGACGCCAAGCTGCTTGATCGAGGGCAGCGGCAGGTTTTCCACGTCCTTTGCGCGCCTTGTGAGTTCGCCCAGGAAGCCGTAGAGCGCGTCGCGGCGCTGGATGACGGTGCCGGTGCCGCTGGAAGCCTGCAGCGTGGCGAGCTGGCCGACGGCGCTGGTCATCAGCGAGTCCGAATCCTGCACGCGCTTGATCTCGCGGTAATTGTGCAGGATCTCGATGGGGGTCAGGTTCTGCTTGTCGAGATACTGGCGGAAGAGCCGGTTGAGGGCCATGCGCGCCGGCAAGGCGCAGCATTCGTTGGCCGACTGGCAGACCGGCGAGCTGTCGATCTGCTGGATCGTCAGCTTTTCTTCTTTCTTTTCCTTGAGCTTGGAGAAGGTGACCGCTTCGGTGTTCGATGAACGTCCCTCGCGCTCGCGCACGACCTTGACGCCCATGATTTCCTTTTTTTCGAGCAGCTTGCGCGCGTAGGCTTCAGCTTCCGTCTGGCTCGGAATGCTGGTCTCGATGACCCAACGATTGTCCTTGAGGCAATGGACCTCGAAGCTTTCTTTGCGACTGAACAGGGCCAAGGCGATCTCCGACGAAGACAGGCATATTAACGAATGGCCGTAGCCGGATACAATGGTGCGATGTTGGAGATTGAGCGTATCCCCTGCCGGACCGACAATTACGTGTGGCTGGTCCGCGAACCGGCCAGCGGGGCCGTGGCCGTGGTCGATCCCGCCGATGCGGCGCCCGTCGCGGCCCGGCTGGCCGCACGGAATCTCGTACTTACACACATTTTAAACACGCATCATCACGGCGACCATGTCGGCGGAAATCTGGAACTGAAGGCCCGCTGGGGCTGCACGATCGTCGGACCCAGCGCCGACGCCGCCCGGATTCCGGGGATCGACGTGCAGGTCGGCGATGGCGACAGCTACGCGCTGGGGGCCGAAACCGCGAAAATTTTCGACGTTCCCGGCCATACGCGCGGCCATATCGCCTTCTGGTTCGCCGGCAGCGCCGCCCTTTTCTGCGGCGACACGCTGTTCGCGCTGGGCTGCGGGCGGCTGTTCGAGGGCACGCCCGCCCAGATGTGGCACTCGCTGAGCAAGCTGCGCGCCCTGCCCGACGAAACGCAGGTCTATTGCGCGCACGAATATACGCAAAGCAATGCCCGCTTCGCCCTTTCGGTCGATGGCGCCAATCCCGATCTGGTCGCGCGCGCCCGGGCCGTGGACGCCGCGCGCGCGCGCGGCGAGGCGACCGTGCCGTCGCAACTGGGGCTCGAAAAACGCACGAACCCCTTCCTGCGGGCCGATGTTCCCGGGCTTGCCGCGGCGATGGGGCTGGCTGGCGCCGCGCCCGAGACGGTCTTTGCCGCGGTGCGCTCGGCCAAGGACCGCTTCTGACGCACCTATTCCCGGTTGCGGCCCGCCGCCGGCGAAGAATATAAGACGGGCTAATTCGAATCCGCGTGCAGGCCCCCAGCCGTGACCAGCGAATATCGCATCGTGTTCTTCGACGACCGGGAGCTTGTCGTGGCCCTGATCGAACACGCACGCACGCAGGGCACAAAGCTGCCGCCGGGGCAGGCGAACAAGCTGTCGATCGACCGCCAGACTTTCACGGTGCAGCTCTTCTTCCGCAAGAAGGGCGCCGAGGCCGTACCGGTCGAGTTCCACTCGGCGGCACTCGCGCAGGCGCTGATCCGCCATTGCAAAAAGTCGGGCATTCCGCTGCCGGTGAAGGCGAACAAGGAACTGCGCCTGGTCGACGACCGCGTCGCCTTCGTCGTCGAGCTCACCCGCCCGCCGACCGATACGCTGATTCCGATGGAATACGTCTAGCGCTCGAAAATCATCGCGCCGCCGAGCGCGTCCGACAGCGCCACCATGCGCCCGCCTTCGATCTCGCGGCCCTTGGGTGCGAGCGCCATGTCCTTGCAGGAAAGCGCGTAGCCCGCGATCCACGGCAGGGCCGGCGGCTCGAGGCCGAGCCGCGCGCGCGTCTTGGCCGGATCGCGGAACACGAGCGTGCCGCGCGCGGTGCGCAAGGCGGGCGCACCTTGCGAACCGGTCACGCCAAGGCCCGTGTAGCGCGAAAAGCGCGCGGCGGCCTCCTCCGGGTCGGCGACGCACAGTTCCACGCGGCGCAGCGCATGCGCGCCGTTGGCATGATCCAGCCAGTGCGGCTGCCAGAGATGCTCGGGCGTGTGCTGCTCGACGAACTGCACGCGCCCTTCCGCCATCGTGCCGGCCGCCGTGCGCACGACCGTGAAGCGCGCGCGCTGCGGGCCCTTCGCCGTGTCGATGGATCGGCTTAACGCCACCGGCTCCAGCGGGCCGAAGCCTTGCGCGCCAAGACGAGCATGGTCGGCCATCGGCGCGGTCGTGCCGAACGCGATCAGGTGCACGCCGACATAGCGCGCGATCCCTGCGCGCAGCGTCGCGGCGTTTGGCGTGTCGGCGGTGGGGGCGAGGAATTCGAGATAGCCCTCGCGCAGCATCACGCAGTGGTTGCCGGTGCCGGCGGGAACCGGCGGGTCGCCGGTGCTCTGTGCGGAAAAGGGCGTGACCGTGAAACCGAGCGCCGCGAGTGCGCGTTGCGCCGCAGCGGCATCGGAGACCCAGTGGGCGACATGATCGACGACGAGATCACCCGGGGCGGGGCGCTGGGAGGTTTCGTTCATGCCCCGAGGTTAACGATGCCGTCGCGGTGCGTGAAGCGCCGCTTCGCGCAATCGTAACGCATCAGGTCCTCGCCCACCGCGATGGGGCCTTTGAAATCTGCCGCCACTTCGTCCATCAGCCGGTTCCGGTCGAAGCGCGTGGGTACGAAATGGTTGAGGATGAGTGCGCGCACGCCGGCCGCCTGCGCGACCTTGCCGACCTGGTCCGACGGCGTGTGATACGAGGCGACTGCCGCCACCGTCTCGGCCGAACGCACGCCGGCGACGACCGGCATCTCGCCATGCAGGAAGCATTCGTGGACGAGCGCGTCGGCGCCCTTCGCGGCTTCGATCAATGCCGGGCAATAAGCGGTATCGCCGCTGAACACGATCTTGTGGCCGTCCGCCTCGAACACGAAGCCGAAGGCGTGGCGCACCGGCTGGTGGGCGACCGCCACGGCCGTCACGCGCACGTCGCCTTCGTCCCAAACGGTACCGGCGGCGATCTCGGTCACGTCCATCTCGAAGGCCGCGAGCGAGGCGCGCTTTTCGTGGCTGATCCGTTGGGCTCTTTCGGTCGCCCACAGCGCCATCGTGCCTGCGACGAACGCGCGCGTACCCGGC
This sequence comes from Tagaea sp., assembly GCA_044224405.1. Lineage (GTDB taxonomy): Bacteria > Pseudomonadota > Alphaproteobacteria > CACIAM-22H2 > CACIAM-22H2 > Tagaea. Next base: position 254,862 of record JBGAKN010000005.1, on the reverse strand, counting down.
GGGCCGAACACGCGCTGCGGCCGGTCGCGACCCTGATGCCAGCTCGAGATGACGAGCTGGTAGAAATCGACGAGATGATCGGTGTGCAGATGCGTCAAGAACAGCGCGTCGAGTGCGGCACCTTTTGTCCCGGCCTCGACAAGGCGCTGGGTGACGCCCGAGCCGCAATCCACGAGGAAGTGCTTTCCGCGCGCGCGGACCAGATTCGACGGCCCGCGCCGGTCAGGGTCGCATTGCGGGCAGCCGGTTCCCAGCAGGACCAGTTCCATCGCGGCCTCAGCCGTAGAAATAGCGCGGCAGGAGCATCACGAAATCGGGCCAGTAGGTGACGATGCCGAGCGTCAACAGCAGCGGCACGAGGAAGGGCAGGCACGCCTTCGTCGTCCGCTCGAAGCTGATGTTCGCCACGCGCGCGAGGATGTAGAGCACCATGCCGACGGGCGGCGTCAGCAGGCCGATCATCAGGTTCAGCACCATGATCAGGCCGAAATGCACCGGGTCGATGCCGATCTGCGTCATCAGCGGCAGCAGCACCGGCACCAGGATCGTGATCGCCGCGATCGTCTCCATGAAGCAGCCGACCACGAGCAGGAACAGGTTGACCAGCAGCAGCACCGCCCACGGCTCGGTCGTCACGGAAAGCACCATCGCCGCGACGTCGTCGGTCACCTTCGTCGTCGTGATGATGTAGCCGAAGATCGAGGCGCCCGCGACGATCAGCAGGATGATCGCCGTCGTCTCGACCGTCTCCATCGACACGCGCACGAGCCCGCGCAGGCTCAGCGTGCGGTAGACGAACAGGCCCAGCACCAGCGCGTAGGCCGTGGCCGCAATCGCCGCCTCGGTGGGCGTGAAGATGCCGGTCGTCATGCCGCCGATCAGGAGTACAGGCGTCATCAGCGGCAGGAAGGCGCGCTTGGAGGTGTAGGCGAGGCGCGCCCACGCGAAGGTCGCGTCGCGGTGGAAGCCGCGCACGTGCGCGTACCACGCGACCATCGCCATCATCGTGGCGGCCATCAGCAGGCCCGGCAGCAGGCCGGCCGCGAAGAGCTGGCCGATCGAGCAGTTCGCCATCACGCCGTAGATCACCATGGGCAGCGAGGGCGGGATGATCGGCCCGATGGTCGACGAGGCGCCCGTGATGCCGACCGCGAAATCCACGTCGTAGCCGTGGTCGCGCATCGCCTTGATCTCGATGTTGCCGAGGCCGCCCGCGTCGGCGACGGCCGTGCCCGACATGCCCGCGAAGATCACCGAGCCCACGACGTTGACGTGGCCGAGCCCGCCCTTGAGCCAGCCCACGAGGGCCAGCGCGAAATCGTAGATGCGCTCGGTGATGCCGGCCGAGTTCATCAGCGAGCCCGCCATGATGAAGAACGGGATCGCCAGCAGCGGGAACGAGTCGACACCCGAGACCATCCGGTGGATGACGACCAGATGCGGCGAGACGTCGTCGAAAATGATGTAGAGGAGGGACGATCCGCCCAGCGCGATCGCCACCGGCACGCCGACGAGCAGCAGCCCGACAAAGGAGACGAGAAGGAAGGCTGTCACTGGTGGCGCCCCTCGGTGTTGACGCGGGTGAGCGGACTGTCGCCTTCGCGGTGATGACGCAGCGCGACCTGCACGCTGCGCAGCGTCATCACCGCGAAGCCGGCGGTCGCGACGCCGAAGACGATGCTCATCGGCCAGTCGATCACGACCATGCGCTGGTTGTGCATGATCTCGGTGACCTTCCAGCCCAGGAACGTCGCATAACCCATGAACAGGATGCGCGCGACGTCGACGGCGCCCGAGAGGTACCGGCCGAACGTGCGCGGAAGATAGACGTAGAGGAATTCGACGTGGATGTGGCTCATCTTGCGCATCGCCATGCCGCCGCCCGCGAAGCACACGCAGATCAGCAGGTAGCGCGCGATCTCCTCGGTCCACGCGACCGAATCGTTGAGCACGTAGCGCGAGAAGAACTGCAGGAAGACGACGAAGGCCAGCGCCCAGAAGAAGGCGAACGCGACCCAGTCCTCGGCGGCGTAGCTCGAAAGTTCGGGATCGGGCGCGTCGGCCAGCCCCAGGATCGGATCGCCCAGATCGGGCCCGGTCTTGTCGTTCGTCACGAAATCGCTCCGGTTCTGCGAAAAAAAGGGCCGGGCGGCGCGCGTGCCGCCCGGCCTGTCCGGTCCCGGCCTACTTGATCGCCTGGAGGCGGTCGTAATGGGCCTTCGTCCAGCCGGCGCCGGCGGACGCGTCGTTGTGCAGCGGCCGTGCCGCTTCGATGAACGCGGCGAGGTTCGGCGTGACGACCGTCTTGCCCTGCGCCTTGAACCACTCGGGCAGCTTCTGTTCGGATTCGCGGATCACGTTGGTCGCGCGCGCGGCCGCTTCCTGGAACACGTCGGTGAAGATCTTGCGTTCGGCCGCGTTGAGGCGGTTCCACAGCGGCGGCCCGACGACGGTGACCAGGGATTCGAAGATGTGCGAGGTGAGGTTGATGTGCGACTGCACCTCGTAGAACTTCTTGGCCTGGATGGTGGGGAGCGGGTTTTCCTGACCGTCGACCGTGCCGTTCTGGAGCGCCAGGTACACTTCCGCGAACGCGATCGGCGTGGCGTTGGCGCCCACGGCCTTGGCGTACATCAGGTAGAGCGGCGCCTGCGGCACGCGCAGCTTCATGCCCTTCATGTCGGCGGGCGCGTTGATCGCCTTGTTCGCCGTGGTGTGACGCGCGCCGTAGTAGGTCAGCGCCAGGATCTTGTTCTTGGTCTTCTGGTCGTAGCCGTCGGCCAGTTCCTTGAACAGGGTGGAATTCGAATACGCCTTCCAGTGATTGAAATCGCGGAACATGTAGGGGGCGTTCGAGATCGCGATGGGCGGGAACGAGGCGCCTGCGAAGGCGGCGCCGGTATAGATCATGTCGATCGTGCCCAGCGGCAGCGCCTGGTTGATCTGCTGCTCGTTGCCCAGCGCCGAGGCCGGGTGCACGTCGATCGCGAATTTGTTGTTGGTGCGCTTCTGGATCTCGCCGGCCGCCCACACCGCTTCGGTGTGATAGGCCTCGTTGGTCTCGTAGACATGGGCGAACTTGAGGCGCTGCTGCGCGTCGGCGGGGCCGGCGCCCCAGATGATCGCGAGTCCGGCGGCCAGAACGGCCGCGTGCGCGTATTTTACCTGCATGCGAAATCCTCCCTTTGGGTCGTCGCGCGGCTTTTCCCGTCGCGATTGTGGAGTATCCTAGCGACCGCAACCGGCCTTGTCATGGCCGGAAAACCGGGGAGGAGTGCCTAAAAATGCCGCGCATCGTCCGGATCGAGATCCGCCAGGTCGACCTGCTGCCGCCGGTCGTGCGCACCGACGCGATCCAGTCGTTCCAGTGCCAGGAAACGCCGATGGTGCGGATCTGGGACGCCGACGGCGCGTCGGGCACCGGCTACAGCTACACGATTGGCACCGGCGGCTCGGCCGTCATGGCGATGCTGCGCGACTGCCTCGTGCCGTTCCTGCTCGGCAAGGACGCCGACGACATCGACGGCATCTGGACAGGCATGCTGTTCCGCACGCACGCGACGACGGTGGGCGCCATCACCGCGCTGGCAATGGCGGCGATCGACACCGCCCTGTGGGACCTGCGCTGCCGGCGCGCGAAACTGCCGCTGCACAAGGCCGCTGGCGGCGCCAAGTCGAAGATCGCGGTCTACACGACCGAAGGCGGCTGGCTGCACCATCCGCCCGAACAGCTGATCGACGAGACGCTGAAGGCGCGCGAAGAAGGCTTCGCCGGCGCCAAGCTCAAGGTCGGCAAGCCCACGGGCGCGGAAGACCGGCGCCGGTTATCGGCCGTGCGCGCGAAGATCGGCCCGGATTTCGAGCTGATGGTCGACGCCAACCAGCGCTTCAGCGCGGCCGAGGCGCTGCGCCGCGCCGAACTCTTCGCCGATCTCGATCTCGGGTGGTTCGAGGAACCGCTGCCCGCCGACGACGTCGACGGCCATGTGCGCCTGCAGGCGGGCACGCGCATCCCCATCGCGGTGGGCGAGTCGCTCTATTCGCCCGGCCAGTTCGCTGGCTACCTCAAGCGCGACGCCTGCGGCATCGTGCAGGTGGACGTGGCGCGCATCGGCGGCATCACGCCGTGGCTGAAGGTCGCGCACATGGCCGAATGCTGCAACGTGCCGGTCGCCCCGCATTTCCTGATGGAGCTGCATGTGGGGCTGGTCTGCGCCGTCACCGGCTCGGCTTGGCTCGAATACATCCCGCAGCTCGACCGCGTGGCGACCTCGCGCGTGCGCATCGCCGACGGCCACGCCTTCCCGAGCGAGACGCCCGGCCTCGGCATCGACTGGGACTGGAAGGGAATCGAGAAGCTGACGGTGGCGGGATCGGTGGCGACGGCCGGCGCGTAGACACCCCTCACCCCGCGACGTATACGTCGCGGGGTGAGGGGTCCTGGCTCAATTCGCCAGCCACACGTCTGTCAGGTCCTGGCCCAGCAGGTGCGAGGGCGTGATGTGCCAGCCGCGCACGTTGGCGGCGATCGGCACGATGCGCTCGAACCAGAACAGCGGGACCGTGTAGGCGAGGTCCATCAGCTGGATCTGGAAGTCGCGCACCAGCGCCTTGCGCTTGTTGAAGTCCGTCTCGCGCTCCTGCTTGTCGAAGATCTCGTCGAGCTGGCGGTCGAGATGGCGGCTCACGTTGAAGCCGGGCACGCGGTCGAACGAGATGAAGCGGCGGAGCTGGAAGTTCGGCTCGTCCGCGAACTCGGTCGTGAAGTCGAGCATCACCTCGAACGCGCCCGACGTGCGCGCGCCGAAATAGGTGGCGCGTTCGGCCGTGCGCTGCTCGACCGTCACGCCGATCTGGCGCCACTGGTCGATCAGCCAGACGGCGACCGTCGGGAAGGGCGGCAGCGCCATCGAGATCATCTCGAACTTGAGGTTCGACTGGCCCGCCTCGGCGAGCAGCTTGCGGGCTTCCGCGCGGTTGCGCGCCACGTCGCGGCCCATGCCGGGATACGTGGCGAGTTCGGCGGCCGTGGGCGCGTAGGCGTAGCCCGGGCGCAGCAGCGAGCCCACGTCCTTGGCCTGCGACACGCGCGCGAGGGCCGGTGCCGCCGTCCAGCGGTCAAGCGCCATCGACAGCGCGCGGCGCACGCGCACGTCGTCGAAGGGCTTCTTCTCGATGTTGAACGACAGGATCAGGCCCGACAGCCACGACGTTTCCTGGAAGGTCAGCTTCGGGTTGGCGACGCGCGCCTTCTCGGCCGGGCTGATGCCGCGGAATTCCGCCATCACCTGCCCGCCCTGCAGCGCGTTGAGCGTGGCAGCCCCGCTCATCGACACGGCGCGGAAGGAATCGAGATAGGGCTTGCCGGCGCGGAAATAGCCGTCGAAGCGCTTGCCGGTCCAGTGCGAGCCGGGCACGCGCTCGCCGAACACGAAGGGCCCGGAACCCATCACTTCCTTCTCGGGATAGCGCGGGTCCTGCGCCAGCTTGGCGGCCGAGTAGATGCAGTTGAAGGGTGCCGCAAGGTACGTCATGAACGCCGGGTTGGCGTTGTTGAGCTTGAAGACGACCGTGTCGGCCGAAGGCGCTTCGACCGAGGCGACGTCCGCGAAATGGTCGCGCCGGGCCGAGCGCGCGCCGGCGACCGGCGTCTTGATGCGATCGAAGCTCGCCTTCACGTCGCGCGCGGTCAGCGCCGAGCCGTCATGGAACTTGATCGGCTGGACGATCTTGAAGGTGTAGGTCTTGCCGTCGGGCGAGACCGCCCATTCCCGGGCGATGTCGCCGACGATCTCGGGATATTTCTGGGTGTTGAACTTCACCAGCGTCGAATAATGCGGCGCCAGATGGTGGATCACCGCGAAGTTCGTCGCCGCGTGACAGTCGGTCGTGTCGGGCTCGCCGCCCACGGCGAAGATGAAGTCCCCGCCGCGGCGCGGGGTTTCCTGTGCGGATGCTGCGGCAGTAAGGGCGACGGCGGCGACCGCCACCGCGGCGAAAAGACGTGCGAACATTTCGTTCCTCCCGAAACCGGCGATTGATTTGCGCCGAAGATACCCCGGCAGCGCGTGCCGTTCTAGGCTTGAGATGGGCCTAGGCCGGAGACGGGCGCCACTGGTAGGGCGATTCGAGGCGCTTGATCTCGTCCGCCGTCAGCGGGGGCATGTCGGCGGCGGCCGCCGCCTCGCCCAGCTGCTCCAGCTTCGTCGCCCCCATGATGGGGGCCGCCATATAGGGCTTCGACCACAGCCACAGGAAGGCGACCTGCGTGGGCTTGGCGCCGCGCGCCGCGGCGATGGCCTTGAGCTCGTCCACGATCTTCCAGTCGCAGTCGCGGTAGGTCTCGGGCGTGGCGCCGGCGTCGTTCTTCGCGCGCTCGGTCTCGCCGCCGCCGCCGCGCACGCGGTTCCCGGCAAGGAAGCCGCGCGCCAGCGGCGAATAGGGGATGAGGCCCACGCCCGCCTCCAGGCACAGCGCGTTCATCTCGCGCTCTTCCTCGCGCTGGATCAGGTTGTGCAGGTTCTGCATCGCGATGGGCCGCGCATAGCCGTGGCGCTCGGCGCACGCGATCATCTGCGCGAACTTGTACGCCGGCATCGTCGAGCCGCCGATGTAGCGCACCTTGCCCGACTTCACGATGCCGTCGAGCGTGTACATGAACTCCTCGATCGGCGTGTGCGGGTCGAGCCGGTGCACCTGGTAGACGTCGATATGGTCGGTCTTCAGGCGCTTCAGCTGCACGTCGATGGATGCAAGCATGTGCTTGGCGCCGAGGCCGATCGCGTTGGGCTTGTCGCCCATCTTGAGGCCGACCTTGGTGGAGAGCACGATCTCGTCGCGCGGCGCATAGCCCATCAGCGTCTCGCCCATGATCGTCTCGGACGCGCCGAGGTTATAGGCGTCGGCCGTGTCGAAGAAATTGATGCCGCTGTCGAGCGCCTTCCTGAAGAACGGCGCGCTGTCGCCCGCATCGAATCCTGCCCACGCGCGCCGCCCGCGCGCACCCCACGAATTCCCGCCGAGGCACACGCGGCTCACCATCAGGCCGGACCGGCCGAGCGGGACGTATTTCATGGGGCGTTCTCCTCGCGATTTTCCGGAAATCTTGGGAGAAGGCTAGCCCGGCAGTTGCCGCGCGCCAAGCCGCGCGCGAAGATGGCAGCCATGAACGACACGACACCCTGGGCGCCGCACGGTGCCGAAAAATCCGGCTTCGTCGAGCGGCCGGGTGCGCGGATCTATTACGAGCTTTCGGGCGACGGCCCGACGCTGGTCTTCGCGCACGGGCTGGGCGGCAATCACCTGTCGTGGTGGCAGCAGGTGCCGTTCTTCCGCGAGAAATACACCTGCATCACGTTCGCGCATCGCGGCTTCGCGCCGTCGAGCGTCGCGGGCAACAAGCCCGATCCCGAGGATTTCGCGGGCGACCTCGAGGCGCTGACGGCGCATCTGGGCATCGAGCGCTTTTCTATCGTGGCGCAGTCGATGGGCGGGTGGACGGCGCTGGAATTCGCGCTCCGCCATCCCGCCCGCGTGCAGGCGATGGTGCTGGCCGCGACCAGCGGCACGCTCGACCCTTCGAAGGCCGATCCCGCGAAATTCGCCGAATGGAGCAGCCGGGCGCTCGCGGTCAACGCGGACCTGCGCATGCGCGCGATTCATCCGGCCCTTGGTGCCGCGATGGCCGAGGCGAACCCGGCGATGCATCATCTCTATCGCGCCATCGACGCGCTCGCCACCAGCCTCGCCAAGGACGAGCTGCGCGCGCGCATCGTGAAGATGCGCCGCCGCCCGATCGGCGACGTGGCCAAGCTCGGCGTGCGCACGCTCTTTCTCACCGGCAGCGCCGACATGGTGTTCCCGTCTTTCGCGGCGCCACTGCTCGCCAAGGGCTTCCCCGACGCGCGCCACGCGGAATTCGCCGGTGCCGGCCACTCGGCCTATTTCGAAGTGGCGGATGCCTTCAACAAAAAGGTCGCGGAGTTTCTGGCCGCATGAGCGAACCGCTTTTCTATCGTAGGCCGGTGGCGCTGACGCGCGACGCCCACGGCACCAGGCGCTATACGCCGCCGTCCGATTACGGCTTCGCGCGCACGACCAACGCGGTGCCGTTGGGTGCGGCGGAAGCCGAAGCCGCCGCGCGCCACTACCCCGTCGTGTTCGCGGCGGCCGAGCCGGGCGGCCTCGTGGCGCTGACGGGCATCGAGACGAACAGGAACCTCTTCGTCGACGCGGCCGGTGCATGGCGCGCGGGCACCTACGTGCCCGCCTATGTGCGTCGCTATCCCTTCGCCTTCGCCCAGCTCGGCGACCAGCTCGTGCTGTGCATCGACGAGGCGGCCGACGCGCTCGACGACACGGGCGAAGCGCTGTTCGACGGCGACAAGCCCGCCCCCGTGATCGAGAAGGCGCTCGCCTTCGCGCGCGAATTCCAGGTGCAGGCGGACGCCGCGCAGGCCTTCGCCGCCGCCTGCGCCCAAGCCGGCCTGCTCGCCGACCATCGCGCCGAAATCGCGATGAAGGACGGCCGCAAGATCGCGCTCGGCGGCTTCCGCATCCTCGACCGCGCCAAATTCGAAGCCCTGCCCGACGCCGCCTTCGTCGACTGGCGCAAACGCGGCTGGCTCCCCATGGCCTACGCGCACTTCATGTCGATGCAGAGCTGGGCGGGGCTGGTGGATATCGCCGCCGAGAAGTAAGGCGAGATCGGCGTTGCCGATCTCCCGCTTTTGTCGGATTGAATTTATCGCAATAAAAAACACCGTCATGGCCGGGCTTGTCCCGGCCATCCACGTCTTGTGGTAGCATCCGGGCTCGATGCGTGCCGGGTTCGTCTATCTGATGGCCAATCGTCCGGACGGGACGATCTATGTCGGCGTTACGGCCGATCTGGCGCGGCGCGCGTGGGAGCATCGCGAGGGCGCAGTCGATGGCTTCACGAAGCGCTACGGCATCAAGCATCTGGTCTGGTTCGAGGCGCACGACGATATCCGGGCCGCGATCCAGCGCGAGAAGACGATGAAGCATTGGCCGCGGGCGTGGAAAGTCCGCCTGATCGTCGCGGCCAATCCCGAATGGCGAGATCTGTTTGACGAGATCGTGTGAGCCGAAGACGTGGATGCCCGGGACAAGCCCGGGCATGACGGTGACTTTGGGAATTTGGATTCCGTCATGGCCGGACTTGTCCCGCCCATCCACGTCTTGCCTTACCTCTGATTTCCGACTATATTCCTTATATTGGCTGAGCATTTCCAGCCATGTGCTCTTTGACAATTGAATAAATACTTACCTCGGCGGCGGCCGCAAGACTACGTGTCGCCTGTGGGTTGCCTGTTTCCAAGCCTTTAGAACCGAAAGAAAAAGCTCGAAAATCCGGGCCGGTAACGCCGAATCCCGGGTTCAGGTTACAAGGCTGCAACTTCAACGACTTAAACAGGTTACCGTAACAGGTGGTCGCCTATTTCTCGGCCATCGCGAAGACCTCGCCGGTCTCGCCTTCCTTCAGGCGGTCGAGGTGATATTCGGCGAGCGCGTCGTCGGGATAGCGCTTGCAGAGATCCTCGAACGCGGCGAGCGCGCCCGGGTCCTTGTCGGCCATCAGCTTGAACGCGGCGAGGTAGAGCTTCGTGTTCTCGTCCGCGGCGCGTTCGCCCGTCAGCGGTTCGTAGACATGGATGGGCTCGCTCTTGCCCTTCACGATCACGCCGCCGACCTTGCGGCACGGGATCTCGGGGCTCGCGTCGCGCGTCTGCTGCGTGATCAGGATGCGCGTGCCGAAATACTTGTTCAGGCCCTCAAGACGGGCAGCGGTGTTAACCGCATCGCCGAGCGCCTTGTACTCGTAGCGGTCGAGCGATCCGAAATTGCCGACGTTGGCTTCGGCCGTGTGCACGCCGATGCGCGTCATGCCCATGTCGACGCCCTTGGCGCGTTCGCCCGCGCGGAACGTTTCGGAGAACGCGTCGATGTCGAGCGCGGCCTTCAGCGCCAGCTTCGCGTGATCGGGCTGCTCGCGCGGCGCGTTGAACATCGCGTAGATCGCGTCGCCCGTGAACTGGTTGATCGTGCCGCCGTACTTCCAGATCTCGCGGCAGCCGCCGTCGAGATAGCGGTTCAGCACGTCGGCGAGGTGCGCGGCCTCCAGCTTCTCCGACAGCGTCGTGAAGCCCTGCACGTCGGTGAAGATCAGCGACATCGGCCGGCGGCTCGCGGAAAGGTCGAGCTTCTTGGGGTCCTTGACGATCTCGGTCAGCAGTTCGGCCGAGACATACTTGCTGAAGACGCCCTGGATGAACTTCTTCTGCTGGCGCTCCTCGCGGCCCGACCAGGCGTCGGAAAGCCACAGCGCCATCGCCATCGCCACGATGGGTTCGATCAGCGGGACCAGCATGTTGGTGCCGCCGGTCATCGCCTGCACGAGCGGGACGAGCGGATGGCCGCCCTTGAAGAGATACCAGCCCGCCGCCCACAGCAGCACGACCGTGATCACCGCGCCGCCGAGGCGCGCGGTGATCGGAACGCCCGTGCTTCCCAGCGCCGCCCCGATGAGGGCGAGGATCGCGATCGTGACGATGTGGGGGATGAAGGCGCGGTCCTCGGGCGCCACGCGCCCTTCCAGCATCTGCGCGAGGATATGCGCCTGGATCACGATCCCGGCGAGGCGGTTGTCGCCCACGTCGCGCCCGATCGAGAAGGGCGTGCGGTAGCGGTCGGTCAGCGAAAGGTTAGCGCCGATCAGCACGATCTTGTCCTTGAACCACACCTCGGGCAGCACCTTCACCGCATGCGAGGGGAATTCGCGGAACGGCTCGGTGGCGCTGTCGGGCTGGCCGCGCCAGGCGATGATGCTCTGGCGCATCGGCACGTTCGCGCCCAGCAGCTGCGCCACGCGCGCGGCGACATTGGGCACGTCCTTCGTGCCGTCCTTCAGCGTGCGGGGTGCCGCGACGAAGCGGATGATGCCGTCGGTCTTGTCGGGCTCGATGTCGGCAAGCCCGCGCCACTGCGGCTTCACGAAATCGTCGAGATATTCGAGCTGCTCGTCGGTGACGTAGGTGGGCGAATCCGAATAGCTGATCGCGAAGGGAATCTTGAGTTCGGCGAGCGCCTCGCGCAGTTCGTCGTCCTTCTCGGGCTCGGTCTCCTGGTCGAAGAGCACGTCGATGAGGATCGCTCGAGCGCCCTTGGCCGCGATCGTGCGCACCGTGTCGGCGAGGAACTTGCGGTCGACCGGCGAGCGGTAGGGGAAGGCCGACAGCGTCTCTTCCGTGATCGCGGCGATCACGATGTCGGGATGCTGCGGCTCGGGCGGCGACATGTTCGCGATGCGGAAGTCGCGCGTCCACCGCTCGGCGGTGCCGAGGAAGGGGAAGAAATAGAAGATGCCGAAGGTGAGAAGGCCCGCGAGGGCGGCGACGACGAGCGCCGTGGCGACGCGCTTGACGACCGCACGCAGCTCCATGTTCAGCGCTGCGCTTCGCGCACCAGCGCGCGGGCCTGGTCTTCGCAACCCTTCTCGATCATCCACGCGGCCTGCACGACCGGATCGGCGAAGCCCGCGGGCATGCGCCAGAACGTGACGTTCGCGGGATTGCCGCCGATGTCGAACACGTACGAGCCGCCGTCGGCGAACGGGATGCGCGCGTTGAGCGCGAGGCGGTCGGTCTCCGCCGGCCATTGGCCGCGTGCGCGCCAGCTGCGGTCGGCGGGTTCGATGGCGAGGTCGGTGACGGCGGCGAATCGCGGGCCCCACAGAACGGGCGTGGTGTCGGCGCGAAGGCAGCGCGCGCCCGAGCGGCCCACGTCGACGACCCACGGTTCGGGCAGTTCGACCGCGTCGCCCGCGGAGCGCACCACACCGAGCTGGGCCGTGCCGGAACCGCGCTGGTTCATCAGGTTCTTGAGCGCGTCGCCCATGCTGGCGACCTGGCCGGCGGCGGGGGCGGGGGCCTCTTCATAGGGGCCGCGCAGCTTGACCGTGCGCCCGTCGGCCGCGATCAGCGTCACGCGCTGGCCGGCGGCGAGCTGCAGCACCTTGGTGCCATCGACCTTGGCGCCGGGGGTGAGGTCCACGCCCTTGGCCTCGACGACGACAAGCTCGTTCGCCCGGACAGGTCCGGCGAGCAGGGTCAAGGCGAAAGCGAGTGCACACGCGATGCGCATGCCGCAGTCTAGCTCGGGTTGCCCCCCAGCGGCAACGACGCGGCCGGCGCCCCGTCCCCCTGCAGCACGAAAGCCCCCCAGAAAAAGGGGTGCGACGTGGCCGGAACGCCCGCCAGCGCCATCTGGGAATCGCGCAGGGCAAGGGCGATGCCCTTCTTCAGATCCCCGCCCAGCCGTTCGAACATGCCCGTCGTCAGGGCCACGGTCTGCTGCGAGGGCACCTGCCAGTGGGTCACCAGCAGGTTGCGGGCACCGGCGAAGAAGAACGCCTCGGCAAGGCCAGACAGTGATTCGCCGCCCAGCCGCTCGCCCGACGCGGCCGTGTTGCAGGCCGAGAGGACGACGAGATCGGCGTCGAGCCGCAGGCTCGCGATCTCGCCCGCTTCCAGCAGCCCGTCGATGGCTGGGTCGCGCACGTCGCCCGGCGGCGCCGACATCGCGAGGCCCGGCTGCGCCTGGCAGCGCAGCTCGCCCGGCAGCAGGCCGTGCGTGGCGAAATAGAGCACGCGATAGCGTTCGAGCTGGCGGGCGCGCAGGTTCGCGGCGGTGGCGCTGGGCCCCAGCAGAAGCGCATCGTTGCCCGCCTTCAGCATCAGCGCCACGCGGCGCACCTCGTCGGCCGTCTCGGGCAGCGGGGCGAGGCCGCGGATCAGTGCGGACGGCACGGCGCCTTCGGTGCGGCACGTATCGGCCAGCGCGCCGAGGCCGCCCGCGGCGCCACCGCCGAAATCCGGATTGGCGAGTGCGAGCAGCGGCTCGGGCGCCGACGGCTTCGCGGCCAGCGCGCGCAGTTCGAGGAACGCGCGCACCGACGGTGGACTGGCGACGGCGACGCGCCTTGCGAGCCACGCGACGCGCGAATAGTCGCCTGGTGCCGCACTTGCGGGCGGCTCGCTCGCGAGAATCCCGAACGGCAGGCTCGCGAGCGGACCGTTGGCGACGACGAAAAGCTGGTCGATGCCGGCAAGCTCGGCCGCGAACGGCGCCACTAGCGTGCGGTAAAGGCGGTGGGAAAGTGCGGCGTCGAACGGTGCCACGTTGCGGTTGCGGATCTCGAACGCGCCGCGCAGCGCCTTCACCTGTTCGGCGAGCTGCGCCTCGTCGGTATCGAGCTTCGCCGCGCGTATCCCCGACGCGCGCACGAGGAACGCGAACGCGCCGTCTGGCCCGACGGCGTAGATCGCCATCGCCTCGCGCGGGCCGAGCGCCTTGGTCAGCGTGTCGGGGTCGACCGGGCGGGGCGAAGCGAGGCGCGCGAAACCGGGAACCGCCTTCTCGATCGCTTCGCCCAGCGCCTCGATGCGCTTGTTCTGCTGGTCGAGTTCGCCGCGCAGGCGCCGGACACGCGCATCGTCGCGCGTCTGCGGCGCGCGGCCGAGCTCGCCGGTCAGGTCGATCTGCACCCGGTCGCGCCGGCGCGTGGCTTCGTTGCGTTCGCGCACCAGTTCGGCGATGCGCGGATCCTCGCTCGCCACGCGCTGCGCGGTGCGCGCGACCGCGCGGCCCATCGTGCCTTCGCGCATCAGCTGCACGGCCGTGAACATCTCGGCATAAAGCGCGTCGGCGCCCTTGGGGTCGATGCGCGCCTGCTCCACCGCCGCCGTGAGGAACGGCTGGACCTGCTCGAAGGTCAGGTTGCGCACCTGCGCTTCGCCCAGCATCAGGCGCAACGCGCCGCGGTAATTGTCGATCGCGGCGGGATAGCGGCCGTCTTCCGACTGCGCGCGGCCCAGCGCCATCATCCCCTGCGCGACCGGCCAGCCGGTGCCGAAGATGCGCAGGCGCAGGGATGCTGCCGAGGCGAGCAGGCGCTCGGCGTTGCGGAAATCGCCGCGCGCGGCGAGCACTTCGCCCAGCTGCCCGATCGCCTGCGGCTGCCACCAGGCCGGCAGGCCCGGCGTGCGGTCGACGATGCGCCGTCCTTCGAGCGCGTATGCTTCGGCGCCCGCGAGATCGCCGGTGCGCAGCGCCATCGCGGACGCGAACATCAGCGCGTGCGCGAGTTCGGCCTGCAGGAACACCGCGCCGCCGAAGATCGACGCGCCGCCGCCGCCCGCCTCGAGCCCGGCCGGGATGCCGCCGCCCTGCTGCTCGATCAGGTCGCGCCGGCGCTGGATCGTGTCGCGCGCGATCGAAAGCGCGCGGTCGAACTGGCGCATGTTGGCCGCATGCATGCCGAGATAGCCGAGATAGCGCGGATACTCGCCCGGATCGGGCGACTTGATGATCAGCGGCTCGGCCCGGCGGAAGAAGATGTCGGCTTCCTCGCCGCGCCCCTGGTTGGAAATCTCGCTCGCCAGCATCATCAGCGTCGTGCCGAGGCCCGGATGCCCGGCGCCCAGCGCCGCCGTCTGCAGGTCGAGCGCGCGCCGGTAAGCCGTTTCCGCCGCCGCGAAGTTGCCCGTGCTGTTGTAGAGGCGCGCGAGCTCGACGAAATCCTGATACGCGCCGGCATCGCCCGTGATCGCGGTGCCGGCGCCGAACAGCGCCTGAAGGCGCGCCGTCAGCGCCTGCCGGTCGGCCGGCGTCGTCGGTGCCGCGGTGCCGCGCGGCGTCGCGCCCGGCAGGCCCTGCCGCATCGCGTGGACGAGGGCGGGGAACGCCGAAGGCTGGCCTTCGCCGAAGGCGAGCGCGTTGCCCGCCGCGAGGCCCGCGACCACATAGGGCCAGCCGCCATCCTTGAGCGTGCAGCGCATGACGAGGATCTCGGGCTCGGCCGCCGTCGAAATCCATTCCGGCGCGTCGCACGTCGCGCGCGTGCCGAGGGCGCGCACCGGCGCGCTGCCTTCGAGGGCGCGCGCGAAAAACGCCTTGCGCGCGCCCGTGTCGGCGGGCGCGTCGCGCTGGGGGCCGAGCTGCGAGAGCGAACCCGCGGGCCGGCCGCTGTTGGCGCACAGGATCTCGAGGACCGGCAGTTCGCCGCGCGACTGGCCGCGGCGGGGTTCCGCGCGGCAGGCTTCGCCCGCGAGATTCGTGCCGGCATCGAATGCCGCCTGCGCCGGCGCGCCGGTCTGGCATCCCGAAACGAACGCGGCACCGGCGAGCAACGCGGGAAGGAGGAAGTTCGCGCGCATGCCGCCCTTTCTTCGTCCTAGCCCGGTGCGGGCGGCAGGCGCCGGCGCGTGTACTCGCACAGCATGTTCACCAGCGCCTTCAGCATCGGGTCCTTGAGACCGTAGCTTTCGATCACTTCCGGGCGCGGCAGCATCAGGCGGGCCTGGCGGTCCGCGCCGGTCTCCTCGTTGCTGATTCCGGCCTTGGGGCGGTCGGTGAAGGGCACGGTTCCGCGCACGTACTCCATCAGCGAAATCATCAGCCGCATCAGGTCGGGGTCGAGCTGCATCATGCGCTGCGTGAGCTGCTGGCTGTTGATGACGACGCAGATCGTGTCCTCGCCCGCGACGGCGGTGGCCATGCGCTGGGCGCCGTCGAGGATCGCCATCTCGCCGAACAGGGCGCCGGGGCCGAGGCTCGCCACGATGATGGGCGCTTCGGTGCCCTTCTTCAGGATCAGCACCTTGCCCTTCTCGACGAGGAACGCCTCGAGACCGGGCTCGCCTTCCTTGAACAGGACCTTCCCCTTGGGGAACGTGCGCTTGAACATCGGGGCTAGAAATCCCCCTTGCGGATCTGGAAGACGTCCGGTGTCAGCGGATCGCGGATGTACGAGATCTGCACCGTCGGCAGGCCGGCGGGCTTCTGGCCTTCGGGTGCCGCAACGCCGCTCGCCATCAGGATCGTGCGCCGCCCATGTGCGTCGTCGCCGCGGAAGAACAGCACGCTGCCGTCGGGCTGGACGATGTTGCTGACGACCGTGTCGGCCTTGTAGCCGACACCGGCGAGATAACCCTGCAGCGTGCGTGCGAGATCGACGGCACCGGTCACGCCGAGCTGCTGGTTGAGCGCGCCGCCCCACGTCACGCTGACCTGGACGAGCTGCTTGGAGCGGAAGCCGATCACGTAGGCGACCTGCGCGGGCCCGCCATTGGGCAGCAGGTCGGGCACCTGGACGACCAGGATCTGCGTGCGTTCAACCGGGTTCTCGGCCGTCTCGATCTTGTCAGGGCCGATCCCGAAGTCCTTGCGGACCGCCTGACGCACCTGGTCGGCCGTCATGCCGAAATTCGCCGACCGGAACCCCATCAGCCTGAACTCGCCGGCGGGCGCCGGGGCGGCGGCAGGCGGATTCGCGGGGGTGCGCGTCTGGGCCGGGGCCGGCGCAGCCGCCAGCAGCATCGCGGCGAGAAATGCGCCGGGAGCAGCGAATCGGGCGAAAAACCAAGCCTTGGACATCAATTCCCCTCGTCCGGACTCAGATAGCGCCGTTCCCGAGAAACCACAAGTCTTCAACAATTTGTCGGGAATGGGGACACTTGAATTGGCGAATGGCCCGTCCGTCGTGTACTAGCTTTAAGGGCTGGACGATGGCCGATTCGAATCGACACGCCCGACCGGTATTGTGCGCCCTGATGCTGCTTCTGGCGGCCGCGCCGGCGCATGCCCAGACGCTTGTCCTGCCGCCCTCGGCCGAACCGCGCCTGCCGTCCCGGCCCATCCCGGTACCCGAAGCCGATCTCGAGCTGTCGATTCCCGCCCAGCCGCGCGCACCCGACCGGCGCGCGGTCGACGAGCTGCGCTTCACGATCGTGAACATCGCCGTCGAGGGATCGGGCGTCTATTCGCCCGAGGAACTCGCGGTCTACACCGCCCCGCTGATCGGCCAGACGCTCGGCCTGTCGGCGATCGCCGGTGCTGCCGAAGCGATCGAGGCGCGCTATCGCGCCGACGGCTACGTGCTGTCGCGCGCCTTCGTGCCGCCGCAGCGCGTGGGCGACGGCATGTTCCGCATCCAGGTCGTCGAGGGATTCCTTTCGCAGATCGAGTTCGACGGCGGATCGGAATCCGCGCGCGCGCGCATCCGCAGCTATCTGCGCCGCGCCTTCGAAGGCCGGCCGGCCAACATCAAGGCGATCGAGCGCGGCCTGCTGCTCGCGGGCGACCTTTCGGGCGTCACGGCCGCGGGCACCCTCGCGCCCGGTCAGGAACCCGGCTCGTCGAACCTGCTGGTGCGCATCGAAGAGAAGCCCGTGCAGGCGTCGGCGACGCTCTCGAACCGCGCTTCGAAATTCCAGGGGCCGGTCACGGTCTATGGCGAGACGTCGTTCAACGGCCTGTTCGACCAGAACGAACAGCTGACGCTGGGTGCCTCGACCGTGCCTTCGCAGCAGAGCAGCCGCGAGCTGCGTTCGGGCGTGTTCCGCTATTCCCAGCCCATCGGCGACGACGGGCTCGTCTTCGGCTGGGACACGACCTATTCGTGGGGCTGGCCCGGCCACACGCTGAAGTCGCTGCAGGTCAACACCACGGCCTGGCGCCTCGGCCCGCGGCTTTCCTACCCGGTCATCCGGTCGCGTCGCGTCAATCTCGTGTTCGACGCGTCAGCCTACGTCTCGCGCTCGGCGACGTATGTGCGCGGCGAGCCGCTGACGCGCGACCGCTACCTCGCGAGCGACGCGCGCGTGACCTTCTCCCATCTCGGATTCCTGCAGGGTGCCACCGTCGTGTCGGCGGGAATCGTCAAGGGGCTGATCGGCCTCGGCACGCACGCCGCGGGCGACATCCCCAACAGCCGCGCCGACGCGCAGCCCGGCTTCACCAAGTACACGGGCGAGGTGCGCCGCATCCAGCTCCTGACCGACGATTTCTCGGCGCAATGGACGCTTGCGGGCCAGTACACGCGCAGCAAGCTCTATTCGGGCGAGGAGTTCTCGCTGGGCGGCGGCCGCTTCGGGCGCGGCTACGATCCTTCGGAGCTCACCGGCCTCAACGGCGCCGGGTCCGCGCTCGACATCCGCTACGGCGATCTCAATACGGCGGGCTGGCAGCCCTACGTGTTCTACGATTACGGCTGGGCGTGGGCCCGACGGACCGGTGCCGCGTCGTCGACGCAGACGCTGTCGTCGGCGGGCCTCGGCGTGAAGTTCGCGCCCGAGAACTGGCTGTCGGCGAGCCTCGAACTTGCCCAGCCGCTGACCCGCGCGCCGACGCTGACCGAAAACGAGAAGCCGCTGCGCATCTATTTCGACGTGTCGATGCGCTTTTGAACGCGAAACGGGCCCGGCCGGGATTTCCGGCCGGGCCCGTTTGCGTGCGCTTAAATCAGGGCTTCTTGATCTTCTTCGTCGCCTTCTTCTTGGCGGGCTTCTTCGCGGCGACCTGGTCGACCGCAGCGGCCGCCTGATCCTTCGCGACTGAAGCAGCTGCCGTGGTGGCGCCGAAGCTGGCCGCCTGCACGGGAGCGGGCGTCAGGGCGAACATGCCGACAAACAGTGCCGCCGCGGCGGCAAGAACGAGATTCTTCATGGTTCCTCCAATGGCGAGCCGCTTTCGTCGCGACTCGACGCGAGAATCCTGCGCGCCGCGATTCGCGGTTTCAACAGATCAACATCGACCGTTACAAAAATGGAGATGCGTCTGTCTCAGGAGCGCGGCTTCGCGGCGATCGCGTTGGGGAAGAACAGCTGCTCGCCGCCGATCTTGTAGTCGGCGATCGCGCGCTGCCCGGCCGGGCCGACCAGCCAGTCGATGAAGGCCTGGCCCAGTTCCTTCTTCACGCCCGCGTGGCGCGCCGGGTTCACGAGGATCACGCCGTACTGGTTGAACAGCTTCTCGTCGCCCTCCACGAGCACGGCGAGATCGCCGCGGTTCTTGAAGTTGAGCCACGTGCCGCGGTCGGCGAGGATATAGGCGTTCATGCCTGCGGCAGTATTGAGCGCGGGGCCCATGCCCTGGCCCACGTCGCGATACCAGGTGCCTTTGGTCGCGGCGAGATCGATCTTCGCGTCCTGCCAGTAGCGCAGCTCGGCCGCGTGCGTTCCCGACTTGTCGCCGCGCGAGACGAACGGCGCCTGCGCCGCCTGGATGCGCTTGAACGCCTCGAGGATGTCCTTCATGCCGGCGACCTTCGCGGGGTCCGCCTTCGGGCCGATGACGACGAAGTCGTTGTACATGACCTGCGTGCGCGCCACGCCGGCCCCTTCGGCGACGAACTTCTCCTCGGCCGGCTTGTCGTGGACGAAGACGACGTCGGCATCGCCGCGCCGGCCCACGTCGAGCGCCTGGCCCGTGCCCAGCGCCACGACGCGCACGTCGATGCCCGAGGCCTTCTTGAAGGCCGGCAGCAGATGGCCGAACAGGCCCGACTGGTCGGTCGACGTCGTCGATGCGACCGTGATGAAGCGCTCCTGCGCGTGGACGGGAAGCGTTCCCAGCAGCAGGAACGCGAGGAACAGTCCGCGAAGTTTCACCATGGCAGTTCTCCTTTGAGGAAGGCGCGGGCCTCCGGGGTGGCCGGCATGCGGAAGAAGGTCTCGACGGGTGCGCGCTCCGCGACGCGCCCCTTCAGCAGGAAGACGATCTCGTCGCCCATGCGGCGGGCCTGGCCGAGATTGTGCGTTGTCATGACGATCTTGGTGCCCTCGGCCGCCATCGTCTGCACGATCGATTCGACGGCCTGTGCGGCACCCGGATCGAGGCTCGCGGTCGGCTCGTCGAGGAAAAGGATGTCCGGCGCCAGGGCCCACGCGCGTGCGAGGGCGGCGCGCTGCTGCTCGCCGCCCGACAGCACGCGCGCCGGGCGCGCGGCGAGATCCGCAAGACCGACGCGCGCCAGCATCGCGTGCGCGAGCGCCTCGCGCTGGCCCTGCGCCATGCCGCGCAGCTTGAGCCCGAACGCGACGTTCGCCAGCAGCGAGCGGCGCAGCATCGACGGGCGCTGGAAGACCATCGCCTGCCTGTCGCGCGCGTCGCCCGACCATTCGATGCGCCCGCGCGTGGGTGCGATCAGGCCGTGGCACAGGCGCAGCAGCGTGCTCTTGCCCGCCCCGTTCGGCCCGACGATCACGGTGCGGCTGCCGGCGTCGAGCCGCAGGTCGATGTCCGACAGGATCGGCGTGCCGCCGATTTCCAGCGTCACCTTGTCGAGCGTCAGGGGAAGGGGCGAGGCCGCGTTCATCCGTATCGCCGTGCCGCGGTGTCCTTGATCCAGGCGGCGGCCGCGTTGACCGCGACGACCGTGGCGATCAGCACGAGCCCGAGGCCGAGGGCGAGCGGCAGGTCGCCCTTGCTGGTCTCCAGCGCGATGGTCGTGGTCATCATGCGCGTCACGCCGTCGATGTTGCCGCCCACGATCATCACCGCGCCCACTTCCGCGCTCGCGCGCCCGAAGCCCGCGAGCACGACGGTGACGAGCGCATAGCGCGTGTCCCACAAGAGCGTCGCGACCGACTGGCCAAGCGTGGCGCCGAGCGAGCGCAGCTGCTCGCCGTGTTCGGCCCACGAATCCTCGACGACCTGGCGCGAAAGGGCGGCGAGGATGGGGGCGATCAGGATCGTCTGCGCGAAGACCATCGCCGCCGGCGTGAAGAGCAGGCCGAACGCGCCGAGCGGCCCCGCGCGCGACAGCAGCAGGTAGACGACGAGCCCGACCACGACCGGCGGCAGGCCCATCATCGCGTTGAGCGCCACGATCGTGGCGCGCCGGCCGGGAAAGCGCGCCAGCGCCACGAACGCGCCCAGCGGCAGGCCGATCGCCGCGGCGACCAGCGTGGCCGCGAGGCTGACTTCCATTGAAAGCGCCACGATGGCGAACAGGCGCCGGTCACCGTCTGCCAGCAGGCCGGCCGCGATCGAAAACGCTTCGGTGAAGGTCTGCATGCCGCGCGATGGTCGGGCAGCGCGCGGGTTGCCGTCAATCGACGCGCCCGACAGGATTTGCCGGAATTTGCCGGAAAATGCATAGTGGATATCCACCATGCCGGACAAGCTCCTGACCACTGCCGAACTCGCCGCCTATCTGCGCCTGAAACAGCGCGCGGTCTACGAACTCGTGCGCACGCGGCGCATCCCGTGCACGCGCATCGGCGGCAAATGGCTGTTCCCACGCCCGCTCGTCGACCAGTGGATCGCGCGGCATACCGACCTTGGCGACTCGGGCGTGAGCACGAGCCCGCCGCCGATCCTCGCGGGCAGCCACGATCCGCTGCTGGAATGGGCGCTGCGCCGGTCGCGCTCGGGTCTCGCGACGATGCCGGGCGGCTCGCTCGACGGGCTCGACGCGCTGCGCGAGCGCGCGGCGATGGTGGCGGCCCTCCACATCGTCGATCCCGATACCGGCACCTTCAACGTGCCCGCGCTCGCCGCCGCGATGCCGGGCCAGGACATCGTCGCGATCGGCTGGGCCGGACGCCAGCAGGGCCTGCTCGTCGCGAAGGGAAACCCCAGGCGGCTGCGCAGGCTCGCCGACCTCAAGCGGCGCAAGGCGCGCATCGTGCTGCGCCAGCCGCAGGCCGGCAGCCACGTGCTGCTGATGCATCTGCTGGCCGAGGCCGGTATCCGGCTCGACGCGCTCGACGTGTCGGCCCCGGCCGCGCTCAACGAGACGGAAATCGCCGCCGCCGTGCGCGAGGGGCGAGCGGATGCGGGCTTCGGCGTGGCGGCCTCGGCCGGCCAGCTCGGCATCGATTTCGTGCCGCTGTTCCGCGAGAATTTCGACCTCGCGATGCGCCGGCGCGACTATTTCGCGCCGCAGGTCCAGCGCCTGCTCGCCTTCGCGCGGACGGCCGAATTCGCGCGGCATGCCGAGCGTCTGGGCGGCTACGATCTCTCGCGGATGGGCGAGATCGTCCTCAACCAGTGAGTCGTCAGAACGATTCCGCGCGTGCGGCAGGCCAGGCCTTCGCGAACGACGGGTGGTCCGTGCCGTCGAGGATCTCGCCCGGCTTCACGAAGCGGTAGACTTCCGCGAAGGTCGCGCACTGGTCGGGCCCGAGGCGGCGCGAGATGTGGTGCGGGCGCAGCTCGCTCGGGTGTTCGAGGCCGGCGGCCGCGATCACCTCGGCCAGCGCCGTCACGGTGGATTTGTGGAACTGCGCGACGCGCGCGGCCTTGTCGGGCACCACCAGCGCCTTCTGGCGCGACTTGTTCTGCGTGGCCACGCCCGCCGGGCACGTGTCGGTGTGGCAGCTCAGCGACTGGATGCAGCCGATGGCGAACATGAAGCCGCGCGCGGCGTTGCAGTAGTCGGCGCCCAGCGCCATCACGCGCGCCATGTCGAAGGCCGACGTGATCTTGCCGCCCGCGCCGATCTTGATGCGATCGCGGATGCCGAGGCCGACCAGCGCGTTGTGCACGAAGACGAGCCCGTCGCGCAGCGGCGTCCCGATATGGTCGAGGAATTCGAGCGGGGCGGCGCCCGTGCCGCCTTCCGATCCGTCGACGACGATGAAGTCGGGATAGATGCCCGTCTGCAGCATCGCCTTGCAGATGCCGAGGAACTCGGTCGGATGGCCGATGCACAGCTTGAAGCCGACGGGCTTGCCGTCGGACAGCTCGCGCAGTTGCTTGATGAACTGCACGAGGCCCAGCGGCGTCGAGAAGGCCGGATGGCTGGCGGGCGAGACGCAGTCCACGCCCTCCGGCACGCCGCGCGCGGCGGCGATCTCGGCCGAGACCTTGGGCCCCGGCAGCACGCCGCCATGGCCTGGCTTGGCGCCCTGGCTCAGCTTGATCTCGACCATCTTGACCTGCGGCACCTTCACCTGCGCGGCGAAGCGTTCGGGCGAGAAGCTGCCGTCGGGGTTGCGGCAGCCGAAATAGCCGCTGCCGATTTCCCAGATGATGTCGCCGCCGAATTCCTGGTGATACTGGCTGAAGCCGCCTTCGCCCGTATCGTGCGCGAAGCCGCCGGCGGCCGCACCCTTGTTGAGCGCGCGGATCGCGTTGGCCGACAATGCGCCGAAGCTCATCGCCGAGATGTTGAAGACCGAGGCCGAATAGGGCTGGCGGCAATCCGGCCCGCCGACCGTCACGCGGAACGGCACGTGCGAATGGTGCTTGGGCGCAAGCGAATGGTTCATCCATTCGAAGCCGCTCGAATAGACGTCGAGCATCGTGCCGAAGGGGCGCTTGTCGAGATCGGACTTGGCGCGCTGGTAGACGATCGAGCGCTTGTTGCGGTTGAACGGCATGCCGTCGGTGTCGCTCTCGAGGAAATACTGGCGGATTTCCGGGCGGATCTCCTCGAGCAGGAAGCGGATATGCGCGGCGATGGGATAGTTGCGCAGCAGGCTGCGCTGGGTCTGCAGCAGGTCGCGCGTGCCCAGCAGGGCGAGCGCGCCCGCGATCGCCAGCGGCAGCAGGAACCAGCTGTCGACGAAGCTCGCGATCGCGAACACGACCGTCGCGAGGATGCTCGCCGTATAGACGATGAAGCGAGGCGTGAAGGCCAGGGCGAGCCTGCGGGGGAGCGAAACGGTCGGCTCGGCGACTTTGGTGGCGGACTCCACGGCGGCTTCACTCCCTCGAAAGGGCCCGGTTTTCGGCCCTGTTTAGGCAAGTCTAGCGAAGAACATCGCAACCGCCAACTTTACGGCTAATATTGTTACATGTCGGGATCAGTCGTTGCCGTTGCCTGCCGGGCCGAACATCTCTTTTCAAAGGACCTCCAGCCGTCGATCCGGCTTGTCGCGGGCGAGGGCGTCGAGGGCGACGCGCATCGCGGCGTC
Source organism: Tagaea sp. (assembly GCA_044224405.1). Classification (GTDB taxonomy): domain Bacteria; phylum Pseudomonadota; class Alphaproteobacteria; order CACIAM-22H2; family CACIAM-22H2; genus Tagaea. The sequence continues at coordinate 231,136 of JBGAKN010000005.1, read as the reverse complement.
ACGGTCAAACACCGCAGTCGCGTGGCGCGCGACCCCACCAAACCCAACCTGCGGCAGGTCCATCTGATCCATGCCGAGCTGTTCGACGAACTGCGCGCGGCCGGCTACGAGATCGCGCCCGGCGATCTCGGCGAGAACGTGACGACGTGCGGGCTCGCGCTGCTGGGCCTTGGCACCGGCACGGTGCTGGAACTGGGTGATGCGGTGCGGCTCGAAGTGACGGGCCTGCGCAACCCGTGCCATCAGATCAACAAGTTCAGGACCGGCCTGATGCAGGCCGTCCTCGATCACGACGCGACCGGCGAGCTCGTGCGCAAGGCCGGCATCATGGCTGTTGTCCTGGCGGGCGGCGAGATCCGGGCGGGCGACGCGATCCGCGCCGTCCCGCCCGAGGGACCTTTCCGGCCACTGCTGCCGGTCTAGAGTTTGCGCTGGTCGAGCGGCGGCAGGTACTTGTCCGTCCAGATCTTGTCCGGCGCCACGACGCCCGACAGCTCCATGCCCTTGGCAAGCAGCTCGACCGATTTCTGCAGGCGCGGGATCTCGATCTGGCCGAGGCCGAACTTCGCCGTCTCCGGCCCCATGACCTGGTTCTCGAGGATCCATTTGAGCCGGTCGCGCTCGATGTCCTTGTTGATGAGCCCGTCGGCCTTGAACAGCGATTCCGTGACCGCCGCCGGATCGGCAGCCGCGTCGCGCCAGCCCTTCATCGTCGCGCGCAAGAAGCCGGGGATCGCCGCCTCGTTGTCTTTCAGGAACTTGCGGCTGACGATCACGGTGTTCGAGTAGAGATCGAGCCCGTGCCTGGAATAGAGCATGATCGAGATGTCCTCGAACTTCACGCCGAGGCCGCGCAGGTTGAGCCACACGGTCGAATCGAAGCCGGTGACCGCGTCCACCTCCTTGCGCATGAACACCGCCTCGCGCAGGCGCAGGTCCACGTTGTTGAACTTGACGCCCGCGGGATCGAGCCCGTTGGCGCGGAAGAAGACCGGAAACAGGCGGAACGCGTTGTCGGTGAGCGGGCCGCCGACCGTGCGGCCGACGAGGTCGGCCGGTTTCTCGATCTTCGAGCTCTTCCACGACACGATCGCCGCAGGCGTCGAGCGGTAAACATTGAAGACCGCCATCGGCGTGGCTTCCGGGTTCTTCAGATAGAACTCGGCGAGAGCCGGAAGGTCGCCGAAGCCCAGGTCGTAGGTGTCGGAGGCGACGCGCTGCATCGCGTCGGCGCCGGCGGCCGGATCCATCGACACGATCCGGATGCCTTCGGCCGCGTAATAGCCCTTTTCCATCGCATGGATGAAGGGCGAGTTCGTGCCGTTGCGCGGCAGGTTCAGCGTGAAGCGCACGGGCACCTGGGCGCCTTGCGCGAACACATAAGGAGCAGCGAGGCCCGAAAAAGCGGCACCGGCCGCCGCGGATTTCAGGAACGTCCGGCGTGCGATTCCAATGCTTTTGGCCATTTTCGTCCTCCCGATCGATGCAATCGGGACAATGGACGCAATCGGCGTGCCAGCCATGCGCGGCTGCCGTTCCTGATGGTGCGCGGGATCGGATAGGTAGTCGGTCGGCCCGGCCGGCGCATCGCGACCGACCGCGCCCAGCCGGAGAATCACCGATGAAGAAGCTGCGTCTCGGGTTCAACGTCGATCATGTCGCCACATTGCGCAACGCGCGCGGCGGCACGCATCCCGATCCGATCGATGCCGCGCGCGTGGCGCTTGGCGCCGGCGCCGACGGCATCACGGCCCATCTGCGCGAAGACCGCCGGCACATCCGCGACGCCGACATGCGCCGGCTGCGCGACGGGCTTTCCGCCCCGCTCAATTTCGAGATGGCGGCGACCGACGAGATGCTGAAGATCGCGCTGGATATCCGCCCGCATGCAAGCTGCCTCGTGCCCGAGAAGCGCACGGAAGTGACCACCGAAGGCGGGCTCGACGTGATCGGCGCAAGCGCCGCGCTGAAGCCGTACATCGCGCAGCTGTCGAAGGCCGGCATCCGCGTGTCGCTGTTCGTCGATCCCGAAACCGCCCAGCTCGACGCGGCCGTCGCCGTCGGCGCGCCCGTCGTCGAACTGCATACCGGCGCCTACGCGCATGCCGAAGGCACGCCCCGTTTCGCGCCCGAACTCGACCGGCTGAAGCGCGCGGCAGTGCATGCCGCGAAGATCGGCCTCGAATGCCACGCGGGCCACGGCCTCAATTTTTCGAATGTGGGCGCCGTCGCGGCGCTGCCGGAACTGGCCGAACTCAATATCGGCCATTTCCTCGTCGGGACCGCGATCTTCGAAGGCCTCGACGCCACGATCCGGCGCATGCGCGCCGCGATGGACGCGCCGCGCCGGTAGTCGTGCGGGGTTAGTTAGTGGTTGTCGCGCGGGACGCCCTTCGTCTGCGCGACGCGCTGGTATTTGACCGCCGGCTTCAGCGTCATGCCTTCCGACAGCTGGTCGACCATCGAGCGCTGGATCTCCTGCCACGGCGTCTGGCTCGCCGGGTGCGGATAGCCACCCTTGGCCGCGAGATCGGCCTGCCGCTTCTTGATCTCCTCGGGCGGCAGCAGGATGTCGGCCGTGCGCTTGTTGAGATCGATGCGGATGCGGTCGCCCGTCTGCAGGATCGCGAGCCCGCCGCCGGCCGCCGCTTCGGGCGAGGCGTTGAGGATCGAGGGCGAGGCCGACGTGCCCGACTGGCGTCCGTCGCCGATGCAGGGCAGCGACAGAACCCCGCGCTTGATGAGGGCGGCCGGCGGCTGCATGTTCACGACCTCGGCCGCACCCGGATAGCCGATGGGACCCGCCCCGCGCATGATCAGGATCGTGTGCTCGTCGATGCCAAGTGCGGGATCGTCGAGGCGGTGATGGTAATCCTCCGGCCCGTCGAACACGGCGACCTTGCCTTCGAACGCGTTGGGGTCCTTCGGGTTGGAGAGATAGCGGTCCTGGAATTCCTTCGAGATCACGCTCGTCTTCATGATCGCGCTGTCGAACAGCGTGCCCTTGAGATTGAGGAAGCCCGCGTTCTTCTTCATCGGATCGTCGTAGCTGCGGATGACCTTGCGGTCGGTGGCGAACTTGCCGCGGTAGTTCTCGCCCGCCGTCTTGCCGCTCGCCGTCATCGCGTTCTCGCGCAGCTTGCCGGCCTTGATCAGCTCGGCCATCACGGCGGGCAGGCCGCCCGCGCGGAAATACTCCTCGCCCAGATACTCGCCCGCCGGCTGCAGGTTGACGAGCAGCGGGACGTCGAAGCCGACCTTCTCCCAGTCCTGCACGTCGAGCTTCACGCCCATGTGCTTGGCGATAGCGTTGATGTGGATCGGCGCGTTGGTCGAGCCGCCGATGGCGGTGTTGGCGAGGATGACGTTCTCGAACGCCTCGCGCGTCATGATGTCAGACGGTTTCAGGTCCTCGCGCACCATGTCGACGATGCGCCTGCCGGTCGCGTAGGCCATCTGCCCGCGCTCGCGGTAGGGGGCCGGGATCGCGGCCGAGCCGGGCAGGCACATGCCCAGGGCTTCGGACAGCGAGTTCATCGTCGAGGCGGTGCCCATCGTGTTGCAATGGCCGACCGAAGGCGCCGAGTTCGCGACGATGTCGATGAACTGGTCGTAGTTGATCTCGCCCGCGGCATGCCGTTCGCGCGCGGTCCAAGCGACCATGCCCGAGCCCACGCGCTTCTCGCCGTCCCAGCCGTTGAGCATCGGACCAACGTTGAGGCCGATCGCCGGGATGTTGACCGTCGCCGCCGCCATCAGCAGCGCGGGCGTCGTCTTGTCGCAGCCCGTCATCAGCACGACGCCGTCGAGCGGATAGCCGAACAGCACCTCGACCAGCGAGAGATAGGAGAGGTTCCGGTCGATCATGGCCGTCGGCCGCTTGAGGGTCTCCTGGATCGGATGGCACGGGAACTCGAAGCACACGCCGCCCATCGAGACGATGCCCTCGCGCACGCGCTTGGCGAGCTCGAGATGGTGCCGGTTGCACGGCGACAGGTCCGAGCCCGTCTGCGCGATGCCGATCATCGGCTTGCCCGAGCGCAGCTCCTCCAGCGTGATGCCCCAGTTCAGGGTGCGTTCGAGATAGATCGCCGTCATGCCGGGGTTCTCGGGATTGTCGAACCACTGGCGGGAGCGTAGCGGGCGTTTCAAGGTGTTCCTCCGTCGGATGTCGCGCCGATCCGTTGGCCGGATTGGCGGTTGGCCATTTGTCGGACAACAGAATAGATTGTCGGCCGCGCGAAGCAAACGCTTCTGCGTCAAAAAATGGGGAGAAACGCACCTGTGAAACCGATCAGGGGTCGGCCCGTCCGCATGGCGGTCGTGGGGCTCGGGATGGCGTCGAAGCCGCACATGCAGTCGCTGAAGGACCTGGTCGCCGACGGCAAGGTCGAGGTCGCCGGCGTCTATGGCCGCGATCCGGCACGCCGTGCAGCCTTCGCCGCGACCCACGGCTACAAGGCCGCCGATAGCCTCCAGTCGCTCGCGGCCGATCCGTCGCTTGACGCCGTGCTGCTGCTCACCCCGCCCAACGCGCGCGTGGACGAGGTGCGCCTGTTCGCGGCGGCCGGCAAGCACATCCTGATGGAAAAGCCGGTCGAGCGGACGACGAAGGTCGCCGAGGAGATCGTCGCCACGTGCGAGCGCGCGGGCATATCGCTCGGCATCGTGTTCCAGCACCGGCTGCGCCCGGCCTCGCGCGCGTTCCGCGAACTGCTGGCGAGCGGGCGCCTTGGCCGGCTCGGTCTCGTGCGTCTCGACGTGCCGTGGTGGCGTCCGCAGCAGGGCTATTACGACGTGCCCGGGCGCGGCACGCTGGCGCGCGACGGCGGCGGCGTCCTTATCTCGCAGGCGATCCACGCGATGGACCTGATGCTCTCGCTGCTCGGCCCCGTCGATTCCGTGCAGTCGATGGCCGGGACCACGCCGTTGCACCAGATGGAGACCGAGGATTTCGTCGCCGGAGCTCTGCGTTTCCGCTCCGGCGCGTTCGGCTCGCTGCTCGCCACGACCGCGGCGCATCCGGGCGATTCCGAAACGCTCGCGGTCCATGGCGAGCACGGCTCGGTCGTCTTCCGCGGGGCGGCGCTGACAATCACGTGGCGCGACGGCAAGGTCGAGGAAGTGGGCGAGAAGCAGGCGACCGGCGGCGGCGCCGACCCGATGGCGTTCGATCATGCCGCGCACCGCGCGGTGATCGCGGATTTCGTGGCCGGTCTCGCCGAGGGGAAGCCGTCGTCGATCACCGGGCGTTCGGCGCTGGACGTCCACCGCCTGATCGACGCGCTTCTCGAGTCCGCGCGCACGGGCGCGGTCGCGAAGGTCGCGGGCGGCTAGCCGCCCCTGCCGCCGTCGAGGAATCCCAGGATCGCCTTCTGGAACTGGTTGGCGATGCCCACGCCCTGCGTGGCGAGATCGATGCGCGCGCGGGCGGCGAGTGCCTGCGCCTGCGCCTTGCCGATGTCGGCATCCGCCAGCGCGCCGAGCCCGCCGACCATCGCGTCCATCGTCGTGAGCGCGATCTGCTTCACCGAATCGAGCGTGCGCGCGCGTTCGGCGTAGTAGCCAAGGTTCCCGGCGACGAGGCTCAGCGCATAGTCGACGGCCGTCAGTGCCGTCGCGGTCGGCGTGATCGACCAGGGATTGAGGCCGAGGCCGGTCGTCGTCGAATCGACCGAGCGGATCGAAGTCTGGTTGCCCTGCGTATCGGCGATGACCTTGTAGCTCCCGGTGGGCTCCGCGGTCGGCGCGCCGGCAAGCGTCGGCGTGACGAATTCCAGCGTATAGCTCCACGCCGTGCCCACCGACCCGCCGTTCATCACCACGTCGATGCTGGCCGGCGCGCCGCCGCCGTAGTTGAAGGTCAGCACGCCCTGACCCGAGACGAGGCCACCGGTTGTCGCGACGGTGAGACCGTTATAGTCGAGTGCTGCACCATCCGGCGCGCCGTACATGTCGTAGCGCAGCACGACAGTGCCCGCTTGCCCGGCGGGCAGCGGATAGGTCGTCGTGCTGAGGCCGAATCCGCCGGACGAACTCGTCGGCGCGCCCAGCGACACGCTTGAGGTGTTCGAATTCGTCGACGAGCCGATGTCGGCCTGCGACAGCAGGTTCGTGCCGTTGACCGTCGCCGTCGCGGCGACCGAGTTGATCTGCGCGAGAATCTGGTTCGCGTCGTTGGCGTAGATCGTCTGCTCGGTGGCGCCCTGCGCGCCGGCATAGGCGATGACGGTCGCCTTCAGCTTGTTGACGAGGCCGGAGATCGTGTCGAGCCCGGCCGACGCCGCGATCACGGCGGCCTTGGCCGGCGCCTGCGCGCGCATGACCTCGTCCCAGCTCTGCACGTCCGCGCGGATCTGCTGGGACACGGCGAAGATGGCGGCATCGTCGGCCGCGTCGGCGGTCTCGTAGCCGGTCTGCAGCTTCTTTTCGGCGCGATCGGCCGCCAGGCGCGCCGTGTTGAGCGCCCCGAGCGCCGAATAGAGCTGCGCGTTGGTGTTGACCGAGTTGGACATTTCGACACCTGCGGAAAAGGCGCCAGACCCAACCGGAGATGATAAATGCTTTTACCGATTCGGTCAAAAGTAGGGACCGCATGCGCCCGGCGGCGCAATCAGGCGGGGACGTAGGCCAGACGGAGCACGTTTTCATCGACCCGGTCGTGCGCCACGAGGCGCAGCGGCGGGCGGGGGCCGGCGAAATACGGCGCGCCTTTGCCGAGCACGACCGGATGCAGATAGATCCGGTATTCGTCGATCAGGCCGAGTTCTGTGAGGCTTCGCGCCAGCACCGGGCCGGCGACCTCGATCTCCCCGTCGCGTTCGGCCTTCAGTTTGCGGATCGCGCCTTCGAGACCGTCGCCGACAAGCACGGCGTTGGGGCCGACCGATTTCAGCGTGCGCGAGACGACCCATTTGGTCTGCCGGCGCCATGCGGCCGCGAACTCGCGCCGGGGCTCATCCCATTCGAGATGCTCCTCGTCCCAGTAGCGCATGATCTCGTACATCTTGCGACCGTACACGCTGCCCGTCTGCGCCCGCGCTTCCTCGATGAAATGGCGGAACAGCGCGGGGCTCGGCCCGAACGCCATGTGATCGACATAGCCGTCGAGCGACTGGTTCATTCCGAACACGAGCTTGGCCATGCCGATTTCCTTGCCTGAATTCCGGAGAGAGGGACTATCGCCGAACGATCGAGGGAAAACCGCTAACCGGCAGCGCGGCCGGACGGGGCGGGGATTGCGCATTCGGCAAGAGTCGCGGCGTCGAGTTCGCGCATGAAGGCTTCGCGCGCGGCCGCCAGCCGCGACTTCAGCCGGCAGCGCGGCGTCAGCGTGCAGTCGCCGCCGTCGGCGCGGAAACATTCGACCAGCGCATGGCGCTGCTCGAGCGCGCGCACGACCTGCCCCAGCGTGATCGATTTCGCCGACCGGGCGAGCCGGAAGCCGCCGCCGGCACCCCGCTGGGTTTCCACGAAGCCGGCCTCCGCCAGGTCGCGCACGACCTTGATGAGGTGGTTGCGCGAGATCGCGAACTCGGTGGCGATCTCGGTCGTGGAGAACGACCGCCCGGGTTCGCCGGCCAGGCGCATCAGTGCGCGCAAGCCGAAATCCGTGAACATCGTGAGGCGCATGCGTGCTCCCGTAATAGGTATTGACAATACCCATTCGATTTAGTCGAATAGGCATATTAGATACCTATTCATCCGGAGACAAGCTTGTATCCCGCCGAACGCCGCGCCCAGATGACCGCCGAGATCGTCGCGCGCACGGGCATCGATGCCCCGATGATCGCGCGGCTCGTCCACGCCTTCTACGCCAAGGTGCGTACCGACGCGCTGCTGGGCCCCGTCTTCGAGACCCGCATCGCCGACTGGGACGCCCATCTCGCGCGCATGTGCGCCTTCTGGTCGTCGGTCGCGCTGATGAGCGGCGAGTACCACGGCAGCCCGATGGCGCGCCACCTGCCGCTGCCAATCGACGCGGTCCACTTCGACCGCTGGCTTGACCTGTTCGCGCTGACGGCTGGCGAGATCTGCCCGCCGGCGGCGGCCGATCATTTCATCGAGCGCGCGCAGCGCATCGCGTCGAGCCTCGAGATCGGCATTGCCGCGCGCAACGGCGCGATGCCGGCCCCCGGTCACCGCTACACGAACCCCGAACTGCACATCCGGAACTGAGGAGACGACGATGGAAGCCCTGGTCCACGATGCCGCCCTGCGCGAACGGACGGTCGGCGAAATTGCGGCGCGCCTGCCTGGCGCCACGGCCGTTTTCCGGCGCCACAAGCTCGACTTCTGTTGCGGCGGCGAGAAGCGGCTTGCGGAAGCGGCCCTTGCCCGCGGCGTCGACGTCGCGGGGATCGAACAGGAACTGGCCGCACTCGACACCGGCCGCGGCGAGCCGGACGGGCTCCAGGAAACCGGCGCGCTCATCGACCACATCCTTGCGCGCTATCACGAGACGCACCGCCGCGAACTGCCCGAGCTGGCTCGGCTGGCGCGCCGGGTCGAGGCCGTTCATGCCGAGCACGCCGAAGCGCCGCACGGTCTCGCCGACCTGCTCGCGACGATGGAGATCGAACTCACCGATCACATGGCGAAGGAAGAGAACGTGCTTTTCCCGATGATGCGTCGCATGCCCGGCGGGCGCTTCGACCCGCCCATCGCGCGCATGCGCGACGAGCACGACGATCACGGCCGCACGCTCGCGCGGCTGCGCGCGCTCGCGCACGATTTCGTGCTGCCGGCCGGCGCGTGCCGTTCATGGCAGGCGCTCTATGCCGGTACGGCGAAGCTCGCCGACGACCTGATGGACCACATTCATCTGGAGAACAACGTGCTGTTCCCCCGCTTTTCGGGAGACGCCGCATGAGCATCCGAGACCCGCTGCGCAACCCGGCCAGCCTGTTGCCCCAGCTGATCGCGGGGCTTGCGGCGATCACGCTGGGCATGATCGCCGTGCTGATCTTCGTCTAGCGTTTCTTCGCGAAAAGGCCTGCCGCCGCGATGTGGCTCACGCGCTTCGGCATTCGGCCGGTGTGCGGCGGAAATGCAGTCAGAATTGATCGGGGAGGTTGGCGCGCCCGGCGCGACTCGAACGCGCGACCTTCAGCTTCGGAGGCTGACACTCTATCCAACTGAGCTACGGGCGCTCACCGGGCCGGAACCTAGCCGAAAGACCCCCGTGACGCAAATGCCCCGGATACGGGCCTTATTTCTTCGCCGGCGGCGGGGGCGGCGGGGAGAAAGCCCGCCAGATCCGGTGTCCGATCGCGATCGCGATGCCTGCACCCTGGATATACTGCTCCGTCCGGTCGAGCCGGATCGACAGCATGTAATGCCACCATCCGATCGCCGCGGCCGGGAAGACGAGCAGGTGCAGCTTGCGCCACGTCGCCATGCCGAGAATTTTGCGCGCGAGATCGTTCGACGTCACCGCGAGCGGCACCATCAGCAGCGTGGCGATCAGCCCGAGGATCAGGAACAGGCGCAGGATTTCCTCGAACAGGTAGTCCCACAGGAAGCTGTACTGGCGCATCCAGAACCAGACATGCGCGAACGCATAGAGCGCGGCCGACAGGCCCAGCGCCCGGCGCGCGGGCTCGATGGCGCGAAAGCCGGTGAGCGCTACGAACGGCGAAACAAGCAGCACGATCGTCGTCAGGCGCAGCGACCACAGGCCGCTCCCGTGCACGGCAAAGCGCCAGGGCGAGGCGTCGTATTCGCCGGAGAACAGGCCGTAGAAAAGGTGCAGCGCCGGCAGGGCGACGAAAACCCAAGAAGCGGCTTCGACACGGGACGGGTTCATCGGTGCCTCGCATGGGCCAGCACCCAGTCCGCGATGTCGGCATGCACGCGGGCGCGCTGGCGGTCGCGCAGCAGCATATGGAAGCCGGCGGGATAAGTCGTCACCGTTCGCTCGGCAGGCGGCGAGGGCGGCAGGTTCTCCAGCATCGTCGCCATCGGGCCGCTGGGGATCAGGTTGTCCTGCGCGCCCACGAGGATCATCGCGGGCATCGTGATCTTCGGGGCCGCCGCGAGGCTCTCGTCCATCAGGTCGACGAGCCCCTTGAGCGAATCGACGCGCGTGCGCTTGAGCACCAGCGGATCGGCCGAAAGCTCGCGCAGCATCTCGTAATTGTCCGAAGGCTGGACCGCGACGCCGGAAACGGTGGGCGCGAATCCGGGGATCGTGTTGAACAGGAGCCAGAGCCACCAGCGCTCGAAGAACATCAGCGTCGACCGCCCGCGCACGGCCGGCGCCACGAGCACGGCGCCGTCGGCCTCGCCGATCCGGCCGCGCGCCATCGCCGCCATGGCGACGGCGCCGCCCATGCTTTCGCCCGCGACGAACACCGAGATCTCGGGATGGCGCTTGCGCACCAGCGTCAGCGTTGTCGCGAGATCCTCGACCAGCGCGTCCGTGCCCGGCCACAGGCCGCGGCCGGGCGCGCGCCCGAAACCGCGCTGGTCGTAGGCGTAGGTCGCGATGCCGCGTGCGGCCCAGCTTTCGGCCGGCATCGTCCAGGCGCGCGAATAGTCGTTGAAACCGTGCAGGGCGAGGATCACCGCACGCGGCGCTTCGCTCGCCGCGGCGCCCGTCGGGTTCCAGACGCGGAAAGGAAGTTTCGCGCCGTCTTCCATCTCGAAGGTGTCGGCGGTCATCTTCGGGATCTGGATATCGGGGCCGCGCGGCGCCAGCGCCGGCGTGCATGCGCCCACCGCCAGCGCGAAAACCGGCGCGAGCAGGCGCTTCACTGCCTCACGCAGCGGCAGGCGCGCTGCGCACGAGCTGGAGGAACAGGTCTTCGAGATCGCTTTCGCGCGTAGAGAGATCGACGACGGCGATGCCTTCGCTGCGGATCGTGCCCAGCAGCTCGTCGAGGCGCGTGCGGCTCGGCCGGTAATGAACGACAAGCGTGCGCGCCCCGTCCAGCGTCGCGCCGAAGGGGACGAGCGACGCGGGAACGGCGCCCAGATCGCAGTCGATCGTCACGCGCAGTTCCTTGGCGTCGAGGCGCGCGAGCAGCGCCTGCTTGGTGTCGCACGCCACGACGCGGCCGTGATTGATGATGGCGATTCGGTCGCACAGCTCTTCGGCTTCCTGCAGATAGTGCGTCGTCAGCACGACCGTGGTGCCGGCTTCGTTGAGCTCGCGCACGTACTTCCACAGGCTCTGGCGCAGTTCGATGTCGACGCCCGCGGTCGGTTCGTCGAGCACGAGCACCGGCGGGGCGTGCACCAGCGCCTTGGCAACGAGCAGGCGGCGGCGCATGCCGCCCGACAGCGTGCGCGAATAGGCGTGCGCCTTGTCGGCAAGCCCGACCGCAGCGAGGATTTCCGACGTGCGCCGCTCGGCCTTCGGCACGCCGTAGAGACCCGCTTGCAGTTCCAGCAATTCGTGCGGCGTGAAGAAGGCGTCGAGATTGAGTTCCTGCGGCACGATGCCGATGGCTCCGCGGCTCGAGCGCGGGTCGACGTCGATGTCGATGTCCCAGATGCGCGCCTTGCCGCCCGTCTTGTTGACGAGGCCGGCGAGGATATTGATCAGCGTCGACTTGCCTGCCCCGTTGGGGCCGAGCAGGCCGAATATCTCGCCGCGCGGCACGGCAAGGTCGACATTGTCGAGCGCGGTCTTGGCCGGCATGCTGCCGCGCGCGGCATAGACCTTGGTCAGGCCCTGTATTTCGAGGGCGTTGACGGGAACCGGGGCGGGGGGCTGCTTCGCTGATTGCATCGGGACGCGCATTGGGTATCATCCGCGCCTCGACAGGGTCAAACATTCCGGAAGCATTGCAGCCATGGCTAGCCCCGCAGACCTCCGCACCCAGCCCCCCGAAACGCTGACGGTGGATTCGACGACGGTCCGCTGCGACGGCGGCGGCGGCGCGCTGGGCCACCCGACCGTCTATCTGACGATGGCGAGCGGCGATTCGGTCGAGTGCCCCTATTGCGACCGTAAATACGTGCTGAAACCCGGCAGTCCGCGCGGCGGCCATTGAGCGCGAAGAAGCCGCGCGCTCGGGTCTGTCTGGTCGACGGCTCGGGGTTCATCTTCCGCGCCTACCATGCACTGCCCCCGCTGACCCGGCCCGACGGAACGCCTGTCGGCGCCGTAATGGGCTTCTGCAACATGGTCTCGCGCCTGATCGAGACGCATGCGGGTGACCGCATCGCGATCATCTTCGACACCTCGCGCGTCAGTTTCCGCAATGAGATCTACCCGGACTACAAGGCCCATCGGCCCGACCCGCCTGAAGATCTCGTGCCGCAGTTCGCGCTCGTGCGCGACGCGACGCGCGCTTTCGACCTGCCGGCGATCGAGCTTGCCGGCTTCGAGGCCGACGACCTGATCGCGACCTATGCGCGCCTCGCGGTCGAGGCGGGCGACGAGGTCGTCATCGTCAGTTCCGACAAGGACCTGATGCAGCTCGTCCGCCCGGGCGTGGTGATGCTCGACCCGATGAAGCAGAAGACGATCGGCGAGGCCGAAGTCGTCGAGAAGTTCGGCGTGAAGCCCGACCGCGTGGTCGACGTGCAGGCGCTGGCCGGCGATTCGACCGACAACGTGCCCGGCGTGCCGGGCATCGGCATCAAGACGGCGGCCGAGCTCATCAACACCTACGGCGATCTCGACACGCTGCTGAAGCGCGCGGGCGAGATCAAGCAGCCCAAACGGCGCGAGAGCCTGATCGCCAACAAGGACCTGGCGCTGGTCTCGCGCGAGCTCGTGCGTCTCAAGGACGACGTCAAGGTGCCGGTCCCGCTCGACGAACTCACGCTGAAGCGCCCTGACGGCGACAAGCTGCGCGGCTTCCTGCAGGCGCAGGGGTTCCGCACGACCGTGCTGCGGCTCGAGGCGGCGGGCCTGCTCGCTGGCGGAAGCGGTGCGGCTCCCGCGCCGACGCCTGCGGCCGCATCCGCGCCAGCGCCCGTTGCGGCGCCGACGCCCGCCGACGGCCCGGCGACCTACGAACTCGTGCAGGATCTCAAGACACTCGACAGGTGGATCGCGCGTGCGCGCGATGCCGGTGCGTGCGCCATCGATACCGAGACGACGTCGCTCGACGCGCTCAACGCCTCGCTTGTCGGCGTTTCGCTGTGCGTGGAGCCGGGCCATGCCTGCTACATCCCCGTCGCGCACGTGACGCCCGGTTCGGCCGCGGCGGCCGGCGGGCTCGATTTCGGCGCGACGGGCAAGCTCGTCGAAGGCCAGATCCCGCGCGAGAAAGTGCTGGAGCGGCTGAAGCCGCTGCTCGCCGATCCCGCGACGCTGAAGATCGGCCACAATTTCAAATACGACATGCAGGTCTTCTCGCGTCACGGCCTCACCGAAGTGGCCGCCATCGACGACACGATGCTGATCTCCTACGTGCTCGAAGGCGGCGCGCACGGGCACGGCATGGACGCGCTGGCCGAGCTGCATCTCGGCCACAAGACCATCGCCTACGACGAGGTGACGGGAACCGGCAAGGCGCGCATCTCCTTCGCGGAAGTGGCGCTCGACAAGGCGCGCGACTATGCGGCCGAGGATGCCGAGGTGACGCTGCGCCTGCACCGCATGCTGAAGCCGCGCCTCGCCGACATGGGCCTGCTCGCGATCTACGAGACGATCGAGCGCCCGCTCGTGCCCGTCGTCGTGGCGATGGAGGCGGAAGGCATCACCGTCGACCGCACGACGCTGCAGCGCCTGTCGAACGAGTTCGCGATCCGGCTCGACGAGCTGGAGAAGGCGATCCACAAGGAGGTCGGCCACCCGTTCAATGTCGGCAGCCCCGCCCAGCTCGGCAAGGTGATGTTCGAGGAGCTGGGCCTGACGCTGCCCGACGGCAAGACGCCCGCCAAGACCAAGACGGGTGCATATGCCACGGGCGCCGACGTGCTCGACGATCTGGCCGCCACGGGCCACAAGCTGCCGCAGATGGTGCTCGACTGGCGCCAGCTCGCGAAGCTCAAATCCACCTACACTGACGCGCTGGCCGAGGCGATCGACGCGCGAACGGGCCGCGTGCATACCAGCTTCGCGCTCGCCGCGACGTCGACGGGGCGTCTCTCCTCGACCGATCCCAACCTGCAGAACATCCCCGTACGCAACGAGGAAGGCCGCAAGATCCGCGAGGCCTTCGTGCCCGCGAAGGGAAAGACGCTGCTGTCGTTCGACTATTCGCAGATCGAGCTGCGCCTGCTCGCGCATGTCGCCGACATCCAGTCGCTTAAAGACGCCTTCGCCGCCGGGCAGGACATCCACGCGACGACGGCGTCGGAAATGTTCGGCGTGCCGATCGAGAAGATGGACAAGGAAACGCGCCGGCGCGCCAAGGCGATCAATTTCGGGATCATCTACGGCATATCCGCCTTCGGGCTCGCCCGCCAGCTCGGCATTCCGCAGGGCGAGGCGCGCGCGTACATCGAGGCCTACTTCAAGCGCTATCCCGGCATCCGCGCCTATATGGACCGCACCAAGAAGGAGGCGCACCAGCACGGCTACGTCTCCACGCTGTTCGGCCGGCGCATCTGGCTGCCGGAAATCGGCTCGAAGAACCCGGCGATGCGCGCCTTCGCCGAGCGCGCGGCGATCAACGCGCCCATCCAGGGCGGGGCCGCCGACATCATCAAGCGCGCGATGGTGCGCCTGCCGGACGCGCTCGCGGCGGCGAAGCTCGATGCCCGCCTGCTGCTCCAGGTGCACGACGAACTGCTGTTCGAAGTGGCGCCGGGCGAGAAGGACGCGACCGTCGCGGTCGTTTCGGGCGTCATGGAGAAGGCGGCGGAGCCGGCCGTGCAGCTAACCGTCCGCCTCCAGGTCGACTGGGGCGAAGGCAAGAATTGGTCGGCGGCCCATTGACTTAGGTCCCCTGGCTTGGCCGGCGGTTGTGGTTCCGGTATATATCCGTCTTATGGGACTTCAGGTCATGCCCTCCGTCTTCACGCCAGCCGCGGCGCGCCAGCTCGCGCATCCGGTGGCCGCACCCGCCGTGACGGCCGACATCAACGGCCGCGCCGAAGCGGTGCGTCGCGACCCGCAGGCCTTCGCCCTCGGCCCGATCGCGCCCGCGGGCCGTCCGTCCGTCTCGTTCTTCGCCTGATCCGATGGCCGAGCTCTATCCCCTGCCGAACGTGATCTCGCCGTTTTCGCCCACGGGCGGTTCGCCTGCGCGGGTCGAGCGCGACGCCCAGCGCGCCGCACCGCCGCCACCGCCCGCACAGGCGGCGCCCGTGCCGACGAACCAGTCGTCGGGTACGAGCGAATATCGCGGCAACAACCTGAACATCGAAGCCTGATCCCGTCGACTGCCGCTTAACGCGTTGGTAACGGTTGCAAGCGATGGTTAGCCGCCATGGCCGATGACGGAAAAATGCCGGACGCGCGTTCCGCACTGCTTGCCATCGACAAGCGGCTGATCGAATTGTGGCGCGAAGGCGCGTGGTTCGTCGCGGGCTGGACGCTCGACAAGGAAGATCTCGTCGTCGCGATGGCGCCGACGGCTGACCTGCCGCAGCTGGCCGACAGTGAGCCGGCCCTGATGCGCGGCGACCCGCTCGACGCGAAGGCGCTCGTCAAGGTGGCCCAGCGCGCGCGCCTGCGGATCGATTCGATCCCCGCCGGGCACTGGTGGACGACGGCGCAGATGCGGGCAGCACTCGCGCAGAGCATCCAGCGCTACTCGATCCGCCGCTCGCCCTTCCATGCGATGGGCCGGATCGAGATCGACGGCTTTGCGGCCCTGCCGACCGCCGAGCAGATCGCGCAGCTCGCCACGCTCTCCTATTCGATCAACATCGCCGCGCGCCGGATCGCGGATCTGGGTTCCGAGATCGATCTGGGGCGCAGCGCCACGGCGGCCGGCTACCGGCTGTGGAACCGCCGGCAGGGCTATCGTGCGGACATCGATCTCTTCTGCCTGATGTCGCTCGCACTCGCCGAGAACGGACTCGCGCGCGCGCGCGACGCGCGCACGGCACCCGTCGTCAAGGCGGCCTTCACGGTCGCGGCGGGCTGGGAGTTCTCGCTGCCGCGCGGCGGGGCGAGCCCCGCCATCCACAACGACGTGCTGGGCGAGGTGCGCGATCTTGTCGGCCAGCTCGTCGATGCGGCATTGCCGCGCCAGATCCTGATCGGCTCGTTCAACCGGCCGATGGTCGATGGGGCGCCGCAGTTCGGCAACATCTACAAGAATCTCGATGCGCCGCGCTTCATGGGCCTCTCCCAGCGCCGGCTCCACGATTTCGACAACGTGCTGCTGGGCGAAGAGAAGGTGTCGAGCCTCAAGCTCTATCTCACTGGCGACGAGATCGGCCCCGGCACGTTCGACATCAAGGCGTTCGCCTATCCGATCAAGGCCGACGAGAAGATGGAAGCGTTCAACGTCAAGCTCAACATCCACCGGCCCGACCAGACGCCGTTCTTCTTCGGTCTGCAGCACCGGGACCTGAAGGACGTGGCGCCCGCGCACGCCTATTTCGGCGAGAACGCGCCGCGCGAATTCGTCCTCAAGGAATAGAAGTCAGGCGGCCGCGCGCGCCTTCTTGACGAGGCGCACGAGCTCGACGCGCGCGCCGTCCGGATCGCGCACCGGGCCGTCAAAGGCGAGCCGCACGGTTTCCCCGCGGGTCGCCTCGCGCAGGTCAAAGCCTTCGGGATCAACGCCCGTCATCGACCATTCGCCGGGCGCGCGGCCCGCCAGTTTCGTCGCGTAGAGCCGGATCGCGTCCGCGTGATCGTCGTTCATGTGCGCGACGATGCCGGCCTCGCCGGCGATCAGATCGTCGGCGCCGGCAATGTCGAACGTGAACTTCTCGAACCAGCGGATCTTGCCGAATCCCGCCACGAGGTGCGCGCGTCCCGGCGTCACGGTCCAGAACGCGAAATCGCCGAAGCCTGAATACATGCGGGCACCCGGGAAGCGCGCGAGATAGCGCGCGGCCAGCTTCGGATCGTCGGTCCGGCGCGCGGTTCCCTGCAGGCTCACGCGCGGGCCGGTCAGCGGTTCGGCGAGGCCGGCCGTGCCGTCGAACAGCAACGAGCAGCGCGGATCGGCCAGCAGGTTCTTCGTGTGCTCGGCCAATCCCGAGATCAGCAGGATGGGGCTCGCGTCGGGCGCGAAGGCGACCTGGACGAGGCTTGCGTGCGGTGCGCCGGCCTCCGGCGTATCGCCGCGCGCCACGGCCGCGAGGGTCGCCCGGTCGCAGCCGCGTGCGACATGCCGGGCGAAGGCCAGCGGATCGGGCTCGGGGGCGGGGGTGGCGTCGGCCGTCGACATGGTCGGAATTCTCCTTATAGTGCACGGCGATTATCGGGCACCCCGGCGCTTCCGGGAACGGTCAAAACGTCGCCCAAATTGGGCCGCATTCCGCCGTCAGATTGACGGTCGAACGCACGTTTTCCCGCTCCCGGCCAACCGAGGCTCCGAACCCGTCATGGCTCTTTCCCTGAAGATCGATCACATGAACCAAGCTCCGGCCCCGCAGCCCACGATCGCGCTCGTTGACGACGACCGCAACATCCTGGCGTCCGTCTCGGTGGCGCTCGAAGCAGAAGGCTTCAAGGTGCGCAGCTGGACCGACGGCACCGAGGCGCTGAAGTCGCTGCTCGCCGAGCCGCCGGATCTCGCGATCCTCGACATCAAGATGCCGCGCATGGACGGCATGCAGCTGCTCGAGCGGCTGCGCGCGCATTCGCAGCTTCCCGTGATCTTCCTCACCTCGAAGGACGACGAGGTGGACGAGGTGATGGGCCTGCGCCTGGGCGCCGACGATTACATCACCAAGCCCTTCTCGCAGCGCCTGCTGGTCGAGCGCATCCGCGCGTTGCTGCGCCGGCAGGACGCGAACCGCGCCGCCGCGTCGGGCGAGGCGCCTTCGGCCAGCGCTGAGCCGCCGATGACGCGCGGCGAGCTGTCGCTCGATCCCGAGCGCCACCTGTGCACCTGGAAGGGCCAGCCGGTGACGCTGACCGTCACCGAGTTCATGCTGTTGAAGGCGCTCGCCCAGCGCCCGGGCCTCGTCAAGAGCCGCGACCAGCTGATGGACCTCGCCTACGGCGAATCGATCTATGTCGACGACCGCACGATCGACAGCCACGTAAAGCGCCTGCGCAAGAAGTTCAAGGCCGTCGACGGCGAGTTCACCCAGATCGAGACGCTCTACGGCCTCGGGTATCGCTACAAGGACAAATAGGGGCGGCGCACGGGGCTAGCGTTGCGCCCATTTGGGTTTTGGGACGTTACCCCACCATGAGTCGGGGACGTCTTCGACAGGGAGACATCCGTGTCCGCCGCCCGACGCCCACGTGCTTCCGTCCAAAATTCGATTTGGCGCGCTGCGATACCAATCGACAGCGGCAGGCGTCGCCCAACCGTCA
The DNA here is from genome assembly GCA_044224405.1 of Tagaea sp. Taxonomy (GTDB): domain Bacteria; phylum Pseudomonadota; class Alphaproteobacteria; order CACIAM-22H2; family CACIAM-22H2; genus Tagaea. The sequence continues at coordinate 212,775 of JBGAKN010000005.1, read as the reverse complement.
CCGACCATGAAGCCGACACGAGCGACGCGCCCACGACCGGCGAAGTAATCGTCAACGGTCTTCCATTGAACCGGAACGGTCCGGATGCAGAGCTTGCGCGCAAGCCGCATGATCTTCGCTTCGATCCGTTGCTCATCCGGAAATTGGCGGCGATAAGAGGTCAGGATGTTAGAGCGCGGCCAGCTTTCGAAGGGGCGCGCGCGATTTTCCTGTCGCCACTCCGGCTTCCACGGGCAATCGTCGCGCGGAATTTCAAACGAAAATCTTGGGGAGAGGTATCGCGCCCAGGTCCAGTGCGGCCTTTCACCCGGCACCCCGTCGCCGACGCGGACGAGTTCTGGCTTCCACTCGGGATACGGAAAGAAGCCCTGAACATTCTGGGTTATCGTCGGGTCATCGACACGATCGAGAATCCGCACGTCGGGCTTTTCCACGCGGCTGTTCCGCCATCCGAAAGACTCGTAGAGAAACAGGTTCGGAAACGCGGCGCGCAGCAGCTCGACGAACCGCTGGGCGTCGGCTCGCGTCCAGATGATGACCTGCCGACGACCGGCATTGGGATAGATCCCGGATTCCGTATCTTCGCGACGGAGATCTTCGAATTCCATCAATTATCTCCCGCCCGGAAAATTCCAGAGCCGGGCGTACCAGCGCTTGAAGTGGTCTTCCGCAAACAGTTCGGCTTTCTTCGTGAACTCCGCGAGATCCTCTCCCACCCCTCGTTTCCGGAATCCTTCAACGACATCGTCGCCAAGTGTCTCTTTTAGTCGCTCCAAGCTCAGACGCTCACGCTTGATCGGCGTGCCGTCCCTTTTTGGCGTCATCGTATTGAAGTGAGCGGAGTCTTCAGGCGCGTCGCTTCCCTTGAGCCGAACAGATCCATCCGGACGATTGAACTCGCCCTTTTCGTTCCAGACGGTTTTCTCTTTCTTGTACTCTTTGCGTTCAGCATCTTGTGATCCACCGCCATCATGTTCGAGCATATCGGGGATATCGGATGCTTCCATCAATTCCTTGAGCTTCTTGATGATGATGTGCGTGGCTTCGAGCCCCTTGTCGCCGCGATAGTCATCCCTGTCTTCATAGGACGTGACTTCCAGAATGTTCGGGAACAGCTCTTTGAAGAGGTCGTCCACGACCTGTTTCCGGCGCTCCTCCGGTAGCGCCGGAAGCGTCTCTATGGAATCCGAGGCTTTCGGCGTTTCGATCGAACCGCCCGTATCGATCGGCACGTCGAGAAGCGGCGGCGCGGGCTGCGGCACCGGCTTGTTCTCGTTGTCCGCCGGCGTGCGCCCCGGGAGCTTGCCGAGATTCTTCGATGTTTCGTCGATGGCATAGGCACCTGCGGTGGCCGTGCCGAGGAGCCCACCCATGATGGCCATGCCGGTATCGCCGATGATGTCGGTGAGAGCCACCTGCACCGCGCCTTTTGGCGGCGCCTTGGGCACCTCGATGCCGAGCTGCTTCTGCGCTTTCTCAGAGACGAAACCCGTGACGGCGCTCGCGAGCTGTCCGCGTTCGCCGGGCCGCGCCTGCTCGTACTTGGCGACAAGATCGCGCACGGCCGCGAGGCCCGAAGCACCGGAATCTTCGATCGTCTTTGCGAACAGCTGCGGGAGAGTGCCGAAGCCCTTCGACTTCAGCATTGCGCTCACATAGCGCGCGTTGGACGCGTCGGTCGCCTGGTCGATCTCGGGCAGGCCTTCGATGCCGTCGAACGACACGGGTGGTTGCTGCCACGCGATCGTGCCCGGATTGTCGTTGCCGACGATGTTGTGGTGCCTGTCGATATCGTCCGGTGTGGGCGGCGCGTAGCCGCCGAGCAGCGAACCGAATGCGTCCGCCATATGCCGGATCGTCGGGCCGCCGGGGCGCAGGGCGCCGTCGACCTTGAGGCCGTTGCGCTTCTGGTATTTGCGGATGCCGTCGTCGAGTGCCAGGCCCCAATAGCCGGTGGGCCCCTGCGTGCGCTCGAGCGAATAGTCGCCGCTGTTGGCGAGGATGCCTTCGATCTTCGCGACATCGCCGCGACCGCTTGGATGCTGCGGGCCGACCCAGTCGTCGAGATCGAACCAGCCGCCGGCGCCCGGCGCCTGCCTTTCGGGGCGTTCCATATAGTCGGTCAGCAGGTTCTTCGGGCTCGGATACATGTCGTCCTCCACAGCTTCAGGTGGCGTAACATGTATAGAACAATCAAAGCGGCGTCAAGGTATACAATCTTATGCTAGACAAAATATCCGGTGCAGCGGAATTACCGCCGCAATCTCGCCATCGACCCGGTTAAAATGGCGGCCATGGCCGTCCGGTTCGGTTTTCGCCGAAGTTTCTCGCCGCTCACGCGGCGCATCCTGTTCCTGAACACGCTGCCGCTGCTTTTCCTGGCGGCGGGCGTGCTCTATCTCGACGATTTCCGCCGCGGCCTGATCGACGCGGAACTGCAGGCGCTGACGACGCAGAGCCAGATCATCGCGGCCGCACTGGGCGAGGCGGCCGTGTCGGTCGCCGATCCCGACGAAGACGAACCCGACGACCGGCTCGCCCCCGACATCGCACGCCAGATCCTGCGCCGGCTGATCGAGCCCACGCGCGTGCGCGCGCGCCTGTTCGATTTTACCGGCGCACTTCTCGCCGATACCCGCGTGCTGGGGCAGGGCAGCCTTGCGGTCGAGGTCGAAAGCCTGCCGCCGCCCGAAGCGGACGCGCCCGACCATTCCCGCGCCGTCGATGCCGTTTCGGATTTCTTCGGCAGCGGCCTCATCGGAAACCTCAACCTGCCGCCCTATCGCGAGCGGCGCGATCCCGTCGCCCTCGATTACGAGGAAGCCATCGCCGCCCTGATCGGTGACGGCGGGCGCGCCGTGCGCCGGGCGCCGGGCGGCCGGATGGTGCTGTCGGTCGCCGTTCCCGTGCAGCGCTTCAAGCAGGTGCTGGGCGCGCTGATGCTGTCGAGCGACGGGCGCAACGTGGAACGGGCACTCCGCACCGTGCGCCGCGACATCCTGCGCGTGGCGGGCGTCACGCTGCTGCTGACGGTGATGCTGTCGCTGTATCTCGCCGGCACGATCGCGCGGCCGATCCGGCGCCTCGCGCGCGCGGCCGACCGGGTGCGCACCGGCGGAACGCGCGCGCGCGCGCGCGTGGGCGGCACGCTGGGCGCCGGCACGGCCCTCGTGGGGGCCATTCCCGATCTTTCGGCGCGCGGCGACGAGATCGGCGATCTTTCCGCGGCACTTCGCGAGATGACCGACGCGCTGTCGCGCCGGCTCGACGCGATCGACCGGTTCGCGGCCGACGTGGCGCACGAGCTCAAGAACCCGCTGACCTCGCTCAAGAGCGCCGTCGAGACGGCTGCGCGCGTGCCCGATCTCGCGGTGCGCGAGAAGCTGATGGCGATCGTCCTCGACGACGTCGCGCGGCTCGACCGGCTGATCACCGACATCGCGGGCGCCTCGCGCCTCGACGCCGAACTCAGCCGCGCCAACGCCGAGCGGGTCGACGTCGCCGAGATCCTCGACGGGCTCGCAGACGCGCTGTCGGCGGTCGCCAAGCCCGACCAGGCGAAGCCGGTCTTCGACCGCCGCGGATTGGGGCCGTTCGTCGTGATGGGGATCGCTGACCGGCTCGGCCAGGTCTTCCGCAACGTCATCGCCAACGCGCAGTCCTTCTCGCCGCCCGGCGGAACGGTCCGCGTATCCGCCGACCGGATGGGCGAATTTGTCACCGTGACAATCGACGACGATGGCCCCGGCATCCCGGCCGACAAGCTCGAATCCATCTTCGAACGCTTCTATTCCGAACGCCCGGCGGCCGAAAAGTTCGGAACCCACTCAGGGCTGGGGCTTTTCATCTCCCGGCAGATCGTCGAGGCGCATGGCGGGATGATCCACGCCGAAAATCGCCATGATCCCAATGGGGCGATCCTGGGCGCGCGCTTCCGGATCCGGCTTCCGGCCGCCTGAAAATCGCAATTTTCCGGTATTATGATACCCAAAATCGACCTGCGCGGAATTTGTGCAGTGCAAAGAGTCAAGATTGACATCCCCTAGGAACGGTCGCAGTTTATTGCCGCGTGACGGACCCGCTCACTCTTCAGGTACATGGCACCTGTGTCGTTCTTGCCGAGTTTGGCGTTTTATTGTGCGGACCGTCGGGCAGCGGCAAATCGGATCTTGCGCTGCGGCTGGTCGATGACGGGGCGCGGCTCGTGGCCGACGACCGGGTCGATCTCGAACGCCGCGGCGACGGCATCTGGGCCCGTGCACCCGGCCGGCTTGCCGGACAGCTGGAAGTAAGAGGCATCGGAATCGTGCACCTGGACGACGTCGAAATGGCCTGCGCGGAGCGCGCGAAGCTGGGTCTGGTCGTCGAGCTCACCGACCGAACGGCCGTCGAACGCCTGCCCGAGGCGGCGTCGCGCGACCTGCTCGGCGTGAAATTGCCCGTACTTGCCCTCGACCCGTTCGCTGCCTCGGCTACCGCAAAAATTCGCGTCGCGATCGGCCTTGCCCGTCAGGGCAAGCTGTTCGCGCACTGATCGGCTCCGGGCAAAGACCATCCCATGATCGTCCCCTTGCCCGTCTCGAACCCGCAGACCGCCCTGACGCCGCGCCGGCGCATCGCGCTCGTGACCGGCCTTTCCGGAGCCGGCCGCTCGACCGCCATGCGCGCGCTCGAGGATGCCGGCTACGAGGCGGTCGACAACCTGCCGCTGACGCTGCTTTCGAGCCTCGTGCTCTCCGAAACCGATCCCGCCCACGCGCGACCCGTCGCCATCGGCGTCGATACCCGCACGCGCGATTTCGGCGTCGACGCGCTGGTCGCCGCGATCGACCGGCTGCTCGGCGAGCAGGGTCTCGACGTGCGGCTCCTCTATCTCGATTGCGACGACGAGACGATCGCGCGCCGATTCACCGAAACCCGCCGCCGCCACCCGCTGGCGGCCGACCGGCCGCTGATCGACGGCATCAAGGCAGAGCGGCGCCTGCTGGAGCCGCTGCGCGCGCGCGCGGACCGCGTCATCGATACGGCCGCGCTCGCCCCGCACCAGCTGAAGCGCCTCGTCCAGGACGATTTCGCGCTCGACGCGCCTGCCGGCCTCGCCCTTTCGATCATCAGCTTCGCCTACCGCAACGGTCTGCCGCGCGAGGCCGATCTCGTCTTCGACGTGCGCTTCCTGTCGAACCCGCATTACCGGCCCGACCTGAAACCGATGACCGGCAAGGACGCGGATGTCGCGCGCTTCGTCGAGCGCGATCCGGGTTTCCATGCCTTCTTCGAAGGCCTCAGCGACATGATCGTGGCGCTGCTGCCGCGCTTCGAGGCCGAAGGGAAGTCGTACCTGACCGTCGCCGTCGGCTGCACCGGCGGCCGCCACCGTTCCGTTTTCGTCGCCGAACGCCTCGCTGAACGCCTCTCCCGGGGCGGACGGCGCATCAACCTCGTCCATCGCGACCTCGACCGGAGTTTCGCATGAACCTCGTCTCGGACTCCGCGCAACACGCGAAAGAAGGCATGCCTCACATGATCGGACTCGTTCTCGTGACCCACGGACGCCTCGCCGCCGAATTCGTTTCGGCACTCGAGCATGTCGTGGGGCCGCAGCAGAATGTCGCTGCGGTGTGCATCGGCCCGGAAGACGACATGGAAATGCGCCGCAACGAGATCCTTGCGGCCGTCGCGCGTTGCGATACCGGGGCCGGCGTGGTCGTGCTCACCGACATGTTCGGCGGCACGCCGTCCAACCTCGCGATCTCGATCATGGACCGCGCGCGCATCGAGGTGATCGCCGGCGTCAACCTGCCGATGCTGATCAAGCTCGCCAGCGTGCGCAACACCGAGCCGCTCGCCGCCGCCGTCCAGGCCGCGCGCGAGGCCGGGCGCAAGTACATCAACGTCGCTTCGCAGCTGCTGGCCGGCGATATCAAGCCTGCCGCGGGTGCGCGATGAACGATGCGGCCGCACAGGGCGGCCAGGTCGTCGTCCGCGAATGCGAGATCCTGAACAAGCGCGGCCTTCACGCGCGCGCGGCGGCGAAATTCGTCAAGCTCGCCGGACAGTTCGGCGCCGATATCCACGTCACCAAGGGCGGCAATACCGTGTCGGGGCAGTCGATCATGGGATTGATGATGCTGGCCGCGGCACCCGGCTGCTCGGTCGAGATCCGCGCCGAAGGCAGCGACGCGCAGGCCGCCGTCGATGCGATCGCCGCGCTGATCGCCGCGAAGTTCGACGAGGAATGAGATGACGCTGCGCAATCCCCGCGCAGCCAAGCCCCGCACGCGCCGTCCCGGCAGCGAAGGGCAGGCCGTGTTCCAGGGCCTCGGCGTGGCGCCGGGCGTGGCGATCGGCCCCGCCCACGTGCACGGCGTCGAGCTGCCCGCCTTCGCCGAAAGCCAGATCGCGCCCGAGCAGGCCGAAAGCGAGCGCGCCCGGTTCCGCGCGGCCGTCGAATCGAGCAAGAAGCAGCTTTCCAAGCTCAAGCAGAAGACCGCCGGCCTGCCGCCCGCGGCCGCCGAGGAACTCGGTTACCTGCTCGACGCGCACGTGCAGATGCTCTCGCAGTCGCGCCTGGTGCGCGGCGTGGAAAAGCGCATCGCCGAGAACTTCGCGACGGCCGAGACCGCCGTGCGCGCCGAAGCCGAGGCGATCGCCGAAGCGTTCGAGGCGATGGAAGACTCCTACCTCGCCCAGCGCGTGCAGGACGTGCGCGAGGTGGGTGCCCGCCTCGTGCGCAATCTCACGCAGACGCCGTGGGGCGCATTCAAGAATCTTCCCGATGGAGCCATCGTCGTCGCAGAGGAAATCACGCCGGCGGACACGGCCGTGATGGACCCCGACGTCATCGGCGGCTTCGCGACCGTCACCGGCGGCGCCGAAGGGCACACCGCGATCATGGCGCGCGCCCTCGGCCTGCCGGCCGTGCTCGGCATCGCCGATCTGGTGGGCGCGGTGCGCACCGGCGATACCGTCATCGTCGATGGCGCGGAAGGCCGCGTGATCGCCAGGCCCACGGCCGCGACGCTCGAGCGCTACGAGAAGCGCCGGCTCGAATACGAGAAGGAAGAACGCCAGCTCGCGCGCCTGTCGAAGCTGCCGTCGGTCAGCAAGGACGGCGTGACGTTCGCGCTGGGCGCAAATATCGAGCTGCCGCGCGAGGTCGAGCAGGCGCTCGCCGCCGGCGCAACGTCGATCGGCCTGCTGCGCAGCGAGTTCCTGTTCATGAACCGCAACGACGTGCCCGACGAGGAGGAGCAGTACCAGCAGCTCGCCGAGATCGTGAAGGGCATGGCGGGCCGCGTCGTCACGGTGCGCACGCTCGACGTGGGCGGCGAGAAGCTCGCCTCGGCGCTGGGTGATCTATCGCCGGGGCCGAACCCGGCGCTCGGCCTGCGCGCGATCCGCCTGTCGCTGGCCCGGCCCGAACTGCTCGACGCGCAGCTTGCCGCGATCCTGCGCGCGGGCGCGCATGGGCCGCTGCGCATCCTCGTGCCGATGGTCGCCACGGTCGACGAGATGAAGCAGGTACGCGAGGCGATGGGCAAGGCCGCGCGCCGGCTCGTGCGCAAGGGCATTGCCATCGCCGATCCGCTGCCGCCGCTGGGCGCCATGATCGAGATCCCGGCCGCGGCCCTCGCCGCCGACGCGCTCGCGCGCGTGTGCGACTTCCTGGCGCTGGGCACCAACGACCTCACCATGTACGCGCTCGCGATCGACCGCGGCGACGAACAGGTGGCGCATCTCTACAACCCGCTTCATCCCGCCGTGTTGCGCCTGATCCAGTTCACCGCCGAAGCTGCATTGCGCAACCGCATCCCGGTCTCGATCTGCGGCGAGATCGCGGGCGATCCGCGCTATACGGCCCTGCTGGCGGGGCTCGGCATCCGCGAGCTTTCGATGTCGCCGATCAAGATCCCGCGCGTCAAAAGCCGGGTGCGCGGCCTCGACGTGCAGAGCGCCAGCGCTCGCGCGCGGGTGGTCATGGAACAGTGGGACACCAAGGCCATCGCGGCGCTTGTCGACGAATTCAACGACAGCCTGGTCAGGGCCAAAGAATAGGCGTCTTTACAGTGGCTTATGGCCTGCCCCCGAAACCGATTGAGGGGCCGGACGGGGGCCGGTATAAGGCGCGCCTGGAATTTCCTGGCGATTCCGTACGTTGAACGGCGCCCCTCTTCCTACCGGAGCCTCCCTTCCCATGCCCGATTATATCGTCAAAGACGTCTCCCTCGCCGAGTGGGGCCGCAAGGAACTTTCGATCGCCGAGTCCGAAATGCCGGGCCTCATGTCGATCCGCGCCGAGTACGGCAAGTCGCAGCCCCTGAAGGGTGCCCGCGTCGCCGGCTCGCTGCACATGACCATCCAGACGGGCGTGCTGATCGAGACGCTGAAGGCGCTGGGCGCCGACGTGCGCTGGGCCTCGTGCAACATCTTCTCGACGCAGGACCACGCCGCCGCCGCCATCGCGGTGGCCGGCACGCCGGTCTTCGCCGTCAAGGGCGAGTCGCTGGTCGAGTACTGGGACTACACGCACAAGATCTTCGAGTGGCATGACGGCGGCGTGCCGAACATGATCCTCGACGATGGCGGCGACGCCACGCTGATGATCCATCTGGGCATGAAGGCCGAGAAGGACCTCAAGGTCGTCTCGAACCCGACCAACGAGGAAGAGGAAATCCTCTACGCCGCGATCAAGAAGCGCGTGAAGGAACAGCCGGGCTGGTACTCGAAGGTCGGCGCCGCGATCCGCGGCGTGACCGAGGAGACGACCACCGGCGTGCACCGCCTGTACCTGATGGAAAAGGACGGCTCGCTGCTGTTCCCGGCCATCAACGTCAACGACTCGGTCACCAAGTCGAAGTTCGACAATCTCTACGGCTGCCGCGAATCGCTGGTCGATGCGATCCGCCGCGCGACCGACGTGATGATGGCCGGCAAGGTCGCCGTCGTCGCGGGCTTCGGCGACGTGGGCAAGGGTTCGGCCGCCTCGCTGCAGAAGGCCGGCGCCCGCGTGCTCGTCACCGAAGTCGATCCGATCTGCGCGCTGCAGGCGGCGATGGAAGGCTACGAGGTCGTCACGATGGAAGACGCGGCGCCCCGCGGCGACATCTTCGTGACCGCCACGGGCAACATCGACGTCATCACGATCGAGCACATGCGCGCCATGAAGGACCGGGCGATCGTGTGCAACATCGGCCACTTCGACAGCGAGATCCAGGTCGCCGCGCTGAAGAATTACAAGTGGAACAACATCAAGCCGCAGGTCGACGAGATCGAGCTGTCCAGCGGCCGGCGCATCCTGCTGCTGGCCGAAGGCCGTCTCGTGAATCTCGGCTGCGCCACGGGCCATCCCAGCTTCGTCATGTCGTCGTCGTTCTCGAACCAGACGCTGGCTCAGATCGAGCTGTGGACGAACCGCGACACCAAGAAGTACGGCAAGAAGGTCTACGTGCTGCCCAAGTCGCTCGACGAGAAGGTCGCGGCGCTGCATCTCGAGAAGATCGGCGTGAAGCTCTCGAAGCTGACGCCGGCGCAGGCCAAGTACATCAACGTGGGCGAACAGGGCCCGTTCAAGGCCGACCACTACCGCTACTGACGCTTCCCCGCGCTTCCAGCGGGTCGCGAACGGCCGGGTCCCCCCACGGGGCCCGGCCGTTTTTGCGTCCGGGGGTTCCCCTCGCGCCGACTCGCGGACCTCGTCTAGGATGGGGCCCGTGATCGAACTCGTCTGGGGATTGGCGCTTGGGCTGGGCGCGGGCGGCGCAGGATGCGTCTTCCTGCTGCGGCGCCTGCGCGCGGAAACCGCGCGGGCGGATACCGCGGAAGCCCAGCGCAGCGAATTCTCCGTCCGCACCAACCTGCTGCGCGCCGAACGCGAGGCCGCGCAGGATGCGGCCCGCCGCATCGAGGCGGCGCTCGACGCGCTGCCATTGCCGCTCTGGCGACGCGACGGCGAACAGCGCCTGGCCTGGTGCAACGCCGCCTATGCGCTTGCCGCCGACGTTCCGCGCGAGAAGCTGCTGGCCGGCGGCGACGGAATCGGCGGCGCCGCCCTGTCGCGCCGGCTCGCGGCACTCGCGCGTCTGGCCCTTGCCGCGCGCACGGCGCAGAGCGAGGCGGAGCACATCGTCGTGTCGGGCGCGCGGCGTCTCTACGAATTCGTCGAGGCCCCGCTGCCCGACGGCGGCACGGTCGGCATGGCCGTCGACCAGACCGAGCGCGAAGAGGCGGGCATCGAGCTCGCCCGCCACATCGCCGCGCAGGGTTCCGTGCTCGAGACGATGCCGGTCGCCATCGGCATCTTCGGCGCCGACAAGCGGCTCAAGTATTTCAACAGCGCCTATGCGCGTCTGTGGCGCGCGGACGAACAGTGGCTCGCCGGCGAACCGGAATACGGCGAGATCCTCGAGAACCTGCGCGAGCGTCGCCGCCTGCCGGAGGTCGCCGACTTCCGCATGTTCAAGCGCCAGCGTCTGAAGCTGTTCGACTCGCTCTTCGAATCCTTCGACGAGCTGATGTATCTGCCCGACGGCACCACGCTGCGCGAACGCTGCATGCCGCATCCGCTGGGCGGACTGCTCTTCGCGTTCGAGGATGTGACCGACCGTCTGGTGCTCGAACGCTCGTACAACACGCTGATCGCCGTGCAGCGCGCCACGCTCGACAATCTCTACGAAGGCGTGGCCGTGTTCGGGTCGGACGGGCGGCTCAAGCTCCACAACCCGGCTTTCGCGCGCATCTGGGACATCCCCGACGCCGCCCTGATCGCCGAGCCGCACATCGCCGACGTGGTCGAGCGCATGCGCGGCTTCTATCCCGCGGACGCCGACTGGCCGTCGCTGAAGGAACGGCTGGTCGAGCGGTTGACCTCGCGCGATGCCGCGAACGCGCGCATCGAGCGCACCGACGGGCGCGTGCTCGACTACGCGCTGGTCCCGCTACCCGACGGCGCCACGCAGCTTTCCTACGTTGACGTCACCGACAAGGTGCGCGTCGAGCAGGCGCTGCGCGAGCGCGCCGAGGCGCTGGAAGCAGCCGACCGGCTCAAGTCGGAGTTCATATCGACCGTGTCGTACGAGCTGCGTACGCCGCTCAACACGATCATCGGTTTCGCCGAACTGCTGGCCAAGCAGTATTTCGGCGATCTCAACAAGCGGCAGGCCGACTACTGCGCGGATATCCTCAGCGCGTCGGAGCGGCTGCTGGCGATCATCAACGACATCCTCGATCTTGCCTCGATCGACGCGGGCCGAATGACGCTCGAGCTCGCGGCCGTCGATCCGGTCGCGCTGCTGGCCGACACCGCGCAGATCATGGGCGATCTCGCGCGCGAGCGCGAACTGAAGCTCGACGTCGTGCACACGCGTGTCCCGCGCCTGCGGGGCGACGAACGGCGCCTGAAGCAGGCGATGTGCAATCTCGTTTCCAACGCGCTCAAATTCACGCCGCCGGGCGGCGTGGTGCGGCTTTCGGCGCTGGCCGACGAGCGGATGGTCGCGCTCGAGATATCCGACAACGGCGTGGGCATCCCGCTGGCCGACCAGGCGCGCGTGTTCAAGGAATTCGAGCGCGGCACGGCCCCCGATGCGCGGCGCATGGGGGCGGGGCTCGGCCTTTCGCTGGTCAAGCGCATCGTCGAGCTGCACGGCGGCACGATCGATCTGGTCTCGAACCCCGGCGAGGGCACGCGCGTGACGTGCCGGCTGCCGCTGTGGGTGCCGGGCGAGCGGGCAGTCGCGGCGGACGATTGAAGGCCGGTCAGGCCGCGGGCACGCCCTTGGTCGTCGAATATTCGAAATGCAGCACTTCGCCCGGATGCACGATCTTGTGGCAGGCGTGCGCGGCCATCGCCGCTTCGGCGAAACCCTGCAGGATCAGCTTCAGCTTGCCCGGATACTGCGCGATGTCGCCGATGGCGAAGATGCCGGGTGAGGAGGTCTCGCAGGTCGACGGCTCGACCGCGATGTTGCCCTTGACGAGATTGAGCCCCCACGTCGCGATCGGGCCCAGATTCATCGCCAGCCCGAAGAACGCGAGCAGGGCGTCCGCCTCCAGCTTGCGGATGTTGCCGTCGAGATCCTTCAGCACGACATGCTTCAGCGCGCCCGGCTCGCCGTCCAGCGCTTCGAGCTGGTAAGGCGTGACGAGATCGATCTTGCCGGCCTTGGCGAGCGCCATCACCTTGTCGACCGTGTCGGGCGCGCCGCGGAACTTGTCGCGCCGGTGGATGACCATGACGCGCGCGGCGACGTCGGCCAGCGACAGGGTCCAGTCGAGCGCGGAGTCGCCGCCGCCGGCGATCGCCACGCGCTTGCCGCGGAAATCCTCGCGCCGCTGGACGAAATAATGCACGCCCTTGTTCTCGAAATCGTCGATGCGGGCGAGCGGCGGCTTGTTGGGGCCGAAGGCGCCCACGCCCGCGGCGAGGATCACGGCCTTGGCGCGGATCTTCGTGCCCGTACCCGATTCGAGCACCCAGAATTCGCCATCGCGCGTCAGCTTTTCCACCCGCTGGCCAAAATGATAGGTCGGGGTGAACGGTGCGGCCTGGGCCTGCAGGTTCTCGATCAGCTCCAGCGCCCCCACCTTGGGGTAGCCCGGAATGTCGTAGATCGGCTTTTCCGGATAGAGGGCGGCGCACTGCCCGCCGGGCATTTCCAGCGCATCGATCACGTGGCAGCGCATCTTCAGCATGCCGCATTCGAAGACGGCGAAAAGCCCGACGGGGCCGGCCCCGATGATCGCGACGTCGGTCGTATGCGTTTGGGACATGGGGGCAGGCAGGCTCCGGAACGGGGTCTGTGGAAAGCGCAATTCATAGCCGCCTCGCGCGGGTTTTCAATGCATTTCCGCCCCTGTAGAACGGGGCATGGCCGGGACCCCTTCGATTCGCACCTGCAGGCTCGCCGACGAGGCCGCGACGGCGGCGCTCGCCGCCCGGCTGGCGGCGATGGCGCGTCCGCGCGACGTGCTGGCGCTGTGGGGCGATCTCGGCATGGGCAAGACGCGCTTCGCGCGCGCCTTCATCGTGGCGCGTGCCGGCGCGCCCGTCGAAGTGCCGAGCCCGACCTTCACGCTCGTGCAGACCTACGACCTGCCGGGCGGGCCGGTCTGGCATTTCGATCTCTACCGGCTCGGCAATCCGGAGGACATCTGGGAACTGGGCTGGGAGGAAGCGCTTGCCGAAGCGATCGTGCTGGTCGAGTGGCCGGCGCGGCTCGGCGAGTTCCTTCCGGCCGACCGGCTCGACGTGACGCTCGATGCCGGACCCCGACCGGAGGCGCGCACCGCGCGCCTCGAAGGGCATGGCGACTGGATCGACCGGCTGGAGCGCGCGGATGTTTGAAGCGCGCCCGGCCGCCCGGCTGTTCCTCGATTCGCACGGCTGGGCCGGCATCGATCCCGTACCGCTCGCCGACGACGCGAGCTTCCGCCGCTATTTCCGCCTGAGCGACGCCAAGCGTCGGGCGGTCCTGATGGATGCGCCGCCGCCGCGCGAGGACGTGCGCCCGTTCGTGACCGTTGCGGCGCATCTCGGAGCACTCGGGCTCTCCGCGCCGCGCATCCTCGCCAAGGACGTGCATTCGGGTTTCCTGCTGATCGAGGATTTCGGCGACGAGACCTATACGCGCGCCCTTGCGGCCGGCGCCGACGAGGCCGCGCTCTACGCGCTGGCGACCGATACGTTGATCGCGATCCACCGCCATCCCGCGCAGGCCAAGGTCGACGTTCCGGTCTACGACGACGCGCTGCTCGACCGCGAGGCGAGCCTGCTCGTCGACTGGTTCATGCCGGCCTGGCGCGGCGCGTCGATGCCGGATGGCGACGTGCGCGCCTATCTTGCCGCGTGGCGGCGCGTCTATCCGCTGGCGCGCGTGGGCAAGCCCGGCCTCGTGCTGCGCGACTTTCATGTCGACAACCTCATCCGCCTGCCGGGCCGCCCGGGCGTCACCGCTTGCGGCCTGCTTGATTTCCAGGACGCGCTGATCGGCCCGCGCACCTACGACCTGGCGAGCCTCGTCGAAGACGCGCGCCGCGACGTGTCGCCGGTACTCGCCAGAGACTGCATGGCGCGCTATCTCGCCGCGTTCCCCGAATTGCCGCGCGCCGAATTCGAGACCGCGACCACCGTGATGGCCGCCCAGCGCAACGCCAAGATCGTGGGCATCTTCGTCCGGCTGGCGCGGCGTGACGGCAAGCCGCAGTATCTAAAGCATATCCCGCGCGTCTGGCGCCTGCTGGAGGGCAATCTCGCCCATCCGGCACTCGCCGAGCTGCGCGGCTGGTTCGACGAGCATGTTCCGGCCGCCTGGCGACGGGCCCCGGAATTCGAGGGAGTGCGATGAAGCCGATCGAGACCGCGATGGTGCTGGCAGCCGGCCTCGGCAAGCGCATGCGTCCGTTGACCGACACGCTGCCCAAGCCGCTTGTGCCGGTGGCGGGCCGCACGTTGATCGACCGCGTGATCGATCGCATGGCCGAAGCCGGCGTGAAGCGCGTGATCGTCAATCTGCATCACCACCGCTCGACGCTGGAAGCGCATCTGAAAACGCGCACCGACGTCGAAATCGTGCTGTCGCCCGAAGCCGAGCTGCTCGAAACCGGCGGCGGCGTGCTCAACGCGCTGAAGCTGATCGGCGACGCGCCGTTCTATTGCGCCAACGCAGACGTGCTGTGGTTCGACGGGCCGACGCCGGCCCTGAAGCGTCTCGCGCGGATCTGGAACCCGGAGGCGAGCGACGTGCTGTTGCTGATGCAGTCGGCTGTTTCTGCGCAGGGTTACGAGGGGCGCGGCGACTATTTCGTCGATCCGACCGGAAAATCGCGCCGCCGGCGCGGCAACGAAGTGGCGCCGTTCGTCTATGCCGGGGTGCAGATCCTGCATCCGCGCCGCTTCGCAGGACTGGCGCCGGGCCGCTTCTCGCTGAACGTCATCTACGACCTGGCGGAAACCGACGGCCGTCTGCGCGGCATGCCGCACGACGGGCTGTGGTTCCATGTCGGCACGCCCGAAAGCGTGGCGCAGACCGAATTCGACCTGGGCTGGCGGCGCGCGCGCTCGTGACCGGAAAGGCCGCCCCAGCGCGCGTCTTCTCGATCCCGCCGGGGGTTCCGTTCCTTTCCGCTCTCGCGACAGGCATACGCCGGCAACTCGGCGACGATCCGCTCGTGCTCGCGCGCGCGACGGTACTGCTGCCCAACCGGCGTGCGGTGCGGGCGCTCGGCGAAGCCTTCCTTGCAGCCGGCGACGGCAAGGCGCTGCTGCTTCCGCGGCTGGCGGCCGTCGGCGACGTGGACGAAGACGAACTGGTCCTGACGGGAAGTGCCGCAGCGCTCGACGCCGAGCTGCCGCCCGCGATCGATCCGCTGGCCCGAAACCTGCTGCTGGCTCGCCTCGTCGAGGCGCGCGGCGATCTCTCGCCGTCGCCCGCCGCCGCCCTCAAGCTCGCCGAAGCGCTCGCCGACCTGCTCGATGCGGTGCAGATCGAGGAGATCGCCTTCGACGCCTTCGCCAATCTGGTGCCCGAAGAATATGCGCGGCACTGGGCGCAGACGCTCGCCTTCCTCGACATCCTGCGCGAGGCGTGGCCCCGCATCCTCGAAGAACGCGGACAGATGGACCCGCAGGCGCGCCGCGTGAAGCTGGTGCGCGTCCTTGCCGCACATTGGCAGGCGAAGCCGCCGGGCCCGATCTGGGCGGCCGGCTCGACCGGTTCGGTCCCGGCGACCGCGCATCTTCTGTCGGTCGTTTCGCGCCTGCCGGAAGGCGCCGTGGTGCTGCCCGGCCTCGACACGATGGCCGACGCGCCGACATGGGAAGCGATCGGCACCGATCCCGCACATCCGCAATACGGCCTCAACCAGCTGCTGCGCCGCATGGAAGTGTTGCGCGAGGATGTGCAGGGCTGGCCCGAGGCGATGCCGGCACCACGCGCCGCCCTGATCGCGACGGCGCTGCTGCCCGCCTCGCGCACGGCGGAGTGGCGCACGCACCCGTCCTTCGACGACGCGGCATTCGCGGGCCTGACCCGCATCGAGGCGCCCGACGGCGAGAGCGAGGCGGGTGCAGTCGCGCTGCTGCTGCGCGAGACGCTGGAAACGCCGGGACGCACGGCAGCCCTCGTCACGGCCGACCGCAACCTCGCGCGCCGCGTGGCCGCGAAGCTCGGCCGCTGGGGCATCGAGATCGACGATACGGCCGGCCGGCCGCTCGCGCGTACGCCGCCGGCCGCGCTGCTGCGCCTCGCGGCCGCAGCGCTTCATGCGGATCTTGCGCCCGTCGCGCTGATGGCATTGCTCAAGCATCCGCTTGTCGCCCTCGGCCGCACGCGCGCGGCGCATCTGGCCGACATAAGGCGGCTCGAGATGTCGGCCCTTCGCGGCGCACGGCCGGCGCCTGGAATGGCGGGCCTGCGGATGCATGTGGCGGGGCAGGGCTTCGAGGAACTGCTCGCACGCCTCGACGACGCGCTTGCACCCGTCGCGACCGCGCCCGACGACCTTGCGTCACTGTTCGACGCGCACGTGCGTGCGGCCGAAGCGCTGTCGCGCGACGAAGCCGGCGAGCCGGCGATCTGGGCCGGCGAGAGCGGCGAGGCACTGGCGCGTTTCGTCGGCGACACGCGCGCGGCTGCCAACGCGTTCGGGCCGCTCGATCGCTCGCGCTTCGCCGATTTTCTCGACGCCCTGCTCGACGGCGCCACGTTCCGTCCCGCGCATGGCGGGCATCCGCGCCTTGCCATCCGCGGCACGATCGAAGCGCGTCTTGTCGGCGCCGACCGCGTCATCCTCGGCGGCCTCGTGGAAGGCGTGTGGCCGGCCGACGTCGCCGAGGATCCGTGGCTGTCGCGGCCGATGCGGGCTGCCGTCGGCCTGTCGCCACCCGAACGGCAGGTGGGGCTTGCCGCGCACGATTTCGCGCAGGCGTTGGCGGGGCCGGAAGTCGTCCTGACGCGCGCGCGCAAGCGCGACGGGGCGCCCGTCCTGCCGTCGCGCTGGCTCCAGCGGCTGGAGGCGCTCGTCGGCGGCGATCCGCGCTGGCAGAAAACGGCGAGCTCCGCCGCCTCGGTGTGGGCGCGCATGCTCGCCGGGGCTGACGAAAAAGGCTATCCGCTCGCGAAGCCCAAGCCGGCGCCGCCGGTCGATGCCCGTCCGCGCAAGCTGTCGGTCACCCGGATCGAAACCTGGATCCGCGATCCCTATGCGATCTATGCGCGCTACTGCCTCGGCCTGAAGGTGCTCGACCCGCTCGACGCCGATCTCGATGCGATGGAGCGGGGCAACCTGTTTCATCTGGCGCTCGAACGCTTCGCCAAGGCGTTCCCGCGCGACCTGCCGTCCGATGCCGCGGACCGGCTCATCGCGATCGGCGCGGAAGTCTTCGCGCCTGTCCTTTCGCGCCCGGCCGTGCGCGCCTTCTGGTGGCCGCGCTTCAACGAGGTTGCGGACTGGTTCGTGAACGCGGAGCGCCTGCGCCGGGCAGCGGGCGTCTTTCCCTGCGCGATCGAATCGGAAGGTTCGGTCGCGTTCGACGGGTTCACGCTGACGGCGAAGGCCGACCGCATCGACCGCGAC
The DNA here is from genome assembly GCA_044224405.1 of Tagaea sp. Classification (GTDB taxonomy): domain Bacteria; phylum Pseudomonadota; class Alphaproteobacteria; order CACIAM-22H2; family CACIAM-22H2; genus Tagaea. The sequence continues at coordinate 195,204 of JBGAKN010000005.1, read as the reverse complement.
GCGACGGACGCGCTCGTCATCCTCGACTACAAGACCGGCCGCCCGCCGTCGAAAAAGCAGGTCCGCACCGGATTTGCGCCGCAGCTGCCGCTCACCGCCGCGATCGCCGCGCGCGGCGGCTTTGCGGGCGTTGCCAAGGCGCCGGCCGTCGAACTTTCCTATATCCGGCTCGGTTCGCCCAAGGCGCCGGGCGAACCGGTAACGGTGGCCTCGGGTCCGGAGGCCGCCGTCCTCGCCGACGAGCAGTTCGAGGCGTTGCGCGCGCTGGTGCGAGCCTACGAGAACGCCGCGCAGCCCTATCTGGCGCGGCCGCGCCCCCAGTTCGTCAAGCACGAAGGCGATTACGACCACCTGTCACGCTGGCGCGAATGGGCGAACGGAGGCGACGAGTGAATCTCGACGCGATCCTTGCCGAAGGTCTCGGCAACCAGCGTGCCGCGGCGGACCCGGACAATTCGGTCTGGGTCGTCGCGAATGCGGGATCGGGCAAGACCTACGTCCTCACCTCGCGCATCGTGCGGCTGCTTCTGGCCGGCGCACGGCCGTCGGCGATCCTGTGCCTGACCTTCACGAAAGCCGCGGCGGCCGAGATGCGCGATCGCCTCTCGCGCCTGCTTGCGGGCTGGGCGACCGCCGATGACGCGACGCTGGCGCGCGAGCTGCTCGAGCGGCTGGGCCGCGCGCCGGAGGCGGGCGAGGCCGCAAAGGCGCGGACGCTTTTTGCGACGGTGATCGACGCGCCCGGAAGCCTGCGTATCCAGACGATCCATTCCTTCTGCGAAGGGCTGCTGAAACGTTTCCCGGTCGAGGCGGGCGTGCCGCCGCACTTCGCAATCGCCGACGATGCGGGCAGCAACGATCTCATCCGCCAGGCTCGCGACGCGCTGATCGCGGACGCCGCGCACGACGGCAGGCTGGGTGCGGCGCTGGCCGAAGCCGCACGCGCGGCCAGTGAAAGCGGCCTCAACGACGAGATCGACAGGCTGCTCAAGCAGCGCCGCCGCGTGCGCAGACTTCTTTCAGCGAACGGCGAGGACATCGACGCGGCCTTGGGCACGATCCGGGCCGAGCTTGGCGTCGATGCCGACGAGACGCGCGCCGACGTGTTCGCGGCGCATGTCGCGGCATGCGACCGCAAGGAGCTCGGCCACGCGATCGCGGCGCTCGCGACCGGATCGAAGACCGACGCGAAGATCGCCGACAGGCTGGCGCTTGCGTTGCGCAGCGCCGATCCGGAAGCCGCGATCGATGCATGGCTTTCCGCATTCCTCACCGCCGAAGGCGAAGCGCGCAAGTCGATGGTGACGAAGCCGACCGAGGCCGCAAATCCCGGGACGGACGCCTTCCTGCGGGCCGAGCAGGCGCGCTGCGCGCCGTTGGGCGAACGGCTGGCCGCGATCGAGATCGCGGGGCGTACCTGCGCCCTGTTCCGCCTCGGCGCGAGCCTTCTCCAGCGCTACGACCAGCTGAAGCAGTCGCGCGCCCTGCTCGACTATGACGATCTCGTGCTGCGTGCGGTCGCGCTGCTGAAGGGCGCGGTCCCGTGGGTGCTATTCAAGCTCGACGGCGGCATCGACCATGTTCTGGTCGACGAAGCGCAGGATACGGCGCCCGAGCAATGGGAGGCTGTACGCGCCATCGTCGGGGAATTCTTCGCCGGCGACGGCGCGCGTGCGCGCATTCCGCCGCGCAGCGTGTTCGTCGTCGGCGACGAGAAGCAGTCGATCTTCAGCTTCCAGGGAGCGGATCTCGAGGCATTCGCGCAGACGCGCGGCACGCTGCAGGCCGAGGCCACGGAAAGCTGGAAGGAAGTGAAGCTTGAGCTTTCCTTCCGTTCCGCGCAGCTGGTGCTCGATATCGTCGACCGGACATTCGCCGATCCCGAAGTGCGCATGGGCGTGGTCGGCGACGGGCGCGTGCTTTCGCATCGTGCGCGCCGCACGGGCGCAGGTGGGCGCGTCGAGCTGTGGGCGCCCGAGCGTGCGGACGTGCAGGTGGAGCAGGCGGCATGGGACGCGCCGGTCGACTACGTGCCGACCGAGCATCCGACGGTGCGCCTCGCCGCGCGCATCGCGCGCACCGTCGCGGGCTGGATCGGACGCGAAGACCTGCCGGCGCGCGGACGCAAGGTGCGCGCAGGCGACGTGCTGGTGCTGGTTCGCCGGCGCAACGCCTTCTTCGATGCCTGCGTGCGCGCCTTCAAGGATGCGGGCGTGCCGGTGGCGGGCGCCGACCGCATGGTGCTGGCCGACCAGATCGCGGTGATGGATCTGCTCTCGCTCGCGCGGTTCTGCCTGCTGCCGTCGGACGACCTTTCGCTGGCCGAGGCGCTGAAATCGCCGCTCTACGGGTTTGACGACGACGACCTGTTCGCCCTCGCGCACGGGCGCGATGGCATGCTGTGGGCCGTCTTGCGGGCACGCGCCGGCGAGTCGGCGAAATGGAAGGCGGCGGCCGACGAGCTTTCCAGCCTGCTCGCGCGCGCCGATTTCGTTTCCCCTTACGAACTTTTCGCCTGGCTGCTCGACGCGCGCGGCGGGCGGCGGCGCATGCTGGCGCGTCTCGGGCCGGATGCGGCCGATCCGCTCGACGAGTTCCTCGCCGCCTGCATCGCCGCCGAGCAGGCGGGTGCGCCGTCGCTGCAGGGTTTCCTGCGCCATTTCGAAGACGGTGACGGCGAGATCAAGCGCGACATGGAGCAGGGGCGCGACGAAGTGCGCGTGATGACCGTGCATGGCGCCAAGGGCCTCGAGGCCGACATCGTCTTCCTGCCTGACACGTGCGACCTGCCGCGCGTGCGCGGCGGCACCGTGTGGACCGAGCCCGCTGATGGTGCCGGCGTGCCGCTGTGGCCGCCGCCGGGCAGGGGCAAGCATCCGGCCTATGCGGCGGCGCGCGATGCGCGCACCGTGCGCGAACTCGCGGAATATCGCCGCCTTCTCTATGTCGCGGCGACGCGCGCGCGCGACCGGCTCTATGTCTGCGGCTGGTGCAAAGACGAGCCGGCGCAAGGCTCGTGGTACGCGCATCTCGCGGCGGCTATCCGTGCGCATCCCGACGTGGCGGAGATCGACACGCCGGACGGCAACAAGCTGCTGCGCATCGAGGCTCCCGTCCGCCATGCCGACGCGCGCGAAACACAGGCGCCGACCGAAGCGGCGCCCGGCCCGCTGCCCGCCTGGGCCGCCACGACGGATGCGCCGGCCGAGCCTGTGCCGCCCCGCCCGCTCGCGCCCTCGCGCCCCGAGAGCGAGCCGAGCGTGTTTTCGCCGCTGGACGCGGGCGAGGGGTCCGCGTTCGCGCGTGGCAAGCTCATCCACCGCCTGCTGCAGACTCTGCCCGATCTCGAACCGGGTGCGCGCGCCGTCGCGGCACGCCGGCTGCTCGCGCGTCCGGCCTATGGGCTCGCGCCATTGCAGATTGACGCGATCGCGGCCGAGACGCTGGCCGTCCTTGCGCATCCGGACTTCGCCGCCGCATTCGAGGGGCCGGCGCTGGCCGAAGCGGCCATTGTCGCGCGGCTGGGCGGTCGCGCGCTGTCGGGCCGGATCGACCGGCTGTGCGTGCGCGACGATGCGGTCTACGTGATCGACTTCAAGACCAATCGCCCGCCACCGTCCGACGTGAAGGATGTGGCGCCCGTCTATCTCGCCCAGCTTGCCGCCTATCGCGCGGCGCTTTCGCCGCTTTTCCCCGACCGGCCGATCCGGTGCGCGCTGCTGTGGACCCATGCGCCACGGCTGATGCCTGTGCCCTCCGGCATGCTCGACGGATATGCGCCTAACTAGCTGATTTGGAGTGATAGTTTCTTTGAGGCCGGTGCGCCTTGACCGCGGCCTTTCCGCTTCCTACGTTCAAGGTCCTTCGATTCGCCTGTTCATCCGCGAGGCTTCCATGAGCGCCAATACCACCAAGGTTACCGATGCCAGTTTCCAGGCCGACGTTCTCCAGTCCACGGCCCCGGTGCTGGTCGACTTCTGGGCGGAATGGTGCGGCCCCTGCAAGCAGATCGCGCCCGCCCTTGACGAGCTGGCCGGCGACATGGCCGGCAAGCTGACCGTCGCCAAGATCAACATCGACGAGAATCCGATGACGCCGTCCAAGTACGGCGTGCGCGGCATTCCCACGCTGATGCTGTTCAAGGGCGGCGAAGTGGCGGCGACCAAGATCGGCTCGCTGCCCAAGAGCAAGCTCTACGAGTGGGTGCAGCAGAACGTCTGATCCGCTTCCGGATCGCGACTTGCCCGAACCCCGCGCCCCTCAAGGCGCGGGGTTCGGCATTTCGGGGCTTCGGGAAAGCTGCGCGCCGAGCCATGCCGACAGGCGCTGGCCGTAATGCGCCCACGTGAATTCCTCGGCGCGCGCGCGTGCGGCCTTCGCCATGCGGGCGCGCAGGTCGCCGTCGCGCGCGAGCAGGCGCAGCCGTTCGACCAGCGCGTCCACGTCGCGTACCGGCACGAGGAAGCCCTCGCTGCCCTCGCGCACGACCGAACCGGTGTTGGGCGTGCAGACGACCGGCAGGCCCGAGGCGAGCGCCTCGTAGGTCGCGAAGGCGGAACCTTCGTGCAGCGAGGGATAGGCGAAGGCATCGGCCGTCTGGAACAGCCGATGCACTTCGTGGAAGGGCACGTGACGCACATGCCGGAAATGCTTTTCGTAGGGCCCGTAAGCCGCCGGATCGCCGGTGAGCTTGCCCACACAGACGAGTTCGAGGCCCGGAATGTCGGCCCGCTTCGCCGCTTCGAGCAGATATTTGATGCCCTTGCGCTGCGTCAGCGCGCCGACGAACAGCACGCGGAACTTGCCGTCGGGCGCGCGCGGCGCTTCGGGCGGGCGGAAGCGCTGCGTATCGACCCCGTAGGGCAGCACGAAGATCCGCGAAGGATCGGTGCCGTTGGCGATCATCGTGTCGCGAACATAGTCCGACGGCACGATCACGCGGTCGGCTTCGCGTGCCTCGATGCCGCACTGCTCGATCACGCGCGCGGGCGGCAGCGGCAGCGTCTCGGCGAATTCGGGGGCGAGCCGCGCTTCCTCGGCGAACAGGTCGAGCCCGCTGCGGATATGGCCGATCACCTGGTTGAGGATCGCAAGGCCGCCATAGCTCTGCGTCGCGCGCTGCGCCGCCAGCGCCGAGCTGTCGTGTCCGATCGTGAAGGCCGGGCGCTCGGCGAGCACGCGCTGGGCGAACTGCGCGTCGAACACGTCGTTGCGCCAGGCGATCGCCGCGAGCTGGCGCTCGGCCGAAAGCTTCAGGCGCGTGGCGGCGACGTACATCAGCTCGGGCACCGGCTGGAACGCGACGCTCGCCGGATCCACGCCCGCATGCGAGCGGCGCTTCAGTTCGCGTTCGACCTTCGCGCGCAGGGTGCCGGGAAGCAGGGCCGTCAGTTTCGGCAGCAGGCCCGTTCCGGTCCAGAACAGGCCGGTTTCGAAACCGACATCGAAGCCCGCCTTCTGCAGCGCCGCGACGAGCTGGTAGGCGAGGTGGTTCGACCCCGGATGGCCGACAAGCCCGCGCGCACCGGTCATCGAAGCACCTTCGCGACGACCCGGCGCAGGAGGATCGCGTCCTCGGCCGTGGGGCGGAAGAGCGGCAGAACGGGCGCGCCGATCTGCCGGTTGAGCGAGCCCGCCATGGCACCGAGTGCAACGATATTGGCCACCACGAGCGCCCACGCCGCACCGTAGATTCCAAGGATGGGCAGCAGGCCGAACAAGGCGGCAGCGGCGGCAACCAGACCGATCGCCTCCGCCCAGCCGATCGCGAGCGACCGGTCGAACGCGTTGAGCGCCTGGATGAACATCAACTTGGCGGCGAAGAAGGGCAGGCCGATCAGCATGATCTGGCAGATCGTGGCGCTGCGCTCGAAAAGGTGCCCGAAGATGAGCGGAACAAGGTATTCGGCCAGCACGGCAAGGCCAGCCGCACTCGCGATCGACAGCGCCATGGCGAGGCGCAGATAGGCGCCGAAGATGCGCAGCTTCTCGTCCCTGTCGGGCGCCTGGCTGATCTTCGGGAAGGCGACGCCCGCTACCGTATTGACGAGGATCATCGGCCCGTTGGCGACCGTCAGCGCCACGACATAAAGCCCCATGTCGCTCGCGGTCAGGAAAAGCGACACGGCCATCTGGTCGACGCGCTGGCGCAGGCTGTTAAGCATCTCGCCCAGGTGCACGCGCGCCCCATAAGTGACGAGATCGCGTGCCGCGGCCCAATCCGGTTGCCAGCCGACCCAACCCTTGCGCGCAAGCCACAGCACGCCAACGATCGCGGACAGCAGCGTGCCCGCGATATAGGCGACGGCGAAATGCGCCACGCTCGTCGCCCCGGCGACGTAGAAGCCCACGATGAAGCCGAGATAGCCGAGCCCGACGAGGGCACGCACGACGTTCCAGGCGAGGATATCGAGATGGCCCTGGAACATCGTCGCGACGAACAGCGCGAACAGATAGACCGGGATGTAGGCCGCGATATACCAGCTTTCGGCTTCCCGGACAGTTGCCGAATCGGTGGCGACCATGTGCGGGACGACCGCATAGGCGATGGCGATCAGCACGATCGATAGCACCGCACCGATTGCCATGACCGTCGCGAACAGCTTCTTCGGGCTGGCCGCGCGCGTCGCCGCCCGGTAGAGCAGCGCGTCCGACATTGCGAGGATGCCGAATTCGATCACCAGTCCCGGCCAGAGCATCAGTTCGGCAAGCTCGCCACGCCCTTCGGGCAGCAGCAGGCGCGCGGCCAGCAGGCCGGTGACGATGTTGACGATCTGGATCAGGATCGTCGTCAGGAACGAGAAGGAAATGTCCTTCATGGTGTGATCCGTCCCGGGCACACGGCGGCAAGTGCCGCGCGCAGGCCGGCGACGTCCTCGCGGTAGCTCCACCGGCCGATGATCTCGGCCGAGCGGCGGCCCATCGCGGCAAGCCGGTTTTCGTCGCGCAGAACGTCGGCGAGCGCGCGGGAAAGATCGGCAACATCGTCGGTACGGAAGATGGCGCCGTTCTCGCCCGGCTTCGCGAGGTCGGGGGCGGCACCGATGCTGTCTGAGCAGATCACGGCCTTAGCCGCGCACATCACTTCGTTGACGACGAGGCCCCACGCCTCCTGCCCGGACGGCAGCACGAAAACGTCGGCGAGGTCGTAGCAGGGCGGCAGTTCGTTCTGCTTCTTGAAGCCGAGGAAGCGCACCGCGTCGGGGCCGAGCGCTTGCGCCGCTTCCGCCAGCTCTCCGCGCTGCGGCCCGTCGCCGACGAAGGCGAGGACAGGATTTCGCATCGCAGGGTCGGCGTGGATGCGGGCGAAAGCGTCCAGCAGCAGGCGCGGGCGCTTGCGCTCGATGAGCTTGGCGCAGAACAGCACGACAGGCCGGCCCGGCGCGATGCCCAGTTCGCGCTTGAATTCGTCGCGGCGCGCGGATGCTGCCTGCGCCTGGCCCGCGAAGCGGTCGTTGTCGACCGCATAGGGCACGCTGAAGATGCGCGACGCCGGCACACCGTGGTCGAGATAGTACTGCCGATTCAGCGTGCCGATGGCGAGGTAGGCATCCACGCCGAGCTTCAGCGCCTCGAAGAAGGCGCGCTTGGCGACGCGTTTGGCGGGCGAGCGGACGGCCGAGATCGGCGTGGCCTCGTCGCGCAGCAGCACCTTGATGCCGCGCTTCTTCGCCGACGCAATCGCCGCCCAGTGGCTGAAATGCGCATAGCCGTGGATCCACAGCGCGTCGAAGCGCCCGTCGTCGAGCGCCTGCGCGAAGCCGCTCGACAGCGGGCGCCACAGCGTCAGCGGCTCGATGATGCCGGCCGGCGGCTGCGGATCGAGGCGCGGCAGCGTGCGGTGCGCGTAGCCCTCGAGGAGCGGCACATCCCAGATGATCTGCTGGCCGAAATCACCCGCGACGAACGGGCGCGTCGTGAAATCGGTGCCGAAGAAGGCGGTGAAGTCGATATCGGGCTGGGCCGCGACCATGCGCAGCAGCGGCGCCTGATAGGGGATCGGGTGCGTGACGAGATAGGCGAGGCGGAGCTTTTCCATCGCCGCCCTCACGCGTCCACGAAGGCGCGGTAGACCTGCCGCGACCAGCCGCGCAGGCCGCGCAGCGCGGCGTCGGGATGGGATTCGCCCATCAGCCATTCGCGCACCGGCACGACGAAGCCGGTCTTTGGCCGATCCGTCAGCTCGGGCGGCAGCGGCGGCCTGGGTGTGGCGGCGAGCGCGCGTTTGCCCGGCGCGCCCAGCGAGGGCAGCACGTTGGCGAGGAACACCGGGTCGACGAACGGCACGCGGATTTCCATCGAATGCGCCATGCCGGCCCAGTCGGAATCGCGCAACAGCCGGTCACGCATATAGTTCGCGATCTCCAGCGCCGAGACTTTCAGCCGGTCGGAGGGGACGCGCGCGAGGCCGCGGTCGAGCGTGTCGGGATAGCCGAGCGTGGCAAGGCCTTCCTCGGCCATCGCGCGCGGCAGGATATCCGCGATCTCCCAGGGCATGTGCAGCGCGCGGCGCAATAGATAGGCGCCCGGATAGTTCGGGCCGTACTCGAGCAGGCCCGCATATTTGGGCGACGTGAAATTGCCGATCCAGCCCTGTGTCGCCGCGCGGAACAGCGGCCCGAGGAACGCGAACGGGGCCGTCCGGCGCACGAGCCTGGGGATCTGCGCGAAGCCGGGATATCCGGCGAAGATCTCGTCGCCGCCGAGGCCCGACAGCGCCACCTTGAGACCGACGCGACGCGCGGCGCGCGCGACGAAATAGGTGTTGATGCCGTCCACGCTCGGCTGGTCCATCGCCGTGAACAGCGCCTCGCGTTCGGCGGCGAACTCGGCGCGGTCGATCCATTGCGTGTGCTGGCGCGTGCCCCGCGCGCGCGCGAACGCCTCGGCGAGCGCCGTCTCGTCGTTCTGCGTGCCGCGATAGGCATCGAAACCGAGCGTGACGGTGTCGAGCTGGTTCGCGTCGGTTTCCGCCGCGATCCCGGCAAGCACGGTCGAATCGATCCCGGCCGACAGGAACACGCCGACCGGCACGTCGGCGATCATGTGGTGGGAAACCGTATCGCGCACGGCATCGCGCAGCGTGGGCGCGGATGCCGCCGGCGAGGCGAGCGCCGCGCACAGGTCGAAGAACGGCGCCGGCTTGCCGAGGCCTTTGGCATCGACCCACATCGACGTGCCCGCCGGCAGGGCCGTGATGCCGCGATAGAGCGTATGCGGATCGGGCACGTGGCCCCACAGGAAGAAGCCGGCATGGCCGGCCGGGTCGGGGCGCGTGTCGGGCCGGTCGGCGGCGAGGAGCGCCTTCACCTGGCTCGCGAAGCGCAACGTTGTGCCGTCGTCGGCCAGATACATCGGCTTGATGCCGAACGGATCACGGGCGAGAAACATGCCGCCCTTGACCGGATCGTGGATCGCCAGCGCGTACATGCCGCGCAGGTGGCGCAGCATGCCCGCCCCTTCGCGCGCATAGAGATGCAGCAGCACCTCGGTGTCCGAATTCGTCTCGAACGCGGCGCCTTCGCGGATCAGCCGGTCGCGCAGCGCCTTGTAGTTATAGATCTCGCCGTTGAAGACGATGCGGATCTCGGTGCCGGCAAGGCGCATCGGCTGGTCGGCGATGCTGCGCAGGTCGACGATGGCGAGCCGGCGGTGCCCGAAGGCCAGCCGCCCGTCGGCCGAGAAATACTCGCCGGTGCCGTCGGGGCCGCGTGCGGCCATCGCGTCGCGCATCGCACGCAGCTCGCCCTCGCGCAGTCGCGGCGCCCCGGCAGCATAGGCAAAGGCGCCGGCGATGCCGCACATGCTATTTCACCGCGACCGCGAAAAGATTCTGGGTCAGCACGTCGTGCCGGCGCGAACCGGTCTCGACGGCAAGATAGAAGCGCAACGTCGCACGGATCGCGCGCCACAATACGGCACGCACGAAGCTCGCGGCCCCGTGCACGGCCGGCGGATCTTCAGAGCAGGCAACACTGGTCCAGCCCGAGGCAAGGAAGAGCTGTGTGAGGCTTTCCGGCGTGAAAGCAACCTCGTGCGTGAAGTCCGAATAGATCATCAGCGTGCCGAAGGGCGACGCGCCGTTGGGAACGTGCAGGATCAGCCGGCCGCCCTTCTTCAGCACGCGCGCGATGGCGTCGATGGCGTCGATCACCTCGTCGCGCGTCAGGTGCTCGAGCACGTCGAACAGGATCACCGCGTCGTAGCTGGCGTCCGTTGCAGCGGCGAGCGCTTCCATCAGCTGGCCTTCGCGGATGCCGCCGATGCCGAGACGGCGCGCGGCGGCGACCTGCGCGGGCGAGCCGTCCACGCCCTCGATATTCGTGTAGCCCATCTGCCGCGCGAAATGGATCAGCGCGCCGTGGCCGCAGCCAAGCTCAAGTATCCGCGCGCCACGGTCGGCCGGGAAATGCGCCTTCACCATGCGCGTGAGGTGTGCTGCGCGCGGCGCGAGGCCGTCGAGCGTGTCGGGGGCCAGCGGCGCGCAGGTCGCGGCCGTGTAGTTGGCGTAGATGCGTTCGCGGAAGCGGTTGCCGGTCATCTCGTCCTCACGCCGCGAGTTTCGGGCGCGCGGCGAAGCGTTGCAGCAGGCGCTCCTGCTGCTCGACATAGCGCTCGAACGCGAACAGCTTTTCGACCGTGCGGATGCCGGCGGCACCCATGCGCGCGCACAGGGCCGGATCGTCGCGCAATGCGGCAAGCCGGCCGGCGAGCGCATCCACGTCGAGCGGCGAAATCGCGAAGCCGCACGGATCGGCCGCGTCGATCGCTTCGGGCGAACCGTCTTCGTCGCCGCACAGGAAGGGTGTGCCGCAGGCGGCCGCCTCGATCAGGCCGAGCGGAACCGCTTCGCCCCAGCCGGGCCCGCCGCGCGCGACGAGCGTGGCGACATCGGCCGCGGCATAGAGCAGCGGCAATTGGGCTTGTGGTGCACGACCCGTGAAGCGCACCTGCGCCGACACCCCCGCGGTCGCGGCATAGGCTTCCATCGCTTCGCGGTCGGGACCTGACCCGACGATCACGTAGAGCATGCGCGGGTCGTTCAGCTTCGCGATGGCGTCGATCGTCTGGCGCTGGCCCTTGTTGGGCGGCAGCAGCATCGCGGCGACCGTCGTCACGAGGAAGCGGCCGGCGAGATCGTTCCAGCCATAGGCCTTCGCGAGTTCGGCGCGCGCGGTTTGCCTATCCATCGGCTTGAAGAAATTCACGTCGACCGGATCGTAGAGCAGCCCGGTCGGCGGCACGAAGCTGCGGTATTTCGGCATCCAGTCGATCGTGTACTGGCAGTCGGCGATGACGAGATCGGCCGCCGCGAAGGCTGCCTCGCGCAGGGCCGGCAGCTTCGTCAGGATGTCGATGTTGTAGACGTTCACGGTGAAAGGCGTGCCCGACATCTTCTTCACGAGCCAGCCGAGGCCCGCGAGGAAGACGTGATTCAGCATGACGAGATCGTAGCGCCCGCGCGCGGCAATGGCTTCCTTCACAAGTGTGGCGACCGCGAGCAGCCGGTTCTCGAAGGGGAGCTTGCGGTCGGCGATGCCGGGGGCGAGCGGTGCGCCGGCCTGCTTGTCGATCGACACGATATCGAGCGTGTGGCCCAGCCGCTTCAAGGCCGCGACCTGATAACGGCTGTAGGTGGCAATGCCGCCATAGCCTTCGATGTCGAAGCCGAGGAACAGGATGCGCATGGTTGCGGGGATTTCCCGAAGGGCTTGCGAAAGATAACGTTACTTGCGCGCGACCGCCAGAAACGTCTGGCTGAAAATCGCGTCGCGACCGGTTTCGCCGGTCTCTGCGGCGATCGCGAGACGCAGCGCGCCGCGCACCAGCTTCCACACCGCATAGCGCAGTGCGCTCTTGAGGCCGTGTACGACCGGCTGGTCCTCGTAGCAGGCGACCTCCTTGAAGTCGCAGACCAGCATCAGCTGCTCGATCGAGCGGCGGGTGAACGAGCCGGTCGCCATGATGTCCCAGTAGCGCACGCGCCCGGCGAACAGCGCCTCGCCGTTGGGCAGGTGCATGATGAAGCGGCCGCCGGGCTTCAGCACGCGGCGCACCTCGTCGGCCAGGCGCAGCTGCGTGGCCGGATCGAAATAGTGATAGAGGTCGAACAGCACGACGGCATCGAGGCTGTCGGAAGGTGCGGCCCGAAGCGTGGCCATCAGGTCGCCCTGCCGCACGCCTTCGATCTTCAGCGTGGCCGCCATCGCAACCTGCTCGGGGCTGGCGTCCACGCCCTCGATGTTGCGGTAGCCGAGGCGGCGGGCGGCCCACACGATGGCGCCGTGGCCGCAGCCCAGATCGACGATCTTCGCGTCGCGGCTTTCCGGAAAATGCCCGGCGACGAGCTTCTCGAGGAACGGCCAGCGCCGGTCGAGATTGCCGGCGGCGTCCGAGACGGCGGCGTGGGTGGAGACGTAGCGCGCGAGGAAGCGCTGGCGCCAGTCGGTGGCCGGGTTCTGTTCGTTTTCCATGATTTCCGTCCGTTCTAACGGCTCAGCCGCCGAAGCATTCCCGGCGCACGACCAGCCGGTCCGGTTCGCGCAGCATCACCGCCGCCCCGCTCGCGTCGTCGCCGCGCCCTGTCTCGTTCAATACCATGACGAACTGGTCGGCATAGATCTTGGCGACCTTCGATTCCTCGACAAGCCATTGAATACGAACGATCTTTCTGCGTCTGTCGTTCGGGTCCTGCTCGATCCCGACGATCCGGGCGAAGGGGCCGGGACCGTCCACAAGGATCGGGTCGACCGCCATTTCGGCCGCCCCGAACGAGCCCGGTTCGAGGTGTTTGAGGCGCAGGCTCTCGATGCAGTCGACCACGGGGTCGGGCAGGCGCCAGCCGGCGAGTTCGAGGGCGAGGAAGTCGCGCGCCAGATCCATTTCCAGCGCGCGCGGATTGCTCTGCGCGACGGCCGGGCCGGACAGGAAAAGGGCCAGAAAACACCAACTTGGGATCGACCGCATCCGTGCTCCCGTCGCGCGCCGGGGTTCCTAGCGCGTTCGGCCCCCAACCGGCAAGGGACCTGTGCGCGTGACCCTGCGCGGGTTTAAAGTAGCCCCGACTCGGCACGCCTTCCAGAAAGCCAGCGATTCCCATGGATTTCGGCCTCCCGTTTTTCCCGGACACCGGGCCCGACACGAAATACCCCACACGATGAAACGCAAGCGATCCGCCGCCGACGCGGCGGCCGAATTCAAGAACGCCATGCGCCGGCTCGCCGCCGGCGTGACGATCGTGGCGACGGGCGGCGCCAAGGGGCGCGACGGACTGACCGCGACGGCCGTCTGCTCGCTGTCGGCCGATCCGCCGCAGGTGCTCGTGTGCGTCAACCGCAACTCGGCGCCCAACGCGGCGATCGCGCGCGCGAAGCGATTCAGCGTCAACATCCTTGCCACGCGCCACAAGTCGCTCGCCTTGCGCTTCGCCGGTGTCACCGGCGTGCAGGGCGACGCGCGCTTTGCACGCGGCGAATGGCTGACGGCCGAAACCGGCGCGCCGGTGCTCGCCGACGCGCTGGCGTGGTTCGACTGCACGCTTGTCGATTCCATGCAGCACGGCACGCACACCGTCTTCATCGGCCGCGTGCGGGCGGCGCACGCGAGCAAGAAAGGCGTGCCGCTGCTCTATGCGGCCGGCGCGTTCCACGCGCTGACGAAGAAGGCCGCCCGCACGGACAGGAAGTGAAGGCTTTCGCGCCCCTGAAAAGGCCGATCGTCGCCCGGCTGTGGACGGCGCTTGCCGTGTTCACGACCGGCGACGAACTCTATCGCGTCGCCCTCGTGTGGCTGGCGGTCGAGATCGTCGGCCGGCAGGCGGGCTATCTCAGCGCCGCGCAGTCTGCCTGCATGCTTCTGGGCGCCGCTTTCGGCGGAACGCTCGTGGCGGGCGCGAGCCAGCAGCGCGCGATGTCGATCTTCCTCGCCGTCGGTGCCGTCTGCGCGCTGGTGCCGCCGGTAGCCTGGGGGCTCGGGTATCCGTCCTTCGTCGCCCTGCTCGTGCCCGCGATCTCGATTTCGCTGATGCGCGCGCAGCTCGAGCCCACGATCCAGGGCCATCTGCCACTTCTCGTGTCCGACCGCGACGAGCTTTTCGCGACCAACGGCCTGATCGACGGCGTGCGGCGCATGGCGCGCATCACCGGCCCGATCTTCGCGGCCGCGCTCGCCGCGGTCATCGCCGTCCATAACCTCTTCGTCGTCTATGCGATGGCGCTGCTGTTCGCGGCATACCTGCTACTGCGCGTGGGTGACGCGCTGCCGGTGCGCGAGGGGCGCAGCGATGCCGGCTTCATGCTGGGCCTGCGCATCATGCGCGAGGAGCGGACCTTGCGCAGCCTGCTGCTACTGAAGAGCCTGACCGACGGCTGCTGGGTCGTGGTCATCGGCCATGCGCTGCCGCTGACGATCGAGCGGAGCGGCGCAAGCTGGCTCGGCATTTCCGGCGTTGCGGCCTACGGTACCGGCCTTGCCGCCTACGGGATCGCGAACATCGTGTCGAACGTCACGATCATCTCGATGACGCCTTCGCTTTCGTCCGCGCGCATGGTCGGCGGGCTGACGGCGATGGGAACGGGCCTCGTCGCGATGGGCCTCGGCGCGCTCCTGTCGACGAACGACACGCTGCTGCCGGCCCTCTATGCGGGGCTTGCGCTCGCGGCCGTCGGCGGGCCGATCTGCGACATTCCGCTTGCCATGCGCATCCAGCTTGCCGGCGGCCCGAACGCGCCGCGCGCGGCGGCAAGCTCGGTGCATCGCGTGCGCATGTTCATGACGTTCAGCGGGATCATGCTCGCCGGGCTTCTTTCGCCGAGCATGTTCGGCGCGTTCGGCGTGGCCGAGACGATGCTGGGTGCGGGCCTCGTGTGCGCGTGCGTCAGCTTCGCGGTCTTCCTGCTGATCCGCCGCGAGCAGGTGGCCCGGTCGGCCGCACCCTAGCGCACATGGATCTCCGCGGCGCGCGGATCGCGCGCCTGCCATCCGACGCGCGCGAGCTCGGGCGTGTCGAGATCGGCCTCGGGGCGGCCGATGCACAGATACGCCACCAGCGACCAGTCTGCCGGCACTTCGAGGATCGAGGCGGTATTGCGCGGATCGAGGATCGAGATCCAGCCCACGCCGATGCCGCGCGCGCGGGCGGCAAGCCACAGCGCGAAGACCGCGCCCACGGCCGAGTAGCGCAGGGTCTCCGGCATCGTCGCCCGGCCAAGCCCGTGGCCGGTGCGCGTCCCGTCGTCGCAGAAGACCGCGAGATGTTCGGGCGCCTTGTCGAGCCCGGACAGTTTCAGCGTGGCGTAGAGCGCCGCGCGTTCGCCATCCTGCCCGGCGAGGGCGGCGGCGTTGCAGCGCTCGAACTCGGCCCGGATCGCGGCCCGCCGGCCAGGATCGGCCACGGCAACGAAGCGCCAGGGCTGGCTGTTGCCGACCGAAGGGGCGAGGGCGGCGCGTTCGACGAGGGCCTCGAGCGTGCCCGGCTCCAGCGGATCGGCCCGGAAGCGGCGCACGTCGCGTCGCCAGCGCAGCAGCTTGTCGAGCCCGGTTTTGAAGGCTTCGTCGAACTCGGGAGGCGATTCGGTATCCATTTACGTCCTGCAGACGGGGTTGCCGCGAACCGTGGGACGGGCTATCCAACGGGGCATCGAATTCGCCGACCGGCGCATGACCGGCCGGATCATCCGGGGAAGGAAGATCGCATATGAAGCTCGCGAGCGTGCGTGTCGGCAAGAAGGAAACCTACGGCGCGGTCGTCGCCGGCGGCCTCGTCGATCTCGGCAAGAAATTCGGCAAGAAATGGCCGACCCTGCGCCTGGCGCTGCTCGGCGGCGGCCTTGCGAAGCTCAAGGCCTATGCCAAGGGCCGCAAGCCCGACATCAAGGACGGCAAGTTCGCGTGGATGCCGGTCATCCCCGACACGCTGCGCATCTTCTGCGCCGGCGTGAACTATCGCGAGCACCGCGCCGAGACCGGCCGCCCCGACACGGCGCACCCGACGATCTTCACGCGCTTCGCCTACACCCAGATCGGCCACGAGCAGCCGATGCTGAAGCCCAAGGAGAGCGAGCGCCTCGACTGGGAAGGCGAGCTTGCCATCGTCATCGGCAAGAAGGGCCGCCGCATCGCGCGCGCGAGCGCCATGTCGCACGTCGCGGGTTATGCCTGCTACAACGACGGTTCGGTGCGCGACTATCAGCGCCACACCTCGCAGTTCACGCCGGGCAAGAATTTCGTCGGCACAGGCGGCTTCGGCCCCTGGATGGTCACGTCCGACGAGATGAAGGACATCACCAAGCAGACGCTGACCACGCGCGTGAACGGTCACGTCAAGCAGCAGGCGACCGTGGACATGCTGATCCACGACATCCCGCAACTGATCGCCTATATCTCGACCTTCGCGCCGCTCGAGCCGGGCGACGTCATCGTCACCGGCACGCCGGGCGGCGTGGGTGCCGCGCGCACGCCGCCGGAGTTCATGTTCCCCGGCGACAAGGTCGAAATTGAGATCACCGGCGTCGGCCTGCTGCGCAACACGATCAAGGAAGGTTGACCGGGTCGGCGCGGCGACGCCTCAGGCGTTGCCGCGCGCCTCGCGCCACAGCCCCAGCTTCTCCTGCACCGGCCGGTCGGAGAAGGCGAACAGCACGGCATCCTCGCTCGCTTCGATCCGCCGCCACGCCCAGGACGGCACGACGAAGATGTCGCGCGGTCCCCATTCCAGCGTCTGGACCTGCCCGTTCGCGCCGAACACGTGCGTCTTGCCGCGCCCTTCGGTGCAGCAGAACACGGTGCCGTCGGTCGAGCGGTAGGGTGCCGTTGCGAAGCCGCCGGGCAACAGGCGGATCGACGTGCCGATCGTCGGCATCGCCCAGCCGCCGTCGAGCGGATTGACGTAACGCATGTGCAGGCCGTCGCACGGGTCCCATTCCTGCGTGCGGCGCAGCGTCTCCAGCGCCTCGCGCGTGCGCGCATAGGGATAGTTGAAGACGGGACTCGTCGCCATGCGCCGCTCGAACCCGACCGGCAGCAAACCCTGCCCGAAGCGCGCGATCGAATCGCCGACAGGCCGGGCCAGTGGCTGGCTCTCCTCGGTGAAGCCTTCGGCGAACGAGGCGTCAAAGAAGCCGACGATCGGAATGTCGAGCCCGTCGAGCCACACCATCGGATCGGGTGAATCGTTGCCGTGGTCGTGCCATGTCCACGACGGCGTGATCACGAAATCGCCGGGGCGCATGATCGTCTTCTCGCCGTCGACGGCCGTGTAGGCGCCGCTGCCCTCGACGACGAAACGCAGCGCCGACTGCGTGTGGCGGTGCGCGGGCGCTACTTCGCCCGGCAGGATCAGCTGCAGTCCGGCATAGAGCGAATTCGTGATCTTCGATTGGCCGGGCAATCCCGGATTCTCGAGGATCAGCACGCGCCGTTCGGCTTCCTTGGCCGTGATCAGCGAACCCGCTTCGAGAATGAAGGGGCGGATCGCGTCATAGCGCCAGAGGTGCGGCACGGCCGCGCTCCTGGGTTCCTTGGTGATCAGGCCGCGCAGCACTTCCCACAGCGGCGCCAGGCCTGCCGACGCGATGCGCGCGTAGAATTCCTGCCGTTCGGGAGTCCGTTCGGGATTTGCATCCATCGGCAGGCCTTCAGTCGAGCGCGAAGAACGCGCGGATATTTGCGAGCAGCTCCGCGCCCTTGGTGCGCTTGGCGTCGCGCCGCTCGATGGGTGGCATCGCGCGCAGCGTGGCGTCGTTGGCGAGCTGCCGGTCGAGCACGATCTGCCCCAGGCGCTTGGCGAGGCCGGGGTCGGATTGCAGGATCGGACCCAGCGCCTTCTTGTCGATCTCCAGCGCGGTCGTGTCGCACAGCGCCGTCACGTGTGCGCTGCGCGGGCTGCCGGTCAGCAGCGACATCTCGCCGAAGAAGTCGCCCGTGCCGAGGCGCGCGACCGGCACGCGCTTGCCCTGCGATTCGAGACTCACCTCGAACACGCCGCGCGCCACGATGAAGAGCGAGCCGTCCACGTCGCCCTGGCGCACGACATCGTCCCCGCAGTGGAATTCCACGGGTCGCGCCGCCGCGGCGATGCGTGCGCGCCGGTCGGCGCCCAGCGTGCGGAACAGGTCGACATGCTCGAGCAGCCGCTCGGCCATCGTGCGCTCGACGTCGAGCGGCTGGCCGATGGGAATTCCGGCGGCGTCGAGCGCGTACCAGACCGACGTGGTTACCTCGTCGTGGACGCTCGAATCGTCGTTGAAGGAATCGACCCAGTAGCGGACCTCGTAGACGATGGTCGAATACTCGATCGTCTTCGTCTCGACGGTCGGGCCGGGATCGATGCACACGCGCATCGCCTTGAGGGCCGCCGCCGCCAGCGCTTCCTTGGCAAGGCCGGGCGGAACACGCGCGTCGAGCGGCACGAGCACCGAGGCACGATAGCGCGGCACGGGCGAGTCGTAGTTGACGATCCGCGCGGCGGCGAGCTTGGAATTGGGCAGCACGACCGTGTTGCCGTCGGCCGAGCGCAGGCGCGTCGCGCGCCAGTTGATCTCCTGCACCTGCGCCACGAGATCCCCGTCGATCTCGATCCAGTCGTCGACGCGGTAGGGGCGCTCGATGTTGAGCGCGATGCCGCTGAACAGGTCGGCGAGCGTGGACTGCATCGCGAAGCCGATGACGACGGCGAGCACGCCGGAGGCCGCGAGCACGCCGGTAAAGGACTGGTCGAACGCCGCCGACACGATGCCGAACAGCGCCACGATCATCACCAGTGCCCGCACCACGTCCTTCAGCAGCGTGGGCACCGCGATTTCGCGCCGGTCGAGCGCGCGCCAGACGAAGCGTTCCAGCACGACGAGCAGGATGAAGGCGAGAATCACCCACCAAAGCACGCCGAACACGCGCGCGGCGTCCGCGATCAGGCCCTTGAGCAGCGGGGATTCGAGCTGCCCGGCGATCTTCGGCCCGCCAAGCCAGATGCCCGTCGCCGCGAACAGGACGATGCCCATCACAGACAGGCGCCGGCGGACCGGATCGCGCGACTTGAGGCCCGCGGCCGCAAGCCATCCCATCGCGATGACGATCGCGGCCAGATAGACCCAGTGATGGATGGGCGTATCGGCGATTTCGGGCGGGACGGGTTGGGGCGTGTCGGCCATGGCGGTTGGAGGCAACGCTAGCGCGGAATGCGGTCGAGCCGCTAGAGTCAGGCAAAACGGGGAGGAATTGCATGCGTCTCAAAGGCAAGGTCGCGATCGTGACGGGCGGCGGTTCGGGCTTTGGCGAAGGTATCGCGGCACGTTTCGCAGCCGAGGGTGCTTGCGTCGTCGTCGCCGACATCGATCTTGCGGGTGCGACGCGCGTGGCCGACGCGATCGGCAAGGCGGGCGGCACGGCCAAGGCGATCCGCACCGACGTGGCAAGCGCCGCCGATACGAAGAAGATGGTAGCTGCCGCGGTCGACGGCTGGGGCCGGCTCGACATCCTCGTCAACAACGCAGGGATCAGCCACGTCAACGGGCCGATGCTCGGCGTCGACGAGGCGATGTTCGACCGAATCTTCGCGGTCAACGTGAAGTCGATCTATCTCGCGGCCATCGAGGCGGTGCCCGTGTTCCGCCGGCAGGGCGGCGGCGTCATCCTCAACACGGCATCTACGGCCGGCATCCGGCCGCGTCCGGGTCTCGTCTGGTACAACGCCTCGAAGGGGGCGGCGATCACGCTCACCAAGGCGATGGCGGTGGAGCTGGCGCCCGAGAAGATCCGCGTCAACTGCCTTTGTCCGGTCGCGGGCGACACGCCGCTGCTCGCGACCTTCATGGGAACCGACACGCCGGAGAAGCGCGCGCAGTTCAAGGCATCGATCCCGATGGGCCGGCTTTCGACGCCGACCGACATCGCCAACGCGGCGCTCTATCTGTGCTCCGATGAAGCCGAGTTCATCACCGGCGTCGCGCACGAGGTCGACGGCGGAAGGTGCATCTGACATGCGCGTGCGTGCGGCGATCCTGGGCGAAATGGGCGCGGCGCGGCCCTATACGCAGTCGCGCCCGCTGACGGTCGACTGGATCGAGCTCGATCCGCCGGGGCCGGGCGAAATCCGCGTGCGCGTTGTCGCGGCCGGCCTGTGCCATTCCGATCTCTCGGTCATCAACGGTGACCGGCCGCGCGTGATGCCGATGGCGCTCGGCCACGAGGCGGCCGGCGTGGTCGAGGAGCTTGGTGCCGGCGTCGACGATCTCGCGGTCGGTGACCATGTCGTCATGGTGTTCGTGCCGTCGTGCGGCTGCTGCCTGCCCTGCGCGGAAGGCCGCCCGGCGCTGTGCGAGCCGGGCGCCAAGGCGAACGTGGCGGGCACCCTGCTGTCGGGTGCACGCCGCATCGCGCGGGGCGGTGCCGCCATCAACCATCATCTGGGCGTTTCGGCCTTCGCCGAGCAGGCGGTCGTCTCGCGCCGGTCCGTCGTGAAGATCGACAGGAGCGTGCCGCTCGACGTGGCGGCGCTGTTCGGCTGCGCCGTGCTGACGGGCGTCGGCGCCGTCGTCAACACCGCGCGCGTGCAGGCGGGCGACAGCGTGGCCGTGGTCGGCCTCGGGGGCGTTGGGTTGAACGCGCTGCTGGGGGCCGCCGCCGCCGGTGCGCGCGCGATCGTCGCGGTCGATCTCGACCCGCGCAAGCTGGACCTCGCGCGCCAGCTGGGTGCCACCGTCGCCGTCGATGCGCGCGCCGCGGATGCCGCCGAGCAGGTGAAGGCGGCCGTGCCGGGCGGCGTCGACCACGCGTTCGAGATGGCGGGATCGGTCAAGGCGATGGATCTTGCCTATCGCATCACGCGGCGCGGCGGCACGACGGTGACGGCGGGCCTCCCCAATCCTTCGCAGATGTGGTCGCTCTCGCCGGTCAGCCTCGTGGCCGAGGAGCGCACGGTGAAGGGCTCCTATGTCGGCGGGGCGGTTCCCCTGCGTGACATCCCGCGCTTCGTCGACCTGTGGAAGCGCGGCAAGCTGCCGGTCGACCGGCTGATGAGCGACCGGATCGGCCTCGACGGCCTCAACGCGGCCTTCGAACGGCTCGCCGCTGGCGACGTCGTGCGCCAGATCCTCTGGATGGGCTGACGCGGCGACAACCGCCGGATCACATCGCGCGGACGCTGGCGAGGAAGCTGTCGACGCGGCCGGCGAGTTCGGTCGACTGGGATTTCAGCGTGCGGGAAGCCTCGAGCACGCCCGTTGACGAGCGCCCGGTATCTTCCGCCGCCTGCCGGACGCCCACGATATTGACCGAGACTTCGCGGGTCGCGGCCGACTGCTCCTCGATGGCACCCGAGATCGACGTGTTGACCTCGCTGATCCGGCCGATCACGCGCGAGATCTCCTGGATCGAGCCGGCCGTGATCCGGCTCGAGTTCTGGATCGCGGCGATCTGCTCGGCGATGTCGCCGGTCGCCTTCGCGGTCTGGTTGGCGAGGTTCTTCACTTCCGACGCCACGACCGCGAAACCCTTGCCGGCCTCGCCCGCGCGCGCGGCCTCGATCGTCGCGTTGAGCGCCAGCAGGTTCGTCTGGTTGGCGATCTGGGCGATCATCTTGGTCACTTCGCCGATGCGTTCGGCGATGCCGACAAGATCGGAAACCGTGCGGTTCGACTTCTCCGATTCTTCGACCGCCACGTCGATGACCTTGGTCGCTTCGGTGAGCTGGCGCGAGATCTCGTTGACCGAGGCGCTCAGCTCTTCGGATGCCGTGGCGACCGTCGAGGATTGCTGATTGGTCTGGTCGGCGGCGGCCGACAGCGACTGCGCGGTGACTTCGAGCGCGCCGGCCGACTCGCTGACTTCGTTGACGAGGGCGCGCACGCCGCTCTCGAACGCGTCGGCGAGCTTCGCGTTCTCGACCTTGCGCATCGACAGGTCAGTCGCGAACTTGACGACCTTGGCGAGCTTGCCGTTGTGGTCGAAGATCGGGTTGTAGGAGGCCTCGATCCAGACCTCCTTGCCGCCGCGCCCGATGCGCCGGTACTGGCCCGCGCGGAACTCCCCGCGATTGAGCGCCGCCCAGAACTCGCGATAGGCACTGCCCGCGCGCTCTTGGGAATCGACGAACATGCTGTGGTGCCGGCCCTGGATCTCGGCGAGCGCGTAGCCCAGCACGTTCAGGAAATTCTCGTTCGCTGTGAGGATCGTGCCGTCCGGCTTGAATTCGATCACGGCCTGCGAGCGGCCGATGGCGTTGATCTTGCCGAGAAGGTCGGTGTACTCGGCCTTCTGCGCGCTGACGTCGGTCGCGAACTTTACGACCTTGTAGGGACGGCCGTTGCGCCCGATGACCGGGTTGTACGTCGCCTCGATCCAGACCTCGCGCCCGCCCTTGGCGATGCGCTTGAACTGCGCGCGCTTGGATTCGCCGCGCGCGAGGCTCGCCCAGAATTCCCGGTACTCGGCGCTGTCGCGGTAGCCGGGCTCGACGAACATGCCGTGATGCCGGCCCTGCACTTCGGCGAGGTCGTAGCCCATCGCGTCCAGGAAGTTGCGGTTTGCGGTGACGATCGTGCCGTCCAGCTTGAATTCGATTGCCGCAAGAGACTTGTCGAGTGCCGCAAGCGTCGCGCGCGCATCACCTGCGCCGAAGAGTCCCATCATTTCCGTGTAGATCCTTGTCGTGGGGGGATTGGGCCGAGTCCGCATCGATGCATGCGAGGCACCCAATGCATTCTCTAAGCCGATGTACGTTCGAATCTCAACAATGGATGTAAGAATTTTTGCGACGCATTTTGGAAATTCGGCGACAAAGAAAAGGCCCCGGATCGTTTCCGATCCGGGGCCATAAACCACGCATGTATGGTGCGGACTATTCGTCCTTCTGGCCCAGCAGCGAGACGAGCGCCTGGAACAGGTTGATGAAGTTCAGGTACAGCGACAAGGCACCCATCACCGCGAGCTTGCCTTCGAGCTCCGTGCCGGCCGCTTCGTAGTACGTGTCCTTCAGGCGCTGCGTGTCCCACGCCGTCAGGCCGCAGAACACCAGCACCGACGCCGCCGAGATGATGAACTGCATCATCGAGGACTGGACGAAGATGTTGACCAGGCCCGCGATGACGATGCCGATCAGGCCCATCATCAGGAAGGTCGAGAACTTCGTGAGGTCGGCCTTGGTCGTGTAGCCGTAGATGCTCACGCCCGCGAACATGCCGGCCGCGATGAAGAAGGCGCGCGCGACCGAGGCGCCCGTGAAGACGAGCAGGATCGCCGCCATCGACGCGCCCATCAGCGCCGCGAAGACCCAGAACATCGCGAGCAATGCGCCCTTCGACATCTTCTCGAAGCGGAACGACATCAGCATCACGAAGCCGATCGGGGCGAGCATGACCACCCACTTCAGGGGTGTCCCGAACAGCAGCTGGGTCATGGCCGGCGAACCGGCCACCAGGAAGGCCACGATGCCCGACAGCGCCACGGCCGAAGCCATGTAGTTGTAGATGCCGAGCATATAGCTGCGCAGGCCTTCGTCGAGTGCCGCGGCATCGACGCCGGCGCGCGGCAGATACTGTTTTTCGGTCTCGTACATGGACATCAGCTCCCGAAATATTGCGGCCTCGGCGAATGCCGGGACCGGACACTGGAGATAATGGGGGTTCACCCCCCGGAATTCAATACTCCGGATTCATCCAATACGGAGATAATTATGGCAATTCAGTGGCTTATTGCCTCTGACCGGTTCGAATCGCCCGCTTTCAGGCGTTGCGCAGCAGCGGGGCGGCCTTCTGGCCAAGCGCCCGCCAGGTCCCGGCCAGCCCGATCAGCGCGACCGCCAGGGCAGCTCCGCCGATCGTCCCGGCCAGCGTGCCGCCGAGGACGACGAATTCGAACCGCATGTAGCTCGCCACCAACAGCGCGGCGCACGCCGTGCCGATGATCGCCGCGATAAGGGCCGCTGCCGCCCCGGTCAGCGCGAATTCGGCCAGCAGGGCGCGCATCACGTCGCGCCGGCGGGCACCCAGCACCTTGAGGACGACCGCATCGTAGGTGCGCCGACGCTGGGTCGCGAGGATCGCGCCCGCCAGCACCAGCGTGCCGGCGACCAGCGTGATCGCGGCCGTCACGCGCGCGGCCGTCGCGATGCCCGTCACGGTCTGCTGGGCGCTGGCGAGTGCGCGCTTCACGCGGATCGACGAGACGTTGGGGAAGGCGGCGGTGACCGCGCGCTCCAGCGCGTCCTCGTTCGCGGCATCGGCCTGCGCCGTGGCGATCCAGGTCTGCGGGGCGCCTTCCAGCATGCCGGGCGCGAAGGTCAGCGTGAAATTGATGCCGAGGCTCGTCCAGTCGATCGCGCGCAGGTTGGCGATGCGCGCGTCCATCTCGCGGCCCAGCACGTTGATCGTGATCGTGTCGCCGACGCCAAGCCCCATGCCGCGCGCGATCTGCGCGTCGAACGAGACGAGCGGCGGGCCGGCATAGTCCGCCGGCCACCATTCGCCCGCGACCAGCCGCGTGCCCGGCGGCATCGGTCCCGTATAGGTGAGGCCGCGGTCCGAGCCGATGGCCCACTGCGCGTCGGGGGCGACCGCCACCTGATCGACCGGCACGCCGTTGAGCTTGACGATGCGCCCGCGCAAGCTTGGCACCTGCCGGATATCACCCACGCCCGGATGCTGTCCGACCAGCCGGTCGAACGCCGCGATCTGGTCGGGTTGGATGTCGATGAAGAAGAACGACGGGGCCATCTGCGGCAGCTGTTCGGCGAGCTGGCGCGCGAAGTTGCCCTGGATCTGCGCGATCATCACCAGCACCGTCAGGCCGAGGCCCAGCGACAGCAGGATGCCCGGCGTCGGGCTGCCCGGCCGGTGCATGTTGGCGAGTGCCAGGCGAAGGGCGGGATTGCGCACATGGCCTGCACGCCGCGCGAGCCAGCCGATCCCGGCGGCCGCAAGCCGGAAGATCGCGAACGTGACGACCGCGGCGACGCAGAAGCCGAGCCCGAGCTTGTGGTCGATCGACGTGAGAATCGCGAGGGCGGCGAGGGCCAGCACCGCGCCGGCCGTCTGCAGGATGCTGGACGTGCGCGGCCAGCGCCGCGTCGGCGCCACCAGATCGCGGAACAGGGCGGCGGGCGGCACGTCGCGCGCGCGGGCGAGCGGCCACAGCGTGAAGGCCAGCGCCGTCAGCACGCCGAACGCGGCGGCGAGAAGCAGCGGCACGGGATAGAGTCCGCCGCGCGCGGCAAAGCCCAGCCGCTCGGCGAGCAAGGGCGCCACGAACGTCGGCACGAGCGTGCCTACGGCAAGGCCCGCGAGAATGCCGAGGCCGGCAAGCGACAGGATCTGGATCAGATAAAGTCGCAGCACGAGCTTGCCGGGTGCGCCGAGGCACTTGATCGTCGCGATCGAAGCCGTGCGGCTATCGAGATAGCTGCGCACCGCGTTGGCCACACCCACGCCGCCGACGAGAAGGGCCGTGAGCCCCACGAGCGTCAGGAACATCGCGATGCGGTCGATCCAGCGCTGCAGGCCGGGCGAGGCTTCGCTCTCGCCGCGGATGCGCCAGCCCGCGTCGGGGAATTTCGCCTTGATCGCTTCGATCCACGAAGGCGCATCCGTGCCGGGGGCAAGCAGGATGCGCGACTGGTAGCGGATCAGCGCGCCCGGCTGGACAAGGCCGGTCTCGGGCAGGGCTTCGCGCGCCACCATCACGCGCGGTCCCAGCGTGAAGAGATTGGCCGAACGGTCGGGCTCCGTTTCCACC
The DNA here is from genome assembly GCA_044224405.1 of Tagaea sp. Taxonomy (GTDB): domain Bacteria; phylum Pseudomonadota; class Alphaproteobacteria; order CACIAM-22H2; family CACIAM-22H2; genus Tagaea. The sequence goes on along the minus strand of JBGAKN010000005.1, from coordinate 169,482 downwards.
GTCGCGCGCACGATGAACATGCCGTCGCCCACGCCGATCATGTCACCGATCTTGATCGACAGGCGCGTGAGCGTCGCTGGCTCGACCGCCGCACCCCAGCGCCCGTCAGCACCCTTCGCGATCGCCGCTGCAAGATCGGTCGTGCCGGCGACATCGACGCTGCCCACCAGCGGATAACCGGCGTCGACCGCCTTCAGTTCCACCAGCGTGCGTTCGTCGGGCGTGTGCGCCATCGCGCGCATTTCCATGATTTCCGAAACGCGGCCCGATGCGGCGAGGAACGCGGCCTGCTCGGCTGTGGTCGAGCGGTGCGTGAAGGAAAGTTCCACGTCGCCGCCCAGCAGGCGGCGCGCGTCCTGACGCAGCGCCTCGCGCACGCCTTCGGCGAGCGAGCCCACGCCCGCGATGGCGGCCACGCCCAGCATCAGGCAGGCGATCAGCACGCGGAATCCCTTTATGCCGCCGCGCAGCTCGCGCCGCGCGAGGCGCCAGGCGAGCGCGTAGCGGTCGGGACTCGCGTTCACTGCGCGGCCGACGCGATGGCGGGAGCGGGCGCGAGCTTCCCGTCGAGCATCCGCGCGGCACGCCCACAGCGCGCGGCGAGCTTGGGATCGTGCGTGATCAGAAGCAACGCCGTGCCGTGCCGATCCTTCAGGTCGAACATCAGGTCGACGATGGAATGGCCGGTCGTCCCGTCGAGATTGCCGGTGGGCTCGTCCGCGAGCAGCAGCGCGGGCTTGGCGACGAAAGCGCGCGCAAGCGCGGTGCGCTGCTGCTCGCCGCCCGACATCTGGCCGGGATAGTGCGTCGTGCGGTGCGCGAGCCCGACCGAATCGAGTGCTGCGCGCGCATGATCCCAGGCATCCGGGTCGCCCGCGAATTCCAGCGGGATGGCGACGTTCTCGATCGCCGTCATCGTCGGGATCAGGTGGAACGACTGGAAGACGATGCCCACGTTGCGCCGGCGGAACAGGGCGAGCCCGTCCTCGTCGAGGGCGGAAAGATCCTGGCCCGCGACGCGCACGGTGCCCTGCGTGGGCCGTTCGAGGCCCGCGACGATCATCATCATCGTCGATTTGCCGGAACCCGAGGGGCCCACGATGGCGACGCTCTCGCCGCGCGCCATTTCGAAATCCACGCCGCGCAGGATATTGACCTCGCCCGCCTGGCTCGCCAATTTGAGATGGACGCCGCTGAGTTCGACGATCGGAGCGGCAGGAGCTACAGGCATGTCTCGCTTTCCGGGCACGGAGCTGAATTCTTCAGGATATGGGCGCCGTCGCCTGCTTTTCAATGCAGGCGCGGCAAGCCTTTGCGCGTCATGGCCGAATCTGGTGGCGGCGCAGGCACGCCCGCGCCTGCTGCTGCTGGGCGACAGCCTCACCGCCGGTTATGGCCTGCCGGCGAATCTCGCGTTCCCCGCCCGCCTCGAAGCGGCGTTGCGGGCCGCCGGCGTGGACGTCGAGATCGTCAATGCGGGCGTCTCAGGCGATACGTCGGCGGGCGGTCTTGCGCGTCTCGACTGGGCATTGGGCGCCAAGCCGCCGGAATTCGTGCTGGTCGCGCTGGGCGCCAACGACGGCCTGCGCGGCCTCGACGTGGACGCGATGGAACGCAATCTCGACAAGATCTGCGAGAAGCTCGTCGCGCGCGGCAGCCGCGTGATGCTGGCCGGCATGCGCGCCCCGCCCAACATGGGCAGCGACTATGCCGCGCGCTTCGCGGCCGTCTATCCGCGCGTGGCACAGAAATACAAGGCGCCGCTCTATTCCTTCTTCCTCGAAGGGGTCGCGGCGGTTCCGGCGCTCAACCAGGCCGACGGCATCCATCCCAATCCGGCAGGTGTCGAGAGGGTCGTCGCCGGCCTGATGCCTTCGCTGCGCGCGTTCCTGGCGGGCTAGCGGCCATGCAGTCCCGCACGCTCCTGCACAACGAACATGTCCGGGTGACGGAGTATCGCTGCTCGGCCGGGCCGGGCGCCAAGTCGTTCGCGGAGATGCACGAAGGAACGTCGCTCGCCTATGTCCGGCGCGGCAGCTTCGGCTATCGCTATCGCGGACGCACGCACGAGCTGGTCGCGGGCTCGGTGCTGACCGGTCATCCCGGCGACGAATTCACCTGCACGCACGAGCATCACGCCTGCGGCGACGAATGCCTTTCCTTCCGCCTGTCACCCCGGCTGGTCGGCAGCCTCGGCGACCGCGCGTCGTCGTGGCGGCAGGGCGGATTGCCGCCGCTGCCCGAACTGATGGTGCTGGGCGAACTCGCGCAGGCCGCCGCCGACGGCAAGAGCGATGTCGGGCTCGACGAGATCGGCCATGCGTTCGCCGCCCGCTTCGTGTCGCTCGTCGAAGACCGGGCTTCGACGCCGTCCGACGGAAGCCCGCGCGACCGGCGCCGCGCGGTCGAGACCGCTTTGTGGATCGACGCGAATGCCGGGCAGGAGATCGACCTCGCCACCGCCGCCGCGCAGGCGAGCCTCAGCCCGTTCCATTTCCTGCGCGTCTTCACGCGCGTGCTCGGCGTGTCGCCGCACCAGTATCTCGTGCGCGCGCGGCTGCGGAACGCCGCGCGCCTGCTCGTCGAGACCGACGCGGCCGTCACGTCGATCGCCTACGAATCGGGTTTCGCCGACCTGTCGAATTTCATGCGCAGCTTCCGGCGCGTGGCCGGCGCCACGCCGCGCGAATTCCGCAAGGCCGCCCGCACGAAAAAAGACGGCAAGATTCTCCAAGAACGGCTGGCGGCCTTCACGTAGCCCTTGGCCTCCAACGACGGAGGACCAAGCATGTACGACCATATCGGATTGAGGGTGAAGGATCTTGCCGCCAGCCGCGCGTTCTACACGGCCGTGCTGAAGCCGCTGGGCTTCGTGGCGGACGATTCGGGCACGGGTTTCGGACCGCCGGGCGCACCCGCCTTGTGGCTTTATGAATCGAAGAAGACCGCGGGCGGCACGCATGTCGCCTTCCGCGCCAAGGACAAGGCGGCGGTCAAGGCGTTCCACGCCGCGGCGCTGAAGGCCGGCGGCAAAGACAATGGCGGGCCCGCCCTGCGCGTGGACTACAGCCCCACCTATTATGCGGGGTTCGTCATCGATCCGGACGGCAACAATGTCGAAGCCGTCTGCATGAGCTGAACGAAGCGGTTTCCGGACTGCCGCTTTCGCGTGCAGTCCGGTTTCCGGCCAGAAATCCGGATGGCTTCCGCATTCCGTTTGGTTCAGGATAGCGGAGTCATGTCGCAGATCGCTCCCCAGATCGCCTTTGCCCAGGCGCGCACGCAAGACCCCGTGAACTGGGGAAAGCTGGCGGTGGAGATCGGCGAATCGCTTTCGCGAAACCTGCCCACCGCGCGCCTCGGCTTCCTCTACGCGACCGACATCCTCGCCGACCGGCTGGAGGAAGTGCTCGCCGTCGTGCGCCGCGTGTCGGGCATCCAGGACTGGGTCGGCTCGGTCGGCATGGGCGTGCTCGGCGACGACGAGGTGTTCGAGACCGCGGCCCTCGCCGCGATCGCGCTGGACCTGCCGGCCGATTCCTATCGCGTGCTCCCCAATCTCACCGACGATCTTTCCCCGCTTGCCGAGTTGGGCCCTTGGATCGCGGCCAAGCGCCCGGCCTTCGGCGTCGTGCATGCCGATCCGCGCTGCCCGGAAGTCGCCGACGTGATTGGCGGCATCGCCGAAGCGAGCGAGGCGTTCCTGGTCGGCGGGCTTTCCTCGGGCGAGCGCGCGACGGCGCAGATCGCCGGCAAGGTCGTCGAGGGCGGCGTTTCGGGCGTGCTCTTCGCCCACCAGGTTTCGGTCGTCACCGGCCTCACGCAGGGCTGCTCGCCCATCGGGCCGATGCACCGCGTCAACGCGGCCGACGGCAACGTGCTGATCGGCATCGACGGGCAGCGCGCGCTCGACGTGTTCAAGGAAGATATCGGCGAGATGCTGGCGCGCGACCTGCGCCAGATCGCGGGCCACATCCATGTGGCGCTGCCCGTACCCGGTTCGAACGCGGCCGACTATCTGGTGCGCAACCTGACCGGCATCGATCCCGCCGAAGGGCTCGTCGCGGTGGGGGCGAGCGTGGAGCCCGGCGACCGGCTGATGTTCGTGCGCCGCGACCGCGCGGCCGCCACGCAGGACCTCGCCGAGATGCTCGAAGGGCTGAAGCGCCAGGCCCCGCGCGCCAAGGCCGGCCTTTATTTCTCGTGCCTCGCGCGGGGGCCCCACCTGTTCGGCCCCGGCTCGGAAGAGCGCCGCCTGCTGCGCGAGACGCTGGGCGACATCCCCATCGTCGGCATGTTCTGCAACGGCGAGATTTCCAACGCGCGGCTCTACGGGTATACCGGCGTCCTCGCGCTGTTCGTCTGACACCTACCTCCGGAGAATTCTGAAGATGCAATACCGCAAGCTCGGGCGGACAGGCCTGTCCGTCTCGGCCATCTGCCTCGGCACGATGACGTGGGGCGAACAGAACAGCGAGGCCGAAGGTCACACGCAGATCGAGTACGCGCTCTCGAAGGGCGTGAACTTCATCGATGCGGCCGAGATGTATCCCGTGCCGCCGAAGCCCGAGACGTGCGGGCGCACCGAGCAGATCCTCGGCGCGTGGCTGGGGAAGAACCGCGCGAAGCGCGCTGACGTGATCATCGCGACGAAGGTGACGGGTGCCTCGAACAACCTCGCGCATGTGCGCGGCGGTGCGCGCCTCGACGCGAAGAGCATCCGCACGGCCGTCGAAGGATCGCTGAAGCGCCTGCGGACCGACTATATCGACGTCTACCAGACGCATTCGCCCGACCGCGTGGCAAATTTCTTCGGTCAGGGCGACTACGAGCACGGACCCGACGCGAACCGTGGTGCGCCGATCGAGGAAACCGTCGGGGCGATGGCGGCGCTCGTGAAGGAAGGCAAGATCCGGCATTTCGGCGTGTCGAACGAGACGCCGTGGGGCACGATGAAGCATCTCGAGCTTGCGGCCGCCGGCAAGGGTCCGCGCATCGTGTCGATCCAGAACGCCTACAGCCTGCTCAACCGCTACTTCGACATCGGGCTCTCCGAAATCGCGATGCACGAGGATGTCGGGCTGCTGGCCTATTCGCCGATCGGCATGGGCGTGCTCGCGGGCAAGTACCTGAACGGCGCCCGGCCGCCCAAGGCCCGACTCACGCTTTTCGACCGCTTCAAGCGCTATTCGACGCCGCGCGCCGAACCGGCGGCAGCCGAGTACGTGCGCATCGCGCGCGAAGCGGGCCTCGATCCCGCGCAGATGGCGCTCGCGTTCGTCACCGGCCGGCCGTTCGTCACGGCGGCGATCATCGGCGCGACGACGCAGGAGCAGCTCGCGTCGAACATCGCCTCGATCGATGTGGCGATCCCGGCGGACGTGCGCGCCGCGATCGACCGCGTGCATGCGGCCAGTCCGAACCCGTGTTCGTAACCCGGCGCTGCTTGTAAGGCGTTCCGAATCGGTCTACCCCTGAATGCGCAACTTCGGTTCGCGTCGGGGGGTTCGATGTACCGCCTGTTCGTCGGCGTGCCTTTGCCGGAAGATGTCCGGCTGCGGCTGGGTGGCCTGTGCGGCGGCGTGCCGGGCGCGCGCTGGATACCGGACGAGAATTTCCACATAACGCTGCGCTTCATCGGCGACGTTCCCGGCGACATGGCCGAGGAGGTCGGCTACGCGCTGGCGCAGGTCCGCCCGAAGCGCTTCGACATCGAGCTTTCAGGCGTGGGCCATTTCTCCAGCGGCAATGAAGTGCGCGTGCTGTGGGCGGGCGTGCGCAAGAGCGCCGAACTGATGGCGCTGCACGAGCGCGTCGACAACACGCTGCGGCGCATCGGCCTGCCCGACGAGCAGCGCCGCTTCACCCCGCACGTCACGCTCGCCAAGCTGCGCGACGCCAACCTGCCCAAGATCCAGGAATGGCTCGCCATCAATTCGCTGTTCCGCGCCGGCCCGCTGACGGTCGACCAGTTCGTGCTCTATTCGAGCTATCGCCAGTCGTCGGGCTCGATCTACACGCCCGAAGCCGAATACATGCTGGCCGCTTGACTCGCGCGGCGGATTTGCTACCGTGAATTGACGGCAGAATGCCGGACAAGCTACGGGAGAATTCCGATGCGCACGTCTTTTGACGCGGCTGTGGCACAATACATGTCGCTTTCGGGAACCCTTGCGGTCTCGGCGGCAAACAAGGCTTTCGCCGCAAGGCAGCCAGGATATGGTGTCTCCGCTCCGGTTTCCGGGGCAGGGGCCGGCATCTCGCTTTCCGGGAATCTCGGCGTGCTGCGCGGGCTTTCGCCATTTCTCGACGATTTCGATCCCGCGGAGGCATTCCAGACCTACGGCAATCGGCCGTCGGTGTCGATCGGGGACGGCGACAACATGATCGCGGCGCGGGGCCTTGCCAACCTGTTCGTCGGCAACGGCAACAATGCCATCGTCGTCGATCGGATCGCGAACGTGATCGTCGGCAACGGCGACAATTCGATCTATGCGACGCGCGTGGGCAACCTCCTCGTCGGCGACGGCAACAACTCGATCGTCGCCGACCAGGTGGGGAACATCGCGGTCGGCAACGGCAACAATTCAATCGTCGCGACGCGCGTGGGCAATCTCACCGTCGGGAATGGAAACAACACGATCGTCGCCGACCAGGTCGCGAACATCAGCGTCGGCAATGGCGACAACAACATCACCGCCACCCGCGTGGGCGTGCTCACCGTCGGCAACGGCGACAACAGGATCGTCGCGGATCGCGTGGACAGCATGCGGGTCGGCGACGGCGACAACAGCATCGCGGCCAGCCGCGTCGGCGGGATGATCGTCGGCAATGGCGCCAATCGGGTCTCGGCCGACAGGGTCGATGTCCTGGCGCTTGGCAACGGCAGCAATTCGCTGGAGGCCCGGCGAATCGGCACGTTGGGGATCGGCGACGGAAACAACGCGCTGACCGCGAACCGCGTCGGCATCTTCGTGGCGGGTGACGGCGACAACCGGCTGACGGCAAGCCGCGTCGGCATTCTCGTGGCGGGCGACGGCGACAACGTGCTGGCGGCGGAGCGCGTGACCATGCTCGACATCGGGAATGGGAACAACAACGTCACCGTCAGCCATGTCGGGACCCTCGAGGTCGGCGACGGGGACAACCTGCTGATCGCCGACCATGTGGACCGCCTCGAGACCGGCGACGGCGACAATACGCTCGCGGTGTTCCATGCCGACCGCGTGCGTGCCGGGGCAGGCGGCGACACGATCGTGGCGCAGGACGCGAATTCGATCGAGGCGGGAGAGGGCGACGACCGGATCGTCGCGGCGGAAGTCGGCCGCGTGACCGGGGGCGCCGGCAACGACCTTCTGACGCTGCGCAACGCGACCGCGCTCTACCGGCGCGGCGACGGATTCGACACGGTGCGTGCGGGCTCGGGCACGACGGTCGAGTTCGCGGGCGCTTCGAAGGTCGACGTGACGGTCCGGGAAGTCCGGAAATCCGACGGAAGCCTCGCCGCGCTCGATATCCTGCTGAAGGACGGCAGCGGCGGCGTGCGGATCGAATCTGCCGCCGGCGGCGGCGATGCGCTGATCCGCTTCGAGAACGGCGCGACGCTCACCCTCGACAAGGCGCGCGCGCTGGCGACGAGCCTCGTCGAAATCTAGGCGATCTCCGCCACCAGCCGCGCGCATTCCGCCTCGACCTGGTCGAGCACGGTCTCGAAGGCTTCCGGTCCGTCGTAATAGGGATCGAGGATGTCGCCGCCGTCGGCGCGCAGCAGGCGGATGCGGCCATGAGCATGGCCGGGTGCCAGCGCCAGCAGGGCTTCGTAGTGGCCGCGGTCGCAGGCGAGGATCAGGTCGAAGGTCTCGAAGTCGGTGTCCACGATGCGCCGGGCGCGCAACGCCGAAAGGTCGTAGCCGCGCCTGGTGGCATGGCGCTGGGCGCGCGGATCGGGCGGCTCGCCCACATGATAGCCCTGCGTGCCGCAGGAATCGGCCCGCACCGCCAGGCCCGCACGCGCCGCCGCGGCGCGGAAAACCGCTTCGGCGGTGGGCGAGCGGCAGATATTTCCAGTACAGACGAACAGAACGGATTTTCCCGGCGACGGGTTTTCGTTAGGGTGCTTGCGCATGACGGGCTCGATCGTTGTCCTCACCGGTGCCGGTATATCGAAAGAATCGGGGTTGTCCACCTTCCGCGACGCGGACGGCATCTGGGCGACCGTGAAGATCGAGGACGTGGCGACGCCCCAGGCCTTCGTGCGCGACGAGGCGCGCGTGCACGGCTTCTACAACGCGCGGCGGCGTGCACTTCTCGATCCGGGCGTCGCCCCCAACGACGCGCATGTGGCTCTGGCGATCCTCGAATCGAACTGGCAGGGCGGCGAAGTGACCATCGTCACCCAGAACGTCGACGACCTGCACGAGCGCGCCGGCTCGCAGAACATCCGCCACATCCACGGCGAGCTGCTGAAGGCACGCTGCATGGCGTGCGGCATCCTGGCCGAGCTGCGCGGCGACCTCACGCCTACCGCGCGCTGCCCGGCCTGCGACGGGCGCGGCAGCCTGCGCCCGCACATCGTCTGGTTCGGCGAGATGCCGCTCTATATGGAAGAGGTGCACGAGAAACTCGCGGCGTGCAGCCTGTTCGTGTCGATCGGCACGTCGGGCAACGTCCATCCGGCCGCCAGCTTCGTCGAGATCGCCAAGGCGGCGGGTGCGCGCACGGTCGAGCTCAATCTCGAACCGTCGGCCGTCGCGAGCGCCTTCGCCGAGACGCGCTATGGGCCGGCCACCCAGATCGTGCCGGTCTTCGTCGCCGAGCTGCTGGGCGTCGCATGACGGCACTGCTCGATGCCTACCGCGCCAAGCTCGCGGCGGCCGAGATCAAGGCCGATCCAGCACAGGCCTTCGCGGTCGAGAAGCTGGAGACGCTGTCGCGCGCGCTCGCCAGTTACAGGCCCGATCCGCGGCCCGGATTCTGGCGCGCGTCGCTCGGCTTCGCGCGCAAGTTCGGCACCGAGCAGCGGGGCGCGCCGCCCACCGGCCTCTATTTCTTCGGCGGGGTCGGGCGCGGCAAGTCGATGCTGATGGACCTTTTCTTCGCGCATGCGCCGGTCGAGCATAAGCGTCGCGTCCATTTCCACGCCTTCATGCTGGAAGTGCACAGCCGCATCCATGCCTGGCGCCAGACGGGCGAAGCGAAGAAGGGCGACGGCGATCCGATTCCGCCGCTGGCGCAGACCATCGCCGACGAGGCGTGGCTGCTGTGCTTCGACGAATTCCAGGTGACGAACATCGCCGACGCGATGATCCTCGGCCGCCTGTTCGGCGCGCTGCTGGAAAAGGGCGTCGTCGTCGTCGCCACGTCGAACATCGAGCCCGATGACCTCTACGCCAACGGCCTGCAGCGCGAGCGCTTCCTGCCGGCGATCGCGCTGCTGAAGGAAAAGCTCGACGTGCTGGCGCTCGACGGCGGCATCGACTATCGCCGCATCCGCATCCGCGGGCTGCCGGTCTACCATTCGCCGCTGGGCCCGGCCGCGACGGCGGAACTGGAAAAAGCCTTCGCGACGCTGACGGAAGGTGCCCATATCGGGCCGCTGACGCTCGACGCCGGCGGGCGCGAATTCGAACTGAAGCGCGCGGGCGGCGGGGTCGCGTTCGCGAGCTTCGCCGAGCTGTGCGTCCAGGCGCGGGGTGCTGCCGACTATCTGGCACTCGCCAAGGCCTGCCACACGCTGGTGCTCGACGGCGTGCCGATCCTCAATCCCGACAACCGCAACGAGGCCCGCCGCTTCGTCACGCTGATCGACTCGCTCTACGAGCATCGCGGCAAACTCGTGATGGCCGCCGCCGCCGGCCCCGAGCAGCTGCACCCGGCGGGCGACCACGCCTTCGAATTCCAGCGCACGGCCAGCCGCCTGCACGAGATGCAGAGTGAGGATTATCTCGCGGCTCCCCATTTGGGCGGCTGACGAACGGATCGGCCGGCACGCGCACCGGCATTAACGCCTCATTTACATAGTTGATGTGTATTTGTGGTCGATATCCGTAGGAGGAGATCCGCCGTGGGCTATCGCGTTCTTGTCTCTGCGCTCGATCGGAATTCCTCGTTCGGAACGCGCCTGTGCGAGCTTCAGCGATCGGCCTGCGAAGCGATCGGCGACGACGAGCCGCTTCGCTTCGCTTCCGCCCTCTACGATCCGGGCAGCGACACGCTGCACACCTATGCCGACAACAGTCACGGCAGCTCGAATCTCACGCACTATTCGGCAAAGCTCGGCGACATCCCCTCGCTGGCCTTCGCGCGCAAGCCGAACGCCGAACGCGTCGTCGGCGATCTGCGGGATTTCGCGGGTTCGGGGCATATCCATACCAAGCGTCTGCTCGAGATGGGATTCCGCTCGAGCTTCGCGCGCGCGGTCCATTACGGCAAAAGGCTGATCGGGCTGATTTTCGTAAACGCCGCGATACCGGACTATTTCGCGGGCCCGCGCCTGACGGCGATCGATCCCTATGTTCGGCTTGCGGCACTGCATCTGACGCTGGAGCTTTCGTACTACCAGACATTCTCGGCGGCGATCACTTCGGCGCAGGCGATCAGCGCCTATCGCGACACCGACACGGCCGAGCATCTGACCCGCATGTCGCACTATTCAGCGCTCATCGCGGACGGCATCGCGCCCAAGTACCGCCTTGCCGACGATTTCGCGGCCAAGATGTTCCAGTTCGCGCCGATGCACGACATCGGCAAGGTCGGCGTGCCGGACGCGATCCTGCTCAAGCGCGGCAAGCTGACGCCGGAGGAATTCGAGGCGATGAAGGCGCACGTGACGACCGGCCTTGCGATGGTCGACAAGATCGTTGACGCCGTCGGACTCGCCGATCTGCCGGGCATCGAGATCCTGCGCAACACCGTGCGCTACCACCACGAGAAACTGGACGGTTCCGGCTACCCCTACGGCCTGACGGGGCAGGACATCCCGATCGAGGCCCAGATCCTCGCGGTCGCGGACATCTTCGACGCGCTGACCTCGCGGCGCCCCTACAAGGAAGCCTGGTCGGTCGAGCGGGCCATCGAGGAACTGCGCCGCATGGCGCCCGCCAAGCTGAACGCCGATTGCGTGGAGGCTCTCGTCCTGCAGATGCCGAAGGTCCGCGAAATAATCGAGACGTTCGGCGACGAGCTGTCGACGACCGCCTGACCGGCCCGCCAACCTCCCGATTTCGGGCGCAACCTCCCCGAAAATCGGCGATTTTTGCGGCTCTCCTCTTGAAGCATTAACCAATGGCGGAGTAAAACCCGTCGTCACTTTTCGCAGTGCAGCGACCGGGCCCCGGACGGGGTGCCGTTCGGAAAGGGAAAAATCCATGGCACGCAACAAGATCGCGCTCGTCGGCGCAGGCCAGATCGGCGGCACGCTCGCCCTCCTCGCCGGCCTCAAGGAACTGGGCGACGTCGTGATGATCGACATCGCCGAAGGCATCCCGCAGGGCAAGGCGCTGGATATCGCCGAAGCCGCCCCGGTCGAAGGCTTCGACGGCCTGTTCACCGGTTCGAACGATTTCGCCGCGATGGCCGGCGCCGACGTGGTGATCGTCACCGCCGGCGTGCCGCGCAAGCCCGGCATGACGCGCGACGACCTGATCGGCATCAACGTCAAGGTCATGGCGACGGTCGGCGAGAACCTGAAGAAGCACGCCCCCAACGCCTTCGTCATCTGCGTGACCAACCCGCTCGACGTGATGGTGTGGGTGCTCCAGGTGCTCTCGGGCCTGCCCGCGAACAAGGTCGTCGGCATGGCCGGCGTGCTCGACAGCGCGCGCTTCCGCCACTTCCTCGCCGACGAATTCAAGGTGTCGGTCGATGACGTCACGGCCTTCGTGCTCGGCGGCCACGGCGACACGATGGTGCCTTCGGTTCGCTATTCCACCGTCGCCGGCATCCCGCTGCCCGACCTCATCAAGATGGGCTGGACCACGCAGGAACGCCTCGACAAGATCGTCCAGCGCACGCGCGACGGCGGTGCGGAAATCGTCAACCTGCTGAAGACGGGTTCGGCCTTCTACGCGCCGGCCATGTCGGCGATCGAGATGGCGGCCTGTTATCTGCGCGACAAGCGCCGGGTGCTGCCCTGCGCCGCCTGGCTCACGGGCCAGTACGGCGTGAAGAACCTCTATGTCGGCGTGCCCGTCATCCTCGGCAAGAACGGCGTGGAGAAGATCGTCGAGATCAAGCTCGACGCCGCCGAACAGGCCGGTTTCGACAAGTCGGTCAAGGCGGTGCAGGACCTCTGCGCGATCGCCGAAAAGCTGCTCAAGGCCGAAGGCAAGCTGTAATCTGATACCGCGTTTCCGGGCGGGGTGCGGTTGCAGCGCCGCCCCGCCCGGACTAACGTACGCCTCCGCCCTGTCCGCACAGCCCCGATTTAGGGTGTCCGGGCGGTTTTCCCGACCTTCCAACCGACCGGGACGTCCATGAATATCCATGAATACCAAGCGAAAACCCTGCTGAAGCGCTACGGCGTCGCCGTGCCGAAGGGGGCCGTCGCTTACACCCCCGACGAGGCGGAAAAAGTGGCCCGCGAACTGGGCGGCCCGGTCTGGGTCGTGAAGTCGCAGATCCACGCCGGCGGCCGCGGGGCGGGACGCTTCAAGGACGATCCGAACGGCAAGGGCGGCGTGCGCGTCGTCAAGTCGATCGACGAGGTGAAGAAGAACGCCTCGGCGATGCTCGGCAAGACGCTGATCACCAAGCAGACCGGCCCCAAGGGCAAGGAAGTGAAGCGCATCTATGTCGAGGAAGGCTGCGACATCAAGCGCGAGCTCTATCTCGGCATGCTGGTCGACCGCGCCACGCGCTGCGTGACGATCATGGCGTCGACCGAAGGCGGCATGGAGATCGAGGAAGTCGCCCACAAGACGCCCGAGAAGATCATCAAGGTCGCCATCGATCCGGCCGAAGGCCTGCAGGCCTACTACGCGCGCAAGGTCGCGTTCGCGCTCGGCCTCGAAGGCAAGCAGGTCGGCGCGTGCGTCAAGTTCCTGACCGCGATGTACGAGGCCTTCACCGGCCTCGACGCCTCGATCGTCGAGATCAACCCGCTGGTCATCACGGGTGCGGGCGACGTGATCGCCCTCGACGCCAAGATGAACTTCGACGACAACGCGCTGTTCCGCCACAAGGACGTGGCCGACCTGCGCGACGAAGACGAAGAAGATCCCATGGAGCTCGAGGCCTCGAAGCACGAGCTCAACTACGTCAAGCTCGACGGCTCGATCGGCTGCATGGTCAACGGCGCCGGTCTCGCGATGGCGACGATGGACATCATCAAGCTCTATGGCGGGGAGCCGGCGAACTTCCTCGACGTGGGCGGCGGCGCCACGCGCGAGCGCGTGACGCAGGCCTTCAAGCTGATCCTTTCCGACCCGAACGTCGAAGGCATCCTCGTCAACATCTTCGGCGGGATCATGCGCTGCGACGTCATCGCCGAAGGCGTCGTCGCGGCCGCGCGCGAGGTGGCGCTGAACGTGCCGCTGGTCGTGCGCCTCGAAGGCACGAACGTCGATCTCGGCAAGAAGATCCTCAAGAACTCCGGCCTCAAGATCGTGTCGGGCGACAACCTCGCCGACGCGGCCGAAAAGATCGTCAAGGCCGTGAAGGAGGCCGCATAACATGGCCGTACTCGTCGACAAGAACACCAAGGTCATCTGCCAGGGCTTCACCGGCGCGCAGGGCACCTTCCACTCCGAGCAGGCCGTCGCCTACGGCACCAAGATGGTCGGCGGCGTCACGCCCGGCAAGGGCGGCTCCAAGCATCTCGACCTGCCCGTGTTCAACACGGTGGACGAAGCCGTGCGCACGACCGGGGCCGACGCCTCGGTCATCTACGTGCCGCCGCCCTTCGCGGCCGACGCGATCCTCGAGGCGGTCGACGCCAAGGTCCGCCTCGTCGTGTGCATCACCGAAGGCATCCCTGTCCTCGACATGGTGCGCGTCAAGCGCGCGATGCAGGGCTCCAAGTCGCGCCTGATCGGGCCGAACTGCCCGGGCCTGATCACGCCGGGCGAATGCAAGATCGGCATCATGCCGGGCCACATCCACAGCCGCGGCAAGATCGGCATCGTGTCGCGTTCGGGCACGCTCACCTACGAAGCGGTCGCGCAGACGACGGCAGCCGGTCTCGGCCAGACGACGTGCGTGGGCATCGGCGGTGACCCGGTCAACGGGACGAACTTCATCGACGTGCTCGAGCTGTTCGTCGCGGACCCGGAAACTGTCGGCATCATCATGATCGGCGAGATCGGTGGCTCGGCGGAAGAGGAGGCTGCGGCCTTCTTCAAGGCGTCGAAGTCGAAGAAGCCGATCGTCGGGTTCATCGCGGGCGTCACCGCCCCGCCGGGACGCCGCATGGGCCATGCCGGTGCCATCATCTCCGGCGGCAAGGGCACGGCCGGCGACAAGATCGAGGCGATGAAGTCGGCGGGCTACATGGTGGCCGACAGCCCGGCCGCCCTCGGCTCGACGATGCTCAAGGCGATGAAGGGCTGATCGGCAACCCACGCGTCAATCCTCGCGAAGGCTGACAATGGCAACGCATCCGGATCTCGACTCCCTGTTCAACGGCGCCAACGCGGTCTATCTCGCGGAACTTCTCGACCGCTACCGCGAGAATCCCGCCAGCGTCGATCCGAGCTGGCACGCGCTGTTCCGCGAGATGGGGGCCGAGGGCACGGGCTATTTCGTGCCGGGCTGGGGCCGCGAGAAGACGAAGATCATCGGCGTGCCCGATCCGGCCGCCGCCGCCCCTGCCAAGGGCAAGCCCGCCAACGCGAACGCGGCACCCGCGGCCGCACCCGCCGCCGGCGGGGTGTCGATCGAGCAGGCGCGCGCCGCCACGCTCGATTCGATCCGCGCGATCATGCTGATCCGCGCCTACCGCGTGCGCGGACATCTGGATGCCACGCTCGACCCGCTGGGCCTCACCAAGCGCGAACCGCATCCCGAACTGGATCCGGCCAGCTACGGCTTCACCGAAGCCGACATGGACCGCCCGATCTTCATCGACAACGTGCTGGGCATGCACACGGCCACGCTGCGCGAGATCATCGCGGCGGTGAAGAAGACCTATTGCGGCTCGATCGGCGTCGAGTTCATGCACATCACGGATCCCGAGCAGAAATCGTGGATCCAGCAGCGCATCGAAGGCCCGCGCAACCAGACCGACTTCACCGAGCGCGGCAAGCGCGCGATCCTCGAACGCCTGACGGCGGCCGAAGGATTCGAGCGTTTCCTCGACAAGAAGTTCGTCGGCACGAAGCGCTTCGGGCTCGACGGCGCCGAATCGATGGTTCCGGCGCTGGAGCAGATCATCAAGCGCGGCGGCCAGCTCGGCGTGCGCGAGATCGTCATCGGCATGCCGCATCGCGGCCGCCTCAACGTGCTCGCCAACGTGATGGGCAAGCCCTACATCGCGATCTTCTCGGAGTTCGCAGGCGTCTCCTCGCAGCCCGACGACGTGCAGGGCTCGGGCGACGTGAAGTACCATCTCGGCACCTCGTCGGACCGCGAGTTCGACGGCAACAAGATCCACCTCTCGCTCACCGCCAACCCCTCGCATCTCGAGGCGGTCAATCCCGTCGTGCTCGGCAAGGCGCGCGCCAAGAGCGTGCAGCTCGGCGACAATGACCGCACGCAGGTTATGCCGCTGCTCCTTCACGGCGACGCGGCGTTCGCGGGCCAGGGCATCGTCCCCGAGACGATGGGCTTCGTCGATATCCTCGGCTACCGGACGGGCGGCACGATCCACTTCATCGTCAACAACCAGATCGGCTTCACGACCGCCCCGGCCTATTCGCGCTCGGGCGCCTACTGCTCGGACATCGCCAAGGGCCTCGGCTTCCCGGTCTTCCACGTCAACGGCGACGATCCGGAAGCCGTCGTCCATGTCGCGCGCATCGCGGTCGAGTTCCGCCAGCGTTTCCACCGCGACGTCGTCATCGACATGATCTGCTACCGGCGCCACGGCCACAACGAGGCGGACGAGCCGTCCTTCACGCAGCCGATCATGTACCGCAAGATCGCGGCACAGCCGACGACGCGCACGATCTATGCCGAGCATCTCGCGAAGACCGGCCAGCTTTCGGCCGAGGAATCGCAGAAGATCTACGACGATTTCGCGGCACACCTGGATTCCCAGCTCGAAGCCTCGAAGAGCTACAAGCCCAACAAGGCGGACTGGCTCGAAGGCAAGTGGGCGGGCATCGAGCTCGCCAAGAAGGAAGACAACCGCGGCAACACCGCCGTCACGATGGACCTGCTGAAGGAAGTGGGGGCCGGCATCTGCCGCGTGCCCGAAGGCCACAACATCCATCGCACGATCCGCCGCCAGCTCGAGAACAAGAAGAAGCTGATCGACACCGCCGGCGCCATCGACTGGGCGACCGCCGAAGCGCTCGCCTTCGGCACGCTCGCGGTCGAGGGCACGCCCGTGCGCCTCTCCGGCCAGGATTGCGGCCGCGGCACGTTCTCGCAGCGCCATTCGGTGCTGGTCGACCAGGAGACCGAAAAGCGCTTCGTGCCGCTCAACAACATCCGCCCGAAGCAGGCGACGTTCGAGGTCCACGACAGCCCGCTGTCGGAATTCGGCGTGCTCGGCTTCGAGTACGGCTATTCGATGGCCGAGCCGAACTCGCTTGTGCTGTGGGAAGCGCAGTTCGGCGATTTCGCCAACGGCGCCCAGACGATGTTCGACCAGTTCATCTCGTCGGCCGAGGTGAAGTGGCTGCGCATGTCGGGCCTCGTCATGCTGCTGCCGCACGGCTACGAAGGGCAGGGGCCGGAGCACTCGTCCGCGCGCCTCGAACGCTTCCTGCAGATGTGCGCCGAGGACAACTGGCAGGTCTGCAACCTGACCACGCCCGCCAACTATTTCCATGCGCTGCGCCGCCAGGTGCGCCGCACGATCCGCAAGCCCTTGCTGATCATGACGCCCAAGTCGCTGCTGCGTCACAAGCTCGCGGTCTCGCCGCTGGCGGATTTCGGGCCGAACACCAGCTTCCACCGCATCCTGCCGGAGACCGAGAAGCTGGTCGCCGACGCGAAGGTGAAACGCGTGGTGCTGTGCTCGGGCAAGATCTACTACGACCTGTTCGAGGAGCGCGCCAAGCGCGGCATCGACGACGTGGCGATCGTGCGCATCGAGCAGCTCTACCCGTTCCCGCTCGCCACGACCGAGCGCGAGCTCGGCCGCTACAAGAACGCCGACGTCGTCTGGTGCCAGGAAGAGCCGCAGAACATGGGTGCGTGGACATTCGTCGAGCACCGGCTCGAGAACATTCTGTCGCACCTCAAGAACGCGGCGAAGCGGCCCAGCTATGTCGGCCGCGCCGAAGCCGCCGCCACGGCGACCGGCCTCTACAAGCGCCACAACAAGGAACAGGCCGACATCGTCCACAAGGCGCTGACGGTCTGAGACCAACCCCGCACCGAAAAGAACGGAATCCGAGCATGGCCGTCGAAATCAAGGTCCCTCCGATGGGCGAGTCCGTCAGCGAGGCGACCATCGCCAAATGGTTCAAGAAGGTCGGTGACGCCGTGAAGGTCGACGAGCCGCTGTGCGAGCTCGAGACCGACAAGGTCACGGTCGAGGTTCCGGCCCCCGTCGCGGGCATGCTGTCGGCGATCATCGCCGAGGCGGGCGCCACGGTCGGCGTCGGCGCCAAGCTCGGCGAGATCGAAGCGGGCGCCGCCGGCAAGGCCGCGGCACCTGCCGCCGCCCCCGCGAAAGCCGCCGCCCCCGCACCTGCACCCGCCAAGGCGGCACCCGCCGCCGCCGCGGCGCAGCCGGGTCCGGCCGCGCGCAAGGCGCTTTCCGAGGCCGGCCTCGATGCCGGTTCCGTCGCCGGTTCCGGCCCCGGCGGCCGCGTGACCAAGCCCGACGTTGCGGCTGCCGCCGCGGCACCTGCCGCGAAGCCGACGGCGCCCGCGGCCCCGCGCGACACAGGGCCCCGCGAGGAGCGCGTGAAGATGACGCGCCTGCGCGCGCGCATCGCCGAACGCCTGAAGCAGGCGCAGAACACCGCCGCCATGCTGACGACCTTCAACGAGGTCGACATGACGGCCGCGATGGCGCTGCGCTCGAAGTACAACGAGAATTTCGAGAAGCGCCACGGCATCAAGCTCGGCTTCATGTCTATCTTCGCCAAGGCGTGCGTGGTGGCGCTGAAGGAACTCCCCGCCGTCAACGCCGAGATCGACGGCGGCGACGTCATCTACAAGAACCACTACGACATCGGCATCGCGGTGGGCACGCCGCAGGGCCTCGTCGTGCCGGTCGTGCGCGACTGCGACATCCTCTCCTTCGCCGACATCGAGAAGAAGATCGGCGATTTCGGCCGGCGCGCGCGCGACGGGAAACTCACGATGGACGACATGTCCGGCGGCACCTTCACGATCACCAACGGCGGCATCTACGGCTCGCTGATGTCCACGCCCATCCTGAACCCGCCGCAGTCGGGCATCCTGGGCATGCACAAGATCCAGCCGCGCCCGATCGCCGTGGGCGACAAGGTCGAGATCCGCCCGATGATGTACATCGCGCTCAGCTACGACCACCGCATCATCGACGGGCGCGAGGCCGTGACGTTCCTCGTGCGCGTCAAGGAATGCATCGAAGATCCCGCCCGCCTCATCCTGGACATGTGAACGAACATGAGTGAAGCCGCCTACGATCTCGTCGTCATCGGTTCCGGCCCCGGCGGCTATGTCTGCGCGATCCGCGCGGCGCAGCTCGGCCTCAAGGTCGCGTGCGTGGAGAAGCGCGAAACGCTGGGCGGCACGTGCCTGAACGTGGGCTGCATCCCGTCCAAGGCGCTGCTGCAGGCTTCCGAGAAGTTCGAGGAGGCAAGCCACGGGCTCGCCGCGTTCGGCGTCAAGGTCGGCAAGGTGGAGCTCGATCTCAAGGCGATGATGTCCCACAAGGACAAGACGATTAAGTCCAACGTCGACGGCATCGCGTACCTCTTCAAGAAGAACAAGGTCGACTGGGTCAAGGGCACGGGCCGGATCGCCGGTGCCGGCAAGGTGGACGTGGCGCTGAACGCCGGTGGCACGCAGAGCCTCGCCACCAAGGCCATCGTCATCGCGACGGGCTCCGACGTCGTGTCGCTGCCCAGCCTCAAGATCGACGAGAAGAAGATCGTCTCGTCGACGGGTGCCCTGGAGCTGACGGAAGTGCCGAAATCGATGGTGCTCGTCGGCGGCGGCGTGATCGGCCTCGAGATGGGTTCGGTCTGGCAGCGCCTGGGCGCCAAGGTCACGGTCGTCGAGTTCCTCGACCGCATCATGCCGGGCATGGACGGCGAGGTTTCCAAGCAGATGCAGCGCATCCTCACCAAGCAGGGGATGGCGTTCAAGCTGTCGACGAAGGTGACGGCCGCCAAGATCGGCCCCAAGGGCGTGACGTTGACGGTGGAGCCCGCCGCGGGCGGCACGGCCGAGACCATCGACACCGATATCGTGCTCGTCGCGGTCGGACGGCGCCCCTACACCGACGGCCTCGGCCTCAAGGAATCGGGCGTCAATCTCGACGAGAAGGGCCGCGTCGCGGTCGATCCGCATTTCCAGACGAACGTGCCCGGCATCTACGCGATCGGTGACGCCATCGCGGGGCCGATGCTCGCCCACAAGGCGGAAGACGAGGGCACGGCTGTGGCTGAGATCCTCGCCGGCCAGCACGGGCATGTGAATTACGACGCGATCCCTTCGGTCGTCTATACGTGGCCGGAATGCTCGTCCGTCGGCAAGACGGAAGAGCAGCTCAAGGCCGAAGGCGTCGAGTACCGCGTCGGCAAGTTCCCGTTCACGGCGAACGGCCGCGCGCGCGCGATGAATTCGACCGACGGCTTCGTGAAGATCCTCGCCGACAAGGCGAGCGACCGCGTGCTCGGCGTCCACATGGTGGGCCCGTCGGTGGGCGAACTGATCGCGGAAGTGACGCTGGCGATCGAGTTCGGCGCCTCGGCCGAGGACATCGCGCGCACCTGCCACGCGCACCCGACGCTGACCGAAGCCGTCCGCGAAGCCGCGCTGGCGGTCGACGGACGCCCGATCCACATCTGATCGCTCAGACCCGCCGGAAGGCCGCGTAGCTGAAGGCCTGGTTCGTGCCGAACGGCGTCGCGTGGCTTTCCCGGTCCTGCGCGTAGAGCCCGAACCCGGCACCCAGCCGTTCCGCCAGCGATTGCGCGCTGTAGCGCTGCACGGGAAGGCCGCTGCATTTTTCAGGGCCGTCGGGCGCGAACGTCGCCATGATCACGTGCGATCCCGCCGTCGTTCCGGCGCGCAATGCGGCGATATAGGCGTCCTGCGAGGCGGGATCGGTCAGGAAGTGGAAGACCGCCCGGTCGTGCCAGATGTTCCATGTGCGCGGCGGCTGCCAGCGGACGATATCGGCGACGATCCATTCGATCTTCGCGGCATCGCTGCCGAGCCTGGCTTTCGAACGCTCCAGCGCGACACCCGAAATGTCGAGGACCGCGAGATCGGCATGCCCGGCGGCAATCAGGCCATCGACCAGCCGCGACGCGCCGCCGCCGATATCGACGATCGACGCCGGGCGGCCGCCCGCGGCATCGGCGATCATCGCCAGCGAGCGTTCGGGCCGCGCCTGGAACCAGCTCACATTGTCGGCCTTCGCCGCGTAGGTCGCGTCCCAACGGTCCTGCGCTTCGTTCACGCGAACAGCCGGCCCAGCCGCTCCACCCCGGCCTCGATCCGTTCGATCGTCGGCATCGAGAAATTGAGCCGCAGCGTGTTCTCGCCGCCGCCGGTGGCGTGGAAGGCCGCGCCCGGCACATAGGCCACGCGCTCGCGCTTGATCGCGGTCTGCAGCAATGTGCCGGCATTCTGGCCGGCGGGCAGCGTCATCCACACGAACATGCCGCCATCGGGCTTCGACCATTGCGCGCCCTTGGGCATGTGGCGGGCGAGGGCCGCCAGCATCGCGTCGCGCTTGTTCCGGTAGGTCTCGGTGGTCTTCGCGACCTGCGCGTCGTAGCAGCGCGTGGCGACCTCGTGCATGACGATCTGGTTGATGGTCGGGCTGTGCAGGTCGCCCGCCTGCTTGGCGAGCACCAGCTTGCGGATCGGCTCGCGCCCGCCGCACACCCAGCCGACGCGCAGGCCAGGTGCAATGGTCTTCGAGAACGTGCCGCAATAGAGCACGCGCGAGGCGTCGATGCTTCCCGTGCGCCGGATGTCGAGCTCGAGAAGCCCGGGCAGCTTTTCCCCGCCATAGCGCAGCGCCTCGTAGGCCGCATCCTCGATCAGCGGCACGTCGAGTGCCGTGCACAGGTCGAGCAGCTTCCGGCGCGCGTCCAGCGACATCGAAAGGCCCGTCGGGTTGGCGAAATCCGGCACGCAATAGGCCGCCGCCACGCGTCCGCCGCGCTTGCGCGCGCGCTCGGCGAGCGTATCGGCCGATTCGTTCCCGCCGGGGCCGGGCAGGTCGTCGTATTGCGGCTCGCACGGCCCGAAGGCCTGCAGCGCGCCCATATAGGTCGGCCGTTCGACGAGGACCGTGTCCTTCGCGCCGATGAACAGCTTGCCGAGCAGGTCGAGCCCCTGCTGCGAACCGGTGACGATCATCACGTTGTCGCGCGTGCAGGCGACATTGCGCTTCGCCATGTCGGCGACGATCCAGTCGCGCAGCGGGCCATAGCCTTCGCTGACCGAATACTGCAGCGCCTGCCCGCTCTTGTCGGGGCTGCCGAGTGCGCTCGCATAGGCTGCCTGGATCGTCTCGACCGGGAACAGGCTCGGGTCGGGGATGCCGCCGGCAAAAGAGATGATCTGGGGGTCCTCGAGCAGCTTCAGCAGCTCGCGGATCTCGGATGCCTGCATGCCGCGGGTGCGGGCGGCGTAATGGTGGGCCCAGTCGTGCGTTGTCTGTTCGCTCATGTTTCCTCGCTGCCGCATCCTACCCAATCCGCGCGCGGACGGTCGTGCGGCAAGTTCGGGGCAGCCTTGCGCCTGCCGGGGCCGGCCGGGCGGGCAAAAAGGGCCATCGGCGGAGGCGGTTAAGACCCTTGATGTAGGTCACATCCGCGCCGCAATCGGAGTGCTATAGTGACCCTAACGTGCATTCCACCGAACAAGGAGAGACGCCATGTCCATCCGCAAGCTCGTTCTCGCACTCGCGTTTGCCGCGGCCGCCGTTCCGGCATCCGCGCAGACGCCGGGCACGATCGTGATGCCCACCGTGACGCCCGCGATCGTCAACACGACGCAGCCGCCGCCGGCCGAAGCGCCCAAGACCGACGACGCGCAGAAGCCGAAGACGAACTAGGCCATCGCGGCTTCGGCGATTCCCTGCCGGGCCATCATGCGGACGACGGACGGGCGCGTTTTCATCGCGTCCGTCAGCCGCTTGATCGCCGGGAACGAATAGGCCGGGCGCTTCAGGTGGCGCGACCAGCGCGCCAGCATGTGCACGAAAAAATCGGCCGTCGAGACGGCCGCACCCAGACAATAGGGCCGGCCGCGCGCGGCGAGCGTGGCGTCGATATGCGCGAGATGCCGGTCGATGCGCGCGGCGGCGCCGTCCCTGATCGCGGCGTGCATTCCTTGGTCGGGAACCAGCCAGTCGGGATAGAACCAGTCCATCAGCGCGGGCTGCACCGTGTTCGACAGGAACAGCATCCATTCATAGGCGCGCGCGCGTTCCCGCGTGCCCGGTGCGGGCAGCAGGCCCACCTGCGGGAAACGCTCGGCCAGATGCAGGCAGATCGCAGCCGATTCCGTCAGCACGAAATCGCCGTCGATCAATACGGGCACGCGGCCCTTGGGATTGAGCTTGAGGAAGGCCGGGTCGCGCGCGGCCCCGGCCTTCATGTCCATGTTGACCCACTCGTGGGCACAGCCGATCTCTTCCAGGATCGCCATCGGCGCCATCAGCGCCGTGCCCGGCCCGCCATGGATCTTCATCGTCATCCCCCGAACAGATGCACGACCGCCAGCCACACGACGGCCGCCCCGCCGAGGACGACGGCGCCGGCGATCGCGGTGGCGAAAAGGCCCGCCACGCAACCGGCGGCGATGAACGCCCCGTCGCGCGCGACATGCCCGAGGCCGATCAGCGCCATCGCCACGGCCGGCGGCCAGTTGCCCAGCGGGATCGGCAGGGACACGATCGTCGCCAGCACCAGAAACACCACGCCCAGCAGCCGCTCGATCCAGCCGTCGGTCAGGCCCTGCAGGCGCGGCTTCAGCACGCGCTCGACGCGCTGCAGATAGGGCACGCCGCGGTCCACCATCGTCTCGAAATCGGCGCGCGCGATCGAACGCTCCAGCAGCCAGTCCGGCAGCCGGGGCCGGTCGAAGCCGAGGATCATCTGGATCGCGAGCACGATCTGCGGCACGCCGAACAGCGTCGAGACGCCCGGAATCGTGCCGATGCCGACCGCATTGGGCAACGCGAACAGCAGCATCGCGGCGCCGAAGGCGCGGTCGTCAAGCGCCTCGACGAAATCGCGCAGCTTCACGCGCGCTTGCCCGCGCGCGCGCATTTCCAGCAGCAGGGTCGATACGGTCCGCGCGGCTCCGCTCATTCGCGTGCCCGCGGATGTGCCGCCGCATAGACGTCGATCAGCCGTTCGGCATCGACGGCCGTATAGCGCTGCGTGGTCGAAAGCGAGGCGTGGCCCAGCAGTTCCTGGATCGCGCGGAGGTCGGCGCCGGCACCGAGCAGGTGCGTTGCGAAGGAATGGCGCAGCGCATGCGGCGTCGCCGTTTCCGGCAGGCCGAGCGTGACGCGCAGGCGGCGCACGCAGGCCTGCACGATGCCGGCATTGAGCCGCTTGCCGCGCACGCCGACGAACAGCGCGTCGTTCGGGCCGCCTCGGAACGGGCACTGGCGCACATACTCGGCGACGAGATCGCGCACCTGCGCCAGCACCGGCACGTCGCGTGCCTTGCGCCCCTTGCCCACGATGCGCAGCATCTCGCCAAGCGGCACGGCGACGCGGTCCAGCGACAGCGCCTCGTCGATGCGAAGGCCCGCCCCGTAGAGCAGGGCCAGCACCGCGCGGTCGCGCGCCGCGACCCACGGCGCGCTCGCGTCGATGTCGGCCGCGTCGAGCAGGGCGGCCGCATCGACCGCGTCGAGCGCCTTGGGCAGGCTGCGCGGCAGCTTGGGCCCGCGCATCGCGCCGATATGCGCGTTGGTCGCAAGACCCGCACGGTCGAGATAGCGATAGAAACCGCGCAGCGTTGAAAGGGCGCGCGCGTTCGAGGCGGCCTTGAGCCCGCCCTGCACGCGCCGCGCGAGGAAGCCGCGGAAATCGGCGGGCTTCAGGCGCGCAAGCGCCGCGAGCGTGGGCAGCTCGCCCAGATGTTCCTGCAGGAATTCGAGGAAAGCGGCGAGATCGCGCGTGTAGTTCGACAGCGTGTGCCGCGAGGCGCGCTTCTCGTTTTCGAGCTGGGCACGCCAGCCGGCGATCGCCGGCAGCAGGTCGCCGGCGGCGGCGAAACCGGGCGTCAGTTCGCGCGCGCCAGCCATCCGCGCAGGGTCGCCTCGACGGTGCGGCCGAGGAAATTCAGCAGTTCGGTGCCCTGGCCGGGATGGAATTTCGACGTGGCGCGCGAGCCGAAAGCGAGGATGCCCGGCGGCATGTCGCGCTTGAGCTGCAGGCGCAGCAGCGCCTGGCTGTGCACCAGCGTGGAAGCCCCGCCATAGATGGAGGTGTCGCCCGGCTCGTCGGACAGCAGCAGGATGTCGCGCCGCTCGCCCATCAGCCGGTCGACCGTGCCGCGCGGCAGGATGCGCAGGTTCTGCGCGTTCTCGCCCGGCGGCACGTGCTCCAGAGATTCGAAGCCGAGGCCGATGGCGTCGACTTCCAGATGCATGGGGAGATCCACCGCGATCGTGTCGATGCAGTGGGGCAGGGACTTGGCGGTCAGCACCGACAGCACGGCCGCATGGATGCGGCCCTGCGTGGCGAGGTTGGCGCGGCTCGTGGCGATCAACTCGGCCTGTGCTGCCGTCAGCTTCGCGAGGTCGGTGCGCATGCGCTCGAGCATGTAGCGCTGCATGTCGACGACGCCGTTGTCCGAACGCTGGCTCGGCGGCGTGAGGATCCACAGAAGGTCGGGATGCTCGATCAGGAAGTCCGGATGGCGGCGCAGATATTCGGCGACCAGCGGGCTCGTCAGCGCCGAGAGGCCTGCGAGTGCGGATGCGCTTTCGGACTCGGCCATGATCGAGGGATTCTCCCTGGTTGCCTTACAGGACCGACTGCCCGGTCTTCTTCCAATCCGCGTTGAACTGGGCGAGGCCCTTGTCGGTCAGCGGGTGCGCGAAAAGCTGCTTCAGCACGTTCGCGGGCGCGGTGACGACGTGCGCGCCGAGCTTGGCGCCTTCCACGATGTGCATCGGCCCGCGCACCGAGGCGACGAGCACCTCGGTCTTGAAGGCGGGGTACTGGCGGTAGATCGTCATGATGTCGGCGATCAGCTGCATGCCGTTCGTGCCGATGTCGTCGAGCCGCCCGACGAAGGGCGAGACGAACGTGGCGCCGGCCTTGGCGGCGAGGATCGCCTGCGCGGGGCTGAAGCACAGCGTGACGTTGACCATCGTGCCCGCGTCGGCCAGCGTCTTGCAGGTCTTGAGGCCGTCGACCGTGAGCGGCACCTTGACCGCGACGTTCTTGGCGATGCCGGCGAGCTTTTTGCCCTCCTTCAGCATCGTGTCGAAATCGTTGGCCGTGACCTCGGCGCTGACGGGGCCGGCGACGATCCCGCAGATCTCGGCGACGACGTCGAGGAACTTCTTGCCCGACTTGGCGATCAGCGAGGGGTTCGTCGTCACGCCGTCGAGCAGGCCGGTGGCGGCGAGGTCGCGGATCTCGGCGGTGTCGGCGGTGTCGACGAAGAATTTCATCGGTTGGGCATTCCTTTGGCGACTCGAAACGGCCAGAGTCTAGCCGATGGTCGAGTCGTGTTCCAGCATGCGCGTGCGCGTGGCCCTGCCGCTGCCGCTCGGGCCTTACGACTACCGCGTCCCGGCCGAACGGCGCGTGATGCCGGGCGATTTCGTTTCCGTTCCGCTGGGGCGGCGCAGCGTGACCGGCGTGGTGTGGGACGACGCGGCCGACGCCACGCTGGACGAGGCGCGCCTGAAGGACATCGCGGGCGTGCTGCCCGCGCCGCGCATGGCCGAACCGCTGCGCCGTTTCCTCGCCTGGGTGTCGGCTTACACCTTGTCGCCGCTGGGCAATGTGCTGCGCATGGCGATGAGCGTGCCTGAGGCGCTGGCGCCGGCGCGTCGCGTCGTCGCCTGCGCGATATCGCAGGACGCGCCCGATCCCGAGCTCGACGAACCGGGCGTTCTCACGCCCGCGCGCAAGCGCGTGCTGCTCGAAGCGCGCAGCGGCGCCAGGCCCGCTGCCGAGCTTGCGCGCGCGGCCGGCGTTTCGACCGGCGTGGTGAAGGGCCTCGTCGAGAAGGGCTGGCTTGAAAACGTCGAGATCGATCCGCCCGCCCCGCCGGAGCCCGACGCCGGCCATCCGCGTGCCGATCTTTCGCCGCTCCAGCGCGCAGCCGCCGACGAGCTTTCCGCGCGCGTCGGGCAGGGCTTCTCGGTCACGCTGCTCGACGGCGTGACGGGTTCAGGCAAGACGGAAGTCTATTTCGAGGCGATCGCCGCGGCACTCGCGTCGGAAAAGCAGGTGCTCGTGCTGCTGCCCGAGATCGCGATGGGCGCCCAATGGCTCGCGCGCTTCCAGTCGCGCTTCGGCGCCGAGCCCGCGCAGTGGCATTCCGAACTCGGCACCGCGCAGCGCGCGCGGGTGTGGCGCAGTGTGGCCGCCGGCACCGCGCGCGTCGTCGTGGGGGCGCGCTCCTCGCTGTTCCTCCCCTTCGCGAAACTCGGCCTCGTCGTCGTCGACGAGGAGCACGAGCAGGCCTTCAAGCAGGAGGACGGCACGATCTATCACGCGCGCGACATGGGCGTGGTGCGCGCGCGCCTCGAAGGCTGCCCCATCGTGCTGGCTTCCGCGACGCCGTCGCTCGAGACGCTCGCGAACGTGGAGCGCGGGCGCTATGCGCGCGTCGAGCTGCCCGCGCGACACGGCGGGGCGAGCCTGCCGCGCGTTGAGGCGGTGGACCTGCGCCGCCATCCGCCGCCGCGCCAGTCCTTCATCGCGCTTCCCCTGCGCGCAGCTCTCACCGAGGCGCTGGCGGCGGGCGAGCAGTCGATGCTGTTCTTGAACCGGCGCGGCTATGCGCCGCTGACGCTTTGCCGGGCCTGCGGGCACCGGCTGCAATGCCCGAGCTGCACGGCCTGGCTGGTCGAGCACCGGCTGCACGGGCGCCTGCAGTGCCACCATTGCGGCCACTCGTCACCGCTGCCGCGCCAGTGCCCGTCCTGCACGGCGGAGGATTCGTTCGTCGCCTGCGGCCCGGGCGTCGAGCGCGTGGCCGAAGAGGCGCGCGCGTTGTTCCCGGAAGCGAAGATCGAAATCATGACGTCGGATACCGTCACCGGCCCGGCGGCAGCCGAGGAATTCGTGCGCCGGATGAGCGCGCGCGAGATCGACATCCTGGTGGGCACCCAGATCGTCGCCAAGGGCCATCATTTCCCGTTCCTGACGCTGGTCGGGATCGTGGATGCCGACCTCGGCCTCTCGGGCGGCGACCTGCGCGCGGCCGAGCGGACCTGGCAGCTCCTCCATCAGGTCTCGGGGCGGGCGGGGCGTGCCGAACGGCCGGGCCGCGTCCTGCTGCAGACACATATGCCCGAGCACGCGGTCATGAAGGCGCTCGTCGGCGGCGACCGGGGGCGCTTCCTCGCGGCCGAACGTGCCGACCGCCAGCGTCATGGCTGGCCGCCTTTCGGGCGGCTCGCCGCCGTGATCGTGGCGGGGGCGGACGAGGGCCTCGTCGACCGGCTCGCCCGCCGGCTGGGTTCGACCGCGCCCCGCAACAGCGGCGTCAGCGTGCTGGGGCCCGCACCTGCCCCGATGGCGATCCTGCGCGGCCGGCACCGGCGCCGCCTGCTGGTGAAGACCGCGCGCGAGGCGAACCTTCAGGAAATCGTCGAATCGTGGCTCGCGCAGACGCGCATCCCGCCCGACATCCGCGTGCAGATCGACATCGATCCGTACAGTTTCATGTGAGGGCGGCGCGTCCGCCGAGCACGAGATCGATGGTCCCGGCGGCGATCGCGCGCAGCTGCGCCTCGTCGCCATAGGCGCGTTCGAGCACGGCCAGCCCGCGCGTCATCGCAAGGATGTGCAGCGCGGCGCGCCTTGCGTCCCCGTCGAAGGCGCCGCCCGTGGACAAGGCTTCTTCGATCAGGTCGGTAAGGCGCGTCAGCAGGTCGGCAAAGGCCTGTCGCGCGATTTCATCCGGCCCTTGGTCATCGAGGGACGTCACTTCCATCAGGCCGCGCGTGGTGGGGCAGCCGCGCGCCGGCGAGCCGGAGCGGAAGTTGGCGATCGTCAGGTCGAAGAATGCCGCAAGTCGCTCGCGCAGGGTGCCCGAGCCGAGCGCCGTCCGCGCGGCCTTCAGGTAGTCGCCGGCGTAGCGCTCGTAGGCGCGCAGGAACAGCGCTTCCTTGCTGCCGAAGGCGTTGTAGAGGCTGCCGCGCTGCACGCCCGCATCGCGCGCGATGTCGGTGAGCGAGGTGGCGCGCATCCCCTTGCGCCGGAATTGCTCGAAGGCGACGCGCAGGACCTCGTCCTGGTCGAATTCCCGTGGCCGCATGGCTTCTCCTCCGGCAGCAGTTCTGCCGTAACATCATGCGAAAACAGATAAAAAATATTTGACACAGCGTCAATAACAAGTATTTTTGACGTAGTGTCAAAAACATCGGCGTTACCCCGCGCGGATGCACAGGAGAGATGGATGATCACCGTCCTTACTGCTTTCACCCTGCCCAAGCCGATTTCACGCGACGAGGCCTGCGCGATTTTCTTGAGCACCGCACCCAAGTACCGGGGTGTACCGGGCCTGTTCCGCAAGACCTATGTGCTCTATCCCGATGGGGTGACGGTCGGCGGCGTCTATCTCTGGAATTCGCGGGCCGAGGCGGAGGCCATGTATACCGAGGAATGGCGCGCCTTCGTCCGCGCGAAATACGCGACCGAACCGGTCGTCACGTATCTCGACAGTCCTGTCGTGGTCGACAATGTCAGTCGCCAGACGCTTGTTGACGGTCAGGCGATCCTGCCGGCGGCATAATCGGGGCGATTGCGTCGCGCGGATCGGCGTCGACCACGACCGGTCCATGCGCGTGCGGAAGCCCGTATTTACAGCACGCGTGGATAACCCGCAGCTTTTTCGCCGCCCTTATTGCATCGGCGAAAAGCCTGTGTTAGCTAATCGCCCGCAGCCGAACGGACCGCTCGTTCCGTTCGTCGTTTTCTTGTTGTTTTTCGCGAGGTTGCCCCCACCCCCCGGGAGAGGCGACCGGCGAAAAACGGAACGCCGATCAAGGGACCGCGCGTGGCCTCCAAAAAAGCATCTTCCGCCGGAATCGCCCAACGCTACGCGGGCGCGCTGTACGAACTCGCCAATCCGCAATGGCTCGACGCCGCCGCCGGCGACCTCAAGACCTTCGAGGAAGCGCTCGCCGCCGTCCCCGAACTGAAGCGGATGACGAACAGCCCGCTGCTGCCGCGCGCCGCGCAGGAAAAAGCCGTGCTTGCCGTGATGGCCAGCCTCGGCATCGGCGATCTCGTGCGCCGTTTCGTCGGCACGCTGGCGCGCAACCGCCGACTCGCGGATTTCCCGGCGATCGCCAAGCAGTATCGCGCCCTCGTGGCCGAAGCGCGCGGCGAGACCGTCGCCGAAGTCGTCTCGGCCGTCGCCCTTTCGCCGGCGCGCATTTCCGAACTCGAGACCAAACTGCGCGCCGCCGCCGGCCGCAAGGTCACGCTCGACCTCAAGGTCGATCCCAAGCTTCTGGGCGGGCTGAAGGTGAAGGTGGGTTCCCGCCTCGTCGATGCCTCGCTGCAGGGTCAACTCAAGCGTCTTCACCTGTCCCTCGCGGGCCGGGCCTGATTATCCGACGGAGAACCTAGTCCATGTCCATTCGCGCCGCCGAGATTTCCGCCATCCTGAAGGACCAGATCGCCAAGTTCGACACGTCGGCCGACGTCGCCGAAGTCGGGCAGGTCATCTCCGTCGGCGACGGCATCGCCCGCGTCTACGGCCTCGACAACGTGCAGGCCGGCGAGATGGTCGAGTTCCCGGGCGGCATCAAGGGCATGGCCCTCAACCTCGAGACCGACAATGTCGGCGTCGTCATCTTCGGCGACGACCGCGACATCAAGGAAGGCGACACGGTCAAGCGCACGGGCGCGATCGTGGAAGTCCCCGTCGGAAAGGCGCTGCTCGGCCGCGTGGTCGACGGCCTCGGCAACCCGATCGACGGCAAGGGCCCGCTCACGGGCGCCAAGATGACGCGCGTCGAAGTGAAGGCGCCGGGCATCATCGCGCGCAAGTCGGTGCACGAGCCGATGCAGACGGGCCTCAAGGCCATCGACGCGCTCGTCCCCGTCGGTCGCGGCCAGCGCGAGCTGATCATCGGCGACCGCCAGACCGGCAAGACCGCCGTCGCGATCGACACCTTCATCAACCAGAAGGCGGTCAACGCGCAGGGCGACGAATCCAAGAAGCTCTACTGCATCTACGTGTGCATCGGGCAGAAGCGCTCGACCGTCGCGCGCATCGTGAAGACGCTCGCGGACTACGGCGCGCTCGAATACTCGATCGTCGTCGCCGCCACCGCGTCGGACCCGGCGCCGCTGCAGTTCCTGGCGCCCTACACGGGCTGCGCCATGGGCGAATTCTTCCGCGACAACGGCATGCACGCCGTCATCGTGTACGACGATCTTTCCAAGCAGGCCGTCTCGTACCGCCAGATGTCGCTGCTGCTGCGCCGCCCGCCGGGCCGCGAAGCGTATCCGGGCGACGT
The DNA here is from genome assembly GCA_044224405.1 of Tagaea sp. GTDB lineage: Bacteria > Pseudomonadota > Alphaproteobacteria > CACIAM-22H2 > CACIAM-22H2 > Tagaea. The sequence goes on along the minus strand of JBGAKN010000005.1, from coordinate 138,506 downwards.
GTTCTACCTGCACTCGCGCCTGCTCGAGCGCGCCGCGAAGATGTCGGACGCCATGAAGGCGGGTTCGCTGACGGCGCTCCCGGTCATCGAAACGCAGGCCGGCGACGTCTCGGCCTACATCCCGACCAACGTGATCTCGATCACCGACGGCCAGATCTTCCTCGAGACCGACCTTTTCTATAAGGGCATCCGCCCGGCCATCAACGTGGGCCTGTCGGTTTCCCGCGTCGGTTCGGCCGCGCAGATCAAGGCGATGAAGCAGGTCGCGGGCAAGATCAAGCTCGAGCTCGCGCAGTACCGCGAGATGGCCGCCTTCGCGCAGTTCGCTTCCGACCTCGACGCCTCGACGCAGAAGCTGCTCGCGCGTGGTGCTCGCCTCACCGAGCTGCTGAAGCAGCCGCAGTACGCGCCGATGCCGGTCGAAGAGCAGGTCGTGTCGATCTTCGCGGGCGTGAACGGCTATCTCGACGGCATCGACGTCAAGAACGTCGGCAAGTTCGAGGCCCAGTTCATGGCGGCGATCAAGGCCAAGCACGGCGACGTGCTCGCCGCCGTCGCCAAGGACCGCGAGATCAAGCCCGAGACGGACAAGAAGCTGCGCGAAGTGCTCGGCGCCTTCGTCAAGACCTTCGCGGCCTAAGAACGCGCCCGGAGCCAGACGATGGCAACACTCAAAACACTCCGGATGCGGATCGCGTCGGTCAAGTCGACGCAGAAGATCACGTCCGCCATGAAGATGGTTGCCGCGGCGAAGCTTCGCCGCGCGCAGGAGCAGGCGGAAGCCGCGCGCCCCTACGCGATGCGCATGGGCCGCATGCTGGGCTCGCTCGCCGGCTCGATGACGGCAGGGGCAGGTGCGCCGAAGCTGCTCGCGGGAACCGGCGCCGACAAGGTCCACCTGATGGTGGTCTGCACGTCGGACCGCGGCCTGTGCGGCGGCTTCAACTCCTCGATCGTGCGCATGGCGCGCGCCGAGATCCGCAAGCTCCAGGCCGAAGGCAAGACGGTCAAGATCCTGTGCGTGGGCCGCAAGGGCCTCGCCCAGCTGCGCCGCGACTTCGCGAGCCTGATCGTCGGTACGGTCGAGGACGTGGGCCGCAAGCGCATGACCTTCGCCGAAGCGCAGCGCGTGTCCGACAAGGTGCTCGCGATGTTCGATGCAGGCGAGTTCGACGTGGCCGCGCTCTATTACGCGCGCTTCAAGTCGGCGATGACGCAGGTGCCGACCCGCATGCAGCTCGTGCCGTTCGTGGCCGCGGAAGCCGGCGCCCCGGATTCCGGCGCGTCCTACGAATACGAACCCGAGGAAGGCGAGATCCTGGCGGCGCTGCTGCCGCGCAACCTCGCCGTCCAGGTCTATGGCGGTCTTCTCGAGAACGCCGCGTCCGAGCAGGGTGCGCGCATGTCCGCGATGGACAGCGCGACGCGCAATGCCGGCGACATGATCAAGAAGCTCACGCTCAACTATAACCGCTCGCGCCAGGCCTCGATCACCAAGGAACTGATCGAGATCATCTCCGGCGCCGAAGCCGTCTGATTTTGCAGGAGTAGGAACCATGGCGAACAACAAGGTCGGCCGCATCGTCCAGATCACGGGTGCCGTCGTCGACGTGCGCTTCGACGGCGAACTGCCGAAGATCCTGAACGCGCTGCACGTGCAGAACCAGGGCAAGACCCTGGTGCTCGAGATCGCGCAGCACCTCGGCGAACAGACGGTCCGCACGATCGCCATGGACACGACGGACGGTCTCGTCCGCGGCCAGGAAGCGGTCGATACCGGCAACGCGATCGCGATGCCCGTCGGGCCCGAGACGCTCGGCCGCATCATCAACGTCATCGGCGAGCCGATCGACGAGCGCGGCCCCATCGGCCACAAGCGCACCTCGCCGATCCACCGCCAGGCCCCGGAATTCGTCGAGCAGTCGACCGAAGCCGAGATCCTTGTCACGGGCATCAAGGTCATCGACCTGCTCGCCCCCTACGCCAAGGGCGGCAAGATCGGCCTGTTCGGCGGTGCGGGCGTCGGCAAGACCGTGACGATCATGGAACTCATCAACAACGTCGCCAAGGCGCACGGCGGCGTGTCGGTGTTCGCGGGCGTGGGCGAGCGCACGCGCGAAGGCAACGACCTCTATCACGAGATGATGGAATCGGGCGTCATCAAGACCGACGGCCCCGGCTCGAAGGTGGCCCTCGTGTACGGACAGATGAACGAGCCGCCGGGTGCCCGCGCGCGCGTCGGCCTCTCGGGCCTCACCGTCGCCGAATATTTCCGCGACGAGGAAGGCCAGGACGTCCTGTTCTTCGTCGACAACATCTTCCGCTTCACGCAGGCGGGCGCCGAAGTGTCGGCGCTGCTGGGCCGCATCCCGTCGGCGGTGGGCTACCAGCCCACGCTGTCGACCGACATGGGCGCGCTGCAGGAACGCATCACCTCGACGAAGAAGGGCTCGATCACCTCGGTGCAGGCCATCTACGTGCCCGCCGACGACTTGACCGACCCGGCCCCCGCCACGTCGTTCTCGCACCTTGACGCGACGACCGTGCTGTCGCGCCAGATCGCGGAGCTCGGCATCTTCCCGGCCGTCGACCCGCTCGACTCCACCTCGCGCATGCTCGACCCGCGCGTCATCGGCGAAGACCACTACAACACGGCGCGCGACGTGCAGAAGGTGCTGCAGGGCTACAAGTCGCTGCAGGACATCATCGCCATTCTCGGCATGGACGAGCTCTCGGAAGAGGACAAGCTCGTCGTCGCCCGCGCGCGCAAGATCCAGCGCTTCCTCTCGCAGCCCTTCCACGTCGCCGAAGTCTTCACCGGCACGCCGGGCGTGCTCGTGAAGCTCGAGGACACGATCAAGGGCTTCAAGGAAATCGTCATGGGCAACTGCGACGACATGCCGGAAGCGGCCTTCTACATGGTCGGCACGCTCGAGGAAGCCCGCGCCAAGGCGCGCAAGATGGCCGCCGAAGCGGCCTGATCGGGAACGGAAAGCGCGACGATGGCCGAAACGACCAAGTTCGAACTGGTGAGCCCCGAGCGCCTGCTCGTGTCCGAGGACGTCGAGATGGTCGTCGTCCCCGGCAGCGAAGGCGATTTCGGCGTGCTCAAGGGCCACGCACCCGTCATCTCGACGCTGCGCATGGGCACGATCGCGGTCTACGCCAACGGCGCCGTGACCGACCGCATCTTCGTGGCCGGCGGCTTCGCCGAAGCCTCTGCCGACCGCGTGACGGTGCTGGCCGACGAGGCGGTGCGCGTGTCGGAAATCGACAAGGCGGCCGTGACCAAGGATCTCGAAGGCTTGCGCGCCAAGCTCGGTGCCGCCACCGACGACGCCGAACGCGCGTCGCTCGCCGCCCGCATCGAGATCGCCGGCGCGAAGCTGGCGGCGTAACCTTCCGGCCGCGGCATGGACCGCGGCTTTCCGCCCATCGCAGGCCCTGACGCGCGGGTCCTGATCCTCGGCTCGCTACCGGGGCAGGCCTCGCTGGCGGCCGGGCAATACTATGCGCATCCGCGCAATTCCTTCTGGCCGATCCTTGCCCATGTCGTCGGCTTCCCGGCCGATGCGCCTTATGCGGCGCGCGTCGCGGCGCTGATCGGCGCGGGTATCGCCGTATGGGACGTCTGCGCCGCCGCGATCCGGCCCGGCAGCCTCGATTCCGCCATCGCCGCCGCCAGCGTCGAGCCCAACGACTTCGCCGCGTTCTTCGCGCGGCATCCGGCAATCGCGCGCGTCGCGTTCAACGGGGCGGCGGCCGCGAAGCTCTATCGCCGGCATTGCCTGCCGGCCGACGGGCTCGAATTCCGCCAGCTTCCGTCCACCAGCCCGGCGCACGCCGCGATGGGATTCGCCGCCAAGCGGGCGGATTGGGCGCTTGTGCTTGCGAAGGATTCGCACCGGTCGCGCCGTTAACAGTATTTTGAGACGCCTGCGCGATCATCGCGGCGACCCGAACGCAGGTTCCGCAGCGGTGCAGATGCCCGAAAAACTCCTCGGCCGGTTGAAGCGCGTGCCCGTCGCGGCGGTGCTTCTGGCGGTGACCGCGCTGGTGACCGCCGAGCAGGTCCGGGTGATCGTCGCGCGCACGCAGATCGAGTTCGACCGGCGCGCCAACGTTGCGGCGGAAGCGGCTGCCGCCTTCGTCGAACAGTCGATCTCCTCGATCACGCTGGCATTCCAGTCGCTCGATGGCGAGGTATCGACGCCATCGATCGTGTTCACGCAGATTCCGGCCGAAATCCGGCGCGCGCTCCTGCGCGTTCAGGCGTCCATGCCGATGATCCAGGGGCTCGGCATCGTCGATGGCCGGGGTCAGCTTCGGGTAAGTGCCGCGTCGGGCACTTCGTCGCGGGTGGACCTGTCGGACCGGGCCTACTTCGCCTTCCATCGCGACAACAGGTCGCAGGGCCTGCGGATCGACCGGCCGACGGTCTCGCGCCCCGACAACGTCGTCAGCATCCCCGTCTCGATGCGCGCCGAAACGGCCGATGGCGCCTTCGCAGGGCTCGTCGCCGCGCGTCTCGATCCCGATTTCTTCTCGACCTATTTCTCGAAGCTCGGTGTCGAAGGCGTCAGCCTTGTCGATGGGGGTGGAAACCTGTACGCGCGCTTCCCTCGGGTCGACCTGATCGCGGCCGAGGCGCGCCCACTCCCCGGCTTTTCCGGGGACGGCCCGTTTTCCTTCCAAAGCAAGGCCGGCCCCAACCTGATCGGCCACTCGGTGCCGGTCGCCGGCAGCGGCCTGTTCGTCCGGGCGACGCACTTCAAGGTCTCGATCCGAGAAACCATGCTGCGTCGCGCGGCGACCCCCCTGCTGATCGGCCTGCTCGCCGCGGGGCTGCTGGTCTTCGTTTCGCGCAAGCTCCGCGCGCGCGCGCAGCACGTCGCCGCGCTCATCGATTCGACCGGTGCCGCCGCGCGCGCCGCGCGCGACGAGGCGAGCCGGTTTCGCGACGTCGCGCGCAGCAAGTCCGATTTCCTCGCCCATATGGGGCACGAGCTGCGCACGCCGCTGAACGCGATCATCGGCTTTTCCGAAGTGCTCTCGACCGACGCGATGAAGCTCGGCCTGCCGCAGCGCTACCGCGAGTATGCGGACGACATCCGCTTCAGCGCCGACCACCTGCTCGGTGTCATCAACCGCGTGCTCGACATGTCGAAGATCGAGGCCGGGAAGTGGGAGATCGTGCCCGGCAAGGTCTCGGCGGCGACGCTGGTCGGTACGGTCGTCCATCTGGCCCAGCAGCGTGCCGAACGCGAGAAGGTGGTGCTCGACACGCGCGATGTCGACACGAACATCGGGTTCGTCGGCGACGAGCGAACGCTCGTCCAGCTTCTGCTCAATCTCGTGATCAACGCGATCAAGTATGCCGGCGAGGATCGCATGGTGAAGATCGCCTGCCGGCGGTTGCCCGGCGGGGTGGAATTCACGGTGGCAGACAAAGGCCGCGGCATGACGCAAGAGGATGCCGCGCGCGCCTTGCGCCCCTTCGAGACGGCGCACGACGAGAAGGCGCGGGCCAAATCCGATACCGGCCTCGGCCTGCCGCTGGCATGCCTGTTCGCCGAGCTGCACGGCGGCACGCTGGTGCTGGAAACGGCACCGGGCAAGGGCACGACCGCGCGCGTGCGGCTGCCCGGCCTGCCGCCGGGCGATGCCGCGATTGCCCGGGAATAGCGAAGGCGGGCCCTCACCCCGCGACGTATACGTTGCGCCTCTCCTGCCGCTCCATTCTGTCATGCCCGGCCTTGAGCCGGGCATCCACGCCTTTTGTGATTTTCGCCGCAATCCAAGTCGTGGATGCCCGGGACAAGCCCGGGCATGACGTTTCAAATTATAGGCTTATTATCTTGACAATCATTGCGCGTATTCATAAGTTAGAGCAGCTCTCGCGTGCTCTTTGACAGGTGAATAAGCGCCGCAAGACTTGCTTGACGGGTTTCGTTTACGTCAACCGTCAACAAAGGTTTTGCGGCGGAACAAGGGGTTGGCGTGTTGACGGTCAACTGCCGTCAACACGCGTCAACAGCGCCCGCAAAAATGACGCGACAGGATGAGGAGACGTCTCCGTCTCCTCGTCATTTCGTTTTATATCAAAGGGATGGGGAGGAGACGGTCGCCTCCCGTCTCCTCCCGTCGCGTAAATCTTCCGGCGCTATTTCTTCTGCTCGCCGTGATGCTTGTCGTGACGCTCCATCATGCGGGTGCGCTGCTCGGGCGACATCTTGTCCCAGCGCTCGCGCATGTCCTCGTATTTGGGCTCGCTGCGTCGGCCGCGCATGCGGTCCATCGCCTGGCTGCGCTGGTCGTGGTCCATCTCGTCCCAGTGCTTGCGCATCTGCTCGCGCTTCTTCTGGCGGTCGCCCGCGCCCATGCCTTGCGCGAGAGCGGGACCGGTGGCGAGAAAGACGGCGGCAATGCCGATTGCGAATGTGCGGCGATCCATGAGGGTCCTCCTTCGATCGGAAGACCGGATTGTGGGCGCCTGCCGGGGTCGGCACCTTGCGCTGGATCAACCCGCCTAGAGCGCTTCGCCCTTCATCAGGCGCGGCAGCGTGCCGAGCGTGCCCATCGCGTCGCGCATGAAGATCCGCTTGAGCGGCGGGATCCGGTCGACGAGGGCGAGGCCCATGTCGCGCGCGAGCTTCACCGGCGCGATGTCGTTGGAGAACAGGCGCAGCAGCCCGTCGGTCACGGCCGAAAGCCCGACCGTGTCGACCCCGCGCCAGCGCGCATAGCGCTCGAGCGTGTCGGCCGCGCCGATATCGAGCCCGAGGCGCCTGGAGTCCGCCAGCACTTCGGCGAGTGCCGCGATATCGCGCAGGCCCAGATTGAGGCCCTGGCCCGCGATGGGATGGATGCCGTGCAGCGCGTCGCCCGCAAGGACCAGGCGCTGGCCGATCGCCTTCTCGGCCTGCACGAAGACGAGCGGATAGCGCCAGCGCTGGCTCGCAAGGCCGATGGCGCCAAGGCCCCAGCCGAAGCGTTCATGGATCTCCTCGACGAATTCGTCCTCGGGCACGCCCATGAAGAATTCGGCAAGCGCCGGCCGCTCGGTCCACACGATGGAAGACAGATGCGTGCCGTCGGGCGCGTCGGGCAGCGGCAGCACGGCGAAGGGGCCGGCGGGCAGGAAGCGTTCGTGCGCGATGCCGCGATGCGGCTTCTCGTGGCGGATCGCGCAGACGAGCGCGTGCTGCCCGTATTCCCAGCGCAGCGCGCCGATGCCCGCGCGCGCGCGCGTGGGCGAGGGGCGGCCGTCGCACGCGACCGCAAGGCGTGCCTCGATTCGGATGCCGGATTCGAGCGTCACGAGGGCGCGCACCGCGTCGGCCGAAACGTCCGCGACCGTATCGGGTGCGACGAGCTTCACGCGCGGTTCCTGCGCGAGGCACGCATAGAGCGCGCGGCGCGTGTAGCGGTTCTCGACGATGTAGCCGAACGGGTCACGCCCCAGCTCGCGATGGTCGTAATGCAGGAACATCTGCGAATCCCCGTCCGACACGCGGATGTCGAGGATCGGTTCGGCATGCGGGGCGAGGCGTTCCCACAGCCCGATGCCGTCGAGCACGCGCGCCGAGCCGAGTGCGATCGCCGAGCCGCGGCCGTCGAACGCGTCGCTCGCCTTGGCGGCCGGATCGTCGATGTCGACGACGACCGATTCGATGCCCGCGCGCGCCAGCGCCAGCGCCAGCGACAGGCCCACGAGGCCGCCGCCGACGATGGCGACGTCCGTTTTCAGGGCGGGTGGTGCAAGGCTGTCCATGACGGGCACAAGCTAGGCCGGCCGGCGGCACCGGTCCAGCCTGCCGCTGTCACACCCCGCCGGCCTCTTCGCGCGTGCAAACGATTCAGGTTGCGCCGTCGTTCTGCGGTGCGGCATGCTTCTTGAAACCATTCTCGCGAGCATCGGACGGGTCGCATCCGGCCTGTCCGGTCGTCCGCGCAGCACATACGAGAGAGGAAATTCGGTCATGAAGATGGTTATGGCGGTCATCAAGCCCTTCAAGCTCGACGAGGTCCGCGAGGCGCTGACGGCGCTGGGCGTCCAGGGTCTCACCGTGACCGAGGTCAAAGGCTTCGGGCGCCAGAAGGGCCAGACCGAGATCTATCGCGGTGCCGAATATTCGGTCAATTTCCTGCCCAAGGTGAAGATCGAAGTCGCCGTCGCCGATCCGATGGTCGAGCGCGTCGTCGAGGCGATCCAGAAAGCGGCCAATACCGGCAAGATCGGCGACGGAAAGATCTTCGTCCTCGAAGTCAGCCACGCCGTCCGCATCCGCACCGGCGAGACGAACGTCGAAGCGCTGTAAGGCGTTCTGCACGAAAAATAGACACCTAATCGGCCTATAAAATAGGCAAACTTCGTTCCCCCGAACGAGGTATGGGAAGACGTACGCCTTTCCCGGCCTCCGCTAGTTCGTGAAATCCCAGCGGAATCAACAGTTGTTGCAACGCAGCATGCATCTCTTCCGATGGCACGATTCTTGACTATCGAGACTCATTCTTCGCGAGGGGGACCCTTCCCGCGCGCAACCTTCCCGGTGCCCGCCGGGACAGCCAGGAGACGACGACAGATGACGAAACTCGAAAAGCTCGCGCGCCTGGGTGCGCTGGCGATGGTCGGAATGGTGGGCCTCGCCGGCACCGCCTTCGCCGAAGATGCGGCGACGCCGAAGATCGACACCGGCGACACGGCGTGGATGCTCACCTCGACCGCTCTCGTCCTCCTGATGACGATCCCGGGCCTGGCGCTGTTCTATGCCGGCATGGTGCGCAAGAAGAACGTGCTCGCCACCATGATGCAGTCCTTCTCGATCACGGCGCTCGTCACCGTGATCTGGATGGTCGTGGGCTACTCGCTCGCCTTCGGCGAAGGCGGCGCCTATATCGGCGACTTCTCGCGCTTCTTCCTCGCGGGCATGGGCTGGGACACGCCCTTCACGCTGGGCACGGGCGAAGCGGCCGTCGCCTTCACGATCCCCGAGGTCGTGTTCATGATGTTCCAGATGACCTTCGCGATCATCACGCCGGCACTCATCTGCGGCGCGTTCGCCGACCGCATGAAGTTCTCGGCGATGCTGTGGTTCGTCGGCCTCTGGTCGATCCTGATCTACGCGCCGGTGGCACACGCCGTGTGGCACCCCAACGGCTTCTTCTTCGGCCTCGGCGCGCTCGATTTCGCCGGCGGCACGGTCGTGCACATCAATGCGGGCATCGCGGGCCTCGTCGCGGCACTCGTCCTCGGCAAGCGCCGCGGCTACGGCACCGAGAACTTCTCGCCGTACAACCTGGTCCTCGCGGTGATCGGCGCCTCCCTGCTGTGGGTCGGCTGGTTCGGCTTCAACGCGGGCTCGGCGGGTGCGGCCGGCGGTCGCGCGGGCATGGCGATGGCGGTCACGCAGATCGCCACGGGTGCGGCGGCTCTCGCGTGGATGTTCGCGGAGTGGGCGACGCGCGGCAAGCCGTCGGTCCTGGGCGTCATCTCGGGCGCGGTCGCGGGCCTCGTCGCGATCACCCCGGCCTCGGGCTTCGTGATGCCGGGCGGTTCGCTCGTCATCGGCATCGTCGCGGGCATCGTGTGCTTCTGGGCCTCGACCAGCCTCAAGCGGGCGATGGGCTACGACGACTCGCTCGACGTGTTCGGCGTCCACTGCGTGGGCGGCATCGTCGGCGCGTTGCTGACGGGCGTGTTCGCGGCCGGCACCCTCTCGGCCTCGGCGGCGACGCCCGACGGCCTGCAGGGCGTGCTGGAAGGCAACCCCGGCCAGTTCCTGATCCAGGTCTACGCGGTGGTCGCGACGCTGCTCTTCTCGGGCATCGGCTCGTTCATCCTGCTCAAGATCGTCGACCTGATCGTGGGCCTGCGCGTCTCGGACGAAGCCGAGCGCGACGGTCTCGACCTTTCGCTGCACGGCGAAAGCATCCAGTAAGCCTCGCGTCCGCTCCGGCGGAACGGCGCACGGGCCGGGGGAAACCCCGGCCCGTTTGCGTTGGGGCCCGTCTTCTTTCGAGCTTAGGCGCCGTTGCGCCGTTCGGCCGACTGCAGGGCGTGCAGGCGGGCATAGGTGCCGCCCTGGGCCAGCAGCGCGGCGTGCGTGCCGCTCTCGCTCACGCGGCCGCCCTCGATCACGTAGATGATGTCGGCATCGACGACGGTGGAAAGACGGTGCGCCACCACGACCGTCGTGCGCCCCTTCATCAGCGTGGCGAGCGAGGCCTGCACGACGCGCTCGGATTCGTTGTCGAGCGCGCTCGTCGCCTCGTCGAGCAGCAGGATCGGCGCGTTCTTGAGGAACGCGCGCGCGATGGCGATGCGCTGGCGCTGCCCGCCGGAAAGCTTCACGCCCCGCTCGCCCACGATCGTGGCGAAGCCGTCGGGCAGGGCGTCGACGAAGTCGAGCGCGCCGGCGAGGCGCGCGGCCTCGCGGATGTCGGCCAGCGGCGCGTCGGGGCGGCCGTAGGCGATGTTCATCGCGATCGTGTCGTGGAACAGGCCGGTCTCCTGCGTGACCAGCGCGATGTTCTCGCGCAGCGAGGAAAGCGTCACCTCGCGCACGTCGCACCCGTCGATGCGCACGCGCCCGCCGTCCACGTCGTAGAAGCGCGGCAGCAGGTTCAGCAGCGTGGTCTTGCCGCCGCCCGACGGGCCGACGAGCGCCACGGTCTTGCCGGCGGGCACGATCAGGTCGACGCCCTCGAGCGCCTTGCGTTCGGGCCGGTAGCCGAACGTGACGTTCTCGAAGCGGATCTCGCCGCGCGCCGGCGGCAGCGTCAAAGCACCCGGCCGGTCGACGATGGACGGCTGCATGTCCTCGAGCGCGAACACGCGCGCGGCGGCCGAAAGGCCCTCCTGGAGCGTGGAGTTCAGGTTGGCGAGGCTTTTGACCGGCTGGTAGGCGAGCAGCAATGCCGTGATGAACGAGAAGAACGTGCCGGGGGTCGTGGCACCTTCCACCACGCGCAGGCCGCCGTAGAAGATCACGATGGCGATCGCGAGCGAGCCCAGCGTTTCCATGATCGGCGAGGCGGCCGAGCGCGTGCGCGCCTGCTTCTGGAGGAGATGGAAGATCCCCTCGACCGCGCGCTTCGCCTTGCCCGTCTCCTCGTCCTCCATGCGGTAGGACTTCACGTGGCGGATGCCCTGGAACGCCTCGTCGAGCACCGTCATCAGCGTGCCGACCGTGTCCTGGATCGAGGTCGTCGTCTTGCGCATGCGCTTGCCGAGCTTGACGATGGGCAGGATCGCGACCGGGAACACGACGAAGGCGGCGAGCGCCATCTGCCAGTCCTGGTGGAACATCAGCGCCACGAGGAAAACGACCGTCAGCGCGTCCTTCGAGATGCCGACCAGCGCCTGCGTGATCGCCTGGCGCATCAGGCCCACGTCGTGCGTGAGGCGGATCGCGAGCTTGGACGACGCGTATTCGTTGAAGAAGGCGAGGTCGGCGCGCACCGTCAGCGCGAAGAGGCGCACCTGCAGGTCGGCGATGATGCGCTGGCCGACGTGGCTCAGCAGCACGCCCTGCCCGTAATTGGCGCCGCCCTTGACGAAGGCCGAGACGAGCACCGCGATCGGGATCAGATAGAGCATCGTTACGTTGCGCTCGACGAACACCTTGTCGAGCACGGGTTCCATCAGCCACGCATTGGCCGCCGTCGCCGCCGCGGCGAGCCCCATGCACACCGTGGCGAGGCTGAGGCGCACCCAGTGGGTGCGGACATGGTCGCGGATCAGGCGGGTGACGAGGCCGCGCGTGGACTGGTCGGACAGGATCGGGATCATCTTGCGGCTTCGCTCATGGGCGGTCCTTTTCCCACAGAATTGCGGCGGAAAGCCAATCCAGAGGGCGCGCTAGACCTTGTGGTCGGGCCGGCGCCGGCAGGCGGGCCGCAAAATCCCACCGGATCAGAGGGTTACCACGTTTTGTTCCGCGCGCGTTCCGCGACTCGCCTCGACTCGGGTATTTCGTAGGGAACATCCGCCCGACCCCCAAGACTCGGTAGGATCGGCGGCTCTTAATCTTGTACTTTAAGAGTCGCCGGGTTATTGTTGTTTCACCTTTGTACCTGTTCGCCTCCGGTGAATGGGCAAGGATCTGACGCGCAAAATCTTGTGTCCAAGGGCTCCGAAGACCCCAGTCATGCTCAACGACCGCCTCGAACTCCTCGCCGACTATCCCTTTGCCCGGCTGGCGAATTTGATCGCCGACGTGACCCCCCGCAGCAACGAAACACCGCTCGCGATGTCGGTGGGGGACCCCCAGCACCAGCCGCCCGCCTTCGCGGCCGAAATCATCGCCCAGCATGCCGACAAGTGGAACACCTACCCGCCGCTGCAGGGTACCGCGGAGCTGCGCCAGGCGATCGTCGGCTGGCTGGAGCGACGCTACAAGCTCGCCGGCGGCACGATCGATTTCGAGACCCAGATCGCCCCGGTCGCAGGCACGCGCGAGGGGCTCTACATCGTCGCCCAGCTCGCCGTCAGCCGCGCGAAGAATGGCCAGGCGCCGATCGCGCTGATGCCCAACCCGTTCTACCAGGTCTATTACGGCGCGGCCGTGATGGCGGGTGCCGAACCGCGCTTCCTCACCGCGACGAAGGCGACCGGCTTCCTTCCCGATCTCGACGCGATCCCGGCCGATACGCTGGCGCGCACGGAAGTCTTCTATCTCTGCACGCCCGGCAACCCGCAGGGCGCCGTCGCCACGCGCGAATATCTCGCCAAGGCGATCGGCCTCGCGCGCGAGCACGATTTCCTGCTCGTGCTCGACGAGTGCTACGCCGAACTCTATTACGGCGACGTGCCGCCGCCCGGCGGCGTCGAGGTCGCGCACGCGATGGGCCGCGGGCCCAAGGGCCATCCGCTCGACAATGTCGTGTGCTTCCACACCCTCTCCAAGCGCAGCTCGGCCGCGGGCATGCGCTCGGGCTTCGCCGTCGGCGCGCCCGCGACGATCCAGGCGCTCAACCGCCTGCGCAGCTATTCGTGTGCGGCGACGCCCTATCCGCTGATGGCCGCATCGGCAGCACTCTGGCGCGACGAGGCGCACGCGATCGAGAACCGCGCGCTCTACAAGGCGAAGTTCGCCGCCGCCGCGCGCCATCTCGGCCGCCATCCCGGCTTCTACAGCCCGCCCGCCGGCATGTTCCTTTGGATCGATGTCGGCGACGGCGAGGCCGCGACGAAAAAGCTGTGGGAGCAGGCGGGCATCAAGGTGCTGCCCGGCGGCTATCTCACCAAGAACGAGCCGGATGGCCGCAATACCGGCACGCCCTTCATCCGCGTGGCGCTGGTGCACGATCTCGACACGGTCGATCGCGCGCTCGCCCGCATCGCGCAGGTTCTCTAGAGGACGCAAAAGCACATGGCGATCGCAACGCGCATCTCGACCGGCCTGTTCCCCGAGGGGGCGGGTGCCTTCTTCCGCAAGCGTCTCGCGGAGTCGACGGGCTTCGGCCTGTTCGTGCTCGCGGCACTCGTCACGGCGGCGCTCGTCACGTTCGATCCGGCCGATCCCAGCTTCAGCCGCGCGACCGACGCGAAGGCGACGAACATCCTCGGCTTCGCGGGTGCCGCGTGCGCCGACGCGATCCTGCAGACGCTGGGCCTCGCCGGCGCGCTCATTCCCGTCTCGTTCGCCGCCTGGGGCTGGCGCCTGATGCGTTCGCGCGCGATGAGCCTGTGGTGGCTGCGCGTGGCGTTGCTGCCCGCGACCATCCTTCTCGCCGCGATGGCGCTGTCGACTTGGACGGCGCCCGCCGGCTGGCCGCGCCCGATCGACGGCGGCCTCGGCGGTGCCGTGGGCCAGATCTTCCTTGCGACCATGCTCAATCTGGGCGCCGATTTCGGGCGCGGCGCCAACGTGCTGGCGACGGCGGCGGCGGGCGTCGCCCTCATCGCGTTCGTCTTCGGCCTCGCGATCACGTGGGGCGAGTACCGCACGGCCGCCTGGGCCGGCGGCTGGCTCGCGCGCATGTCGGCGAAGATCGCGGCCGGCGCATGGACGGGCTTCACGACGATCGTGGCGAAGCTGCGTCTGGGCGACCCGGCCAAGGCGCGTGCGCGCGAGAAGCAGGAACTCAAGCGCAGCCGCAACGAACCCTCGTTCGACGGCAGCGAGGACAGCGATCCCGAGATCGCACCCGAACCGGAAAAGCCGCGTCTCGCACCCGCGGAACTGGTCGAGCGCAGCGCCGTCGCCGACAAGGCGAAGCCTGAGACAAAGAAAAAGCCAAAGCAGACGAACCTCGATCTCGCGGTTCAGGGCGAATACCAGAGCCCGTCGATCGAGCTGCTGACCAAGCCCAAGATCGTCAAGGCCGCGGCCGTCGACGAGACGGCGCTGGCGCAGAACGCGCGCCTGCTCGAAGGCGTGCTCGACGACTACGGCGTGAAGGGGCAGATCGTGAAGGTCCGCCCTGGTCCGGTCGTCACCCTTTACGAACTCGAACCCGCACCCGGCACGAAGGCCGCGCGCGTCGTGGGCCTGTCGGACGACATCGCGCGCTCGATGTCGGCGCTTGCCGTGCGCGTCGCGGTCGTTCCGGGCCGCAACGTCATCGGCATCGAGCTTCCCAACGCCGAACGCGAGACCGTGTTCCTGCGCGACCTGCTCGAGCAGACGATCGAGGACAAGCAGGCGGGCCTCTCCCTCGTGCTGGGCCGCGACATCGGCGGCGGTCCGGTCATCGTCGATCTCGCGCGCATGCCCCACCTGCTGATCGCGGGCACCACCGGCTCGGGCAAGTCGGTCGCCATCAACACGATGATCCTGTCGCTGCTTTACCGGATGTCGCCGGTCGAGTGCCGCTTCATCATGATTGATCCCAAGATGATCGAACTTTCGGTCTATGACGGGATCCCGCATCTGCTCTCGCCGGTCGTCACCGACCCCAAGAAGGCGGTCGTGGCGCTGAAATGGGCCGTGCGCGAGATGGAGAACCGCTACCGCGCCATGTCGAAGCTCGGCGTGCGCAACGTCGCGGGCTACAACCAGCGCCTTGCCGAAGCCAAGAAGACGGGCGAAGTGCTCACCCGCAAGGTACAGACCGGCTTCGACGAGGCGGGCAAGCCCGTGTTCGAGGACCAGCCGCTCGACATGACGCCGCTTCCTTTCATCGTCGTCGTGGTCGACGAGATGGCCGACCTGATGCTGGTCGCGGGCAAGGAAGTGGAATGGGCCGTGCAGCGCCTCGCGCAGATGGCGCGCGCCGCCGGCATCCACATCCTGATGGCGACGCAGCGCCCGTCGGTCGACGTCATCACCGGCACGATCAAGGCGAACTTCCCTACGCGCATCTCGTTCCAGGTGACGAGCAAGATCGACAGCCGCACGATCCTGGGCGAGCAGGGTGCCGAACAGCTCCTCGGCCAGGGCGACATGCTCTACATGGCGGGCGGCGGGCGCATCACGCGCGTGCATGGGCCGTTCGTCTCCGACCGCGAGGTCGAGCATGTGGTGAAGCACCTGAAGGCGCAGGGCGCGCCCGCCTATATCGAGGAAGTCACAGAGGACGACGAGGCGCTTGCCGCCATGGGCCTTGGCGAAGGCGGCGAGGGCGGTGCGGGCGGCGGCGAGGGCAGCGGCGACCAGCTCTACGACCAGGCCGTGGCACTCGTGGCGCGCGAACGCAAATGCTCGACCAGCTTCATCCAGCGCCATCTCCAGATCGGCTACAACCGCGCGGCACGCATCGTCGAGAAGATGGAATCCGAAGGCGTCGTGGGTGCTGCCAACCATGTCGGCAAACGCGAGGTTCTCGCACCCAAGGGCGACTACGCGTAACGCGCACGGGGGCTGACGGGACGCGGGACTTGGGCTAGTTTCTGCCCTCGTTCCGGCGACGGCGAATGCCGCGCCCGTCTTTTCCCCGAGGAGTTCGCCCCTTGACGCTTTCCCGCCGCATCTTCGTCGCCGCTGCCGGTGCCGCCGCCCTCCTGCCAGGCCTTGCCCGCGCGCAGGCGTTTCCCAGCCGCCCGATCCGCTTCATCGTGCCGTTCCCGCCGGGCGGCTCGCTCGACGTGGCGGCGCGCGCGATCGCCGACCGGCTGACGGTCACGCTCGGCCAGCCCTGCGTGGTCGAGAACCGTCCGGGTGCCGGCGGCAACGTGGGCGTCGACATCGCGGCCAAGTCGCCGCCCGACGGCCACACGATCGTGATGGGCGCGCTCTCGACCCACGCCGTCAATCCGCATCTCTATGCCAAGATGCCGTTCGAGCCGCTGAAGGACACGGTCGCAATCACGCAGGTCGGCGACGTGCCGAACATCCTCGTCATCAGCCCGACCGTGAAGGCCGACACGGTCGCGGACCTCGTGCGGCTCATCAAGGCGAACCCCAAGGGCTTCAACTACGGCTCGGGCGGCAACGGCAGCGGCGGGCATCTCGCCGGCGCGCTGTTCGCCGACCGCATCGGCGTGCCGATCGAGCACATCCCCTATCAGGGCGGCGCCCCGCAGCTCAATGCGCTGCTGTCGGGCGAAACGCAGTTCACGTTCGACAATCTCGCCAACGCCTATCCGCAGATCGAGGCGGGCAAGCTCAAGCCGCTCGCGGTGACCACACCCAGGCGCAGCGCGCAGGTGCCGAACGTGCCGACGATGGCCGAGGCCGGCATCCAGGGCTTCGACATCAGCACGTGGTTCGGCATCTTCGCGCCCGCCGGCACGCCGCCGGACATCGTCAAGAAGCTCGCGGACGCGAGCATCGCCGCGCTGAAGGAGCCTGCGACAATCGAGCGCCTCGCGCGTCTCGCGGTCGTGCCCGTGGGCAATACGCCGGCCCAGTTCGACGCGTTCGTTCGCGCCGAATACGAGAAATACCGCACCATCGTGAAGCTGTCGGGCGCCAGGGTCGATTGAGTTGCACGGCCGCCTGACGCGCGCCGAGACGCTCGCGGGCGGTCTCTTCGTCCTCGCCGGCGCGCTCACGCTTCTCCTCGCCTGGGACTATCCGGCCGGCGACATGCGGCGCATGGGCCCCGGCTGGGTTCCGGACGCGCTGGGCTTCGCCCTCGTGGCGCTCGGCGCCGTCATCGGTTCTGCCGGCTTCTTCGCGCGCGAAGGGGCGGCGCTGCCTGAACGCGACACGCGCCCGCTCGTGTGCCTGCTGCTCGGCGTTGCGACGTTCGCGTTGCTGCTCGAACCTGCCGGTCTCGTCGCGGCGATCTTCGCCTGCGTGGGCGTGGCGCGCCTCGCCGAGAAGCCCTACCGGCCAACCGAGACATTCGTGCTCGCCGCGTTCCTTGCCGCCCTGGGGGCGGGCATCTTCGTCTTCGGCCTCGGCCTGCCGATCCCGCTGTTCGGGCGATGAGCGAGCTTTTCGATCCGCTGCTGCTCGGCTTCGGCGTGGCGCTCACGCCGGTCAATCTTTTCTGGTGCCTCGCGGGCGCGCTGCTCGGCACGCTCATCGGCGTGCTGCCGGGCATCGGGCCCGTCGCCACGATCGCGATGCTGCTGCCGATCACGTTCTCGCTGCAGCCTGTCGGCGCGCTGATCATGCTCGCGGGCATCTATTACGGCGCGCAGTACGGCGGCTCGACGACGGCGATCCTCGTCAACATGCCCGGCGAATCCTCGTCGGTCGTCACCTGCCTCGACGGGCACGCGATGGCGCGGCGCGGGCGGGCGGGGGCGGCCCTTGCGGTCGCCGCCCTCGGCTCGTTCTTCGCGGGCTGCGTCGCCACACTCGTCGTCGCGGTGGCGAGCCCCGCGATGGTGCGCTTCGCCCAGCTCTTCGGGGCGGCCGAGTATTTCTCGCTGATGGCCTTCGGCCTCGTCGCCGCGATCGTGCTGGCGCACGGCTCGGTCGTGAAGGCCGTGGCGATGACGCTGCTGGGCCTCGTGCTCGGGCTCGTGGGCACGGACGTGAATTCCGGCCAGCAGCGCTTCACCTTCGGCATCGCCGAGCTTTCCGACGGGATCGGCTTCGTGCCGCTGGCGATGGGCCTGTTCGCCATCGCCGAGATCGCCGTGCAGCTCGAACGCCATTTCGTGCGCGGCGAGAGCGCCGCCCTCGGCACGCTGTGGCCGACGCGCGAAGAGGCGAAGGAAGCGGCCCCCGCGGCATTGCGCGGCACGCTGGTGGGCTCGATCCTGGGCGTGCTGCCCGGCGGCGGCGCGCTGCTGTCGAGCTTCGCCGCCTATACGCTGGAAAAGAAGATCGCGCGCGATCCGTCCCGTTTCGGCAAGGGCGCCGTCGCGGGCGTGGCGGCACCGGAGGCCGCGAACAACGCAGGCGCGCAGACCTCGTTCATCCCGATGCTTACACTCGGCATCCCGCCCAACGCGGTGATGGCGCTGATGATCGGCGCCATGTCGATCCACGGCATCGTGCCGGGCCCGCAGGTGATGACGCGCGAGCCCGAGCTGTTCTGGGGCCTGATCGCCAGCATGTGGGTGGGGAACCTCATGCTCGTCGTCATCAACCTGCCGCTGATCGGGCTGTGGGTGAGCCTGCTGAAGGTTCCCTACCGGCTGCTCTATCCCGCGATCCTCGTTTTCTGCTGCATCGGCGTCTATGGCCTCAACAACTCGGTCTTCGAGGTGGAGATGACGCTGCTTTTCGGGGCGCTGGGCTATGCCTTCGTCAAGCTGGGCTGCGAACCCGCACCCCTGCTGCTCGGGTTCATCCTGGGGCCGATGATGGAAGAGAACCTGCGCCGCGCCATGCGCCTCTCGCGCGGCGATCCGATGATCTTCGTCGAACGGCCGATCAGCCTTGCGCTGCTGGTGTTGGCAGCGTTGCTGCTCGTCGCGGTGCTGGCGCCCGCCGTGCGCCGGGCGCGCGACGAGGCATTCGTCGAGTAGCCGGCGTCAGACGTCGAACCGGGCGATGCGCCGGCGTATCGCGTCCGCGTCCAGCGCGATGCCGCTGGAGGCGAAGTCCCCGGCGATCTTGCGCACGACATCGTCGTGGCCCGGCGAATCGTAGTCGGCCGTGACGACCTCCTCGACATAGGCTTCCAGCCATGGTCCGGAGAAGCCCAAGTGGCGCCCGGCCCACCGCGCCAGCCGCTCGTTGCGATGCCGGATGCGGGCGCACTTGAACTCGAAATCCTCGCTCATGCCAGCCCAAATGGGGATCGATTGTGGCTAAAACCTGGCATCCGGGCACTCGGACTTGAATATTCCTGGCGGGCGGCCATATGGAGGAAGCCTACGTCCCGCAGGCAGACGCGCTTGACCGTTCCGCAGAGGCATTCCGTGATTTCCGAGCTGCTCGCCGCCGCGCTTTCGCTCTTTCTGCTCGAGCCATTCGAAGCGGGGATGCGCGAGCGCATGGCCGCCGCGCGCGCCTCGGAAGAAACGGTCCGTCTGGTAACGGACTGCGTACGCCGGGCAGGCCCGATCTTGGTCGAGCGTGCGATTGCAGATCCGGGGGTCATGGCCGCAACCGCGACCCGGCTGATGCTCGGAACGACGACGGCCGAGCGCGTCCTTTCCGGTCTGGACCCGGATTGCACGGCCGGATTCGAGGCCGTTCGCCCGCTCCTGCAGAGCTGATCTTGCCGCCGGGCCGCCCGGAACAAAAAAGGCCGAAATCCCCCTTGCGCGGCCGGCCGGCGCGAACCATCTGACTTCCATCAGGGTCCGGGCCCCTCTGGCGACGCCGATCGGCGCCGCGATGTCGGACTCCCTCAGTCATGGGAGTGCGACGGCATGGAAGCCCACTTCGCAAACGAATTTCTCGGCACGCCGGTCTGGATGTGGATCGGCTTCGTGGCGATCGTCGCCACGCTGCTGGCGCTCGATCTCGGCGTCCTCAATCGCGGGCAGAAGGAAATCGGCGTCGCGGCGAGCCTGAAGCTGTCGGCCTTCTATTTCTCGCTCGCGATGCTCTTCGGCGGCTGGGTCTGGTGGCACATGGGCCCGCTGCCGGGCATGGAGTATTTCACGGGCTTCTTCGTCGAATGGTCGCTGTCGCTGGACAACGTCTTCGCGATCTCGATGATCTTCACCTATTTCGCGGTTCCCCGGAAATACCAGCACCGCGTCCTCTTCTGGGGCGTGATCGGCGTCGTGGCGATGCGCGGCGTCATGATCGCGCTGGGTGCTGCGCTGATCGCCGAATTCCAGTGGATACTCTACTTCTTCGGCGCGTTCCTCTTCTTCACCGGCATCAAGATGCTGGTGATGGCGGATCGCGAGAGTGGCCTGGAATCGAACCCCGTCCTCAACTTCCTGCGCCGGCGCATGCGCGTGACGCCCGAGCTGCACGGCGAACGCTTCTTCGTGCGCCTGCCCGATGCGGACAGCGGCCGGACCGTGCTCTGGGCGACGCCGCTGTTCTTGTGTCTCGTGCTCGTCGAGGCGATCGACCTCGTGTTCGCTGTCGACTCGGTGCCCGCGATCTTCGCGATCACGACCAACCCGTTCATTGTCTACACGTCGAACATCTTCGCGATCCTCGGGCTGCGCTCGCTCTATTTCGCGCTCGCCGCGATGATCCACCGCTTCCGCTATCTCAAATACGCGCTTGCGGCGATCCTGCTGTTCGTCGGCACCAAGATCTTCCTGGTCGGGTTCGGCATCAAGATGCCGGCGTGGTTCTCGCTGTCGGTGACGGTCGGCCTGATCGCCGCGGGGATCGCCTACTCGATCTGGCGGACCCGCGGCGAGGCGGACGTCAGGCGCGCTGCGGCGTCATCCGGTCGATGATCTTGAAGTGCTTGCGGGCGCTGCCGACGATCTCGCCGTCGGTCGGATGATCGCTGTTCTCGACCGCGACGATCTTCTTGGCGAGTGCCGGGGCGTGCGCGTCGAGATGCTTCTTGAACGCGCCCTTGGTGTGGCCGGGGCCGGTCACGAGGATCTCCTGCGCGTCCTTCAGGGCGGTGGCGACCGCGCCGAAGAACTTGGGATCCTCGCCCGCATGGCCAGCACCGATGGCGCCGGCCTTGTGGTGGATATGCTCGCCCGCATGGGCGGAATGGACGGTCTGCGTCTCGAACGCGTGCGCGTCGAAATGGAAGATCTTGGCTGTCGCGTGATCGAGCCAGACGACGGCGTGGAAACGGTTCATGGCGGAAATCCTCGAATGGAAGCGGATGGCTAAGGTATCCCATGTTCCGTTGCGGTCGGGATTGCGCTGGATCAAACGGGTTTGAAGAACGCCCCTCGCGCGTGCTAGGGCTTTGGACCCATGAAGAAACTTCCCCTGATCGGCATATCGGCCTGCCTGCAGCCCAGCGACCGCGGCCCCATCCACACCGTGCGGGTCCAGTACGTCAACGCGGTGCTCGACGGGCTCGGCGCCATTCCGCTGCTGCTGCCCGCGATCGGCGCGCGCCAGGATGTCGACGGCGTGCTCGACCGGATCGACGGGCTGCTTCTCACCGGAAGTCCCAGCAACGTGGAGCCGTCGCACTACGGCGCTACCGGCAGGCCCACGACGCTGCACGATCCCGCGCGCGACGCGACGACCTTGCCGCTGATCCGCGCGGCGCTGAAGCGCGGCCTGCCGCTGCTGGCGCTGTGCCGCGGGCATCAGGAGCTGAACGTGGCGCTGGGCGGCAGCCTCCACCAGCATGTCGAGGAGATGGCGGGTCGCATCGACCATAGTGCGCCCGCCAGCGACGACATGAACCAGCGCTATGCGCTGCGCCACTGGGTCGATCTGGTGCCCGGCGGCCTGCTGCACGCGATCAACGGCGGCAACGCGCGCGCCTACGTCAACTCGTTGCACAGCCAGGCGATCGACCGGCTGGCCGACGGGCTCGTCGTCGAGGCCACGCACGAAGACGGCACGATCGAAGCCGTGCGCTGGACGAAGGGGCCGGGATTCGCGCTCGGCGTGCAGTGGCATCCCGAATGGCACGTGCGCAGCGACGATTTCGCGCACGCGATCTTCGCCCGCTTCGCGCAGGCGATCGCCGCACGCGGCGCATGAAGGGTTTCGTCTCGCTGCCCAACGCGCTTGCCGAAGCCCGCGACGTCGCGGGCCATGGCGGCCGGCCGATCCGGCTCTATCGCTGGCGCGCGAACAAAGGCAACCGTCCGGCACTGCTGTGGGGCCACGCGAACGGCTTCGCCGCCGGCAGCTACCGCACGCTGTTCGCACGCCTTGCCGCCGAACTCGACGTCTTCGCGTTCGACGCGGCCGGGCAGGGCGGTTCGGCACAGCCCGGCACCGATGCCGATCTCGAAGCCTTCTGCGATCCCGATGCGCTGGCCGACGACGTGGAAGCCGTCGCGCGCGCGGCCCGCGAATGGGCGGGCCGGCCGATCGTCTATGGCGCGCATTCGATGTGCGGCGCGGCGATGCTGCGCCTGGCGCTCTTCCATCCGGCGCGCTTCGCCGCGCTGGCCCTGCGCGGCCTGATGCTGTTCGAGCCGCCGTTCTTCCCGCCGGCCGGCCACAAGCTGCACGCCGACGGTCTCGCGCGGCACAAGAAGCGCGCGGCGCGCGCGTCCGCACGGCGCGACGAATTCCCCGGCGGACCGGACGAGCTTGCGGCGTATCTCACCGGGCGCGAGATCTTCAAGCGCTTCGCGCCCGATCAAGTCGCCGCGCACGCGGCCGCGACGCTGCGCCCCGACGGCGGCACGTGGTGGCTTGCCTGCTCGCCCGCGACCGAGACGGCCGTGTTCAAGGCGCTGGGTGGCCGTCCGGTCAATTTCCCGGCGCTCGACCGCTTTCCGCCCGCGATGCCGCTGCACTTCGTCGCGGGCGATATCGCGATGGGCATCGCGCAGGGCGCGACCGTCACCGGCATGATGCCCGACGCGGCCGCCAAGGTGCCGCATGCGCGATTCACCGAACTTGCAGGCGCCTCGCACATGATGGTGTTCGAGGAAGAGGCCGCATGCGCAGCATTGCTGAAATCATTCGTGCAGAACCCCGGATAGCACTGGATCGGATCCCATGACCGACACGCCCCCGCCGCCCTATTTCGACACCGCCGCCCTGCCCAAGGCGCCGCGCGGCGCCTTGCGCCTCGTCACGTGGAACATCAATTCGGTGCGCCTGCGAACGCCCCTGATCGGCAAGCTGGTCGAACTGGCGCGGCCCGACGTGCTGTGCCTGCAGGAAACCAAGTGCCCGGACGAAGCGTTCCCGGTCGAGGCGCTGAAGGCGCTGGGCTTCGTGCACCAGGCCTTCCACGGCATGAAGAGCTACAACGGCGTCGCCGTTCTGTCGCGCGTGCCGCTGGCCGAGCATTCGCCGCACCATCATTGCGGCCTCGAGGATTGCCGGCATCTGCGCGTCACGCTGCCCGGCGGCGTCGAGCTCAACGACGTCTACATCCCCGCCGGCGGCGACATCCCCGATCCCGTCGCCAACCCGAAATTCAAGCACAAGCTCGAATTCGTCGCCTCGCAGACGGCGCTCTGGAAAAAGCGCAAGAAAGGCCGCCCGGCGATTCTCGTGGGGGACCTCAACATCGCGCCGTTCGAGACCGACGTGTGGAGCCACAAGCAGCTTCTCGACGTCGTCAGCCACACGCCCGTCGAGGTCGAGGGCCTGACGAAGATGCGCGCCAGCTTTGAGTGGGTCGATGTCGCGCGACTGAAATACCCGGAGCCGCAGCGGCTCTATACATGGTGGAGCTACCGCAACTCCGACTGGCGCAAGTCAGATCGCGGCCGGCGCCTCGACCATGTGTGGGTGACGCCCGATCTCGCGCCGAAGGTGAAGGGCTTCCACATCCTGCGCGGTGCCCGCGACTGGACGCAGCCGTCCGACCACGTCCCCGTCGCGATGGACATCGCGCTCTGATCAGCTCTTGCCGGCGACCGCCTGGCGGAGCTGCTGGTTGGTGTTGACGATACGCCTTGCGAGTTCGCGCATGATCTCCACGGCCATGCTCGGGAACTCGTTCATCATGCTCATGAAGTCGTTCTTCTCGATCTTCAGGCAGACGAGCGCATGGTCGGCCGCGGCGGTGACGTGCGCGGTGCGCGGCACGTCGCACAGGATCGCGATCTCGCCCAGGATCTCGTTTCGGCCCATGCGCGCGATGTCGATGCGGCCCTTGGGCGTGTCGATCGAGACGATCGCCTCGCCGTCGAGCACGATATAGGCGGCGTCGCCCGCGTCGCCCTGCTGGAAGACGGGGTGCCCCGGCTCGAAGGTCAGGCGCTGGCTCATGAAGGCGAGCAGCTTCAGCTTCGCCGGATCGAGATTGGCGAAGAGCGGGATGCGCTTGAGCGCGTCGGTTTCTTCCTTGAGCGACATCTGCGTTTCCCCTGCTGCCTCACGCGGCGGCGAGCATTTCCTTGAGCATTCCCTCGCGGGCCTTGAGTTCCTCGACGCTGCCGTCCTGGACGAGGCGGCCGTCGGCGAAGACGAGGGCGCGCGCGAAGCGCGGGATGGCGGCGGCGTCCTGTGTCGCCCAGACGAGCGTGGTGCCGCGCGTCGCGTCGAGGATCGCGTCGAGCACGCGCGCTTGCGCCGAGCGGTCGAGGGCGGCGATCGCGTCGTTCATCACGAGGATGTCGGGCCGCTTGGCCAGCGCGCGCGCGATCGCGAGTTTCTGGCGCTGGGGTGCCGAGAGGCGCGCGCCCGCCACGCCGGTCTGGAAATCGAGGCCGATCTCGAACACGCGCTCGCGCAGGGCAAGTGCGTCGAGCACCTCGCGGATCGACTGGCCGACGGTCGCCTGCGCCTTCGCCTGCCCGTAGGCGACGCGCCCGAACAGGATGTTGTCCTGGATCGAGGCGGCGGCGTTGTAGCTGTCGGGATCGAAGAAGGCGATCTTGGCGCGCACGGCCGGCGGCAGGCCCGCGTTCAGCGCCTTGCGCGTGGCAAGCGCGCGGGCCTTGAATTCCTTGTCGATCAGGCCGAGGCGGTGGCGCGCGTCGACGAGTTTCAGCGGCAGGCTGAGCAGGCGCGCGCGGTCGTCGGCATCCATTTCCGGCAGCTTGCCGTCGGCCATCGGCGTCGTGCGCGCGAGGATGGCCTGGTAGACGGGCAGGTCGTCGGCGGCGATGAAGCTGAAACGGTCGAAGAATTCGTGGCCCGCGGGCAGGCCTGCGAACAGCTCGATCATCGTTTCGGCGAGCTTGCGGCCCATCTCGACGAGCTCGGCATCGAGCCCGGTCGATTTCAGGACGCCGAGGAAATCGGGCTGCGTGGCGAGCGCGTCGCCGTCGAAGCTGGGGTCGAGCGGCGTGCCGAACAGCAGGTTCTCGCCCAGCGTGGCGTTGTCGTTGTAGCGCTCGGGATCGAACGTCTCGACGAGGCCCTTGAGCGCCGGGTCCGCCTGCGCGCCCGACAGCCGCTGGCGGAACGCCGCGCGCGCGGCGAGGATCGCCTCGGCGACCGCCGTCTTGCGCTTGGGATCGATGCGCCCGCGCAGGCCGAGCTGGAACACGTCCTCGGCGAGGTCCACGCGCGTCAGCAGCTCGGCCGCCACGCGGTCGAAATCGGCGGCGTCCTTGGCGCCGGTCTGCGTGTAGTCGACCCACAGCGCCTCGACGTCGAGCGGCAGGTTGCCCGAGCGTTCGGCTTCCGCGATCATCGCCCGGCGTGCTGGATCCTCGCTCGCCGACAGCGCGCGCTGGCGCAGGCCATAGAGCAGGTTGTCGCGCACGCTTGCCGAGAAGATATAGGCGTTGGGGCCCACATAGCCGATCCGCGCGCCCAGGTCGGCGTCCGAAATGCTCGACATGTCGACGCTGCCGATCTTGATGCTGCCGCCGGTCGGCAGATACAGCCGCGCGAGCGTCATCGCCACCGCCTCGCGCCCGCCCGACGGCGGGCCGACGATGGCGACATGCTCGCCCTGCGCGATCGAGAAGCTGACACCCTCCAGCAGCTTGGTCTGCGCGTCTTCCTGCACGGTCAGCGTGCTCGCCACGATCGGGCCGGTAAGGCGCGGCGCGTCGGCGTTGGCGGGCGCGTGCAGGATCTCGGGCAGCATGCTCTCGGGCTGGAACTGCTCGATGACCTGCTCGTATTTCTGCTGTGCGTCCTGCGCCTGCTGGTAGTAGTCGAGCAGTTCCTTCCACGGCGCCGTCATGTCCTTGTGCGCGGCCAGCGCCGCGACGAGCGCGCCCAGCGTCAGGCTGCCCTGGATCACCAGATAGCCGCCGATCCCGTAGAACAGCAGCGGCGCGCACTGGTTGAGCGAGTTGTTGATGAACTTCACCAGCGACTTGCGCTGATAGATGTCGAAGCGGATGCGATAGACGACGCCGAAGCGCTCGGTATAGTCCGCGCGCTCCCACGCGGCCGTGCCCAGCGTGCGCACTTCCTGGATGCCGCCGACCGTTTCGCCGATGCGCTCGGAGATCTTGCGCACGACCTTGACGCGCTCCTTGCCCAGCGCCTTCACGCGCTTCTGCAGCTTCGGCACGATGTAGGCCTGCAGCGGGAACAGCGAGATCGCGGCGAAACCCATCACCGGGTTCTGCACGAACAGGAAGATCGCGATGGTCAGCAGCATGCCCGCCTGCATCAGCGGCTGGACGAACGCATCGCCCATGAAGCCGCCGATCTGCTCGACCTCGGCCGTCAGCATCGGGATCAGCTCGCCCGACGACGTCTTGCGGAAATGCGCGACGGGAAAGCGCAGGATGCGCGCCATCAGCTGGTAGCGCAGCCGGCGCAGCAGCCGCTCGCCGAGCTTGCCCTTCAGCGAATTGACGTACTGCTTGAGCGCGCCGTTGATCAGGATCGCGACGAGGAACAGCGCACAGAGCCACAGCAGGTAGCCGATCTGCCCGGCTTCGAACCAGCCGAGTCCGGCGAGATCGACGGGGAACCGGACGCCCTTGCCCTGGATGCCCTGGTTCATGATGTTCTTGGGCAGGTCGAGCGTGACGTAATAGAAAAGCTGCGCCGCGGCCACGAGAGCGCAGATCGTCAGCGTGTCCTTGATCGAAAACCGGATCACGTACCGGAAGATCGACCGGTCGAGTCCTTCGTCCTGCCCTGACGCCACGTCGTTCGCTTCCCCCGGCCGCCCCTCGCGCCGGCGCCGAGATTAACTGCCTGCCGGACGGGCGGGCAAGCCGTCCCCGGCGCGGCCCGGAATGTGGATAAAGCTTAAAAAATACGCACTGCCTTCAATCGGTAGGTACCGGGTAGCCCGGCTTATCTATTGATTGATATATCAGATTTTCATATTTCAAACGCCACTTGGCTTGGCCCCCCAAGTGCCCCTAGTGTTCGTCCGGAATAAGGGGGCTGAACAAGCCGTAAAACGGAGTCCGGTGGTGGAAATCGGGGGTCGCAACGGCGCCAAGCGGGCGCTCCGCACCGACCGGCGTGTGCTGATCTACAGCCACGACACGATGGGCCTCGGGCATCTGCGCCGGTGCCGGACGATCGCGCATGCGCTTGTCGAGGCGGACAAGGACCTCTCGGTCCTGATCCTTTCGGGTTCGCCCATCATCGGTTCGTTCGATTTCAAGGCGCGCGTCGATTTCGTGCGCATACCCGGCGTCATCAAGCTGCGCAACGGCGAGTACACTTCGCTCAACCTGCATATCGACATCGCGCAGACGCTGGCGATCCGCGCCTCGATCATCCGCCACACGGCCGAGGCGTTCGACCCCGACCTCTTCATCGTCGACAAGGAGCCGCTGGGCCTGCGT
Source organism: Tagaea sp. (assembly GCA_044224405.1). Classification (GTDB taxonomy): domain Bacteria; phylum Pseudomonadota; class Alphaproteobacteria; order CACIAM-22H2; family CACIAM-22H2; genus Tagaea. The sequence continues at coordinate 110,950 of JBGAKN010000005.1, read as the reverse complement.
GGCGAAGTCGCCGAGACGCTGCATTTCCTCAAGCGCCGCGGCGTGCCGCTGGTGCTGGGCCTGCGCGACGTGATGGACGATCCCGCGCTGCTCGAGCCCGAATGGCGGCGCAAGAAGGCGCTGCCCGCACTGCGCGAGCTCTACGACGACATCTGGGTCTACGGCCTGCCGCAGATCTGCGACCCGCTTGCCGGTCTCGCGATCCCGGCCTCGGTGCGCAAGAAGATCAGCTACACGGGCTACCTCAAGCGCGTCATCCCGCAGGGCAATCCGCGTTCCACGGTCGAGCACGCGCAGGCGCGCGAGCAGCCTTACGTGCTGGTGACGACGGGCGGCGGCGGTGACGGCGACGCGCTGATCGACTGGGTCTTGCGCGCCTACGAGAGCGACGCCGAACTGCCGCACCGCGCACTGCTGGTGCTCGGGCCGTTCATGCAGTCGGAAAAGCAGTCGGAATTCATCGAGCGCGCGGCACGCCTGGGGCGCCGGGTCGAGGCGATCACGTTCGACGCCCATCTCGAACAGCTGATCACGCGCGCCTCGGGTGTCGTCGCGATGGGCGGCTACAACACGTTCTGCGAGATCCTGTCGTTCGACAAGCCGGCGGTGATCGTGCCGCGCATCGCGCCCCGCCTTGAACAGTTCATCCGCGCCGAGCGCGCGGAGAGCGTGGGGCTCACGCGCATGCTGCCCGACGACGGCGTGCGCGACACGGGCAAGATGGTCGAGGCGCTGCAGGCGCTGGCCGACCAGGCGCCGCCTTCGGCGGCCGTCATCCCGGGCCTGCTCGACGGGCTGGAAAACGTCGAGCGCCTGATGGCGCGCTGGCTGCCGCGCATCGAGGCACCGGTCAAGAAGCGCGTCCTGTCGCGCTAGCGCGCGGACTTCGCCCTGACGCGCTAGCGCGTCGACTTCGCGATGATCGCGGTGGTGCTCTGGCCGGCGGTGAGCTTGGCGAGGATGACGCGTCCGCCCCAGCTTTCCACTTCCTTGGCGCCCACCACCTTGTCCTTGGTGTAGTCCGCGCCCTTGACGAGGATCTCTGGCTTCAGCGCGTTGATCACGCTGATCGGCGTGTCTTCCGCAAAAATCACGACCAGATCGACATGGCCGAGCGAGCCGAGCACCGAGGCGCGCGCCGCCTCGCCCTGCACGGGGCGCGTCGGGCCCTTGAGGCGCTTCACCGAGGCGTCCGAATTGAGGCCGACGACGAGCCGGTCGCACGCCGCGCGCGCCTGGCCGACGAGCGAGACGTGGCCGGGATGCAGCAAATCGAACACGCCGTTGGTGAAGCCGATCTTCAGGCCCTGCCGGCGCCAGCGGCCCACCTCGTCGATCGCCTGTTCGAGCGTGACGACCTTGTGCTCGCCGGTGGCGATGTCGTCGTGGCGCAGGGCCCGCAGCAGGTCGGCCGAATAGGCGACGGCCGTGCCGACCTTGGCGACGACGACGCTGGCGGCGACCGAAGCAAGGCGCGCGGCCTGTTCGAGCGAAAGCCCGCCGGCAAGGGCGGTCGCCAGCGTGGCCACGACCGTGTCGCCCGCGCCGGAGACGTCGAACACCTCGCGCGCGAGGGCGGGCAGGTGCAGCGCCTTGCCCTTGGCGGGCACCACGCTCATGCCATCGGCGCCGCGCGTGACGACGATGGCCTGCGCCTCCGTCACCTTCAGGATCTTCTTGGCCGCCTGCTCGACGCCCTTGTCGTCCGTGATCGCCATCTGGGCGGCTTCGGAAAGTTCGCGCAGGTTCGGCGTCAGGATCGTGGCACCCCTGTAGCGCGAATAGTCGCGGCCCTTGGGATCGACGACGACGATGCGCTTGGCCGCCTTCGCGGCATGGATGATCGTGGCGATCTCGCGCGGGATCAGCAGGCCCTTGGCGTAGTCCGAGATCGCGACGACCGCGCAGTCCTTCATCGCCTGGCAGACGAGGCGCGCGGCGTCTTCGGCCACGGCGTCGGCGACGGGCGCTTCGGTCTCGCGGTCGGCGCGCAGCATCTGCTGGTGCCCGGCGACATAGCGCGTCTTGATCGTGGTGGCGCGGCTGCGCTCGACCAATAGATGCGGTTCCACCCCGTCGAGCGCGCCGACGAGCTCCATCACCTCGCGCCCGGCCTGGTCCTGCCCGACGACGGAGACGAATTCGACGTTGCCGCCGAGGCCCACGATGTTGCGTACGACGTTGCCGGCACCGCCGAGCATCGATTCCTCGCGCTCGATGCGCACGACCGGGATCGGCGCCTCGGGCGAGATGCGGTCGGCCGATCCGTAGACGAAGCGGTCGAGCATCAGGTCGCCCACGCAAACGACGCGGGCACCCTTCAGCTTCGGCACCAGGGCCGCAAGGTCGGCGTTGATCGTCATGCGCCGAACGGGTCCGGGCCGTCGGCGATGCCGAGGGACTGTTCGAGCCCGCCGCACAGCATCTGGCCGAGCGTGATGTGCATCTCCTGGATGCGCGCGGTCGTGTTCGACGGCACGACCAGGCAGATGTCGGCCATGCCCTTGGCCTTGCCGCCGTCCTTGCCGGTGAAGCAGGCGACGGCGATGCCCATCTTCTTCGCGACCTTGAAGGCCTCGAGCACGTTGGGCGAAACGCCCGACGTGGTGATGCCGATGACCATGTCGCCCGGCTTGCCGAGCGCCTCGATCTGGCGCGAGAAGGAGCGGTGGAAGCCGATGTCGTTGGGGATGGCGGTCAGCGCCGAGGTGTCGGTGGTGAGCGCCAGTGCCGCGATCGCGGGGCGGTTCTTGATGTAGCGCACGGTGAGTTCGGTCGCCAGATGCTGCGCGTCGGAAGCCGAGCCGCCGTTGCCGAAGAACATGATCTTGCCGCCGTTGCGGATCGTCGCGACCGCCTGCGCCAGCAGTTTCGTGAAATCCGCCTTCATCGCGCGGTGCGTGGCTTCCGCCACGGCGCGATGCTCGACGAATTCCGCCTCGAAGAACCTGTCGGTGTCGAACTGGGTGGTCATTTCGCTCCCCGCCGTGCGGCGTCCCGCAGGATCGCCTCGAATCGTGCCGATATTGCGGCAATATCGAAGGTCTTCGCCGCGTAGTCCAGCGCCTTGGCACCCATCGCCGCGCGGGTGGCGGGCTCGGCCGCAAGCCGGCTTCCCGCGGCGAGGAACGAAGCGCGGTCGCGCGGATCGGCGGCGATGCCCGCACCCGCGCGCGTCACGATCCGGGCCGCGAGATTGTCGGGTGGTACGGCCAGCAGCAGCGGCCGGCCGGCGCACAGATAGGTGAGCACCTTCGAAGGCACCGAGAAGATCCCGGCATCGGGTTCGAGCACGGCGACGAGGATGTCGGCGCTGCTGAGCACCTCGCCCAGCCGCGCGAAAGGCTGGAAGGGGAGGACGCGCAGGTTGGGTGCTGCCGATCCGTTGGCCTTGAGCCAGTCCGCCCCGCGCCCTTCGGAATTGACGACGACAAGCGCCTGCGGATTGGCTCTCGCCAAATCGAGCAGCAGGCTCGGGTCGTGCTTCAGGCCGAGCGTGCCCGAATAGAGGAAGACCGTCTTGGCCGTAAGGTCGTGCTCGCGCGCCCACGCGTTGTCGCGCGGCGCCACGACCAGATCCTCGCGCGCGGCCCAGTTCTCGATCACGTGCGTGCGCGAAGGCTCGACGCCCCATCCGGCGAGCATCGGGCGGAAATCCTCGGTGATCGCGACGACGGCGTCGGATGCGCGCAGCAGCCGGCGCTCCTGCCATTCGTACGCCATGCCGATCATCGTGCCGGGAAGCGACAGTTTGCGCCCGAGGATGCGGCGCATCGCGATGCCCACGATGTCCTGCAGCCAGTAGACGAACGCGGCGCCTGCGTCGCGGCTCCCGCGCAGCGTGCCGGCCTGCACGTCGATGGGCGCGTTGCCGGCAAGCACCACTTCGGGCTTCCAGCGCCGCACCGCATCGGCCGCGAGCGCGCCCAGCGCACGTTCCTGCCGCCAGCGCCTGACGAAACTGTGCTTGGCGAAGGGCGCGCCAAGATCGAGGAACTCGGTCTCGAAATTCGCGGGATCGTCGGCACGCCGTGCGAGCGGGCCCTTGGGCGCCTCGAATTCGGGGAACGAAAGGTGGCGCACCGTATGGCCGCGCGCGGCGAGGGCCCGAGAAAGCTGAACGGGGAACGCGTGGCCCGGATAATCGTGGACGAGGATGCGCATCTAGGCCCGGCGCGCGCGCACGACGAGGCAGTCGCCGATGCCCCGGCGGTTCCACGACCACAGCAGCGGGAATAGAAGCCCGCGCGCCAGCGCCATCAGGCAAGCGACGAGGATCGCCTTGCGCTGCAGGCGGATGACGGCAGCCGCATCGCGGCGCCACAGCCGCGCAATCACGGTCTGCGCCACCCACAAAGCGGGCGTCACATTGCGCGCGCTGCGCACGGCGAAGCCTTCTTCCTCGAGCAGGCGCGTGAGCCTTGCCCTCGTGAAATGCACGATGTGGAAGGGGACGTGCCAGTTGATCCAGTCAGCGCCTGCAAACCGCGCGAGTTCGGACTGCGCGTTGGGCAGGCTGATCCACACCTCGCCGCCCGGGCGCAGGATACGCTTCACGTGCTTCAGCATGACGCGCGGGTCCGACGCGTGCTCCAGCACGTTCGACAGCACGGCCACGTCGAACGGCTCGGCGGGCGTGAAATCCTCGATCCATGTTTCGTGGACCGTGAAGCCGCGGCTCCGTGCGGCGGCGGCGGCATGGCTGTTGAGTTCCAGCCCCTCGGCCGCAAAGCCGTTGCGCCGGTAGAGGGCGAGCCCGCGCCCTTCGTTGCAGCCGATATCGATGAGCCGGCCCGTGCCGCGCGCGGCGTGGAAGGAAACGTCGCCGTCCACCGCCAGCATCAGCCGGTAGAAGGGCGAGAACAGGAAGGCCTCGCGCGCCGACGCATAGCCCGCATCGGTCTTGCCGCCGTAATTGTACCAGCGCTCGTAGAGGCCCTTCAGCGTGGGCGCGTCGGGACGCGGAACGGTCTGCTTGCCGTCGCACGAAACGCAGGCATGGATCGCGTATTCGCCGGGCGAGCCGAAGCGGTTGTCGACCACGTGCGGCAGCGCCACCGTGGTGGCGGCGCCGCAGAACAGGCAGGGATCGCTCATTTGCGCCGCTCCGCCTTGCGCCGCTCGTAGAGCTTCGCGTCGACGAGGAAGCGGAACCACAGCGTCTGCAGCGTATAGAAGATCAGGCCTTCCTTGCCGTCGAGGAAACCCAATCGCACGAAATAGCGGTAGTGGAACAGCAGGAACGCGCGCAGGAAAAGCGGGGCGCGATAATACCAGCCGCGCGCGCGGCGCTTCTCGGCGACCGGATCGCCGCTGCCCGCAGCGATCACGCCTTCGCCGCCGGGGTTCAGGATCTCGTCCACTTCGGCATCCGCCCAGCGGTTGTGGCGCGCCGTCCATTCCGACAGCGACAGGCGGATGTCGTCGATCATCGGGTGGGCAAGCTTTTCCGTGCGGCCGTCGGCCTGGAAATGCTGGTCGTACTTGCGCGCCTCGCAGCGCCCGCGCCCGGTGCGGAACAGGCGCATGTGATAGATCGGGTACATGCCGCCGTGGCGCAGCGCCCGGCCGTGGAAATGCACGAGGCGCGGCACGTAGAAGCCACCGATGGATTCGTCGACCGGCTTGGCGAGCAGGGAAGCGATCTCGGCCTTCAGCTCCGGCGTCAACCGCTCGTCGGCGTCCAGATGGAGCTGCCAGGGGTGCGCGAGCGGCAGGTTCGCGATCGCCCAATTACGCTGCGCGCCGTAATTCTCGAACGGATGCTCGGTGAGCGCAGCACCCTTCGCGGCGACGATCGCCTTCGTTTCGTCGGTCGATCCGGAATCGACGACATGCACGTCGTCCGTCAGGCCCACGAGGGAATCCAGCGTGGCGCCGATCGTCGCGGCGGAATTGAAGGTGAGGATGATGACCGAAACCGGCGTCATGTGCGTGCATGCTCCCGATAGACGCGCTCGAGGTCGCCCGCGATGCGCGCCCAATCATAGTGCTTTTCGACCAGCCTGCGCCCGGCCGTTCCCATGCGCGCGGCGCGCGCGGTATCGGCCGCCAGCAGCAGGATATGCGCGGCGACCGAATCGATGTCGGGCGGCGAGACGAGGCCCGCACCGGCAGCCTCGATCTCGCGCCAGATATTGACGCGGTCGGAGATCACGACGGGCGCCCCGCACGCCATCGCCTCGACGATGGCGATGCCGAAATTCTCGCTCCACGAGGGCAACGCGAACAGCGCGCAGTCGACGAAGGCCGCGCGCTTGGCCTCGCCCGCCAGCATGCCGGTCCACACGATTTTGTCGGCGACGCCGGCAAGATCGGCGATGGCCGATGCCGCTGGCTTGTAGCCGTCGTCCGGGCCCGCGATCACGAGGCGCAAGGCGGGCTCCGCCGCCAGCGCCTTGGCGAAGGCGGGGATCAGTACGTCGAGCCCCTTCTTGAAATTGATGCGGCTCAGGAACAGCACGGGCTTGGTGCCGGCAAGCTCGGGGTGGGCCGCGAAGAACTTGCCCTTTTCCGGCAGCACGGCGAACTCGGTCATGTCGAGCCCGTTGGGCACGACCACGCCCTTGGCGCCGTGAACATAGGGTGCGGCCAGCCGCATCTCCTCTTCGGCGGTGTAGTGCAGCGCCGCCGCACCCTTGATCACGCGATCCTGGAAGGCGATCTCCAGCAGCTTCTTGCGCGCGCGGTGGCGCTTCCACAGGAACGGGTCGAGCGTGCCGTGCGGGCGCAGGATATAGGGCACGCCGTGCTTCCGGCAGACGCGCGCCGCGTACCAGACATGGAACAGATACAGCGAATGGATATGGACGATGTCGGCCTTGGGGATCGCCTCGTCGAGCGCACGCGCCAGATCCCAGCTCGTCGCGAACAGGGCGGGGAAGCCCTGCCTAAACACATGCCGCTCCACGCCATCGGCGGGCGCGGGGGCCGCGCGTTCTTCCGGCGTCATGTCGCGGTCGGTCGTGTAGATCGCGACCGAATGGCCGCGCGCGGCGACGCTTCGCGCCATGTCGACGACGGCGCGCGCCGGGCCGCCCGTGCGGGCCGCGATGGACGCGATGACATGAAGGATACGGATCGAATGACTCCCGGCCTGTCGCCTGCGGGATGGATTACCGCTGGCAGCGAACAGAACGGGCGGGAACCTCGCAAATTCCACGGTTTAGGGCAATCCAAGATGCTGGCCGAGACGAGGGGCGGCCTTGCGGAAAAGGGGCCAAGGGCGCATCCTTTTTCAAACGGAGGTGCCTTTGGCCCCAACCCGCCCCGATGCCGGACGTCGCCGCCTGTTGGCGGGGATGGGGGCGTTTGCGGCCCTGGGCGGCACCCGGCCCGGCCTTGCCCAGCGCGACGCCAGCATCGATCCCGGCCAGCCCTTCAGCCGCCCTCCGACCGACCTCAATCTCGTGCTTGCGGTCGATTGCTCGCGCTCGGTCGATGCCGGGGAATACCGCCTGCAATCCGAGGGCTATGCCGCCGCCTTCCGCCACGACCGGGTGCGCCGCGCGATCCTCGGGGGCCGCGAAAGGCGCATTGCCGTGACGATGACCCAGTGGGGCGGCCAGCGCGTGCAGCATCAGGCGATCGGCTGGACGCTGCTGGATTCGCCAAAGGCCATCGACAGCTTCGCCGCGCGCCTTGCCGGCCAGCCGCGCCTCACCGACGACGACGCGACCGCGCTGGGGGCCGCCATCGACCATGCGCGCGGCCTCTTCGGCGAATGCCCGTTCGCGGCCCTGCGCCACGTCATCGACGTTTCGGGCGACGGCTCGAACAACCAGGGCCGGCTCGCCCGCTATGCGCGCGACGAGGCGGTGGCGGCGGGCATCGGTATCAATGGCCTGCCGATCCTCACCGATGAGCCCAATCTCGATTCGATCTACCGGCAGGAAGTGATCGGCGGCCCCGGCGCCTTCGTCGTGCCCGTGCGCCGCTTCGCCGATTTCGCGGCGGCGATCGCGCACAAGCTGATCCGGGAGATCGCGTAAACACCTCGCACCCTAGCCCTCTCCCCTTGCGGGAGAGGGCTAGGGTGAGGGGGATCCTACATAAGTATCTATAGTTGCATATATTCCTCCAGCGGCTTATGATCCGCGCATGGATCGAGACCAGCCGGTCCTGTGCTGTTTGAAAAGTGAATAGGGGCCGCAAGACTTGCTTGACGGGTTTCGTTTACGTCAACCGTCAACAAGTATATCGCGGTGGATCAAGGGGTTGGCTTGTTGACGGTCAACAAGCGTCAACTGCCGTCAACGACCGCAAGAATGACGAGACAGGACGCGATTTCCGTCTCCGTCTCCTCGGTTCGTGTGGCGGATCAGGGTGTTGGCAGGAGACGCAATGTTTGCGTCTCCTCCCGTCTCGCGAATTTTGCGGCGGGCTTTCAGAATCTTTTCTGGAAGCGCAGGTAATCGACGTCTTCGGTCCAGCCGGCCTTGCGATACACACTTTGCGCTGTCGCGTTGGTGCGCGCGGTGAACAGGTCCATGCGCCCGGCACCGCTTGCGCGCGCGAACGCCTCGACCGCGGCCATCAGCGCCGCACCGGCACCGGACTTGCGCGACGTCGGATCGACGAAGATGTCGTTGAGCAGCCAGATGCGCTTCAGCGCCACCGACGAATAGGTCTGCGAGAGAAGCGCGAAGCCGATGGCCTTGCCGGCCGCATCGCGCGCGATGAAGCCGACATATTCGCCCGCCCCCAGCCGCTTCACCAGATAGGCGCGCGCGAGGGCCGGATCGGACGGCTGCTTGTAGAAGACACGGTAGGCGTCGAACAGCGGGACGAGATCGCCAAGATCGCTGTCGGTCAATGGTGTTACGTTCGTCATGCCGGCTTCTTCGCCGCGCGCGGATCGCGCGACAGTCCCATGCGTTCGAGTGCGGCTAGATACTCGGCATAGATGCGCGCCTTGTCCGCACCCAGCGCGTAAAGATAGTCCCAGCTGTAGATGCCGGTATCGTGCAGGTCGTCGAACTTGATGCGGATCGCGTAGTTGCCCACGGGTTCGAGATCCATGATCCCGACTTCCGCGCGCCCCGGCACGATCGTCTTCTGGCCGGGGCCGTGGCCCATCACTTCGGCCGACGGGCTTTCCACGCGCAGCAGTTCGGCCGGCAGCGCGATCTTCGTGCCGTCGTCGTAATCGACTTCGAGGATCTTCTCGGCCTTCTTCAGGCGGATCTCGACCGGGCGATGCTGGACCGCGAAGCTCATCCCGCGGCGGTCGCGTCGAGGCGGCGCGCCTCGTCCACCAGCATGATCGGGATGCCGTCGCGGATCGGGAAGGCGAGGCCGGCCTGTTCGCTGACGAGTTCGCCCTTGCCGGCGTCGTAGCGCAGCGGGCCCTTCGTCACCGGGCAGACGAGGATCTCGAGCAGGCGCGGATCGATGCCGCCCTTGTCCGCGTTCGTTGCCTCGCCCATTGTCGTTTCTCCTTCTTGCGTCCCTGTCAGTGCTTCAGCGTGCCCGGCGGCGGCTCGCTGCCGCCCGCGCGCGCTTCGCAGAAGCCGGTCATCGCCTTGGCCCTGTCGGCCAGTGTGGCACATTCGAGCAGGCTCTGCTTCTCCTCCGCGTTGAACGGGCAGAGCATCGCCAGCGTGCTGACGATGCGCTCGTCGCTCGCCTGCTCGATCGAGTTCCAGTCGCCTTCGAGCCCTTCGGCCGCGAAGAACGCCTTCAGTGCTGCCAGCAGGCGCTTGCGGTCGAAGCCGCCGGCCGCGTCGGCCTCGAAGTCGGCGGCATATCGCGCGAAGTCGGGGCGGAAGCGGCGATAGCCGCGCATCGTCGAGATCTCCTCGCCGATCGCGAAGCGCGCGATGCCGGAAAGCTGGATCAGGAAGCGGCCGTCCTCGGTCTCGGACCAGCTCGTGATGCGCCCGGCACACCCCACAGGATAGAGCGCTTGCGCATGGCCCTTCCGCTCCTTCTCGGTCGGCTGGATCATGCCGATCAGCTTGTCGGGGCTGGCAAGCGCGTCCTCGACCATCGCGAGATAGCGCGGCTCGAAGATGTTGAGCGGCAGCTTGCCGCGCGGGAGCAGCAGCACGCCGGAAAGCGGGAAGACCGGCAGCGTGGCCGGCATGTCGGCGAGCGTCAGGCGACCGGCGGTGGTGGGCATGGCCGATCCCCCGGACGCGTCAGGCGAACATCAGCGAGGAAAGGCGCTTGCGCCCCTGCACCGTGGCCGCGTGGCCGTTGCCCAGCGCCTCGAAGAACTTCACGAGCTGCTGGCGCGCGGCGCCCTCGTTCCAGTTGCGGTCGCGCTTGTAGAGATCGAGCATCTGCTCGATCGCCGCCTCCGCCTGCCCGCCCGCGAACAGGGCAAGGGCGAGATCGAGGCGCGTCTGGTGGTCGGACGGATTGTGGGCGAGCTTTTCCAGCAGCGGCGCCACGTCGCCGGCTTTTTCGCCCTGGCGCGCGACGTCCAGCGCCGTGCGTGCGGCGGCGATGACGGCGTCCTTCGCGGCTTCGGGCGGGGCGCCGTCCAGCGTCTTCTGCGCGTCGTCGAGCTTGCCCGACGCGATCAGGCACTTGGCGAGGCCCGCGATGGCCTTCGCGTTGGCGGGTTCGTGCTGCAGGACCTGGCCGTAGATGGCGCCGGCGGTCGCGAAGTCCTCGGCCGTCATCGCGGCAGCCGCCTGCTCCATCGCCTGTTCGATCGGCGAGGGGCCGGCGGCGGCACCGCCCAGCTTCTTGACGAACTTGCGGATGTCGCTTTCGGGCAACGCGCCCAGGAACGCGTCGACCGGGCGGCCACCCTTGAAGGCGAACACGGCCGGGATCGACTGCACGCGCAGCTGCTGCGCGAAATACGGGTTCTCGTCGATGTTGACCTTGACGAGCTTCACAGCACCGCCGGCTTCCTTGACGACCTTCTCGATCAGGGGCCCGAGCTGCTTGCACGGCCCGCACCACGGCGCCCAGAAATCGACGATGACCGGCACCTTGGCCGAGGCGAGCAGCACGTCCTGCTCGAACGAATCGTCTGTCGAATCCTTGATGACGTCCGCGGCGGCGGCGCTGGCCTTCCCGGCCCCGATGAGCTGGTCCATGATTGCCCGTATCCGATCGGTCTGTTGGTGGCGAACTTGCGGGGAAAATGGCGTTTTTCGGGCGCCAAGACAACCCCCCAGCCCCCTCGGACGGGGCACGGCAGGCCCCCGTTTTTAGTCTTGCAATCGGGCGCGTCGGCCCTATTATCCGCGCGCGTTTCGCCACGGCGACCGGGCGGGAATAGCTCAGTGGTAGAGCATCACGTTGCCAACGTGAGGGTCGAGGGTTCGAATCCCTTTTCCCGCTCCAGTCGCCGCGGAACGCGCTTCTCCTGAAAATCGTGCCTGGCCAGGCTCAGTCGATATCCGGCTGCGGCTTCCCGTCGCGCGTCAGCCCCGGATGGCGCGGCGCGACGAGCGCGCCTTCGACCGGCCGCGCGGCGAGCCGGTCCGGCGCCTCGCGCTTGAGGGCGCGGCGGTCCTTGACCACGGCCAGCAGCGCGCCCTGGCGAACGACGCTCGCGACCGTCCGTCCGTCATATTCCCGATCGCAGCCGAGCCGCGTCGTCGAAAGATAGAAATCCGCCGACCGGTCGTCACGCGCGAGCGCAAGGTCGCGCGACAGGTAGGGTGCCGCCGCCGACCCCTCGGCACAGACGAAGACGGTCTGCACATGGTCGGGCTTCTCGGCCGCCACGAAGGCGTCGAGTGCCAGCGCCGCCTCGCGATAGGCCGTGCCCCAGTAGTCGAGCTCGAAGCGGCCCTCGGCGCCATGCGTGCCGTCTGCGAGGGCGTTGTAATAGACGTACTGGTAGGGATGCAGCGCCCGCAGCTCGGCACCGTGCGCGACCGCGATACCGGCGAACGCGGCAATGCCGGCCGCGCGCGCCGCCGGAGAACGCGCCGCCAGCTCCGCGATCCGCTCGATGCCGAGTGCGGCAAGCGCCGCGACGGGCGGAAGCACGAACAGGAAGTGCCGGATGCCGTCGTAGGAAACGGGCCGCACGACGACGAACGCCGCGACGGGAAACAGCGCCGCGAAACCAAGCAGCGCCGTGGCGGGCCGGATGCCGGCAAGGCCGTCGCGACGGAGCGCATCGGCCGCCGCGACAGTTGCGGCAAGCAGCGCGGCGAGCACGAAGAGCGGTAGCTTCACGCCGAGATAGACGACGAGATAGCCCGCCGGCAGCGCCATCGAGCTGACGAGATGGCCCTCGAACAGCACGTTGATGTCCCACGGCGTCGCCGCGAACACGGCGAGCGCTTCGGCCGGCCGGTGCAGCGGATCGCGCAGCGCCCACGGCCAGCAGGCGAGCATCACCGCATACGCGATCGCGCCCGCGGCCGCGAGCGCGCCCGTCGCCCGCGCGAATTCGCGTGGCAGGCCGGTGAAGCCCTCGCGGCGCACGCGCAGGGCGAGCCACAGCGTGCCGGCGAAAAGGGGATAGATGATCGCGTAGAGGCCCGCGATCCGGATGCCCAGCGACAGCCCGAGCGACACGCCGAGCCACACGACGGTCGATGTCCGCGGCCGCGGCAGTTCGCCGGCTGCGCGCATCGACCAGTAGAGCGCCCAGGCCATCGCGGCGGCGAACGGGACATCCTTGGGGTTGATGAACATATGCCCCCACCAGGCGGGGACCGCGAGAAGGAGAAGGCCCGCAAGGAAGCCCGCGCGCGCGCCGCCGGCGAGGCTGCCCATGCGCGCGGCCGCGGCGGCGCCGGCAAGCCCGGCGCAGGCGATCATCAGGTGCTGGACCTCGTGGTCCGGCAGCGGCAGCAGGCGTTTTGCAAGCGCCGAAACGACGTCGAACGCGGCCCCGTAGAGCCAGAGATTGAAATAGGTCAGTGCCTCGGGATCGGTGAATCCCGATTCGAAATGCCGCAGGACGGCCTTGCCGTAGGTGTCGTGGAAATGCTCGTCCCACGCGATGCCATAGTCGCGGAACGTCGCGAGCACGAGGATGAATGCCGCCGCGAACAGGAAGCGCGTCGCGCGCGTCCAGCCCGCGTCGCTCACGGCGAAGGCTCGTAGGTGTAGAGATAGAAGCCGTTGCGCTGCGCGACATATCGCCAGCCGTTGCCCGATGCGGCCGGTTCGCCCGAGACCGGATCGAGCGGAACGCCCAGATGCCGGTTCACGTAATAGGGCCAGTCGACGTACCAGCGCACGCCGCGCCGCCGCAGATACTCCGATATCCGGCCGCTGAAATGCAGCGCGTCGACATTCACCTTTCCGTCGGTGTTGACGACGTGCGGGCGGAAATAGCCGAGCGTGCCGGACTGTCCGGCCGCCACCGGCGCGTCGGCCGGAACGTTCGCCGCGACCAGCGCGACCTGGTCGAAATAGACCGCCTCCGGATTGAAGGTCCTGCCGTTCAGGGCGAGTGCGGGCCAGACCACCGCCTGCGCGGCGATCGCGGCGATCGCGACGGCCGCCAGCCGGCGGGCCGATCCGGCTGCCGCGAGCGTGCGCGCGCAGGCGATCGGCGCCACGAGGAAGGGCAGGATGCCGAGCGGCATGAAGTAGCGGTAGTAGAACCAGTACGAGCCGAAGAAGAACGTGTAGTAGACGATCAGCGAAGCGACGGCGGCAAGCAGCAGCCCCATTGCGGTGAGCCCGCGGCGCACCCTTTCGCTGCCGCTCCCGCGCAGCATCGTCACGTCGCGCGCGAGCCCGCCGCGCGCGAAGCGCCAGAGCCCGACCGCGGCCGCGACGAGCAGCAGCAGGCGCGCAGAGCTCGCCGCCGAGATGTAGCCGAAGCCCCAATAGCGCGGCAGCGACGTGGCGTAACCGACGTGATCGTCGAGCTGGCCGAAGAACAGCCAGGGCATGAGAACGGCGCGCAGGGCCCAGAGCGCGTAGTGGACGCGCGCCGGGCTCACGCCGGTCGACTTGAGCGCCTCGCCGCTGGTCGGCAGGAACGAGCCGAAATCGAGGATGTTGTAGGCCCACCACGGGCCGGATACCGCCAGCGCCGTAAGCGTCACGCAGGCCGCGCGCGCAAGGCAGATCGCGGGGCCGGCCGCACGGTTCGCCCACAGCAGATGGAGCCCGATCGCCACCGCGAAAAAGGCCGCGTCGATCCGCGCCAGGACCATCAGCCCGATCAGCACGCCCAGCACGACGCGCCCGCGCCCGGTCGCGGCGCCGCCGATCTGGATCCAGCGGATCGTCGCGAGATAGAAGAACAGCACGCAGCCCGTCGCCAGGCCGTTGTAGGCATGGCCGAACAGCAGCGGCGAGCCGAGATAGAAGATCGTCGCGAGTGCTGCGCGCATGTCGGCTTCCGTCGCGTCGCGCGCCGGCCATATCTCGCGCGCGACCGCCCCGCAGAGCAGCGCGCCGCCGACATGGAATAGCCACGCGAATGCGAAGACGAGCCGGATCGAGAAGACGTCGTCGTCCTTTCCGAGCAGGAACGACAGCGCCTCGACGACGGTGAACAGCGGCTGGAACCCGTTTGACAGCGTCGTGCCGTCGATGGTCATGCCGTGGCCGTGCGCCAGATTGCGCGCCACGGTCAGCGCATAGTACCCGTCTTCGGTGAGTGGCGGCCCGTAAACCAGCGCCGCGTCCCGCACGACGGGCAACGCCATCGCGACGGCAGCGATGGCGGCGAGTATGCGCAGGACCGGAAGCCAGATGGATGTCCGGATGTCCGCGGCTGCCGGTGAGTCGAGCAGCATCCCGTTTCCCCATGCATCCCGGATCAGGTCCGGGATATTCTTTTCTTTTCCGGATGCCGTACGTACGGCATCCGGATCGCCCGGAGGCTACAGCCTGTCCGGAACGGCCAGAAGGACCTGGCCCATCGCGATTTCCTCGGTCACCGGACGGCGCGCGCCGAATTCGACCTGGTAGGTCGTGTAGCCGAGTTCGGCGAACAGCCGCACCGCGTCCATCAGGCACAGCGACTGGCGCGCCCAGTAGGACGGTTCCCACAGGAAGAACACCTTGGGGCGGAATTTGCGGATCGTCTGCAAGCCGCCCTGCAGCGCGTTCCATTCCTCGCCCTGGGCCAGCAGCTTGATCACGTCGAGCCGTTCGACCGGGTTGGCCGCGACATAGTCGTCGAGGCTCCACACCTTCATGTCGATCGCGCGCGTCGAGCGGCCGACATTCGACTGCTGCAACGAGGCGTTCGCGAAGTTTCCGATCGTGTCGTCGTGCAGGAAGAGCTGGCGCGTCTCGGTGCGCGCCGAGACGGCCGCCTGGTTGAGCGTGGCGTTGTCGAGCCCGTTGAGTGCCAGGTTCGCCTTCAGGCGGCCCATGGGATGCGGATCGGGCTCGAACACGTGCACGCGGCCCGTCGGGCCCACGCGGTTCGCCATGATCATCGCGTGCATGCCGATGTTCGAGCCGATGTCGAACGCGACCTGGCCCGGGCGCAGCATGCGGTTCAGCAGCTTCGAGACCTTCGGGCGGAACGCGCCATAGAAATAGATGTACCACTCGAGGAACGAGTGGGTGTCGATGTTGATGACCATGCCCTCGTCGTAGTCGAGCACGGTGCGCACCGGGCGCGCGTTGCCCGGCGGATGAAGCAGGCGCATCAGGCGGTCGGCGCCCTTGGGATGAAACCGGCGTGTCAGCCACGCGAACGCCGGGACCCACGCGGCATGGGTCGAGGGCGGTTCGAAGGCGAGGGGGGCTGAGTCGGGCAAGAAGCTTGTCTCGTTCGAAGAAGTGGTCATCGCGTGTGTCATTTCCTCTGTGTCCCGCTGGCGTTGCCCGACGAGGGTCAACGGCAGCGGTCCCGGACCTATTCCTCGGGTTGGCCCCGATTGTTACCGCGTGTTACAGCAAATTGCCCGAGGCTTTCGGCGCCTGCAAGGAATTATCGCGATCATCGTGTGAAATGAGGGTGTTGGCAGGGCCATGACCGGCGCTATGCTGGGCGCCGTCGGCTCTGGCGGTACGGGGAGAAGCGTCCATGTCCACGCGCGACGAAGCCCGCAAAACGGAAATCCTCGACCGGCTTGCCGCGATGACACGCCAGCGCCTACAGGCAGGCGCGGCCGTAGCCAACGCCGACACGGCCGAAGCCTTCATCCGGCGCTTCTACGCCAATGTCGATATCGACGATCTCGCCGAGCGCGCGCCCGACGATCTCTATGGCGCGGCGATCGCGCTGTGGGGATTCGGCCGCGCGCGGCCCGCCGGCACGGCGAAGGTGCGCGTCTACAGCCCGCGCCTGGCCGAGCACGGCTGGGCCTCCACGCATACGGTCGTCGAGATCGTCAACGACGACATGCCCTTCCTCGTCGACTCGATCACGGCCGAGATCAACCGGCGCGACCTGTCTGTCCATCTCGTGATCCATCCGGTGGTGCCCGTGGTACGCGACGCGTCGGGCGCCGCGACAGCGCTTGCCGATGGTGGCGCGCGCGAAAGCTTCATGCATATCGAGATCGACGCGCAGGGCGACCAGGCTCAGCTCGATTCGATCCGCACCGGCGTCGAAGGCGTGCTCGCCGACGTGCGCGCCTGCGTCGCCGACTGGCGCCAGATGCTGGCGCGCGTGAACGAGGTGATCGAAGGCCTCGACAGGAACCCGCCGCCGCGTCCGCCCGAGGAGATCCGCTCGACGCACGATTTCCTCACCTGGGTTGCGGCCAACAATTTCACGTTCCTCGGCTATCGCGAATACGCCTATGAGGGCGAGGGCGCCTCGTTCCGCAGTGTGGTCGACAATTCGCGCGGCCTCGGCCTCGCGCGCAATCCCGATTTCGTCGTGTTCGACGTCTTGCGGCGAATCGCGGATCTGCCGGCCCTGCAGCAGTTCGTGCGCGCGCCCGACCTGCTGCGCGTCGCCAAGGCCAATCGCCGATCCACGGTCCACCGTTCCGCCTATCTCGACGCGATCGGCGTCAAGGTCTACGCGGCCGACGGCCGGGTCGTCGGCGAGAAGGTGTTCCTCGGCCTGTTCACGTCGACGGCCTATATGCAGCGCCCCCGCGAGATCCCGCTGCTGCGCGACAAGGTCTCCGCCGTCGTCAAGAAGGCGAACTTCCCGCCGGACGGGCACAACGCCAAGGCGCTGCAGCACATCCTCGAGACGCATCCGCGCGAAGAGCTTTTCCAGAGCACGGTCGACGAGCTCTACGACATCTCGCTCGGCATCCTGCGCCTGCAGGAGCGCCAGCGCATCGCGCTGTTCCTGCGCCGCGACTCGTTCGACCGGTTCATCTCCGCGCTCGTCTTCGTGCCGCGCGACCGCTTCAACACCGAATTGCGCGACAAGTTCCACGCGATCCTCGCGAAGGCCTATGCAGGGCGCAAATCGGCGTTCTACGTGCAGCTTTCCGACGATAGCGCGCTGGTGCGCTGCCATTTCATCGTCGGGCTGACGCCGGGGTCCGTGCCCGACGTGCGCGTCGAGGACGTGGAAGCCGAACTGGTCGAGGCCGGGCGCGGCTTCGCCGACCGGCTCAAGGACGCGCTCGTCGCCGCCGAAGGCGAGGAGAAGGGCCTCGCGCGCCTGCGCCGCTACCAGAACGCCTTCCCGGCCGCGTATCGCGAGCATTTCACGCCCGACCAGGCGGTCGGCGACATTGCCTCGATCGAGGCAGCACTTTCGGGCGAGACGTCGCTTGCCCTCAATCTCTACCGATCGGTCGAGGCGGCTGAGAGCGAGCTGCGCCTGCGCATCTTCCATCGCAATGCGCCGGTCCCGCTGTCGGACGTGCTGCCGATGCTGGAGAGCATGGGGCTGAAAGTGATGACGGAAGATCCCTTCCGCATCCAGCCGCTCGACGCGGCCGCATCCGCGCCCGCGGGCGATGTCTACATGCACGACATCGCATTGGTCGCGCGCGAGGTGCGCGAGCTCGACCTCGCGCGCGTGAAGCCGCTGTTCGAGGCGGCCTTCGCCGCCGTTTGGGCGGGTGACGCGGCCTCCGACGGCTTCAACCGGCTCGTGCTGGGTGCGGCGATGTCGGTCCGCGAGGTGACGGTGCTGCGAGCACTCGCCGCCTATCTGCGCCAGGCGGGCATCACGTTCAGCCAGAGCTACATGGAAGACACGCTCGCGCGCCATCCGCGGATCGCGCGCAAGCTCGTCGACTTCTTCCTCGCGGCGCACGACCCCGCTTCGCCCAAGGACCGCGAAACGAAGGAGCGCGGCATCGCCGTCGAGATCGCGCACATGCTCGACGAGGTCGCCAATCTCGACGAGGACCGCATCCTGCGCCGGTTCCTCAACCTGCTGCAGTGCGCGCTGCGCACCAACTATTTCCAGACCGGCACCGACGGCCGGCCGAAAAGCTATCTCTCGATCAAGTTCGACAGCCAGAAGATCGACGAACTGCCGCTGCCCCGCCCGCTGGTCGAGATCTGGGTCTATTCGACGCGCGTCGAGGCCGTGCATCTGCGCGGCGGCAAGGTCGCGCGCGGCGGCATCCGCTGGTCGGACCGGCGCGAGGATTTCCGCACCGAGATCCTCGGCCTCATCAAGGCGCAGATGGTGAAGAACGCGGTCATCGTGCCGGTCGGCTCGAAGGGCGGCTTCTTCGTCAAGCGCCCGCCGTCTCCCGAAGCGGGCCGCGAGGCGTTCATGGCCGAAGGGATCGCCTGTTACCAGATCATGATGCGCGGCCTGCTCGACATCACCGACAACATCGCGCCCGACGGCATCGTGCCGCCCAAGAACGTGCACCGCCGCGACGCCGACGATCCCTATCTGGTCGTCGCGGCCGACAAGGGCACGGCCACCTTCTCCGACATCGCCAACGCGATCTCGATCGAATACGGCCACTGGCTGGGCGACGCGTTCGCGTCGGGCGGCTCGGCCGGCTATGACCACAAGGGCATGGGCATCACCGCGCGCGGCGCCTGGGAAGCCGTCAAGCGGCACTTCCGCGAACTCGGCCTCGACACGCAGGCGCAGGAGCACACCTGCGTGGGCGTGGGCGACATGTCGGGCGACGTCTTCGGCAACGGCCTGCTGCGCTCGCCGCACACGCGGCTGATCGGCGCCTTCGACCACCGCCACATCTTCATCGACCCGAACCCGGATGCCGCGAAGGCCTTCGCCGAACGCCAGCGCATGTTCAAGCTGCCGCGTTCGTCGTGGGCCGACTACGACACCAAGCTGATCTCCGAAGGCGGCGGCGTGTTCGACCGCAAGGCGAAGTCGATCAAGCTGACGCCGCAGATCAAGGCGGCATTCGGCATCGCGGCCGACAGCCTGACGCCGAGCGAACTGATGAAGGCGATGCTGAAGGCCGAAGTGGACCTGTTGTGGTTCGGCGGCATCGGCAACTATATCAAGGCCGCCGGCGAGACGAATGCGGACGCCGGCGACCGCGCCAACGATGCGATCCGCGTCAACGGCAGCGAGATCCGCGCGCGCGTGATCGGCGAGGGCGCCAATCTCGGCTGCACGCAGCGCGGGCGCATCGAATATGCGCTGGCCGGCGTGGGCGGCAAGGGCGGCAAGATCAACACCGACGCGATCGACAATTCGGCCGGCGTCGACACGTCCGACCACGAGGTCAACATCAAGGTGTTGCTCGGCGACGTCATCGCGCGCGGCGACATGACGCTGAAGCAGCGCGATGCGCTTCTCGCGCGGATGACCGACGAGCTGGGCGAGCAGGTGTTGCGCGACAACTACCTGCAGACCCAGGCGCTGAGCCTTGCCGAGATCGACGGGGCAAGCGGCATCGACCGCATCCAGCGCCTGATGCGCGCGCAGGAGAAGACCGGGCGTCTCAACCGGGGAATCGAATATCTCCCCGACGACGACGAGCTTGCCCAGCGTGTGGCCACCGGCAAGGGGCTGACGCGGCCCGAGCTGGCGGTCATGCTCGCCTACGCGAAGATGGCGCTTTACGACGATCTGCTGGCCGGCGACCTCCCCGACGATCCCTATCTGGTCGACGACCTGGTCAAGTATTTCCCGCGCGAGCTGCGCCGCGACCACAAGGACGCGGTGCTGCGCCACCGGCTGCGGCGCGAGATCATCGCGACCGTGGCGACCAACTCGATCGTCAACCGCGCGGGCATCGCCTTCGTGCACGAGATCGGCGAGCGCTGCGGAACGGGCCCGGCTGAAGTGGCGCGGGCCTACATCGTCGCGCGCCAGGTCTTCGACTTGCGCACCCTCTGGGGCACGGTCGAAACGCTCGACAACAAGGTGCCGGCGGAAATCCAGTACGCGATGCTGCGCGAGGCGATGGGCACGCTCGACCACGCGACGACGTGGCTGCTGCGGCACATCCCCGGCCGCATCGACGTGGCGGCGGCCCTTGCCGTGTTTGGCGGCGGCCTCGACGGCCTGAAGCATGCCATCGCCGGCACGCTCGACGAAGGCCGGCGCTCAGGGTTTGCCGCGCGCCGCGACCGCCTGACGGAGGCCGGTGTCCCCGCCGATCTCGCGTCCGACGTCGCGGGCCTTGCGGATCTGCGGTCGGGTCTCGATCTCGTGCGCATCGCGCAGAACACGGGCGCGCCGATCGACGCGGTCGCGCGCTGCTATTTCGCGTTCGGGGCGCGTCTCGGCTTCGACTGGCTGCGCGAGACGGCTGCGCGCATTCCCGCCCAGAACCCCTGGCAGGTGCGCGCCGTCGCGGCAACGGTCGACGATCTCGACTCGCAGCAGGCCGAACTCGTCGGCCGCGCCATCGCCGCGCACGGCGCATCGGGCGATCCGGCGACGGCGTATCTCGCCGGACGCGGCGCGGCGCTCGCGCGCTACGAAGCGCTGGTGGTGGAACTGCGCGCCAGTGCGGCGGCCGATCTTGCCGCGTTGACGGTCGCGGGCCGCGAACTGCGCGCGTTGGTGGCCGGGTGACGCAGGCAGGCAGCGCAAGCACCGGCACCGTCGCGGCGTGGTGTCTTTACGACTGGGCGTCGTCGGCCTTTCCGGCTGTCATCACGACGTTCGTCTTCGCGACGTATTTCACGCAAGGCGTGGCTGCCGATCCTGTTTCGGGCACGGCGATGTGGGGCCATGCGACGGCCGTCGCCGGGCTGCTGATCGCGATCCTCGGTCCTGTCGTCGGCGCAATCGCCGACCATGGCGGCCGACAGAAGCCCTATCTTGCGGTCTTCACCGCGCTGGCGGTCGTCGCGTGCGCCGCACTCTGGTTCGTGCGCCCGGATCCGGCCGATGCGCTCTTCGCGCTCGTCGCCTTCGGCGCCGCGACCGTCGCGTTCGAAATCGCGAGCGTGTTCTATAACGCGCTGCTGGCGAAGATCGCGACACCCGAACGGCTGGGGCGCATCTCCGGTTGGGGCTGGGGGCTCGGCTATGTCGGCGGCATCGTGTGCCTGGCGATCCTGCTCGTCGCGTTCGTGCAGAATCCCGCACCGCCCTTCGGCATCGACCGCAGCGCGGCCGAGCATGTGCGCATCGTCGGCCCGTTCACGGCATTGTGGTGGGCAGTCTTCGCGCTGCCGGTCCTGCTCGTGCTGCGCGAGAACGGCCCGTCCGCGCCGTGGGGCGAAGCGCTGGCACGTGGCCTTGGCGAAATCCGCGGCACGCTCGGCTTCCTGCGCGCGCGCCGCGACATCGCGTGGTTCCTGGTCGCCAACATGATCTATACCGACGGCCTGACGACCCTGTTCGCCTTCGGCGCCATCTATGCCGCCGGCAGCTTCGGCATGGCGCTGGAGGAGGTGATCGTCTTCGGCATCGCGCTCAACCTTTCCGCGGGCATCGGCGCGTTCGGCTTCGCGTGGCTCGACGACCGGCTGGGGTCGCGCAAGACCATCGCGATCGGGCTCGTGTGCCTCACCGCCGTGGGCGCCGCCCTGCTGGTCGTGGAATCGAAGACGGCGTTCTGGATTCTCGGCGTGGCGATCGGGCCGTTCTTCGGGCCGGTGCAGGCGGCAAGCCGTTCGCTTGCCGCGCGCATCGCCCCGCCCGAGCACCGCACGCAGGTCTTCGGGCTGTTCGCGCTTTCGGGCCGCATCACGGCGTTCATGGGGCCGGCAGTGCTGGGCACCGTCACGCTCGCCTTCGACAGCCAGCGCGCCGGAATGGCGACGATCCTGCCCTTCTTCCTCGTCGGGCTCATCGTGCTCTGGCGCAAGGTCGCCGATCCGGCTAAATCCCTGCCCGATGACTGAGACCTGCCGGATCTGCGGCGGCGCGCCCGGGGCGCGCCATGTCGCGCGCGAGATGATGTACGGCTCGAGGCAGCCGTTCGGCTATTTCGAATGCGCGGCCTGCGGGACGCTGCAGATCGAAACCGTCCCCGACGATCTCGCGCGCCACTATCCCGCCGGCTATTATAGCCTCGACGGCGGATTGCCGAAGAATCCGAGCTGGAAGCGTCGGCTCGCCGCCGGTTGGGCCTATTCGCGCGACGGTGGCCTGCTCGGATGGGCGTGCCACGCGCTGAAGCCCAATGCCGAGATGCGCCAGATGGGCACGCTCGGCATCGCGAAGGACGACGCGATCCTCGACGTGGGCTGCGGGCGGGGTGCCCGCGTCGCGCGCCTGCGCCAGTTCGGCTTTTCCCGGGCGGACGGGATCGATCCGCATCTCGATGCGGACGTGCAGATGGACGGGCGCACGCTCGCGCGTCGCGCGCGGATCGACGAGGTTCGCGGGCTCTATCGCCTCGTGATGTTCCATCACAGCCTCGAACACGTGCCCGATCCGCGAGCGGCACTGGCCGCCGCGCGCGGCCTGCTGGCGAAGGACGGGCGCGTCCTCGTGCGCGTGCCGACTTGTTCGTCGAAGGCGTGGGAAACCTACGGCACCGACTGGGTCCAGCTCGATCCGCCGCGCCATCTGTTCCTGTTCAGCCGCAAGGGCTTCGAGATCCTCGCGAACGCGAGCGGGCTGAAGATCGAGCGGATCGAGGACGATTCCGACGCCTTCCAGTTCTGGGGATCGCAGATGTACCGGCAGGGCATCGCGATGAACGACCCGCGCGCGCATTCGAAAAAGACGCCGCTGTTCGACAAGGCGCGCATCGCGGCGTGGGATGAAGAGGCGAAGGCCCTCAATGCTGCCGGGCACGGCGACCAGTTCGTCGCGGTGCTTGCGCCGTCCTAGTGCCGGAAATGCCGCATCCCGGTCATGACCATCGCCAGGCCATTTTCGTCGGCGGCGGCGATAACTTCGTTGTCGCGCATCGAGCCGCCGGGCTGGATGATCGCCGTGGCGCCGGCGGCCGCCGCCGCGAGCAGCCCGTCGGCGAAGGGGAAGAACGCATCGGAAGCGACGACCGAGCCGATGCAGCGGCTCTGCTTCTCGCCTGCGGCCTTCGCCGCTTCCTCGGCCTTCGTGGCGGCGATGCGCGATGAGTCGACGCGGCTCATCTGGCCGGCGCCGATGCCCACGGTCGCGGCATCCTTCACATAGACGATGGCGTTTGACTTCACGTGCTTGGCCACGCGGAAGGCGAACAGCATGTCGTCCATCTCGGCCTTCGTCGGCTGGCGCTTCGTGACGACCTTTAGGTCGCCGGCGCTCACGCGGCCGGCATCGCGCGACTGGACGAGCATGCCACCTGCCACCGTCTTCACGGTCATGCCCTTGGCGAGCGCGTCGGGCATGGCGCCGGTGAGCAGCAGGCGCAGGTTCTTCTTGGCCGCGAGCACGGCGCGGGCACCCTCGTCGGCATCCGGGGCGACGATCACCTCGACGAAGATCTTGGCGATCTCGGCGGCGGTGGCGGCATCCAGCGGGCGGTTGACGGCGACGATGCCGCCGAAGGCGGAAACCGGATCGCAGGCGAGCGCCTTGAGGTACGCCTCGTGCAGGCCCTTGCCCAGCGCCACGCCGCACGGGTTGGCGTGCTTGACGATGACGCAGGCGGGGCTGTCGAACTCGGCGACCGCTTCGAACGCGGCGTCGGTGTCGTTGAGGTTGTTGTAGGAAAGCTCCTTGCCCTGGAGCTGGCGGGCGGTCGCGACGCCGGGGCGGTTCGTGCCGTCGACATAGAAGGCCGCTTCCTGGTGCGGGTTCTCGCCGTAGCGCAGCGCCTGCTGGCGCTTCACGGTGACGTTGAGCCGCTCGGGGAACGTCTCGCCGAGTTGCCCCGCGAACCAGCTGGAGATCATCGCGTCGTAGGCGCCGGTGTGCGCGTAGGCGGCGGCAGCGTATTTGCGACGCAGCTCCAGCGTCGTGGCGCCGCCGTTCGTGTCCATCTCGGCGAGCAGGCCGGCGTACTGCGCGGGCTCCACCATCACGGCGACGAATTCGTGGTTCTTGGCGGACGAGCGGATCATCGCCGGGCCGCCGATATCGATGTTCTCGATGCAGGTGTCGAAATCCGCACCCTTCGCCACGGTCGCGGCGAAGGGATAGAGATTGACGACCACGAGATCGATGGGCGCGATTGCATGCTTCTCCATCGCGCCCATGTGATCCTTGGAATCGCGCCGCCCGAGGATGCCGCCGTGGATCGACGGGTGCAGCGTCTTGACGCGGCCGTCCATGATCTCGGGAAAGCCTGTGTGCGCGCCCACTTCCTTGACGGGCACGCCAGCGTCGGCGAGCGCCTTGGCCGACCCGCCGGTCGACAGGATTTCCACCCCGTGCTTCGCGAGCGCCTTGCCCAGATCGAGAAGGCCGGTCTTGTCCGAGACCGAGATCAGCGCGCGACGGATGCGAACGGGCGACATGGCGACTCCGGGTTGGCAAAAGGCGCCTTCTCCTAGCACGCCCTCCGGGGTCGCGGAACTACCGCGCGAACGCGAATTGCGCCTCCAGCGCGTCGGCGAATTGCGCCTCGCCGAAACGCGGCGTGGCCCAGTCCCGCCCGCCTTCGGCGAGGCGGCGCGCGAGGGCCGGATCGTCCATCAGCCGCGCGATCGCGGCGGCCAAGGCGGCCGGATCGCCGGGCGGGTAGAGCAGGCCGGTGCGACCGTCGGCGATCAGTTCCGGTGTGCCGCCCGAGGCCGTGCCGATCACCGGCACGCAAGCGCGCATGGCTTCGACCGTCACGCGGCCGAACGCCTCGCAGCGCGACGTGACGAGGGCGGCATCGGCCTTCGCCACGCGGGCGGGCACGTCGGCGACATGGCCGTGGAAATGCACGCAATCGCCCACGCGCTGCTTCGATGCCGCTTCCTTCAGGCGTTCGGTATAACCGCGCCCGCCGGTGCCGTAGAGATGCAGATGCACGTCGCGGCCCGCCACGGCAAGGCGGCCGATTGCGGCGATCGCGTCCTCCTGGCCTTTCTGCGGATTGAGCGAGCCGACGAGCGCCAGATGGAACGCGCCCTTTGGCTCGAACGCGGGTGCGTCGCCCGGCGCCACGGGCTTGATGAAATAGTCGACCCGCCCGACGCGCTCGGCACCGAACCATCCGGCGAACTTCGCGGCGACGGCACCGGAATTGGCAAAAGCGCGGATGCAGCTGCGCGCGGCGATGCGCGGCGTGAAGTAGCGGCCCCAGTCGAATTCCAGATTGTGGTCTTCTGTCGCGAATTCGTGCAGCCACCACATGTGCGGCAGCGCGAGCGTCACGCATGCGCGCGCCGCCACGCCGATGACGATGGAATTCGAGACGACCAGATCGGCCTGCGCCGCCCGGATCGCGTTGCGCACCGGCATGAAGGCCCGCCAGTTCGCGCGGATGTTGCGGAAACGCCGCCGGCCCTTCGTCGAGCACCAGGGCGGCAGCGGGCAGGTCGCCCACGGGACCTTGCGCTGATCGAGGGCGGCGGAAAGGCTGCCGGCTTCCGGCATCAGCACGGCGAATTCGTAGCCGCGGGGCCCGAGCGCGTCGATCGCCTCGAGGATCGGCGTCGTCGCGCCGCCGAGATCGCCTTGATGCGCGACGAACAGGACCTTCATGAAGCCTTGCGTTCCTCGGTCGGCATCGCGGCGGCGAAAGCGCCGATCAGCCAGAGCGTCGCCATCCACCAGCCCTGCCACAGCCCGTAGCTGGCCGATGCGATCACGAGGGCGGCGAGAAGCAGGCCCGTGCGCAGCACGCGCGGCCAGAGGGATCCGCCGGTCGCCAGCGCAAGGCCCGCGAGCAGGGCCGCGCCGAGCAGCGCGCCGACGGCGCCGAACTCCAGCCAGAGGTGAAGGGGCCCGTTGTGCGGATGCAGCGGCATCAGCTCGGCGCCGTACTGGATGGTCTCCTTGGCGTTGGGCATGCTGCGCGCGGCATGCATGCCCCAGCCGAGGAGCGGCTTCTCCGAGATGCGCGCGGCCGCGAAACCCCAGATCGCCGCGCGGTGATAGATCGAGACCGACAGGTCGCGCCGCTTCGCGAGGTCGGCGAGCGCGTCGGACTTGGCGGCGAGCGGTGCGGCCAGCATGAGCGCGGCAAGTGCCACCGCAAGCAGGCGCGGCGCGCGATGGCCGGCGATCGCGGCAATGATCGCGCCCGCCGTACCGACGGCAAAGGCGAGCTCGGCCGCCATCGAGTTGAGATTGAACGTCACCAGCGCGCCGGCGGCGAAGACGGCCGCGGCCCAAGGCAGGCCGTAGCGTTCGCGCGCGGCGCCGGCGGCAAGCGGCAGGACGAGAACCAGCACCGTCGCCGAGCGGTTGAACAGCGCCCAGAAATTCGTTTCCGCCGGATACCAGAGCGCCGCGATCGAACCGTCGCCGTCCCGAAGCCACTGGCTGGCGAGCTGGGCGGCGATCATCAGGCACGCCACGACATAGCCGCCGAGGAGGGCGTCGCCCGTACGCGCGCGCGCGCGCGCGTCGAGCGCGCGCGCCTTCGCGACGAGGACGAGCCCGATTGCCGCCGTCACCGCGATCCGCAGCCAGCCGTCGAAGCCTTCAGCGGGATCGAGCGTCCACAGGAGCGAGACGACGGCGAAAGCGAGGAACACCGCGAATATCCGCACCAGCCAGCTCGGCACGTGCGACAGGCGCAGCAATGCAGGCTCGAGGACGGCGATCGCGACGCCGGCGATCGCGAGCAGGACCGCAAGCCCGTTGGGTGCGAGGACCGCGACGGGTGCCGTCAGGGCGGCAGCCGCGAGGAAAACGGAT
This sequence comes from Tagaea sp., assembly GCA_044224405.1. Taxonomy (GTDB): domain Bacteria; phylum Pseudomonadota; class Alphaproteobacteria; order CACIAM-22H2; family CACIAM-22H2; genus Tagaea. Next base: position 84,024 of record JBGAKN010000005.1, on the reverse strand, counting down.
GAAGCGCGGCCCGCCCGGTTCACGCGGCGTGCGCCATCGCCAGCCGGCGCGCACCCACGACGCGCTCGACCGTCGCGGCGACGTATTCGAGCTCGGCCGCCGTGATCGACGTCGACGAGGGCAGGCTGAGGCCGTTCTGCGAAAGGCGGTCGGCGACCGGGAACGCGCGGTTGCCGGCATAGCCCTTGTAGGGCGGCATCTCGTGCATGCAGTAGAACAGCGGGCGCGTGTCCACGCCCGCCGCCGCGAGACGCGCCATCAGCTGGTCGCGCGTGAGGCCAAGGGCGGCGCAGTCCGCCACGATCGAGAACACCCAGTAGGCATTGCCGAAGCCCGGCAGGATGCGCGGCGTCTCGATCTCGGGAAGATGGGCGAAGCGCTGCTCGTAAACGGCGGCGATTTCCTTCTTGCGCGCGAGGAAGCCGTCGATCTGCTCGAGCTGCGCGCAGCCGATCGCCGCCTGCAGGTTCGTCAGGCGGTAGTTGAAGCCCACTTCGTCGTGCCAATAGCGCTTGGCCGGGTTCATGCCGTGGTCGCGCAGGCGGCGCGCGCGCGCGGCGATGGCATCGTCCTTGAAGACGACCATGCCGCCTTCGCCCGTCGTGATCAGCTTGTTAGAGAAGAAGCTGAACGTGCCGCAGTCGCCGATGGCGCCGCAGGGCGTGCCTTCCCACGACGATCCGGCGGCTTCCGCCGCGTCCTCGACGACGACAAGGCCGCGACGCTTGGCCAACGCCAGGATCGGGCCCATGTCGGTCGGCTGGCCGTAGAGATGCACCGGCATGATCGCCTTGGTGCGCGGCGTGATCGCGGCGGCGACGGCTTCGGGATCCATGTTCCAGGTGTCGGGCGCCACATCGACCAGCACGGGCGTGGCGCCCGTGTAGATCACGGCATTGAGCGTGGCTGCGAAGGTGAGATCGGGGACGATCACCTCGTCGCCGGGGCCGATCCCGTAGGCGGCCAGCGCCAGATGCAGCGCCACCGTGCCGTTCGAAACGGCGAGCGCGTGCGGCACGCCGAGGCGCTGGGCGAACTCGCTCTCGAAGCGGCGCACGAAACTGCCCTGGCTCGAGATCCAATTCGTCTCGATGCACTCGGTGACGTATTTGAGCTCGTTGCCGCCGAGCTTGGGCTCGGCGATCGGCACGCGGCGCAGGCTCGCGGGCGAATGGTAGCCGACCGGCCGGCGTTCGCCGTCGACGAGGGCGAGGACCGCGCCCGAACCGTTCGCGCGCTTGGCGAGCGCCGCCGCGTCGAGACCGGCGGGCACGCCGCCGGCATCCGGCACCATCGCGGCACCCACGCGCAGCGAAAGATTCATGCCGCGCGCCAGCACCGATTCGATTTCGGCGGCGCTCAGGCGGCCGGAAAGACGGCCGTCCGCGTCGGTCGCGAACAGCAGGCCGAGGGGGCTGGCATCGAGCCGGGCAAGAGCGGTGCCGAGCGAATCGCTGTCGCGCACCAGAAGGTCGGCGATGGGCGTGGGAGTGGACACGGGTCTGACTTCAACCTTTCGGAACGGCGGGACGGGGCAAGGTGTTCGGGTCCGCCCGCACGCTCTAACGCCCGGCCGCCCCTATCTAATCCCCCCGCCGGGCGGCGTCCAGAGATGCGAGGCTTGCGCTGTCGCCTGGCCCGGCCCTATGCATGTCCATGGCCGGATTGACGAAAACCGCCGGGTTGGCAGGCAAACGGGTGCTGGTGACGGGCGCCGCCCGGGGCATCGGCGCCGCCACGGCCCGCCTGCTGGCCGCCCAGGGCTGCCGGATCGGCATCCATTACCGGGAAGCCCGCGCGGCCGCCGAAACGGTCGCGGCTGATTGTCCGAGCTCCGCCGTGTTCGCGACCGACCTGTCCTTGCCTGGCACGGCAGCGCCCCTAGTGGCCGCCTTCGTCGGCTGGGCCGGTGGCATCGATATCCTGATCAACAATGCCGGCGGCGTGCCGGCCGACGATCTTGCGGTGCGCATCCTCAATCTCGATTCGCCGGTGGCGCTTGTACGGGCCGCATGGTCGCATTTCGCCGGACAGGGCGCGGGCAGCATCGTCAACGTGTCAAGCACCGTTGCCGGGCGCGCGGCGAGCGCGCGGCTTGCCGGATACGCCGTCGCGAAAGCGGGCCTCGAGCAGGCGTCGCGCAACTGGGCGCTGGCGGGGGCGTCGCTCGGCATCCGCTCCAACGTCGTGCGTCCGGGGATGACCGATACCGACCTCAACCGGTGGGCCGACGATCCCGACCGCGGCCGCTTCAAGGCGCGCGTGGCGCAGGTGCCGATGGGGCGTGCAGCCGATCCCGCCGAGATCGCCGCGGCGATCGCGTTCCTCGCGGGCGACCTCGCCTCGTACATGACGGGGACTGTCTTGACCGTTTCGGGCGGCGAATAGTCAGAAGGCGCGCGCGGCGACCTTTTCCGAAACGCCCTGCGCGAAACTGCGGGGGGTCACCCCGAGCGTGTCGCGCATCGGCGAAACGTCGAAGGCCTTGTCCTCCGCCGCGCGGCGCAGTTCGGCCGCATCGAAAGGCGGCTTGAGCCCGATGGCGCCGAGCAGGCGCGCGAGGGCGGCAAGCAAAGCGACGGGAACCGGCACGATCCAGACGCGCCGGCCGAGGGCGGCGGCGCATTCGCGCACCAAGCGCGCATAGGAAATCGGCTCCGGCCCCGCGACAACGATGTGGGGTGCGCCGACCTTCGTGCGCTCGACGGCCGCGGCCACGCATGCCGCAACGTCGTCGACATGCACGGGCTGCACCGTGTGGCGCCCTCCATCGGGCAGCGGCACCGGGATCGGCAGGAAGCGCGGGAACCGCGCGAGGAAGCGCAGGATGCGCCCGACATTTCGGTCTTCGGGCGCGCCGTAGATCATCGCCGGCAGCAGGACAGCACCCGCACGCCCCGACGCGGCGAACGCATCGAGGCCCGTGCGCACCGCGTCGGCGGCCGGATCGGCAAGCCGCGTGAACACGCGCATCGAGCCGGTGACGACCAGCGGCGTGCCCGGTTCCATCGCGTCGAGCACCAGTTTCGTGTGCTTGGCGTGCGCCGCATAGGCGACGACGTCGGCACCGGCAAGAGCGGCCGGCAAGGTCTGCGGCCGGTCGAAATCGCCGATGCGCCGTTCGGCGCGCGGATCGAGGCTCGCCAGCCGCTCGGGATTGCGGCCGACCGCGACGACCGCATGGCCGCGCGCGAGCAGCGCCGCAAGCGCGCGCCGCCCGGTCATGCCGGTGGCACCCACGAGAGCGACCTTCACGAGAGCCCCATGAAACCGAGTTGCCGCGCGACGACCTTGCGCTCGTCGTAGAGATCGCGCGCGCGCGCGAGGCCCGCCTTGCCCATCGCGGCGCGCAAGGCCGGATCGCCGGCAAGCTTCGACAGCGCGGCGCCCAGCGCCGCTTCGTCGCGCACCGGCACCAGCAGGCCGGTATGGCCGTCGATCACCTCTTCGCGGCTGCCGCGGATATCGGTCGCGACGACGGGTAGGCCGGTCAGCATCGCCTCGATGATTGAGCGCGGCATCCCCTCACGGTGCGAAGGCAGTGTGAAGATGTCGGCGCCAAGCAGCAGCTCGGGCACGTCGGCGCGATAGCCAAGGAACCGCACGCGTGCCTTCGTCGCCGGATCGGCCTCGACGACGGCGATCGCGTCGCGGATCGACTGTGCGTGGTCGGAATCGAGCCGTTCGCCGATCACCCACAGTTCGGCATCGACAGCGCGCATCGCCGCGAACAGTTCGGGATAGCCTTTTTCGGCTACGAGCCGGCCGACGACGGCGATGGCCGGCCGGTCAGCCGACGTGCCGAGTTCGGCGCGCACGCGCATGCGCGTTGCAGAGTCCTCCGATGCAGGACGGAAGCGCTGCGGATCAGATCCGTTGCCGATCGCGTGCACGGGTCCGCGCGACAGGCCCAGTGCGCGCGCAGTGTCCGCATCCTCGGCCGCCTGCGTGAACAGAAGGTCGGTGCAGCGTCCGCCGATCCATTCGAGCGCCATATGGAAGAAGCGCTTGGGCCACTTCATCCCGGCATGGAAATAGAAGCCATGTGCCGTGTAGACGACCTTCGGCACACCCGCGCGCGCGGCCGCCAGTCGGCCGACGAGTGCCGCGACCGGCGTGTGGACATGAACGATGTCGAATCCCTCGTCGCGGAACATCCGCACGAGCGCCCGATAGGCGCGCCACAGCGCCAGAGGATTGGACGAACGGCGGATGGGGGCTTCGAGCACGCGGAAGCCCTCGGTCTCGACTTTGGCGGACAGCTTGCCGCGCGCGCACACGCCCGTCACCTCGTGCCCGGCATCGCGCAACGCGCGCATCAGCGGCAGCAGGAAATGATAGAGCGTGAAATCGACGGCGCAGAGCTGGCAGATCTTCATGTGAGCGGCGGCAGGATAGCGAATCGGGCGGCAGGCGACGATACAATAGCGCAGCCCAGCGTCGTCCTTGCCCTTTGCGCCCCGCCCCGCTATCGAGGGGCTTCAATGGTCTCAAACGACGAATTCTGGCTCGACGGCGCGCGCCGCAGACGCAGCCTCGGCGAACGGCTCGACCGCAAGCTTGCGCGCCTGTTCGGCGCGTCGGCCGGGACCGCGCGCCGGATCGTCGTGCACGGCGGCGACGGGCGGACGCTGGCGCTCGACGTGCCGAACGATCCGGGCATCGCCTATGTCGCGCACGAGGTGCTCGGCGAAGATTGCTACCCGACGATCCCCGGCATCGGCGGCATCTCCACCATCGTCGACATCGGCGCCAACGTCGGCATCGCGGCGGCGCGGCTGCGGTTGGCCTATCCTTCGGCGCGCATCCTGTGTTTCGAGCCGAACCCGGCGGCCCTCTCGTTCCTGTCGCGCAATGCCGCGGTGGCGGGCGCCGAGCTTTTCGCCTTCGGACTCGGTGCCGGCGACGCGCGCCTGCCGCTCTATATGGGTCGCGATTCGAGCGTGACGGCCTCGCTGTACCGGCACCACATGACCGATGCCGTCGCCAGCGAGGTCGTGATCCGCGCCGCCGGGCCCGCACTGGCAGCGGCCGGCGTTGCGTCCATCGATCTCCTGAAGATCGACACGGAAGGCGCGGAACTGCCGATCCTCTCCTCGCTTGCGCCATTCCTTCCTGCGATCCGGATCGTGCATCTGGAGTTCCACTCCGAACCCGACCGGCGTGCGATCCAGGCGATGTTCGAGCCGACGCATGCGCTGTGGGCTGGGCGCATCGCCGCGCGGCATGCGGGCCAGCTCACTTTCGTTCGCGCCGACATCGCGCCGGCGGTGGCGCAGGTCGGCGGATGACGGACGTCTCGTTCGTCGTCACGGTCTACAACAAGGCGCCCTATCTGGCCGCGTGTCTCGACGCCATCCTTGCGCAGGAGGGGCTCGGCGCGACCGAGATCGTCTTCGTCGACGACGGTTCGACCGACAATTCGGCCGAACTGCTGCGCAAGCACATCGCCGCACGCAATGCGTCGAACGTGCGGATACTGATCCAGGAGAATGCCGGGCCGGGGCCCGCCACCAACGCCGGCGCACGCATGGCGACGGGCACGTGGCTGAAGCTCGTCGATGCCGACGACCTTCTCGCCCCCGGTGCCGTGCGCCTGCTGCTTGGCGAGGCCGAGCGCCACGGGCTCGGCCTCGTCTATGGCGGGATGGGCTGGTACGGGCCGGAAGGCCCGCATTTTTTGCCATTGCCCGCCGACCCGCACACGCGTGTGTTCGACGATCCGGTGTGCGATGCATTGACGACCTGCCAGTCGGGTGCTTCGAACCTACTCGTGCGACGCGAGCTGTTTCTCGCGGCTGGCGGCTGCGACGAGCGGGTATTCATCCAGGATCAGGGCATCTGTCCGCGCGTGGCGGCCGTTCCGGGCGCACGCATCGGCGTGTTCGACGCGGTCGTCTGCCTCGGGCCAGCCGACGAGCCCGGCCGACTGATGAAGAACGACGCGCAGATCCTGCACGACGAAACGCTGACAGCGCTCAACTTCCTGCGCGACCATCCCGATCTCGGGACCGCGCCGCGTCTTGCTGCGTTCCGCCGCTGTGCTGACCGCGCGTGGAAGCGTGGGCGCAAACTGTTCGGCGTCGGCCCGCTGAGCCTCGCGCACTTCGCCTATCTGCAGGCGAAGGCGGGGATCCTGTGGCGGCACGAGGAATTGATCGAAGCGACGCTTGCGATCTATCGCGCTGGTGGCGGGGTGAAAGGCGCCAAACTGAAGCAAAAAATTCGGCTTGCGAATACCCGTAGGCGCGACATCTGATTCCTCATGCGGAAATATTTGACTTCTGGCATGATGTCGCTTGCGTAGATTAGTTGTTCGAGAAAGCCCATGTCAAAAGAGAGCAATAAAATCCACGACCTGCATGAGATCGAAACAGATATTCTTTTGTCCAAGGCCGAACGGCGCTTTTATCTTGCCGAGGTCTGTTTCTGGTATTTTCCGTCACTGCTGTCGATGACCTTGATATACGTCGACGTACTGCTGCGCGGCTTGAGTGTCGAGGAATCGGTTGATTCGAATAATTTCCTGATCAAAACCGCGATTGTAATGTTTTTCGTGCCATCGCTTTCCAAGCTGTTCCTTATGGCGTTACCGCTTGAGTATTATAGGTTGAAAAATAAATAGAACCGATGGTCGAAAGACGTAGCTGCCCACTCCCAGTACCAGACTTCAGATCTTAAGATACAGCACTAGGGCTTTTAGGAAGCGTTTGAAGCGGCGCAACGGGCGCGCGTCGCGCTTGCGCGCACGGGCTTCGCGATGCGCGGTCAGCCGGTCGACATGGCCCTGCACCTCGCCGCGCATTGCCATCGGCACTCGGATGAACACGTCGTCGATGACGGCGACGTAGCGGTCGCTGCGGCCGGCTTTCAATGCGGCGACCGTCGCCTCGGTATCGGGCCACATTTCGAGCCGGTTGGGCGACGGCGGCGGGGCGAGGAAATAGCGCGCGTCGTCGACCAGCACGACATGCTCGTGCGGGCTGGCGTTGATGATGGCGATCTCGTCGATCAGCGGGCATTGGTCTTCCGCACCTGCCGTATCGGTCTGGTCGGCGCCGCACCAATGCGCGTCTAGCCAGAACAGGGCAGGGGCGTCGAGCTGCGGGACGATCTCGCGCAGGCCCGCCCGGCTGTCGCCCTGCACGCACACGATGTTGGTCGTGCCTTTGAGGCGCTCGCGCGTGGATGTGAACAGATCGGCGTTGGCCTCCACGGTCCATACCTTGGCGAACTGACCGGCCGCCCACTGGGCGGTATCGCCGCGGAACGTGCCCGTCTCGACGAACAGCTTCAGCGCCAGCTTGTCGCGCAGCAGCAGCGCCAGTTGCTTGGGAATACCGAAATCAATCGCGCCCATCGTCGTCCGTCAGCCCTTTCGCACGTAAAAACCGTCGCCCCAGCTCGAATGGTAGGGAGTCGTCGTGGCGACGCGCACGAAACCGGATTTCGCGAGATGCGCGTCGATGTCGGATGCGAGCGCGCAACCCTCGTAGAGTTCCTCGAAGCAGAGTTCGCAGCTCACGGCCGAAACGCGCGCGAGCAAATCGGGGCATCCGCGCAGCGCCATCAGCTCGGCGCCCTGAATATCGAGCGACAGCAGGTCGAAGCGCGCGCCATCGAGCCCGCGCCTGGCAAGCACGCCGTCGAGCCGGCGCACGGGCACGCGGATCGTGCCGGACGCGACGATCTCGGGATAGATGTTGGCGTGACGCTTGAGCTTCAGCAGCGAGCTCGACTGGTCGAACGAGGTCAGGTGGAAATCCGCCTCGCCGTCCGCTTCGCCGGCCGCGACGGATGCGATGGTGATCGCGGGATCGCCCGCGAACGTCTTTTCGAGTGCGCGGGCAAGTTCGGGGTTCGCCTCGACCAGCACGATGCGCCGGGCACCCAGCGCCTTGTAAGTCGCAACCTCGCCGCCGTGATTGGCGCCGACATGCACGACCCCCTCGATCGCCAGCCCGTGAGTCCGGGCGAGGTCGGCGAGATCGAGCAGCGGCGGGGGTCCGGCGGGCTTGGCCTTGCGGCCGAAGAGACGCGAAAGCAGCGACAAGGGTTGCGGGCTCCGTTTCGTTCGTGCGACTAGACTAGCCGATGACCGACATCGCTGCCATCGCCGCGCGTCGCCGGGATTTCGACGCTGGATTGCTGCCGACCGGCAACGCCGTGCGCGGCATCGTCGCGATGTCGAATTTCGGCCAGAACGGGCGGCTGGGCAATCGGCTCATTCAGTACCTGTTTCTTAATTTCTATGCGCTGCGCAACGGCCTGTCCGTCGCGATGCCGGAATGGCCGGAAGGCAAAGCCCTCGAAGTGCCGCCGCCGGCCGCGAAGCTGCGCAAGGGTGACCTCCCCGTCATGCGCTTCGGCCCGTTCGAGGATCGTGCGGCACTCGCCCTGTGGAACGCCGACGATCCGCCGGTCGATATGGATTTCGACGGCTATTTCCAGGAAATCCCGGAAAGCTGGACACGCCACCGCGGTCACGCGCGCCGGCTGCTGCGCCTGCGCCCGGATGTCGAAGCGAAAGTCGCGGCATGGCGGGCGGCGCATGCGCCTTCCGGCACGACGCTGGTCGCCATCCATGTGCGTCGCGGTGATTTCGCTTCCTTCGACCCGGTGGCAAATCCGCATTTCCGAATTGCGCCTGTCGCGTGGTACCGCGACTGGCTTGCGCGTATCTGGCCGGCGCTGCCGAACCCGCGCCTCTATCTCGCGACCGACGATCGTGCGTCGATCACCGCCGAATTCGCGGACTATGCGCCGTTGGCGGCACCTGATACCGGCCTTGGCGCGGTGCTCGACGATCTCGTCGCGATGCGCGAAGCGGACATGCTGGCGCTGTGCAATTCCAGCTTCTCGCGCGCGGCGGCCTTGATGGCGGCCGACGGGCAGCGTCAGGCCATTGTCGATTTCAATGCGAAAGCCATCGTAGGGTACGACGCATGGGCCGATCGTGCCTTCTGGCGCCGCTTCGGCCCGACGCCGGAATTTGCCGCGGGCGATCTGGCGCGCCGCGTGATCGAAGCACGTCGCGAGCATGCGCTTCATCCGTGGCGCCGTTTCGCGCGCAAGGTGCCCGTGCTCGGGCCGGCCCTACTCGCGCTTCGGATGCGGGGGACGGCATGAACCGCCCGCGCGTGCTGATCGTGATCGGCAGCCTCGATGTCGGTGGGGCGGAGATGCATCTGCTGCAGGTGTTGCCCGCGATCGCCGCATCGGGCTTCGAGATTGCGGTCCACACGCTTACGGGGCGCGGCGCGCTCGCCGACAGGTTCGAGGCGGCGGGCATCCGCGTGATCGCGCCGCCCGGCAGCGAAGCGGGTTCGCGTGCCGGCGGCTTCGCCGGCCGGGCGCTGCGCGCTATGCGTGCCGGCCTTTCTCTCGCCGCGTTCTTGCGACGCTGGCGGCCGGCCATCGTCCACTTCTTCCTGCCCGAGGCCTATCTGGCGGGCGCGCCGGTGGCGCTGCTGACGAGCGGTGCCCGGCGCGTGATGAGCCGGCGCTCGCTCAACGACTATCAGGCGAAGTGGCCGTTACTGGCGCGCGTCGAACGGGCCTTGCATGGACGCATGCACGCACTGCTCGGAAACAGCCAGGCCGTTCTCGACGATCTCGTTGCGGAAGGCGCACCGCGCGATCGCCTGCATCTGATCCGCAACGGAATAGATCTTTCGAGGTTTGCCGCTCCGGCGCCACGCGCGGCGGTACGTGCCGCGATCGGCACCGCGCCCGATACGCTGGTCTTCGTCTGCGTCGCCAATCTGATCGCCTACAAGGGACACGCCGACCTGCTCGCCGCACTCGCCGCCGCGCGTGGCCTGCCGGCATGGGAACTGTGGTGTGCGGGCCGCGATGACGGCATCGGCCCCGCGTTGCAGGCGCAGGCCGAAGCGGCCGGCATCGCCGGGCGCGTGCGCTGGCTGGGACCGCGCGGCGACGTGCCGGATATTCTGGCTGCAGCCGATATCGGCGTGCTGGCAAGCCACGAGGAAGGATTCCCGAACGCCGTCATCGAGGCGATGGCGGCCGGCCTGCCCGTCGTCGCGACGCGCACGGGCGGCATTCCGGATGCGGTCGACGACGGGACGACGGGTCTGCTCGTGGCCCCGCACGACCCGGTCTCGCTGTTGTCCGCGCTTGCCGCCGTCGGCGCAGATCTGGTGCTGCGTGGCGCGATGGGTGCTGCCGGCCGCGCACGCGCGACGGCGGAGTTCAACGCGCAGATCTGTGCGGCGGCATATGCGCGCCTGTATCGTTCGCTTGCCAGTGCCGGCGCATGAGCGGTCGGCAAAAGCGCCGATGTGCATTTGGCAAGTTCGGCCTTAGTCATTACAATGACTGTCAATCTGGAGGCATGGCGTGCGTCGACGCGATCTGATCGTCTATTCTGTCATCGTCATGGCGACGATCCTGCTTGCCGAGACTGCGGCACGAATTTGGATGTGGCGCGCACCCGCGGCGACCGACAACGCCGGCGATACGCTCGGAACCGAGCGCTACGGTTTCAATTTCGACGGGCCTAGCGATCTCGTCGCGCGCCAGGATGGTCACTGGGTCATCTGGTGGCGCCGCCCCTATCACGTCGAAACCAACAGCCAGGGATTCCGGACGGCCGAAGAGCCGATCGACGGCGCGCGCAAGATTGTCGTCATCGGCGATTCGCAGACATTCGGTCCCTATGTCGCCAGCGAAGACACGTGGTCGGCATGGACCCAGTCCGAGTTGCGCCGCCGCCCGGACGCCAAGCTGGTTCAAGTCTTCAACGCCGGCGTATCCGGCTACACGATCTACGACGAGCTTGCCTGGCTGCGCGACAAGGGGGTGCCGTTCAAGCCGGACCTGATCGTGCTTGGCGTCTTTGAAAACGATGTCTTCGACTATCGCCGCGTGCTGACCGGCAACGCGACCCGGATTTCCGGCGCCGTGGCCGGCGGCGGGCCGAGCGAATGGATCGCGCGCCTGCGCATTGCGCTCTGGCAGAATTCAGCGCTTTACAACATCGCCTCCGCGATCAAGCGGGCAGCACTGCTGCAAGCGTCGGGCATCAACCTGCGGCGGGGTGAAGGCGATGCGGCGTTGGTTCACCCGGATTCCGGGGCCGAAACCGCGCGCTACGTCGCCGCGTACGAAGGCGACTTCCGCGCCTTCGCGCAGACCGCCGTCGCCGCCGGCATTCCCGTCGCCGTCGTTTCGATACCGAGCTACGACTCCATCGTCGCAGACGTACGTCCCACGACGGCGCCCGTCGCGCGACGTCTCAGTGCCGAGTTCGGATTTCCGTTCCTGGATCTCGAACCGGTCTTTGCAGCGATCCCCGATGCCGGACAGGCGCTGTATCTGCTGCAATGGGACGCGAAGAAGGGTCTGCTCGAAGGCAACGGCCATCTGTCGAGGTTCGGGCATCTGACCGCCGGCCGTGCGGTTGCAGGATGGCTCGCGGCGCTTCCATCGCCGCATGGCATTGCCGCGCGTTAGAATGCCAGTCGTGCATCCGCGATCGGATATCTGGATCTATTTCGTCGTCGCGACGGTCGCCGTTCTGGCGCTCGCTATCGACCCCAACCGTCATTTTGCCTCCGAAAACGACGTCTACATGCTGCGCCAGGTCGAGGCACTGCGCGAATTGGCGCCGTGGCGCTGGGACCTTGCCGACCCTGCGCAGGCAACCCTGCAGGCGGCGTTCTGGTTCGCGAATCTCTCCTTCTATTTTCACGGCCCACTACCGCCACTGCTGCAGGCGATCTTCCTGGATCTGGCCGAAAGCGTACTCGGCACCACCGGTGTCGGACCGTATCTGGCGTCCGCCGGTCTTTTCTATGTCCTGGGTGCCCTCGCGTTCACGGCCACGCTGCGCGGCGCCGGCCTTCCGGCAGGCCTGTCGGTTCTCGGCGGGCTCGCGCTGTGCGCTTCACCGGTTTGGCTCGCACTGTCGCGCGGGTTTGGTGCTTCGTGGCTGGTGGCTGTCGTCTTCGGCCAGGCTTTCGCGCTCTGGGCTGCCCAGCGCGCGCTCGAAGGACGGCGCAATGGTCCGGCACTGCTCGCTGCGGCACTTGGGAACCTGCTGGTGTCGGATGTGCTGGCGCCATTTGGAATCGCGGCGCTCCTCGCCGGGATTGCAGTCGCCAGCCGCGATGCGCCGGGCGACCTGCGGCGGATGTTCGGCTCGCGCTGGATGCTGCTGCCGGCGGCGTGCTGCGCATGGATCGTCGCGATCAATATCTATGTCTTCGCGCGCGGCGTGACGCATCCATCCGACGTCGTCCTGTTCGCATATCCTTTTGCGCAATACATCGTCGGCTTGCCGGGTCAGGCGCCGTCGGTCGGGGCGCTGGGATGGATGTGGGTCGATCGCGCGCGGATTCTCTTGCTGCTTTTTGGCCTCGGCGTGCTCGCGGCCGTTCCGGCTGCTCTGGCGGGTGCGCTGCGCATGTCGTCGCTCCGCGCAGACCTGCGTGCCCAAATGCTTCTGGTCGTCTGGGCCGGTTCGGCGCTGGCCGGATTCGGCGCGATCTTCCTTTTCTTCTCCGGGCCCTCGACGGGCAGCCAGGCGATGCCGATGATCGGCTATCCGATCTATCTGCTGGCGCCGGGCGTCGCGCTACTCGCGTCCGGACTCTCCAGGTTGGCCGCCCGGGGCCGGCGCGCGATCGCCTGTCTGGCCGGCGTGCTGTGGATCGCCGGCTCGGCTGCCGGCGCCTGGATCTATGTCTGGCGCGTTCCGGTGCCGGGTCCGGGTGAGCTTCTGACGGTACGCGAAGGGACCGACGTGGTCGGCTTCCGCTATCCGGATGCCGGTATCATGGGGGCGGGCGGCGTGGTGCGCGCGGCAATCGGGGGTGCGGCACCCGAGGTCGAAGCGGTGGTCGCCGCGATCGTCGATCCGGCAGCGGTTCCGTTGCGCAATATCTTGTTCTGGCGCGCCGGCGTGATCGACGGGGGATATTTCGCGCGCACTGGCGGTCGCTGCATCGCGCGGACCGCGGTCGATACCGGCGGCCGCGTGATCGAGAAGGCCGACCGGCCATCAGCCGAGGCGATGGCGCGCCGTGTCGCGGCGACATGCGCGGCGCCGATCTGTGTCGGCGTGGGCAACGCGCAAGCGCCGCAGGACTGGCGGATTGATGTCGCCGGCGAGGCCGGCCGCTCCGTCGCGGTGATCGGATTTGGCATCGCGCGACCGGCGGGATTTGCCGAACGCGCCGAATCGGTCGAACTTGAGCGAAGGGCGCCAGCCGGCGATTTCGGACTTGCCGGCGCGCCGATTGGTTTTGCGGGTATGGTGCGGGCGCTGCGTCTGTCGGCGCCGGACTGCGGCACTTCAGGTGGGAGCTAGGGGACGATGGCACAGATCGGTGGTGGCGGATTTCGGTCAATGGTCGTACGCGTGCTGGACCGCACGCTCGTGCCGCTGGTCGCGTTTCTGAAGATGCGTACGGCGACCGGCCACTCGGTCGTCGATGAACTGCATCAAAGATCGATCGCCGACAGCGCCGACTATGCGGCCGCGCACATGTCCGGCGCGCTGACGTTCAAGTCGCGCGAGGCGTTGTGGGATTTCGCGCTCGCCCGCGCGCCGATCCAGGGCCTGTGTGCCGAGTTCGGCGTGTGGAACGGCCAGTCGATCAATCATTTCGCGCGGCGGCTCGGCGCGCGACGCATCTTCGGGTTCGACAGCTTCGAAGGGCTTCAGGAGGACTGGGCGGGCGCCGGCTGCCCGAAGGGCACGTTCGACCGTGGCGGCACGCTGCCGCCCGTCGGGCCGAACGTGACGCTGGTCAAAGGCTGGTTCGACGCGACGCTTCCCGGGTTCCTGTCGGAGAACCCGGGCCCGTTCGCCTTCGTGCATATCGACTGCGACACGTATCCCGCGGCGCGCGCCGCGCTTGCCGAGATCGGCTCGCGTATCGTGCCGGGTACGGTGATCGTCTTCGACGAATATTTCGGCTATCGCGGCTGGCGCCAGGGCGAGCACAAAGCATGGCGCGAGTTCGCCGAACGGGCGGGCGTCATCGCCGACTATTTCGCGTTCTCGCACCAGCAAGTGGCCCTGGTCGTGCGTTCGGTCGGCTGACGGCCTAGGCCCAGCGCCGCTTCCAGGACTGGAACATCAGCACGACCCACAGCGGGTAGTGCATCTCGCGCTTGCCGGCCAGATGCGCATCCCATGCCGCGCGCACGGGGGCCGGATCGAACAGCCCGTCGGCCGCAAGCGTCCCGGCGTCGAGCAAATCTTCCGCCCAGTCGCGCAACGGACCGCGCAGCCAGGCATCGATCGGCACGCCGAATCCCATCTTCGGCCGCTCGAACAGCGCGCGCGGCACGTAGCGCTCGAGTACGCGGCGCAGCGGCCACTTGCCTTCACCCGCGTTCAGCTTGAACGACGGCGGCAGTGTCCACGCGAACTCGTAGAGTCGGTGGTCGAGCAGCGGTTCGCGTCCTTCGAGCCCGACTGCCATCGTCGCGCGGTCGACCTTGGCGAGGATATCGTCGGGCAGGTAGGTGAGCGTATCGACCAGCTGCATGCGCGCGACAGGCTCGGGGCAGGCGGCAGCGAGGCTTCCGTCGAATAGTGGCCTGTGCGGCTCGCGGCCGGTGCGTGCCAGCGCCGCTGGCTCGGGCCATTGGCTGACCAGCCGACGATAGACAGCGTCGATGCCGTCAAGGCGCAGGATCTCGGCGAGCTTGGCGAGCTTCTCGTGCGGACGGACGACGGGAAGCAGGCGCGCGAGACCACCGGGCACGCGCTCGGCTGCCGCCGCGGCCATGCGGCGTAGCGGTGTCGGAGCCTTCGCGATCCACGACCAAAGCGTTTCGGCCCAGACATAGCGGTTGTAGCCCGCGAACAGCTCGTCGCCGCCGTCACCCGACAGCGCGACGGTCACGTGCCGGCGCGTCATCTGCGAGACGAGGAACGTGGGAATCTGCGACGAGTCGGCGAACGGCTCGTCGTACATGTCGGCGAGCTTCGGCACCACGTCGAGCGCGTGGCGCGGCTCGACGTAGAGTTCCGTGTGCTCGGTGCCGAGATGCGCGGCGACGGCCTTGGCGTGCGTCGCCTCGTCGTAGCCGGCCTCTTCGAAGCCAATCGTGAAGGTTTTTACCGGACGCGTGCTCTGCGCCTGCATCAGCGCGACGACGAGTGACGAATCGATGCCGCCCGACAGGAACGCGCCGAGCGGAACGTCGGAGACCATGCGCTTGGCGACCGCGTCCTTGAGCAATGTCTCAAGCCGGTCGAGCGTTTCGGCCGGATCGATGGCCTCTTCCCAGCGCGCGCGGCCGCGCAGGGCCGCCTCGCGCGCGTCCCAGTAGGGCGCTATCTGCGGTTCGCTGCCTTCTTCCCACGTCAGGATATGGCCGGGGGGCAGCTTTTTCGCCTGGGCATAGATCGTGTTCGGCGCCGCGACGTAGCCGTGTCGCACGTAGCCGACAAGTGCATCGCGGTCGAGCGTCGGCTGCCAGTCGGCGACGGCGCGCAGTGCCTTCAGCTCGGAGCCGAACAGAAGGCGCGTGTCGAAATGGGCATAGTAGAGCGGCTTGACGCCCATGCGGTCGCGGATCAGGCGCAGCGTGCGCGTCTTGCGATCCCACAGCGCGAAGGCGAACATGCCTACGCATCGCGCGATCGTCGCCTCGACACCCCAGCGGACGAAACCTTCGAGGACCACTTCGGTATCGGAACCGCCGCGGAAGGAAACGCCGGCGGCGGCGAGGTCCGCGCGCAGTTCGGCGAAATTGTAGATCTCGCCGTTATAGGTCGCGACGTAGCGCCCGCAGGCCGATTGCATCGGTTGTGCGCCAAGCGGGGACACGTCGATGATCGCCAGGCGCCGGTGACCGAAGCCTACTCCGGCCTCCGCATCGGCCCAGAGCCCGTCGCCGTCGGGGCCGCGATGGGCGATGGCGTCTGTCATCGCCGCGACCGTCCCGCGCAGGCGCTCGTCGGTCAGCCGACGGCGGCGGTCAACGAGGCCGGCAATGCCGCACATGGGCGCTCCGGTTCTGGTTCGATGTCGCAGGGGTGAGCATAATGGGTTGATATGTCAGAAAAAACCGGAGGCTAACAACGGTTGACGTTCACATCGTGAACAAGCTAGAACATTCGGGACAATGCAATCAACTCGAATCGCCGGACCGCGCTCCGAAACTTTCCGAACCCTGCCCATGGCCGACGTCCAGAGCTCGAAGATCGACCGGGAAGACACCACGCTTCTGCTCGACGTACTTTCCGTCGTCGAGGGCGATGCGCGTGTCACCCAGCGCGGCCTGTCGAGTCAGCTCGGCATCGCGCTCGGCCTCGCTAACGCGGTGCTGCGGCGCTGCGTGCGCAAAGGGCTGATCAAGATCTCGACCGCACCGCTTAACAGGTATGCCTACTACCTGACGCCGTCGGGATTCGCTGAAAAAAGCCGACTGACCGTCGAGTACCTGCGCTTTTCTTTCGACCTGTTTCGCGACGCGCGCAGCCAGTACAGCACGCTTTTCCAGACGCTGCGTGCCGGGGGGCGCAGCCGCGTCGTCCTGCTCGGCGTTTCCGAGCTATCGGAAGCGGCCACGCTGTCCGCACGCGAGGTGGGTATAGAAGTCGTCGGCATCGTCGATGCGGCTCGCGCGGGCGAAGGCTTCCTGGGGTTGCCCGTGGCCGTCGACGCGGATGGGTTCGCCGGCCATGCCGACGCGCTCGCCGTTTGCGACATGCGCGATCCGCTGGGCGTCTATGAAGCCGCGCTGTCGTCGGCCACGCGCCTGGGCTTCGATCCGGCCGACATCGTGGCGCCGGCGCTTCTCCGTCTGGGCCAGAGGGCCGCGCGCCGCGCGGCGGAAATCACGTGAGCGGCTGGTACGTCGTCTATACCCAGCCCAACGGGGAATCACGCGCGCGCGCGAATCTGCTGCGCCAGGGGTACGAAGTCTATCTTCCGCGCTACCGTCGGCGCCGCACGCACGCGCGCAAGACAGACGTCGTCGAGCGCCCGCTTTTCCCGCGTTACCTGTTCGTCGCGCTCGATACCATGTTCACGCGCTGGCGCCCGATCCTGTCGACTTTCGGCGTGTGCGACCTGGTGCGCAACGGTGACGTGCCGACGCCCCTGCCCGAGGGCGTGATCGAGGAAATCCGCGCGGGCGAGTCCGGACGCGCCTTCGATGCGACTGACCAGCTTTCGGGCGCGCGCATCGGCGACCCGGTCCGCATCCTGAAGGGACCGTTCGCCGATCTCGTTGGCCGTCTTCAGTCGGCCGCCGACGGCGAGCGCGTCGTCCTGCTTCTCGAACTGCTGGGCCGCGAAGTCCGAATGCGCCTGCCTCGTGACACTGTCGTTCCCGCCTGAAGCGGCCGCATCAACACCCGACCCGAAAGCATACCGACCATGAACGCAATCTCGAACGGACCGATGCCGTTCATCGACCTGCACCGGCAGCGCGCAAGGCTTGGAGCCGCGCTCGAGAAGTCGATCATCGATGTTGTGCGGTCGGGCCAGTATATCCTCGGCAGGGAAGTGGGCGAACTCGAGTCGAAGCTCGCGGCATTCTGCGGGGCGCCCCACGCGCTTGCCTGTGCGAATGGCACCGATGCGCTTGGCATGCTCCTGATGATGAAGGGGATCGGGCCGGGCGACGCGGTGCTGGTTCCTTCCTTCACCTTCGCTGCGACAGGCGAAGTCGCCGCATGGCTGAACGCCACGCCCGTTTTCGTCGATGTAGATGAAGCATCTTTTTGCATGAGCCCGACCTCGCTGGAGGCGGGCATCGCCACCGCGCGCAAGCTCGGTCTGCGTCCGGTAGGCGTGATCTCCGTCGATCTTTTCGGGCATCCGGTCGATTACGATGCGCTTCTGCCGATTACGCGGGCCAATTCGATGTGGCTGCTGGCGGATTGCGCGCAGGGCTTCGGCGGTACCTACAAGGGCCGTCGCGTGGGTGGATTGGGCGACTTCGCGGCAACGAGCTTCTTCCCGGCCAAGCCGCTCGGCTGCTACGGGGATGGCGGCGCGATCTTCATCCACGATGCCGAACAGCGTGCGGTGCTCGAAAGCATTCGTGTCCACGGCCAAGGTGAGGACAAATACGACAATGTCCGCATCGGCATGAACGGGCGCCTCGACACCCTGCAGGCCGCCGTTCTGTTGCACAAGCTCGCGATATTCGAGGACGAGATCGTCATGCGCCAGCGCGTTGCGGCGCGTTATGGCGCAGCCCTCGGTGATTGCTGCGTCGTGCCGAAGGTCGCCGAAGGCTGTGTATCGACCTGGGCGCAGTACACGGTACGCGTTGCATCCGAACGCCGCGCGCATGCCGTCGAGACGTTGAAGAAGGCGGGAATCCCGACAGCGATCTATTACATGCGGCCGATGCACCGGCAGACGGCGTACGCGCACTATCCGGTCGCGGGAAACGGCTTGCCCGTCAGCGATCGGCTGTCGCAGGAAGTGCTGAGCCTGCCGATGCACGCTTATCTCGAGGACGCCGAAATCGACCGGGTTGCGGGCGCGCTGCGCGCGGCCCTCGCCGGCTAGGAGAGGCCTGACGGCCGCAGTGAGGAGATGACGCTCTTCCTCTACAAGTCCGGCCGGCGCGGGACGCCCGAGCGTCCGGCGGGGCCAGACGAATTCTTCTACGGTGCCGCGCGACTCGCGCGGCTCGGCCGCCATGTCGATGTGCTCGATGCCGACGACGTCGCCCGACTGGCCGGCGCGCAAAGCGTCGGCGCGGCGCGCGGCTGGGCGTGGCGAGTCGCGCGTGCGCCGATCGCAGCCGTGCTGCCTGGTTTCCCGAGCATCATCGCGTCGCATTTCTCCGCTCGTGCCGTGCGGGCGCGGCTGGAGGCGGCGGGGACAGTCGTCGCGACGACGACGGGAATCGCCTATGCGCTCGCGACGCTGAAGGCGACAGGCCGGCTCGACGCGCGCGTCGTCGTCATAGCCATGGGAATTCTCGCTGACAGCCTGCCGCAGCCGCAGCGTGCCTTGTTCGCCATGCTGTTGCGGCATGCCGAAATCGTCACCCTGTCGACGGCCGAAGCGGGTTTCCTTCGCGCACGTCTTCCGGGGCATCCGGGCGTGAGCGACATACCTTTCGGCGTCGACGCGCGCTTCTGGTCGCCGGCGGAACCCGGCGCGACGGCCGGCGCGCCATATGTTCTGGCAATCGGAAATGATCTCCAGCGCGACTGGTCCACCTTGATCGCGGCTTGGGGCCCCGACCTTCCGAATCTGCGGATCGTCACGAATCATCGGCTTCCGGCGCTCCCGGCCAATGTCGAGCATCTGCGCGGCGATTGGCATGCCGGTGCGCTGAGCGACGAGCAGGTCCGCGATCTCTATCGCGGGGCAGCACTCGTCGTGCTGCCGATCCGCCCCACGATCCAGCCATCTGGCCAGAGCGCCTGCCTGCAGGCGATGGCTTGCGGCAGGCCGGTCCTGATCTCCGACATCGAAGGATTATGGGACCGGGGGCGGCTGCGCGACGGCGAGTCCTGCTATCTCGTCCCGCCGGAGGATCCTGCCGCGCTCGGCGCACGCGTGCGTGCGACGCTTCGCGACGACGAAGGGCGTGCCGCGGTCGGCCGGACGGCGCGTCGGCTGGTCGAGACCCATTTCAACTCCGATCGCATGGGCGACGCGCTCGACGCGATCCTCGAAACGCCGATGCCCGGTTCGGACAGGAGAGTCGCTTGAACGCGCCCGAAATCGCCTTCGACAAGTATGCGAAGAAAGGTGCCTATCACTGGCGCGAGATCGAAGGGCCGGTGGGTTCGCTCAACGCCTATACGATGGGTCGCTACGATCTCGCCATCGATTGCCTGCGCGCGGCGGGCGTGGGGCCGGGCGCGCGACTTCTCGACATCGGCTGTGGCGACGGCGCGCTTACCGGCCTTATCCGCAGCCGGCTCGGCGCGCGCGTCGTGGGCATCGATCCCAGCGCGGACGCCGTCGCGCTCGCGCGGCGCTGCTTTGCCGAGCGCGGATGGGAAGGGGATTTCGAAGTCTCGGACGCCTACGCGACCGGTCTGGTGGACGGCTCGTTCGACGCCGCCGTATCGGCCGACGTCATCGAGCACGTGCGGCAGCCCGAACGGCTTCTCGCCGAGGCGCGGCGCCTGGTGCGTCCCGGCGGCGCGCTGGTGGTAACGACGCCGCTGCGCGTGAGTGAACGGCCGTTCGATCCCATGCACGTGCAGGAGTGGTTCGGCGAGGAATTCGCCGCGCTCTGCGAGCGACATTTCGGCCCTGTCGCCGCAAGCCGGGCGACCCATCCCGCGATATGGTTCGAGATCTACCGCACCTCGGGCAGCCGTTGGGGCCGGCTCATGCGCCTTGCCGTCAATCTCGCCGCTTCGCGCGGCGCCAACCCATTCCTCTGGCGGCGACCTTCCTGGTCGATCCACACGCAGCAGGCGTTGACGCTGCGCCGCCCATGAGTCAGCCACCGCTCTTTCATATCGCGTTTCCGACGACCGACGCGCCGACGGGCGGCGGCAATCAGTTCCTGCGCGCGCTCGGACGCGAACTTGGCCGTCGCGGCCAGATCGCGGCGGACGGCGCGCGCGCCGATGTCGTGCTGTTCAACAGCTATCAGGAGGTACCTGCCGCCGTGACGCTGCGCCGGGCGAATCCGGACGCGGTCTTCGTCCATCGGGTCGATGGTCCGATGCGCCTCTACAACCGGCCTGACGATCCGCGCGACGGGTTGGCGATGGAGGCGAACGCGCTCATCGCCGACGCGACGGTTTTCCAGACACGCTGGTGCCGCGAGGCGAACCGCGAACTCGGATGGGCGGCGAGCGGGCCTGAGGCGGTGATCGGCAATGCGGCCGACCCGAATGTGTTCCGGCGCCGAGCGGCGCGGCTGCCGGCCGGACGTGTGCGGGTCATCGCGACAAGCTGGTCGTCGAATCCGAACAAGGGATTCGACGCCTATTCGTGGCTCGACAGCAATCTCGACTTCGCGCGTTTCGAGATGACATTCGTGGGAAACTCGCCTGTCGGTTTCGCGTCCATCCGCTCGCTTGCGCCAATGGACTCGCCGGGACTTGCCGCCGAGCTCGGCGCCCACGACGTCTTTCTTACGGCGTCGCGCAAGGATCCGTGTTCGAACAGCCTGATCGAGGCGCTCACGATCGGCTTGCCGGCGGTGGCGCGCGCCGATGGCGGGCATCCCGAGCTGATGGGTGGGGGCGGGCTGCTGTTCGCCGATCACGCGGAGATCCCCGGCCTTTTGGAATGCGTCGCGCGCGAGTACGAGACGTTCCATGCGGGGATAAGCGTTCCTAGCATCGGCACGATCGCCGACGACTATGACGCCTTCGCGCGCGAACTTGTCGATATGCGGCGGGCCGGCCGTCTCGAGGCCCGACGGCCAGGATTGCTTGCCGCCGCGCGCGTGCGCTGGCGGTTTCGCGGGAGGTAGGGATGCGCAAGGATCACATGGTCGTCCGGCGGGGCGAAGATCGGGACGAAACACGCTTCATCGCCGATCATTGGGCCGCGATTTGGCGGCGCGAAGGCGGGCCGGAGAACGCGATCGCCGACGTCACGCGCTGCGAGGAGTACCGGGGAATCGCGCATGTCCTCGACGCGCTGCCGGCCGGCGCGCGCGTTCTCGACGGGGGATGCGGACTCGGCGCTTGGACACAGCATATGCGCCGTCGCGGCTTTGAGGCGATCGGTCTCGACATCGCCGAGGAAACGGTCGCCGAACTCAACCGTCTCTTTGGCGGCGCTTCGTTCCGCGTGGGCGATATCCGCGCGACGGGGCTGCCAGACTCCAGCATCGATTTCTATTTCTCGTGGGGCGTGTTCGAGCATTTCGAGGATGGCCAGCAGTCCTGCCTGCGCGAGGCGTGGCGTATGCTGCGCCCGGGGCGACGGCTGGCGATCTCCGTGCCGTTCGACAATCTGCGCCATGCCGTTTCCGACACGGCCTATCCCGGCCCCGAGCCGGCCGGCCAGAATCTCCGCTTCTACCAATGGCGGCTCAATCGGCGGGAGCTCGCTCGCGAACTGTCGATGGCCGGCTTCGAGGTGGAATCGATCCGGCCGATCGGCAAGACGAGCGGGCTTCAGCGCGCGCTGCGTCGGCTCGGGCGGTTCGCGCCGCCGGTGGCCCGACTGCTGACGCCGTTCGTGCCGGGCACCGCCGTCGCGCACATGCTGCTGGCGATCGCCCGGAAGCCGGATTAAGGCCGGCGCGCGTCCGGCCGGTACTCCGGCGCGAGACGGAAAATCAGGTCGTTGAGCGCGTTGGCCTCGAACGTGGGCAGGAGTTCGGGCGACGTCGCCACGTTGAGATCCTGGAAGTCGAGCGTACGCGTCGTCGAGTACTGCGAGAACAGCGCGTAGTGGATGACGAGAGTCTTGCGCGCGCCGCCGTCGAGGCAGCGGCTTCCGGCGTGCAGGCAGCGCGTCGTGTCGACAATCGCAACCGTTCCCGCCGGCCCGACGATCGGCACGAGGTCCTTGGGCGAGAAATGCTCGAACATCTCCGCGTCGTCCTTGACCGGGCGAGTGCGCAGACCGCGTCCCGTACGCTGGCGGAACTCGTAGGCCTTGGCGGCTGGCAGCAGCGTGAGCGGCCCGTCGCGCTCGGTGACGTCCTCGAGATAGCAGAACACCTTGACGTGACGGCGGTCGTGATTGTCCCAGTGGAAGCGCTGCGTGCCCACCGGCTTGGTCTCGCCGGGCACGAACGGAGTCGAGAAGCCGGAGTAGAAAAGCGCGACATGGCTGAGCTCGGGCAGCATGCCGTAATAGTCCGCGAGGATCGCAAGCAGCTCGCGATTCAGCGCGAAGGACATGATGCCGGGGTTGTCGACCACATCCTGACGGCTGATGAGATTGAAGTAGAACGGCTTGAGTGACTTGCTCTCGATGCCTGCGTCGAAGGCGGAGCGGTCGAGGTGCGCGAGGCGCGTGCGCGCGAGGGCACGCATCTGGTCGAGCAGGGCGGGCAGGCCGGCAAACTTGTCGGCGGTGGTCAAATGGTAGCCGAGCGCCGGATCGATATGGAGCTTCGGCGGCGGAAGATCGCGGGTATGGCGTCGGCGAGCAACGTAACGACCCGGCTCTGCAATGATGCGGCCGACGTCGCGAACGACGTCGTTGAGAATGTTCAACTGCACAGCGAACCCTTTTCCCCGAACCCGTAAAGCAGTATGGCAAAAACCGCGTGTTTTCTACAATAGCAAGATAGGTTGGCCGTTACCCGAGGCGCGCGCGCGCGCGCGCGATCACGGCGTCAGCCTGTATCTCCAGCATGCAGATGCGCCCGTTGTCGCACCAACCCTGATTGCCGCAGGGCGCACAGGCGACGCGTTGATGGACGACGTCATGGAAATCCTGATACCCAGCGAAATCGGGCAGCGTCACGCCGCCCCATACGATGACGGCGTCGGTCCGCATCGCGCGCGCGGCATGCATGAGGCCGCTTTCGGTTCCGAGGAACAGCCGTGCGCGTTCGAGCACGGCGCAGGCGGCGCGGAAGTCGGTCTGGCCGCGCAGGTCGTCGGCGTTGCGCAGCGCGCGCGCATTGGCAAGACCAAGCTGCACGACGCGGACTCCGTCGGCGGCGAGCGCGTCGACGACGGCCTGCCACCGGTCGAACGGCCAGGCGCGAAGGTCGCCGAAGAATTCGGGATTCGTCTCGGGCTCGATTGCGACGAACGCGCCCTCGATGCCGGCGGCGCGCAGCACATCGGCGGCGCGCGCTCGATCCGACGCAGACAGATGCATTTCGGGCGGTGCCGGCGCGCGGCCGGGTGCAAAGCCGGCAAGCATCGTGCCGATGGCATGGCCGCCGGCTTTCCAATGGAACCGCCGTCGTCCGGGCGGACCGGACTGGCCGGCCGCGTAGGAGTGGATCTCCATGTCCACGAACACGTGGAGCGGCCCCGGCCGGGCCAGCGCGCGACGATGCAGCATGCGCTCCCAAATCTGGCGGACTCCGAACTTTTCGAGCGCCGCCAGGAACAGCATGTCGACCCGCCGCGCGAGCGCGGCCTTCGGTTTCGCCGGCAGGAAGCGAACGTGGGGATTGCCTTCGAAAACCGGGTCCCCTGAGAGGTCGCCCTCGGCGTCGTGGAAGCGGCCGGTCAGCAGGTCGCTGAGCTTGGGCTGCTTGACGAGCATCAGGGGACGGCGGTCGCGGGCCATCACCGCGATGACGCCGGTCCACATCAGGTTTCCGCCTAGTCCCATCCGCTTTCGCCCGCCGCCGTCGTTGACGGTGTTCTTGACACTTGGAAGCTCCATAATCTATATGTTCACTCAGTGAACGTCGAGCCGAATTGTCGACGTTTCTTTTTTCTTCCCAACAACTTGGGCAGCATAGCGAGAGCCGGAAATTGATCAGCGTTTCCAGCGGCCGCATATGTCGGGCAGGTTGCGCATGAACCCGCCGACGGCCCTTTTCCGTGCTGACGGCGACAGCCGGATCGGGGCCGGCCATTTGACGCGTTGCGCGGCGCTTGCCGACGCACTGGCATCGCTGGGCTGGCGTTGCGTTTTCGCTTCTGCGCGCGACGGGCTTGAGATGGTCCGGCGCATCGTCGCGGAAACCGCGGACGTGATCGCGCTCGACGGACCGCCCGACCGACATGTCGGGATCGCGCTGGCGGGCTGCGGCGGGCAGGCGGACGCCGCGATCGTCGACCAGTATGAGCTGGGCGATGCCTTTGCCACGTCGGTACGTACCTCAGCGCGCCTTCTTGTACGCTTCGACGACATGGGTGCGGCTTCGCTCGCCGGCGATATCGTCGTCAATCCGGCGCCGGAAGCGACAGCGGGCGTGTATGCGCCTGCGCATGCGCTCGTCGGCCCTGCCTATGCACTGTTGCGGCCTGCATTCGCGGCCCGTCGCGGCCCGCCGCGCCGGCTTGCGCCAGGACGTAAACGCGTGCTCGTCACGCTCGGCGCCTCGACCCCGACGGCGCAGGTCGTCGCGCTGGCCAGCGAACTCGCCGGCGTCGCCGGCGTCGCCGTGCGTGCGATTGGCGCTGCCGACTGGTCGGCGCCGGCGCCAAGCGGCGTGGATCTCGTCCAGGACTGGACCGATCTTGCCGACGAGATCGCCGGCGCCGATCTGGTCGTCAGCGCCGCCGGTGGCACGATCTGGGAGCGGTGCTGCCTCGGTGTGCCGGGCTTGGCCGTTATCACGGCCGACAACCAGCGCGCGAACGCGGCATCGATCGCGGGCGCGGGTGCGGGAATCGTCCTGGGCGCGCTTTCCGAACTCGAGCCGGGTCGTTTGGCGCGCGAAGCGCGGGATCTGCTGGAGGATCCCGCCCGCTACGCCGCGATGGCGGACAGCGCGCGATCGCTGTGCGACGGACAAGGTGCCCGGCGGGTCGCGCGCGCGATCGCTCCGCCGCCGGATCGCGCCGGCGTGCCGGTTTATCTGCGCCCGGCCGTGCGGACGGATTGCAAGACGCTATTTTCATGGCAGTGCGATCCCGATGTGCGCCGGCACTTCCGTAACCCCGCCGCTCCGGCGTGGGAGGAGCACGTGGCGTGGTTCGAACGGCGCCTCGCGCGCACGGATTGCGTCTTTCAGATCATCGAGTCGGGCCGCCGTCCGGCGGGCGTGTTGCGCGCAGATCGCGGGACCGACGGGTGGGAAATCTCGATCCTCGTGGCGCCCGAGCTCGTCGGTCGCGGCATCGGGCGGATCGCGCTCGGGCTTCTGGACGAATTGATGCCGCGCGAACGGCTGCTTGCCGAAGTCGCGCCGGCGAACGAAGCTTCGCGACGCATGTTTCATGCGGCCGGCTATCGTCAAGTCGGCCCGGACCGGTACGCGCGGGAGGTTTCGGCATGAAGCGCTATCTCGTTGCAGCACGGCACGCGTGGAACCACGCTGCCTTCGAGCGGCATGTCGGCCGCCTGCCGGGCGAATGGCACTTCGTCTCTCGGCGCGAGGAGCTCGACCTGCGCCTGCTGGAGAAGCTTGATCCACGCTACGTCTTCTTTCCGCACTGGAACTGGCTCGTCCCCGAAACCGTGTGGAGCAGGTGGGAGTCCGTCTGCTTCCATATGACCGACGTTCCTTACGGACGCGGCGGCAGCCCGTTGCAGAATCTCATCTTACGCGGACACGCCGCGACGAAGCTGACCGCCCTGCGCATGGAGCGCGAGCTCGATGCCGGACCCGTCTACATGAAGCGGCCGCTCGATCTCGCCGGTTCGGCGCAAGCCATCTTCGAACGGGCGGCCGATCTGGTTTACGACATGATCGCCGAGATCGTCGCACGCGAGCCGGTGGCTGTTCCCCAGCAGGGCGAAGCAGTCGTTTTCACGCGTCGTACGCCCGCACAGAGCGCGCTGCCCGCCGACGCGACGACGCAGGCGCTTTATGACCACATACGCATGCTTGACGCCGAGGGGTACCCGAAGGCGTTCGTCGATCGGGGCCCGCTGCGACTCGAGTTTACAGATGCCGAACTCGTCGACGGCCGTCTTTCGGCACGGGTCGAGTTTCTTCCGCGAAAGGACGAATAGGACATGAAAGAGGTTGTCCTCGCAGTCGCTGCCCATCCCGACGACGAAGTTCTCGGTTGTGGCGCCACGCTCGCCCGGTATGCGAGCGAAGGCGCGTCGGTGCATATCGCAATCATGGCGGAGGGTGTCACGTCGCGCGACATGCGCCGCGATGCCGGCGCGCGTTCGCAGGAGCTTGATCGGCTCAAGACCGATGCGCGCGCTGCGGCGGCGGCACTCGGCGTGCCGGAACCTTTCATGGCCGGTTTTCCCGACAACCGGATGGATACGGTGCCGCTGCTCGACGTCGTGAAGAGCGTGGAAGAGCTGGTTTCGCGCCTGCGCCCCACGGTCGTCTATACCCATCATCCCGGCGATCTCAACGTCGACCATCGCGTCGTCGCAGGAGCCGTCTTGACGGCGTGCCGGCCGTTGCCCGGCGCGTCGGTGCGCGCGATCTACGCTTTCGAAGTGCTCTCGAGCACCGAATGGGTTCCCGCTTCGCTTGCGCCGCCTTTCGTTCCGAACCGATGGGTGTCGGTCGAAGCGCATCTATCGGCAAAGATCGCGGCGCTCGAAGCCTATCGGTCCGAGATGCGGCCGTTCCCGCATGCGCGGTCGCTCGAGGCGGTCCGAGCGCTCGCCGCTCTCCGAGGGGCTCAATGCGGCTATCGGGCGGCCGAAGCGTTTGCGGTGCTGCGCGAGATTTCTTGATTTCGGCGAGGCGTCTCATGCCCTGGCGACACGATATGGACACGCCGGCAATGGCATATCCACGAGAGGGGGCGTGCCTTTCGTCGAGTCGCATGCCGATCAAAATAACGGTATTTAAATACCCCAAAACATCGTACCTGTTTGCTGCGGGAAAATCGTATTATTTATTTGTTTATCAATATATTATATGAATTTTTGTAAAGCCGTCGCGGTAGCATGCGGCGTCTTGACCGGGAGGGTCTTGCCCTCTATGTTCACGCCACGAACAACGTCCCTCCAGACGTCTTCGGAACGCGGGCTGCCTCGCCCGTCTCCTGTCGGCCTGCAGGCTCTGCCTGCACCCGCTGTGCGGTAGCTTTCCAGGCCCCGCCAACCGTCCCCTCCACCAGCTCACGACCAGGAAAATGCGCGTCAAAATCCATGGCGCCGGCTCGATCGGCAATCATCTCGCCAACGCTTCGCGTCGACTGGGTTGGTCGGTCGACATCTGCGACGTCGATCCGGCGGCTCTCGTGCGCACGCGCGAATCGCTCTATCCCGGCCGCTACGGCAAATGGGATCCGGCAATCGGCCTGCACGAACCGGCCAAAGCCCCCAAAGGCGGCTACGATCTGATCTGCGTCGGAACGCCGCCCGACCACCATCTTGCCCTCGCGATGGCCGCGCTCGATGAAAAGCCGCGCGCCCTGCAGGTAGAGAAGCCGCTGTGCATGCCCGATCTCGCAGGGCTCGCGGCCCTCGTCGACAAGGCGCGCGCCCAGGGAACGGCCGTGTTCGTGGGCTACGATCATGTCGTGGGACTTGCCGCGGAGCTCGCGCAAAAGCGGCTGGCGGGCGGCGATCTTGGCCGCATGCAGACGATCGACGTCGAATTCCGCGAGCATTGGGGTGGCATCTTTGCCGCGCATCCCTGGCTCGCCGGTCCGCACGACAGCTATCTGGGCTTCTGGAAGCGCGGTGGGGGCGCCACCGGCGAGCATTCGCACGCGATCAATTTCTGGCAGTTCCTCGCGCACGTGACGGGCGTCGGACGCGTCGTCGAGGTCCAGGCGACGCTCGACTACGTGAACGACGGCAAGGTCGATTACGACCGCATCGCGCTGCTGAATCTCCGCACCGAGGGCGGCCTCGCAGGCCGTGTGGTGCAGGACGTCGTGACCGTGCCGCACCGCAAGTGGGCGCGGGTCCAGGGCGAGCGCGGCTCGCTCGAATGGGCGTGCGGCGTGCGTCCGGGCTTCGATGTCGTGCGCTGGTGGACCCAGCCGGGTCGCGAAGGTTCCGAGGACGTTGCCAAGACCAGGCCGGACGACTTCATCCGCGAACTCCAGCATATCGAGGCGGCCTTGGCCGGCGGCAAGCCCCAGGAATCGCCGCTCGCGCTCGCTCGCGGCGTCGAGACCATGCTGGTGATCGCGGCAGCGCACGAATCCGCGCGCACCGGCCGGCGCGTGCGGATCGACCACGCGGCCCCGCCCGGTCCGGGCGCGATCTCCGGCTGAACGTAACCGGCCGCCCCGCAAAACCTTCCCGCCCCTTTCCGGAAACCTGCCATGCAACCGAGCCTGATCAAGCCGAGCTTCCTGTTCGATGATCTCTTCGTCCTGGATGTCGCCAACAACCACCAAGGAGACGTCGCCCACGGGCGGCGCATCATCTCGGAATGCGCTGCCGCCGCGCGCAAGCACGGCGTGCGCGCCGCTATGAAATTCCAGTTCCGCGACCTCGACACGTTCATCCATTCGGCCCATCGCGCGTCGAGCGACAACAAGCATGTTGGCCGCTTCCTCTCGACGCGCCTTGATCGCGCCGGGTTCCAGGCGCTGCTCGACGAGGTTCGCGCGCAGGAAATGATTTCGATGTGCACGCCGTTCGACGAGGCCTCGGTCGACCTCATCCGCGAAATGGGGTTCGATGTACTGAAGATCGCGAGCTGCTCGGCCGCCGACTGGCCGCTGCTCGAGAAGGCGACGACGGCCGGTCTCCCGATCGTCGCTTCGACGGGCGGCCTCACGATCGCCGATATCGACAATCTCGTCAGCTTCTTCTCGAATCGCGCTGCGCGTTTCGCGCTGATGCACTGCGTCTCGATCTACCCGACGCCTGACAGCGACATGCAGCTCAACCAGATCGACGCGCTGCGTCGGCGCTATCCGGGCGTGACGATCGGCTGGTCGACACACGAAAATCCCGACGACACGATGCCGGTGGCGATCGCCGTGGCGAAGGGCGCGCGGATGTTCGAGCGCCATGTCGGCGTGACGACGGACACGATCAAGCTCAACGCCTATTCGTCGACGCCCGCCCAGCTCGACGTATGGTTCTCGGCCTACGGCAAGGCGCGCACGATATGCGGCGGCGCCAGCCGGCCGCCGGCGACCGCGGTCGAAGCGGCGTCGATCGTCAGCCTGCGGCGCGGGGTCTTCGCGCGCGTTCCCGTGAAGGCCGACACGCCGTTGACGCGCGACATGGTCTATTTCGCGATGCCGTGCGCCGACAGTCAGCTCGACAGCGGCAGTTGGCGCGAAGGCATCGTCGTGACCCGCGCCATCGCGCGCGACGGCGCGATCGACGTCGCCGCAGCCAGCCGGCCGGCCGACGGAGGCGTGCTGCTCCTCAAGCACGCGATCCACGACGTCAAGGCGATGCTCGCCGAATCCCAGGTGGCGCTCGATACGAGCTTCCAGGTCGAATTTTCGCATCATTACGGCATCGAGAAGTTCCGCGAGGTCGGCACGACGCTGATCACCTGCGTCAATCGCGAATATTGCAAGAAGCTGCTGATCCAGCTTCCTGGTCAGCGCCATCCGCTGCATTTTCACAAGCGCAAGGAAGAGACCTTCCAGGTGCTTTCGGGCGAGCTGACGGTCGAAGTCGACGGGCGCGTGCGCACGCTGCGCGCCGGTGAAACCCAGCTCGTCCTTCCCGGGGTGTGGCATCGTTTCTGGAGCGAGACCGGCGCGGTCGTCGAGGAGGTTTCCTCGACCCACTACAACAACGATTCGGTCTATCAGGAAGCCGCGATCCAGGCGCTGACGCGCGAGCAGCGGAAGACCGTGGTCGACCACTGGGGCCGCTACCAGCTCTGATCGCGCCGATGGCGGTCCTCGTATTCGACTTCGACGGCACGCTCGTCGATTCGAACGGTGTGAAGCGCGACGCTTACCATGATGCGGTGCGCGACGTTCCCGGTGCGCCGGCGGCGCTCGACCGGTTTTTCGCGGCCGGCGGCCGTGGCGATCGGTTCACGACGATGGCGCGCGTTGCCGAGGCCCTCGGGCGGCCGGAGCTAGCGGGCGAATTCGCCGGCCGCTACACGCGGATCGTGCGCGAGGCGATCCTCGTCCGCCTGGCTGACGGGTGGGCGCGGAAGTTTCTTGCCGAGCTCGCCGCGCGCGCCCACGCCGTCCATGTCAGCTCGGCCACGCCGGCGGACGAGCTGCAGGCCATCCTTGCGGCGGCTGGACTTGCCGATCGCCTGCGCGGTTCGCGTGGTGGCTTCGAGATGAAGGTCGAGAATCTCCGCGCGATCCTTGCCGCGGAGTCTGCGTCTGGCGCCCTTGTCGTGGGCGACGGTGACGACGACGATCGTTCGGCCGCGGCTTGCGGCTGCGCGTTCGCCAGGGTGGACGACGGCCCGAGCGCGCTTTTCCGTCGATCGCCGGTGGCTGCAGCCGACTGGGTTGAAGCCCGGATCCCCCAGAAATTTCTCCAACCCGTCGGAACAAGATGACCGCATTGCAGATGCTGCGTAGCCTGGTGCCGGATTCGGCGAAACATGTCATTCGCCGGATCATGGGCTGGTCGGTGAAGGACTATCGAACTCTGCTGTTCGAGGATGTCGTCGCGCGTCTGGGTGGAAAACGGCCGCTGCGCATTCTCGAGATCGGCCCGAAGGACGGCCGCGACACCGCGCGCCTGCTGACGCTCGAGCCGGAGCACCTGCTGCTGATCGAGCTTGAAGACAAGAAGGACAATCTAGACGGCTGGTACTCGAAGATCGCGCGGCCGAGCGTGGAGCTTCGCTACGGAAACATGATGTACGAGCCGTGGGTCGAGGAGCTCGAGCCGTTCGATCTCGTCTGGTGCACGGGCGTGCTCTACCACAATCCCGAGCAGCTTCGGATGATCACCAAGCTTTTCGATCTGACGAAGCCCGACGGGCTGCTGGCGATCGAAAGCAGCATCGCGCGCCGTCGCGGGTTGCGGGACGAGAACTGCGTCGAGATCTGGTATCCGTCGCCGACCGGCGAGACGAAGCGCAAGTACCATATCAGCTCGAACGTCACGCACGTTCCGTCGCGCAAGGCGATCGCGAGCTGGCTGGCGATCGCAGGGTTCACCGACATCCGTGAGTCGGATTGCCATTATCGGCAGAGCCGCGCGCTTGCGCGCGTTCGCACGGCTTTCATCGCCTCGGGCGGCGAGAAGCCCGGCATCTACTATTCGATCCGCCAGAAGGGCTTTGTGATCGGCAAGTCGCGCTGATCGACCGATGTACAAGAACGCGCGCATTCTGGCGGTATGCCCGGCCCGCGGGGGCAGCAAGGGCGTCAAGCTCAAGAACCTCCGTACCGTGCTGGGCGTGCCGATCGTGGCCCGCGTCGGCCATCTGGTGCGCTCGATCGCCGATATCGATCGTGCCGTGGTGTCGACCGATCACGAGGAGATCGTGAAAGTCGCCGAGGCATCGGGGCTGGCGGCGCCGTTCCGTCGCCCGGAACATCTTTCGGGCGACCGCATCGGCGATCTTGAGGTCCTGCGCCATGCGCTGCACGAATGCGAGCGCATCGACGGCGTACGGTACGACGTGGTGCTCATGCTGCAGCCGACCTCGCCGCTGCGGACCGCCGACCTTGTCCGAGCGACCTTCGTCAAGCTGGTCGACGAGGGGCTCGATGCGGTGTGGACCGTGTCGCCTGCCGACATCAAGTACCATCCGATGAAGGCGCTCGTGGTGGGCGAGGGCGGCAGTCTCCGTTATTGGGACCCCGAAGGCGGCCAGATCATCGCGCGCCAGCAGCTCGTGCCGGTCTATTACCGGAACGGATTGAGTTACGCGTTCTCGCGCACCTGCCTTCTTGAGCATGGCGCAATCATGGGCGCGCGCAGCGGCGCGGTCGTGGCGCACGGCCCGGCGGTCTCGATCGACACCGAAGACGATTTTGCCGCAGTCGAGAAGGTGTTGCTCGCGTCGGGCGAACGGAGCGGTTGAGCGTGTCCCGACGCCTCAAGGTCCTCGTCTTTCTCGATCATCCGATCATCGTCCGGCATTTCGTCGCGTCGGGCGCGTTCGCGGAGATCGAGTCCCGGCACGATGTGCGCTACGTGACCCTTCCGGAAGGCCACAAGCGCATTCGCGAGCTCGACATCTCGATGCTGCCTGCCGACCGCCTGATCCGCCTTCCGGAATCAGCTGAGCGCAACGCGATCTGGCAGCGGATGTTCCAGATCGACAGCCTGCGCGGGAGGCTTGACCCGCACACTTCGGCAGTGGCGCGCCACCACGCCAACGCGATCGGCGAATGGACGGCACGCATCTACCGGTTCTACGGCCTACCGTTCGTGTGGCCCGTCTATCGGCGGATACTGCTGGCGAAGGCCTTGCGCGTGGGATGCGCGGCGCTCGAGGCCCTGCTCGAAGCGGAGCGTCCGGACGCGGTGGTGCATCCGACGGTCCTCTCGGGCCTCTATCTGAACGATCTCGTCGACGTCCTCGGGCGTCGGCACACGCCGCTCGTGGCGATCATGAATTCGTGGGACAACCCCTCGACCAAAAGGGCGATGGTGGGCCACCCGGATCGGCTGCTGGTCTGGGGCCCCCAGACGCGCGCCCATGCGCTGCGGTTCGCGGGCATGCCGTCCGAATCGGTCGTCGAGTTCGGTGCGGCGCAGTTCGAAGTCTATCGTTCGCCACCGTCGATGGATCGTGACGAGTTCTGCCGGCGGCACGCCATTGATCCGGCGCGCACCGTCGTGCTCTACGCCGGCTCAAGCAAGGGGTGCGACGAGTACGCGGATCTTGACGTGCTCGAACGCGAGGTCGAAAGCGGCCGGCTCGCCGGCGTGTCGATCGTCTACCGGCCGCATCCATGGGGCAATTGCGGGCGTGATGGCGGCCGGATCGCGGCCCGCGCCTGGAAGCATGTCGCCTTCGAAACGACGATGGCCGAGTATGTCCGACGTGCCGGCGCCGGCCGACAAGGCATCACCACGCCCGACTATCGCCACACGCGGGACGTGCTGGCCAGCGTCGATGCGGTCGTCTCGCCGCTTTCGACGATCCTTCTCGAGGCCGCGATGAACGGCAAGCCGCCGCTCTGTTTCGTGGACGATGCCGATGTCGGCAATTGGTTCTTGTCGATCAATCGGGAATTCGTGCATTTCGGCGACTTTTTCGAGCGGCCTGAATTCGCGATCGCCAGCGGGCGCGGCGAACTCGCGGCCGGCGTCGCCGAGATCGTCGCGCGTTCGCGCGACGTCGGCTTTGCCGCCCAGTTGAAACGGGCAACCGAGTTTTTCGTGACGCCGTTCGAAGCGCCATACGCGCTCCGGTTGGCCGATTTCGTCGAATCGCGCGCGGCTGCGTGAATTTTTGGGAGGTGAACCAGGCATGAGTGACAGGAATATGGTTATGCAAAGGCCGAGCGCGCCGGTTGCCGCCGACCCGACGGCGGCGCTCTATGACGTGCTGCGCGCGGCGAAGCTCGATTTCTTCGTTTCCGTGCCTTGCAAGCTTCTCAGCGACCTCATCGACCGCTTGGCCACGGACCAGGCGGTTTTTCACAGCCCGGTTTCGCGCGAGGAAGAAGGGCTGGGCATCGCGTTCGGCGCCGGCCTCGCCGGAAAGCGGCCGGCGATCGTGATGCAGAATTCGGGGCTCGGAAATTCGATCAACGCCATCATGGCTCTGGTCAACTACTACGCGATGCCGATGACGTTCATCGTCAGCCATCGCGGCAGCGATGGCGAGCCGATCGAAGCGCAGAGGATGATGGGCGGCATCACCCAGTCGCTTTTTGATTTGGTGGGTATCCGGCACGCGACGGCCGGTGCCGTTTCCGATCTGCCGCTGGTCGCCGACGCGTTGCGCGAGAGCGCGCTTGCGGCGAGCTCGCTGGCGATCCTGCTGCCGTTCTCGTACTGGAGGGTCGCGAAGTGAAGACCAATCCTTATCGGCGCTACGAGGCGCTCCAGGAACTGGCCGAAGCTTTCGGCGATGCCCTGGTCGTGTGCAATCTGGGCCATCCGGCGCAGGAACTCTTCAGGATCCGCGACCGCGCCCAGAACTTCTACATGCTCGGTTCGATGGGGCTGGCGACGAGCGTGGCGCTGGGCGTGGCCCTGTCGACCGCGCGGCCCGTCGTGGCGATCGACGGGGATGCGTCGGTCACGATGAACATGGGCGCCTTCGCGACGCTGGGGCACCTTCGGCCGGGAAACCTCGTCCAGATAATCATCGACAACGCCGCCAACGGCTCGACCGGCTTCCAGCCGTCTTTCACCGCCGGCCGCCTGCGCCTCGATGCGGTTGCGCGCGCAGCAGGCATCGACAGCGTGCGGACCGTGGAGCGGCCCGGCGAAGCGCGACAGGCGCTCGCTGATGCTTTCGGGACCGTCGGACCGCACGTTATTGTCGTCCGTACTGCGGTGGGCATGCCCGACGGCGTCGGCGTGATCCCGCTTTCCAAGGCGCATATCCGCACCCGTTTCGAGGGCGCGATCCGCGCCGCATAGAGCGATGTCCCGATTCCACGAAAGACTCCGCGCCGTCGTTCGGCGCACGCGTGATGGCCTCTGGATGTGGGCGATCCGCGCGCTTCTGCGCGCCAGCCGTCCGCCGATCAGCCACGGCGCACGCGACACGCTGGTCGTCGAGGGCATGTGGTCGAATCCGAATCACTGGCTGCGGCTGTGGATGTTCCTTCATGCCGCGCTCAAGGATCGTCCGGCCGATGTCGTTGCCGTGATGCAGGAGCCGACGTCGGCCATCTATGCGGACAGCCGGCGGAATCTCGAGGCGCTGGGCGTCGTGCGCTTCGAGCATCCTGCGCCGACCGAAGAAGGCCATCTGCGCCGTGCGGACGAGATCTTGGGCCGGCCGCGGACGCTGCGCGACCTGCTGTCGCTTGAGCTCCCGGACGAGATGCCGGCTTATGTCTTCGTCGATACCGCGCTCAAGCGACTGCGGCATCCGCAGCCGACCGTCGAAGGCAATCCGGTATGGCGCGAGACCGTCGCCGACCTCCTGCGCTGGTCGGACTTCTATTCCGGCCTGTTCGCCGACAATCGCGTCACCGGGGTCGTGTCGAGCCATGCCTGGAAGAACGAGTGGGCTGCGCTGTGCTGGCAAGCGATCCGGCGCAGCGTCCCGTTTTTCTACATGACGGCCCACTACGGCAGCATCCGTATTCGCCGCATGCGCCGGCCGGACGACTACCGCGCGCCCAACGAGCATCTGCGTTTTGACGAGTATCAGGCGCTGCCGGTCGAAGCGCGTGCCGCGCTGGTCGCGCGCGGCCGCGAATATCTCGACGAGCGTTACGCCGGGCGATCCGATTTCGTCGTGCTGCGCTATTCGGTCCATGCCGAACAGCGCGGCCGTTCGCGCGAGCAGTTCCTCCGCGAATTCGGTTTCGATCCCTCGCGCAAGCTCGCCGTCGTCTATTCCCATGCGTGGTATGACTTCCCCCACACGCAGGCGATGCGCAATTTCACCGAGCCGCTGGACTGGCTGCTCCATACGATCGAGACCATCCGCCCGCTCACGCATCTCAACTGGGCTATCAAGCCGCATCCGTGCGACCTCTGGTACGACGACCTCCGGATTTCCGACCTGATTGGCAAGCTGCCGCCCAATATCCGCATCGTACCCGAGCGGACCGATTCGCTGGCCATGCAGGAAGCGGCCGACGTCTTCGTCACGATCCATGGTTCGATCGGCATCGAGGCGGCCGCGATGGGCAAGCCCGTGCTGTGCGCCGATCGGAGCATGTACACCGACTGGGGCTTCACCCACTGTGCGACCTCGCGCGAGGATTACGAGCGCCTGCTGCGCGGAATCGCCGATCTGGCACCGCCCACGGCCGAGCAGAGCGAGCGCGCCTTCGCATTCGCGGCGACCGCGCTGGCGCCGCCGGCCGGCGCGGACACGCTGACACTCACCTGCGACACGCGGGTTCTCGACGGCAGCCTGCATCCGGCGGTGGCGCGCCAGCTTCTTGCCGCGCGCCCGGCGCTGTACGACGAGGTCGAGCTGATACGCGAATGGCTCGGGGCGTCGATCGACAGCTACAACGTCTGGCGGGTCGTGCGCGGCTGCCTGGGGGGGCGGGCGTGATTCTCCGGCGCATCCGCGAGGTCCTGAAATGGCGGTCCATGGGGCTCGTCGACGGGATCTTCGGCCGGTTCTATGCGCATCGGCATCCGGGGCCGGTCGGGCGTGCGGTGATCTCGCTGCTGTCGCCGCTGGTGCGCCAGTTGCTACCGAACGACAAGTGGAACCTGCACGTGATGGTGCCGGCGTGGATCGACGGCCTCGCCGCGCCTCGCCGCGAACCGCTGCCGCCGTCGCGCCATGTCTTCATATTCGTGGCTTATCGCGGCGTGTTCACGTCGCATCTGTTGCTGGCCGTGATGCTCGCCTGGCGCGGGCATCGGATCACGCTCGGTTACCTGCCAAAGCTGCAGAGCCCGAACAAGCAACCGCTGGCCGATTCGCCGACCGCGAAGCCCTATCTCAAGGCGGCGCTGGCGCAGGTCGAGCGCCTCAGCCGCGGCGCGATCCGCACGATCGACCTGTCAGACGATCTGGCGCCCGTCGCGTTCGACGAGACCGCGGTCGAGAAGCAGGCACGCTATGACATGGTCATGGCCCTGCAGCGCGAGAATATCGACATGCAGGATCCGGCCATCCGGGCGCTGCTGGATCACATGAACGCGGCAGGCCGCACGGCCCAGATCGCGCTCCGGAACCATTTCTCGAAGCACCGATACGACATTTGCATCGTCGGCAACGGCACAACGTTTGAGGGATCGCACGCCTGTCGGGTCCTGCGCGAGTTCGGGCACGAGGTCAACGGCACCGAGAAGTTCGCCTTCCGGGGCGTGCGGGTCATCAACCACGGCGACCATTTCCTGGCCGGAGATGACATTGGTGCCATCTGGCGCAAGCGCGAGGAGCTGGGCTACACGGCCGAGCCGTATTTCTCGCGCTTCGTTGCGCAGGCTTTGGGGTCGATTCGCGCGCGGTCGCAGAATTCAACCGAAACATGGCTCTGGGAGCTCCAACGCGCGGTCGACCAATCAACCGCCGAGGCGTTCCGCACCGCGGGTATCGACCCCGAACGCCCGTTCGTCCTCGTCTGCCCGAACGTCGTGTTCGACGCGGGGTATGGGAAGATCACGAACCTGTTTCCGACCATGCGCGAATGGCTCGTGCAGACGGTCGAATACCTGCTGCGCGAGACCGACGAAGTCGTCGTCGTGCGAGCGCACCCCGGCGAGGGGCTCTGGTGGGGCGGCAGGGATCCGGTCCACCAGTTGCTCGCGACGTCGGGAATCTCGCCGGGTGAGCGGCTCGTGATCATCCCCGGCCAAGCCAAGGTGAACACCTATCGGCTGATGGAGCGCTGCCTCTACGGCGTCGTTTTCTCGTCCTCGACGGGGCTCGAGATGGCTACCATGGGAAAGCACGTGGCCGTCGCCAGCGACGTCGTCTATTCGCATCGCGGCTTCACGTACGACGCGAAGACTCGGCAGGAGTATTTCGACCATCTGAAGAGCCTGCCGGCCGTCGCGGCGGCGGGGTCGCTCGACGAGCGTCGCCGCGATCTCGCGCTGCTGTTCTATTTCGTCTACCACTGGGTGGCCCAGTATCCGTATCCGTACGACAAGCCGACCTATGTGGCGCAGCGGTCGGTTTTCGAACAGTTGTCGGGCGACGACATGGCGCAGTTTCTTACCTACATCGACCTGATCGTCATGGACGCGCCGACCTTCGAGGCGAGGATGGGTGATTTCCTTTCTGCCGAGCGCATTCTCAAGCGGATCGAAGCCGCAAAGGCCTGAGGACGTACAGAAGATGGAACCGTATCCGCCGATCACCTGGGACCCGAAGGTCAACGAGGCCGCCTATGCCGAGGTCGAGGCCGCGTCGAACTATCCCGACGTCGCGGCACTCGAGGCATATCGTTCGCTGCTGCTGCGGAAGTCGGCCGATGCCGTGGACGCGATCCGCAAGCTCGCGCCGGCCGGCCGCCGCCTAGACGTGCTCGAACTCTGCGCTGGAAGCGGCAGGCTTCTCTACGCGCTGGACGCGGCGGGTATGCTCGGAAGCGGCACGGGGGTCGAGGTCTCGGCCTCGCGGCACCGTTTCGCGCAGGAGTGGGGATTAGCCCTCGGCGCAACGCGCGTGCGGAACGTCAACATGTCGGCCGGCGCGTTCGCATGGCCCGATCGGCCGCTCGATCTCGCGATCGCGATCGACGGCGCGCTGTCCTATCTCTATCCCTGCGACGTGGCGTTGCCCCGGCGAATCGCGGCCGAGGCGGCCAGAGTTCTCGTGCCCGGCGGGCTCCTGCTGATGGAGTTCGACGTGCTTTCGCCGACCCAGCTCGACGCGCTACGGCGGGATACGCGCACGCGAACCTGGCACAAGGGCGATGACCGCGATGCGTTCGTCTACGCGCTCTACGAGACGACGATAGTCGATTGGGCGCACATGGTCGTGCAGAACCTGTCGATCTACCTGCCACGCGCCGGCGGCGGCGCCCGCGAGAAGCGCGAGCTTTACAAGTTTTTCTCAGTACGCGAGCTCTCCGCGATCGCGCAGGCGCTCGGATTCGAGGCGTCCTTCCACGGGTCGTTCGCGCTCGAGCCCTTCGGCGAAGCGTCGCGCTCGCTCGTGTGCGCGTTCAAGAAGCGCTAGGCCGAGAGGGATGTTCGCAGGCGTCGACATCGGTGAAATCCGCTCGCTTTTCGGACGTCTCGGCGTGGCCGGCCAACGATATGTCGTCGTCATCACGGACCTTGCCGCGCTTGGCCGCGGGGCGGGGGCGGGGGAGCGGGCCGGCGTGGCCGCTCTCTACGACGCGCTTAACGAGGCGGCGGGTGATGGCGTGACGCTTTGCGCGCCGACGTTCACCTATCACCGTACCGGTCCGGACAGTCCCTACGTGCACGAGACGAGTGCTTCGGAAACCGGCGCGGTCAGCGAGCATTTGCGTGTCCGGACCGGTGCCAGCCGGTCGGTGCATCCGGTGTTCTCGTTTGCCGCCATAGGGCCGCGCGCGAAGGAACTCTGCGAGAATGCTGCCGCGCATTCCTACGGCTACGGGTCGGTCACGCACCGGCTTGTCGAGGGCGATGCGCTCGTCGTCAGTATCGGCCGCTCGCCCCATCGCGGCGGGTTCTTCATCCACCTCGCCGAAGTCTTCGCGGGCGTGCCCTACCGCTACAGTAAAGAACTGTCGATCCCCGTCGTCGTCGGCAGCCGCGTGCAGCCGGGCCCCTATTTTCACCACGTGAAATGGAGGGATTCCGACATCGAGTGGGATACCAACCGCCTGGTCGATCGCATGACGAATCGAGGCGAAGTCGCCTTCGAGGCGCTCGGCGACAGCGGCGTGTGGTGCTATCGCGCGGCGGCCATGTACGAATCGACGATGGCAATCCTGAAGCGGAACATATACGGCCTGCTGGCGGCACCGCCACAGCGCCGTCCCTGGGCGCGCTAACAAGCGGCCGCCCGACCGGAACGAGAATCATGGCATCGAACCAACGCATCACGTCATACGCCAATGTCGCCGCCGCGCTCGCGCAGTCCTTCGACGCGCATGGCGCGCGCGTTGCCTTTCGCGATCTCGACACCGGGGCGACGCTTACTTATGCCGAGTTGGACGGGAACGTTGCCGCCGTGCGCGAGGAACTTTCCCGGGCGGGCCTCGGACCCGGCGCGACGCTGCTCGTGTGTATGGAGAATTCGAGCCGGCTCGCCGCCCTGATCCTTGCCGGCCTTTGGCAGGGTGCGTGCCTTGCGCTGCTCGACGCCGAGATTCCCGACGCCCAGCTTGCCGACTATGTGCGTCTTGTCGGTCCGGAAGCCGTCGTGCGACGCACCATGCATATCGACGGCGTGCGCAACATCGACCTGTCGGCTACGCCGGGGCATGCAACGCGCCGCACTCCGGACAGCACGGCCCAATCGCCGGCCTTCGCGATCTTCTCCTCCGGCACGACCGGCCAACCCAAGGGCGTCGTCCACACGCACGCGAACATCCTCGCGGAACTCGATTCGATGCTGCGCGCCTATGCTTTCGATCGCCCGATGCAGCACGGGTCGATCCTGACCTACGCGCATGTTTCCGGCCTCTATCGCAGCCTGCTGATGCCGCTGCTGACCGGCGGCACGATCCACATGCGCCGCAAGCTCGATCCGCAGACGTTCTGGCGTGATATCGCGGACGGCAAGATCGAGTTCGTCCAGCTCGTGCCTAGCCACGTCGCGATCCTCAACCGGTCGCCCGCCGAGCCGGCGCCGTCGACGCGTACGCATCTGGGCTTCATAGGCACTGCCTCGGCTTATCTTCCGCCTGCGGACCAGGCCGCCTTTGAGACGCGTTTCGGAATCCCGCTGCTCCAGGGCTATGGCCTTACGGAATGCACGTGCGGCATCGCGCTCAACAGCCTCGATCCGAAGATCCGGCGGCCCGGCGTGGCGGGGCTTCCGCTCGACGTCAACCGCGTCCGCATCGTCGATGCGGCCGGCATCGAGATGGACGTGGGCGAAGTGGGGGAGCTCCAGGTCACGGGCCCCAACGTCGCGAGCCGCTTCATCGGCACGGAACCGCCCAGCTTCGTCGACGGCTGGCTGCAGACCGGCGATCTCGGGCGCATCGATCCGGACGGCAACATCGTTCTTGTCGGGCGTGCGAAGACGGTGATCAGCCGCGGCGCGTACAAGATCTTCCCTCTGGAGATCGAGGAGGCGCTGTGCGCGATTCCCGGGATCAGGTCGGCGGCCGCGGTCGGCGTGCCGCATCCGATCCTAGGCCAAGACGTCGTCGCCTACGTGACCTCCGACGCGCCGATCGAGCCGCCGCGCCTGCTCGGCGCGCTCCGCTCGCGGGTCGCCTCGTACAAGGTGCCGACACAGATCCTTCAGATCGATGCGCTGCCGGTCAACAAGCTCGGCAAGGTCGTGCGTGACCGGCTCGTCGAGCTCTATGTCGCCAGCCGTACGACGGGGCGCGGCGTCGACGTTGCCGCGATCGGCGCGAAGCTGACCGCTTCGATCGCGCAGCTATTCGCGGTTCCGCCGGTCGAAATCTCGCTCGACACGCCGCGCACGGCGATCGCGCAGTGGGATTCGCTGGGCCACGTCCAGCTCCTGGCGATGGTCGAGGACATGTTCGACGTGCGTCTTTCCGACGAAGCAGCGATGGGCGTGCAGGACATCCGCCAGCTTCTCGATCTGGTCGTCCACGATCTCAAGGCCCGGTCCAGTTCGCGCCGGGGTTCGGCAACGGAGAGCCATTCCGCATGACCCAGTCCCACCGCGAGCAGTACGGACGCGACGGCTATCTCGTCGTTCCCGGCGTCATTCCGCAGGCGCGGATGGCCGAATGGCGCGACTTCGTAACCGCCGAGTTCGACAAGTTCGGCGGGACCGTCATCAACGAGACGGCCATCACCTATCCGCGCGTACGCGAGCTCATCGACGTGCCGCAGCTCCGCGAGTGTCTCGCCGAAGTTCTGGGAAGCCCTTTCGTTCTCGTGCCGCACCATTCGATCGCGCGGCACGGCTTCGGTGCTTTCCATACCGACACGACTGGCGCTGAGATGAGTGGAAACGGCTTCCACCGGTTGCCGGATTTCCGGATCGTCACTGTGGTGATCTATCTGCAGGACAATTTCGGAGGCGGTGGCATCAGTCTGGTGCCGGGTTCGCATCTCGAACCGGATCCTTACGTGAAGCTGACGGCGGAAAAGGCCGCGCTGCGCAAGCTCGTTCGCAACTCGTGGTGGCGACGTCTTCTTCATCGTTTCAGCGGTGGCCGGATCTTCGACTGGGACAAGAAGATGCGCGATCATCCGCGCGCGCGGGCCATCGAGACGCGCGCCGGCGATTGCGTGCTGTGGGACATGCGCATGATCCATTGCGCGACGCCCCAGGCGCCGGGCGTGCAGATGCCGCCGGGTGGCAAGTATGCGATCTTCTTCACGATCGCCGCGTCCAATCCGACGAACCTGCAGGCCTATCTCGACTACATGTACTCCGTACCGGGCAATGCCCATCTCAAGGAGTTCCGTAGCCGCGAGGGCTTCCGCCTGCCGGACCCGACCAAAGACTATTCGTTCCTCTGACGGCAGCCCAGATGAGCCTCGAACCCTCCAGACATTTCACCCGCGCCGCCGCGATTGAGCAGGCGATCGCCGACGGTCTGCCGGCCTTGATGCCGCGCATGCACCGGCTGTTCCCGCTTTGCCGCAGCATCACCGGTGCCGGCGTGCGCGACACACTCGACGTGGTCGGCGAGACGCTGCAGCTCGAGCGCATCCGCGTTCCGACGGGTACCGCCTGCTTCGATTGGCGCGTGCCAAACGAGTGGAATATCCGCGACGCTTACATCAAGGACGCTGCGGGCCGGCGCATCATCGATTTCAAGGCGAATAATCTCCATCTCGTCAGCTACAGCTGCCCGGTGCGGCGCAAGATGACGCTGGCCGAACTGCAGCCGCAACTGCATTCGCTGCCCGATTATCCCGACGCGATTCCCTATCGCGCGAGCTACTACAACGAGAACTGGGGCTTCTGCCTCACCCATCGCCAGCGCGAAGCGCTTCCCGAGGGCGAGTACGAAGTGGTGGTCGACAGCACGCTCGCGCCGGGTGCGCTCGACTATGCGCAACTCCGTCTGCCCGGGGAGAGCCCGGGCGAGATATTCTTCTCGACCTATATCTGCCACCCCTCACTCGCCAACGACCAGCTTTCTGGCATCGTTCTTCTGGCCGCGCTGATGGAGACACTGCGCGCAATCCCCGGTGCGCCCTACGGCTTCCGGGCCGTGTTCGTGCCGGAGACGATCGGCGCCATCGCGTTCCTGTCGCAGCATCACGAAGCGCTCAGTCGCAACATGATCGCAGGCAGCGTCGTTACTTGCGTCGGTGACGACGGCCCTTTCACGTTCCTGCGTTCGCGCCGTGCCGGCACGATCATTGACCGCGCGGGCGAGCACGTTGCGCGACACATGGCTGCGGCGAAAGGCCGGACCTGCCTGCTGCGCGACTTCGACCCGGTCGGCAGCGACGAGCGCCAGTACTGCTCGCCGGGACTCAACTTGCCGGTCGGATCGCTGATGCGGTCGCGTTACGGCGAGTTCGCCGAGTATCACACCTCGAAGGACAATCTCGACTTCGTCAGCGAAGCCGGGATGCAGGGCTCGCTTGAGGCCTATTTGCGCCTCGTGCAGGCCATTGAGACCAACTGTCGTCCGATCCGGACGAACCCGATGTGCGAGCCGCAGCTCGGCAAGCGCGGCCTCTACTCGCAGTATGTCTCCGCCGGCATTCCCGATTTCCAGGTGAAGATCCTGAATCTTCTCAACTTCGGCGACGGCGAGCACGACCTTTTGTCGATCGCTGATCGGATGGGCGTCCCTGTCTGGACGCTTGTGCGTCCGCTCGAAGCGCTCGTTTCGGCCGACCTT
The DNA here is from genome assembly GCA_044224405.1 of Tagaea sp. Taxonomy (GTDB): domain Bacteria; phylum Pseudomonadota; class Alphaproteobacteria; order CACIAM-22H2; family CACIAM-22H2; genus Tagaea. Next base: position 40,130 of record JBGAKN010000005.1, on the reverse strand, counting down.
CTCGTACTGGCTTCGGCATGACTGCAGCGCGCCGCGTCCTTCTCGTCGGCCACGATCGCGGTGGCACCAACCTGCTGGTGCCGCTGCTGCGCCGGTGGAGTGCGCCCGGAACCGGCATTGAAGCGTCGTTCCTGGGAACGCCCGTCGTCGAATACGAGGTCGGCGAAATGCTGGCGCGCGCGAGCGGGCTTCCGCCCGTGCGGCGGCCCGTGCTGCCGACGCGCGCGCTCGCATGGGATCTGGACGAGGCGGAGCTCGACGCCCTGCTCGCGGACGGCGGCTGGGACTGCGTACTGACGGGCACGAGCGCGGTCAGCACCATGGAGAAGACCACGTGGAGGCTTGCTCGCGCGCGCGGCATTCCTTGTGCGGCGATCTGCGACATGTGGACCGAGTATAGGCGCCGGCTCGAGGGGCGGGACGGCGAACTTCTCATCGACCATATGCTCGTCGTGGATGAGCGCATGGCGGACGATATCCGGACGACCTTCGACGGGCGCGTGCGCGCGACGGTCACGGGCAATCCGCATTTCGCCGACCTGCTCGCCCGCAATGCAGTGTCGGGCAGGGGCAGCGATCTGCGTTTCATCTCCGAGCCGGCAAACGCCCTTTTTCCGGACGCTCACGTGCACGAATTTGACGTCGCCAAGTCGGTGATCGTCGCGCGCGACAAAGTGAGGCCGGCGCTTCCGGTCGTCATCCGCCCCCATCCTCAGGACGATTCGGAGGGGTGGCGGCGCTTCGTCTTCGCCAATCGTGCCCAGGACGTGCGTCTCGACGCCGATCCGTCGTGGGTCTGCCCGGAGACCACGCGCATGGCAGTCGGCCTTTCCTCGATGATGTTGATCGAGCTCGCGATTGCCGGCGTGCCGGCGGCGTCGTTCCGGCCGGCAGGCGCCAACCCGAGCTATTTCTGCCTCAACGAAAGCGAGTTCGGCATCGCGGTCATCCGCGACGAAGTCGGACTAGCCGATTGGATCGCAGCACCGGAAGCGCCGAAGGTCGCGCGATCCGTGCGCGCGGCGCACGGCGACGCGATCGACAGGATTACCGCCGGCATTCTCGCCGGAACACTGATCGCCTGACGGCAACAACGGAATCGGAACCGACATGAAAGCAGCATCGCCCATGCGCAGCTTCGAGAATCCCGTCCCGGATCTCGATGGAGCTTCAATCCTCATCACCGGCGGAACGGGCTCCTTCGGAAAGGCCTTCGCCCGGAACGTGCTCGCCAAGCACAAGCCATCGAAGGTGATCATCTTCTCGCGCGACGAGCAGAAACAGCACGACATGTCGCGCCAGTTCCCCGAAAACGAGTTCCCGCATATCCGCTACTTCATCGGCGATGTGCGTGACTGCGATCGGCTGCAGCTTGCCATGCGGGAAGTAGACGTCGTCGTCCACGCTGCGGCACTGAAGATCGTGCCGACGGCGGAGTACAACCCGTTCGAATGCATCATGACGAACGTCCATGGCGCCGAAAACGTCGTCAAGGCGGCGCTGCGCTGCAACGTGCGGCGGATCATTGCCCTTTCGACCGACAAAGCCGCGAATCCGATCAACCTCTACGGCGCGTCCAAGCTCGCTTCCGACAAGATCTTCATCGCCGCGAACAATCTGGGCGGCAAGTCGGGCCCGCGTTTCTCCGTCGTTCGGTACGGCAACGTGCTCGGTTCGCGTGGAAGCGTCGTCCCGGTCTTCCGCGACATGATCGCGGGCGGCGCGCGCGAGCTGCCGATCACCGATCCGCGCATGACCCGCTTCTGGATCACGCTCGATCAGGGCGTGGCGTTTGTCCTCTCGTCTCTGGCGACGATGCGTGGCGGCGAGATCTTCGTGCCGAAGATCCCGTCGGTGCGCGTGACCGACGTCGCGCGCACGCTTGCGCCGAACCTGCCGCAGCGGACGGTCGGCATCCGCCCCGGCGAGAAGCTGCACGAGGTCATGATTCCCGAGGACGAGGCCCGCACCACGCTCGAACTCGACGACCGTTATGTTATCTGCCCGACGATCGGGCCGTGGACCGACAAGCATCTCAAGGAAGCCGGTGCCCGTGCGGTTCCCGACACGTTCCGCTACGGCAGCGACAACAACACGGAATGGTTCAGCGACGCGCAGCTGGCCGACGTAATCGAGCAGACGCGCTGATCGGACCGCAGGCGCACGGAAGCTTGGCGAGGACACGATGAAGAAACGCGAAATCACGATTGCCGGCCGCAAGATCGGCGATGGCCATCGCCCGTATATCGTCGCGGAGCTTTCGGCGAACCACAACGGCGATCTCGGCCGCGCGCGAGAGATCATGGAGGCCGCCGCCCGCGCGGGTGCCGACGCAATCAAGCTGCAGACCTATACGCCGGACTCGATGACGATCGACCACGACGGACCGGGCTTCGCGCTGGAGGCGGGGTTGTGGAAAGGGCGCCGCCTCTACGAGCTCTACGGCGAGGCGATGACACCCTATGAATGGCATCCCGAGCTGTTTGCCATCGGCCGGCGGCTCGGCATCACTGTGTTCAGCACGCCCTTCGATCCGGCCGCGGTCGACCTGCTCGAAAGCCTCGGCGCGCCGGCCTACAAGGTCGCGTCCTTCGAACTCGTCGACATCCCGCTCATCGAGCGCATCGCACACACCGGCAAGCCGACGATCATGTCGACCGGCCTCGCGAGCGTGGCCGAGATGATGGAGGCTGTCGATGCGTTCCATGCTGCGGGCGGGCGCGAGCTCGTCGTCCTGCACTGCATCAGCGCCTATCCGGCGCCGCCCGAAGCCATGAATCTGCGCACGATCCCGCATATGCGAGACCTGCTGGGCGTGCCGATCGGCCTATCGGACCACACGATCGACATCGAGGTTTCGGTCGCGGCGACGGCACTGGGAGCCACCCTGATCGAGAAGCACGTGACGCTGCGCCGCGCCGACGGCGGGCCGGACTCGGCCTTCTCGCTCGAGCCGCACGAACTCGAACGGCTCGTCGTGGCGACCCGAAACGCGCATATGGCGCTCGGTCGCATCGACTACGCGGTCAGCGAAAGCGAAGCACCACAGCGCGATCTGCGCAGGTCGCTCTATGTCGTCGAGAATATCCGGGCGGGCGAAGCCCTGACGACGCGCAATGTGCGGGCGATCCGTCCGGGATACGGGCTTGCGCCGCGCCATGCCGCAAACGTGCTCGGCCGCAAGGCGCGCCGGGATCTCGCGCGCGGCACACCGCTGTCGTTCGACCTGATCGACTGAACCGGACAAGACGGGAAACGGCCACGCAAGATGACGAACGCTTCCGGATTTCTGCCGTACGGACGCCAGACGATCGACGACGACGACATCGCCGTCGTCACCGCGGCGCTGAAGGACGACTTCCTTACCGCCGGTCCGCGCGTGGAGGCCTACGAGCACGATTTTGCCATTGCGGTCTCGAGCCGGAATGCCGTGGCCTGCAGCACCGGTACGGCGGCACTTCATATCGCGGCACAGGGCATCGGCCTGGGGCAGGGCGATGTCAGCATTGTGCCGGCCATCACTTTCCTCGCGACGGCCAACGCCTCGCGTTACTGCGAGGCGGAAGTCGCTTTCTGCGACGTTGACCCCGAGACCGGTCTTGCGACCGCGGAGACCGTCGAGGCGGCGCTCCCGCGCGCCGCGAAACTCGGGCGTCCGCGCGCCGTCTTCCCGGTCCATCTCAACGGGCAGACGGTGGATGTCGCCGCAGTGGCCGCAGCGACGCAGCGCCATTCGCTGGCGATCGTCGAAGATGCGTGCCACAGCTTGGGCGCGCCGGGCATCGGCAGCACGCCGCACAGCCGGGCGGCGATCTTCTCGACCCATCCGGTCAAGGCAATCGCGACGGCCGAAGGCGGCGTCGCCACGACCGCCGACGCCGATCTCGCCCGCCGCATGCGCATGATCCGCGCACACGGGATCGAGCGCGATCCGGCACGTCTGCGCAACCGGGATCTCGCCTTCGGACCGGACGGGGAGCCCAACCCCTGGTATCACGAGATGCCCGAAATCGGCTGGGGTTACCGGCTTCCGGACCTGCTCTGCGCTCTGGGTCAGTCGCAGCTTCGCAAGCTTGAAGGCTTCTACCGACGTCGCTGCGAGATCGCGGCGCTCTATGACGAGTTGCTGCGCCCGCTGGCTCCGGCCCTGCGGCCGATCACCCGGCGCGCGGGTTCCCTGCATGGCTGGCACCTCTATGCCGTCCTGATCGATTTCGACGCGTTGAAGACGCACCGTGCCGCGGTCATGCGCGCCCTGCGCGCGAAGGGGATCGGCACGCAGGTCCACTACATTCCGCTGTACTGGCAGCCCTATTATCGCGACCGGTACGGCGAGATCAGCCTGCCGGGCGCGGAAGCCTATTACCGGCGCTGCCTTTCGCTGCCGATCTTCCCGATGATGTCGGATGCCGACGTCGAGTGGACGGTCGCGGCACTGCGCAGCACGCTCTTCGGCTGACGGCCGACAACGTCCAACACCTCACGGGGTCTTCGCGATGCGTCACTGCAAATCCTGCCTCTATCCCGACTCCAAGCCGGATCTGACATTCGATTCGAACGGCGTGTGCGCGGCCTGCGCTGCGTTCTCGCGTCGCACGGAGATCGACTGGGACCGGCGGCAGGAAGAATTCACCAAGATTTTTGATCGCCACCGTAGCGCCGACCGTTCCAACTACGACTGCATCGTTCCGGTTTCCGGCGGCAAGGACAGCACCTACCAGGTGATCCGTCTCCTCCAGCAGGGTCTGAACCCGCTCTGCGTCACGGCGACGACGGACTCGCTGTCGGATCTCGGCCGGCGGAACATCGAGAACATCAAGCGGCTTGGCGTCGACTATGTCGAGGTCACGGTCAACCCGGTGATCCGCCGCCAGCTCAACCGCCTTGCCTTGCGCGAGGTCGGCGACATCTCGTGGCCTGAACACGTGACGATCTTCACGATCCCCGTGCGCGTGGCCGTGCAGATGGGAATCCGGCTCATCGTCTGGGGCGAGAACCCGCAGAACGAGTATGGCGGCCCTGCAACCAACCAGGAAAGCAGCACGCTCGACCGACGCTGGCTCGAGGAGTTCGGCGGGCTTCTCGGCCTGCGCGTCGCCGATCTGGCAGCAGAGGCGCAGATCGATTCCAAATACCTCATCCAATACCAGTATCCGTCCGATGCCGAACTCAAGCGCGTGGGCGTCACGGGCCTCTTCCTCGGCTACTATTTCCCGTGGGACGGCTACCAGAACGCGCTCATCTCCCAGGCGTTCGGTTTCGAGACGTTCCCGCAGACCGTCGAGGGCGCAAGCGTCAATTACGAGAATCTCGACAACTACCAGACCGGCATCCACGACTATTTCAAATACCTGAAATTCGGGTTCGGCCGCGCCACCGACATCGTCAACAACCATGTCCGGCGGGGCCGCCTGACGCGGCGCGACGGTCTCGAGATCGTCCGGCGGCACGACGGTGCGTTCCCTGCCACCTATCTCGGCCGGCCGCTCGCCGAGATCCTCGCCGAGATCGGAATGACCACCGACGAGTTCGTCGCGATCTGCGATCGCTTCACGAACAAGAAGATCTTCAAGTCGGATGCCGCCGGCAAGCTGCTGAAGGACGCGACCGGCAGGCCGATCCGGGTCGCGCCGGTAACCTGAGGCAGTGGCCCATACCGATGCCTGAAGTCGCCATCATCGACTACCGCCTGTGCAATATCGATTCGATCGCGCGCGCGATCGTCAAGCAGGGCGCGACGGTCGATCTCGTGCGCACGGCCGGCCGGCTGTCGGCGGCAAGCCACATTGTCCTGCCCGGCGTCGGCGCCTTTCCGGCGGCCATGCGCAATCTCGTCGAAAGCGGACTGGCGGACGAACTGCGTGGGGAACTCGCACGCCGACATGTGCCGATGCTCGGGATCTGTCTGGGGATGCAGCTTCTTGCCGAGATCGGCCACGAGCATGAAGCGGTCGCAGGCCTCGGACTCGTGCCGGGTGAGGTGCGCAAACTGGAGCCGGGCTCGCCGGACGAGCGCGTCCCGCATGTGGGTTGGAACGCGGTCGTTGCGCTCCCCGGTTCGCCGCTGTTTGAAGGAATCGAGCCGGGTACCGATTTTTATTTCGTGCACTCCTATCATTTTGCCTGTCCGGCCGGGAATGTCGCGGCAAGGACGCCGGCTTGCGGCGGGATCGTCTCGTCGGTCCGCAGGGAAAACATCTACGGGACCCAATTCCATCCCGAAAAGAGCCAGAAGCCGGGCCAGCGCGTGCTGCGCAATTTCCTGGCGATCGGGCAGTCCTGATGCTGAAGATCCGCATCATCCCGACGCTGCTTCATCGCGATGTCGGTCTCGTCAAAGGCGTCGGCTTCGCCGCCGACCGTCGGATCGGCACGGCCGCCCAGGCGGTCCGCGTCTTCAACCTGCGCGATGTCGACGAACTGCTTTTCCTCGACATCGCCGCCACCCGCGACGGCCGCGCGCCGGATTTCGGCCTGATCGACGAACTGGCCGACGATTGCAGCATGCCGCTGACCGTGGGCGGCGGCGTGCGCGACGTTGGCGACATCGAGAAACTGCTGATGGTCGGCGCCGACAAGGTCAGCATCAATACCGCCGCACTTGCCCAGCCGTCGCTTATCGAGGAGGGGGCGCTGCGCTTCGGCGTCCAGTGCATCGTCGTGGCGATCGACGTGCGTCGCACACCGTCGGGCTACGAGGTCCATTCCCATTCGGCGACGCGCCCGACCGGACGCGATCCTGTTGCGTGGGCCCGTGAGGCTGAGGCGCGCGGCGCCGGCGAAATCCTGCTCACATCCGTCGAACGCGACGGGGCAATGTGCGGTTACGACACCGAGCTGATCGGCCAGGTGGCGCGCGCGGTCCGGATCCCAGTGATTGCGTCAGGCGGGGCAAGCTGTGCGGCCGATTTCGTCGCCGCCGTGCGCGACGGCGGGGCATCGAGCGTCGCGGCGGGCGCGATATTCCAGTTTACCGAAACGACGCCACGCGAGGTTCGCGAGGCTCTGCGCGAAGCCGGCCTTCCGGTTCGGCGGACATGAGTGCGGCCCCGAGAACGCTGATCGTCGTGCAGGCGCGCTTCGGATCGACGCGGTTGCCGGGCAAGGTGCTCGAGCGTCTCGGCGCACGCACGGTTCTTGCCGAAGTGCTGGCACGCTGTGCGCGGATACCGAGCGCAACGGCCGTCTGCTGTGCTGTCGCCGATGCGCCGGCCGACGATCCAGTCGCTGCGGAAGCCGCGCGCGCCGGTGCCACCGTCGTGCGCGGGCCGACCGCCGACGTGCTCGAGCGTTACCGGCTTGCAGCCGCGGCCTTCGATGCGGAGGAGGTCCTGCGCGTGACGTCCGACTGCCCACTTATCGATCCGCAGCTCTGCGGCGAGGTACTGGCCTTGCGTCGCGCCGAATCGGCCGACTACGCGGCGAACAACATGCCGCCGGGATTCCCGCACGGACTGGACTGCGAAGCGATGACCCGCGACGCGCTGGAACAGGCGGCGCGGCACGCGACGGCATCCGAAGACCGGGAGCATGTTACCCCGTGGTTGCGGCGCGAACCCGGCATCCGGCGTGCGGCGCTGAAGGGGCCAGGTGGCGTCCGGGTCGAGCACAGATGGACGCTGGACTATCCGGCGGACCTGGAGTTTTTCAGGGCGCTGTTCGCGATCCTTCCCGCAGACGGTAGCGGCGACGACTGGCGGAATATCTGCCGCATTCTCGAATCGAGACCGGAGATCGCGCAGATCAACGCGGCGCACCGGGACACGAAGCGTATTGGCAGGACCAACGGCTAGAAAAATGGCGGAGAGCATGGAAACCGATCAACTCAGATTCTGGAAGGGCAGCTTTGGGGACGGTTATGTCGACCGCAACGCGCCGTCGGCCGAATTGCTCCAGTCGCGGACGGCGATGTGGGCGCGCATGCTGTCGCCGCTTGCGCACCGGCCGCCGGAAAGCTTCCTTGAAGTCGGTGCAAATGTTGGCAACAACCTTCGTGCGCTCGGCTGCTTGACGCGCGCGAAGCTTTCGGCGCTTGAACCATTCGAGAAGGCGCGCGCACGCCTCGTCGCCGACGGGATCGTCCCGCAGGACCGGATCGTGATGGGCTCCGCCGAGGACATCAAGGCGCCGGACGGCGCCTTCGACATGGCGTTCACGAGCGGTGTGCTGATCCATATCGCGCCGGCGAACCTGCTGGCCGCGTGCCGGCAGATACACCGCGTCTCCCGACGCTATATCGCCTGTGCCGAATATTTCTCGCCGAACCCCGAAGACATCATCTATCGCGGCGAGAAGGGCTTCCTGTTCAAGCGGGATTTCGGCTCGTTCTATCTCGAGAACTTCCCCGACCTGCAGATCGTCGACTACGGCTTCTTCTGGAAGCCGCTGACCGGTCTCGACAATCTCACCTGGTGGCTTTTCGAAAAGCGGGCAGGATAGGTACGCTAGATGTCGACTTCAAAACTCGCGATATTCGGCGGGCGGCCCGAGATTTCCGCTCCGCTCGTCCCCTACCGCTCGATCGGCATCGAGGAGCAGGTGGCGGTGGCTGAAGTCATGCGCACCGGGAACCTGTCGGGTTATGTCGGCGCATGGTGCCCGCAGTTCGACGGCGGCCCGGTGGTGCAGGAGTTCGAGCGCGCGTGGGCCGGCGCGTTCGGTTCGCGTCACGCGATCGCGGTCAACTCGAACACGTCGGGCCTGATCGCGGCAATGGGTGCCGTCGGCGTGGGGCCAGGCGACGAGGTTATCGTTCCGCCGTACACCATGTCGGCCACTGTCATGGCGCCGCTGATCTACGGCGGTATCCCTGTCTTCGTCGACATCGAGCCGTCGACGTTCTGCCTGGATGTCAAGAAGGTCGCCGCGGCGATCGGTTCGCGCACGCGGGCGATCCTGGCGGTCAATATCTTCGGGCACCCCGCCGAACTCGCCCGCCTGCGGGCGCTGGCCGACAGCCGTGGCGTGGCGTTGGTCGAGGATGCCGCCCAGTCGCCGCTCGCGCACGAGAATGGCCGGATGTCGGGAACGATCGGCCATATCGGCGTCTTCAGCCTCAACTATCACAAGCACATCCACACGGGCGAAGGCGGCGTGTGCGTGACGGACGACGACCGTCTCGCGTTGCGTCTGCGGGCGATCCGGAATCACGGCGAGAACATTGTCGAGCCGCTCGCCATCGACGACATCTCGAATCTGGTCGGTTTCAATTTCCGTCTTACCGAACTCGGTGCCGCGATCGGCATCGAGCAGCTCAAGAAGGCGCCGAATCTCGTCGCGGTGCGCGAGTCGATCGCCAACGAGATCACGGATATGGTCGCGGGCATGGACGGGATCACGGCACCCGCGGTGCGGGCAGGCTGCCGGCACGTCTATTATGTCTGGACGGCGCGGATCGATGCGGCAAAGCTCGGCGTCAGCCGGGCCGCGTTCGCGCGTGCGCTCGAAGCCGAAGGCGTGCCGATCTCGCTGGGATATGTGGCGCCGCTCTACCGGCTGCCGGCCTTCCGCCGGCGCATCGGCATTGGCCGCGAGGGTTGGCCGTTCAGCCTGAGCAACCGGAACTACGAGGGCGCGCTGTGCCCGGTCGCCGAGCAGATGTACGAGCACGAGGTTCTCGAGGTTCATGTCTGCTCGTACCAGTTGGACCGGCCTGAACTCGACGGCGTGAAACGGGCGTTCGCGAAGGTCTACGACGCACGTCGCGAGCTTTCGGCGCTCGACTAGGCATGCCGCCCCGCGCCCATAGCCTCGGCGTCTCGATCGTCGGTCTTGGACGGATCGCGGAAGGTTTCGATTCGCCTGCCGGCGCGGCGATCTCGACGCATATTAAGGCTTGTCTTGCCGATCCGAGGTGGCGGATCGAGCGGATCAGCGATTCCGATCCCGTGCGCGCCCGCCAGGTGCGCGAACGCTGGAATCTCGATGCTGAAATAGTACAGCCCGAATCGATCGTTGCGCGGGGTGGCGATGCATTGTGCATCGCCACCCCGGATCCGACGCACGCCGGGTTCCTCGCGGATGCCCGTGCGGGGAAATGGCGTGCCGTCGTCTGCGAAAAGCCGGCAGGAACGGTCGCCCGCGGCCGCGCGGAAGCGGTCGCCGCCCTTCAGGCGGGAGGTGCCGCGGTCGTGATCAACCATCTGCGTCGGCAGATTCCCGGGATCGACCCGCTTGCAGCCCGCGTAGCCCGCGGCGAATTCGGCCGCCCGGTGACCTGCGTTGTCCATTGCAGCGGCGGTCTTCTGCATAATGGCATCCATGCAATCGACCTGCTGACCGCGATGCTGGGTCGGCTGCAATGCGGCCCGGTGCATCTCGTGCGCCCGTCGTCTTTCGGCGGCGCGGCCGATCCGACGGCCTCCTTTGTCGCGGAAATCACCGGTCGATCCGGCCCGGCGACGCTTCTCTATGCTGCGGTCGATCCATCCGAACAGACCGTATTCGATGTCGATATGCGGTTCGAGCGCGCGCGGATCGTCATCGATGACCGATTGGGCGTCCGCCTCAAGCTGTTGCAAGCCAATGCCGCTCCGGTACCGGGCTATGCGCCGGAACTTCGACCGACCCTCGAATGGCGCGACGATCCGCCATCCCTGATGGCGCGCCTCTGGTCGAATGTCGCCGATCACCTGCTGGAGAATGCGCCCTTGCGTGCCGAAGGCAGTAAAATGTTGGCTTCGTATGACCTTTATTCGCAGATCGCGGACCGGATTGCCGGCGAAGCCGGGCGATGAAGACCGTAGCGACCATTGAAGCGCGCATGACGAGCTCGCGCCTGCCCGGCAAGGTGTTGATGCCGGCCGGCGGCAAGCCGATGCTCGCGATCCTGATCGACCGGTTAAAGTTGGTTCCGGAACTCGACGAGATCGTCGTCGCGACGACGACGAATGCCACCGACGATCCCGTTGCCGCACTCGCCGCGGCGAGCGGCGTCTCGGCATTCCGAGGCTCGGAAGAAGATGTCCTTGGGCGGGTCAGTGGCGCACTTGTCGCCGCGAATGCCGGCATCTGCGTCGAGATCACGGGCGATTGTCCGCTCGTGGATCCTGCAATAGTTTCCAGCTGCATCGGCACCTACCGGCAGCGGGCGGACGGTACGCGCTACGTCGCCAATACGACGGGCCCGCGCCTTGGCGCGCCGCACGGTCTCGACGTGCAGGTGTTCGATGCCGGCGCCCTTCATCGGATCGCACAGACAACGAACGATCCGGAGGACCGCGAACACGTGTCGCGGCCGTTCTATGCGCCCGCGAATGCCGGCCTCTACAATCCGACCTTCGTCGAATTCTTCCCTGACGAGCTGAGTCGCCGGGTGTGGATCAGTCTCGACTATCGGGCGGATTACGATCTCATCCGCCTTGCCTACGAAACGCTCCATCCGGCCGACTCCGCCTTCGGGGCCCGGAAGATCGTTGACTTCTGCCTTGCTCACGCCGACATGACGCGTGCGTGTCTCGCCCTGCGCGACCTCGCCGCCAGTTAAGGAACTTCCGTATTGACCAAACCGGCCAATTCCACGAGCGTCTCGCCGCGCTTCTACGACCTGCTTGTCGATTCGATCCGCCTGATGAACAAGGCGGAGAGACACACTGCGCCGCTGCTCGTGCTCGTGACTCTGGCGAACGCCATCATCCAGACCGTCGCCATGGTGATGATCCTGCCGCTGGTGCGCTTCATTCTCGAGCCCGAAGCGCTGACCACGATGAAATCGGTGCGTGTCGTCGCAGATTTCCTCGGGCTTGCGACGCCCAAGGAGGTCTTTGCGCTTTTTTGCGCCGGCGTTGTCGGCGTTGTCCTGCTGAAAAGCACGGTTTCCTGGTATCACGTCGACGTGATGGGACGCTTTGCGGCCGGCTGCGAACGCCGCCTGGCGGCCGACCTGTTCCGCCGCTTCCTCGAGGCGCCCTATGCGTGGACGCTTTCGACCAACAGCGTCGTCCTGCGCGACATTGTCCTCCACAACACCGTCCAGTGGTCGCGCCGCGTCATCCGCGGCAGCCTCCAGCTTGCCAGCGATGTCGTCTTCGCGCTGTTGGCCGTCGGCACCCTCATCGTGGCGAGCCCGATCGGCGGCCTTGCCGCCGCGATCGTCGCTGGCGGACTTGCGGCGATGTTCCTTCGCGCGTCACAGCCGGTGCAAGCGCGCCTTACCCAGTTGAAGCAGCAGGCCTCGCGCAGCTCGACGCTCGTCTGTGCCGAGGCGCTAAGCGGCGCCAAGGATGTCCGGATGGCGGCGGCCGGGCCGCAGTTCCTCGCGCTCTTCACCCGCCATTTCGAGCAGTATGCGCAGGCGGACTGGCGCTCGCTGCTGTGGCGCAACGCGCCCCGCATCGGCTTCGAGGTCATCGCATACCTGACGATGATCGCGGTGGCGCTGATCGCCATCTTCTCCGACCAGTCGCGCGGCGATGTCGCGGCGCTGCTGGCGCTCTATGTGCTCGCCGCGATCCGGCTGCTTCCGATCGCCGCCTCCATCGTGTCGTCCATCACCGGCGTGATGGATGTCGCACCGCTGGTCGACGAGATGAAGGTCATGCTGGACCAGACCCGGAGCGTCCATGCGGATCTCATCGACCAGGAACGGTTCCGTAACTGGCAGAAGATCGAGATCGACCGCGTTTCCTATACGTATCCGTCGAAGGACCGGCCTTCGCTGGCCGAACTCTCGGCATCGATTGTGCGTGGACGCGCCTACGGAATCGTTGGAACGTCTGGTTCGGGCAAGACGACCCTCGTGGATATCCTTTCGGGCTTGCTCGCGCCTACCATCGGCGAAGTCAGAGTCGACGGTGAATTGCTGTCCGACAACAACCGGAAGGACTGGCCTGGGCGCGTGGGATACGTGTCGCAGTCGCCGTTCCTGCTGGCGGCATCGCTTGCCGACAACATCACGCTCGGAACGGCGGGCAAGGACGTCGATCTTTCGCGACTGGAGGCGGTCGTCAGTGCCGCGATGCTCGACGAACTCGTTGCCGACCTCCCCGACGGGCTTGCAACAGACCTTGGCGAGCGCGGCATCCTGCTTTCCGGCGGACAGCGCCAGCGCGTCGCGATCGCGCGGGCGCTCTACCGCGACGTCGATATTCTCGTGCTCGACGAGGCGACGAGCGCGCTCGACAGCCTGAGCGAGCAGGAGGTCGTGCGGTCGATCTCGCGGCTGCGCGGCAAGGTGACGCTGATCGTGATCGCCCATCGCCTGTCGACCATACTTTCCAGCGACGAGATCTGGCACATCGAGCAAGGCGAGCTTATCGCGCACGGGACGCACGAAGAGCTCCTGCGTGCATCGCCCACCTACCAGCAGATGGCACTGGTCCAAGGGCTCGACCAGGCTCCGGCTGGATCGAAATGACCGGCATCAAAATCCGCAAATCCACGGGACTATAGAAAATCCATGGGTGAACCCAACGTCATCGTCACCGGTGGTGCCGGCTATGTCGGAAGTCACGCCTGCAAGGCGCTTGCGGGCGTCGGCCTGCGGCCAGTCGTCTTTGACAACCTGTCGCGCGGCCATGCCGAACTTGTAAAGTGGGGGCCGCTCGTCAAGGGCGATCTGGGTGACAGGCGTGCGCTCGACGCGGTGTTCGCCGCCCACCGGCCGGTCGCCGTCGTGCATTTCGCGGCGTTCGCCTTCGTGCCGGAATCGGTTGCGGACCCCTATCTCTATTACCGTAACAATGTTGCCGGCACGCTGACGCTGCTGGAGGCGATGCGGGCCGCGGACGTGAAGCGGCTGGTATTCTCCAGTACTTGCGCTGTCTACGGCAACGTCATGAAGCCGCCGATTCCGGAAACAACGCCCGTTTCGCCTGTCAACGCCTACGGCGAATCCAAGCTGATGGTGGAACGGATCCTCGCCGATGCCGGACGTGCTTACGGGCTCGACTGGACGGCGCTGCGCTATTTCAACGCCTGCGGCGCCGATCCCGGCGGCGAGACGGGTGAACTGCATGATCCCGAGCCGCACCTCATTCCGCGCGCGCTGATGGCCGCCGCCGGCGAGATCGAGCATCTCGACATGTTCGGCGAGGACTGGCCTACGCCCGACGGAACCTGCGTGCGCGACTATATCCATGTCGCGGATCTCGCGGATGCGCATGTTGCCTCGTTGCGCCGGCTGGAGCGCGGCGGCGAATCCGGTGCCTTCAATCTGGGCACGGGCACGGGGCTTTCGGTCCACCAGATTGTCAACGCGGTCCGGCGTGTGACGGGCCGTGCGGTTCCCACCCGGATCGGGCCACGTCGGCCCGGCGATCCGCCGGCGCTCGTCGCCGACGCGTCGCGTGCGCGCGCCGAACTTGGGTTCGTCCCGAAGCACTCCGACATCGATACGATTATCGGTACCGCGTGGCGCTGGTATCGGACGCGCCGGAACGTCGGCTGAGGATGTCGTTTCCCGTCGGACTTCTGCCCGAGAACGCCCTGCCGCCGCCGGATATGCAACGGCTGAAGGACCGTCATCTCGTATTGTTTCTCGAATATGCCTCGACGCTGGAGCTCTACGACAAGATCGGCATGCTCGATCGCGAGCTGGCGCTCTATCGCCGGCTGCTCGGCCATTTCGGACGGATAACGATCGCGACATGGTCGCGCGGCGGCGACGAGCAATTCCGCGAACGGCTCGGTGGAATCAGCCTCGTCCACAACCGGCAGGGCTGGAGCTGGCCTGTCTGGATGGCCTGGCTGTTCGCGACGTTTCCGTACGTCTTTCCCGGTTCCTGCATCGTCAAGACCAACCAGTTGAGCGGTGCACAGCATATATTGAAGCTGGCCTGGCGCGCGCGCGCGCCGCTGGTCGCGCGCTGCGGGTATCCGTGGTCGACATTCTGCACGCGCGAATACGGGCCGGATGACGCACGCACCCGCCGCGCCCTGCGCACCGAACGGACGGCGTTCCGCGCGGCGGCGCATGTCGTGGGCTCCACGCCGGAAATCTGGCGACTGGCGGTCGAGACGCACGGCGTCGTGCCGTCGAGATGCTCGGTCATTCCCAATTTTGTCGATACCGATCTGCTTCGCCCCCAACGTGTCGCGCGTGCCGCGGGTACGCGCCCGAACGTGCTGTTTCTCGGGCGGCTCGAAACGCAGAAGAATCCGCTGGCACTGGTCGAGGCGATGGCCGGCATCGACGCGACGCTGACCGTGGTGGGCGAGGGGAGCCTGCGCGCCGGGATGGCGGAACTCGCCGCGCGCACGGGCGTCGACGTGCGGTTCCTAGGCAACGTGCCGCATGGCACCCTGCCATCCGTCTTCGCGGCGGCGGACGCGTTCGTCCTGCCCTCGCATTTCGAAGGCCATCCCAAGGCGTTGCTCGAAGCCATGTCCTGCGGACTCCCATCGGTGGGTGCCGACAGCCCCGGCATCCGCGAAGTCCTGCGCGACGGCGAAACCGGCCTTCTTTGCGGAACCGACGCCGCGGCGATCCGGGCAACGCTCGCCCGCGTTCTCGGGGAAGGCGCTCTCGCGGCACGCCTCGGTACGGCGGCGCGCGCGTATGTGGTCGCGAACGACTCGCTCGACCTCACGCTCGAACGCGAACTGCGCGTGCTCTCGGCGGTCGCGGCATGATGCGCGCGCTCGAACTGCTGCTGCGCATCGTGCCGGCCGGCCTGCTGGCACGGGCAATCGGGCTTGTCGCGGCCGCGCGCGCGCGCGGACTGCCGCCGGACATGGGATTGCGCTTCCTGTTCGCGATCCAGGCACGCCTCGACAACGCGCTTGCCCATGAGGCGGTGCGCTACGGCGATGGCGTGCATCCCAAGCACCGGCACATGCGCTATCACGATTTCTTCATCGCACGAGTCTCGGCCGGCGAGCGCGTACTGGATGTCGGCTGCGGCAACGGCTATCTCGCGCAGCGGATGGCGGCGGATGGCGGCGCCACGGTCGTGGGCGTGGATATCGTGCCTGCGAACATCGAGAAGGCGCGCCGCCTGCATGCGCATCCCGCCGTCACGTTCGAGACGGGCGACATCCTGCGCGCGATTCCCGGAGGCGGTTTCGACGTCGTCGCGATGTCGAACGTGCTGGAACATCTGCCCGACCGATCCGCGCTGCTGCGCCGCCTCGCGATTGAGACGAATGCGCGCCGCCTCCTGATCCGCGTCCCGAACTTCGAGCGTGACTGGACGGTGCCGCTGAAGAAGGAACTCGGGATCGAATGGCGTTCGGATTCGACGCACGAGACCGAGCACACCCAGGTCGAGTTCGAGGCCGAGGCCGCCGCTGCCGGCATGCACGTGCGCGAGATCCAGCTGCGCTGGGGCGAGATCTGGGCCGTGCTGGAGCCGAAATGAAATCGCCCGTGCTCAGCGTCCTGATGACGGTCTACAACGGCGGCGCCTACCTACGCCCCGCGATTGACAGCGTGCTCGCGCAGGATTTCACCGATTTCGAGTTCGTGATCGTGGACGACGGATCGAGCGACGGCAGCGTCGACGTCGTGCGCGCGGTCGGCGATCCGCGCATCCGCCTGCACGTCAACGAACGCAATCGCGGGCAGACGCCCTCGCTCAATATCGGCCTGCGCCTGTGCCGCGGCACCTATATCGCGCGCCTCGATGCCGACGATCTCTGCCTGCCGGGCCGTTTCCGCCGGCAGGTCGCCTTCCTCGATGCGAATCCCGATGTGGGCATCGTCGGCGGTTCGGTGCGCATGATCGACGGCGTGGGGCGCGCCCTCGAACGCTCGCCGCTGCCGACGGACGATGCGGCGCTGCGCTGGCTCAGCATGACGCGCAACCCGTTCCATCACCCGGCCGTGACGCTGCGGCGCGACGTGATCGAGCGCACCGGCCATTATTTCGACGAGCAGTACGGCGCCAATCAGGATTACGATCTGTGGGACCGCCTGCTCGCGCATTCGCAGATCGCCAACCTCGCTGCCGACATGGTTGCCTATCGCGTGCACGGCAACAACATCTCGGTCCTGCGGCTGGGCGAACAGCAGGCGATGAGCCTGCGTTTCGGCGCGCGCCGCGTGGCGACTGAGACGGGTGTTCGTGTCACGCCGGAAGAGCTCGCGGGCATATACGCGGCCGTGCACGGTTCGCGGATCGTGTGCGACACGAAGCCCGTCGCACCCGCGCATGCATTGCGCGTGCTGCTTGACCTGACGGATGCCTATCTCGCGCGTCGGCCCGATGCGGCGAGTGCGCGCCGTGCGGCAGGCGCGCTGGCGTTTCGCACCTGGCTGGTGCGTCCGATGGGGGCGGCGCGGTTCGCGCTACTCGGACGGATCCTGCACCTGTCGGTGCGTGCGCCGCTCGATGCCGCTTGCCTGCTGGTGCCCCAGATCGCCGGTGTCCTGCGCCGCCGCGTGACGGGATGAACCGTTCCACTTCGCCGATCGCAATCGACGGTGACCGCCCGCTCGGCCGCTTCGCGAAGCTCGCCTATCTCGGTGCCAACGCGGCGCGCAACGCACTTGCCGGCGGATCGGGCGCGCTTGCCCGCGCACGATTCGACGGCGCACCGTCTGGCACCATCACTGGCACGCCGTCGCCGTCGCGCGTGCTCTGTGAACGCCACCTCGCGGCTTTCGGCTGGGCGGCGTTCGCGCGGTCGGCCGGCGGGATCCGGATGCACGAGATGGGCTGCGGCTCGGGCCGTGCGGGCCGGCTGGTCGCGGCGGCGGCCGGCATACCGATCGCCTATCGCGGATTCGACGTCCGTGCGAATGCGACGTGGACCGAGCCCATGGATGGCGCACACATGTTGGTCTTCGATGGTCGTGATTTCGCCGCCACGATTTCGCCGGTCGACAATTTCTTCTTCTCTCAGTCGGCGGCGGAACACATCCCGGCCGATCTCGATTATTTTTCCGCCGTCGCGCGCGCCTGTGCGAAGGCGTCAGGGCCGACACTGCAGATCCACTATCTGCCGTCGCCGGCGTGCCTGCGGCTCTATCTGTTCCATGGATTCCGGCAGTACCCGGCCGGCGCGCTGGCGGATATCGCGGCGCTGCAGGCGCCCGGCACACGCTGCACGGCCGTCGCGCTTGGCGGCCCGGCGTCGGTTGCGCTCCACTGGCGCTGGATCACATGGCCGCTGCTGCGCGGTCGGGCTGACCGGCGAAACGCCGAGCCCGACGCGTATCGAGCGGCGCTGGCCCAGGCTCTGGCGGCCGATGACGGTGCACCTGCGCGGCACCCGCTTTTCTGGGCATTCGTCGTCGAGCGGAACCCCTGAATCCCGGCCTTCGAACGCTTGGCCTCGACCATATCCGCCTGCTAGGTTGTCCTCGCATGCCCGACCGTCGCGCTCTTTTCCTTGCTCTCGCTCTGTTTTCCCTGCCGTCGTGCGGGTTCGAACCGATCCATGCCTCGTGGCCGGGCAGCGAAGTGTCGGGCGAGTTGGCAGCTATCCGCGTCGTGCCGATCCCCGATCGATCCGGCCAGATCCTGCGCAACTATCTTCTCGACCGGCTGACGCCGCTCGGGCAGTCGCCGTCCAGCCGCTACACGCTTGTCATCCGCCTGATCGAACCGCGCCAGACGCTGGCCCTGCGCCGGGATGACGTGATCAGTCGTGCCGGATATTCGGCGACGGCGTCCTACGAGCTTCTCGACGGTTCGAACAAGCGCGTGACGACCGGCGTTTCCAGCTTCTCGACCGACTACGAGATCACGAGTTCGGAATACGCGACGCTCGTCTCGCAGCAGAGTGCGCGTGATCGCGTCCTCGAACTCGTCGGCGACGACATCCGGGGCCAGCTCGCGGCGCATTTCCGCACGCGATAGCTAGAGGCCGCGCACCGCAAGCTCGCCGAGATTGCGGAAGCCGAAGCGGAACAGCAGGGCGGTATCGGGCGGAATATCCGCGCGACCGATGTTCCGGCGAGTGAGATCGACCCCCCACAAGAAGCAGTCGTCCTCGTAGATCAGCGTCGCTCCGGCGAGAAGGATGCCGTTGTCGGCGCCGAGCGCGTTGACGATGCGGCCGTTTATCCGCCAGTTCTCCGACATGCGGGCAGACAGCGTCTGCGAGATCTGGTTGATCGAACTGCGTGCCGTCGGCTGCACCGAGCGGTCGACCTTCGCGTGCGAGAGGCCGTAGCGCAGCGCATTGGGCCCCAACGTCACGCCCGAGATCGAGCGCAGCAACTCGCGGTTCGTGCTGTCGAACTGGAAACGGTGGCTGGTCTGAAACCATTCGTGCGGGATCGCGATCACGCGGCCGACGAAATCGGAAAACCGCGTATCGGCACCCGAGCCAGTGCGGAGGGCGGGGTCGGCGTTGGTACGATATTGTTGGCCGACGAAGACGTTGAGCCGCTGTCCGTTGCCGTTCTGGAAATCCGTGTTGGCGCCGACGACGAACCGCTGTCCGGAATCGATGCGGTCGTTGCCGGTGAAGCGGTTCATGCGGAACAGGTTCGTGTCGTCGAAGGTGAGGCCGCGGCTGTCTTCGTTGGGCAGGTCACGCTGGCTGCCGGCGTTGGGCGCCGCATAGACCGCCGCGATCGGCTCGATGATCGTTCGGAAATTGCCGTCGCGCCGCATCATCGGCAGCCGCCACGAGAGGCCGACCTGAGGCACCGCGCGCGTCGCCGTGCCATTCTCCGACGGCTGGAACGTGTCGCGGCCCGGCAGGCTGTTGCTGGTGTTGAAGACGTCCGTCTGTAGCGCGGCCGACAGCGTATAGATCTCCCCCGACATCGTCGTATAGGGCAGCGCCCAGCCGCCGGTCACCGTGCCGCGCTGAGTGCGCATGTCGCGATCGCGATAGATCGAGACGGCCGACGCGTCGAGCGTGTAGCGGCCGCCCATCGCGCCGGGCTCCCCGACCCAGCTGTAGCTGGCCGCCGGCAGGACGAGCGGCGTAAGGCCGGGATCGTCTTCCGGTCGCAGTCCCTGGAACGCCAGCGCGTTGAGCGAAGCGTAACCGCGGTCGCGGAATCCTTCGGTGAAGACCCGGCTTTCCAGCGCATCCTGTTCGAGAAAGCGGAAGCGCTGGCGGATGCGGTAGCGGTCGACGAACGTCTTGTCGGATGCGCGCGACAGGTCGTAGCCCCAGCGCCATGTATCGTCGATGTCGAAGCGCCCCATGCCGCGCGCGTGGCCGCGGATCTGCGGAAAGCCTTCGCCTTCGCGCTTGGTGCGCAGGATCGAGCCGTCGAACGAGAGTGCACCCGATCGGGTGCGTTCGCGGTATTCGCCGATCATCATCGGATAATCGTTCGATATCGCGACGGGCGTGACCGTCAGGTCGGATGTCGGGTTGATCGCCCAGTAATAGGGCGTCGCGACCATCGTGCCATTGCGCGACGACGTCGAGACGTCGGGCATCAGGAAGCCCGACTTGCGCTGCTCGGTCCCGTCGGGGTGCGAGAGATAGGGCGTATACGCGACCGGCACGCCGGCGATCTCCAGCCAGGCGTTGTCGTAGACGACTTCCTTTTTCTCCTGATCGTGCGTGATCCGCTGCGCGCGGATCTGCCAGATCGGCGCTTTCGTCGGGTCTTCGCGGCAGGGTTCGCAAGGGCTGTAGGTCGCCTTGCGCATCACTGTCTTGCTGCCGTCCGCGCGGCGCGCGGTGACGGCCGCGAAGCGAGACTGGTCGGCGATGAGCAGGCGCAGGTTGCGCAGCGCGCCGTCGCGCAGATCGCTTGTCAGCTCGACGAAGTCGGCGAAGACGACCTCGCCGGTCGGCTCGACGATGCTGACGTCGCCCGACGCGGTGACGACATTGGTCCGCCGGTTGTAGGTCAGCGCGTCGGCCTTGAGCATGCGCTGGCCTTGCGAGATCTCGACATGGCCCTGGGCCGTCACGAGGCCCAGATCCTCGTCCACCACCACTTCGTCGGCGGTCAACAGGGCAGGCAGCTCGGCGGCCGCCGCGCGGGTCTGCGCATGCGAGCCGGTGGCCCACAGCAGGGCGAGCGCAAGAATGCCCGCGCCAAAGGCGCCGCCAATCGCATTCCGGGAGGTCGGCAGGGCCATTCGTCGCTTCGTCGAGGTCGCCAAAGATCGAAAATTGCGTGGGCTTTCGAGGCGCTTACCCCGAAAGGACGGCGATTATAGCGACGAGGCTCTCGCTTTCCATTGGATAAATGCGACCGATTTGACTGCACAAATCGCGCATTTCGGGGGCCGGGACACCGCGACCTACCATCCCTTGCCGGGGTGTCCCGCGACCTGTTACACCAAACCCATCCTTTCGAATAAGCCCCCGAGTGGTGCCTTGCAGCAGCCCCTTCGCATCGCCCCGTCGATCCTTTCCGCCGATTTCGCGTCGCTCGGCGCGGAAGTCCGCGCGATGGAAGCGGCCGGTGCCGACTATATCCACGTCGACGTGATGGACGGGCACTTCGTCCCCAACATCACGATCGGCCCGGCCATCGTGCGGGCGATCCGCCCGCACACCAAGCTGCCGCTCGACGTGCACCTGATGATCTCGCCGGTCGATCCATACGTGAAGGAATTCGCCGACGCGGGCGCCGACATCCTCACCGTCCATCCCGAGGCGGGGCCGCATGTCCACCGCACGATCCAGCTGATCCGAAGCCTCGGCAAGAAGGCGGGGCTGTCGCTCAATCCCGGTACGCCGGTCGAGGCGGTCGATCCGCTGCTCGCCGATCTCGATCTCGTGCTCGTGATGTCGGTCAACCCCGGCTTCGGCGGCCAGAGCTTCATCGAGGGCGCGCTTTCCAAGATCGCGGCACTGCGCACGCGCATCGACGCGACCGTCGCGGGCGGCGACCGTCGCATCGACCTGGAAGTCGACGGCGGCATCAATCTTTCGACTGGCCCGCGCGCACGCGCCGCCGGGGCCGACGTGTTCGTCGCCGGCACTGCCGGTTTCGCGGGCGGCCCCTCGAAATACGCCGAAAACATGCGGCGTCTGCGCGGGACCTGAGGCATGGCAGCCCGCGCGCGCCGCTCCCGCCTGCGGGATTTCTGGAACGGCTCGCCGTTCTATTCCTTCCTGATCGGCGGTCGTGCACCCGCGCGTCTCACGCGCCTGGCGCCGCCTCCGTTGCCCGGCCTGCGCGCGCGGGGCGAAGCGATCGTGGCGGGCAAGCTCGTCTGCGCGGGCCGCGCCCTTCTGGCGGAGCGGCCGGATTGGACCGCGCGCGAACTTTCCGAGGCCGCGCGTATCGAACTCAATTCGTTCGGCTGGCTCGACGATCTCGCGGCCGTCGGCAACGAGCAGGCGCAGACGCGCAGCCGCGCGCTGGTCGAAGACTGGATCGCCGCCAACCCCAAATGGCAGGCCGGTCCGTGGGATCCCGAGCAGACCGGCCGGCGCATCGCGGGCTGGCTGTCGCACGCGCCCTTCCTGTCGCGCGGCGACGGCGACCGGCTCGGGCCCATGCTGCTCGACTCCGCCAGCCGGCAGGCACGCCATCTGGCGCGCAGCTGGGCGAACGCGCCGCAGGGCGTGCCGCGGCTCGCGGCCCTGAAGGGGCTTCTCTATGCGCATGCCTGCGGCCTGCTGCCGGAATCGAAGCTGGCGGCCGTGGCGCGTACGCTCGGTGCCGAAGCGCAGGCCCAGCTTCTCGACGACGGGTTCCATGCCGCGCGTGGCGCCAGCGCGCAGTATTCGGCGCTGGCCGTTCTTGCCGACGCGCGCCTGGCGCTCGAGTCCGCGCAGGCAGTCGTTCCCGAAACGCTGCATCGCGCGATCGAGCGTCTGGCGCCGGCCTTGCGTTTCTTCCGCCACGGCGACGGCGGGCTGGCGCTTTTCGAGAATTCCAATATCGAGGACGCGCGCGCGATCGACGAAGTCCTGGCGCGCGCGCAATGCCCCACGCCAGCACCCGAGCGCGCGACCAAGGCCGGATTCGAGCGCGTCGCCGCCGACCGCACGCTGCTGCTGCTCGATGCGGGCGATCCGCCAGCGCCCGGCTACGACGCGAACGCGCATGCCGGCACGCTGTCGATCGAGGTCTCGTGCGGGCGCGAACGCATCATCGTCAATTGCGGTGCCGGCCCCGGCGACGATTCCGAATGGTCGCTGGCGCTGCGCGCGACGGCCGCGCACTCGACGCTGACGCTCGAAGACACGAGCTCGTCCGAGCCCGTTCCGGGCAAGCTGATGCGCCGGCCGCCCAACGTGAAGATCGCGCGCGACGAAGCCGACGGCAACGTCTGGCTCGAGGCGAGCCACGACGGCTACGTGCCGCTGTTCGGATTCCTGCATGTGCGCCGCCTGTTCGTCGCCGGTGACGGGCGCGACGTGCGCGGCGAGGACACGCTGGTTCCCGCACCCGGTGCGCCCACCGCGCCTTCGGCACGCTTCGCCATCCGCTTCCATCTCCATCCCGACCTGCAGGCGTCCGTGATCCAGAACGGCGCGGCCGCCCTGCTGCGCACGCACAGCGGCCAGGCCTGGCGCCTGCAGGTCGCGGGCGCCGCGCTCGAGATCGGCGAAAGCGTGTCGTTCGCCGCGCGCGGAAGCGCCCGGCGCGCCGAGCAGCTCGTCGCGGCCGGCACCGCGAGCGCGCAGGGCGTTTCGGTCAAATGGGCGCTGAAGGCCATCGCGCCGGCGCGATGAAAGGCGCCGTCTAGCGCGCCGCGAGCGCTTCGATCGACCGGCGCGCGCAGGCGGCGATCTTCGCGTAACCGCGCGCGTTGGGATGCCGGTCGTTCGGCAGATAGTCGTCGTTCGCGAGTTCGCAGCGGTCGGGCGCGAAGCCCGACTGCGCGAGCCAGTCGGCGAGGGCCCGCGTCAGGGGATTGGGCGAATGTGCGGCCGTCTCTTCGGCCTGCGGCAACAGCAGCAGTCCGACGTTTTCGCGCCCGATATCGGCGACCATCGCCGTGAAGACGGTTTTTGCGCGTTCGAATGTCGCGCGCGTGGCGTCGGATTGCACGTTGTAGCCAAGTCCGAAGAGCGCGACGGCGGAATTCCGCAGCAACGCGAACAGGTAGGATTCACGCTTCAATACCAAGTCCCAGCGCAAGAGCAGGTCGCGCCAGCCATCGCGCCCGGCCCAGCGCGCACGCTCGCGATCGCGCGTCGTGGCGATCAGGTCGTCCGGCGTGGCGCCGTCGGGCATCGCGAACCACAGGTGATCGGGTTCGCGGCAGGGCGCGCGCAGCTCCACGCAGTCGATCTGATCGGGACCGATCACATATCTCGGGCGGAACCAGTCGTGCGAGATGAAGACGAACAGTGCCTTGCGCGGCGCAAGGCACGGCCGGTAGTGGGTGTAGGCCGCCGACCAGTCGATCATTCCGGTCCCGACATAGCCGAGATTGGCAAGCTGAAGGTTGCCCGCGACGGGTAACGATTCGATCTGCGTGAACCACGGGGCGGCACCCTGGCCTTCGGTGAAGGAATCGCCGAATACCGCAAGCGTGCCGGCGCCGCATGCGACATCGCGGGCCTGCGGAAAGCCGAGATTGTTCGTGCGCATCACATAGTCGTATTCGACTTTCGGCGCGCCCACGGCGTAGACCGCCGCATGGCGGATCTCGGCGTTCGGCATCCGACCGTTCACGCCGGGAGCCACGGCGCGGAAGGCGCCAGTGCTGGCGTAGGCATAGCGCGCGGCAAACCAGTAGGACTGGTTGAAATCGGCGACCCGAAGAGCAGCTTCCGCGCCCAGCAGGGTGACAAGAATCGCGGCGGCGGCGAGAGCGAAATTCTTCACGCGGGGGGTACCGGAAGATATTGAATTGAAAGGGCCTGACGGCAGGCCGACCGTAGACAAGACCGGTCGGCCGGGCAATTGCCACTTGTATCGCGATAGTGCTACACCCTCGCGGCGAAAAATTGCAGGAACGGACGCCATTGACGACCAACCTCGGAATCGCAGGTGGATTGCGGACGGCGGGGGAGCCGCCGGGCGTCGACGACTGGATCGAGCGCTGTCGGGCGGCTTGGGCGGCGAAACCGGCGCTTGCCGGCTGGTACGAAGCAGAAATCCATCGTCGGATCGAAGCGCGGCTTGCACCGGGACGCACGCTCCATATCGGCAGTGGGCCCGGCCTGTACGGCCGCGGCCGTGCCGGGTTCGTCAACGCCGATATTGGCACGCAGGACGGCGTGGACGTGCGGTGCGATGCGCATTCCCTGCCTTTTGCGGCCGGTGCGTTCGCAAACGTTGTGGGAATCGATGTGCTTCACCATCTCGCCGAACCCGGCCGGGCACTCGCAGAAATCGGCCGTGTACTCGCGTACGGCGGTACCTGCCTGCTTGTCGAGCCGTGGGCGGGACCGGTCGGCTGGCTGATTTATCGCTACATGCACCACGAATCTTGCCACAGCGTCGACGAGCCGTGGACGGCCGCATTCGGGCGGGACAAGTCCGCGATGGACGGCAACGCATGGCTTCCCCGCGCTCTTCTGTCGCGGCGTGCCCATGAACTCGGAAGACACGCACCGGGCCTCGTGGTCGAAAGCATGGAAGCGTTTGGCCTTTTCGGATATCTAGCGACGGGCGGCTTTCGCGCCTGGGGGATGCCGGCAGGTGTCGTGCGCGCGCTTAGCGCTATCGACGCGAGCCTGCCAGAGCCGGTCCTGCGCGCCGTAGCCCTTCGGGTGTTTTTCGTTTTGAAAAGGACGGACGCGTGACAATTCGGACGACCGACGAACGCCGGCGGCGCGGGGCTGATTTCCGCGACCGGGTCGAGCCCGAGCGCGCGAAATGGCGGAGCCGGCACGCCTTCTTCCATTCCGAAGACATGCGCGCGCTGCGGTTCATCGTTCCCGACGGCGCCAGCATCCTGTCGGTCGGCTGCGGCGAAGGCTCGGTCCTCGCGGGCCTGTCGCCCGCGCGCGGTGTCGGCATCGATCCCAGCGCGGCAGTGATCGCCGCGGCGCGTGCCGCTCATCCGCAGCATGAATTCCGCGTGGTCGATTTCGAGGCGGGCGAGGCATTGGCGCCGGCCGGCGAGACCTTCGACATCATCCTTCTCGCCGATTCGATCGGCTGGATCGACGACATCGAGGAAGTTCTCGGGCGTCTCCACGCCGTCTGCCACCCCGACACGCGCATCGTCATCTCGTACCATGCGCCGCTGTGGGAGCCGATGCTGCGCGTGGCGCAGAGCCTCGGCCTCAAGATGCCGATGCCCGAGACCAACTGGCTGGGCATGGGCGATATCGCGGCCCTGTTGGAACTTTCGGGTTTTGAAGTGATCCGGCGCGAATGGCGCACGTTGGTGCCGCTGCGTCTCGCGGGCCTGGGCAGCCTCGTCAACCGTCTCATCGCGCCGCTGCCCTTCGTGCGCGGCCTTTGCCTGCGCAACTATCTCGTCGCGCGCTCGCGCAGCGTGCGGGCGCCCGCGCCGACTTCGGCCACCGTCGTGATTCCCGCGCGCAACGAGCGCGGCAACATCGAGGCCGCCGTGCAACGGCTGCCGCAGTTCTGCGAACGCGTCGAGATCATCTTCGTCGAGGGCCATTCGAAGGACGGCACGCTCGACGAGATGCATCGCGTGAAGGCCGCCTATCCCGACCGAGACATCAAGATCTTCGTGCAGGAAGGCAAGGGCAAGGGCGACGCGGTGCGCAAGGGCTTCGCCGAGGCGACCGGCGACGTGCTGATGATCCTCGACGCCGACCTGACCGTGCCGCCCGAGCAGATGCCCAAGTTCTTCCGGCAGATCGCCGAGGGGCGCGGCGAGTACGTCAACGGCACGCGCCTTGTCTATCCGATGGAAGACGAGGCGATGCGCACGCTCAACCGCATCGCCAACCACGCCTTCTCGGTGATCTTCACCTGGCTGCTGAACCAGCATTTTACCGACACACTGTGCGGCACGAAGGTGCTGCGCCGCGTGCACTACGAGCGGATCGCGGCCAATCGGCTCTATTTCGGCGATTTCGATCCGTTCGGCGATTTCGACCTGATCTTCGGCGCGGTCAAGCTGAACCTGAAGGTCGTCGAGGTGCCGATCCGCTATCTGGCGCGCACCTACGGCGAAACGCAGATCTCGCGGTTCCGCCATGGCTGGCTCCTGCTGAAGATGGTCGTGTTCGCATGGCGCAAGCTCAAGGCGTACTGAACCGCCTTGCCGACGCGCGCGTGCTGTTTGTCGCCGCTCTGGCGGTGCGTGCGTTCTATCTCCTGGCCGTCGGCACGCAGCAATCGGCCCTGTTCCATCCCGACAGCCAGATGTTCGTTGACCTTGCCTCGTCACCCGAATGGTGGCGCGGACACCCCGAGCGCATGCCGGGATATCCGGTCTTCCTGCATCTCCATTTCCTGATCTTCGGCGCGAATTCCTTCTGGGCGCCGGTCGCGACCCAACTCGTGATCGATGCGTTCGCGTGCGTGGCCATCGCGCGCACGGCCGAAACGCTGCAGCCCGGAACCGGGCGATGGGCAGGTCTCGCCGCCGCCCTCAATCCGACCCAGATCGTCATGGCCGGCGTCGTGCTCGGCGATTCGATTTTCATGGCCTGCCTTGCGGGCGGATTTTTGGCGCTGGCGCGCTGGTGGCGCGGCGGCAGCGCCGCGTCTGGCGCCCTCGCGGTCGGTCTGTGGTTCGGTCTCGCGCTGTTCAATCGAGCGGTCGTCTGGCCGTTCGTTCCCGTTCTGGCGGTCGCGATGCTGCTCGTGGCGCGCAGTTGGCGTCCGGCCGCCATCGCCGTTGCGGCGATCGCGGTGTTCGCCGCGCCGATCGCGATGCAGAACTGGATCGTGCACGGCAAGCCGGCGCTTTCGGCGCAGGGTGGCATACACATGGCGCTGTGGTGGTATCCGCTGGCGCGCGAATCCGCCGACGGAACGCCTTATGCGAAGACGGCCGACGAGGTCACCGAAGAATTCGCCCGACGCGGCGGACGGCGCGACGGCAGCGACTGGTTCGGCGACGAGGCGGTCTATGCCGGCATTGCGCGCGAAGGACTCGCTGGCGTGGGCCCGGTCGGGATCGCGAAAGCGTGGATTCTCGGCGCCGCGATCAATCTCGCGTCGCCGGCAACGCTGATGATTCCGGTTGTGATGACGCTGCCGCGCACGGGCTTCTACGCGACCGAAGGCAAAACGCCGATCGCAAAGGTCGCCAACTTCCTGTCGCGGAGTTCGAGCGACACCTATCTCGCCTGGCTCGGACTGGGCGCTGCCGTCGAATGGCCGGTCCGACTGCTTGCGATCGCGGGGCTGGCCTTCGCGCTGCTGCGCCCCGCGCTGCGTGCACCAGCCGTCTTCGCGCTGCTCTGGTTCGGCTACATACTCGCCGTGCAGGGACCGGTGGCATCGGCAAAATACCGGCTCCCGATGGAGCCCCTCTGCATGGTGCTGGCCGCGCTGGCCGTCACGCGGCTTGCCGGGCGGGAGCGCTCGCCATGAAGCCGATCCGCCTTTTTCTGGCGCTTGCCGCCGCTGCCTGCATCGGCCTCGCGCTGCTTGCAGCCGCCGCGCCGGCAATCGGCCTCGGCCGCGACCAGAACTTCATCGGTTTCGTGTTGTTCGACTGGACGCGCGGCGAGACCGCGATCGGCGCGGTGCTGGCGGCTTGCGGCCTGTTCGTCCTGCTTGCCGTCGAACGGGCGATCGCGTTGGCGCTGTGGACTGTGTCGGACCGGGGCCGCATCTGGCTCGCCTCCCGGTCCGTTCTGGTGCGCTGGCTGCTCGAGACGGCCTATCCCGCATTGGCGATGAGCGTGGTGATGCTGGCGATCTTCGTCGCCATTGCCGAAACGTACTTCCGCGCGACGATCCCGTTCCTGACAACGCGCTGGCCGTCGCGCTTCGATCCGTCCGTCGGATTCATCCTGGAGCCGGGCGCCCAGGTGCGCCTCACCAACGGCGTCGATTTCTGGATCCGCGGACGGGCCAATTCGGCGGGGTTGCTCGACCGCGAGCCCGCGGGACCGAAGAAGCCCGGCACGTGCCGCATCCTGTTCGTCGGCGATTCGTTCGTCGAAGCCGCGCAGGTCGAGATCAAGGACAAGGTCCACGTCGTTCTCGAAACGCTGATGAACGGCGCATCCGCGAAGGTTCCGGTCGAAACCGCCGCGACGGGCTATTCGGGCACGGGCCAGGCGAGCCAGTTGCCGCTGTTCGAGCGTTTCGGACGGCCCTTCAAGCCCGATCTCGTCGTGCTTGTCTTCGTCAGCAACGATTTCCGGAACAATTCCGCCGTACTTGAGGCCGTGGCGAACGGATGGCATCCCGGACACCCGCCGCGCATGTTCTTCACGAAGAACCCGGCGAGCGGTGCGTTCGAACGCGTCCCGATCGATCCCGACTGGCGCCGCTTCGCCGCGCCCGAATCGGCCGAAGCGATAGGCTGGAGCGGCCACCTAGACCGGTTCCTGCGCGAGTCGAGCTACTTTTATGTGTTCCTTCGCGGCCATTGGGTGGCGTGGTTCCCGGCCCCGACGGGCCCCGCAAAGTCCGACGAGCGCATCCGATGGCTGCTTTCGCTGCCGGGCCATGCTGACGCGCTGAAGGGCTGGGATTTCGCGGCGACGCCCGACTCCGAATCGCTGTTTTTCGGGCCCGATCCGCTGCCGCCCGCTTTCGAGGACGCGCTCGGTGCCACGCGCGCGGCCTTCGAGGCATATGTGCGCTGGAGCCAGGAGGACAGATTCCGCCTTCTCGTCCTCGGCAGCCATTCGCTGCGCGATCCCGCCGGCGGACCTGCACCGTCGCGGCAGGTCGAGCGGTTACGCGCGATCATCGATCCTCTGGGAATCCCATATGTCGACCAGTCCGACTATATACGCTCGATCGGCCATCAACCGGTCGAGGCGAACTATCGCCGCGACGGACACTGGAATCCCGATGGCCACCGGTGGGCCGCCGAGGCGCTGCGCGCGCGCCTGGCCGCCGACCCGACCTTGTGCATGCCGAAACCCTAGCGGGCGAGATAGCGTTCGATCTGTCCGCGCGTGAATGCGGCCATCGCGGCACCCGCCTGCCGCGCGGCGTACCATTTCGCCGTCCACGCCACCGCCTCGTCGAAGCCGAGCTTCTGGCGCCAGCCAAGACGCACATGCGCGCGTTCGGCGGAAAGCGTCAGGTAAGGTGCTTCCGGCGGGACCACGGAATTCTCCAGCGTCCATCCGGGCCGGTTCGCGAAATGCGCGCCGAACGAATCGACGAGCTGGGAGACCGTCCGCCGTTCCGCCGCCTCGGGCCCGAAATTGAAAGCCTCGTCGGCGCCGCGCCGGACGAGCTCGAGATAGCCGGCCAGCGGATCGAGCACATGCTGCCACGGCCGCACGGCATCCGGCCGGCGCAGGACCAGCGGCTTTCCGGCGTCGAGCGCACGCACCGCGTCCGGGATCACGCGATGCGCCGCCCAGTCGCCGCCGCCGATGACGTTGCCCGCGCGCGCGGTCGCGAGCGGCACGCGCCCGGCGAAATAGCTCGCGCGGAAACTGTCGACGACGATTTCGGCCGCCGCCTTGCTCGCCGAATAGGGGTCGTGCCCGCCGAGCCGGTCGCCCTCGGCGAAAGCATGCCCGCCGCCGTCGTTGGCGTAGACCTTGTCGCTGGTCACGACGAGGATCCGCTCGACTCCGCCCGTCCTGCGGCAAGCATCGAGCACGCTCGCCGTGCCCGAGACATTTGTGGATATGGTCTCGACGGGATCGGCAAGCGAGGGCAGCACCAGCGGCTGGGCCGCCATGTGGATGACGGCTTCGGGAGCGAATGCCGCGGCGATCTGCGCCAGACGCGCACTGTCGCGTATGTCGCAGATTTCGTGCCGGGCGCAGAGCTTCGGCCCGCCGATCAGGTCGAACAGGGAGGGATCCGTGGGCGGTGGAAGCGACACGCCGCAGACCTTGGCGCCGAGCATTTCGAGCCAGGCCAGCAGCCAAGCGCCCTTGAAGCCCGTGTGACCCGTCAGCAGGACTCGTTTGCCCGCGAAAAACTCGCTCATGCCGCTGACACTATCTTGCGGGGCGTCGCCGCGACAAGTGCTGCGGGCCCTGACAGGCGCCGAGCTTGCGCGGCCGAGTCGCCTTTGACATGGTTGATTCGAAGAATTTTCCCCAATTCCCGGATCGACGGCGCACGACGATGGACGCTAAGGATTTTCCGACCTGCCCGATATGCGCATGCGCCGAATGGGCGCTCGTCCACGATGGCGACGTGCGCGACGGAGTCCACGGCATGTCGCGCCGGTCGCGCGTCGCGCGCTGCACGGGCTGCGGCGTGGAACGGCTTGCTGAAAGCGCGTGCCTGGGGAAGGCCGACTACGAATCGCCTGCCTATCGCCAGAAGCTGGCGCAAAGCCACGACATCGATCGCCACTATTCGATGCACGACGAGATCGCGCGCTTCACGTTGGACACGCTCTGGCCAGCTTCGCTGCGCGGCAAGTTCATCGCCGATGTCGGCTGCGGGGGCGGGAGCCTCCTCGATCACCTGGGCCGCGTGCCCGCGCGGATCGCCGCGATCGATCCCGACGAGGCGTTTTCCGCATCGCTGAAGCAGCGCGGCTACGAATGGCATCCCTCGGTCGAGGCGGCGCAGGCCGCGTTCGGTGCCGGTCTCGACATTGCCTTCTCGATCCAGGTGATCGAGCACGTCGAATCGCCGCGCGAATTTCTCGAAGGCATCCGTCGGCTGCTCAAGCCCGACGGCTTCCTGCTGCTTTCGACGCCCAATCGGGCCGATATCCTGTTCGATCTGCTTCCGCAGGATTTCCCGCCGTTTTTCTATCGCACGCAGCATCGCTGGTATTTCGACGCCCTGACCCTTGCCGATTGCGCGCGGCGCGCCGGCTTCGCGGTGCGCGAAGTGCGGCACGTCCATCGCTACGGCATGGCCAACATGCTGCACTGGATGCGCGACCGGAAGCCGCGTGGGCGTGCGCAACTGCCGCCGATCGACGCGACGATGGACAAGCACTGGCAGGCCTGGCTCGAGGCGAACGGGCGCGCCGACAATCTCTACCTGTTCCTGACGCCGGCGGCCTAGGCCTGCCGGACCAGACGCGCGGCGTAGAAGCCGTCCATGCCGCCGCGCTCGGCCCAGTGGCTTGGAAGCGTGACGAGATCGCCGTCTTCCGAAACCAGCGCGGCATCGCCGCCGATCTCGGCGGCTTCCACGCGCCGGCGGCGGAATGCGCCATTGCGCGCGAGGAATGCCGCCACGCGGCTGCGCCCCTCGCGCGGATCGAGCGAGCACACCGCATAGACGAGCGTGCCGCCGGGCGCCGTCATCTGTGCGGCCGCGTCGAGCAGGCGGTCCTGCACGCCGACCAGCTTGTCGGCATCGAGCGGCGATTTGAGATATGCGATCTCGGGATTGCGGCGCAGCGTGCCGCTCGCCGTGCAGGGCGCGTCGAGCAGCACGCGGCTTGCGGGCGTCTCGGGGCGCCATTCGGCGACGTCGGCGCATACGGCTTCTACTGCGAGTCCCGTGCGCGCAAGATTTTCGCGCAAGCGCGCCAATCGCTTTTCCGACTGGTCGACTGCGACGACGCGCGCACCGGCGGCGGCGAGCTGCAGCGTCTTGCCGCCCGGTGCCGCGCACAGGTCGATCACGTCCTTGCCCGCGACATCGCCGAGCAGGCGGGCGGGCAGGGCGGCAGCGGCATCCTGCACCCACCACGCCCCTTCCTCGAAACCCGTAAGTTCGGCTACGTTGCCGGCTTCCGCCAGCCGCAGCGTGCCGTTGGGAAGCAGCGTCGCACCCAGCTTCGCCGCCCAGCCTTCGGCGTCATTCTTCGCTGAAAGATCGAGCGGCGGTTCGCCCGCGTGCACGGCGGCGACGGCGCGTGCGACGGCTTCGCCATGCGCGGTCGACAGCACGTGCCACAGCCAGGGCGGCGTATCGAGGCGCGCGGCGTCCATGTCGGCCAACATCGCCTTGCCATCGCGCGACACCCGGCGCAGCACGGCATTGACGAGGCCTTTCAGTTTTTCCGCGCGCCGGTCGCACAGCGCGACGGTCTCGCCTACGGCCGCGTGGGCGGGCGTGTCGAGCAGCAGCAGCTGGGCGGCGCCCAGCCGCAGCACCATCTCGATCGGCATCGGCGGCGCGCCCTTGTCGAGGCATTTGGCGAGCACGGCATCGAGGCTGCCGCGCCGGCGCAGCACGGTTGCGGCCAGCAGGCGGGCGAAAGCCCGGTCGCGGGGGGCGAGGCTGTGGAAATCGCGCGAAGACCCGGCTGCCTCGTCGAGCGTGCGGTGCTTCAGCAGCACCTGATCCAACAGGTCGCGGGCAACCGCGCGGGCGGATGCCACGGCTTGTGGGGGCTGGTCTTTCCGGGGCTTGGCCATGGGGGAGGGAAAATGGGCGATCCGGTGTCCGGCATCAAGGAATAAGCGGCATGGCCCTTGCGTTCTTTTCGGGAATAGGGAATCGATACGCGCCCTGGGAAAACGCCATGACCGACTTCGCCCCGATCCGCAGTTCGCGTCCCCGCTCGATGAGCCGCCTTCAGGCGCTCGTTCTGGCCTTGGCCCTGATTCTCGGCGGCGTGGCGATCGCCCGCGCCGACCGCCCCGCCGATACGGGCGTGGCGCTCGCCGACCTTCCCTCGGGCCTTCAGTAAAGCTTTTTCAGCCCCACGGACCGCGCCGCCGGCCGATACCGCCGCCGGCGACGGGTACTGAACTGCGTCGCGCCTGACCGCTGCCGCCCGCCCCCATTTCGCGCGCCTGTTCGACGAGGGCGGCGATGCGGTTCTCCGGGTTCGGGTGCGTCGAGAACAGGTTGTCCATCCCCGATCCGCCCAGCGGATTCATGATGAACATGTGCGCGGTCGCGGGGTTGCGCTCGGCCGCGTCGCTGGGGATGTGCGCGACGCCCTGCGCGATCTTCTCCAGTGCGGACGCCAGCGCCAACGGATCGCCGCTGATCTCGCCGCCGATGCGGTCGGCCTCGTATTCGCGGCTGCGGCTGATCGCCATCTGCACGAGGCTGGCGGCGAGCGGCGCCACGATCATCACGGCAAGCGTGCCGACGATGCCAAGGCCGCCGCGCTCGCGGTTGTTCGAGCCGCCGAACATCATCGCGAAATTGGCGAGCATGCCGATGGCGCCCGCGATCGTCGCGGTCACCGTCATCGTCAGCGTGTCGCGGTTCTTCACATGCGCGAGCTCGTGCGCCATCACGGCGGCGACCTCGCGCGCATCCAGCATCTCCAGCAGGCCGCGCGTTGCGGCGACGGCCGCGTTCTCGGGATTGCGGCCGGTGGCGAAGGCGTTGGGCTGCGGATCGTCGATCAAATAGACCTTGGGCATCGGCAGGCCGGCATTGGCCGCGAGGCCCGCGACGATGCGGTGGAACTCGGGCGCCTCGTCCGGGCCCGCCTCGCGCGCGCCGTACATCGACAGCACCATCTTGTCGGCGTTCCAGTAGGCGAACAGGTTCATGCCGGCCGCGACGACGAACGCGATCAGCATGCCGCCCTCGCCGCCGAGCGCGAAGCCGATGGCGAGGAACAGGCCGGTCATGGCGGCCAGAAGGATGGCGGTCTTGGCGTAGTTCATGTCCCATGAAGTAAGCGCGGTCCAAGGCGGGTTCAAGTCTTGCCCGAAGGGGGCAAAACCCGCATATGCTTGGCGCATGGACGAGACCCAGACGAAAAAGCCAGCCCCGGATACCGTGACGGCACCGGCACCGGTGCCGCCGGCCAAGCCTGCCGCCCGCCCGGTCGAGACCGGCGGGCCCGCCGGCCTGGAACCGACGCGCTACGGCGACTGGGAGCGCGCGGGGCGCTGCGTCGATTTCTGAACCGATGAATTTCGCGCGACCGGCGGCATTGGCGCGGCCGTGGATGTTCCTCGGCGTGCTGGCGGCCGCATGGATCGTGCGGCTGATGCTCCTCCCGGTCAGCGACCTTGCCGGCGACGACGTGCCGACCGCGCGGCTGATCGCGGAGATCTGGCGCCTCGCGGTGTGGCTTGCGCTCCCGCTTTTCTGGATCGCGTCCGTCGAACGGCTCGACCCGCGCCACGCGATCGACCAGCGGCCGGCGGCGAACCTGCGGCTGGCGTGGGGTGCCGCCGTTCTCGCGGTCCTTGCGGCGCGCGCGATCGAGGTTTCGCTGGGTGGCGAATGGATCGCGATCCCGACGGTGTCGGGCGCGGGCTTTTTCGTGGGAGCGGTCGGGCTGCTCTTCGCTTCGCTATGCGAAGAGTTCGTGTTCCGCGGCCTCGTGCTGAAGGCGCTGCGCACGCGAATGGGCTTCTGGCGCGCGAACGCGCTGGCGGCTTTCCTCTATATGGCGCTGCTCGTGCCGGGCTGGCTGGTGCTGGGCGAAAGCGAGCCGCTGGCGCTCGTCTATCTGGCCGTGTCGGTCTTCCTGTTCGCAGGGCTCCTCGGCTGGCTCGTGCGCCTGTCGGGCACGGTCGGCCTCGCGATCCTGGTCCATTTCCTCGTCGACCTGCTGCAGGGCTACGGCTTCCCGGGCTGAATCCGCCTTTTGGAGGGATTCCAGAAGCCGGTGCAGGCCTTTCATTTCAGGGCCCGTCGCGATATAAAAAGGCCATGTCCAGCGAACGTCCCTTCGCGCCGGCGATCGCCGCCCTCAAGGCGGCCGGCCTGCGCCCGACCCGCCAGCGCGTGCAGCTGATGCGCGTGCTCCAGGAAGGCGGGCACCGCCATCTGACGGCCGAACAGCTGCGCGCCGAGGCGAACGCAGCAGGCTTCGAGGTGTCGCTGGCGACGATCTACAACACCCTCAACCAGTTCACGCAGAGCGGGCTTCTGCGCGAAGTTGTCGTCGAGCCGGGCCGCTCGTATTTCGACACCAACACCGGCGCCCACCATCATTTCTATTTCGAGGCCGAAGGCCGGCTGCAGGATATCCCGGTGGCGGACGTGGCCCTCAAGGCGCTTCCGGCCGCACCCGCCGGCATGCGCGTGTCGCGCGTCGATGTCGTCGTCCGCGTCACGCCGAAATAAAATTCCGCATTAACTGCAAACAGTTCTCAACTAGTCTGGAACTATTCCAGACTATTGACCCTGCCCGTTCGCAGGTCCATAAAAGTTCGCCCGGGCCGCTGCCCGGGACGGGTCCGCGCGCGCAGCGCGCCAGCCAAACGCCACCGATGGAACGAGGGAGCTCGCAATGCCCAAGCTCAAGGGAACCAAGACCGAGAAGCATCTCAAGGACGCGTTCGCCGGCGAGAGCCAGGCCAACCGCCGCTATCTCTATTTCGCCCAGAAGGCCGACGTCGAAGGCTACAACGACGTCGCGGCCGTGTTCCGCTCGACGGCGGAAGGCGAGACGGGCCACGCGCACGGCCATCTCGAATTCCTCGAGGAGACCGGCGACCCGGCGACGGGCGAGCCGATCGGCACGACCGAGCTGAACCTCAAGGCTTCGATCGCGGGCGAGACGCACGAATACACCGACATGTATCCCGGCATGGCCAAGGATGCGCGCTCGGAAGGATTCGACGAGATCGCCGACTGGTTCGAGACGCTCGCCAAGGCGGAGAAGTCGCACGCCGGCAAGTTCTCGAAGACGCTCGAAGCGCTGAAGGCCTCGGCCTAA
This sequence comes from Tagaea sp., assembly GCA_044224405.1. Classification (GTDB taxonomy): domain Bacteria; phylum Pseudomonadota; class Alphaproteobacteria; order CACIAM-22H2; family CACIAM-22H2; genus Tagaea. Next base: position 3,756 of record JBGAKN010000005.1, on the reverse strand, counting down.
GCATTCCGTCGTTTCCGGCCCTTCGCGTCCTCGTGGCGCGGAGGGCCGCTTTCGTTCAGATCCCGAGGGCGAGCCATGCGCGAAGGCAGTCTCGAAGCACCGACCCGCCACAAGATCGACTGGACCAATCCCGATTTCTGGGACGAGGCCAAGCTCGACGCCGAAGTCCGCCGCGTGTTCGACATCTGCCATGGCTGCCGGCGCTGCTTCAACCTGTGCGACTCCTTCCCCAAGCTTTTCGACCTCGTCGACAATTCGCCCAACGAGGTGCTCGAAGACGTGCCGTCTTCCGCGTTCAAGGACGTCGTCGACGCCTGCACGCTGTGCGACATGTGTTTCCTCACGAAATGCCCCTACGTGCCGCCGCACGAATTCAATCTCGATTTCCCGCATCTGATGCTGCGCTATCGCGCCATCGAGGCGAAGAAGGGCAACGTCTCGTTCACCGAGCGCGAGCTCACCAAGACCGACCGCAACGGCAAGCTCGCCGGAATGGTCGCTGGCGTGGCCAACTGGGCGTCGGACACGAAGAACGCCGCGACGCGCGGCCTGCTTGAGAAAGTCGCCGACGTGCATCGCGAGGCGGCGCTGCCGAAATTCCACGGCGCGACCTTCGCCGTGCGCGCGAAGCGCGAACCGGCCGAGCTCAATGACAAGGCGCCGGCCTTCGGCAAGCGCAAGGCCGCGCTCTACGCCACCTGTTTCGTCAACTACAACAATCCCGGCATCGGCATGGCGATGCGCGCCGTGCTCGCGAAGAACGGTGTCGAGAGCAAGGTCGTCTACCCGAAGTGCTGCGGCATGCCGCAGCTCGAGCACGGCGAGATCGAGAAGGTCGCCGCCAGTGCCCGCGCCGTCGCAGCCGGGATGAGCCCGCTGATCGACGAGGGCTACGACATCGTCGCGCTGATCCCCTCGTGCGCGCTGATGCTGAAGTTCGAATGGCCGCTGATCGTCCCCGACGATCCGCTGGTCGCCAAGCTCGCGGCCGCGACGTTCGACGCCAGCGAATACGTCGTCGACATCCACAAGAAGCACGGGCTCGCCCCCGGCCTGCAGCCGCTCGACGGCGGCGTGTCGATGCATTTCGCCTGCCATGCGCGCGCGCAGAACATGGGGCCGAAGGCGGCCGAGATGCTGCGCCTCGTGCCCAAGGTGGACGTCGCGATCATCGAACGCTGCTCGGGCCACGGCGGCTCGTGGGGCGTGATGAAGAACAATTTCGAGACCGCGCTGAAGGTCGGCAAGCCGGTCGCGCGCACGGTCGCAAAGAACGCCAAGACGTATCTCGCCTCGGAATGCCCGCTTGCGGGCGAGCACATCGTGCAGGGGCTGGAGCGGCTGGGCGAGGCCGACCTGCCGCAGATCGAGCATTCGATGCACCCGATCGAGCTGTTCGCGCGCGCCTACGGGATCGCGCCGGCGGAGGACGCGAAGTGAGTGCTGCCCTGAAGCGCGAGATCACGCGCGCCGACATCCTTCCGCTCGCCGACTATGCGCGCGAGCGCAAGGCGCTGCGCGAGAGCGTGGTGGCGATGAAGAAGCGCCGGCGCGTCGAGGTCGGCCCTGTCGCCACGTTCTATTTCGAGAATTACCAGACGATGTGGCATCAGGTGCACGAGATGCTGTTCATCGAGAAGGGCGGCGACGCGCAGGTTGCCGACGAGCTTGCTGCGTTCAATCCGCTGATCCCGCAGGGCCGCGAACTCGTCGCCACGCTGATGCTGGAGATCCCCGATCCCGTGCAGCGCGCCGCGACGCTGGGAAAGCTCGGCCATATCGAGCGGCACATCTTCTTCGAGATCGGCGGCGCGCGCATATCGGCGGTCGCCGAGACAGACGTGGAGCGCACGAAGGAAGACGGCAAGACGTCGTCCGTGCATTTCCTGCGCTTCCCGTTCACGGCCGACCAGATCGCCGCGTTCCGCACGGAGGGTGCGCGCATCGTGCTCGGCCTCGATCACGCGAACTACGGCCACATGGCGATCCTGCCCGAGCCCGTGCGCGCGGCGTTGGCGGCGGATTTCGCCTAGGGCAGCTTCAGGTTCCCGTCCGCGTCGAGCGTCCAGAACGGGTTGAACGCGATCTCCCACAGATGCCCGTCGGGGTCGGCGAAATAGCCGGCATAGCCGCCCCAGAACGTGTCCTGCGCATGCTTCACCTCGCGCGCACCCGCGGCGATCGCCGCGCGCATCGTCTCGTCGACTTCTTCCTTGCTGCGCAGGTTCTGCGCCAGCGTCATGCCGCGGAATTCCGGCAGCTTCGCGTCCTTCATGTTCGCGTCGGCCGCAAGGGCCGCACGCGCGAACAGCGAGACGACCATGCCGCCGGCCTGGAAGAACGCCACGTCGTCGTTGCCGGCCGCATGCGCGCGCCAGCCCAGCCTTTCGTAGAATTCGCGCGCAAGCTTCACGTCGGCGACCGCGAGCGTGACCAGCGTGACGCGGCAATACATATGGACGCCGCTTACTTCAGGGTCTCGTTGGGATAGGCGCCCCAGATCTGGTCGCGCGCGAGCCAGCCGCGGAAGCCGCCGGTCTCGATGCGGCACCACGCATCCTTGCATTCGAGCAGCGCCCCGATCACGCCGGGCTCGACGCGCGCGACGATCGGCGCGTCGGCTTCGGGACGGCGGCGCAGGTTGCGCATTTCGCCGGTGACGACGGCGGCGCGCCGTCCGGTCAGCATGCTCTGGTGCACCCAGCCTTCGGTGCCGTCGTTGTCGCGGATGCGCCGCCAGTTTTCGAACTCCTGCAGGATCTCGACGGGCATTTGCCGGCGCACGAAAACCCACTCGACCGGATAGCGCACGCCGGGCCCGGTGCGCAGGTTGACCTCTTCGGAGCGAAGCGTGACGAAGCGCGGGATCGGCAGCCCTTCGCGCGGGGCCTGCGCGAGGGCGGCCGGGGCGGGGGCAAGGAGCAGAAAGAGAAGGGCCATGCGGCCGAATCGCGTCATGTGGAGATTATAGGCGTCGTCAGGTCGCGATGCATTATCCGATTATCTATATGATAAACAACAATATTTGCCGAATTCGACAAATCGTTCCTGTATTTTCCAAAAAAAATCCTCAAATTTTAGAAATATCCCTTGTAGTCCACACACGGCGTGTGTATGGTCCTTCTCACAGGCGGTACCTCTTCCATGACGGAAAGGGATCGCAGGTCCCTCAGCAGAATGCTGGGAGAAACCCTAGAACAGGAAAGTCAAAGCCATGTCGAATTCGATCAATACCAACGTCGGCGCAATGGTGGCCCTCGCCTCGCTGCGCACCACCCAGTCCGCCCTCAGCGTCGCTTCCAAGCAGGTCCAGACCGGCTATCGCGTTTCCGACGCGGCAGACGACGCGTCGACCTTCTCGGTTGCCCAGGGTATCCGCGGCAACCTCCAGGCCTACCAGGCCGTGCAGGGTTCGCTCGCCAACGGCGTGGGCCTCGGCTCCGTCACGCAGGCGGCACTCACCAACATCTCGAACCTGATCGGCAACCTGCAGGCCAAGATCACGCAGCTCGCCGACGGGTCGATCTCGTCCAACCAGCGCACGATCTACACCGCCGACTTCAACGCGATGACGTCGCAGGTGCAGAACTTCATCAGCCAGGCGAACTACAACGGCACGAACCTCCTCTCGTCGGCCTCGGCCGCCAAGACGTTCCTCGCCGACACCAACGCCGTCACGCTGACGATGACGTCGCAGTCCTCGGTCAACGCGGCCTTCACGACCTTCAACGGTTCGTCGGTCACGTCGGCTTCGGC
>JBGAKN010000025.1:0-20958 GCA_044224405.1 Tagaea sp. | reverse complement strand
GAAACAGGCCGCCGCCTCGGCTTTTGCGCCGGCGGCCGCGCGCGTCTTTGCCTTGATCGCGGCGCGCAGGCTCAAGAACAGCGGCAGCAACGCGAGCCCCGCCTCGTCTGGCCGGCGACCGAGATAGCGCGACAGCGTCAAGCAGGCGAAGTCCGGATGTCCGACGCGCAGCCAATCCACGACAAGAAATGCAAGATCGAACAGCGTGTCGATGCAGGCGATCCGGTCGTCAAATTCGATAGCGTCGAACGGCAGGGGCCTGCCGTTCACCGTCGCGACATTGCGCAGGTGCAGATCGCCATGACAGCGGCGAACCGCTCCTTCGAGCGCGCGTCGCGCGATCAGCCCGGACAGGCGCGCAAGTGCCGCCCGCGTGTCGCGATCAAGCTCCGCGACAGCTTCAGGCGGAAAGAGGCGCACGAGATCCGCAAGATTCCCGTCGGCCGTCCAGGCGAGATCCCCGACACTGCCGTGCGCGGGCACTTTTTCGGCCAGCGTGTGGAAGGCTGCCACCGTGTCGGCCAGATCACGTACGTCCGAAAGCCCGATTTTTCCTGCGGCCACTCGGGCGTCCCAGAGGCCATCGTCGGGAAAACGGTGCATGACGACGACCCAGTCGATGGCCGTCTCGCCCGGCGCTCCGAACGCGAGCCGGTTCGTCCGGCGGACGATTGGCCGCACTTCGAGATAGAGATCGGGCGCCGTGCGCCGGTTGACCGCAAGTTCGGCTTCGCAGGCCGCTTGACGGCGAGCGACGGTCGAAAAATCGAGATAGGGGAAGGAGACCGCGCGTTTCAGCTTGTAGGCACGCTCGCCGGCAAGGAAAACCGCCGAGATATGCGTGTCGATGCGCCGCACGCCACCAGCCGGATTTCCGTAGGTGGCGGGATCGGAAAGAAAGGCCAGGACGTCCGATTGATCGTCGGTCATCACGTGGCGGGGATGCGCGCCCGTTCGACCACGTTGTCCGGGTCCATATGGGCCATGACGTCGGCGCCGGGAAACGCGGCTTCGATTGCCGCCTCGACCGCGTCGGCCGCCTCGTGCGCGCGCGCCAGAGTCAGCTCGCCGTCCATCTCGAGATGGATCTGCACGTGAATGCTCGATCCGTTGGCCCGCGTGCGCAGGTCATGCACGTCTTTGACGTCGGGATGCGCCCGGGCAATGGCCACGATGCGCGCGCGCGTTGCGTCGGGTAATTCGCGATCCATCAGGTGGTCGAGCGAGTTGCGGCCGATCGTCCATGAGCCGCGCAAGATGTAGGCGCCGATGGCGAGACCGCAGAGCGGATCGACGGTATCGAGCGCGAAGAACATCGAGGCGACCAGCGAGAGCATCACGCCGCCATTGAGCAGGAAGTCCGATGCGTAGTGGAGCCGATCCGCCCCGACCGCGAGCGAGCCGGTGCGCCGCACGACGAACTTCTGGTACTGGACAAGTGCGAACGTCAACGCCATCGACAACGCCATGACGCCGATGCCGACGAGCCCGTTGTCCACCGGTACCGGCGTCCAGAGCCGATGCACGGCTTCCGACAGGAGCAGCAGGGCCGAGCCGGCAATGAAAGCGGACTGGACCAGCCCGGCGACCGCCTCCGCCTTGCCGTGGCCGAACCGGTGTTCGGCATCGGCCGGGGTCAGCGAGTGGCGCACGGCGACGAGATTGACCAGCGATGCCGCGACGTCGAGCAGTGAGTCGAGCAGGCTCGAGAGGACCGAAACCGAATCCGTCATCACCCAGGCGACAGTCTTCGCCGCGATCAGGATCATGGCGACCGCAACCGCCGCATAGGTCGCCCGGCGCATCAACTGCGCGCGCGTCGCGGCATCGACCGGGATTTCCGGATGGGTCATCGCGATCGGCCCTACGGGAACAGGCGCGTGGAGGACCAGCCGCCCCCCACGCGCTCGTGGACGATCCGCTCGTGCAGGCGGAATGGCCGGTCGTGCCAGAACTCGATCGTCTGCGGCACGACGCGGAATCCCGACCAGTGCGGCGGCCGCGGGACAGCCCCGATCGCGTGCTTGAGACCGTATTCGGCCACGCGCTTTTCAAGCTCGAAACGCCCCGCAAGCGGGCGCGACTGGATCGATGCCCAAGCCCCGATCTGGCTGCCGCGCGGGCGCGTGGCGAAATATTCGTCGGCTTCGGCATCGCTCACCGTCTCGACCGGGCCCTGCACGCGGACCTGGCGGCGCAGCGTCTTCCAATGGAACAGCAGCGCAGTCTTTGGATGCGCGCGCAGCTCGGTGCCCTTGCGGCTGTCGAAGTTGGTGTAGAAAACGAACCCGCGCGAATCGTAGTCCTTCAGCAGCACCATACGCAGCGACGGCATGCCGTCCGGCCCGACGCTCGCCACGGCGACCGCATTGGGATCGTTCGGCTCGCTCTTTTCGGCCTCGGCCAGCCAGGCGCCGAACCGGACAAGCGGATCGACGGTCGGGTCGAGTTCGGGGACGGGCTTGGCAACGTCATTCATCGGCCCTAGATAGACCGGAGGGCCGGCCTGTCCAAGTGCCGATTGGAATAGACGTGCCGGATCGACGTTGTTTGCGCACGGGCATATTTAAGCCCGAATCGTGCTCTATGTCTGGAATGTCTGGATCGTGCGAATCGCTTGCAAGGGGACAAAAATGCGTGCGCTCAGGATTTTGACGACCGGTGCCCTCGCCCTTTCGCTGGCAGCCTGTCAGGAAGGCGGGGCCAAGGAAAATGTCGGCACGGTGCTTGGAGGCATCGGCGGCGCCGTGATCGGTTCGCAGTTCGGCGGCGGCAACGGCCGCCTTGTCGGGACGGCGGTCGGCACGCTGGCCGGCGCCTTCCTCGGCCGCGAGGTCGGCAAGTCGCTCGACAAGGCCGATCAGGCGCAGGTTCAGCGCGCCACCCAGCGCGCCGAAACAGCCCCGGTCGGCCAGCAGATCACCTGGAGCAATCCCGACTCGGGCAATTCCGGCTCCGTGACGCCGACCCGCGAAGGCCGCGACCAGTCCGGCAGCACCTGCCGCGAATACCGCTCGACCGTAAATGTCGGCGGGAAGACCGAGGAAGCATACGGGACTGCCTGCCGCCAGGCCGACGGAAGCTGGAAAATCGTCAATTAGGGCCCGGACACCCGGGTCCGACATAAAAAGCCCCGTTCCCGGCCTGCCGCCGGGGGCGGGGCTTCGTGTTTGAATGCCCGGACGGTTCGTGTAGGATGCCCGCGATTTCGCGAACGCACACACGGACTTTAACAAGATGAATCAACCGCATGGTCTGATGGCCGGCAAGCGCGGCCTCGTGATGGGTGTCGCCAACGACCGCTCGATCGCCTGGGGCATCGCCAAGGCCGTCGCCGCCCAGGGCGCGCAACTCGCGTTCACCTATCAGGGCGAAGCGCTCGAGAAGCGGGTCCGCCCGCTGGCCGAGCAGCTTGGCGCCGCCAAGGTCGTCGAAGCCGACGTGACGAACGCCGCATCGCTCGACGCCGCCTTCGAGGCGATCAAGAAGGACTGGGGCACGCTCGACTTCGTCGTCCACGCGATCGCCTATTCCGACAAGGACCAGCTCAAGGGCCACTACGTCGACACGACGCGCGAGAACTTCCTCAACACGATGGATATCTCGTGCTTCTCGTTCACCGACGTGTGTCGGCGCGCCGTGCCGCTGATGCCCAACGGCGGCTCGCTGGTGACCCTCACCTACATCGGCGCCGAGCGCGTCACGCCGCACTACAACGTCATGGGAGTGGCAAAGGCCGCGCTCGAAGCGTCCGTGCGTTATCTCGCCGCGGATCTCGGCCCCAAGAATGTGCGCGTCAACGCGATCTCGGCCGGTCCCATCAAGACGCTGGCAGCATCGGGCATCGGCGACTTCCGATACATTCTGAAGTGGAACGAGCTCAACGCGCCGATGCGCCGCACCGTCACGATCGACGAAGTCGGCAATTCGGGTCTCTATCTGCTTTCGGATCTCGGGGCGGGCGTCACCGGTGAGACGCTCCATGTCGACAACGGCTATCACGTGGTCGGCATGATGGCGACGGAATCGGCCGGCGAGATCGCCGACCTCCTCGCCGGCTTCAAGAACAAGGGCGGATGAGCGCGAACAGCTTCGGTTCGCTCTTCCGCTTCACGACCTGGGGGGAGAGCCACGGACCCGCCATCGGCGTGGTCGTCGACGGCGTGCCGCCGCGCATTCCCCTTTCGGAAGCCGAAATCCAGGACCATCTCGACAAGCGCAAGCCCGGTACAAGCCGCTTCGTCACGCAGCGCCGCGAGCCGGACCGCGTCGAGATCCTATCCGGTACGTTCGAGGGCCTGACCACCGGCACGCCGGTCTCGCTGATGATCCGCAACGAGGACCAACGCTCGAAGGATTATTCGGAAATCGCGCGGACCTTCCGCCCGGGGCATGCGGATTACACCTATTGGGCCAAGTACGGCATCCGCGACTATCGCGGCGGCGGGCGTTCCTCCGCGCGCGAAACCGCGAGCCGCGTGGCCGCCGGCGCCATCGCGCGCAAGATCCTGGGGCCTTCCGTGACGATCCGCGGCGCCGTCATTCAGATCGGCGCGCACAAGATCGACCGTGCGAACTGGGACTGGGCACAGGTCGGCCAGAATCCGTTCTGGTGCCCCGACGCGAAGGCCGCGGGCAACTGGGAGACGATCCTCGACGCCACGCGCAAATCGGGCTCCTCCATCGGCGCCGTGATCGAGATCGTCGCCGACGGCGTCCCCGCCGGCTGGGGTGCCCCGATCTACGGCAAGCTCGATTCCGATCTCGCTTCGGCGATGATGAGCATCAATGCGGTCAAGGGCGTGGAAATCGGCGACGGCTTCGCCGCTGCCGAACTCACCGGCGAACAGAACGCCGACGAGATGCGCAGCGGCAACGACGGGCCGACTTTCCTGTCGAACCATGCCGGCGGCATCCTCGGCGGAATCTCCTCGGGCCAGCCGGTCGTCGCGCGCTTCGCGGTGAAGCCGACGAGCTCGATCCTGTCCGCCCGCCGCACGATCGACGTCGAAGGCGCGGAAACCGAGATCGTCACCAAGGGCCGCCACGACCCGTGCGTGGGCCTGCGCGCCGTGCCCGTGGGCGAGGCGATGATGGCCTGCGTACTCGCCGACCACATGCTGCGCCACCGCGCGCAGTGCGGCTGACCGGGGCGGTGTCCCCGCCTCCGCCCGACCGGCGCGATACCGCCGCCCTCGCAGCGGCCGCCCTCGGCGCCGCCAAGCTTCCCCTCCTGATCGTGCGCCGCAGCCGGCGCACGACCGGGCTCAATCTTCTCGCAGGCTCGCTCGGCTTCGGCCTTGCGGTGGCATCGGTCTGGTCGGCGTTCGAAACGGGCGAATCGCTTCTTGGCCCCCTCTTCCTGCTCGTCCTTATCACGATCTACGGCGTGCAGGCCGGGCAGCAATTCCGCGACGACAGCCCGAAGCTCGTCGTCGAGCGCGCGGGGCTCTTGCTTCCCGACGTACTGGAAGGTTCGGTCGCCTGGACGCAGATCGAGGAGATTGCGACCACCACGGGCCTGCGCGCGCTCGGCGGCGGAAAGATCGACATCGTCGTCGATATCGAGACATTCGCGCGCATGAAACTCGGCACCCGCTGGCTCGGCGATCCCGTGGTCCGCGGAAACGGACCGCGCCCGACAATCACGATCGTCTGCGGGGCCCTCGATGCCAATGCAAAGACGATCTTCGCCGCGATGCGCCGGCACTGGCCGCCAGGGGGCTGAATGGAACGCCTGCAGGCATTCCTCGGCATGTTCGGCCTGCTCGCCGTCGCTTGGGCATTTTCGGAAAGCCGCCGCGAGGTCTCGCTACGCCACGCAGCGGCGGGATTCGCCGCCAGCTTCGCGTGCGCGGCCCTGTTCCTGAAGGTGCCCTATGTCGCCGAAGCGTTCGGCCTGCTGAACGCGCCCGTGCAGGCCATCGCGGACGCCACGCGCGCGGGAACCTCCTTCGTGTTCGGCTATCTGGGCGGCGGCGCGCTGCCGTTCGACGAGAAAAGTCCGGGCGGTTCCTTCGTGCTGGCGCTGCAGGCACTGCCGCTGGTGCTGGTGATGAGTGCTCTGACCACGCTGCTGTTCCATTGGGGCATACTGCCGGCCCTCGTGCGCACGATATCCGCCATCCTGAAGCGCGCGCTGGGTGTGGGTGGTGCTGTCGGGCTTTCGACGGCCGCAAACGTCTTCGTCGGCATGGTCGAAGCCCCGCTTTTCATCCGCCCCTACCTGATGCGCCTGACGCGCGGCGAGCTGTTCGTCGTGATGGTCGGCGGCATGGCGTCGATCGCCGGCACCGTGATGGTTCTCTACGCCAGCTTCGTCTCGCGCATCGTGCCCGACGCGTTCGGCCATATCCTGATCGCCTCGCTGCTGTCGGCGCCCGTCACGATCCTCGTCGGCCGCATCATGGTGCCCGATCCGGCCGGCAGGGCAACGGCGGGCGAGCTCGGTCCGCTCGAGCCCGTCGCCGAAAGCTCGATGGACGCCATCGTGAAGGGCACGGTCGCGGGCCTCGAATTGCTGCTCAACATCGTCGCGATGCTGATCGTGCTGATCGCGCTCGTGGCGCTCGCCAACGCCGCCCTCGGCTTGCTGCCCGACCTGTTCGGCGCGCCGCTGAAGCTCGAGCGCATGCTGGGCTGGATCATGGCGCCGGTTTGCTGGCTGATGGGCGTACCCTGGGCCGAAGCGGCGACCGCAGGCGCGCTGATGGGCGTGAAGACCGTGCTCAACGAGTTCATCGGCTACATCCAGCTCGGTAGCCTGCCCGAGAGCGCCCTGTCGCCGCGCTCGCGCCTGATCCTGCTGTATGCGATGTGTGGCTTCGCGAATTTCGGCTCCGTCGGCATCATGATCGGCGGACTTTCGACGATGGCGCCCGGCCGGCGCGGCGAGATCGTCGGACTCGGCATGAAGTCGCTGGTCGCAGGCACGCTCGCCACCTGTTTCATGGGGGCGATGGTCGGCACGCTCTACTGATTCTTGCGTGCGCCGATCAGGAATTCGCGATTGCCTTCAGGGCCCAGGATCGGGCTTGGCTCTATGCCCAGCACCGTCCAGCCCTGCGTCGGAAGCCATGCGGCGATGCGCGCACAGACTTCCTCGTGCAAAGCGGGATCACGCACGACGCCGCCCTTGCCCACACGCGCCGGACCAACTTCGAACTGCGGCTTGATCAGCGCGACGAGCGCGGCACCCGGCTTCGCCAACGCCATCGCAGCCGGCAGAACGGTCTCCAGTCCGATGAAACTCGCGTCGCACACGACCAGATCAACAGGGTCCGGAATCTCCACGGCCGTCAGATGCCGCGCATTCGTGCGTTCCTGCACGATCACGCGCGGATCGTTGCGCAGCTTCCAGGCAAGCTGCCCGTGCCCGACATCGACCGCATGGACCTTCGCCGCGCCGCGCGACAGCAGCACGTCGGTGAACCCGCCGGTCGACGCGCCCACATCGATCGCGACGGCACCGGCGGGATCGAGAGCGAAATGGTTGAGTCCGTGTGCGAGCTTCACGCCGCCACGGCTGACCCACGGATGGGGCTGTCCGCGCACCTCGATGGCGATGTCTTCGGCCATCCCGGTGCCGGGCTTGTCGAGGCGCTTCTCGCCGGAATAGACGAGACCGGCGAGGACGAGCGCCTGCGCCCTGGTCCGGCTTTCGGCCAGACCGCGCTCGACGAGCAGCTGGTCGAGGCGCTTGCGGCTCAAGCCTGCGCCGGCCGGTCGGCTTCGCCCGCACGGCCCAGTGCGCCAAGGACCGTCGCGACGATCGCCGGTGCATCGAGCCCCGCATCGGCATACTGCGCAGCCTGCGTATCGTGTTCGATCAGGCGGTCGGGCAGCATCAGCGTGCGGATCTTGAGACCGCGATCCAGCAACCCGCCCTGCGCCAGCGCATGCAGCGCGTGCGAACCGAAGCCACCGATGGACCCTTCCTCGACGGTGACGAGCACTTCGTGCGCGCGCGCCAGTCGCGACAGCAGGTCGGTGTCGAGCGGCTTGAGGAAACGCATGTCGGCAATGGTCGTCGAAAGCCCGTGCCGGGCGAGCAGATCGGCCGCCACCCGACATTCGCCCAGACGTGCGCCCAGATTGACGAGCGCCACGGCCGTTCCCTCGCGTAGGATACGCCCCTTGCCGAGGGCGAGCGGCGTGCCGCGTGCCGGCAGCGGGACACCCCTGCCCTCGCCGCGCGGATAGCGGAAGGCGGACGGACCTTCGTCGTATGCGGCGGCGGTGGCGACCATGTCCATCAATTCGGCCTCGTCGGCTGCCGCCATCACGATCATGTCCGGCAGGCAGCCGAGATAAGCGAGATCGTAGGCCCCGGCATGCGTGGCGCCGTCCGCCCCGACGAGCCCGGCACGGTCGATGGCGAAGCGCACCGGCAGTTTCTGCAGCATCACGTCATGCACGAGTTGGTCGTAGCCGCGCTGGAGAAATGTCGAATAGATCGCGCAAAAGGGCTTGAGCCCTTCCGTCGCCATGCCGGCTGCGAATGTCACGGCATGCTGTTCGGCGATGCCGACGTCAAAGCAGCGCCTGGGAAACCGCTCGGCAAAGATGTCGAGGCCCGTGCCCGTCGGCATCGCGGCCGTGACGGCGACGATCTTGGGATCCGCTTCGGCCTCCGCGACCAGCGCGTCGGCAAATACCTTGGTGTAGCTGGGCGCCGCCGCTTTGCCGGCGCGTGGCTTGCCCTGGAGCTTGCCGGCCGGGTTGACGACGAGGTCGAAGGTGTTGACCGCGTGATAGCGGTCGGCCGCTTCCGCCCCGAAGGGATGGCCGCGCCCCTTCTGCGTGACCACGTGGATCAGGACAGGCCGCTCGTCGCGCGAATCGCGCACGTTGCGCAGCACCGGCAGCAGATGGTCGAGATTGTGACCGTCGAGCGGGCCGACATAATAGAAGCCGAGCTGCTCGAACAGCGTGCCGCCCGAAACGAAGCCGCGCGCGAATTCCTCCGCGCGCTCAGCCGCCTCGAACAACGGGCGCGGCAGATGGCTCGCGACCTCGCGCGCAAGGCTGCGCAGGCCGAGATAGGGCTTGGAGGAAATCAGTCGCGAGAGATATGCGCTCATCGCGCCGGTCGGGGGCGCAATCGACATGTCGTTGTCGTTGAGGATGACGATGAGACGGTTGCGCATGGCGCCGGCATTGTTCATCGCCTCGTAGGCCATTCCGGCCGACATCGAGCCGTCGCCGATCACGGCAATGGCGTGCCGCCGGTCGCCGGCCATGTCGCGGGCCACGGCCATGCCGAGGGCGGCCGAGATCGAGGTCGAGGAATGCGCGGCGCCGAACGGGTCGAATTCGCTCTCGCTGCGCCGGGTGAATCCCGACAGCCCACCGCCCTTGCGCAACGTGCGGATGCGGTCGCGCCGACCCGTGAGGATCTTGTGCGGATAGGCCTGGTGGCCGACGTCCCAGATCAGCCGGTCATGCGGCGTGCGGAAGACGTGATGCAGGGCCACTGTGAGCTCAACCACGCCGAGGCCCGCCCCCAGATGCCCGCCGGTGTCCGAGACAGCGGCAATCGTCTCGCGCCGCAGTTCGTCCGCCACGCGCCGCAGTTCGTCGGGCGTCATGCTGCGGAGCGCGTCGAGATCGGCAGCCCGATCGAGATAGGGCGTTGCACCCGAATTGTGGCCGAGACTGCCCATCGTTCAGCTCTGACGGCGCACGGCCCAGCGCGTCAGCGCGCGCAGCCGGTCGGCCTTGGCGTCGAACAGGTCGAGATGGCGGGCGGCCTGATCGGCAAGAAGCTGCGCCTGCGCGCGGGCGCGCTCGACGCCGAGAACCGAGACGAAGGTCGCCTTGCCGCGCGCCTCGTCCTTGCCGGTCGCCTTGCCGGCCGCCTTGGCGTTGCCCTCGACGTCGATCAGGTCGTCGGCGATCTGGAAGGCGAGCCCCAGATCGTGCGCAAACGCGACTAGCGTGTGGCGCATGTGGACGGGCGCCTTGCCGAGGATGGCGCCGGCCTGCGCCGCGAATCCGATGATCGCACCGGTCTTCAGGCGCTGGAGGCGCGTGATGGCACCGATATCGAGAGTCTGGCCTTCGGCCGAGATGTCCATCTGCTGGCCACCGCACATGCCTTCGGCGCCCGACGCCAGCGCCAGCGCCAGCACCAGGTCAGCGCGCACGCCGGCATCGCCATGGGTCAGCGGTTGCGCAAGCACCTCGAAGGCGCGCGTCAGCAGCGCATCGCCCGCCAGTATCGCCGTCGCCTCGTTGAAAGCCTTGTGAACCGTCAGTCGTCCGCGCCGGAGATCGTCGTCGTCCATCGCGGGCAAATCGTCGTGGACGAGCGAATAGCAGTGCACGAGCTCGATCGCACAGGCCACGCGCAACGCGCACGCTTCGTCGACGCCGAACAGACCCGAAGTTTCCATGACCAGGAAGGGCCGCATGCGCTTGCCGCCGCCCAGGCACGCATAGCGCATCGCCTCATACAGGTCTTCCTCGTAGCCATCGCCCTTCGGCAGCAATGCTTCGAGCGCCGCCTCGATGCGTGCGGCGTTGGCCGCGAGGGCCGTTTCGATCGGTTCGCTCATCTGGCCCGGATCCCGGCGGATTTCAGGTGCCGTCGAACGGCGCGGTGCGTGCCTCGCCGCCGGCGAGCTGGATGCGCTCTATGCGGCCGGCCGCCTCGGCGAGCTTGGCCTCGCAATGCTTCTTCAGGGCCGCGCCGCGCTCGTAGGCGGCGACGGATTCGTCGAGCTTGCCCTTGCCCTGTTCGAGCGTGCGCACGATCTCCTCAAGCTCCTTGAGGGCGTCCTCGAACGAGAGTTTGGCGATGTCGGCAGTATTGGATGGGGCGGCAGGCATGGCGAATCCCGGCTGTTGCAGGCCCGAGTTATAGGCCGGGGGCCGCCGCCCGGCAACGCCCCTTGCCCGCCCCGAATACGGCCTTCCGGATCGCCGGCTAACCCAGCCGGTTGATCCCGTCGAAAGCGGCCGTCTTGTAGCATTCGGCGAGCGTGGGATAGTTGAAGACCGTACTGCACGCCGAGGAGCTGGCGCGTATCGGCGTGGAACAGCAGCTTCAGCAGGCCGGTCTTGTCGCCGATGATGGCGCCGCGCGCGATCTCCTGATAGCGCGCCTTGCCGACCTCATAGGGCACGCCGGCCTGCGTCAGTTCCTCCTCGGATTTGCCGCAGGTTGATATCTCGGGAATCGTGTAGATGCCGTAAGGGAAGAGTTCGGGCACGGCCTTGGCCTCGATGCCGAAGGCGTGGCACGAGGCGACGCGCCCCTGTTCCATCGAGGTCGAGGCGAGTGAAGGGAATCCGATCACGTCGCCGGCAGCGAAGATATGCGGCACCGACGTGCGGTACTGGTCGTCGACCGTGATCCGCCCGCGGTCGTCGGCCGCAAGACCAGCCGCCGCGAGATCGAGCGTATCCGTAGCACCTGTCCGTCCGATCGAGTAAAGCGCCTTCTCGGTGTGAATGAGCTTGCCGGACTTGAGCTTCACGTGCACGCGCGCGCCGGTTTCGGCGTTCTCGGTGTATTCGAGCCCTTCGACTTCCTCGCCCAGGCGCAGCGTGATGCGGTTCTTGCGCATCTGGTAGACGAGCGTATCGATGATCTCGTGATCGACGAAATCGAGCAGTCGCTCGCGCTTGTCGACGACCGTCACGCGCACGCCCAGCGTCGAGAAGATCGTCGCGTATTCGCACCCGATCACGCCTGCGCCGATCACGCACAGCGATTTGGGCAGCTTCTTGAGGCCGAGGATGTCGTCGCTGATGATGATGTTCTGCCCGTCGAAGGGGATGCTCTTCGAGCGCGTCGCGACCGTGCCCGTCGCGATGACGACGCGGCGCACGCGCACTTCGCGCCGGCCGCGGCCGTCGATGCCGGTGAGTTCGATCGTCTCCGGACCCGCGAACTTCGCGTTGGCGACGATCAGTTCCACGCCGTTGCGCTGCATCTGGTGGCGAACGACGTCGAGTTCCGCCTGGATGACCGCCGACGTGCGATAGAGGAGATCCTCCATCGTGATGTTCTGCTTCACCTGGTACGAAGCGCCGTAGACGTTGCGTTCGCGGAATCCCGAGAGATGCATCACCGCTTCGCGCAGCGTCTTGGACGGGATCGTGCCGGTATTGGTGCAGGCACCGCCCACGACCGCCTTGTGCTCGATCACCGCGACGCGCTTGCCGAGCTTGGCGGCCTGGATCGCGGCCCGCTGGCCGGCCGGGCCCGATCCCATCACCAGAAGGTCGAAATCGTAGTCGGGCTTGTCGGACATCCGTCTCTCCGGTCGGGGTCAGCCCTGCAGCAGCGTCTCGGCCAGCAGCAGGATATCGGTTTCCATCTGGTCCTTCACCGAGCGATACAGGTCGCGTATCGACACGATCGCCACGATCCGCTCCCCTTCCATCACCGGCAGGTGGCGGAAGCCGCGCTCGGCCATGATGTCGAGCGCGCGCTGCACGGTCGTGTCGGGCGCGATCGTGATCGGATCGGCCGTCATGACCTCCGAGACCAGCGTCGTCGCCGGGTCGCGTTCCTTGGCGACCACGCGCGTCAGCGCGTCGCGCTCCGAAAAGATCCCGACCAGCTTGTCGCCGTCCACCACCATCAGCGCGCCGATGCGCAGATACGCCATCATGCGCGCCGCCTCGACGACCGTCGCCGACGGCTCGAGGGTGGCGAGGCTCTGCTCGCTCACGGCATGGGGCACGACGGTGCGGTCGGTGTGGATCATCAGAAAAACAGCTTCTCGAGGTCGACGGAGGAATCCTGGCCGATCGTGTCGAAATTCACCTTGAGCCAATGGTCGGCCTTGTCGCGGCCGAGCTGGCGCAGCGTTCGCAGGAAGTCCCAATCGAGGTTGTACTTCGACGAGACGCCGAAGGCGGCCATCTCTTCCTCGGCCTGGACCATGTGGAAGAACATGCGGCGCAGTCCCGACCGGCTCGTCAGGCGGTGGCGGTCGAGCAGGCGCGTGACGAACGCGATCGTGCGCATCTCGCGCATCATCGTCGCGTTGAAGCTGATCGAATTCATGCGGTCGGCGATGCCGCGCGCGGTCGTGGGAATATCCTCGATGCGGATCGGGTTGATCTCGATCAGCAGGATGTCGGAAGCGCGGCAGTTGTAGATCAGCGGGAACATCGCCGGATTGCCCATGAACCCGCCGTCCCAGTAATGCTCGCCGTCCACTTCGACGGCCTGGAACAGCTGCGGCAGGCAGGCCGAGGCGAGCAATACGTCGGCAGTGAGCTCGTGATTGCGGAAGACGCGGATTTTTCCGGTACGCACGTTCGTCGTCGAGACGAACAGCTTCACGCCTTCGCCCTCGCGCACCTTCTCGAAGTCGATCATCTCCATCAGCGCCTTGCGCAGCGGATTGTCGCCGCTCGGGTTGAGCTGGTAGGGCGACAGCATGCGCGTCATCAGGTCGAAACCCTGATAGAGCGGCGAATAGTCGAGATTGGCCGAGTTGCCGAACATCCGGTCGAACGGCGAAGGCTGGAAGATCGAGAACCGGCCCGTTTCGGCGACATGTTCCCAGAAACGCGCGAGCAGCGCGCGGGCACCTTCCGCCCCGCCTTCGGCCATGCCGGCGACGACGACGGCGCCGTTCATCGCGCCGGCCGACGTGCCCGAAATACCTTCGATGACGAGGCGGTCGTCTTCGAGCAGCCGGTCGAGGACGCCCCACGTGAACGCGCCATGCGCGCCACCGCCTTGAAGGGCGAGCGTGATGTGTTTGCGGCCGTCGGACATGGACCCCACTTTCCGGTCGCTACTCTAGCAGAGCGCGTGCCGGGGTCTGCACAAATCGTTGATCCGGCTTGATTCCTTGCCCGCCGGACAGTCAGATTTCCATCAGGGCTGCGACATGGGCGGACGCCGATGCCGCAAGCGCGTCAAGATCGTAGCCGCCTTCCAGCGCGGAAACGATGCGGTCACGCGAATGCCGCCGCGCGACTTCCATCAGAGCGCGCGTCACCCAGGCGAAATCGGCCTCGTGCAGGCGCAGACTCGCCAGCGGGTCGAGTTCGTGGGCATCGAAGCCGGCCGAAATGATGACGAGTTCCGGCGCAAACGCGTCGAGTGCCGGCAGAATCTTGGCTTCAAAAGCGGCCCGGAACGCCGTTCCGTCCGAACCGCCCGCGAGCGGCGCGTTGACGATATTGCCGATCCCGCGCTCGGCCGCGGCGCCTGTTCCCGGGTAAAGCGGCCATTCGTGCGACGAGGCGTAGAACAGCTCGGGATCGCGCTCGAACATGTGCTGCGTGCCGTTGCCGTGATGCACGTCGAAATCGATGACCGCGATTCGCCTCAACCCGTGCTTCACGCGCGCATGGAGGGCACCGACCGCGACGTTATTGAAGATGCAGAAACCCATTGCCTGTGCGGCTTCGGCATGGTGCCCCGGCGGACGGACGGCGGCGAACGCATTGCGCGCGCGCCCTTCGCAGACCGCGTCCACACCGGCGATCACGGCTCCGGCCGCACGCAGCGCCGCGTCTTCGGAACCGGGCGAGACGATCGTGTCGCCATCGATCTGGTGGCGGCCCATCGGTGGGATCGAGCCAAGGACGCCTTCGACATAAGCGCGCGGATGCACGAGGCAGAGCGCGTCGTCGCTCGCGCGTGGCGCCACGACGCGTTCGAGCCCCTTGAATTCGTCGCCAGAAAGACCTGCAAGCACCGCCTCCAGCCGGCGCGGGTTCTCCGGATGGTAGGCGCCCGGATCGTGGTCGAGGCAGGCCGGGTGCGTGATCAGCTGCGTAGACATTGTCGGTCCGTTTCCTAGGGTCGCTCGAACAGGGCGGCGCACGCATTCTCGGCAGGCTCTGCCGTTCCGTAAAGAAACCCCTGCCCGTAGACGCAGCCCACGGAGCGGAGGAACTCGGCTTGCGGCCCGGTCTCGATCCCCTCGGCAATCGCATCGATCTCGAGCTGCCCGGCGAGTTGGACGACCGAGCGGATGATTTCGGCTGTCTTTCGGTCTTCCAGCATCGTGGCGACGAAACTCTTGTCGATCTTCAGATAGTCGATCGGGAACTGCGACAGGTACGACAGGCCGGAATAGCCAGTCCCGAAATCGTCGAGGCTTATCGAGGCTCCCAGCGCCTTGATTCGCGCCAACGCCCTGTGCGCGTCGCGATTTACGATCAGCGTCGTTTCGGTGATCTCGACCTTGAGGCGTTCGGCCGGCAGGCCCGCTTCAGCGAGGATCTCCGCCAGCACGTCGGCAAGGCGGTCGTCGGCGAAATGGGCCGCGCCGAAATTCGCGGACAGGAAGACCGGACGGCGGCCCGCAAGCGCCAGGCGCCGGTTGACGGCGGCGATCATGCGCGCGGACTCGCCCATGACCATGAGGTCGAGCGCTTCGAGAAGCCCGGCCCGCTCCGCCGAGCCCAACAGCGCTTCCGGCCCCAGCAGCCCGCGATTGGGATGGCGCCAGCGCACCAGTGCCTCGAACCCGATCGTGACGCCGTCATCGAGCCGGACGATCGGCTGGAGGAACGGCACCAGTTCGCCGCCGTCGATAGCGCGGCGGACTTCGTGCTCGCTCTTGATCCGCGCGATGACACGCGCGGCCTCGTCGACGGAAATCGGCGGGGCGGCCTGCGGCAGCGTCGACGTGGCGACCCGTAGCCGGTGGATCAGCGTACGCAGGAGGATGCGCATCAAAGGCGTGGCGTGTTCGAGTTCGCGCTTGATCTGGCTGTGCTCGACGACGATCACCTCGCAATCCTCGAGGACGAGGGCGGCGGCCGAACGCGGCGCGTCGTCGACAAGCGCCATCTCGCCGAATATCTCGCCGGGGCCAAGCACGGTAAGCCTGCTACGCTCGCCGGCGAACTCGACGAAAATCTCGATGGTCCCGCTCTCGATGATGTAGGCCGCGTCCGCGACATGCCCTTCGCTGAAGAGCAGGCGCCCGGCCGGAAAGCGGCGACGATAGACGGAATCGGACATAGTCGGGCCGCCAGAACTGCATGAAGACGGGACGGGCGGGTAAGTTCTCCCACGATCTCCGACGGCTGGGAAGCCCTGCCGGCGGCGGCCGACCTTCGGACGTCGCAAAATGCGATAAATTACTGACTGTAACCGACGAAGCACTTCCGTTCCCAGCAGGGGCACTCTAAATTCAAATGCCCAATCGGTGGGCTTTTTGCCAAGTCCGATCGGGCTTGGTTTGGCTTGTTTGTTGCTTGGTCCAACCGCCCCGACAAGAGGCGTCCAAGCGGAGAGTTGACGGAATGCGTATCGTTGCACAATTGGCCGCCGTCGTTGTCATTGCTGGCGTAGGCGCGGGTGGTTGGTACTATTTCCAGCCTCAGATGTCTGGCGGCCAGGCCGGCACCACCCGTCAGGCTGCGGCTCCCGTCGTCGAGATTTCGAACGCGACGACCATGCAGGTCGTCGAGCGCATCGAGGCGGTCGGCACCGCCCGAGCGAACGAGTCAGTCGTCGTCGCCGCCAAGCAGACGGGCAACATCGCCCGGATCAACTTCCAGGAAGGCCAGTTCATCAAGGGCGGATCGGTCCTGATCGAGCTCGAAAGCCGCGAGCGCGCCGCCGATACCGAAGGCGTGCGCGCCGAAATCCAGCAGGCCCGCGCCGTCGCCGACGAGATCCGCCAGCAGCTCGACCGCACGCGCGTGCTGCGCGCGACCGGCAACGCGCCGGAAGCCCGCGTCGATCAACTCGAAAGCCAGTTGCGCGCCGCCGAAGGCCGTATCCGCCAGAACGAATCGCGTCTGCGCGCCGCCGACGCGCGCTTCGACGAATTCAGGATCACAGCCCCCTTCGACGGCCGCGTGGGCCTGCGCCAGGTCAGCCTGGGCGCGCTGGTGCAGCCGGGAACGGCCATCACCACGCTCGACGACGTTCGTACGATCAAGGTCGAGTTCTCGATCCCCGAGCAGTTCCTCGGCCAGCTGCGCCAGGGTCTCTCGGTCGCCGCCTCGACGCCAGCCTATCCGGGTCGCGACTTCAAGGGCGAGGTCACCGCGATCGACACGCGCATCGATCCCGCCACGCGCGCGGCGCGCCTCAACGCCAGCTTCGACAACGCCGACGGCAACCTCAAGCCGGGCATGTTCCTGACCGTCTCGCTGGCGATCGCAACACGCGACAACGCGGTCGTGGTGCCCGAAGACGCCCTCGTCGCCGAAGGCGCGCGCCAATTCCTCTTCATCGTGGTCGACGGCAAAGCGATCCGCAAGGAAGTGAAGCTCGGCATGCGCATGCAGGGCCGCGTCGAGATCGCAGAAGGCATCACGCCGGCCGACACGCTCGTCGTCCGCGGCCTTCAGCGCATCCGCAACAACCTGCCCGTAACGACCCGCCCGTTCGTCGCGAACGCCGCGCCCTGAACCGGAAAAATCCAGGAACAACCCCTCGATGATCCTGTCCGAAATCTCGATCCGCCGTCCCGTATTCGCCACCGTCATCAGCCTGATGATCGTGGTGCTCGGGATCGCCGCTTTCTCGCGGCTTCCGGTGCGCGAATATCCCGCCATCGACCCGCCGATCGTCTCGGTCACGACCGTCTACAAGGGCGCCTCCAACCAGGTCGTCGAGACCCGCGTGACCGAGCCCATCGAAGCGGCCGTCGCCGGCATCGAGGGCGTCCGGGCGATCACCTCGAACAGCCGCGAAGAACGCTCCTCGGTCTCGATCGAATTCCGCCTCGACCGCAATATCGACGCGGCCTCCGCCGACGTGCGTGACCGCGTCGCGCGCGTGCGCTCGAAGCTTCCCGACGGCATCGACGATCCCGTCGTCGCCAAGGTAGATGGCGATCAGCGCGCGATCGTATGGTTCACGCTCGCCTCCGACCGTTACTCCCAACTTGAACTCACCGACTATGCCAAGCGCAACATCGTCGACCGCCTCGGCATCGTCCCCGGCGTGGCGCAGGTCAACATCTCCGGCGAGCGGCGCTTCTCGATGCGCGTCTGGCTCGACCGCCAGGCCCTCGCCGCCCGCCAGCTGACCGTCGAAGATGTCGAGACCGCCATCCTGCGCCAGAACGTCGAGCTGCCCTCGGGCCGGCTCGAATCCACGCAGCGCGAGCTGACCGTCAAGACCGACTCCCGCCTGTCGAATCCCGAGCAGTTCCGCCAGATCGTGATCGCGACCCGCACGGGGTACCAGATCCGCCTCGGCGAGGTCGCCAAAGTCGAGATCGGCGCCGAAGACGAACGCTCGGGTATCCGCGCCAACGGCAAGACGTCAATTGGCATCGGAATCCTGCGCCAATCCACCGGCAACACGCTTTCCGTCGCCCGCGACGCGAAAGCCGAGATGAAGCGTCTCCAGCAGAGTTTCCCCGAAGGCATCGACGTCCTCATCGGCTACGACGAATCCGTGTTCATCGAGCAGTCGATCTTCGAGGTGTATCACGCGCTCGGTATCGGCATCACGCTCGTCATCGGCGTGATCTTCGTCTTCCTGCGCTCGTGGCGCGCGACGATCATCCCGACCATCGCGATTCCGGTCTCCGTGATCGGCTCGTTCACGATCATCGCGGCATTGGGCTATTCGCTGAACGTGCTGACGCTGCTGGCCTTCGTGCTCGCGATCGGCATCGTCGTCGACGACGCCATCGTCGTGCTCGAGAACATCCACGCGCGCATCGAGAAGGGCGAGCCGGTCCTGCTCGCGGCCGTGCGCGGCGCTCACCAGATCGGCTTTGCCGTCCTCGCCACGACGATGACGCTGATCGCGGTGTTCGTCCCGCTGTCGTTCATGGACGGCAATACCGGCCGCCTGTTCACAGAATTCGGCATCGCGCTTGCCGCTTCGGTCGTCTTTTCGGGCCTCGTGGCGCTGACGTTGACGCCGATGATGTGCTCGAAGCTCCTCAAGACGCACGAGGGCGAAGGCCGGATCTATCTCGCGACCGAGAAGATCTTCATCGCGATCAACGAAGGCTATCGCTGGATGCTGGTGCGTGCGGTGAACGCGCCGATCCTGGTTCTGGCCGGCGGACTTGCCGTCTCGGGGACCGCCTACCTGTTCTGGACGGCGCTGCCCAAGGAATTCACCCCGATCGAGGATCGCGGCGTGGTCATCGTTCCGATCACGGCCCCCGAAGGTTCTTCGTACAACTACACGCGCGATGCGGTACGGGACATCGAGAGGATCCTCGCCCCCTACGTCGAGAACGGCACGGGCGCCGTCGTCATGGCGAACATCGCGCCGGGCTTCCAGCGCCCTGCCCCGGTCAATTCCGGTCTCGTGTTCCTGCGCCTGAAGGCATGGGGCCAGCGCTATGTGGGGTCCGAACGGGGCGAACCGGCGCCCTCGAAGCCGCAGATGAAGCAGCAGCAGGTCGTCAACGAGGTGTTCCCGAAGATCGCGAGCCTGCCGGGCGTGCGTGCCTTCGCCCTCAATCCGCCTTCGCTGGGCTCGCGCGGCTTCCAGCCGCCGGTCCAGTTCGTCATCGGAGGCTCCGACTACGAAACCCTGCGCGACTGGCGCGACCGCATCCTGATCCGGGCCGCATCCGAGCCGCGCTTCCTCAACGTCGACTCCAACTATCGCGAGACCAAGCCCGAGCTCCGGGTGAAGATCGACCGCGCGCGTGCGGCGGATATCGGCGTCTCGATCCAGACGATCGGCCGCACGCTCGAGACGATGTTCGGATCGCGCAACGTGTCGACCTATGTCGATCGCGGCGAGGAATACAATGTCATCCTCCAGGCGCGCCTCGAGAATCGTGCCACGCCGAGAGACCTCGCGAACGTGTTTGTCCGCTCGACGACGACGCAGCAGCTTATCCCGCTCTCCACGCTCGTCCTGCTCAACGAGGCGGCGGGGCCGGCGGAGCTCAACCGCGTCGACCGCCTGCGGTCGATCACGATCACCGCCTCGCTGGCGCCCGGCTTCACGATCGGCGAGGCGCTCGCCACGATGGAACGCTACGCGGCCGAGGAACTGCCGCCGGAAGTCCGCATCACCTACCAGGGCCAGAGCCGCGAGTTCAAGGAATCGGCTGCCTCGCTCTACTTCACGTTCGGCCTCGCGCTGCTGATCGTCTTCCTCGTGCTGGCCGCGCAGTTCGAAAGCTGGATTCACCCGATCATCATCATGCTGGCGGTGCCGCTGGCGCTGACGGGCGGTCTCGCCGCGCTCTTCTTCGCGGGCATCTCGCTCAACGTCTACAGCCAGATCGGCATGATCCTGCTGATCGGCCTGATGGCGAAGAACGGCATCCTGATCGTCGAGTTCGCAAATCAGCTGCGCGATGCGGGGAACTCGATCCGCGATGCGGTCGTCGAAGCGTCGGTCGCGCGCCTGCGCCCCATTCTGATGACGTCCATCGCGACAGTCGCGGGCGCGGTCCCGCTCGCGGCCGCGCACGGCGCGGGTGCGGAAAGCCGCGAGGCGATCGGCTGGGTCATCATCGGTGGCGTTTCCTTCGCGACACTGATGACGCTGTTCGTCGTCCCCGCGCTCTACCTGCTGCTCGCCGGCTTCACGCGCCCGATCGGCACGATCGCGAACGTCCTCGCCCAGCAGGAACGCGCGCACAACACGACGCATCCGCAGCCGCACGCGGCCGACTGACGCGACGATGGCCGATTTCGACGTTGCGGTCATCGGGGCTGGAGCCGTCGGCGCGTCGTGCGCCTACGCGCTGGCACCCACGCACAAGGTGCTGCTGATCGAGGGCGAAAGCCAGCCGGGCTACCACACGACCGGCCGGTCGGCCGCGCTGTTCGAGGAAGCTTACGGGCCGCGCATAATCCGGCAGATCACGAAGGCCAGCCGGGATTTCCTCGTGAACCCGCCGCCGGGCTTCGCCGAACATCCGCTGATGAGTCCGCGCGGCGCCCTGTTCGTGGCACCTGCCGGCAAGGACAAGGCAATCGAGGGAGGTCTCGCCGAGGCCCTGCCAGGAACCGTCGTCGAGATCGGCAGGAAGGAGGCGCTTGCCCTCTGCCCGCCGCTGGCCGAAGGGTGGC
>JBGAKN010000024.1:0-23449 GCA_044224405.1 Tagaea sp. | reverse complement strand
TTACGGAGAGCAGCGTGAATGGCAGCGGCGCCGGCAGCTCGATGCGCCACAGCGCGTCGACGCCCGCACGCTTCCAGCCCAGCGCGCGCACGCGCTTTTCGCCGGTGAAGCCGGCGACCGGCCGGTCGAGCATCCCGCCGGCGGCGAAGGCGCGGAACGGCACGTCGACCGAGCCGCTACCGGTGTCGAGGCGCATCTGGCGCGTCTCCAGCAGGCGGAACGTCGCCTCGATCAGGCGCACGCTTCGCGGGCTGGCACCGCCGGCGGCGGCAATCGAGGGCGGCAGCGGCTCGATCTGCGACACGCAGCCGAGCCCCGCCTCCAGGTCCGCGACGGACGACGTCGCCGGCACCTTGCCGCCGGCAGGCACGGCCGTGCCGAGCGGCACGCCGTCGCCCACGAGTTCGATCTTCTTCGCGTCGAGATGCGACAGGCCCGTCCAGTGCGCGGCGCCAGCCTGCGGCTCGAACCAGACCGACGCGTCGGTCGCGTAGTCCGGATCGAAGCACTCGATCCGCCATGTGCCGTCGCGCTCGACGGCGAGATACGTCTCGTCGGCAACGACCGCGACGGAACGGAAGCCGCCCTGCGTGGTCTGCAGCGTCCACGCGGTCACCTGCTCGGCGCGATAGACCGTCAGCGTGGCGAGCGTGCCGTCGGCGTTGACGACGTGCAGGAGCCGGTCGTCAGGGTCGTAATCGATGGCGACCGGATCGCGCACCAGATGCGGGGCGAGCAGCGCCAGGTCCGTCGCCTGATAGGCCTGCTCGCCGTCGGCGAACAGGAATTCGCGCAGATCGCGCCCGCCGCGCCCGACGAACAGCGTGGCGCCGTCGACGTCGCGCGGGCGCACCGAGCGGTCGACCGGGCTGCCGATGCGGGTCTGGCGGTCGAGCTGGACGTTCTCGGGCGTCAGCGGTTCGCCCGACACCATCCATTCCGCGCCCGACGTGAAGACCTGCAGATGACGCCCGGAGAAGACGTGCCGGATCGCGTTGACCTGGTCGGACAGCAGCGCGAACTCGATCGCCTCGTCGTCGAGGCCGGTGCCGAGATCGAAATTGAACAGGTCGCCGGATTTCGACAGCCACAGCCGGTTCGGCAGGTCACGCGAGCCGCCGATCACCAGCCGGTCCTGGTGGAACGTGACGCTGACCGGCCAGCCGCGCACGGCAGAGAAGGCCGGTTCCTCCCAGTCACGCGTCGCCGTCGTATCGGGCAGCGCCTGGTCGGTCGCGAGCGTCGCCGTGGCCGAGCGCGGGCCCGCGACGGCGTCGATCTTCATTTCCTTCGTCTGCATGCGAAAGCGCAGGCCGACATGCCCGGCGACGAACGCGTCGGCGGACGCCGTCAGCGTCACGGTGCCGGTCGTGCCGCTGGGAGCGAGCGTCACCTCGTCGGCCGCGAACTTGTGATAGGGCTGGTAGACGATGTCCTTCTCCTCGAAGAAGGTCCATGGCTCGACCTTCCACGCCGTGTCCGACGTGCGCGTGATGCGCCGCGGCGGCACTTCGGGATGCACGACCAGCAGCGTGTCGGCGCTCTGCGTCCACGCGACCTGGCCGATCTGGGCGGCCGTCCACGGCACGGCGAACGTCGCGACCGGTTCGTCGTCGCGCCACACGCGCATCTCTCCGGCGAGGAGCGCCATCAGGTACGCCTGCTCGGTGTTGAACTCGAACCCGACGAGGCGCGCAGGCCCCGGCAGCATGTCGATATGCGCGAGACCCGGCCGCCGGCGCACGCCGCCCGAGGGCTGCACGAACACGTTGCGCAGCGTGCGCGCGCCGTTCTCGAACGCGCGCAAGTCGGTCCGCCCGTACATCGACGGGCCGATCTCGCCTGAAGCGAAACTCGTCTTGGCAATGCGCACGACGCTCATCGGCGGGCCTCCACCAGCGTGAAATCCTCGATGCGCTGGGGCGTGTCCTGCTGGGCGTCGATCAGGCGCGCGCGGCGGAACTCCATCTCGGCCGTACGGTGCAGCAGCTCGGCGCGCGACGTGCTCTCGGTCACCGGCAGGCAGAACTCGGCCGCGAGCGTGGCGATCAGCAACGTGTCGAAGAAGGGCGGGAAGCCGGTCTCGTCGGGCCGGAACACGTAGGAAAGCACGACCGCGTCGGCATCGCAGTGCAACGCGGATTCGACGACGCGATATTCGATGCCCCGCCCGCGCGTGCCTGAGCCCAGCGAGAGCGCGCGCAGGAAATCGGCTGGAAGCTGGTACGCGAAGGCGTGATCGGCAACGGGCGTGCGCGCCAGGCGCGCAAGCGTGGCCTGCGCGGTCGCGAAGCTCCACGGATGTGCCGACAGAAGCCCGTCGCGGATCGAGGGATAGAGCACGGCGGCGATTTCGGCCTCGGCCGTGCCCTCGTCGAACGAGGCGATCGACCTTGCACCGAGCTTGACGAGGGCGCGCGCGCACAGCGCGATGGACGTGAGGGCCATCGGGTTCTCCTGGAATTCGGGGAAACGAAAGCCCGGCGGACGGAGCGGTCCGTCCGCCGGGTCCCGTGTCGTCAGTCGGGGTTGGACGCGCCGAACGGCGTGAGGCTTGCGGCGTCGACCGATCCGGCCGCCACGCTCGCCACCGCGAAGACGCCGCTCTGGGCGCCGCCGCCGGTGGCGGTGTTGGCGAGGATCATGTCGCCCGCGCGCAGCATGTCGGCGGCGGTGTCGAAGTAGCCCGCGTTGTCGACGGCGCTCGCGGCATCCGGCGTCGTGTAGTGCCAGAGCGTGAAGCCGTTCGCGTAGGCGAGCACGGACAGGTTCTTGAGTTCGAAGGCCATCTGTTTCTCCCTACTCCTTGCAGCGCAGCGTCACGACGCCGGCGGTATCGACGATGCCGGCACCCTGGCTCATCATGTTGCTGATGAAGAACGACGCGCGGTCGCCGTGCCACGAGACGTCCGACTTGACCTCGCAGCCCGACGCGTGGCCGACGGCCGACTTGTGGTACCAGTGGCACGAACGCACGCCGGCGGCGGCGATCAGGCCCGAATGCGGCATCCACAGCGTGCCGAGCCACTTCTTGGCCTGCGTGCCCTGCCAGGGGAGCTCGTCCTCACCGACATAGTCGGCGTTGGCGAATTCCTCGATCTGCAGGAGCTCGCTCCACTGCTTCCAGCCGATGACCGCGCAGCGGTCGCCGTCGTCGGGAACGTCCGACTCGCCGAGCTTCTCGAAAGCCTCGAGGATCTTGGCCTTGGTGAGGCCGTCGACCGCCGATCCTGCGAAGTTCGTCGAAGTCTGGAGCGCGTCGATGATGAGCTCGTCGGTCTTGCGTCCCAGCGCGTAGGCGCCGGAATTCACGACCGCCGAACGCTCGTCCGTCGGCCCCTTCATCTCGTCGAGCGCGTCGAGCCACTCCCCGGCGTAATAGTCCTTGAGGAAGATCTCGACGGTCGCGTGGTCGACGTTCATGACGGGCACGGCCGCGTGTCGTGCCTTGGTCGTCGCAGCACCCCGGCCCATCTTCTGGAAGACGGTCGAAGCGCCCTGGACGTTCTTCTTCGTGCGCACGCTCGTGCGCAGTTTCGAGCCCATCCGCTGGAAGGCGAGATGGACGTCGTTCTCGTATTGCTTGACGAAAGCCTTGTCGATATCGGGCATGGGTCCCTCTGTGGTGATCGGTTTCGGGGGACCCGCAAGCGAGGGTTGCCGGTGCATCTATGGCGATGCGCCGACCCCGTTTCGCGGGAGATGTGAAGGGAACGTGCCGTTCTCCGCGAAGACGCGGGCGGCACGTTGTCTTGAATATAATCTTAGGTTGTTATCCTGTCAAGCCCCTTCTTTCAGGATTCGCGTTCGGGATAGAGCCGCTTGAAGCCTTCGGTGACGGCGCGCACGATCGCGGGATCGCGGTCGCGCCAGTAGCGCTTGTCGGACATCATCTTGCGAAGGTCCTCCTCGCTTGCCGCGGCGGAAGGCGAGCCGAAACCGCGCAGGCTGGGCTCGCCCGAATTCATCATCCGGTGCAGCGCGCGGATTCCTTCCGGCGACGAGGCGAGTGCTTCGTAGACCGGAGCGGGAAGGCTCTTCTGGCCCCAGCGCGCGAGTTGCGGGGCGAGGGCCGCCCACTTCTCCGCCCCGCCAAACTCGGCCACGAGCTTCTCGTGCGCGAGTTCAGCGCGATAGGAACCCGCATAGTCCTGCACCATCGGCACCAGCCGCTCGACCGCGAGGTCGTAGACAAGCTGGGCCTGCTGCGGCGTGAAGCCAGCCGCGTGCAGGCGGCGGTTCACGTCCGGATCGATGCCGACGAGATCGTCCTTGGGCGCGATGCGATAGCCGTCGGGCGCGTCCGGCACGCCGGCGGCCTTGCGCCAGCTCTGCTCCCATTCGGGCGACTTCGGCCCCGGGATCATGCCGGACAGCTTTCGTTCGAGTTCCGAATAGGATTTCGAGAGCTGGTCGACGCGCACCTGTCCGGTGCCGACATCCCAGAATTTCTCGGGCACGTGCTCCGGGCGCGAAGAGGCGGCGGGCGGTGTTGCGATCGTCTCGGTCATGGTCGTTCCTTCCTTGGTCACTGGGGTTGGGCGGAGAGAGCCTGCGCAAGCATCTGCAGGGGTGCCGCCGCGGGCGGTGCCGGCGGGCGGACGAGATCGGGCGGCACGCTGAGAGCGCGCGCCATCCAGCGTGCGGCCGCACCGGCATCGACGACGGCCATCGCCTCGGGCCCGAGGCTGGCAGCCTGCGTGATCCACAGCATCGCGTTGCGCACGTCGGCCTGCGCCTGCACGAGTGCGAGCGGCGACTTGTACTGGAGCTCGACCACGCGCCCGTCGATCAGCACGGGCGGGATCTCGCCGCGCCGGTGCAGGATCGCGATCGCACGCGCGATCAGCGGCGTGAGCAGCTCGGCCTGCAGACGGCCGTAGGTGGCGCCCAGGATGCGCGACATCTCCGCCGACCGCTCGAGCACTTCGGTCGCCGTCATCGTGGGCGCATCGACCTGGCCGAGCCGGTCGGCGAGCAGCGCGTGCCGGATGCGCCCGCGCAGATCGTCGAGCACGAGGTTCGAGACGTCGAACCGGCCCGGCGCCTCCAGTGGCGTCAAGCCCGCTGAGCCCACGGCCTTGGGGATGATCGTGCCCGGCTGCAGGCGGATGTTCGCGGGGTTCAGCACGCCGTCGTCGTCGGCCTGCCAGATGCCGGTGACGGCAATCGACGCGTTCTTCAGCACGAGCTCGACGACCTTATTCGCGGTCTTGATGTCGGGCAGCGCCTTCATCACCGGCGAGCGGCCATAGACCTCGCCCGGCGCCTTGAGCCAGCGGAAGGCGAGGAACGGCGGCTGCGCGAAATCGCCTTCGGCCAGCACGACGGGCCGCGAAGCGTCACCGCCGTCCTCCAGCAGCGCCATGTAGCGGTAGCCGGGCCGTTCGGCGAACAGCGCCTCGACGATCGTGTGCTTGCGTTCGGTCCCGCCGCGCGGATCGGGCTTGCGCAACGCGTCGGGCAGGTTGGCGTTCGGGAAACGTTCGACGAGGCGCTCCGTCGTCAGCTCGCTCGTGCGGAAGACGATGTCGAACGCGCCTTCGGAAGTTTCGTCGAGTGCCAATCGGCCCAGCGGCACGGCCGCGAAGCGGAACGCGGAGTCCGCGCCCGCCGGCGCTTCCTCGAACTGCAACATCGCCGTTCCCGCGACGACGAGATCGAGGAAGCACTGGTGGATCTCCATGGCGAAGTTCGAACGGTCGAAATGCGCCTGCAGCGATGCGGCTGCTTTTTCCAGCACCTCGCCCAGCGCCGCGCGGTGTTCTTCGGGCACGTCGCCGCCCGGCTGCAGGCCGAACCAGCGCGACCACGGCGGCACAAGCTGCGACATGAGGGAGGCGGCGAGCTGCTCGGCCGCATCGCCAGCGGTCGCGTCGAATAGGCGTTCACCGCGCCGTTCGCCGCTGCCGCCGGACACGCGCTGCGGCAGCGCGAACTCGTAGCAATCCTGCCACGCGGGCTCCCAGCTCCCTCGCGCCTGCCGGGCACGGCGGAAGCGGTCGAGCGTGTCGCGCGGGACGGTTTCGGATCGGGGCTCGGCCATCTTCATTCCCCGAGCTTCGAGGCGAGGCCCTGCGACGCGGCGGGCGCCAGCAGCACGCCGCGCTCGCCGGTCGTGACCAGGCCGGCCCGGCCGCGACGCCGGCGGATCATCGCCTTGATGCGCGCCTCGCGCGCTTCCTTGTCCGGATCGACCGGTTCGGGCAGCGGCGGCAACGGCGGTGGCGGCGGGGGTTCGGGAATCGACGGCGAGAAAAAACCACCCATGGGACATCTCCGGTTCGAGGGGCCTGTTTTTGTACCTATTTCCGGCTCCCCCAGTGCCATTCAAGGACCGGAAGGAGCCGGAAAGAGCTCAATCTGTGAGCCTGAATCTTTAAATATTCCTAATTAGGGTAATTGTCAATTACGATTTTCAAGCACCTCGGATCAAATGCCGGTAGAGCTGCCACGGGGTCAGCACGCGCCAGGCATGGATGCCGAGTACACGCTTGACCGCCTCCACGCAGCTGAAGGGCAAGGGCGGCGCCAGGCGGCGCGGCGCCGGCCGGACCCGGGCGCGCACGACAAGGTGCCCGGCCGCGTGCAGCGCGGCCACCAGGTCGGCCTCCCGATCTGCCGTCCAGACTCCCAGAATTGTCCGATTGGAAAGGCTTTCCTGCACGATCCACAGATCGCCGGCGCGCACCCACACCGCGCAGTGCCGGAAGCCGCGGCGCAGGCCGCGCAGCCACGCGATTTCGGTCTGGTCGCGGAACACGACGAGGGCGTCGGCGCCGTCCGCCGCGACGCGGCCTGCCACGGCGGCCCTGCCCCTTCCGATCGCCCTCACACGCGCAATCATTCGCCATCTCCGGTTTACGAAACATAAAGCGAACAAATAAATAGAGGGACACAGTCCGTTTGGATATAAGGAATATTTCTTTTTCAAAATGAAAATGGCATACATACCTAATGCAATCCGCAACAACCTGAGTAAAAATTCACACATGATTCTCCGTCACGCAGATGTTTGGCAGGCCATCGATCAGCTCGCAGGCGATCATGGCTTCTCCCCGTCGGGTCTCGCGCGCCGCGCCGGCCTCGATCCCACCACCTTCAACAAGTCCAAGCGCGTGTCGCGCGACGGCCGGCCGCGCTGGCCGTCGACCGAGAGCATCTCGAAGATCCTCGAGGCGACCGGCGCCACGATGTCGGAGTTCGTCGGCTATATCGGCACGGTGCCGAGCGTGGCGGGCGCCATGCGCCGCGTTCCGGTGATCGGCTACGCGCAGGCGGGCGAAAAGGGCTTCTTCGACGACGCCGGCTATCCCACCGGCACGGGCTGGGACGAGCTGCTGTTCCCCGAGCTCGCGGACACGCACGCCTACGCGCTGATGGTCGCGGGCGACAGCATGGAACCCGTCTATCGCGACGGCGACACGATCGTCGTCTCGCCGCAGGCGTCCTTGCGTCGCGGCGACCGCGTCGTGGTCAAGACGACGGCCGGCGAAGTGATGGCCAAGCAGCTGATCCGCAAGGGCCAGCGCAAGCTGGAACTCACCAGCCTCAACGCCGCGCACGCCGAACGCACGTTCGACATCTCCGACGTCGTGTTCTGCCACCGCATTCTGTGGGTGAGCCAGTAGACGAATTTCGCGCCCCCGGGTCAGGCCCGGGGGTGACGGATAAAGAAAATCGTCATGCCCGGGCTCGACCCGGGCATCTTTTTTTTCAGCCCTTCGACAATTCGCCCGACAGCACGCGCGCGATGAGTGCCCGCGTCGGCGCGATCCCGTAGAGCGCGATGAACGAGCCCATGCGCGGGCCCTGGCTCGCACCGAACATCGTCTCGTACATCGACTGGAACCACGCCTTCAGTTCGGGGAACGGGTGGCGCTTGCCCACCGCGTAGACCTCGTTCTGGATGTCTTCGGCACTCGCTTCGGCCGGCAGCTTCGCAAGGCACGCATCGAGATCGGCGAGTGCGGCCTTCTCCATGTCGCTGGGTGCGCGGAACTTCCGCGTCGGCTCCACATAATCGCGGAAATACGCGATCGCGTGGCCGACCAGCCGGTCGAGCATCGGGTTCGTCGCGGGGCTGGCCTTGGGCGCGTAGCGGGAGATGAAGCCCCACAGCACGTCCTTGTCGAGCGAGTTCGCCACACCGACGAGATTGAGCAGCATGCTGAACGGCAGGCCGTTGGCTTCGGGGGCGGGCGGCCCGTTGCGGCCGTGGATGTGGAAGACCGGATTGTCGAGCTTCTGCTGCACGTTCTGCGCGGGGAACCGCTCGACGAACGACAGGTAGTCGTCGACGTGGCGCGGGATCACGTCGAAATGCAGGCGCTTGGCGGCCTTGGGCTGCTGGTACATGAACAGCGACAGGCTCTCAGGCGTGCCGTATTTCAGCCACTCCTCGATGGTGAGGCCGTTGCCGCGCGACTTCGAGATCTTCTCGCCGTTCTCGTCGAGGAACAGCTCGTAGGTGAAACCTTCCGGCGGCCTGCTGCCGATGGCGCGCACGACCTTGGACGACTGCTTGACCGAATCGATCAGATCCTTGCCCGACATCTCGTAATCGACTTCGAGCGCCGCCCAGCGCATCGCCCAGTCGATCTTCCATTGCAGCTTGCACGCCCCGCCCGTCACCGGCGTCTCGACGAGGTTGCCCGCCTCGTCGCGGTAGACGATGGTGCCCGCATCCGGCTTCGTCTCGACCGTCGGCACCTGCAGCACGCGCCCCGTCTTCGGGCACAGCGGCATGAAGGGCGAATAGGTCTGCCGGCGCTCCTCGCGCAGGCTCGGCAGCATGATGTCCATGATCGCGCGATAGTTGCGCAGGACCTTCAGCAGTGTCGCGTCGAACCGGCCCGACTTGTACATCTGCGTGGACGACACGAACTCGTACTCGAAGCCGAAGCGGTCGAGGAAGTCGCGCAGCATCGCGTTGTTGTGTTCGCCGAAGCTGGCGAACTTGCCGAACGGGTCGGGCACCGAGGTGAGCGGCATGCCGATCGATCCCGCCAGCCTGTCGCCGTTGGGGATGTTGTCGGGCACCTTGCGCAAGCCGTCCATGTCGTCCGAAAACGCGAACAGCTTAGTCGGCACGTCGGACAGCATCTCGAAGGCCTTGCGCACCATCGTCGTGCGCGCGACCTCGCCGAACGTGCCGATATGCGGCAGGCCCGAGGGGCCGTAGCCCGTCTCGAACAGCACGTAGCCCTTGGCCGGGACCTTCTCGCCGGTACGCGCGACGAGGCGGCGCGCCTCCTCGAACGGCCACGCGCGGCCTTTCAACGCGTCCGCGCGGGTCGGCGGGGCGATGGAAAGGGGTGCAGGCGAATCGGTCATGGCGCTCTCTGGAAGAAATGTCGAAACGGCCCGCGAAACTAGGCCCCATGCGCCGGTGCGTCAACGCCCGCCGAGGCCCTATGATGGGCCATGCGCGATTCGCACATTCCGGCCGACAGCACGGTCGTCCCCTTCCGCGGCGGCAATCCGCGCAGCGGCACCGTGCGCGTGCCCGCCGTCCCGGTGCTGGCTGCGGGCGTCGCGCAGGCCGCGTGGCTCACCGCCGACGGCGAGATCGAGGAGATCCGCCTGTCGGAAGCCTCCGCCCGCGCGATGGCCGAGCCGCCCATCGCCGTGCATGCGCCCGCGACCGCGCGGCGGCTCGGGCTCGACCGGCTCGCCTGCTACGACGCGCTCGAACTCTATGCCTTCGTGCGCCCCGCACGCTTCTGCCTGCCGACCGCGCGCGGATTGGCCGAGGCGATGGACTTGCCCGTGCCGCACGGGCTTTCGGCCGAGGTGCAGGCGTTGCACGAATCCGTGCGCCGGCTGCTCGCCGAACTCACCGAACCGCTGGTCGCGCGCAATCCCGACATCGTGGGTGCGGCCCGTGCGATGGCACGCGGCGGCTGGCGCTGGGCCGAAGCCGTGCTCGCGGCCCTGGGCGATTCGCCCGACGCCTACCGGAACGACCGCTCCGTGCAGGGGCTGGAAGCCTGGCGGCGTATCGAGGAATGGAGCGAGACCGCGCCCGAGCCGCCGCCCGGCAACCTGCCGGTCGATCCCGACGAGGCGCGTCGCCGGCTCGCCGACATGCTGGGCGGCAACGCGGAAGCACGGCCCGAGCAGGCGGACTATGCCTCGGCCGTCTCCGCCGCGTTCGCGCCGCGCGACGACGCCGAAAGCCCGCGCCTCGTCGTCGCGGAAGCGGGAACGGGCGTGGGCAAGACGCTGGGCTATCTCGCTCCTGCCACGCTGTGGGCGGAGAAGAACCAGGGTGCCGTCTGGATCAGCACCTACACCAAGAACCTGCAGCACCAGATCGACCGCGAACTCGACCGCCTGCATGACGAGCCGGCGACGAAGGCCCGCAAAGTGGTCATCCGCAAGGGGCGCGAGAACTATCTCTGCCTCCTCAATCTGGAAGATTCGGTGCGCCAGCTTTCCGCGCGCCCGCAGGACGCGATCGCGCTCGGCCTGATGGCGCGCTGGGCCGCCGCCAGCCGCGACGGCGACATGGTGGGCGGCGATTTCCCGGCATGGCTTCCCGATCTCGTCGGCAAGGCGCGCACGCGCGGCCTCGCCGACCGGCGCGGCGAATGCATCTATTCGGCCTGCCCGCATTACATGCGCTGCCCGATCGAGAAATCGGTGCGGCGCGCGCGCAAGGCCGAGATCGTCATCGCCAACCACGCACTCGTGATGATGCAGGCCGCGCTCGGCGCCGCTGCCGTCGATCTTTCCGCCGGGTCCACGCAGTCGACGCTGCCCACGCGCTATGTATTCGACGAAGGCCATCACGTGTTCGATGCCGCCGATTCCGCGTTCGGCGGCGCGCTCACGGGCCAGGAAACGGTGGAACTGCGCCGCTGGATCGTAGGTGCCGAGACCACCGGCCGCAGCCGCGTGCGCGGCCTGAAGGCGCGCGCGGGTGAACTTGTCGCCGATCTCGACGGCGGCAACGAACTGCTGGATCGCGCCGTCGCTGCCGCGCGCGCCCTGCCCGGCGAGGGCTGGCTGCAGCGTCTGGCCGGCGAAACGCAGGGGCCGACCGAAGCCTTCCTTGCCTTCGTGCGCCGGCAGGTGCTCGCGCGCGCAGGATCGGACGCCGGCGACGGCTATTCGCTGGAAACCGACTGCCGCCCGCCGCTCGACGGGCTGATCGACGCGGCCGAAAAGCTGGACACAGCACTCGCGCGCATCGCCGAACCGATGATCGCACTCGCGAAGCTGCTGGTCGCGCGCCTCGACGACGAGGCCGCCGATCTCGACACCGCGACGCGCGCGCGCATCGAGGCGGTGGCGCGCGGCATCGCGCGGCGCGCGGGCAACGAGCTTGCGGGCTGGCGCGGCATGCTGAAGGCGCTGTCGGGCGACACGCCCCCCGATTTCGTCGACTGGATGGCATTGGAGCGCATGGACGGGCGCGACGCCGACGTGGGCGTGCATCGTCGCTGGATCGATCCGACGGTGCCCTTCGCCGCCGCCGTGCTGCGCCCCGCGCACGGCGCGCTGATCACGTCCGCCACGCTCACCGATGCGACCGGCGACGTGGAGACCGACTGGGCCGCGGCCGCCGCGCGCACGGGTGCCGTCCACATGCCCGACTGGACGCGTGCACAAGTGCCCTCGCCCTTCGACTACGCGAAGAACACGCGTGTCTTCGTCGTCAACGACCTGGAGCGCGACGCGCCCGACCGCGTCGCGGCCGCCTACCGCGAATTCTTCCTCGCGTCGAAGGGCGGCGCGCTCGGCCT
Source organism: Tagaea sp. (assembly GCA_044224405.1). Lineage (GTDB taxonomy): Bacteria > Pseudomonadota > Alphaproteobacteria > CACIAM-22H2 > CACIAM-22H2 > Tagaea. The sequence continues at coordinate 11,696 of JBGAKN010000024.1, read as the reverse complement.
GTTCACCGCCATCGGGCGGTTGCGCGCGATCCACAGCCGCATCGGCGGCCCGCTGGAGCGCGCGGGCCTGCCGCTCTACGCCCAGCACGTCGACCGGCTCGACGTCTCCACGCTCGTCGACATCTTCCGTGCGGAGGAGGATTCCTGCCTGCTCGGCACCGATGCCGTGCGCGACGGCGTGGACGTGCCGGGCCGCTCGCTGCGCCTGATCGTGTTCGACCGCGTGCCCTGGCCGCGGCCCGACATCCTGCACAAGGCGCGGCGCGCGCATTTCGGCAAGTCGGCCTACGACGACCGGATGGTGCGTCTGCGCATCAAGCAGGCTTTCGGGCGGCTGGTGCGGCGCGCGGACGACACCGGCGTATTCGTGCTGCTGGATTCCCGCTTCCCCTCGCGCCTCGCCAAGGCGTTTCCCGAGGGCGTCGTGATCGAGCGGATCGGGCTTGCCGACGCGATCGCCCGCACGCGCGAATTCTTCAGCCCGGACGGATCCCGGCGTAAAGAACCATAAGCACCGACAGCACGATCGGCGAAAGCACGGTCGACACGAGGATCGTCGCCGACGCGCGCTCGACGAACTGCCGGTATTGCTGTGCAAGCACGAAGCACAGGGCCGCCGTCGGCAGCGAGGCGAGGATCACGGCCGAGCCGGTCCAGAACGTGTCGAGCCCGAAAAGCCCCGCGAGCCACCACGTCGCCAGCGGCTGGATGATCAGCTTGACCCAGACGAGCCAGCCGACCTCGATCATCTTCTTGCCGCCCACCAGCGTGCGGATCGAGCGCGTGGACAAGAACAGCCCGATGGCGAACAGCGCCGACGGCCCCGACGAAGCGCCCAACAGCTCGCAGTAGTTCACGAGCGGCTTCGGCATCGGCAGACCCGAAAGATTGAAGGCGAGGCCCAGCAGCGGGGCGACGACCAGCGGGCTCGTCGCCAGACCTTTGAGCACCTTTCCGAAGGCGCGCGCCGCCCCGCCCTGCCCGGCGAGATCGGCTTCGACGATGATCACCGTCGCGGCGACGAGCAGCAGCGTGTAGCTCACCGTGGAGATCACGGCCGGCAGCACGCCTTCCGGCCCGAAGGCCGCGAGGAAAAGCGGCACGCCCATGTACCCAACATTCGCGAACGTGCCGCTGAGAAGGGCCAACGCCGTCACCGCCGGCCGGTCGCGGAAGGCAAGCCGGCCCACGACCAGCGCCACCAGCCAGGTGATCGCCACGCCGCCCATGAAGGTCGCGATGAAGGGCAGGTTGAAGACCTGTCCGAGAGGTACACGCGCCGGCCCCAGGAACAGCACCGGGGGAAGTGCGAACCAGTAGCAGAACTTGTTCAGCGCTTCCGAGCTGTCGGGCCCGAGCAGCCGGATGCGGCCCGAGAAATAGCCGGTGAATATGATGCCGAAGACCGGCAGGATGACGTCGAAGATCGCTTGCATGGGACGGCGGAAGCTACAAGCGCCCGGCCGCTCCGTCCAGAAATCCGTTCGCGGCCGCATCCGCGCGACAAATTGTCCGCACCGGCCGGCGCAATCCGTGCGAATATGAGACTTATCTAAACTAGAGGAGACCCCGAGCCATGCAAGCCAATGTCGGCGGTATCGACCGCATCCTGCGCCTCGTCGCGGGCGCCTTCATCCTGTCGCTCTATTTCTGGGGTCCGAAGACGCCGTGGGCGCTGGTCGGCATCGTGCCCATCGTGACGGCCCTGTTCCGCTTCTGCCCGGCCTACACGATCCTCGGCATCCGCACCTGCCGGACGGACTGAACGCGGCCTACGGCATCACGTCGTAGACGTACATCTGCGACCTGTTGTCCTCCGGCACGAAATAGAAGCGCAAGCCCGCGCCGTGCGATTCCGCCCAGAAGGGATTCTGGGTCATCGGCAGGCCGGACTCGGTCCACTGCATCACCGGTACCTGGAAGACCGGCAGGCCGCTTGCGAGATCGACGATCTCGATGCCGCCCAGCGCGAAGCGTGGCGCTGCCGCCGACATCCGATAGGCGTTGAGGCCCGAGCACAGCATCTTTCCGCGGCCCAGGTAGTGGCAGTCCTGATAGTCGACATAGTGTGACGCGTTGAGGCGGCGCTGCGGCGCTTCCCCCGTCGCGCCGAGCTTCCAGCCGTAGAAGCGCCGCGAGCCCCAGCTCACGCCGTGCAGCGTGCCCGTGTCGCTCGCATGGACGATGCCACCGATATGGTCGGCGACGCGCAGCACCTCGCTTGCCTGCAGCGTCGCGGGATCGACCCGGTAGACGATCGCCTTGCTGTCGGGCCGGTATTCGGCGACCGGAACCCAGATGTTCTGCCCGTCGAAGTCGATACCGCCGGGATGGTAGATGTCGCCCTCGCCCAGCTTCACCTGGCGCAGCAGCTTTCCCTGCAGGTCGAACTCGAAGAGATGCCCCTGCCCGCGCCCGGCGCTGCGGTCCATGCCATCGCGCGGTTCGGGATAGCGCTGCGTCGGCTCGAGGATCTCGACCGACGACATCACCATGCGATCGCCGATCCGCACCATGCCTTGCGGATGGTGCGTGGGGAACGCGAGCGGCACGGCGGCGACGAGCTGCCACTTGCTGGATCTCGAGAGCTGCATCACGCGCTCGGCCAGCGTCGCGTCGGCGGCGGCCGTACCGGCGATATTGGCGGCGGCCATCGCGGCCCCGCAGAGGGCTGCATAAAAACGAGGTGTACCCGGCATCGTGGTCGTTCCCTCCGCGCGAAGAACTAGCACGGGAGCGCACAGCACCGGCAGACGAAAAAGGGCCGCAGCTTGCGCTGCGGCCCTTGTCCGTACCTGCGGTATCGGAACGGAACGACTTAGTAGTCGCCCATGCCGCCGGCCGGAGCCGCCGCCGCCTTCTCGGGCTTCGGCGCCTCGGCGATCATCGCCTCGGTCGTGATCAGCAGGGCCGCGATCGACGCCGCGTCCTGCAGGGCAAGGCGCACGACCTTCGTGGGGTCGATGACGCCGTCCTTGACCATGTCGACGAACTCGCCGGTCTGGGCGTTGTAGCCCTGCGTGGCCGACTTGCCTTCGAGCAGCTTGCCGACGATCAGCGACGCGTCCGCACCGGCGTTCTCGGCGATCTGGCGTGCCGGGGCCTGCAGGGCCTTGCGCACGATGTCGATGCCGACTTGCTGGTCGTGGCTGGAGACCTTGATGCCTTCGAGCGCGCGGATCGCATAGAGCAGGGCGGAACCGCCGCCCGGCAGGATGCCTTCCTCGACCGCGGCCTTGGTGGCGTGCATCGCGTCGTCGACGCGATCCTTGCGCTCCTTGACCTCGACTTCGGTCGCACCGCCCACGCGGATGACGGCGACGCCGCCCGCGAGCTTGGCCAGACGTTCCTGCAGCTTCTCGCGGTCGTAGTCCGAGGTGGTCTCCTCGATCTGCGCCTTGATCTGCGCGATGCGGGCTTCGATGTCCTTCTTCTTGCCCGAACCGTCGACGATCGTGGTGTTGTCCTTGTCGATGCGGACCTTCTTGGCGCGGCCGAGCATGTCGAGCGACACGGTCTCGAGCTTGATGCCGAGATCGTCCGAGATGACCTGACCGTTGGTCAGGATCGCGATGTCTTCCAGCATCGACTTGCGGCGGTCGCCGAAGCCCGGCGCCTTGACGGCGGCGATCTTGAGGCCGCCGCGCAGCTTGTTGACGACGAGCGTGGCAAGCGCCTCGCCCTCAACTTCCTCGGCCACGATCAGCAGCGGCTTGCCCGTCTGCACGACCGCCTCGAGGACGGGGAGCAGCGGCTGGAGGCTCGCCAGCTTCTTCTCGTGGATCAGGATGTAGGCGTCGTCGAGCTCGGCCGTCATCTTCTCGGCGTTCGTCACGAAGTACGGCGACAGGTAGCCGCGGTCGAACTGCATGCCCTCGACGACATCGAGTTCGGTCTCGAGGCTCTTGGCCTCCTCGACCGTGATCACGCCTTCCTTGCCGACCTTCTGCATCGCCTTGGCGATCATCTCGCCAATCTCGCGCTCGCCGTTGGCCGAGATCGTGCCGACCTGCGCCACTTCGGCGTCGGTCGTGATCTTCTTCGAGCGCTTCTTGAGGTCTTCCACGACCTTCTCGACCGCGAGGTCGATGCCGCGCTTCAGGTCCATCGGGTTCATGCCGGCCGCAACCGACTTGGCGCCTTCGCGCACGATCGCCTGGGCGAGAACCGTCGCCGTCGTCGTGCCGTCGCCCGCAGCGTCGTTGGTCTTCGAGGCCACTTCGCGCACCATCTGGGCGCCCATGTTCTCGAACTTGTCGGCGAGTTCGATTTCCTTGGCGACCGTCACGCCGTCCTTGGTGATGCGCGGTGCGCCGAAGGCCTTGTCGATCACCACGTTGCGGCCCTTGGGGCCCAGCGTCACCTTGACCGCGTCGGCGAGGATGTCGACGCCGCGCAGCATGCGCGCGCGCGCGTCGCCCGAGAATTTAACGTCCTTGGCTGCCATTTTCGTATTCCCTCTTTATGTGGTTCAGGCGGCCTTCTTGGCCGAACTGGCGACGCCTTCCAGCGTGCCGAGAATGTCGCTCTCCTTCATGATGAGGAGATCTTCGCCGTCGATCTTCACTTCCGTGCCCGACCACTTGCCGAACAGGACGCGGTCACCGGCCTTGACCGACATGGCGACCAGTTCGCCCTTGTCGTTGCGGGCACCCGGGCCGACGGCCACGATCACGGCCTGCATCGGCTTTTCCTTCGCCGTGTCCGGGATGATGATCCCGCCGGCGGTCTTCGATTCTTCCTCGACGCGGCGCACGAGGACGCGGTCATGGAGCGGCTTGAATTTCATTTTGCGTATTCTCCCGATTGAATTGGCACTCGCATCCGGCGAGTGCCAGCGGAGATAGGGACTTCGGCAAATCCCGTCAAGGGGGCTGGCAGCACTCTCTGCGGCAGGCTGCTAACACATTGAAATAATGATTGAAATTGGCGTGCCTCTTGCGAGAGGCTAGGGGTGCCGATTCGGTTCGGTCCTGCGAAACGAAAGGCCCGCGAAACGAAAGGAGGGTGTGCAACACATGTCCGACTTCGAGCGCCAGCTGGGTGACTATCGGATTACCACTGCCGAGATCCTCTACCGGATGCCCGACCATCCGGCCTTCCTGCAGACATATGTCTGGCAGGACCTGGATCTCGCCCCGGAGTTCCCGGTCCTCAAGAAGTTCCTCGATTTCTGGGAGCGCAATCTCGACGGCAAGCTCTTCAAGGTGCGCATCGCGCATTCGGAGCTGATCAAGCCCGCCGAGTTCCGCCTCAACGCGAGCCTGATGACTCTGCATTGAGGCGGTCCCGGCCGGGACCTTAGGGAAGCTTCTCGACCGCAAGGCCGACCGTAATCGCGCCGATCGGCTTCTTGCCGGCCGGATCGACCACCGTGGCGCTGATTTGCGCCTGGAACGACTTGCTGCTCTCGTCGAAATCCAGATCGTCGACGAACACGGCGTCCGGCCCGATCAGGAAGGTCTTCTGCCACTTGGCCTCGTCGCCCTGCATGTAATCCGACGTCACGTCGGCCTGCGCGACGTTGAGGCCCTTGTCGTCCATCAGGAATATCTCGAGGACGATCCCGGCGTTCGCGGCCTTGAACGCCTTGAGCCGCGCCGACAGCGGCCGACCCATCAGGTCGTCGATCAGCGGCCCCTTGCCGCCGGCCTTCGCCTCCGCCCGCCACTGCTTGTCGAGGACGTCAATTTTCGCGTCGTCGAGACCGGCATGCTTCACGTTCTGCGCCTTGATCGCGGCGACCACTTCCGGATCGGAAAGCAGCGGCCGGACCTTGGCCTCGAAAAAGGCCCGCATCTGCTTCTCGAAATCGTTGGCCTTCGCCGCGGGCGTGCCGGCTAGGACGAATGCGGCCGCGAGCAAGACCGCCGTAACAAACCGATGGATCTTCATTTCATTCTCCGGAGCTTGTCTGTTTTTTAGTTGCAGAATGTAATACTTTTGTATTTTAGGTTAACCCATTCTACATCCAGCTGTCGTAAACAGAGCGTTAATCGCAATCGACAGACGTCTACGGAAAATCCCGCCATGCGCATCTCGACCCGGATCGGCCTCGGCTTCCTCGCCGTCGTTGCGCTTTCGGTCGGCGTCGGCTGGATCGGCTATGCGGTGACGGAAACGTACACGCGCGCCTCCGCGCGCAGCGACGCGGCGCAGACCCTGCTCTACCGGACGGCGACCGCCGACAGCAGCACCGTGCGCTACGCGCTGCGCGGCGAGGCGGGCGAACTCGAGGAAGCGCGCGCGGCCCTCGATCCCGAACGCGTCGGCGCGGCGCTCCAGGCGCTCGACGGGCAGGACAGCGAAGCGCTCGCCCCGGCGCTCGACGCGATGCGCGCGACGGTGGCCAAAGTCGGCGATGCCGGCCGGCGCGCGCGCACGGCATCGGACAAGCTCGACGCCCTCGCCCGCCAGATCGCCGACCGCGCGCGGGCCATCGCCACATCCGCCGCCGCCGCACGCGAGGCCGCGGGCAATGGCCAGGCGACGGCCGAGGCGGGTCTCGCCCAACGATCCGAAATCCTGGTGACGTCCGAACGGCTGATCGCGGCGGCGGCCGCGGCCGGCACGGCGGCGGCCGCGAAGGACGAGGACGGCGTCGCCTCGACGCTCCGCAACTCGTTCGTCGCCGCGGCGCTGCTGCGCCGGCAGACCGCGGGCACCGAAGACGAAGCCCTCGCCGGCCGCATCGCCGAGGCCGTCACCGCCTTCCGGCTGGCGGCGACCGGCAGCGATCCGCGCGTCGCCGAGCGCGGCCTTCAGACGATGCGGATGCTGACCGCTGCGCTCGGCAAGCGGCAGAACGAGGCGATCGCCGCCGCGCGCGCCGAGGCCGAACAGGCGCGCCAAGCCGCCATCGACAGTCTCGGCGTGCAGAACTTCGCGCTCGATCTTCAGGTCCAGGCTGAGGCGCTGCAGACGACGATGTTGCGCGCCGCGGCCGCCGACGACACGCGGACCCGAACGGCCGCGGCTGACGGGGCGGCCGCCATCGTGCGGCGCATCTTCGCCGTCTCGGCGCAGCTGCAGCGGCGCCTGTCGCCCGACGAACGCCCGCAGGCCGCCGCCATCGGGCAGGCGGCGGCAACCTTCCGCGAAGAACTCGCCGGGCTGGTCGCGGCCCTGCAGGCCAACCAGGACGCGATCGCGGAATCCGACACGATCGCCCGCGACGTCGCGACCCGGACGACCGCCCTCGTCGAGCGCGAGGAGCGTATCCTGAAGGCGTTCGGCGCGCAGGCGCGCGTCACGATCCTGGGCGGCACGCTCGGCGCCCTCGCCATCGGGCTCGCCGCGGCATGGTTCATCGGCCGCAGTGTGGCCGGGCGGGTGGCAGATACCGCACGCGCGATGCGCGCGATCGCGGCAGGCGCGCTCGACACCGCCCTGCCGCCAGCGGGACGCGACGAGATCGGCGAGATGACGGCGGCACTCGCCGTTTTCCGCGACAACGCACGCGACAACCTGGCCCTGCGCCACGAACAGGAAGAGGCGAAGTCGCGCACCGAGGCGGAACGGCGCGCCAATCTCATGACGGTCGCCCGGGAATTCGAGGCCAACGTCCTCGGCATCGTCGATCGGGTATCGGCGGGCTCGCAGGAATTGCTCGGCGCGGCCGAGGCCCTGTCCACCGCGGCGACGTCGACGAGCGAGAAATCCGCGCTCGTCGCGGCGGCATCGCGCCAGGCGAGCGCCACCGTGCGCTCCGTCACGCAGGCCGTCGTCGAGTTCACCTCGTCGATCGACGAGATCAAGCGCAAGGTCGACGAATCCGGCAGCGTGGCGGCGGCGGCGGTCGCGCAGACGGGCGGCACCAACGAAGCCGTGCGGGGGCTCGAGGCGACCGCCGGGCGGATCGGCAGCGTCGTCGGGCTGATCCAGACGATCGCCGCGCAGACGAACCTTCTGGCGCTCAACGCGACGATCGAGGCCGCGCGTGCGGGCGATGCCGGCAAGGGCTTCGCGGTGGTCGCCGGCGAGGTCAAGAGCCTCGCCAGCCAGACCGAGCGCGCGACGGTCGAGATCCGCCAGCAGATCGACGAGATGCAGAACGCGACCGGCCTTGCCGTCGGCCGCATCGACGCGATCGCGCAGACCATTGGCCGGATCGACGCGATCGCGTCGGCGATCGCCGCCGCCATCGACCAGCAGCGTGCCTCAATCAACAACATCGCCGACAATGCCGGCGAGGTCGCGAAGGGCAACGAGCAGGTCAGCAACACCATCTCGGACGTGGACGGCGACGCCGCACGTACGGGCGAGTCCGCCCGGCGCATGCTCGAGACCGCCGGCGCGTTCGGCACCGACGCCGCACGCCTGCATGCGGCCGTCGAAGGGTTCCTGCGTTCGGTCCGGTCCGCCTAGACGCCGAGGAACGCCGCGCGCGCGCCAGCGTCGGCCATCAGCGCCGCCATGGCGCCTTCATAACGGATGCGGCCTTTCTCGATGATGTAGGCACGGTCGGCGACATCGCGCGCGAAGTGCAGGTTCTGCTCGCTGAGCAGGACCGCCAGCCCCTCGCCTTTCAGCGTTCGCACCGTGCGCGCCATCTGCTCCACCACGACGGGCGCAAGCCCTTCGGAAGGTTCGTCGAGAAGCACGAGCTTCGGGTTTCCCATCAGCGTACGCGCGATCGTCAGCATCTGCTGCTCGCCGCCCGACATCTGCCCGCCCGGCCGGTCGCGCATGCGCCCCAGATTGGGGAAGAGGTCGAACAGTCGTTCAGGCGTCCATGCGTTGCCCTCGCCGGCCGCGCGCCGGCCGACCTCCAGATTCTCCATCACCGTCAATCCGGCGAAGATGCGCCTGTCCTCCGGCACGTAGCCGAGGCCGAGCCGCGCGATCCGGTGCGTATCCAGCCGCTCGATGCGCGTGCCTTCGAACTCGATCGTGCCGCGCGCGGGCGGGACGAGGCCCATGACGGCCTTCATCGTTGTCGACTTGCCCGCCCCGTTGCGCCCCAGCAGCACGACGACTTCGCCCCTGCCCACGGCGAGCGACAGGCCGGCGAGGATATGCGCGCGGCCGTAGAAGACGTCGATGGCATCGAGCGCCAGCATCAATGCCCCCCGTCCGACCCCAGATAGACCTCGCGCACCTTCGCGTCGGCGCGCACCTCCGCCGGGCGGCCGGCCGCGATCACGGCGCCGCGATCGAGCACGATCACGCGGTCGGCATGCGTGAACACGACATCCATGTCGTGCTCGGTGAACAGCACGGCGATGCCGTCGGCGCGCGCCAGCCGCGCGGTCAGTTCCATCAACGCCAGCCGCTCGGCGGGCGCCATGCCGGCGGTCGGCTCGTCCATCAGCAGCAGGCGCGGCTTGTTGGCCAGCGCCACCGCTAGCTCGACGCGCTTCAGGTCCCCGTATGCGAGGATGCCGCAGGGCCGTTCGGCAAGCGCCGCGATGCCCGTGCGTTCGAGCAGCGCCGTCGCCTCGTCGCGGTGTTGCGCGGCCGCTGGCCGCCAGAAGCCGGACAGGCCGCGATGGAACGACAGCAGCGCGGTCTGCACGTTCTCGCGCACGCTCATCGAGCCGAACGTCGCTGTGATCTGGAACGTGCGGCCCACGCCCAGGCGCCAGATCGCGTGCGGGGCGAGGCCCACGAGGCTGTGCCCGGCCAGCGTCACGCTGCCCGTATCGGGCCGCAGCTGGCCGTTCAGCATGTTGAAGCAGGTACTTTTACCCGCCCCGTTCGGGCCGATCATCGCCAGAAGCTCGCCCTTCGAGACCGCGAAATCGACGCCGCGCACCGCCTGCACGCCGCCGAACGCCTTCGCGAGACCGGAGACTTCGAGCATCTTCATCGCCCGTCCTCCGCGCCGAGACGCGCGAACAGGCACTTGATCGCGCCCGCGATCCCCATCGGGAAGGCGAGCACGATCGCGAGAATCGCGAAGCCGAGCACCGCGCGCCAATAGGCCGTGCCGCGCGCGATCTCGTCCTGCAGCAGCGTGAAAGCGGCGGCCCCCAGCACCGGCCCGGTCAGCGTCTGCACGCCGCCCAGCAGCACCATGACGAGCCCGTCGACCGAGCGCGCCACGCCCAGCGCCTCGGGCGAGATGCTGCCCTTCGAGAACGCGAAGAGCCCGCCTGCGAGCCCCGCGAACGCGCCGGCGAGCGCGAAGCCGATCCAGCGCAGGCGGCGCACGTCGATGCCGATCGCCTCGGCGCGCAGGCTCGAATCCCGTGCGGCACGCAGCGCGTAGCCAAAGGGCGCATGGACGATGCGCCACAGCATGAAGATGGCGGCCGCACTCGTCCCCAGCACGGCCCAGAAGAACAGCGTGCGTTCCTTTGCCCATCCCTGCGGCCATAGCCCGACGAGACCGTTCGAGCCGCCAGTGAACGCGTCCCACTGGAACACGACCGACCATGCGATCTGCGCAAACGCCAGCGTGAGCATCGCGAGATACACGCCCGAGAGGCGCACGCAGAACCAGCCGAACAGCAAGGCACCCAGCCCGCCCGCGAGCGGGCCCGCGAGCAGGGCTGCCTCCGCCGGCCATTGCAGCTTCAGGAAGGTGAGTGCCGCCCCGTAGCAGCCGAGCCCGAAATAGGCCGCGTGCCCGAACGAGACCATGCCCGCCGGCCCCATCAGGAAATGCAGCGTCACGGCGAAGAGCGCGAAGACCGCGATGTCGATGGCGAGCACCAGCGCATAGCCTTCACCGCCCAGCGGGATCATCGCGAGGAAGACCGTGAGCAGCAGCATCGTCGGCCAGAACATCTGGCCCGGCGGCACCATCGGCGGCTCGACGGAAGCTGCCCCGCGCGAAGCGACCGGCGGCTTGCCGAGCAGGCCCCAGGGGCGCACGACGAGCACCGCGGCCATGATGACGAACTCCGCCACCAGCGTGAATTTGCTGAACGAGAAGACCGTGCCGAAAAGCGTGACGTCGCCGATCGCGATGCACAGCGCCTTCGCCTGCGCGATCAGGAGGGCCGCGAGGAACGCGCCGCCGACCGAACCCATGCCGCCGACGACCACGACGACGAACGCGTCGGAGATGATCGAGATGTCGAGCGCGAGTTGTGCTGGCTCGCGCGGCAGCTGCAAGGCACCGCCGAGGCCCGCGAGGAACGCGCCGAGGAAGAACACGCCGGTAAAAAGCCGCGACTGGTCGACGCCGAGTGCCGCCACCATCTCGCGGTCCTCGGTCGCCGCGCGCACCAGCGTGCCCCAGCGCGTGCGGTTCATCAGCAGCCAGAGCAGGCCGAGCACGACGGGGCCGATGGCGATCAGCAGCAGGTCGTATTCCGGGAAACGCCGCCCGAAAATCTCGACGGCGCCGCGCAGGCCCGGTGCGCGCGGGCCCAGCAGGTCTTCCGCGCCCCAAATCCAGAGCGCGGCGTCCTTGGCGACGAGCACGAGCGCGAACGTGGCGAGCAGCTGGAACATCTCGGGTGCCCGATAGATCCGCCGCAGCACCAGCATCTCGATGGCCGCACCGATCAGCCCGACGGCGAGCGCCGCGCACGCGACGCCGCCCCAGAATCCGAGCATCGACGCGCGCCCGAAATAGCCGACGAGGCTCCACGCGAGATAGAGCCCGAGCATGTAGAGCGAGCCGTGCGCGAAATTGACGATCCGGCTGACGCCGAAGATGACCGACAGCCCCGCCGCGACGAGGAACAGCGACGACGCCCCGGCGAGCCCGTTCAGGAACTGGATCGCGATGTCGCCCATCG
>JBGAKN010000004.1:0-442447 GCA_044224405.1 Tagaea sp. | reverse complement strand
CGTGCCGTTGTAGTTCGCCTGGCTGATGAAGTTCTGGATCTGCGACGTCATCGAGTTGAAGTCGGCCGTGTAGATCGTGCGCTGGTTGGACGAGATCGACCCGTCGGCGAGCTGCGTGATCTTGGCCTGCAGGTTGCCGATCAGGTTCGAGATGTTGGTGAGCGCGGCCTGCGTGACGGAGCCGAGGCCCACGCCGTTGGCAAGCGAACCCTGCACGGCCTGGAAGGCCTGGAGGTTGCCGCGGATACCCTGCGCGACCGAGAAGGTCGACGCATCGTCTGCCGCGTCGGAGACGCGATAGCCGGTCTGGACCTGCTTGGAAGCGACGCTGAGAGCAGACTGCGTCGTGCGGAGGGAGGCGAGGGCCACCATCGCGCCGACGTTGGTGTTAATCGAATTCGACATTGATCGATCCTTCCTTTTCTAGGGTCACGTCCAGCGTTCTGCTGGACCTGCCGACGAGCTCTTGTCTTTGAGACCTCGCCCGCAGAACCCACAATAATTCATCACTAGACTGTATGCTAGAAAAAAAGCGTAAAATTTTAATTAATAGTCCAGCAATTATTGTTAACAGGGGCGTTTTCCGCCGCCGCCAGGCCCGATCCGGGACAGTTGATGCCAGCCCGCGGCAAGTCGGCTATGCTTCGGCAATGGAAGGGATTTCGACGATTCTGGCCGATGCCGTTGCACACCATCAGGCAGGCCGATTTTCGGAGGCGGTAACTGATTACCAGAAGCTCGTCGCCGCCGGCATCCGCGTACCCGTCCTTTTCCAATCGCTCGGTGCGGCTCTTCTCGCTCTGGAGCGTCCGGACGACGCGATCAAGGCCCTGACGGAAGCGACTCGGCTGGATAAAAATTCGGCCCCGACGCATGCCAATCTCGGTCATTCGTATGCCATGACGTCGCGCTGGCGCGAGGCGGCGGATGCCTATGCGCGGGCCGTGAAGATCGACGCAAATTTTACTGATGCACTGGTCGAGCAGGGCGTGTGCCTGGAAAACGCGGGCGATGCCGCCGCCGCCGAAGCGTGTTTCGTGCGCGCGTCCGAACGCGATCCGGCGAACGTGCGCGTGTGGGCGCTGCTGGGCCGCGCGTATCATCGCCGTCGCGCGCTCGATCCGGCGATCGCGGCCTACCGGCGCGGCGTGGCCGTCAAGGCCGACGCGGCCGATCTCTGGAACAATCTGGGCGCGGTGCTGCACGAGCGCGGCGCGCTCGACGAAGCCGAGAAGGCGCTGCGCAGGGCGGCCGAACTGGCGCCCGAGCTTGCGATCGCGCACGCCAATCTGGGTTCGCTGCTTGCCGATCGCGATGACCGCGACGGCGCGAAGGATGCCTATGCGCGCGCGCTCGCCCTCGATCCAGCGAATGTCGGCGCGCGACTGGGTGCCTGTTTCGCCGAACTGCCGATCCTCTACGATACGCCGGCCGCGATCGATGCGGCACGCACGCGCTATGTCGCGGCACTCGACGCGACGCTCGCGGCACTCGATCTCGATGCGCCGGGCGTCGCCGCCTCGGTCGCCGCCGCCGTCGGCCAGCAGCAGCCGTTCTTCCTGCCCTATCAGGCGCGCAACGACGCCGATCCGCAGCGCCGCTACGGCACGTTCGCTTGTGCCGCGATGGCGCGCGCCTACCCGCAATGGGCGGTCCCGCTCGGCACCCCGCCGCGCGGGCCCGACGGTCGGCTGCGCGTGGGCTTCGTCACCGCCTATTTCCGCCAGCACTCCATCTGGAAGCTGTTCCGCGGCTGGATGGAGAATCTCGACCGCGGGCGCTTTGCCGTGCACGGCTACTGGACGGGCGCGTCGGCCGACGCCGAGACGCCGCGCGCGCGTGCGGCATGCGAACGGTTCGTCGAGGGGCTCGGCTTCGAGGCGCTGGCCGCCGCCATCCGTGCCGACGCGCCGCACGTGCTGATCTATCCCGAGATCGGCATGGACCCGCTGGCACACAAGCTCGCGGCGCTGCGCCTGGCACCGGTGCAGTGCGCGTCGTGGGGCCATCCGGAGACGACCGGGCTTCCCACGATGGACTGGTTCCTCACCAGCGATTTGATGGAGCCGCCTGGCGAGGCGCAGCGCTATACCGAGCGCGTCGAGCGGCTGCCGGGCCTGTCGATCGACTACGCCGCGCCGGCAGTGAAACTCGCGAAGCTCGATCCCGCGGCACTCGGCCTGCGCGAGGGCGCGATGCGCTATCTGTGCTGCCAGTCGATTTTCAAATACCTGCCGCAGGACGACGACATCCTCGCGCGCATCGCGTCGGGCGTGCCTGATTCGCAGTTCGTCTTCCTCGGCCATCCGACGGCCTCGAACCTCACGGCGCGTTTTCACAAACGCGTGGCTGCCGCGTTCGCCGCGCGCGGACTCGATCCCGCGCATCACATTGTCATGCTGCCGCAGCAGGACGGGCCGCATTACGCGGCGCTCAATGCGGCAAGCGACCTGTTCCTTGATTCGCTGCGCTGGTCGGGCGGCAACACGACGCTCGAGGCGGTGGCGCAGGGACTGCCGGCGCTGACCTGGCCGGGCGACCTGATGCGCGGGCGGCACAGCTACGCGATCCTGCGCGCGATGGATCTCGACGAAGGCATTGCGCGCGATCCCGACGACTATGTGGCGCGCGCGGTGCGTTTCGGCACCGACCGCGCGGCGCTCGGCGCCTACAAGGCGAGGATCGTCGAGCGCCGCGTGCGCCTGTGGCGTGACGGCACGACGACGGCGGCACTGGGCAAGTTCCTCGAGCGGGTCGGCGGGGGCGGAGCATGAGCGCCGCCGACACCGCGCATTACGAAGCCGGCGCGCGCGCCTTCGCGGCCGGCGACCTTGCGGGCGCATGCCGCCAGTTCGAGCTGCAGCTCGAACGCGATCCGGGCCACGTGCCGAGCCTCGTCGATCTGGGCGTGGCGCTGTTCATGTCGGACGAGCCCGAGCGCGCGATCCCGATGTTCGAGCGCGCCCTCGTCGATCTGCCCGGCAATCCGGCGATCGAGACGAACCTCGCGCGCGCGGTCGAGGCGGCGGGGCGCCCCGTCGCGGCCGAGGCGCTATGGCGCGCGGCCGTCGCGCGCAATCCCAAGGACGCCAACGCGCGCCACCATCTTGGCAAGGCGCTGCTCGCGCAGGCGCGCCACCACGAGGCGCTGACCGCGTTCGCAACCGCCGTCGAATGCGCGCAAGGCCCCACGCGCGTGCTGTGCTGGCGGGCCTATCTCAACACGCAGAACTACATGGACGACGTGTCGCCCGCGCGAATCCTCGCGGAGAACATGCGCTTTGTCGGCGAATACGCGCCTCCGGGCGCGGCGCGGCCCGCACCGCGCGATCCGGATCCCAAGCGCAAACTGCGCGTGGGCTACGTCACATCGGATCTGCGCGCGCATTCGGTCGCGCGCAACATGTTCGGCATCTTCACGCACCGCAACCGCGACGCCTTCGAGGCGCACGTCTATGCCGAGATCGAGCGGCCAGACAAGTTCACGCAGATCTTCAGCGGCCTGTCGGACGGCTGGGTCTCCACGCTCGGCATGGACGACGACGCGGCTGCCGCGCGCATCCGCGCCGATGGTATCGACGTGCTGGTGCTCGTCGCCGGGCATTTCGACCGCAACCGTCTCGGCATCCTGCTGCGCCGCCCGGCGCCTGTGCAGATCGCCGTCTACGACATCTGCACGCAAGGCACCGAGGCGATCGACGCGATCGTGCTCGATCCCACGATGTGCGCGGGTCGCGGCGACCGCTTCGTCGAGCGCATGCTGCGCACGCGCCATGTCTATGTGCATCCGCCGCTGGAGGACACGCCAGTACCCGTCGCGCCCCCGTGCGTCGCGAAGGGCCACGTGACGTTCGGCTCGGCCAACAATCCTTCGAAGATGTCGGGGCGCACCTACGACCTGTGGACCGCGGCGCTGGCGGCCGTGCCGGGATCGAAGCTGCGGCTCAAGTTCATGCGCGCCTATGCCGAGGAAGCGATGCGCAGGATGGTGATCAAGCGTTTCGTGCTGCGCGGCATCGATGCCGCGCGCATCGAGTTCGAGACCGGCGCAATCGCGCGCGACGCGCATCTCGATTTCTATTCGCGCATCGACGTGGCGCTGGATTCGTTCCCGTTCACCGGTTCGACGACGACGTTCGAGGCGCTGTGGATGGGCGTGCCGGTCGTCTCGTTGCGCGGGTTCACCGTGCCCGCGCGCTGGACGGCCGCCATCCTCGCGCGCGCGGGCCGCGAGGAATGGTGCGCCGACGACCTGGAAGGTTTCGCCGCGATCGCGGCGAGGCTCGCGAAGGAAGCGCCCGCGCAGGACCGTGCGGCGCTGCGTGCGGCGGTGGCGAACTCGTCGATCTGCGACCTGCCGGCGCAGGCGCGCGCCTACGAGCGGCTCTATCGCGCGATGTGGACGCGCCAATGCCGGGCCCCCTGAACGCAGACGCGGTCGCGCTGCTTCACCAGGGCCTGCGCCGCCATGCGGCGGGCGCGCTGCAGGAGGCGGCGTCGCTGTTCGAGAAGGCCGTGCGCATGGCGCCGGCGATGGCCGACGCGCACTACCTGCTGGGTGCGGTGCGCTCGCAACTCGGGCAGGACGCGGCCGCGCTGCCGTCGCTCGAAAAGGCGCTCGCACTCGCGCCGGCGACGGCCGCGTATCACGGCGCGTACGCGCTGGCGCTGAAGGGGCTGGGGCGGCGCGACGAGGCGCTCGCCGCGTTCGGCCGCCAGATCGCGCTCGCACCCGGCGATGCCGACGCGCAGTTCAATCTCGGCAATACGCATCACGGGCACGATGCGGCCAAGGCCGAAGCCGCGTGGCGTGCGGCCCTTGCGCTGCGCGCCGATCATCCGGGGGCGGCGCTCAATCTCGGCAACCTGCTGGCCCAGCGCAAGGACTGGTCCGCCGCGCTCGAAACCTATGCGCGTGCGCCGGGCCTTGCCGCCGCGCGCGTGGGGGCGGCCGCGTGCCTGATCGCGCTCGACCGGCCGGACGAGGCGCAGGAAGCCGCGCGCGCGGCGACGGCACTGGAACCGGCAAACGCCGCGGCATGGCGCAATCTCGGCTTGGCGCTCGCCGCGCGCGGACGCATCGACGAGGCGCTCGCCGCTTACGGCCACGCCGGCGACGACATCGAGACGCGCATCTTGACGGGTGCTGCGCTTTCTCAGGCGCACCGCTACGCGCAGGCGGCGGCGCTGCTGAAGCAGGCGGCGGCGGAAGCGCCCGGGCGGTTCGATTCCTGGCTCAATCTCGGCGTGGCGGAGGCGGGACGGGGGCACTACGCCGCCGCACGCGACGCATTCGAGCATGCGCGCGCGATCGAACCGCACGCGCCCAAGGCGCTCGCCAATCTCGCCAACGCGGAACTCTATTGCGGCGATGCCGCCGCCGCGCGTCCGCTCTATGCCGCCGCGCGCGCGGCCGACCCGGCCGATCTGGCCGCGGCCTCGACGTCGCTCTATGCCACGAACTACGACGACGCGCTCGACGCGGCGGCCGTGTTCGAAGCGCACCGTAGCTGGGGTGCGACGCAGAAGGCGGTCCCGCGGCCCCGGTATCGCGGCGGCGAACGCCGCATCCGCGTGGGCTATGTTTCGGGTGACTTCAACCACCATTCCTGCGCGTTCGTGCTGGCGGCGATGCTTCCCCATCACGACCGCGGCGCGTTCGAGATCCACGCCTATTCCAACACGATGCGCGAGGACGCGGTGACGCAGCGCCTGCGCGCGTCGATCGAGAAATGGCACCACATCGTCGGCATCGGCGACGAAGCGCTCGCTGCGCAGGTCGAGGCGGACGGGATCGACGTGCTCGTCGATCTTTCTGGCCACACGCAGGGCAACCGCATGGGGCTGTTCGCACGAAGGCCCGCACCCGTGCAGGCGACGTGGCTCGGCTATCCGGCGACGACGGGCCTGCCGGCGATGGACGCGCGCCTCGTCGATGCCGTCAGCGATCCCGACGACGGCCAATGCGTCGAGCGCGTCGTGCGCCTGGCCGGCGGCTTCCTCGCCTTCGTGCCGCCGCCGGGGCCGGCCCCTTCGCGCGAAGCGGGCCCGCCGACGTTCGGTTCGTTCAACAACGTGGCGAAACTCGGCCCCCGCACGGTCGCGTGCTGGGCCGCTTTGCTGCGCGAGGTACCCGAAGCGCGGCTGCTGCTGAAGGGATTGAGCTTCGAGGACCCGGGCATCGTGGCGCGCTATCGCGCCCTGTTTGCCGCACACGGCATCGCGCCCGAACGGCTCGACCTGATCGGCTGGGTCGCGGGATCGGGCGGGCATCTGCCGCTCTATGCGCGCATCGACGTGGCGCTCGATCCGTTCCCCTACAACGGCACGCTGACGACGCTGGAAGCGCTGTGGATGGGCGTGCCGGTCGTGAGCTTGCGCGGCGACCGCCATGCCGCGCGCGTCGGCGCATCGATCCTCACGCATTTCGGGCGCGAGGGTCTGATCGCGGCGGACGAGGCGGCCTATGTGAAGCTCGCCGCCGCCCAGTTGCGCGCGAAGACGGACCGCGCGGCGTTGCGCGCCGCTCTGGAGAAATCGCCATTGATGGACGGGGCACGCCTCGCGCGCGAACTGGAATCCGCTTACCGGAACCTTCTTACGGGCGCTGCTTGAGCATCCGCGCGGGCACGCCGCCCCACACCTGATAGGGCGGGATTTCGCCGTCGACGACGGCACCCGCGGCGATGATCGCCCCTTTGCCGATGCGCGCCCCGTCGAGAATCGTCGCGTTGGCTCCGATCCACACGTCGTCTTCGATGACGACGCCGCCCTTCGAGGGCGCGAAGCCCTGATGGCGGATCGGGGTGTCGCGCCGGTCGAAGGCGTGGTTCGCCGGCACGATGGCCACATGCGGGCCGACCAGCACATAGGCGCCCAGCGTGATGCCGCTGCCCGAATAGAGCGTGCAGTGCGGATTGATGTAGCAATGCTCGCCGATCGAAACGTCGCCGCCGCCGCCCACCGCGCGGATCACGACGAAATCGTAGATCTGCGCGTGCGCGCCGATGCGGATCTTCGTGCCGCGCGTGGAAGGATGGATGCGCGCGTCGGGCGAGACATAGGCCGTCGGATCGATGACGAGCGCTTCGCCAGACATCAGAAGGTCCGTTCCACCTTCACGCCCATGCGGCCATAGAGGAAGAACATCAGTTCCTCGATCTGGCGCGCGTTGGGCTGGTCGAGCCACGAATAGCCGTCGTAGGCGCGCCGCTTGCCCGTATCGAGATGGACGATGTGGTCATAGCGCTTCACGATCTTCGTGGCCTTGGCCATGGCGGCATCCCACGCGCGCGTGGAAACGGCCGCCCAGTGCCAGCGCATCCAGTCGGCCATCCATTCGACCGCGCAATGGTCGAACACGAGATCGCCCCCCGCCTTGAAGCCCGCGGCATTCTTCATCGCGGCGGCGTGCTGGTCGAGCAGTTCGAGGCGAAGTTCGGTCTGCATGTCGCGCGGCACTTCGTAGAGCGTCTGGAAGCCGCGCGAACGCACGAGCGCCTTCGACGGGTCGGCGACGATCCTGCCCTTCTTGCCGGCGAGCGTGCGCGCCGCCGACGTGCGGTCGATCAGCGGGGAAGCGGCGATGGCGATGATCATTTGCGGCCTCCCTTGCGGCGCAGGAAGCCTTCGGGCGACAGCGACATGAAGTATTTCTCCGGCAGGCGGCGGTCGACCTCGAAATCCCTGCTCTCGGCGAGGAACTGGCGCGCGGCGGCGAGCGGCCCTTCGTTGGGCACCGGATGGAAGCCCATCAGGTCGTTGAGCGTGTCTTCCACCACATAGTAGCCGCCCGGCCGCACGAAGCGCGAATAGAGGCGGATCTCCTTCAGCACGTGCTCCTTCTCGTGGTCGCTGTCGGCGATCACCAGCACGTTCTTGCCCTTGCAGCGGCGCGCGACCTCGTCGAGCATTTCCTTGCTGCCGCTATCCCCTTCCAGATACGTGATGCGGCCGCCCTTCTTCGGCTTGTGCTTGAGGTTCTTGAGCGAGATGTCGATGCCCACCACCTGCCCGTGGCCGATCAGCTCGAGCACGTGCGCGAAGAATACCGACGCGCCGCCGAACATCACGCCCAGCTCCAGCACGATGTCGGGCTTCTGCTTCCAGATCAGTTCCTGGTAGGCCCAGCAGTCCGACGGCGACTTGATGATGTGATGGCCGAGCCAGCTCTGCTGCATCTCGGGGATGCCGTACTTGTAGGCCTGGTGGATGTAATAATAGTGGTAGCGCAGATATTCGCGCACCGTCATGTCGCCCACGCGCTCGATCACCGTCTGCTTGGCGAAAAGTGCTGCGATGCCCGCGATGTGCGGATTGGAATAGAGCAGCTTGGGTGCCACGTCCGCGTGCTCGCAGAAGGCCGCACGCGCCGCATGGCCGTCGTCGAGCTTCTCGGCGACGAGGAAGGCGACATAGGCCTTCGCGATCGCGTGGTCGGTCGCACTTGAATCGTCGAACTTCATGCGTTCCATCCGTTCTTCAGGCCATCCGTCCTTCAGGTCAGTTTCCGGCAGGCCTCGACCATGTTCGCGAGGAACCGGTCGAGATCCCCGTCCTGCGGTCCGTCGCTGCTCCGGTAGTCGAGCCGCGGCGGGGCGCCGTCGCCGCCGTCCGGCACCTCGACGGCCGGCGTGCGGCCGAGGATCGGAGCGGCGATCGCGGCGACTCGTGCGGCGAGTTCGCGCACCGACAGGGTATCGCGCCCGGCGACATTTCGCACACGTCGCGGCAGCGGGGCTTCGGCGAGGCGGGCCGCGACCGCCCGGCCGATGCCGGCGGCGGCCACGAAATTGCGCGTCTGCAGGCCCGAACTCTTCAGCACGATCCGCCCGTCGCGGACCACGTCGCGCGGAAACCCGTAGGGCGTGAGGGCCCAGCGCTGGAAATGCGCGAGATCGGCCGGCTTGCCGTAGACGTTGCAGGGCCGCAGGATGTCGCACGCGAGACCGGCTGCGGCCGCGACCGCCTCGCTCGCGACATGCAGCTTCGCATACTCGTTGCGCGGGTCGAGTGCGTGGTCCTCGCCGATGGTGCCTTCGAGGGGTCCGTAGACATGCGCGCTGGAGATGTAGACGAACCGCGCCACGCCCTGTTCGCGCGCGCGCGCGGCGAGGGCCTGCAGCCCTTCGTTCGCGATGACGCCGGCCTTGGGCGTGCGGGCGGACTCCTCGGTGATGCCGGCGGCATGGACGAGCACGTCGACGCCGTCCAGTTCCAGCCACTTCGCGCCTTCGGGGCGCGTCAGGTCGTATTCGCCGCGCCTGATGGGGCGCACGGCATGGCCCGCCGCGGTCAGCCCTTCGCGGATGCCGCGCCCGACGATCCCGGTTTCGCCGGTGAGGGCGACCAGCTTGCGCTTCACCAGTCGATCCCGGCGACGAACGGCGAAACGAAATCGGCGAATGCGGGGTGGCCTCGGTCGCGCTCGCTGAGGAAGGGCTCGCGCGTCGGCCACGGGATCGCCAGCGTGGGATCGTTCCACGCAAGGCCGGCCTCGGCGTCGGGCGCGAAGACCTGATCGACCTTGTAGACGAACAGCGTGTCGTCGGTGAGCGTGCAGAAGCCGTGCGCGAAGCCCTTGGGGATCACGAGCCAGCGCGGCGCTTCGGCGTTGAGCACGTGGGAATCCCACTGGCCGTAGGTGGGCGAGCCGACGCGCAGGTCGACGAACACGTCGAGCACGGCGCCAGCGGCGCAGCGGATGATCTTGGTTTCGGAATAAGGCGGGCGCTGGAAATGCAGGCCGCGCAGCGTGTGCTTGCGCCGCGTGAAGGATTCGTTCTCGTGCTCGAAGGCGACGGGAAGCCCGTGCGCGGCCCAGATGTCGGCCTCGAAGATGCGGCCGAAATGGCCGCGCTCGTCGCGCCGGACCGACAGCTCGATCTCGTAGGTGCCTTCCAGCTTCAGTGGGCGGACGATCATGGCGGCTTGACGATGATGCCCTGTCCGGTCGGCAGGCCGAGGACGCGCAGGCCGCGTTCGGCGGCGAACGCGTCGAAGGCGCGCTTCTGGTGGACGTGGTGGGTCCAGTTGTAATCGTCGAGCAGCACGATGCCGCCGGGCGAGATCAGCGGCCAGAAATGCGTGGCTGCGGCGATCTCGGGCAGCGCCATGTTCATGTCGATGGAAAGATAGGCGACCTTCGCGGGCGTGGCCTTGGCAAGCGTGCCGGGAACGGCGCCGGGGATGATGCGCACGTTGGGGAAGGCGTGGAACTTCGCGTTGATCTGCGCGAGCGTGTCCTGGTTGCGGTAGTCGTTGTTGTAGGCCTGCAGGCCGATGGCGCGCTCGCCTTCCGAAAGCTGGTCTTCCGGCAGGCCGTCGAACGTGTCGAGCAGCCACATCGTTCGATCCGTGCGTTTTGCAAATCCGGTCCAGTGCGCGATCGTGCCCGACAGTATTCCGGTATGCACGCCGCATTCGACGAAGTCGCCGGGGACGAGCAGGGCCTGCTCCGCCGCCCAGATCGCGACCCATGCGCGCCATTCCACATGCAGTTCGAGGCGGCGCGTCGTGCCGACCTGCATGCCGAAGCGGTACGCGTTCTGGAAGCGCGGATCGGCGAGGAAATCGCAATTGTGGAACGTCGCCAGCCCGTCGGCGTTATAGTTCGGACCTGTGGACTCGGACACTTTCGGCGGCTCCGGCATGGATTCTGCTGCGAGGGATTCCGGTTGCAAAGGTGCGCTGGCGTCGTCGCGAAAGCAAGCGCCGGGGTGCCGCGCGAAGTTTCGAGGAACGATGCCTGGCGAAATCATCCTGCTGACGGGCGAACGCGAAGGCCCTTATCTGGCCGACCATCTGAAGATCCATGTGCCGGACCTGCGCGTCATACATGTCTCGACGCGCGCGGCGCTCGTCGATCACTTTGCCGTGGCCGCGCCGCGCCGCCGGCTCATCTCGTTCACGACCAATGTCGTCGTGCCGGGCCGCATCATCGATGCGTGCGAATGCG
Source organism: Tagaea sp. (assembly GCA_044224405.1). GTDB lineage: Bacteria > Pseudomonadota > Alphaproteobacteria > CACIAM-22H2 > CACIAM-22H2 > Tagaea. Next base: position 431,490 of record JBGAKN010000004.1, on the reverse strand, counting down.
GTGCATACAATTTCCACCCCGGTCCGCCGAGCTACCCCGGCGTCTATCCGGAAAGCTTCGCCGTGTGGGAAGGGGCCACGCGTTTCGGCGCCACCGCGCACGAGATGATCAAGCAGGTCGATGCCGGGCGCATCGTCGCCAGCGAATGGTTCGACATCTCGCGCGACTGGGGTCGCATGAAGGTGGCCACGCTCGCCTTCCAGGCGCTGGTGCGGATCTTCACGCAGCTTGCGCCCGCCCTCGCGCGCGACGACGCGCCGCTGCCGCTGTCGGGCGAGAAATGGAGCGGCCCCACGCACTTCAAGCACCAGTTCGAGACCTTCTGCGCGATCCCGCCCGACATTTCGGCCGAGGAATACCGCCGGCGCTACCGCGCGTTCGGCGAAGGCCCGTTCAAGGACCTCAACGTCACGATCCATGGCCACCGCTATGTCCTCGAAACGACATGGACCGAAGCCGAACTCGTGCGCGAGATGGGGAACGACGGGATGAAGCCCTGACCCCAGTTGCCCCGGTTGCCAGCCGATGTCCGATGCCGTCCGGCGCATTCGACGGTGAAAAGAGGAGATCGACCTTGAACTATCTGATCGTCTTTCTGGGCGCGGGGATCGGCGGGTCGCTGCGCCATGGCGTCAATGTCCTGGCGCCACGCCTGTTCGGAACGGCGCTGCCGTTCGGGACCCTGTTCGTGAACCTTGCGGGCTCGCTGGCGATGGGGCTGATCGTCGGCTACTTCGCGTTCCGGGGCGATGCGGCCCAGATACCTCGCCTGTTCCTCACGACCGGCATCCTTGGCGGGTTCACGACGTTCTCGGCTTTCTCGCTCGACGTTGCTGTTCTTCTCGAACGTGGCGATTTTGCAAATGCCGCAATCTATGGCGGGTTGTCCGTGGCCGGTTCCGTGCTGGCCCTGTTCATCGGCCTATGGTTCGCGCGAGCGGTCTTCTGAACCACGAACCACGGGCATCGCTACATCCTCGAGACGACAGGGACCGAAGCCGAACTCGGGCGCGCGATGGGGACGGACGGGGTGAAGGGGTATATCTCCGATTGTGAAAACTAAATTCCTATGCTAGGATCATTCGCAACTGCCAGCCGACCGGCAGGGCGCTCTTTGACAAGTGAATCGCTGCGGCAACCGGTAACACCCGGTGTCGTCTTTGCGTAACATCGGCCAAGTCCTTGGCGATGCGAGGCAACCGGCGCGGGTGTGCTACAAAAACCCGGAAAACGCCGGGTTACGTTACCTGCTTTTATTTTCAATGACTTAAATAGGTTACCGTAACCCGAGGTAACCTATTGGCGGCCCTGCCGGCGTTTTTCCTGCCGCTTGGCGGGGGCGCGCATCTGGCCGCGCAGCGGGCCGAAACCATAGCCGGCGGCGACGAGCGCGAAACTCGGCTGCACCGGGAGAGGGGCCATGTCGCCCGCATGCTCGCGCCGCTCGCCGGCCGCCACAGGCGGGACGGCGAGGAGGGCGCGCAGCAGGACGGGCGAGACGGTCAGCATTTCTCGTCCAGCACGACCGAGGCGTAGCTGAAGCCGGGCTTCTTCGTGTTGGGCTGGGGCTTGGCGCCCGCGCGGTTGTAGCCCGCGGCGGCCGAGCGGTCGGCGTTCCACACTTCGGCGATCGCCTTCATGACGCCTTCGTTGACCTTGCGCGCGGAGCGGATCGCGGCTTCGTTGCGCAGTGCCACGGCGTGCACGCGATTGAGCGCCGCCTCGATCTCCGCCTGCACGACCGGCAGGGCGGCCTTGAGGGCGGGGGCGTTCTCGCGCAGCTGGCGCACGGCCAGCGCGTAGAGGCGCACGAGTTCCTTCTTGTCTTCCTGGAGCGCGCCGACTTCCTGCGTCTTCATGTCGATGAGCAGGGCGGTCTCGCGTTCGAGCAGGCCGATCAGGGCGAGCGACACGGTGACGAGCCCGTCGACCTGCGCGCGGCAGGTCGGGGCGACCGGCGCGGACGCGGTTTCAGTGTGCGGTGCCATTGGCCTTCTCCTGGATCTTGATGATTTCGTTCGCGATCGCCGGGGCGAGGCCGATGCCGCCTGCCTGGGTGATGTTCTTCGCGTAGGCGTTGATGAGCATCGAGCGCGTGCTTTCCTCGCCCATGCCGCCGCCGGTCAGGCTGTTGACGCCGACCGTCGAGAACATGTGGTTGAACATCTGCTCGAGGAACACGGTCTCGAATTCCTGCGCCGTCTTCTTGACGGCCTTGGGATCGACCGCCGTCGGCGTGCCGGGGCGCTTGATCGCCTTGAGCCGCGTGTCGGCCGCGCTGTTGAGCGCCGTGTCGATGTTGAGGGCGGGGAGGGCGTCCATCAGAGCACCGAGATCTCGGCCTGGAGGGCGCCGGCGGCCTTGATCGCCTGCAGGATGGTGATCATGTCGCGCGGCGTGATGCCGAGCGCGTTGAGGCCGTTGACCAGTTCCTGCAGCGTGACGCTGCCGGGCAGGACGGCCAGGCGCTTGCCCGTGCCTTCGTCCACCTGGATGTCGGTGCGGTTGACCGTCGTGGTGGTGCCGCCCGACGAGAACGGGTTGGGCTGGCTCACCTGCGGGGTCTCGGTGATGCGGATCGTCAGGTTGCCCTGCGCGATCGCGACCGTGGAGATGCGCACGCTCTCGCCCATCACGATGGTGCCGGACTTCTCGTCGATGACAACGCGGGCCATCTGGTCGGGCGTGATCTGGAGCTGCTCGATGTCGGTGAGGAAGCCCACGACGTCGTTACGGCGGTTGGGCGGGGGAATGACGAGGACCGTGCCCGGATCGCGCGGGCGCGCCACCGGCACGCCGGCGAACGCGTTGATCGCCTGCGCCATGCGCCGCGCGGTCGTGAAGTCGGGGTTGCGCAGCGTGATGTTGGCGGTTTCCAGCGAGGCGAGCTCGAAGGAGACCTCGCGCTCGACGATGGCGCCGTTGGCCACACGTCCGCCGGTCGGCGTGCCACGCGTGACCGAGGCGCCGGCACCCGAAGCCGCGAAACCGGAGATGGCGACCGGGCCCTGGCCGACCGCGTAGACCTCGCCGTCGGCGCCCAGGAGCGGGGTGACGAGCAGCGTGCCGCCCATCAGGTTCGTGGCGTCGCCCATGGCGCCCACGTTGATGTCCATGCGTGTACCCGTCCGCGCGAAGGCGGGGAGGGTGGCCGTCACCATGACGGCCGCGACGTTCTTGGTGCGCAGGGTGTTCGAGATGTCGCGGGTGTTGACGCCCATCCGCTCGAGCATGCCGATGACCGACTGCTGGGTGAACGGCGAGTTGTTGATCGTGTCGCCCGTTCCGTTCAGCCCGACCACCAGGCCGTAGCCGACCAGCATGTTCTGGCGCACGCCCTCGAAGTCGGCGATGTCCTTGATGCGCACGCGGCCCTGCGCGTGTGCCTCGGGGGCCGCGAACAGGGCGCCGGTTGCCAGCGTCGCGGCAACGAGTGCGGTGAGAAGGGTTTTGGTTCGGCTCGCCATGATCTTTTCTTTCCGCCCGTGGATTGGGGTCCCGATCTGTCTTGCGAGCCGCGTGCCATTGGTTAATACGTTGTTTTTACTGGGTTTAAGGCTGCATCCGGCAGTCATGGCCCGGCACGAAACACCGCCTTGCCCGGCAGAAATTGCCGATTGCGGAAAAGACGCTTCGACCGCATCTTGAGGTCGTGCCCGGCCTTTTCGCGCCGGGACGGGAGTTTGGGCCATGAAGATCGGCGAGACGGGCGGTCCGCGATCAGTCGGCGGCACACGCGGCACCGGGCGGACAGGCGGCACCAAGGGCAGCGATTTCGCGAAGCTCCTGGACGAGGCCGGCAAGGGTCCCGATGCGGTGGGCGGGGCTGCGCCCGCGCATGCCGTGGGGGCCATCTTCGGCGCCCAGGAAGTCGAGGACGCGACGCAAGGCCCGGGCAATGGCCGGGCCCGCCAGCGCGCCAACGACATGCTCGACAAGCTCGACGCCCTTCGCGCCGGCCTGCTTTCCGGCTCGATGTCGCGCGGCGCCCTGATGGACCTGGCCCAGATGGTCCGCGCCCGGCCCGAAGCCGGCGCCGATCCGAAGCTCAAGGAAATCCTCGGCGAGATCGAACTGCGCGCGGCCGTGGAACTCGCGAAACTCGACGTTTCGCGCTGACCTTCAAAATTGATGTGAAATTTTCCGCGCGGCGCGCTATTTGCTCCGCGACGAGAGAGGCAGGTCCCGACTCGGTTCCACCGGTCGAGCTTGCGCAACCCTTGGAATGTCCGGTAGAAGCCCGTGCCGAAACAGAAGAATAAGCCATCTGCTGCGTCATCTGGTGCCGCTGGTGCCGTCAACGAGGAAGCAATGTCGTACCCGCTGCTGCCACCGGATTACCGGCCCTCGGAAAAAGAAGAGTTCATGAATCCGCTGATGCGGGAATATTTCCGGCAGAAGCTGCTCGGCTGGCGCGCCGACCTCCTCAAGGACTCCTCGGAAACCCTGCAGCACCTGCAGGAAGAGACCGTCCCCGAAGCCGACGTGACCGACCGGGCCTCGACCGAGACCGACCGCTTCACCGAGCTGCGCACCCGCGACCGCGAGCGCAAGCTGATCGGCAAGATCGATTCAGCCCTGCGCCGGCTCGACGACGGCACCTACGGCTATTGCGAGGAAACGGGCGATCCGATCGGCATCAAGCGTCTCGACGCGCGCCCGATCGCCACGCTGTCGATCGAGGCGCAGGAGCGCCACGAGCGCATGGAGCGCATGCAGCGCGAAGACTGATTTCGACGGGATCGGGAAGAAGGACGGCCCGCCCGCAGGCGGGCCGTTTCTTTTTCAGCCCCGGCCTTTTCAGGCTTGGGCGAGGGCAGCAGGCTCTGCGGCGGCGGTGCAGGGGATGTAGGCGCCGTCCTTGGGCGAGGCGAGCACGACGGTCGTCTGCGTACCGGTCACGCCGGGGATCTTGCGGATCTGCTCGGCGACCAGCGCTTCGAGGTGCCGCTCGTCGCGCGCACGGACCTTCAGCATGAAGCTCCACGTCCCGTCGGTCTGGTGGCACTCCTGCACCTCGGGGATCGCGCGCGCGGCGGCGATGAACCCGGTACCGCTTTCCGGCCGGTCGGTCGCGACGGCGACCATCGCGAGGACCGGATAGCCCAGGCGGTCCGGATCGAGACGGACGTGCCAGCCGCGGACGATGCCGGCGGTGACCAGCTTCTTCACCCGCTCGTTCGTCGCGGAAATCGAGAGGCCGATCTTGCGGCCCAGTTCGGCAAGCGATGCGCGGGCATCTTCTTGCAGCGCCTCGAGAAGCGCGTAATCTGTTCTGTCCATGACGCTATATTTTGCGAAGCAATTTGCAAATGTCAAATGTTTATAATATGTAGTACGTAACCGCTCAACACTTACCATAACTAGTGTGTGCCCACAAAAACGGCAAAGCCCCCCGCCGTTTCCGGCGGAGGGCTTGTCGGGTTCGTCTCGAGTGCGATCAGAACGGGGCGATGATGTCGAAGAGCTGCTGCCCCCAGCGCGGCTGCTGGAAGTCGGTGATCTGGCCCTTGCCGCCGTACGCGATGCGCGCCTCGGCAAGCTGGTCCTGCTTGATTGTATTGGCCGAAGTGATGTCCTGCGGCCGGATCACGCCGGCAAGCTGCAGGATTCGGGCTTCGAAGTTGACCCGGACTTCCTGGGTCGCCGAGACGACATAGTTGCCGTTCGGCAGGACCTGGGTGATGACGGCGGCGACGCGCAGCGACAGGGTCTCGGCGCGCTGGATGCGGCCCGTGCCGTTGTTCGAAGTGGCCGAGCTGAGACCGCCGAGCGAGAGCGGGTTTGTCGTGCTCGTGCCGGTCATCGGGACCGAGTTGTTGCCGGGCAGCCGTTCGATCAGGCTCTGCGTGCCGTAGCCGAGGATCTGCGAGCTGATGTCGGCCGATTCCGAATTGGCGCGGCTGCGCGTGGTCACGTTGCTGAAGTCGGCCTTCTCGTTCGTGATGTCGACGATGACGGTCACGATGTCGCCGACCTGACCGGCGCGGTTGTCCTTGAAGAACTGGCGCGCACCCGTGCGCCATAGCGAGGCACCGCCGCGGTCGTCGCCCTGGCGGGGCGGCGTCGGCATCGTGATCTTTGCGTTGTCCGCGGGGTTCTTGATCGGCGACAGGGCGGGGCCCTGGCCGAGATCCGACAACCTGTCGAACGTGCTGCCGCAAGCCGCGAGGCTCGAGGCGGCGACGACGACGATGGCAAGGCGGGCGAGGGACTTCATGACGGGCTCCGATTCTTCCTGGTCGTTTGCTTACTGGGCCTGAAGGGCGGCGAGACGCGGGCCGGTCGACACGGAGACCGTGTCCGGGCCGATGACGACGCCTTCGAGCTGGCGGTTCGATGCGGTGTTGACGATGCGGATCGTGTCGCCGCGGGCACCGTCCTCGACGGCGCGACCCAGCGCGCTGAGGCTGAGGTTGCCGAACTGCAGGACGATCGTGACGTTGGCGTTGCGCGCCACGAGCGTGGCGGGGCGCACGTCGATCTCGCGCACCGGTTCGCGTTCGCGCAGGCGCTGGCGGGCGGTCTGCCCGATCAGCTTGTCGGGGTTCGCGATCAGGTCGCGCCGTCCGGCATCTTCGCGGACCTGGGCGAACTCGATGTCCTGGGCGCGGATCGTTTCGCCGGCCGCGACCGTGCGGCGCAGGATCGGCAGGCGGGCCGTCGCGAAGACGCGGCCCTGGATGCTGACGCGCTGGGCGCCGGGATGGTTGCCGCCGGCGGCGAGCGTGGCCGAGAAGCGGCCCGAGGCGCGGTCGTACTGGACTTGGCGGACGTCGATGTCGGCGGGCGCGTCGAGCGGCAGCGAGATCTTGAAGCTGCGGCTGCCGAGGTCGATGTCGTCGGTGGCGCGCACGCCTTCGTTGACGAGCGCTTGGCGGAGCGGCGGCAGGATGTCACCGAGATCGAGGGTCTTGCCCATGCGTTCGACCAGCACGCGGTCGAAGCGGGTCTGCGGGCGCCAGGCGAGGCCGTTGGCGCGCGCGATTTCCATCAGCTGCTGGATCTCGACCGACAGGCGGCGGCCGGGGGCGGGTGCGCGGAGCACGGCGCGGTCGTTGGCGACGCCCTCGAAGAGGTCCGACAGCTTCACGAGGTCGTTTTCGACCACGACCAGATCCGTGCGCAGGCTCTGCGCCGGGGCGGGGCTGGCAGCCGCGACGATCGCGGCGAAGATGAAGGCGACGAGCAGGGCGAAGGACTTCATGGCGCGTACTCCTGGAACGGGGGTCATCAGCGGAGCTGGTTGACCACGTTCAGCATCTGGTCGGAGGCCTGGATCACCTTCGAGTTCATCTCATAGGCGCGCTGGGCCGTGATCAGCGAGGTGACCTCGTTGACCGCGTTGACGTTCGAGCTTTCGACGAAGCCCTGCTGCAGCGTGCCGACGCCGGCCGTGCCGGCCGTGCCCGTGACGGCGTCGCCCGAAGCGGCCGTCGGCATGAAGCTCGTGTTGCCGATGGGCAGGAGGCCCGCTTCGTTGACGAATGTCGCCATGACGAACTGGCCGACCTGCTGGGCGGTGTTGGTGCCCGGCAGCTGGACGAAGACCTGGCCCGACTGGTTGACCGAGATGCTCGTCGCCGTCTGTGGGATCTGGCCGGGCCCGATCACGGGGAAGCCGTCGGCCGTGACGACCGTGCCCTGGTTGTTGAGCTGCAGCGAGCCGGCGCGGGTGTAGGCCGTTTCGCCCGTGGGCAGCGTCACCTGGAAGAAGCCGCGGCCCTGGATCGCGAGATCGAGGGAGTTGTCGGTCTTCAGCAGCGAGCCCTGCTCGTGAATGCGGTAGACCGCCGTCGGCTTGACGCCGAGGCCGATCTGGATGCCGGCGGGAACCGTGCCGCCTGCGTCCGAGGCGGCCGTGCCTGCGCGGCGCTGGCCCTGGTAGAGCAGGTCCTGGAACTCGGCGCGCTGGCGCTTGAAGCCGGTGGTGTTGAGGTTGGCGATGTTGTTCGAGATGACTTCCACGTTCAGCTGCTGGGCGAGCATCCCGGTGGCGGCGGTGTTGAGAGAGCGCATGGGTCTATCTCCTATTCAATCGTTCAGGCGACGCGGGCGAGCGTGGCGATCGCCTTGCGTGCGCGTTCATGTTCGGTGTCGAGGATCTTCTGCGCCGACTCGTAGCGGCGGACGATGTCGAGCATCTGGGTGACTTCGGTGATCGAGACGACGTTCGAGCCTTCGAGCATGCCCTGGTGGACTTCCGCGCGCGGATCGGCCGGCACGGGATCGACGTTGCTCGAATAAAGGCCGCCGCCGAGACGCGTCAGCGCCTGTTCGTCGGGGAACGAGACGAGGCGGATGCGGCCGACGCGGTTGGTGCCGCCGAAGACCTCGCCCTGCTTGGTGACCTCGACGTCGGTCTCGTTCGGGTTGAGGCGGATGGGCTGGTTGTTCTGGTCGAGAAGGGCGAAGCCTTCCGAGTTGACGATCATGCCGGTGCTGTCGAGGCGGAAGTTGCCGTCGCGCGTGAAGCGCTGGCCGACCGGCGTATCGACGACGAAGTAGGCGTTGCCGTTGATCATCATGTCGAGCGGCGCTTCGGTCTTGATCGCCTGGCCCGGCTTCGTATCGCGGTAGGTGCCGATGCCTTCGACGAACGCGAGCTTGGCGGCGCCTTCGCCCGCGATGCCGGGGTTGCCGGCCTTGTTCGTCAGGTACTGGGCAAACAGCAGCTTCTCGGAGCGGAAGCCCGTCGTGTTCGCGTTCGCCAGGTTGTGCGACACCGTCTCCATCTGACGGCGCAGCGCGTTCTGGTGCGAGATCGCTAGGTATGAAGGGTTTTCCATCGTCTTCGTCCGCAGGGTCCGTTGTCGATCGCCCTCTGATGGGGCACACCCTCCCTAAGCAGCCGACGTGCCAGACGGAAAATTGTTCTGTTTCATGTGTTTACCGGGTGATGCCGGCCGCCCGGAACGGCCGCCCGGCAGGATTTGCCGGGGCGAACCTGCCGTTCCGGCCAGCCCGAGAGGCCTGTAAAGTCGGCCTCTCGATAGAGGAAACCCGATGGAACGCGCCGACCTCGTCCGCCAGCTCTCCGACGCCTTCGCGAACCGCGCACTCCTCTATTGGGAGATCTATCGGGCCTTCGCGGCCGAGATCGGCCCGGACCGGGCGGCAGCCGTGCTGGGCGAAGCGATCGAACGGCGGGGCGAGGCGGCCGGTCGTGCCCTGTTTGGCAAGCTGGCGGACCCGACGCCGAAGGCCGTTGCCGACGCCTTCCTGGCCGTGAGCCCCGACGAGGGGCGCCTCTTTCCCCACGACCGGACGGATGATCCGGATGGCACCGTACATATAGGTGTGCACCGCTGCCCGCTTCAGGACGCCTGGCGCAAGGCCGGGCTGACCGAGGTGGAGCAGGCATTGATGTGCCGGATCGCCGGACGTTTCGACAATGGCTGCTTCGGGGCTGCCGGTATCGGATTCCGCGCTGAAACTTGGGTGCCCGGACGGTCGGGCTGTTGCCACCTGCACCTGTCGCCGGCGGTACCGGACCCCAAATCCGGCCGTTGAATCAGGCGGGAGGCTGGGGCATAGTCCGCGCCCGTTCGAGCCGCCCTGTCCCCAGGGGTGGAATCTACAGCCCGAACGACCTGACGGAGCGTAGCGCAGCCCGGTAGCGCATCAGTCTGGGGGACTGGGGGTCGCAGGTTCGAATCCTGTCGCTCCGACCATCAAAGAAGCCCGCTAAATCAATGATTTAGCGGGCTTCATGTTTTTTGGACTTGCCTCTGGTTTCCACGTGGTTTCCACTCAGTTTCCAGCGGACTTCCCGTTGGAGGTTGGATGGATGCCCATGAGTGCGATGAATTCGCCATTGCCGGGAATCAAAATCGTCTCGAAGACCCTCGCCGACGGGACGACGAAGACCTTTTACTACCACCGCGCCACCAAGCTCGCGCTCGGCTCCGACCGGACCCGCGCGATCGCCCGTGCGGCAGAGGTCGAAGCGCTCGCGGGACCGGAACCACGCGGCCGGCAGGTCGGTTCGCTTAACGATGTCATCGCCAAGTTCAAGGTCGCCCCGGAGTTCGTCGGGCTCGCCCAGGGAACCAAGACTCTCTGGCTCCCCTTCTTGACCGATCTCGAGGAGCGGGTCGGCGACTGGGCGCCGAAGATGTTCTCCCGAGCGATGGCATCGAAATTCAAGGCGACGCTGATCGCCAAGCACGGGTCAGGGTCGGCCAGGAACCGCTTCAAGTGCTATTCGCGGGTGTGGAACTGGGGGATCCAGAACGGGCATTTCGACGTCGTGAATCCTTTCGGGTCGCCCGGCTCCTTCTCGAAGGGCAAGAAGACCAAGAAGGCGAAGCCGATCTGGCGCCCCAACCAAGTCGAGGCGTTCCTGTCGGCGAAGCGTGAAGTCGATGCCGGCGGCAATCCGGCCTTCATCAAGGAGAAGGTCACTCGGACGGAAGCTGTGCCAGACGACATGCGTCTCGCCTTCTTGTTGGGGCTGTTCACGCTGCAGCGGCGCGGCGACATTCTCGACATTACGGCTGACCAAATCAGGAGCGACAACCGCGGTCGCTGGTGGATGAAGCTCACGCAAGCCAAGACCGGGGCTGAGGTTGAGTTCCCTGTCCACAAGCTCCTGCGCGCGGAAATCGAGCGCCAGACGATCATGCCAGGGCAGAAACGCCCTCTCGTGCAGACGCAAAGCAAAGAGATGTTCGACGATCGCAACTTCAGTCGGAAGTTCCGGAGCTGGCTTGAGGCCGCGAAGATCCGCGGCCTCAACTTCCATGCACTTCGACGCAGCGGCATGGTCTGGCTCGCTGAAGGAGGTGTGAGTGCATCGCGGATTGCAGGGCTTTCCGGCCACTCGATCAACGTGACCCAGAAGATTCTCGACGAATACATCGTCAAGACGAAGGAGCTGGCCGAGGGGGCGGTCGATGAGTACGAACGGATCACTCAAGACGCTTTTCCATCTGGGTTCTGATAAATGTGTCGTCCTCTGCCGATTGTTGATCTTGGTGCCCGGAGCCTGAAGAATTACCAGCCAGCCTCTCGATTTCATATCGGCTCCAGCGTCGGTGCTTCCGTCTGGCTTTTTCGCAGGACGTTGGAATTGGGCTGAGTAGCGGCGAATAGTGCTTTAAAAATGTCTTGGTCGAGACCCTGAAGTAGTTGGCGGCCTCCAGTGTTGTCATCGTACCAGCCAACGCCCTTCTATCGATGACCCTGGCCAAGTCTTGGGTAATCGTCCGGAATTGCCCGTCGTACTCGGCCTTAATGAGCGACTGAAGCTGCTTCAGCGAGGTCCTGCCATCGTTGCGGGCTTTTCTGTCGGTCGACCGCCTATCAGGTGGATCCTCGTCAATTTCGTACCGGAGGCCATCGGCGAACATGTCAGCCGCCCCCGGTTCCGAAGGTCATGTCTTGGGCGAGCCAAGCCTTGACAGTCCATCCCACCGCGTATGGGTGGATGGAAGCGCTTTGGTATTGGGACTGGGCATTTGGTTCAAACGGCACGTTGACGGCTCCTGCACATTCAACATGTGAATTCTGCTCGTTTGAAGCAAATGGTCGCCGGCAAGAGCGGGGATTTCCGTACGAAACGTCTATATCCTGCGGTAGCAGAAGTCTAAAGCTACTCCAACTACCATCTATTGTGGTGTTGGCACCTAATAACTCGTCGTATCGTCAACTTGGCATGCGGCGCGAACGTGTTCTGAAGGCACTTCTCTTTGATCGGTTCTTCGGTGGAGGCATTGATCGTGTTCCGCTTAGCCGTGCGCAGACGGTTGGCCGCACGACGTCCCTGCAGCTCTTCAGTTTCCCGCACAGACCCGGTCCGAATTTCTAGACGCGTCGAGCAGCTCGTCACTGCTTTCCCGGGAAAAGGAGAGCGAATGGCTCGTCTGGCGGGTACCGTCCTTCTGCAGCCGGATTTCTCGTCGGCGCTTTCGGTTTCAGGTACTCCCTTCTGATCTTTGTGCCTTGGTCGGGATCAAGCATCCCTATGATCGAGGACAGTACGGCGCGAGCCGCTTCGGTTCCCGTGCCACTACCGCCGCACATCTCAAGGAGAGCGTGCCCAACCAACGAAGCTTGACGTTTCTGCAGTTTGAGTTTTGCGTACTTCTCCGCCTGGGCCGCGATTTTTCGACGCTGCCGAAGCTGGGATATCCGTGCATTCAGAATTTCGATTTGCGTCTTCGACATGTTCCACCTCCATGCCGTAAGCGTAGCGGCGGTTGTCGGGAATGGGAAAATTTCTGATCCGTGTTGAGTTTGTCCAGCGATGGCCAGTCAATTTTCATCAGATGGTGTGACGTGCTCCCCCTCAATGCATAAGCGCGCATTCCCGAAAATTCACCGGGGTGCTCTCAAGAATCTTGCAGATCGAATTTCTCGTTCCCGACATCGCTCGATATTATTCTCGGGTAAGGAGAAGTTCGATGGCGCTCTATTCCTGCAGCATCAAGATCGTCGCGAGGTCGAAGGGTCGGCAGGCCTGTGCGGCTGCAGCGTACCAAGCCAAAGACGTCGTCGTGGACGAGAGACAAGGCTTAACGTTCAGTTACCGGGGTCGTGTGGGCGAAGAGGTCATCGAGGCAGATGTTCTCGTGCCTGCAGACGCTCCTCAAATGGGTCGCAGCGATCTCTGGAATGCTGTCGAGCGCGCCGAGAGGCGAAAGGATGCTCAGACCGCCCGAATTGTCCGACTGGGAATTCCGCGAGAACTGACGCGCAGACAGATGAAGATGCTGGTTCGGAAGTTCATCAAAGAGCAGTTTCTGGATCGTGGTTTGGCGGTGGATTATGCGATCCATACCAAGCGCGCAAGCGACGGCGGCAGGCAGCCGCATGTGCATATCATCGTGACCCTCCGGAAACTGTCAGCGCATGGATTCTCAACCCATAAGGATCGAACAACCCTTGCGCGCCCGTCGGACGTCGAACGGTTTCGGGCCGACTGGGCGGCCGCGGTCAATATGGCGCTCAGAATGGCTGGCGTTGATCAGGTCGTAGATCATCGTTCGCTCGAAAGGCAGCGGGCCGCGTATGAGGACATTTTGAACACGGCGTGCATATCAGAGGCAGATGCGTTTGCGATCGAGGCCGCCATTCATTCACTTCACCGTCAACCGGAGCCGAAGGCCTCCCCCTCCGAATGGCGGCGCGCACGAGTCGACGGAGGCTTGCCCGAAGCCATTTTTCGCGCGCGGCAGGAGCGTACGCGAGTAGAAGCCGAGGCGGCGGAACTTTACCGACTTCTGACGGCACGTCAGCGACTTCTGCAAGCGCCTACACCGAAAGCCAAGTCTCATCAAAAGGCCAAAATTCAACCGGCCCAGTTCAAGGCCCATGGCGCAGAGGTTTGGGACGGGCAGGTTGTCTATGGGGATGACGAAGAAAGGGACGGCTATTTCAGCGAACCCATTCTGACGGACGATATGAACGATAGCTTTATTGGCGCGGCCGGAGATTTCACAAGCCCGCGTCCCGGGTAGACGGCTTCGGTTAAGGCTGGCGCTACTTCTTTAGAAGGGCGGAGACATCGGTCGGTCTCCGCCAACGGACACCGAAGCCGGCGACTTCCGAATTCGACAGAAATTCCAGCCCTTCGCTTTCGTAATGCGCCCGAAGCCGTTCAATTGTCGATGCCCTCGGATCCGATTTCTCAGTTTCGAATGCCGAAATTGCTTGGGTCGAGATGCCCGTTTTTGCTCGAACATCCTCAAGCTTCATTGCGAGAAGGGCGCGTGCTGCGCGGGCTTGGGAGGGCGTAATCATAGGTACGACTCCTAAATGGCTTCGCGTTGACGCACAACCATTCCTTGACAGACCCCTTAAAGGCACATATATTGAGCCTATAAAGGGAAGAAGGAGCCCTTCATCATGAACAGCCAACCTGTGACCCTTGCCGGCCTTACGTTTGCCAACAAGAAGGCGCTTCGGAACACTCTCACTTCGTTGATCCAGGCGCAGCCGCCGGGTGTCCCTCTTGATCAGCAGGGTGCTGTGCTTGTTCGAGCGGTAATCGACTGGCATCCCGAAGCAGCAAAGAAGATCGGCCCCGGTATTCGCTCCCTTCGGGTCGAACTGCACCCGGTGTTTCGAACGCCGGTCCTCTTTATCGAGCGCGATGACGGCTCCGAGACCGACATCTCCTACATCGCTGCTATCGCCCGCATTGGGCGTCCGGCAAACGACAACGAACCCGAGACCCCCGAGACGGGTTACGCCGACTTCGTCCGTGCCGCACGCGAGGCGGTCCGGCCGCAGATCGAGGCGTTCCGCAGGGAAGCACAGGCCCGTGCCGCCGATCCGCAGGGGAGGGTGCACTGCGCGATCTCAGGTGACTTGCTGCCGCTGTCCGGTTGCGATGTCGATCACGAGTTGCCTTGGGATTTCGCCTCCATCCTGGAAGCTTTTGTGTTCGAGCGGAAGATCGTGATCTCCAACGTCGAGATCCACGGCTTCGAAGACGGAGCGACCGGGCGACACTTTGCGGATCCGGCCATGGCCGCGGACTTTGCCGACTTCCATTTCACGCGGGCAACCTTGCGGATCGTCGAGCGAAAGCTCCACCGACGAATAACCGCCGAGGCCCGCCGCGGTTTGGCGCCGAAACGCGCCTGACATGCCGAGCCTCCGAACAGGGCACCTGACCCGGCGGGATGTCCGGCACTCGTGCAATTCGGTAGGCGGCCGATCGATTCTGCCGGTTTCGGCTCCGGTCCTCGGACTGCCACCACAAAGATTCTTTCTCAAATAGCGGCGGCGAGATCTGGCTCGCCGCATGAAAGCGGTGTGCCGTGATCAGTCTCGATAATCTGGAAACCTTGTGGACGCGCATTCGCCCGTGGGCCCTGCGACAGGAGCAGCGTCTGGAACTCGTGGCCCAGCTCGAACTCCGCATGGTGGACGAAAGCATTCGCAAGCTTACCAATGGCTGGCCGCACAGGGCGACCTTCTATTGGCTGTCTGCCGAACGAAAATTCAATCTTCGTGAAGCGCTGATCTGGCTCGCTCTGGCCGCGTCGGAATCGGATCTGGCTGCGAAGTCGCTGGTTGCACGGCTCGTTGCACGCGCGCGAAGGGACGAGAAGAGATCTCGAAATCTGCTGCTTCGTGCTGCGCTGATCACCGAGATGAGCATGACGATTGCGGGCGTTGAACGGGAGCTTGCGCAAAACAAGACCGACGCTGAAATCGTCGCGAGCGGTCTCGAGGAGGAAAGGGAACGTAGGCTTGAAAAAGTGCATGCAGATGGTCCCGATGTCGCCAGGGTGCCAATCGATGGCGACGATGTGCCGGTCGAGCCTTCGATCCCGCAGTTCAAGGTTCCAGTCCTGTTGGGTCGACTGACACTGTCAGGGGACCGCGAGACGGTTTCAAAGCTGAGGGAGTACCGCAAGCTCGAGGATCCGATCTCTCGCGTCGTGGTCGATCCAAGCTGGCGTCGTCGGCTCGTGGAGCCGCGTTGGTTCAAGCCTGCCATCGACTTGGTCGATCGGCGCCTTGTGGCGCTTCGTAACCGTCCGTTTCGGCTCTCGCCGCTGCTGATCGTGGGGCCGCCGGGTATTGGCAAAAGTCGCTTCATCGCAGATCTCGCAAATGTTCTCGGCGTACCGATGCTACCGCTCTGCTTTGCGGGACAGAGCGACGCGCGGGCGCTACTTGGCACCGCTCGTGGATGGTCAACTGCAAACCCGACGGTGATCATCGACCTGATCCTGCGCCACAAGCGGGCAAATCCCATCGTGTTCGTCGACGAAATCGAGAAGTCTCAAGCCAGTCACAACGGCGATCCGATCGCGGCGATCTTGACAATGCTGGAGCCCGAGACAGCACGTCGATTCCACGATCCGCTCTTGCAGGTCGAGGTCGATTTGAGCCACGTTACCTGGATCGCGGGTGCAAACTCGCTAAAGGGCCTACCGGCGCCCTTGCTCTCGAGATTCCATGTGGTCGAAGTCGAAGGACCGGATGGCAGAGACTGGAATCTCGTTCGAGAGACGCTACTGCATGAAATTGCGAGTTCTTACCAAATGCCTTTCGACGCCCTCCCGACTCTGAACCCACTGGTCGACGATATGATGCGCGCACTACTTGAGCGACGCCGGGACCTGCGCGTTGTCCGGCGCGTGTTCGAGGAGGTTTTGGGTGTCTCTTTGGAAGAGAACGAATTGTTGAGAAATTAGCCAACAAAATGACTTACGAATTTTCCTATCGATGCCCGGTAGAGAAGCTTGCTTTGGTATATCCATTCGGAAGGATCAAAAGTCTGAAGTCAATGGTCCGTCCACATCATCCGGCCAATTGGTTTAGGTTTGGATCTGTATTTCGGTCACGCGATATCGCAGATCGGTTGGGTAAGTGGATTCCAGTAAGCTTCCCACTGCGCTCGAGCGCGAGACAATCGGGACAAATCTCCAATTGCGCCGGACCATCGGGACGCATAAATCGCAAGTCGCCGTCTGTGCTCGTGCTTGGCGAGTTTCGATGACGACGAATGGAGTCCCGAATGAAACTTCGCCTCGGAGTGAACATCGATCACGTCGCAACGATCCGAAATGCCCGTGGCGGCATCCACCCCGATCCCGTCGCGGCCGCCCGGATGGCAGTTGCTGCTGGTGCCGATGGAATCACGGCTCATCTGCGTGAAGATCGGCGGCATATCCGCGACGACGACATGCGGCGGATCAAGGCCGAGATACATGCGCCGCTGAACTTCGAGATGGCGGCAACCGACGAGATGCTTGCCATCGCACTTGCCATCAAGCCGCACGCCTGCTGTCTGGTGCCCGAGAAGCGCACGGAAGTGACCACCGAAGGCGGCCTGAATGTTGCCGGCAACGTCAATGCGCTTCGACCGTTCATCCGCAAGCTGGCCGATGCCGGAATCCGGGTCTCCCTGTTCATCGATCCCGATCCTCTTCAGGTCGAGGCGGCGAAAGCTGCTGGTGCACATATCGTAGAACTGCACACCGGATCCTATGCCCATGAGACTGGAGCCAATCGGGCAGGCGAACTCGGGCGTCTGGTCAAGTCGGCCGCCTGTGCTGCGGATCTCGGCATCGAATGCCATGCGGGGCACGGTCTCGATTTCGACAACGTTACTGCTGTCGCCGCCATACCGCAGTTAGTCGAGCTCAATATCGGCCACTTCCTCGTCGGCGAGGCGGTCTTCGGCAGTCTTTCAGGTGCGGTCCGCACAATGCGGCGCTTGATGGATCTGGCGCGACGCCTCGACAGCCCGCAATGACGGGCGACCGGCTGGGCGGCATACCTCGCACACGAGGTACAGAAGACCCGCCTGCGGGCGGAAATCTTGTCATTGCGCACCGTCGCTGATCGTCTCGACGCGTGGATCGCGTCGAATGATGGGCGCCTGCCAGTCAAAGGCGAATGGAAAACTGTTGCGGCTGAAATCGGAATAAGCGCGGAGGCACTCTATCGCGAGTGTGCAAAGCGTCGGCATCAATTGCCGGCGGCATAGAGTTTTAGGCTCACGCAGATACATATTGTTGCGATCCGACACACCCGGGACACAGGGTCCATTTATATAAAGCTCCGTAACCGGTCGCTTTGCGTTCAGCCGGGCTTTTCAGGAGGGGAACATGATGGAATCACATGAGATGATGATGCCGGGAGGTATGATCGCCATGAGCGTGTTCGGGATACTTGTTGCACTCAATCTGGTGCTGGGAGCGGCAGCCCTCTGGAAGTATCTGCGCTCTTAGCGCTCGGATGGGCACCGGACCAACCTTAACCCTTGGGAAGGCGTTCACGGCCAGTCGGCCATGACGCCTGGGCATAGCCTGGAAGCTTGACCTTCCAACGATGGGAAGGTGGAGAGTGGCGGCATGATGTAACCGCCATCCCAAGAGGTTTCCGATGTCCACGACGCCACACCTTCACCACGGCCACCACCATCTGATGACAGCCGGGCCGTCCGCCTCCCTGAATAGGATCGCGTGGCAGGCGACGCTGCATTGCCTAACCGGATGTGCGATCGGCGAGGTGTTGGGCCTTGTTATTGGCACCGCGCTCGGCTGGTCGGTGTGGCCCACGATCGCGCTGGCGGTGGCGCTTGCGTTCCTATTCGGTTTCGCGCTGACGGCGATGCCGCTTCTGCGCGCAGGGATCCCGGTTTTAAAGGCACTCAAGCTTGCCTTCGCGGCCGACTTTGTTTCGATCTCCATCATGGAACTGGTCGACAACGCGGCGATGGTCCTGATCCCTGGAGCCATGGAAGCCAGCCTTGCCGACAGCCTGTTCTGGGTGAGCATGGCCGGTGCGCTGGCGCTGGCCGCGATCCTGGCGTTCCCGGTCAATCGCTGGCTGATCGCACGCGGCCATGGCCACGCCGTCGTCCACGACCATCACGCCCACTGACCCGCTTGACCTTCCCCTGTGGGAAGGCTGCATGAAGGTTCCCAATAAGGGAGACTCCAATGAATTCCGCCGCATTGCTCAAGCCCGAACAAGCTGATTTGACCCTCGATATTCCGATCGAGGGCATGACTTGCGCGTCCTGTGTCAGCCATGTCGAGAAGGCCCTGACGGCACTGCAGGGGGTCAAGTCGGTTTCGGTCAATCTCGCGAGCGAGAAGGCCAGCCTTTCGCTTGCCGATGCCGCAACCGTCACCAGCTTGCCCGGTGTCGTCGAGCGGGCGGGGTATGCGATCCCGGTAACTGAGATGGAATTTTCGATTTCGGGCATGACTTGCGCTTCCTGCGTCAGCCATGTCGAGAAAGCGATCAAGGCTGTTCCTGGTGTTTCGGACGTCTCGGTAAACCTCGCTACAGAGCGCGCGGTCGTCAAAGCGTATGCCGGACTCGTTCCGGCAGGTACCATCGAAGTCGCTGTTGAAAAGGCAGGCTACGAGGCCAAGCCTGTCGCAGAGGCCTCGAGCCGTGAGGACGCCGCGGATGCAAAGACACTGGAGATCGGTCGACTGCGACGCGCCCTGATTGTGGCTGCGGCGTTGACCTTCCCGATTTTCGCCGTCGAGATGGGTGGGCACGCGATCCCTGAGGTGCATTCCTGGGTCGAGCTGACGGTCGGGCACAAGTACCTCAAGTACGTCTTTTTCGTCCTGGCGACACTTGTGATGTTTGGGCCTGGCCTGCGCTTTCATCGTACGGGCCTTCCCAAACTTCTCCGCGGCGTGCCGGACATGAACTCGCTTGTGTCGGTCGGCACGCTCAGCGCCTACGGCTATTCGCTTGTCTCGACCTTCGCGCCGAAGGTTCTGCCGGCGGGGACAGCGTATCTCTACTATGAAGCTGCAACGGTGATCGTAACGCTGATCCTGCTGGGCCGATGGCTTGAGGCGATCAGTCGCGGGCGAACCAGCCAGGCGATCAAGCGTCTTATCGGCCTGCAGGCGAAGACCGCGCGCGTGCTGCGCGACAATGCGTACGTCGAAATCCCGCTGGAGCAGGTGCGGCCGGGCGATCGGATTCAGGTCCGTCCGGGCGACCGGATTCCGGTCGATGGAACCGTGATCGAAGGGCAGAGCCATGTCGACGAGTCGATGATTACCGGCGAACCCATTCCGGTCCTGAAATCCGTGGGTGCCGGCATCGTGGGCGGTACGATCAATACGACCGGCAGCTTCGTCTATGAGGCGACCAAAGTCGGCGCCGACACGCTGCTCGCCCAGATCATCCGGATGGTTGAGAGTGCCCAAGGCGCCAAGCTGCCGATCCAGGCGCTGGTGGACAAGGTTACCGCCTGGTTCGTACCTGCGGTTTTCGCAGCGGCGGGCCTGACGTTTGCTGTCTGGTGGGTCTGGGGTCCGCAGCCGGCGTTGACTTTCGGGCTCGTCAACGCAGTCGCGGTTCTCATAATCGCCTGTCCCTGCGCCATGGGGCTTGCAACGCCGACGTCGATCATGGTGGGGACCGGGCGGGCGGCCGAACTTGGCGTCCTGTTCAGACGCGGCGATGCGCTCCAGGCATTGCGTGACGTGAAGACGGTCGCCTTCGACAAGACTGGCACCTTGACGAAGGGCAAGCCGGAACTGACCGACCTTGTCCTGGCACCTGGGTTCGATCGGCGCGACGTGCTCTCCCTGGTCGCATCCGTGGAAGCACAATCCGAGCATCCAGTTGCCACAGCGATAATAGCGGCAGCGAAGGCCGAAGGTATTGCACCAGCCACAGTATCCGGATTCGCAGCCGTCCCCGGATATGGGATCGGCGCGAATGTCGGTCCAAGACGGATCGAGGTTGGCGCCGACCGCCATATGGCGAAGCTTGGTATCGATATTTCTGAAGTGATGGCGGATGCAAGGATGCTCGCCGAACAAGGCAAGACACCGCTTTATGCGGCTATCGACGGGAAGGCAGCGGCACTAATCGCCGTGGCTGACCCAATCCGTCCGACGACGGCGTCCGCGATCGCCGCCATGCACCGGCTCGGCCTCAAGACCGTGATGATCACCGGCGACAACCGGATCACGGCCAACGCTGTCGCCAGGCAACTGGGTATCGATACGGTCGTTGCAGAAGTTCTGCCGGCCGGGAAGCTCGACGAGATCCGGAGGCTCCGCGCGGCCGGGGGCGCGATTGCGTTCGTCGGCGATGGAATCAACGATGCACCTGCTCTCGCCGAGGCCGATGTCGGGATCGCCGTCGGTACCGGAACCGACGTCGCGATCGAAAGCGCCGAGGTCGTGCTCGTCTCAGGTGATCTCACCATCGTCGCGACGGCACTGGCGATCTCGCGTGCGACGATGCGCAATATCGAACAGAACCTGTTCTGGGCATTTGCCTACAACGTGGCGCTTGTCCCGGTCGCTGCGGGAGCCCTTTACCCGTTCACTGGCATGCTGCTGTCGCCGATGCTTGCTGCCGGTGCAATGGCGATGTCGAGCGTGTTCGTGCTCAGCAACGCCCTGCGCCTGCGTCGCTTCGTTCCGGCATAGAAGGAAACAAGGAGTGAGCCGCTATGAATATCGGTGAAACCGCGGAAGCGGCTGGCGTCTCGGCCAAGATGATCCGCTATTACGAATCGATCGATCTGATCAAGGCACCCGTGAGGACGGAAGCCGGCTACAGAGTCTATTCGCCCGAGGATATCCACACGCTGCGTTTTATTGGGCGTGCCCGTGACCTCGGCTTTTCGATCGAGGAAATATCGAGCCTCTTGACGCTTTGGCACGACCGTAGTCGCGCAAGCTCTGATGTCAAAAGGATCGCGACCGAGAAAATCGCGACGCTGGAAGCAAAAATACGGGAGCTCGCGGCGATGGTCGGATCGCTCCGGCATCTCGTCGAGAACTGCCATGGCGACCACCGCCCCGATTGCCCGATCCTCAGCGACCTTGCCGATCCGAAGGCTGCTCTACCGGCGAGCGCGCGCCCCGGCAGCCTCATGAACCTGAAGGGTGTGCGCGCGCCCCGGGCCGTGCAGGCCGATTGCGGCCATGAATCCTGCAGCAGCACGGTGCCCAGAAAAAAGGCAGTACCGGCCGCCAAAAGGCGTTGACCTTCCAACGTTGGCAACTTGCATCGTGATTGCCTTGCTCGAGCTTGCGTGAGCGAGGACTGAAACTCCCAAGGAGAAGTCGAATGGCTACGGTACTGAAAGTCGAGAAGATGCACTGCCAGAGCTGCGCCAAGCGTGTGACGAATGCGATCATGGGCGTGGCGCCGCTTTCCAAGATCGACATCGACGTCGACGCGCGTCGCGTCACCATCGACGGCGTCGATAATCTTTCGGAGATCACGAAGGCCCTTGAGGACGCAGGCTACCCAGCCCAGAACGCCGCTTGAGTGCGGACGGATGGTTCAATCCATCTGTCGGGCCTTACCGAGACCCAACTCATTCAAAAGAGGGTAAGCATGTCCGGAAGCCTCAAAACTTTTGTTATATCGGCCGCCTGTGCCTTGGCCTTGCCTGCCGCCGCTATTGCGGCACAGGGCGATACGGTCAACGCGATAAAGCAGCGCGGCGAACTGAACTGTGGTGTTTCAACGGGCGTTTCGACAGGCATGTCGACGCTGGACAACACAGGAAACTGGCGGGGCATGGAAGTCGAGTTCTGCCGTGCCGTCGCCGCCGCGATACTTGGCGATCCTGCAAAGGTAAAGTTCGTCCCGCTCGAGTTCCGGGCAGCCTTCACGACACTGCAGTCCGGCGCGGCAGATCTCCTTGCTCGCACCGCAACATGGAGTTACTCGCGTGACTCGTCGCTCAATCTCGATTGGGCAGGCGTCTATATGTACGACGGCCAGGGCTTCATGGTGGCCAAAAAGCTCGGCGCCAAGAGCGGCAAGGATCTGAATGGCGCTTCGGTCTGCGTTTCTGCCGGCACGACGTCGGAGCTGAACCTTGCGGACTATTATCGCGCCAATCGAATGACCTACACGGCCATCACCGGGGCAACACGCGAGCAGAACCAGCAGAATCTCGAATCCGGCCGCTGTGACGTCTACTCGAATGAGCGTGGTGGACTTGCGGCAAGCCGGACCGCGATGAAGAATCCAGACGACTGGGAGATCCTGCCCGACGTGTTCTCGAAAGAGCCGCTCGGGCCCACTGTGCGTCAAGACGACCCGCGATTCCGGGACATTGTTGCGTGGGTGCTCAACGCGACGATCATCGCCGAAGAGTTCGGCATCACCCAGGCAAACGTGGTCGATATGAGCCAGAACTCGGCCAACCCTGAAGTTCAGCGCTTGCTGGGCAAGACCGGTGAGTTCGGCAAGATGCTCGACCTGCCGCAGGACTGGGCGGTCAAGGTCATCCGGACAACCGGAAACTACGGCGAACTCTACGAGCGGAATCTTGGCAGCGGCAGCCCGATCAAGCTGTCACGCGGGCTGAATAATCTGTGGAGCAACGGCGGCCTCATCTACAGCCCGCCATTCCGCTGATAGGATAGCTACGCCATGCGGCTTCGATAAGCCGCATGGCGATAGCGCTACCGGGCTGAAATGGAAGAGACACGGACCGAGCAATTGTCTGTAGCGACGGCGGGGAGCGCTCCGGGTTTCCGCGGTCTGACCCGGCGGCAGATCCGACGTCTCCTTTATCAAGTCGGGTTCTTTCTGGTTTTGTGCGTGGTCTTTTGGAAAGCCTGGCAGAACGTCCAGGCGAACATGGCCGTCAGGAATCTTTCTCTCGGATTCGATTTTCTGCGACTTGAGGCGGGCTTCGGGATCCCGTTCAGCGTTCTCCCCTACGCAGAGACCGACAGTTACGGGTGGGTCTTTGTCGTCGGGCTTGCCAATACGGTCTTGGTCGCGATTCTCGGAATTGTCACTGCGACAGTTCTGGGCTTTGTCATTGGGATTGCGCGCCTCTCACCCAACTGGGCGGTATCGAACGCAGCTCTGCTGTATATCGAAGCGTTCAGGAACCTGCCGCTGCTGCTGCATGTCCTGATCTGGTACAATGTCGTTATCCGTGCACTTCCTCCCGCGCGTCAGGCGATCTCGCTGGGCGAGATGGCATTTCTAAGCAATCGCGGAGTCTTCCTGCCGTGGATATCGACCGGACTTTCGGCATGTGCACTTTGCCTGGTCGCCATCGTTCTTGTCGCCGGCATTGCCGTCATCCTCTATCGAAGCCGGCGCCGGCGAGAAGCGACAGGGGAAGGTCTGGCGTCGACTCGGTTGACAGCGCTCTGGATTGCCGCCGTTCTGGCTACGCTCTTTTTGATGACGCACGCATCGGTTCATTTCGAGGTCCCGAGACTTCGGGGTTTCAACTTTGTCGGCGGAATTGCGCTATCGCCGGAACTGGCAGCGCTCGTGATCGCGCTTGCAACGTACAATGCTTCGTTTATTGGCGAACTTGTCCGCGGGGCCATCGAAGCGGTGGATCGTGGCCAGCGGGAAGCGGCTCTTTCGCTTGGGCTCGATCGAATGAAGACGTTGCGGCTTGTCGTCATTCCGCAAGCCGTCCGACTGCTCGTACCGCCGCTGACGAATCAGTATCTCCATCTGCTGAAGGCATCATCGCTCGCGACTGTCATTGGCTATCCGGACATCGTGAATGTCTTCGTCGGCGCAACCCTTAACCAGACTGGGCGCGCGATCGAGATCATGGGAATGACGATGGCCGCGTTCCTGATGCTCAGCTTGGGCATTACCGGTCTAAGCAATCTGTACAATCGGCATATGCGGATCGTCGGTCGATGATCGCAACTATTGCATGGGCTCGAAGGAATCTCTTTGCGCGGCCGATCGACGTCGTTCTGACAGGCGTGGTCGCCGTCGTAGTCGCAGCAACGGCTTATGCTGTTCTTGATTGGGCCATTCTTTCGGCGACCTGGTCAGGCACGAGCCGCGCCGACTGCGATGCAGCGGGGGCTTGCTGGGCATTCGTGATCGCCAGGTCTGGCCAGTTTCTCTATGGATTCTACCCTGTAGATCAGCGCTGGCGTGTCGATCTTTCCTTCCTCCTGCTGGCCGCCGGAATCGCCGTCCTGACGATCCCAAAGGCTCCCGGGAAGCGGCTGGCAGCGATCCTGCTCCTTGGCGTCTACCCGCTGTTGGCCGCATTGCTCCTCAAGGGTGGTGCATTCGGACTATCCGCAGTTCCGACAGATCGCTGGGGAGGGCTTTTCCTCACGCTTGTCCTCGGTGTTGCCGGCATCGTCCTGTCTTTTCCGGTGGCGATCCTCCTTGCTCTCGGGCGCCAATCGGACTTGCCGATGATCCGCAGCGCGAGCACGTCCTATATTGAGATTTGCCGGGGACTGCCGCTTATTGCCGTCCTTTTCATGGCCCGCATTCTGCTGCCATACGCGCTGCCGGTTGGCTCCGAACTTGATCCGCTCGGGCTCGCCATTGCTGGAATCGTTATGTTCGAAGCGGCCTACCTTGCCGAAGTATTCCGGGGTGGTCTCCAGTCTCTTCCGAAAGGGCAGTATGAAGCGGCTGCAGCGATCGGTTTCGGCTACTGGCGGACAACGATTTACATAATTCTGCCCCAGGTGATGCGCAATACTGTGCCGGGTCTGGTCAATAACTCGATTGCACTCCTCAAGAACACGACTCTTGTCGTCGCGCTGGGTTTGTTCGAAATTCTGAACATTGTCGCTGCCGGGGCGTCGGATCCTCAATGGCTCGGACTTGCGGCCGAGGGCTATTTCGTCGCCGGTCTTGTGTTCTGGATCCTTTGTTTTGCAATGTCGCGCTATAGCCGAAGCGTCGAGCGCAATCTTGTGCGGAGCCGTTGAGATGGCCAAACCGCTCGCAAATGCAATGATCGATATCCGTGCGCTGAACAAATGGTTCGGCATCCTGCATGTCCTGCGGGACATAAGCCTGCGGGTCGCACAGGGTGAGCGGATTGTTGTCTGTGGTCCATCCGGATCGGGGAAGTCGACGCTCGTCCGCTGCATCAACGCATTGGAGCGCTATCAGAGCGGCAGGATCTTCGTTGCAGGTCGCGAGACGAACGCGGAGTGCGACAGCGTTCTGTCCCTCCGCCGAGAGGTCGGCATGGTGTTTCAGTCATTCAATCTCTTTCCGCACCTATCGGTGCTCCAGAATCTTACATTGGGACCGGAGAAGCTTCTCGGCGTATCTCGACGTGACGCCGAGACAGCCGCGCTGGCGCTACTTGAAAAGGTCCGGCTTGTGGACCAGCGGCACAAGTATCCGGCCGAACTGTCGGGCGGGCAGCAGCAGCGAGTTGCAATCGCTCGGTCGCTCGCCATGAAGCCCCGCGTGATGCTTTTTGACGAACCTACTTCGGCCCTCGATCCGGAGATGGTGAAGGAAGTACTCGACGTGATGATCGAGCTGGCCGGAAGCGGCCTGACTATGATTTGCGTTACGCACGAGATGGGGTTTGCCCGAGCCGTAGCGGACCGGATCGTCTTCATGACGGACGGCGCAATTCAGGAAATCACAACGCCCGACAGGTTCTTCAATGGCGACTGTTGTGAGCGTGCACGCCATTTTGTTACGCAGGTGCTTCATTGACGCTGAAAAAGCTTTCTGATGCGGACCGTATCGAGACAATTGCCACCCATGCAGGGAGAGACCCTTCTTCGCATGGTGGAGCCATAAATCCGCCGATCTTCCATGCGTCGACAATTCTCTATGAAAAGATGGACGCGTATGACCGCCGTCGTGACCTTTTCTTCGAGGGAGTCGGATACGGGCTCTACAACACGCCCTCGACGATTGCCCTGTCGAAGGCGGTTGCGGCGCTGGAGGGCGCATCCCATTGCGTGATTGTCAGTTCGGGTACAGCTGCAATTGCGACTGCCCTGATGTCATTCATCGGGTCAGGCGCCCATATTCTGGTGCCCGACACCGTGTATGGATCGACGCGAACGTTCTGCGACGGTGTCCTGTCGAAGTTTGGCGTTTCGACGACCTACTACGACCCGGAAATTGGCTCTGGAATTGCAAGTTTATTCAAAGAAGAGACATCGCTCGTCCTTCTCGAATCGCCTGGTTCGTTGACATTCGAGGTTCAGGACGTAAGGGCGATCTCCAAGGTTGCCCGGGAGCACGGCGCAATTAGCGCCATTGATGCGACATGGGCGTCTCCCGTCTTTCTGCGTGCTCTCGACCTTGGTGTCGATATTGCGATTCAGTCCGGCACCAAGTACCTGTCAGGTCATTCCGACGTCATGTTCGGAACGTTGTCGACACGCAACGAGGGAGTGTTCCGTCGCCTGAAAGAAACTGCCGGTCGGTTCGGCAACAGGTTGGGCGGCGAAGATTGCTATCTGGCGCTCCGGGGCATCCGCACACTTCCGGTCCGAATGCAGGTGCATCATGCGACGGGGATAGAATTGGCGCGGCGGCTCACTGGCCATCGCGCTGTACGGCGTGTTCTTCATCCGGCTCTTTCCGGGGATCCCGGTCATGTACTCTGGCGCCGCGACTTCACCGGTGCATCCGGCCTTTTTGGCGCGGTACTGAAGACATCGGATCGAGCTGCCGTTGCCGCTGCGGTCGAATCGCGGAGACTGTTCAAGATGGGCTCGAGCTGGGGTGGATACGAAAGCCTGATTGTTCCAGCCTACCCGGCGCTGCAGCGCTCGGTCACGACGTGGGCAGAGGACGGCTTCGTTGTCCGCATCCATGCCGGTCTCGAAAATATCGAAGATCTCTGGCGCGATCTTGAAGAAGGACTGGACCGACTTCCGGTCTGAATTTCCGGGGACTAAACTGTTTCAGATTGTAACGGAGACAAGTTCCGATACGTTTATCGGCAAGCCTATTCCGCCAAACCCGGTATAGACAGACATGTCCGGCCAGAGCCATATCCTCGTCGTCGACGATGACCGCGAAATCCGCGATCTCCTTATGCGCTTCCTGTCGAAGCACGGATTTCGTGTGTCGGCAGTTGCCGACGGGAGCGGTATGCGTACGGCATTAGGCGAGGGAAAAGTCGACATCGTCGTTCTGGACGTCATGATGCCCGGAGAAGACGGGCTCTCGCTCTGCAGGCGATTGAGGGCAACCGCCTCGACACCGATCATCATGCTTACGGCGATGGGCGACGATACCGACCGGATAATCGGACTGGAGATGGGCGCCGACGACTATCTGGCGAAGCCGTTTAACCCGCGAGAACTCCTCGCACGCATCAAGGCGATTTTGCGCCGAAGCGGGCAGGCGTCGACAGTCGCCGGTCAGTCGCGTCTGGAGTTTGAAGGGTGGGCAATGGATCTTGCCCGGCGGGAACTGACGTCGCCAGACGGCCGTCTCATCGATCTGACCGGCGGTGAATTTGATCTGCTGGTTGCCTTCGCGGAACATCCGCACCGGACGCTTTCACGTGATCAACTTCTGGATCTGACACGCGGCCGGTCGAGTTCCCCGTTCGACAGGAGCATCGATATTCAGGTGAGTCGCCTGCGACAGAAAATTGAAAAGGATGCAAAGGATCCGAAGCTGATCAAAACCGTCCGAAGCGTCGGTTATATATTTTCGGCACGGGTGGGAGCCTCGTGACGGCAAATCTCCGCAAGTGGCTCAGCAGCCTCGTCGCGCGCGCGATCGCGGTCCTTGTCCTGGCAGTCCTTGTTTCCCATAGCCTGAGTATGGGGCTCTATCACGTCGAGTTGACAGACCGTTTGGCGGAGACACAGGAAGCCCAACTCGCTGAAAAGCTTATCGCGATCAAGGATCTTGTCGATGCAGCGCCGGAAGAAGCGCGGGAAGCAATTGCGCATGCGATCGGCGGGTCCTCCATCGAGGCGCATTGGGACAAGCAAAGCGCTGTACAAATGCTACCGGCTAAGGACGAGCGTCTCCAAGCCGCTACGAAGCGACTTATCGGGCGAATGCCAGGTATCAGCCTCGACGAACTTCGGCTTTCCTACGGACGCGATGCCGATCCAGACGATGAACCCCACTTTCTGCTGGTTTCGCTTCGACTTTCGGACGGAAGCTGGGTGAACGCGAGTGCTGGATTGCATCATGTTCCGGGCGGCGGTCTCACGAGCGCAATTGTCTCAACGATTTTGATGGCGATTGCCGTCGTGCCAGTTGGCGTCTGGCTGCTTGGATTGGCGATCCGACCCTTGAAGGCTTTCTCGAAGGCGGCAGAGCGCCTTGGCAATGACGTCAACGCACCTCCGATTCCGGAATCCGGACCTACCGAGGTTACGCAGACCGCTCGCGCTTTCAACGAAATGCAGCTGCGCATCAAAAGGCTCCTGAGCGATCGAAGTGCCATGCTTGCGGCCGTTTCCCATGATCTGCGCACGCCTATCACGCGGTTGCGACTTCGTGTCGAGCTGCTCGACGATACCGAACAGCAGCAGAAGATGGTCGCCGACATTGTCGAGATGGAGGAAATGGTCAACTCAACTCTTGCCTTCTTCCGGGACGACGCAATCGCCGAAGCGCGACGTCCCATTGACCTCGGATCTCTCGTGCGGACGATCGTTAACGATGCGATGGATTCCGGACACGACATAGCCCTTGAACGGTGCGAGCCTTGCACAGTGGATGGACGTCCGATCGCGCTAAAGCGTGCATTTGTGAATCTTGTCGAGAATGCCGTGAAGTACGGCGAGCGTGCTCGGATCCGGCTGTTTCCGGACGGCAATGATGCCGTTCTTTCGATCGAAGACGATGGCCCCGGTATACCCGAGTCACGTCACGACGATGTCTTCGAGCCATTTGTCCGTCTGGAAGAGTCCCGTAGCCGGGAGACCGGAGGCGTAGGGCTTGGTTTGGCGCTCGTCAGAAGCGTGGTGCGCGCGCATGGTGGGTCGATCGCCCTTGCGAATGTTGCAGGGCGCGGATTGCGCATTGTCGTTCGGCTTCCCCAGGTTTCCGGTATCGCATGAACCGCTACCTGGTTGTTGCTCTGGTCGTGTTCGCCGTATCGGCCGGCATCTATTGGTTCGTTCCAACTCCACGATCGGGAGCCGATCGCGAGACTCTCGCGATTGGGGAGCGGGTGTACCGCACAGAATGTGCCATTTGCCATGGCGCTTCACTTGAGGGCCAGCCGAACTGGCAGAGCCGAAACGCTGCAGGCCGTCTGCCGGCGCCGCCTCATGATGCGAGCGGTCATACCTGGCACCATCCTATGCAGGTTCTGTTTGAGATCACGAAGTATGGGGTCGGTCGATTTGCCGGTCCCGGCTACGTATCTGACATGCCGGTCTATGAAGCCCGGCTGTCGGACGGCGAGATTTGGGCGGTGCTCGCTTACATCCGCGAGCAATGGCCATCCGACGTCCGCAAGCGCCATTCCGAAATCGAAGCGCAGATCCGAAAATAGCAGGTCCGGTTCAGATACAATTCGTTACAAAACCGGCTGGTCGATGAAATACGGGCGTTACAGGCATGCTTCAAAAGCAAAATCTATAACTGGCAGAAATGAGCTGGAACGTGCACAGATCGAACCTTCTGCGGAACCCAAGACGCGCTGAATTTTTGGGAGCACTCGGAGTTTTCCTCGGCTTTGTCGTGGTGACGACGGGCGCCCTGTCGCAAGGAATCCCGCCCAACAACACTAAATCTCCAAGCGTTCTGGCGCCACTGGTTGTTCGGCCTGAACCTTCGAAGGATCAGCCGACCTCGCAGTTCGAAGCTCCACCTCCCGTAAAGGACGAAGCGGAGGCTGACTGGCGAGCGGCGAACGAAGAAGCAGCTCGCTTGGGCGGGCATGTTGGTCAAGTGCGTGGCCGCCCGGCCACACCGCGCCAGTGACGAGTTCAATGCTGAATGTGATGGCGAATAGAGCAATGTCGAACCGATCGAGGGTCAGAGCCTTTGCCGTAGCTACCTTTTCGGCATACCTGTTGGCTGCATGTGCGGTGGCGCCTGGCGGGCAGGGCGGCATAGCTCTGACGCCATCGACTGCACAACGAACTACGGCGTCCGATTGGTCTGCTGGCTATTCCGACCTGCTGGCATTGCGTCAACCGCTTGCGATACTCCTGTCAAAGGAGGTCGATGCCGATGCCGCCGTCCGTATCGCGCTGCTGGCAAGTCCTGCGATGCATCGCATTTACTTCGACCTGCGTCTGCCGGCTGAGGAAGTCGCTGCAACGGCAACGGGGCCACTACCGACCGGCGAAGATGTCGAGAGCAGATTTGTTGTTGACGCAATTGGAAGCCGGCAGAGGTCTGCTTCACAAGTCGACCAGCTCAAGTTCGAACAGACCAAACTCGACAAGGCAGCCGAGATCGTCCGGTTCGCCCTCGATGTCAGGCGCGCGCATGCGTCTGCAGTCGCGGCCCGACAGATTTCCGACCTTACGGAATCCCTCAAGACCGCATCGGAGGCGTCGGCTGAACTTGGTCGTCGGATGGCACGGGTCGGGAATTGGCCACGTTTAAGCGAGTACCGCGAAGCTGCTGCCCTTGGCGAAGTTAGCGTGCAGGCAGCGCGCGCGCGGCAGCTTGCAAGCGTTGCGCGCGAGCGTTTAACACGGCTTCTCGGCATCTGGGGTGACGATGCCGCTTACCGTCTTGCGTCAAAGTTGCCGAATCTCCCGAGCAAGTTGAGTGCCCTTGAGAATGCCGAGGCATCGACGATTGATGGTAGATTCGATATCCGATCCATCAATTTCGATATTGCCGCAGAAGTTCGCGAATTTGAGATCGATGGGTACGAGGATGGACTGAGGAGCGCCGGCTTGCGGTTCGTTGAAGTGCCTCCATCTCGCGCTCTGGACGGCGGAAAGGAAACTGTGCCGATCAATGTGCCGGTTTTCGATCTTCGCAGTCAGGCAGGTCAGGGGAAAGCCGCGAAATTCATGGCATTACTGACACAGGCATCCGGACTCTCGATCTCCGCCCGAGCCGATGCGCGCGAGGCTGTTGCGGCATGGCGGACGGCCTATGACATTGCCCGCCATTACAACGACCACATGGTGCCGTTGCAGGGGCGGATCATCGAAGAGAGCGTTCAGCGTTATAACGGGATGTTGATTGGCGTCTTCGACCTGCTTGCTGATGTAAGGCAACGTAGTGCCGTCGAGATTGCGGCTGTCGAAGCGGCCCGAGATTACTGGATTGCAGCAGCCGACCTCAGGAACGCCCTTCAGGCAGGTGGGTACAGCGGCGGAACCCCTTCGACTTCATCCGCAATTTCGTCCAAAGCAACACCTGCCGGTCATTGATTCTTTCGATCACCAAGTACCGACATCTCTGGAGCAACTGATGTTTTCGCGACGCAATTTTCTCAGGGCATCTGCCGTCAGCATGGTCGGCGCCGGACTCGTTTCAAACGCGAGTGTCGCCTCGATTCCGGAAGCGCCGACGCAGACCTCGCCGACGATGGTCGCGCCCGTGCTGCCCGGTGCGGGCCGACCGTACAATCCGGTCGCCACGCTCAACGGCTGGACCCTCCCGTGGCGAATGCGCGATGGCTGGAAGGAGTTCCATCTCGTCGCCGAACCGGTAATCCGGGAGTTTGCCCCAGGAATGGTCGCAAATCTCTGGGGCTACAACGGCCAAAGCCCGGGCCCGACGATCGAGTGCGTCGAAGGCGACAAGATCCGGATTTTCGTTACCAACAAGCTGCCGGAGCACACCACAGTCCATTGGCACGGCATCCTGCTGCCGAACGGGATGGACGGAGTTGGAGGTCTGACGCAGCCGCATATCCCTGTCGGCAAAACGTATGTCTACGAGATGGTCATGAAGAAGAGCGGAACCTTCATGTACCACCCACATGCCGACGAGATGGTCCAGATGGCCATGGGCATGATGGGGTTCTTCGTCGTGCATCCGAAAGATCCGAGGCAGCACGCTGTCGATCGTGACTTCGTATTTCTGCTGAACGCGTTTGATATCGAACCCGGGGCGAAGACGCCAAAAAACTCCACAATGCTCGATTTCAATCTGTGGAGCTGGAACAGTCGGGTCTTTCCGGCGATCGATCCGCTGGTCGTGCGGAAGGGTGACCGGGTCCGCATCCGGGTCGGCAACTTGACCATGACCAACCATCCGGTCCATCTGCACGGTTACGATTTCGAGGTGACCGGGACCGACGGTGGCTGGGTGCCGCCGACCGCGCGCTGGCCCGAAGTCAGTGCCGACATTCCCGTCGGCGCGATGCGAGCGATCGAATTCACAGCAGATGAACCAGGAGACTGGGCGATTCATTGTCATAAATCGCATCACACGATGAATGCCATGGGTCACGGTGTCCCCACGATGATTGGGGTCGATCATCGGGACGTCGTTCACAAGATCATACAGGTCGCGCCGGACTATATGGTCATGGGCGAGCGGGGCATGGCCGACATGCAGGAAATGGAAATGCCCATCCCGGACAATACGCTGCCGATGATGACGGGCCGCGGGCCGTTCGGGCCTCTCGAAATGGGTGGAATGTTCTCGGTCGTCAAGGTGCGGGAAGGCCTCGCTCGCGGCGACTACAAGGATCCGGGTTGGTACAAGCATCCGCCGGGAACCGTCGCCTATGAATGGAAAGGCTGACGAAAGTGTTGTCTCCTTAGAACAGAGGGCAAAAAATGAAGCGCGCGATCTTCTTCTCGACCACATTTGCAGCCTTTGCCTTTGTGTCCGTTGCTCTCGCAGCCCCGGGGCACACCGGCGGCCATGCCCACTCGAATGTCGGGAAGGCCGGCGATCCCAAAAAAGTCTCGCGCACGATCGAAGTCGTGATGAACGACCAGATGCGGTTCCTTCCCGATTCTGTGACGGTGAAGCCCGGCGAGACGATCCGCTTCGTCGTCAAGAATGTCGGCGAGATGAAGCACGAGATGATGCTCGGTACCCACAAGGAGCTGATGGACCACGCGAAGGTCATGCAGCAGCACCCGGGCATGGAGCATGATGACGACAACGCCGTAACCGTTGAACCCGGAAAGACGGGCGAGATCGTCTGGCAGTTTACGAAGGCCGGAACCTTCAAGTTCGGCTGCCTTATGCCAGGCCATGTCGAGGCCGGCATGATCGGCACCGTTTCCGTCAAGCGTTGACGAAGCGCCTTTGAAAGTTCAGGAGACCGGAGCGATGTTTGCAATTCTTCGACGTTACGTCGTGGCCGCTTTCGTCGTCGCGGCGATGTCAAGCATTGCTCTTGCTCAGGTTGTCGACCGGGTCGAAGGCGAGGTCCGGCGCGTCAACGAAGCCGAAGGAAAGGTGACGCTCCGGCACGGGCCGCTCCCAAATCTCGACATGCCGGCAATGACGATGGTCTTTACGGCCCGCGATCCGTCGATCCTGAAAGACGTGAAAGTTGGCGACAAGGTGAATTTCGTGACCGAGAATTCAAATGGCGTTTTCTATGTGCTTGAGATCGTGAAGCCGAAGTAACTGGAATATGAAGCGCGATCCCCGCCGGCTGAACCGACGATCGGCATTGACCCTTGGGGCAGCATTTCTGGTCCCGCGGCGGTTGCTGGCTGCCGGGAGTGAGCGGGGCGCTGCCCTGCCAATTCCAAGGTTGGTGGACGGTTCATCCGGCCCGATCGAGCTCGAAGCACGCAAGTCCGCCCACACGTTCCTTCCTGACCGTCCGGCTGAAGCGCTTGGATACTCGTCAAGCTATCTTGGACCAACATTGCGGTTCCAGCGTGGAAAGCAGTCGCGCCTGTCTGTCCGCAACGGGATGGATCGACCGACATCGACCCATCTGCATGGATTGCTGATCCCGGCGGAAGCCGACGGCGGGCCACATCGTCCAATCGCTCCCGGCGAGACTTGGTCGACCGAGTTTCGTGTTGATCAGCCGGCGACGACGGCCTGGTATCATGCGCATCCGCATGGGGATACAGGACGACAGGTCTATTTTGGCCTTGCTGGAATGGTCATTGTTGACGACGCCGATGGGCCAGATAGCCGCCTTCCAAGTCGATACGGCCTCGATGATCTACCACTCGTAATTCAAGATCGTGTTTTTGATCCTCTCGGTCGACCGCTCTACATGGCGAACATGCACACGACGATGATGGGCATGCGCGGCGATACGTTCATCGTCAATGGCGCGGTCGATCCGGTGGCGCGTGTTCCGGCGGGACTCGTCCGGTTCAGGATCCTGAATGGCGCCAACGCCCGAAATTTCGATATCGGCTTTGATGACCAGCGGACGTTCCATGTCGTCGCCAGCGACGGCGGGCTTCTATCGGCCCCCGTCGCACGACGAGATCTCGTGATCGGGCCAGGCGAACGCTATGAGATCATCGTCGATTTTTCGGACCGGCGCCCCGCCGTCCTGGAAACGGCAAGCGATACGGCCGCAATCCTCGCAGGACGTGCTCCAGCAACGTCCCGGACGATGGGGCGGGGTAGCGGGCGCCTTATGCGATTCGACGTCGATCCTGGCCTCGCGGCCTATCCCACACCTCAGCCGGGCTCGCTGTCTTCGACGGGCCCGACGACGGTAACAGGCAACCCGAGACGCCGGATCGTATCGCTGGATATGGGCCCATCGATGATGGGGCAGGGCACAGCCATGGGAAGCATGCAGCACGGATCAGGCGGCATGTTCGGAATCAACGGCCGGCCTTATGACCCCGAGCGTGTGGACTTCGAAGTTCCCTTGGGATCAACCGAGATCTGGGAAGTTCGACCGAATCTGATGACCCACCCGTTTCATATCCACGGGGCGACCTTTAGGGTTCTCTCAATCGGCGGCGCACCGCCAGCGGCCCATTTAACGGGCGACAAAGACACGCTACTCGCTGACCGGCCGGTTGAGATTCTGATCAACTTCCGGCAACCAGCGACGCGGAAGTTCCCCTTCATGTTTCACTGTCATGTACTTGAACATGAAGACGCCGGCATGATGGCGCAGTTCATGACAATCTGATCCTCCATTTTTTGATCACAGAAATGATCTGGGCATTGGTTCGTCTTCAATTCTCCTGAATTACATCGTTCTATCGGCTCGATGAACTGTATCTGAAGCGAGGGGTCGGCAGCGCTCGCTTAGTACCTTCGATTATGTGCTGTCGATCTGGCAGGATGCTCCTGTCCTATTGCGCCGATACCAAACCGCAATTCCCCCGATTGCGGCAAGTGCCGCTATGGCCGCGCCGATCTCCCATTGCCAGAACGACAGGACGGCGCCGACGGTTCCTACACCGATCAGACCAGCCGCGATGAACGGCACGGCGCAACACGTGCCGCATGCGAGGACAAGGCAGAGAATTGCTTTCATCTCACGCTCCGCTCGTGGACGATTGCAGGATCGTACAACATCAAGTAACTTGAGATTCAAGCCACATCGGATCGCCTGCATGCAGCCTGTCCACGATCTCAGCATCGGTCAGGTCGCGACACGAACCGGCCTTTCGGTTCCCACCATCCGCTACTACGAGGAGATCGGCCTGGTGCGGCAGGCCGGACGCCGCGAAGGTGGCCATCGCATCTACGGCGCGGGCGAACTTCGCCGCCTGACCTTTATCGCGCATTGCCGCGACCTCGGATTCACGATCGAGCAGACCCGCTCGCTTCTCGCGGTTACCGTCGACAACCGGCCCTGCGCCGACGCGCGCTCGATCGCCCAGACGCATCTGCTTGCCGTCGACGCAAAGATCGCCGAGTTGAAGGATATCCGGCGGCATCTGGACGGCTTCGTGAAGCAGTGCTCCGATGCCTGCGCCGGTGGCTCCGCATCGAGCTGCGCGATGATCGACGACCTGTCGAAGCGGACAACGAAGCGAAAGCGACGCGCAAATGGGTAGCATTCTGGCTTTCGCCGGTGCCGCCGTCGCCGAGATCGCAGGGTGTTTCGCGTTCTGGGCTTGGTTGCGCATGGGATATTCGGCGGCTTGGCTGGTGCCGGGCGCCGCGGCGCTGGCGCTGTTCGCGTATCTGCTGACGCTGGTCGACAGCGAGTTCGCCGGGCGGGCCTATGCCGCCTATGGCGGTGTCTATGTCGCCGCTTCGCTAATCTGGATGTGGGCCGTCGAAGGCGCGAAACCGGATCGCTGGGACGTCGCCGGTGCAGCGGTTTGCCTCGCGGGGATGGCGATCATCCTGTTCGCGCCGCGGTCAGGATAGACGAAGCGCGGGTGTTCAAGCGAATCAGTACAGCGAGTGCATCGCGAAACAAGATCAAGGCAGCACGCGCCTGATCTTCTCCATGGCCGCTGCTTGCTCCATATGCAGATCCAGCAAACCGGCGAAACGGAGATTCCGGTCGAGCAGATAGACACCGGCTGTGTGGTCCATGGTGTATTCGCCGCCTGCGACCGAGACCTTGCGGTAGTAGATCCGGTATGCCTTCGCGAAGCCGGCAAGCTGTTCGGGCGTCCCGGTCAGTCCGACGATCCGGCTGTCGAAAGCCTCAAGATAATTCGCCATGCTCTTGACGTCGTCCCGCTCCGGATCGACTGAGACGAAGACCGCAACAATGTCGTTGCCGGCAGGCCCCAGGGCGTCGAGCCAACCGCTCATCTCCGCGAGCGCGGTCGGGCACACGTCCGGGCAGGCCGTGAACCCGAAGAAAAGCAGCGTCGGCTTTCCGCGGAGATCGGCATCGGAGAACGTGCGCCCGCGATGGTCGGTCATCCTGAATGGACCGCCGATCGACTGGCCTGGGGCGATCGGGGACGTTCCGGAGCCGGATAGGGGCCCGTCGGTCACGAGCCAGCCTGTGCTTACGGCGAAAGTCAGGGCGCCGGCGATGCAGACGGCTCCCCACATTGCCCAACGAAATGCTCGTAGCGGCGACATGCGCTTCAATGCCCGGCGTGATCGGTCGCCCGCGCCCGGGCCGACTCGACCGCAAGCTCGACCTCGACCTTGCCGGCGCGTTCGAACTCCAATGTCATCGGGACCCGCGCACCCTGCACGAATCCTTCGTCCGGCCCGACGATCATCAAATGCAGTCCGTTCGGCGCAATCCGAACGGACTCTCCGGGGCGAATCTGGATGCCGCCTGCGACAGGACGCATCCGCATCACGTTGTCGACCATGGTCATCTCGTGGATTTCAACGGTGCGGGCACGGGGTGTGCTGGCTCCGATCAGGCGATCGGGCTCTTTCCCGATATTGTGGATCGCCATGTATCCGGCCGCCGTGGCCGCCTTCGTCGCGACGGCACGCGACCAGGGATGCTCGATCCGCAGCTCGCCGACCTTGAATTCGTGCGCGACGGCACCTCCCGACACGAGGCGGGCCAGAACGAAGGCCGCGGCAATGGTGAGGACAACTCGCACGGATACGGCCTGGCTCACGATCGGTTGACCTCGCTTTGGACAAGTTCCAGAAGCTGCTGCGGTCCGAACTCCGCGAGCGGCTTGCCGTTCACGTAGAAGGTCGGCGTGCTTCTGATACCAAGCGTGGCGACGTCGGCGGCGTCGAAATTGAGGGCTGCGGCAATATGCGGCATCAATCGTTCGCGCTGCGCCCTCTCCACATCGAGGCCAGCCTGCGCGGCCGCATTCCATGCGATGTCCAGCTGCGGGGCGCCATGGGCGGCCCATTGCGGCTGTGCCGCCAGCAGCGCGTCGAGGACCGGCAGGAAGACCCCCTGAAGCCGGGCGGTCTCGAGAATCCTGACGGCTTCGTCCGATCCGCGATGGAAGGCCGCATAGCGGATCACGACGCGGACCTTGCCGGGGAAGCGCGCCAGGATCTGCTTGACGAAGGGATGGAATGCCCGGCACGCCTCGCAAGACGGATCGAAGAATTCGACGATCGTGACCGGCGCATTCTCCGGCCCGATTACGGGGGAGTGCGGTCGTACGAGCACGCTCGGTTCGGCGGTCTGTACCGCCGACTTGCGCGAGCGATCGCCGGCGACGAAATATGCCCCGGCACCGAATGCGCCGAGCAGAGCGGTCGCCGTTCCGGCGACGATCATCTGACGTCTATTCACGCGGACCTCGTCGGGTAACAAGCTGAAGAAGGATAAACACAGCCGCAAAGGCGACAAGCGAAAGGACCGGAAGCGGCACGCCGCCGAGAACCGTCATGTCGGCGCTGCGGCACGAGGGGCCTTGCCCGCACGGCTCGATCGCCGTCGGGGCAATCCCGTAGAAAACGAGGACGTGCCAGAGCGCCAGTGCGGCACCGATCGCAGCCAAGGGGCTGGCATACCGACCGACTCGGACGTCGCCGTTTACGCAGGCGATCCCAAGCAGCAAAGCCAAGGGGAACATCGCGATGCGCTGGTACCAGCAAAGCTGGCAGGGAGTCTGGCCGAGAACTTCGCCTGCGAACAAAGCCCCGAGCGTCGCAAGCAGGGAAATCACCCATGCCGTGTATAACGACGGAAACGCGCCCCGAGCGGGTGCTGCATCTCGGCTTGTCATGAAAGGCCGCCTTCCCTTTGCGGAGCGTCCGAGGCTCGGAACGAAGCGTACAGCACGATCAGGAAGCCGATACTGATCGCGACATCGGCAAGGTTGAATGCCGGCCAATGCATGTCGCCCCAGTGGAAGTCGAGAAAATCGGTAACCCCGCCTTGCTGCGAGCGATCGAGGATGTTTCCGGCGGCCCCGCCGCAGACGAGGCCAAGCCCGAACCGCTCCAGGGCAAGCGGCGTGCGCCCGGCCCATACCAGGAGGCCGACGACAATAAGCGTGTTCAGCACGACCAGGAACATCTGGCGTTCGGCCATGGAGCCACCGAACATGCCGAAGCTGATGCCCGTGTTGTAGACGAGAACGATGTTCAAGAACGGCGTCACCTCGATGACGCGCGGCGAAAGCATGATCGAACTCTCGATTAGCCATTTGGACGATTGATCGATCCCGAGCGCGAGAATTGCGGCAACGATGACGACGAGAAACCGGTCCGTCGTATTCATGCGTCGGTCGTCCTAACCGTTCGGACCGACACAAGGGGCGCCTCCGGATTCACTTCACATCCGAATTGAAGCGGAGAAGCCGCAGCGCGTTCAGCGTGACGAGCACCGTTGCACCCGTGTCCGCGAGAATGGCGATCCAGAGCCCGGTCAGGCCGAGCACGCTCGTGACCAGGAATACGGCCTTGAGGGCCAGCGCCATCGCGATGTTCTGCCGGATATTCGCCATCGTCGCGCGGGCGAGCCGGATCAGTCGCGGGGCGTCCGCGACACGGTCGC
Source organism: Tagaea sp. (assembly GCA_044224405.1). Classification (GTDB taxonomy): domain Bacteria; phylum Pseudomonadota; class Alphaproteobacteria; order CACIAM-22H2; family CACIAM-22H2; genus Tagaea. Next base: position 392,060 of record JBGAKN010000004.1, on the reverse strand, counting down.
CCATCAGCGCGCCATCCGCCGTCTCCAGCGCCACCGCCGTGCCCGATCCCATGGCAATGCCGACGCTTGCGGACGCAAGGGCAGGGGCATCGTTGATGCCGTCGCCGATCATCATCACGTTCGCGGATTTAGCCAACTCGCGGATCGCATCCACCTTGGCGTCGGGCAGCAGTTCCGCACGCACATCGATCCCGAGCGCCCCGGCGATCGCGCCTCCGGTGGCCGCATTGTCGCCCGTCAGCATGACCGCGCGGACGCCGAGAGCGGCCAGTTCGTCGATGGCCGATTTAGCATCGGCGCGCGGTTCGTCCCTGAAGGCGATCAGCCCCGTCGCCACGCCGTCGCGGACGACGACCACGACGGTCTTGCCGTCGCCCTGCAGGCCTGCGAGGACTTCCGCGACGGGTGCCGGAAGGGCGCCGAGCTCCGCAGCGTAGCGCGGCGAGGCGACCGTGATCTTGGCTCCGGCCACGAGCGCCTCGACGCCGCGACCGGGGATAGCCACTGCTTGCGAAGCCGGGGCGATCGTCAGGCCCCGGCGCAATGCTTCGGCCGATACTGCCTGTGCGAGAGGATGGGACGACTGCGCTTCGACGCTGGCGGCGAACGAGATATTTTCGCTCTCGCTCCCTTGAAAGGCGCGGACATCGGTAATGGTTGGCTTGCCCTGCGTCAGCGTGCCCGTCTTGTCGAACGCGACGATCTGCGTAAGAGCGGCCGCCTCGATCACGGCTCCACCTTTCAGAAGGAGTCCACGTCGCGCACCGGCCGATAGGGAAGATGCGATCGAAGCCGGAACCGATATGACCAGCGCGCACGGGCAGCCGATCAGAAGCAGTGCAAGTGCGCGATAGATCCATGTCTGCCAATCGCCGTCCATCGCAAGTGGCGGAACGATCGCAACGAGCAGGGCAAGGGCAACGATCGCGGGCATATAGACGCGGCTGAAACGATCGATGAATCGTTCGGTCGGCGCCTTCTTTTCCTGCGCTTCCTCGACAAGGCGGATGATACGCGAGATCGTGTTGTCTTCCGCGCGCCGCGTGACGCGGATTTCGATCGCCGCCTCGCGGTTGATCGAGCCGGCGAACACCGGATCCCCGACGGACTTCGACTTCGGAACGGACTCGCCCGTAACGGGTGACTCGTCGATGCCGGAGTATCCGCCTGTGATCACGCCGTCGGCCGGAATACGGTCGCCTGGCCTGACAAGCACGATCTGGTCTGGGACGAGAGTGGCGGCGCGGACCTCGCGCGTCGAGCCCCCGGTTACGACAAGGGCGGTCTGCGGGATGAGATCGCCCAGCGCCCGAATTCCCGCACGCGCGCGATCCGCCGCAACGCCCTCGAGAACTTCGCCGATCGCGAACAGGAACACGACCAGGGCTGCTTCTTCGGCCGCACCGATCGCCAGCGCGCCGGCGGCAGCGACGGTCATCAGCATCTCGATCGTGAAGGGCTGCCCCATCGACAAAGCCGCAAACGCCCGGCGGGCAATCGGGACGACGCCGATCACGCAGGCGAGCGCAAAGCCCCAGCCGACAACGGGGCCAAGATCGAGGAGCTTCGCGAGCAAGGCGAATCCCAGGAGGGCGCCCGTGGTTACGACGAGCCGGCCCTTCGACGTGTCGAACCAGCGCATCTCGTCTTCACGGCGGGAGGCGGATCCATCGGCGTGGTCGTGACCGTGATCGTGGTCATGGTCATGGCCGTGCGTATGCGCTGGAGTTGCCTGAGGTCTGGCGGCTGACATCGGAGCCGACCCACGGGAGATGTTGAATCCAAGAAGACTCACCCGCCGCTCGATCTCGGCCGCAGGATTGCTCCCAGCCTCGACACCGACCGTCAAAGTCTGCCCCATCACCGAGACGGAAACGTCCTGGACTCCGGGTACGGGGCCGATCGCACCCTTGATCTTGACCGCGCAGCCCGCGCAATCCATGCCTTTGACAGACCAGTGAAGCCTTTCAATGGGTTGAGCTGTATTCGCGGTGTTCATGACGGAGTCCCTTCGATGCAGGCAAAGGGACGCTACATGCTATAGTTACTGTAGCTTCAAGAACTTTCCATCCATCTGACAAGCAGGTTGTCATGTCGATTGCCATTGGGCGCCTTGCCGAAGCGGCGGGCTGCAAGGTGCAGACGGTTCGCTACTACGAGCAGGTCGGTCTGCTGCCGCGGCCCGAGCGTTCAGGCGGCAACCAGCGCGTCTACGGCCAGGCGGATATCAACCGGCTGACCTTCATCCGCCACGCGCGGGATCTCGGATTTCCGATCGAGGCGATCCGCGATCTGCTGAGTCTTTCCGACCGGCCCGACCAACCTTGTGACGCTGCGGACGCCATCGCGCGTACCCAGCTTGCTCAGGTCGAGCGGCGCATCGAGCATCTGAACGCGCTCAAACTCGAGCTTGAGCGGATGATCGCGCAATGCTCCGGTGGCCGTATTTCGGATTGCCGGGTGATCGAAGTGCTCGGCGATCACGGGAAATGCGCCGTGCATGGAGACAAGCGTGACGCGGCGGAATTCCCGGATATCCGCTAAGGGCAGAATCATGCCTGTAACGCTCTGAGCCCTGCCTAAAGCTTCGATAGCGGACCTGATGATTGCGCCTGGGAAGCGGTGCCGTGACGGATTGACTGTATCCTCCCCTAGGGGATAGGATAATTCGATGAAGAAGCCACACAAGCACCAGTCCCACCCCGAAATCGTCAAGCGCCTCAAGAGGGCCGACGGCCATCTGCGCGGAGTCGTCGAGATGATCGAGGCCGGTCGCGGCTGTTTCGACATCGCCCAGCAGCTCCACGCGGTCGAGAAGGCGATCGGAGAGGCAAAAAAGGCGCTTATCCGGGATCACCTCGACAATTGCCTTGAGGAAACGGTCGGGCCGCTGCCCAAGGAGCGCCGCCGCTCGATCGACGAATTCAAAGAGATCACGAAGTTCCTGTGACCGGGTTTCAGCCGATGGACGGATCGATGTTCCTGCCGATCGTGGCGACCGGCTTCGTTGTTGCATTCGCCCACGCGGCGATCCCGACGCACTGGTTGCCATTCGTTCTGGCGGGCCGCGGACAACGCTGGAGCAAGTTCAAGACGCTTCTCGTCGTCGCCCTGTGCGGGGCCGGGCACGTCCTCTTCACCGCGGCACTGGGCATTCTCGTTGTGTGGCTCGGCATCGAAACGAGCAAATGGGTCGGCGATCTATTTACGTGGATAGCCGGCGGCGCCCTTGTTCTTCTCGGTCTCTATTATATCTCGCGGCAGATGCGCGGAACCGGTCACGGGCATAGCCACTTCGTCTCAGGCGGTCATGAACATGGACGTGATCATGCCCACGATCATGATCACGGGCACGGCCATAGCCATGACCATTCAAAGCACGATCACGCCGTCAACGCGGATCAGGGCGACTTGGCCGGGGCAAGCCAGAAATCCGACCGGACGGTGATCCTTGGCCTGTTGACGCTCCTGACATTCTCGCCATGCGAGGGGTTCCTACCGGTCTATTTCTCCGGCATATCCTATGGGTGGATCGGGTTTGCGATCCTGAGCGCCATTCTGGCTCTCGCGACAATCGCCGGAATGGTCGCGTTCACTTGGCTGACTCTGTCCGGACTGGAGCGTCTGCATCTCGGATTTCTCGATCGCTACGAGAGCGGAATCCTGGGAGTTGCAATCCTCTTCATCGGTGCCGGCGTCATACTTTTCGGGTTCTGAATTCGAGGGTGTTTACGCGCCAGCAATTCCACGGTTAGGCATTGCGAATAAAGCGGCTGAACTGGAATCGCTGCTCGGACGCCCATGGGGTCTTGTGCGTTTCGGCGCGTCTATCGAGAAGCGTAAATTCCGGGCCGAGAAAGGCAGCCAAGGTCTCCGGCGAGTAGCGTTGGACTGGTAGCCCGCTGCACTTCTCTGGACCATCAAGGTCGAAAGTGGAAATAATGATCAGCGAGCCCCGATGCGTTCCCAGCCGTAGCGCACGTAGATAGGCCAGCCGATCAGGTTCATTGATCAAGAAGTGGAGTACCGCTCGGTCATGCCACGCATCGTAGGTGACAGGCGGTATCCACTGGGTGATGTCAGCTTCTATCCATTGGACGGCCGCAGCTTTAGCCCCGAGCCGCGCCTTGGCGGTTTCCAGTGCCGCATGTGAAACGTCGAGGACTGAGACGGCCGAATAGCCACGCGCCACAAGGCCGTCGACCAGACGCGATACGCCTCCGCCGACATCGACGATGCGGCCGTGCGGCGCAATGCGGCCCAGAAGTTCCAAGGATGTGGCCGCTGATTCCTGAAACCAACTGACTTGGGTTTCCGCCTTGGTGCCGTAGACGGTTTCCCAATGTTCCTTGCGTTTGTTGCTGTCCATCTTTCACCTTCGAACGCATCTCAGAATGATTTGGCCTTTGCGCCCGTTTTGATACCCTCTGTCCAATAAACCATAATTCTACCTGGGACGGGCGACCCGATGAACGCGGAAAATCCGGCATCATCTTCCAACCGTTACGACCGGATGGAATGGGCTGGCGCGTTCGGCGATCTGGGGACGCTTGTGCCGTTCGTGGTCGCGTATATCTCCGTACTGGGTGTCGATCCGCTTGGCGTGCTGCTGGACTTCGGCGTGTCGTTGGTGGTCTGCGGGCTCTACTACCGGACGCCGTTTCCAGTCCAGCCGATGAAGGCCATTGGCGCCGTCGCGACCATGCAGGCGGCCCAGACCGCGACCATTACCGTCGGCGCGGTCCACGCCGCTTCCCTTGCGACCGGTGCGATCTGGCTGGTTCTCGGCCTTACAGGTTTTGCCAAGCGTATTGCTGATCTGGTCGGCCGGCCGGTATCGATCGGGATCGTGCTCGGTCTCGGTCTCGGCCTCATGCTGGAAGGCATGAGGATGATGTCGGACGGATGGGTCCTGAGTTCCGCGGCGCTTTTCGCGACTCTGCTCCTGATGGGGAACCGCATCGTCCCGGCAATGTTCCTCCTGCTGGTCGGAGGCGCTTCGGTCGCCGTATTCCGCGACCCAGACCTGATTTCCGCCCTGACGGCGATCCGTATCGAGCCGCGCTTTCCGGAATTCGCGTTCGGCCAGATTTCGTGGTCGGATCTCTATATCGGAATCGTCTTTCTTGCTCTGCCTCAGGTGCCGCTGACCCTTGGCAACGCGATCATCGCGGTGACGGAGGAGAACAACCGCCTCTTTCCGGACAGGGCAGTGACAGAACGGGACGTGTCGATCTCGACCGGATTGATGAACATCTTCGGCGGCGCAGTGGGCGGCGTACCGATGTGCCATGGGGCAGGCGGGATGGCCGGGCATGTGCGTTTCGGTGCGCGCACGGGCGGCTCGCTTGTCATTCTCGGCGCATTCCTCGCTGTCCTTGCGATCTTTTTCAGCGGATCAGTTCACACGATCTTCTCGGTCATCCCCCGGGAAGTACTCGGCGTGATCCTCTTCCTGACCGGCGCCCAGCTTGCCCTCGGCTCATGCGATTTCGGTAAGGACAAGGGCGCGCGGTTTGTCACCATTGTCACGGCCGGCATGGCGATGTGGAATATCGGTCTCGCCTTCGCCATCGGACTGTCGGTCCAGTATCTGCTCAGGCGAGACCTGATCCGGATTTAACGGCTAAGTCAGTTGTGGGCGTGGATGAACTCGCCCCTCGCCATCGCGAGATGGTGCGGCTGGTGATGCGCGCCGCTGACCATCAGGCCGATGAAGCCGAGCCCCCGGACTCGGGCGGTTTGCGCGGGGTCGGAAGCGGTCACGGTGAGACGGACCCCGTCAGGCAGCGTTTCGGCTTTCGCGGACCAGCCGTTCATCTTGCCAAGTTCGTTCGCGTGGGCGGGCACCATCCGTTGGATTGCGCCGACCGTGCGGCCGCTTCCGGTGATCGTCGCCGTAATTCCCCCTTCGACCGGCGACATCTTTGCGTCCGACTTGAGCGTCACGTCGTTCATGTCGATCAGGTGCTGGCGCAGTGCCTCCAGATCGATCTTCGACCAGTCCGTCTTGGGGTCGGCTTCGAGGATCCGCACGATCTCCTGGACCGTGCCGAAGGCATCCTGCCCCGGCATCGTGGGTGCTTGGGAGGCGTAGGACTCGTGCTGCATGTGGTCCTTCATCTTGTCCCGCATGCCTTGTGCCGACGGGTGGGGCATCGTCATGCCCGGCATTTGCGCGTGGACGGCATGGAAAGCGACCGCTGCGAGAGGCAACGCCAGCAGGACGGCGGCGACTGCGAACTTCTTCATGTTCGATACTCCATTGGGGTGTAGCCGGCAGACTCTTGCCAGATCAGCGCAAGCCACGACATGATAGGGATCATGTCAAAGGCGCTTATCGAATTGCTGAGTTTCTTGCCTTCTCGTGCCCACGCATTCGGAGCCGGCAACTACCTGTTTCGACAGGGCGACGCCGTGCACGCACTTCACCGGATCGTGGATGGAGAGGTGCACCTCGTCCGCCTCCAGGCCAATGGCGGGCAGCTTGTGCTACAGCGTGCGCGAGCCGGTTCCGTTCTGGCGGAGGCTTCGCTGTTCTCCGAGCATTACCACTGCGATGCCGTCGCTGTCGGACCGACCCGAACGCAGTCCATCGACAAGGTGGACATGCGTAGCGCGCTGAAGGAGCGAGCGGGGTTCGCGACTGGGTGGGCGGCGTATCTGGCGCATGAGGTACAGGCGGCACGCCTGCGCGCAGAAATTCTCTCTCTAAGGACAGTCGCCGAGCGCCTCGATGCCTGGATCGCGGCCAACGACGGCAGGCAGCCGGCCAAGGGTGATTGGAAGACGGTCGCGGCAGAGATCGCGACCAGCGCAGAGGCGCTCTATCGGGAGATCGCTAAGCGGCGGCGCTAATTGTGCACCGAACGACGCCGGCGAAGCGGCAGGGCGGAAGTTAGCTTTTGAGGTGCATTCGTTTCGCCCGGTTTCCTTTCGTTGCCCTTAAATGCTCAAAATAATGGAAACTAACATTGAAATCATTCAATAAACAGAAAACTGAGATAGTGGGGGGCGCAGGTTCGAATCCTGTCGCTCCGACCATCAAAGAAGCCCGCCCCTCAGAAGCGAGGTGGCGGGCTTCGCTGTTTTATCGGTAGCGGGATCAGAGTCCGTCTTTCGGAACCGAGGCTTTCGGTTTCGAATAGCAATTAGAAGGCGGTCTCGCGTGTTCGCCTGAATGCCGGCAGCAGAACGAGAATCAGAAGTAGAACCGCCGCCAGGATCAGTGCGGCGCTTATCGGGCGTTCGACGAAGGTCATCGGGTCACCGCGCGATAGCAGCATTGCGCGACGCAGGTTCTCTTCCATCAACGGACCCAGCACGAAGGCCAGCAGCAGGGGAGCCGGTTCGCATTTCCACTTCAGGAACGCGTAGCCAACCGCCCCGAATACCATGAGGAGGCCGACTTCGAAGATCGAGTTATTGAGGGAGTAGACGCCGATGCAGCAGAACACGAGGATTGCGGGAAAGAAAAGCCGGTAGTGGACCTTCAGCAGGCGTACCCAAAGCCCGATGAGCGGCAGGTTGATCACGACGAGCATCGCATTTCCGACCAGCATCGATGCGATCAGCCCCCAGAAAAGTTCAGGGCTCTTTGTCATGACCTGTGGGCCGGGCTGGATCCCGTGAATCATCATCGCGCCGGCGATCAGGGCAATCGTCGGGTTGGCCGGGATGCCCAGCGTGAGCAGCGGGATGAACGACGTCTGAGCACCGGCATTATTCGCTGATTCCGGGGCGGCGACACCTTCAATCGCCCCATTTCCGAAGCGCTCGGGTTCCTTGGAGATTCTCTTCTCCAGTGCGTAGGCTGCGAAAGACGACAGCATCGGGCCGCCGCCCGGCAACAATCCGAGTACGGACCCAAGCGCCGTGCCGCGGATGCAGGCCGGCCAGCAGCGGCGGAAATCGTCGCGTGTTGGCCAGAGAGAACCGATCTTCGAAGCCATGACGGAGCGCGTCTCCGGGCTTTCCAGATTCTTCACGATATCGCCGACGGCGAATAGACCCATGGCGAGTGGAACAAATCCGATCCCGTCGCTGAGTTCCGGAATGCCGAGAGTCATGCGCAGCGCACCGGCATTCACGTCCGTTCCGACCATCGAAAGGATCAGCCCCAGGACGATCATTGCAAATGCCGTCAGCAGGGATCCCTGGGCAAGCACGATGGCTGCGATCAGCCCAAGTACCATCAGGGAGAAATACTCCGCCGGTCCGAACAGAAGTGCCACCTCGGCGAGAGGCGGTGCAAACAGGGCTATGACGAACGTTGCGCAGATGCCCGCAAACAGCGATCCCAAGGCCGCGACTGCCAATGCCGGGCCTGCGCGACCCTGGCGCGCGAGCTTGTAGCCGTCGAGGCAGGTCACGACGGACGAGTTCTCGCCGGGGAGATTGACGAGAATCGCTGTCGTCGAACCGCCGTACTGGGCGCCATAGTAGATGCCGGACAACATGATCAGGGCGGAGACCGGCGGGATATGGAAGGTCACGGGAAGCAGCATCGCGACGGTCGCGACGGGTCCGAGGCCCGGAAGGACGCCGATCAGCGTGCCGACCAGTGTTCCGATGAGGCAATAGACCAGGTTCGTCGGTTCGAGTGCAACCGAGAGACCAGATAGGAAGGCCGGGAAGACGTCAAACATTCATGATCCGTCGGGCACGATCAGAATCGGGGCCAGAGTGGCATCGGCAGGCCGAGTGCCTTGACGAAGACAAGGGCGCAGAAAGTCGCAAGAACGAAAGCGAGGATGGCGATCTCCTTGATCCGCACTGGCCGCTCGCCGAGGCTCGCAACGACTGAAACGAGGACCACGGCGACAAAGAGCCCTGCCTTCTCGACGATCATGAAGGCACCAATAGCCGATGCGACAAGCACGAGCGGGCGCCAGGCCCAACGGCCCGGATCGTGTCCGTCGACCAGCAGGCCTCGCCCGATATGCAGGGCGCCGAGCCCGGCCCCGATCCAGCAGAGCACGAGGGGGATGAAGCCCGGACCCATTCGCGTCGCCGTCCCGAACGGCAGGTCGGCAGACAGCCACAAGCCGAAAACGGAAAGCCCGGTCAGGGAAATGCCGAACATCATGTCGCTCGAGCCTTTGACATGTCGGCTCATTGCTTCACCGTTTCGGCCATGACACTTCCGGATACTGCACCACGCTTCGAAGCCTGGCTACCTACTCCGCGCGGGCACCCGATGTCCGAACTGCCTCGCCCCAACGCGCGATCTCCTGATCGAGATACGAGGAGAGTTCGGAAGCGTTCGAGAGAAACGCAGTAAAGCCCTGCTTGTCCATAAGTTCGACCGTCTCGCTCCGCCGGAGTGTGTCCTGGACAACCGAGGCCAAGCGCATGCCGATCTCGCCGGGGAGGGATTTCGGTGCGACCAGCGCGAACCAAACCTGCGCCTCGAAACCCGGGTAGCGCTCTGCAACGGCCGGCACGTCGGGAAGGGTCTTCGATCTTGCGGTGCTGGTCACGCCCAGACCATTCAGGCGGCCGTCGCGAATGACGGGTGCAAGCGGCGGGATCCCGATGAACCCGACCATTACGTGCCCACCGATAAGATCGGTCAGGGCGGGACCACCGCCCCGGTACGGTACATGCTCCATCTGGATGCCGGCAGCCTTCTGGAGCATCACGGCGGCAAGATGCTGGGGTGAGCCTATTCCGGTCGACGCAAACGTGATCTTGCCGGGCGACGCCTTCGCTTTCGCCGCGAGATCGTCGATCGACCGGATGCCGGTCGAAGGGTGGGCAGCGATCGCGATCGAGAAGGCCGCGACGCGCGAGATGTGCGTGAAATCGCTTTTCGGATTGAATGGCATCGACGGATAGAGCGTGGGATTGATCGCCAGCATGCCGGAATCGGCCAACAACAGCGTGTAGCCGTCGGGTGCCGCCCGCGCGACCTGCGCGCCGGCGATGTTGCCGCCCGCACCGGGCTTGTTCTCGACGACCGCGCGCTGGCCGAGGGCCTGCGTGAACCCGTCGGCCAAGGTGCGGGCCAGAAGGTCGGCCCCGCCGCCGGGTGCGGAGTTCACGATGATCGTCACGGGCCGTTCCGGCCACGCGGCATTCGCGGATGCCGTCAAGGCGGCGAATGTAATGGCGGCAGCAATGATGACCTTCATCTGCGTTCTCCCGTTTTGCCTGTTCATTTTAGCTGAAATTGGCCACCACACCCGGTGGCGGCGAGAAGCCGAAATCCCCACGCTTCAAGATCGCATCCGGACCACCGAGCTCGGCTACACGACGTTCCTGTGCGACACGTGCATCACGATCCACCTTTTCAGGGTCGAGGATGTCGAGCAGCGCACGGCGGCAGCGCGCGATGGCCGGAGCGCTGGCCGGATCGTTTGCCAGATCTTGAATCTCCTCGGGGTCCGCTGCGAGGTCGAAGAACTGATCCGGATATTCCTTGGCTGAGTAGTGGATGTATTTCAGATTGCCGAGCCGAACCATGTAGGCGGCCGTGCGTGAACCCGTGGCGTGGTACTGCGAGACAACCGGTGCATCGGTGAAGCGCTCGGTAAGAATGGCCTGACCAGGCAACCTGCCGAGTATCTCGCCGGACGCCCCGGTTGCTTCGAAGATGAAAGGGACGACGTCGAGAAGGCTTGCCGGTCTTGTCTCGACATTCCCCGCTGGAATATCCGATCCGGACACGATCAGAGGAATGCCGACAGCCTCCTCGTACATGGTCGATTTGCCCCAGAGCCCCCGCGTACCGAGATTGTCGCCGTGGTCGCTCAGGTAGACGACACGGGTAGAGGAAGCGGCTCCATTCGCGTCGAGGGCCTTGAGGATCTTTCCGACATTGTCGTCGACGAAGCTGCACAGACCGTAGTAGCCGGCAAGTGCTCGCTGCAGAGAAGCGGAATCGAAGTAGCTGTCGTAGGTAAAGCTTTCCTCATAATCCTTGAGATACGGGTGCTTCGGACGTTCGCCGACGGCGTACTGTTTGGGAAGTGGCAGTCTCTGGCTGGCGTACAGGTCGTAGAATTCCTGCGGCGCCGTAAGCGGGAAATGCGGCGTCACAAGCGACACGAACAGGACCCACGGTTTCGTGTGATTCCTCGACGTCGCATCGTGAAGCCACGACACGGCTGCTTCGGTGATCGCCCGGTCGTAGGTCGTGTAACTTGATTCCCCTGGCCCGGCGAGACCCGCAAGCTTGGCGGCGCCCTTGCGCTCGACCACACGGTCGCGAAGCAGTCCCAGCGCGTCGCCAATCTCGTCAATGATATGCATCGGCATTATTTCACTGCTGAAGCCGTTGTCATCGCGTGCGCTCCGGAAATGCAGTTTTCCGATGGCGACGACTTCGTGTCCTTGACTGCGCAGCGCGTGATGCCAACTCGGCCGTGTTCCGTCATAAGCGAATGCGTTGTCCCAGCATTCGATCTCGTGGGCATGTCGACCGGTGGCGAAGGCGGCCCGAGCCGGCACGCAGATCGGGCTTGGCGTATAGGCTGCCGTGAAGCGGGTTCCCCTACGTGCGAGTGCGTCGAGGTTTGGCGTCTGGACAATGGGGTGGCCATAGCAGCCGAGCACTTTGCGGCTATGCTCGTCGGACATGATGATGACGAGGTTTTCGGGCTTCATGCAGATTACTCCGCCGCGAAACGGGTAAGGACATTGCGATCGATCTCGATGCCGAGACCAGGACCGGTCGGGACGTTCACCGTGCCGCGATGGCGCTCGACAGGACTCGTCAGCGCGTCCCGGACCGGATGCTCCGTCCGGTCGAGTTCGAGCATTGGTTCGAACGGATTCAGACTTGGCGGAGAGCTTGGAAGGACGGAGAGGAGTTGCAGGGCTGCCGCCTGCGCGATACCCGTCCCCCAGCAATGGGGGATGTAGCGGACACCGAACGCAGCCGCCATGTCGGCGATCTTCTTGCACTCGCTCAGGCCGCCGGCAGCACAGGTATCGGGCTGCACGATATCGACAAGCCGCTGGATGAAGACGTCGCGAAACCCGAAACGGGTGAACTCGCACTCGCCGCCGGCGATAGGCATCGGCAGGGCAGCCCGCACCGCGGCATAGCCAGCGTGGTCTTCGGGTGGGACCGGTTCTTCGAACCAGCCAATATTGAGGTCGGCGACCGCGCGGCCATAGGCGATTGCCGCAACCGAATCGTAGGCGTGGTTCGCGTCGACCATCAGCGCGATGCCGTCGCCAATCTCCGCTCGAACCCCACGGGTCGCGACGACGTCGTCAGCGAAGCCGAACCCCACCTTGAGCTTGATGGCCGAGAATCCTTCGGCCGCGTAGCTCGCGGCCTCGTGGCGCAGATAGGCTTCGTGGTCGTCTCGCTGTCGACGATAGAGGCCGGTCGCATAGGCCGGAACCTTTTGCCGGATCGGCCCCCCCATCAGCTCATGAATCGGTTTGCCGAGTGTCTTTCCGGCAAGGTCCCACAAGGCGATGTCGATGCCGCTCAGGGCCTGGACCGCGAGACCTTTCTGGCCGTGATCCCTGAATCGCGCATAGAGATCCTCCCAGATCAGTTCCCTGGCGCTCGCATCGCGGCCGACGAGAAGTTCGCCATAGATACGAACGATCGGCGCGTTCATCCGTGCGGGCCCGTAAACCTCGCCGAAGCCGCTCACGCCGTCCTCCGACGTGATCTCGACGATCAGCGACCAGCGCTCGTCATACCAGGCCCGGGAGTATGCGAAGGGTGCCTGAAGCTTCGCGCGCAGGACATGCGCTTTGACCGATCTGATTTTCACCTGAACCTCGACCTAAAGATGGCAGCTAACGCTATATGCCGGACTGAAACGGGGCCAATATGAATTCAGCATGTATTGAGACGATCTTTAGATTAATCGCCTCCCGCTGGAGCGCGTAGAAAGTCGGCCGCCATTTCACCGATCAGGAAAGCAGGCGCATTCGTATTCGGTGAAGCCATGGTTGGCATGATTGAGGCGTCGGCGACACGAAGGCCGTTGATCCCGCGGACCCGCAGGCGAGGGTCAACGACGGCCGCTTCGTCGGCCCCCATCCGGCAGGTTCCGATCGGGTGATATGAAGTGGTCCCGAACTCACGGACAAAATCGAGAAGTTCCTCATCGGCGATCACGTCCGGGCCAGGGCGGGTCTCCCGTACGATGAAATCACGGAGTGGTGATTGGCTCGCGACCGCCCGTGCAAGCTTGAGGGCACCGATACAGGCGATGCGATCGCGGTGGTCCGAGAGGTAGTTGGCGCTGATGGCGGGCGGCATTTCCGGGTCTGCCGAACGTGCATGCACGCTGCCGCGCGATTCCGGTCGCAGCATGAAGGTGCCGATCCCAAAACCGGGGAAAGGATCGAGCGATAGCTTCGTCGGGTGACGCGGGTTCTCAGCGCTTAAGTGATGCAACTGGATCTTGACATCCGGTCGCTCGAGGGACGCGCTGGAACGTGCGATCGCGTGGGCTACGGCCGTCACGGTACTCATCGGGCCATCGCGGCGGACGGCATAGAGCGCGCCCATCATGGCCTTGCGCAGGGGGTTGCTCAGAGTTTCGTTCAGCGTCGAGACGTTCCGGGATGCGAAGGATATGCGCGTGTGCAGGTGGTCGCGCAGGTTTTCGCCGACACCGTCAAGACGGTGCGATATCTGGATTCCGGCACGGGCCAGAATCTCCGGCGCACCAATTCCCGAAAGCTCCAGAAGATGCGGACTGCCAATCGCACCGGCGCATAGGATGATCTCGCGATTGGTACGTGCGACGCGTTCGACGCCACGCCAGCGATAAGAGATGCCTGTCGCCCGCTTGCCAGAGACGAGAATGCGCCGTGCGAGGGCCGCAGTGCGTATTTCGAGATTCTTGCGCCGCATTGCCGGGTACAGATAGGCCTCCCGTCCGCCCTGCCGCATTCCACGCCATGTATTTAGCTGAAGGACGCCCGCACCTTCGATCTCTGCGCCGTTGTAGTCAGAGGATTCGGGAATGCCCGCCGCTACACATGATTTCAGGAATGCGGACGTCAGGGTATCGCGCGGGCCGTATTCGGTGATCCGTACAGGTCCGGCTCGGCCTCGATCGGCTTCGCTTCCACCGACATAGCTCTCGATCCGACGCAGGACAGGCAGGATCTCGGGATACGACCAGCCTGCCGCGCCCAGTTCGGACCATGCATCGTATTCCCTTCGGTCGCCGCGAGCCCAGATCGTTCCGTTGACGCTTGAACTACCGCCCAGCACGCGCCCACGTGGCCAAAATATCGCCCGGTTCCGGAGATGAGGCTCAGGCTCGGTCTGGTAGCGCCACAGGGCCCGCTCGGTCAGAAGGACCCGTCCGACGCCAAGCGGGACCTTCAGCCATATCCAAGGATCGTCCTCACCGGCTTCAAGCAACAGTACACTATGGCGTGCGTTCTCGCTCAACCTGGATGCGAGGGCGCATCCGGCGGTCCCGGCGCCGACAACGATGAAGTCGAAACCTTCTTCGTCCATCTGTCAGTCCTTCACGCCGCCGGCCGTAAGGCCGTGGACGAGAAAGTTGCGGACGAGCATCGTGAAGAGAACAACCGGAAGCATCACGAGAACGCCGCCTGCAGCGATCTTTCCCCATTCCCATCCTTCATACTGAAGAAAATTGACGATCGCGACCGGTGCGGTCATTGCCCTGGTCCGCGTCAGGATCAGCGCGTAGAAGAAATCGTTCCATGAATAGATGAAGCAGAGGACGGATGTTGCCGCCAGACCTGGCGCCGAGAGGGGAAGTGCAATGCGTCGGAACGCACCCCAGACTGAGCAGCCATCGACAAACGCCGCTTCCTCGAGTTGCGGTGGAAGTCCGGCGAAGAATGTCTGCATCATCCAGATGACGAGTGCCAGATTGAAGGTCATGTAAATCAGGACGAGGCCCAATTGCGTGTCCAGCAGCCCGGCCCAGCGATATGCAAGGAAGAATGGAATGGTAAATGCGATCGGCGGAACCATGCGCGTCAGCAGGATCCAGAGCGCTACCGTATTGCGGAGCCGGAAACGCCAACGGGCAAGTACATAGGCTGCCGGAACACCAATCACCATCGCGGACACGGTCGAGCCCGTGCTCACGACCAGACTATTGAGGAAAGACTTGGGGAAAAGTCCGGACCAAAGGTCGCGATAGTTCTGAACCGTCGGCGTAAACAGCAGGCCGTGCCCAAAGATGTCATCCGGCGAACGGAACGACATCTGAAGAAGCCAGAAGAACGGGAACAGCGTTGCCATAAGGACAGACGCAGCAGCTATCCGGATTACGAAGCGCTGTCTCGGCGATTGGCTATGCCTCATCGAAATCCCGGCGCGAAATCCTGCCGACGAGCATGCTCAAGGCGAAAGAACCGGCGACGATGAGTGTCGCGACTGCAGAGCCGTATCCCCAGTTGGCATAGTTGAATGACTGCTGGAAGGCATAGAAGTTCGTCACTTCCGTCGCTGTTCCGGGGCCGCCGCCGGTCAGCACGTAGATCAACGGAAACGCCTTCAGGCTGTCGATCAGACGGAACAGCGCGGCAACGACCAGTGCCTGGAAGATGAATGGCAGGATGACGTAGCGGAATATCTGCCAGCGTCCGGCACCGTCGATGATCGCCGCCTCGATCGGTTCGTCCGGAATCATCTGGAGCGCTGCCAGCAGGATCAGCAGCGTGAATGGGAACCATTCCCAGGTCTCCGCGATTACGATCGCGACGAGTGCCGTATCTGCCTGCGCGAGCAGGGAGGGAACGGCAAAGCCGGAGAATTCGGCAAGTCTGTGAAGAGGGCTGATTTCCGGCGTGTACAGGATCTTCCAGAGAATTCCGACGACGATCGGGGGAAGGACCATCGGTATCAGGAACGCGCTGCGCATGAACTCCAGCCAGCGGTCGCGGGCGTTCAAAAGGAGCGCAAGGCCGAGGCCGATGGCGATCTGCAAAATGACCGTCGCCACCGAGAGCTTGGCCTGCACGACGAGCGAGTTGAGGAACCGGCCGTCAGCGAAGGCTTCAAAGTAGTTTCGGAATGGATCGGAAAAGTCGAGCAGGCTGTCGGGACGCAGCGGGGTCGCTGGCGTGAGGCTCGTGGCAACCAGAAAAATCCCGGGAGCGACGGTAAGAAAGAACAGGACGAGAAGGGGAGGCAGGAGTCCGGCGAGATATGCGCGGCTCCGGCCGCGAAACGCGCCGGACATCCTTTATTTCTCCGCCTACAGCTTCGTTCCAGAGCGCCGCAGCTCGGCGATAGCCGATTCATTGGCGCGCTTCATCGCATCCCGTGCGGACGACTGGCCTGAGACCATCTCCTCAATCGCGATCGCGATGATGCGATTGAGCGGCGGGAACTGCGGCACGGTGCGATAACTCATGTAGCCCGATGCGGCGAGATCGATCGTCTGCCGGTAGAGCGGCGAGAGGTCCTGACCGTTCACCGTCATCTGCTTCTTGAATTCGGCACCGTCGATGACAGACCGGCGGGTCACTGAGGTGTACTTCTTCTCGGAAAGCATGCGCTCGACCAGTTCCTTGCTCAGCGACCACTGGATAAAGGCCCAGGCCGCATCCTTGTTGCGCGCACCGGCGGGGATGCCCCAGCCATGCACGCCGACACCCGGGAAGCGCCCCTTGGGGCCCGCGGGCATCATGGAAAATGCCGATGTCTGGGCAACCCGGCTGTCGCTTGCGGCCATTTGCATCAGATAAGGAAGGCCGTTCGGGCTGTACGCTGCGCGACCCTGCTTTAGCAGTTGGGTGACCTGATCGTAGTTCATCGAGATGACGCCGCTCGGGGAATGCTCGCGCAGGAGGGCTGTGAAGAGCTCTGCCGCCTGTACGGCTTCGGGAGAGTCGAGGGTGGGGAAAAGGTCATCGGGCGGCGCACGAAACACGTTGCCGCCGAAGCCCTGCAGCCACGGAATGAACGTCCAGCCGTAGTTGTTCTCGGTGATGAACGGCGATACGCCGCTGCTCCCTTTCAGGCGCTGGCACAGTGTCCGGACCTCGTCGAATGTCTCCGGCATACGCAGTCCCGTTCCGGCGATCAGGTCGCTGCGCGGCGTGCCGGCCATGAACGTGTCGGCGATCCAGGGGACGCCGTGGAGGCGGCCCTGCTGGTCTCGCATCGAGGCGGTCAGGCCGGAAAGGAAGTCGGCACCGTCCCAGTTGGCTGGCGTGCGCTGGCGGTCGTTGATGAATCCGTCGAGCGGAGTCAGCCATCCCGCGCGGATCCAGCGGCTTGAATAGATAAAGGTGACGTTGAGAACGTCAAACGCCGAACCGCCCGTCGAAAGTTCGAGGTCGGCCCGCTGGTTGTAGACCGGGAAGGCCGGGGTGTCGTAGTTGACCTTCGCGCCGGATGCCGCTTCAAACTCGGGGATATAGTCGGCGAGGAACCGGGGATACGGACCGTTCCAGCACGATACGTTCAGCGTGACGCCTTCGAAGGGCCGCCTGCCGCCTTGTGCCCGTACCGCTGTCGGAAGGAGCATCGCTGCGCCAGCCGTGGCACCTGCGCCGCGCAGCAGGCTCCGGCGATCGAGAGAACTTCTGGCTTTATTGGTCATGTCGGCATCCTTCCCTGTTTCTCATCTGCGTGAGCTCCAGAAAGGGTAGACAGCCAACATGTCATGGTGAAATATTGATTTTCAACATATTGAGATGGAAATCATATGGAACTGCGCCGCCTCCGCTACTTTCTCATGGTCGCCGAGGAACTCCATTTTGGCCGCGCCGCAGAGCGCCTCGGCCTTGCCCAGCCGCCGCTAAGTCAGCAGATTCGGGCGCTCGAAGCGGAGATCGGCGAGCGGCTATTCGAGCGAACCAGCCGACGCGTCGCGTTGACGCCGGCCGGCGCCGCACTTCTGCCGCATGTTCGCGAAGCACTGGGCGCAGCGGCCGCAGGGCTGGAAGCATCGCGCCGTGCAGCGCGTGGTGAAGGCGAGCCACTGGTTGTCGCCTTCCTGCATTCGCTGGCCTATACACTGTTGCCGCGCTTGCTGCCCGCATTCCGACAGGCCCATTCGGAGATTCCGCTCGTCCTGCGGGAAATGGATTCCGCGCAGCAGGTCGAATCTCTGGCTGCGGGCCAGATCGAAATAGGCCTCCTTCGGCCGCCGATCGATCACAGGCTTGTCGAATCCGCCCCCCTTCTAAGCGAGCCTTTCGTCGTCGCGATCCCGTCGCATCACAAGCTTGCAAAGAGGAAGCGCATTGCGGTTGCCGCACTGAACAATGCCCCAATGGTGCTCTATCCACCCAATGCCGGGCCTCAGGGATTTGCGCACAAGCTTGCAGGCTGGTTCGCGTCTGAGGGCGTGGCGCCGCAAGCGGTTCAGGAGGCGAGAACCCTTCACACGGCTGTGGGTCTGGTAGCGGCCGGAATTGGAATCGCCTTGGTGCCTGCCTCCGTCGCCAAGCTGGGCGTCCCCGGCATTGTATTTCGGGCGCTTGCATCTCAAGCGCCGGAAGCCGAGGTCTGTGTCGCGTGGCATCGTGGCAGTAAATCGCGCTCTGTGACCGCCTTCCGCAGCTTGGCTCGACGGTTGTTTGTCGGCGGACGCGGAAGCAATGTCGTTGAACTCGCCTGAGCTGCGAAGGGCAGGACGACCGATACTCCTCGCTCGAGCTCTCATTATGAATATTGCGACACTGACAATGCGCATATCTTCAATGCTCTTGGTTTCCACTCGTTTCCCTTCGTTGCCGAGAATTGTGGAAACTGCCTTTGAAATCATTGAATAATTAGAAATCTGGGGGACTGGGGGTCGCAGGTTCGAATCCTGTCGCTCCGACCAATTAGGTTAGTAGACCAAAGCCCTGGCGATCGCTCGCCAGGGCTTTTCTCTTGGAAACCAGAACACCAATGGACCGGGGGTCGAAGGCTGCCCCCCACAAGATCAGTGCTATAGATCGAACTTAGCGGCTGCCGGTCTACGCCGATTGCCCCAACCAACCCGATCCAGGGAAACCTGATCGGGTCACAGTGAAGGAACGGTGAGCGCGTGCAGGTCGTGCATGCTCTGCCGCAGCGCCGGGTAGAGGTTCTTGTAGATATTGAATGCACCGTCATAGATCTGCTTTGCAGATGCGTCCGGTCGAGCATGCTCGCGCAGCTTGACCCAACCGGCGGCGGCGTCTGTGGGGCTTGCGAGACCGACGCCGAGTGCCGCCAGCAGAGCAGCACCCATCGCGGCTTCGACTTCCTCCGCAATCGTCAGAACGGGACGGCCCGTCACATCGGCGATGATCTGGAGCCAGAGGTCGGATTTGGCCGCACCGCCGACGACGATCAGTTCGCGATCGAGCGGTGCACCGTGGACGGCTTCCATGTTGTGGCGAAGGGCGAAGGCCACGCCTTCAAGCACGGCGCGATAGGCGTGTGCGCGCTTGTGCGCAAGCGTGAACCCGACAAAGGCGCCGCTTGCCTGCCCGTCCCATACCGGACTGCGTTCACCCATCAGGTAAGGCAGGAAGACGAGGCCCTGCGCTCCCGCCGGCACCTCGCGCGCGGCTGCCTCGAGCTCGGCATATGTATCCGCGCCGGCGCGCGCAGGGCCAAACTGTTCGGCGAACCATGTGACCGAAGCGCCCGCTGTGCCGGCACCCCCGAAGACATAGGCATCGCGCGCTCCATTGAAAACATGCGGCATGCTGATGAGGCCGCCGCGCACGTCGACATCCGGCGTGATGAAGCCCCAGCACATGCTGGTTCCGATCATCGCGACATGCTGACCTTTGCGTGTGGCGCCGGCCGCAAAGGTGGCGACCGCCGCATCGACCCCGCCGGCCACGATCGGCGTGCCGGCTGGAATGCCCAGACGCTTGGCCATATCGGGCTTAAGACCGGCAACCACGTCACTCGATTCGACGAGGCGGTCCGGCATCATCGTGCGTGGAATGCCCAGCGCCGACAGCATCGCATCCGACCAGCCGCGCGCCTTGAGATCGTAGACCCCGCCTATATTGCCTGCCGAGGAATGATCGACCGCAACCTCGCCCGTCAGGGCGTGGATCACCCATGCGTTGGGCGGCAGGAAATAGCGGGTGCGGGTCCAGACGTCGGGGCGATTGTTCCGGATCCAAAGGATTTTCGTGAAGCCGTAGTAGCTGTCGACATGGTTGCCGGTCGTCTCGCGCAGGCGCGCGCCGTCGATGTTCGCGGCAACCCACTTGACCTCGGCTTCCGCGCGCCGGTCCATCCAGATGAGGCAGGGGTGCAGGGGCCGCATGTCGGCATCAACCGGGATGCCCGATCCGCCATAGAGCCCGGAGATGCACACGGCCTTGATCTGCTCCGCCGTGAAATCGCGCTCGACCTTCGCCGCTCCGGCGACGGCATCCGCGACCGCGCGAAGAACGGCGTCGAGCCAGACGGCGGGGTCCTGCTCTGCCCACAACGGGCGCGGCGTGTCGGGCTGGTAGGCGACGGAGGCTTGCGCCACGATGCGGCCGCGCCGGTCGCAGAGCAGCGCTTTCGTGCTTTGAGTTCCGATATCGACGCCGACGACATATTCCATCTGCCGATACCTCTAGAGGTCGGTGCCGTTGGGAAGGATGACGAGATCCCGAACCGTCACGTTGCTGGGGCGCGTGACCATGAAGAGCACGGCAGCGGCAACTTCACCCGGCTGCATCAGGCTGCCGGCGGCGAGCGCCTCGTCCATCTTCGCTTTCGGCCAGTCCTTGAGCAGGGCGGTCACGACTGGGCCGGGCGCAACCGCGCCGACCCGGACGCCATCCTTCGCGACCTGTCGGCGCAACGTGTGCACGAAGGCCTGCACGGCATGCTTCGACGCAGTGTAGATCGGCTCCCAGACGACAGGTACCAGACCGGCGATGGAACTCGTGAAGATGATGTCGCCGCTCTTGCGTCCGACCATGTGGGGCAGGACCGCCCGCACCGAGCGGAACGCCGCGTTGATGTTGAGGTTCAGCATCCGGTCCCACGCGTCCGGATCACCGTCGACGACCGCGCCGCCCACATAGCTGCCGGCATTGGCGTGGAAGATGTCGAGTTGGCCGGCGATGCGGAGGATCGCGGGCATCATCGTGTCGACGCTGCGCGGATCGGTGAGATCGACGGCCACGGCGGTCGCCCGCGGCCCCAGCTGCGCGCACGCCTCGTCGAGCGATCGCTTGTCGCGATCGACCAGCGCGACCCTTGCGCCGGCCTCGATGAATGTCTTTGCGCATGCCAGTCCAATTCCGGACGCCGCCCCGGTCACCGCGGCGACCTTGCCGTTCAACTCGCTCGCCATATCTCTGCTGCCTCCCGAACAGTTCACTGATCGGCGTCAATTCCCTACGGCAGTCAGTCCGAGCTCAGATTGGTCTCGATGCCGAGATGTTGAAGCGCGGTAGTCATCTTCCGTGTGTATCCTGGACCGGCCCGGTTGCGGTCGTCGCGTTCGATGGGGATCGTCGCGACAACGCCGGCCGGGCGGGGACTCATGACGATGATCTTGTCGCCGAGCAGAATGGCTTCTGAAACGTCGTGTGTCACGAAGAGAACGGTCGGACGATCGATTCTGAGTAACGCCTTCAGCTCCGACTGCAGCTTGAGCCGCGTGAAGGCGTCGACGCTCGCGAACGGCTCGTCCATCAGCAGAAGCTTCGGGCGGAGGGCGAGCGCACGCGCGATGCCGACGCGCTGCGCCATGCCACCGGACAGCTGGCTGGGATATGAATTGCCGAATCCCGAAAGGCCGACGCGATCGAGCATTTCGTCGGCGCGGACGCGCGCCTCGCCGCTGGAGGCACCGCGCGTGGTCAGCCCGACCGCGACGTTCTGGTGAACCGTCATCCACGGGAACAGCCCGGGCTGTTGGAACGCCATGCCGAGATCCGGGTTGACCCCTGCGCCGACCGGACGGCCGCGCCAGCGGGCGACCCCCGCCGTCGGCGCGACGAAGCCCGCGGCGAGGTTGAGAAGGGTGCTCTTGCCACAGCCGGACGGCCCGACGACGCAGGCGACTTCCCCTGCCGGCACCGAGAACGTGACGTCGCGCAGTACGTCCGTACGGCCGTTGGCGGCGACATAGGTGTGGGAAATGCCCTCGAAGGCGAGGCCATCGTCGGAGCGGCCGGCGGGGATCGCTGTCGACGGAGAGGTCGGTGGATGTTCCGGCATGCAGTCGCCCTTACGACATTGTTCGGTTCTGGAGATTGCTCAATAGTCGAGCCAGCGGCGGGAAACCCAGCCGACGACCCCGCTGACGGCCGCGCCGATCGCGCCGATCACGATCATTCCGCCGATGACCGTGGCGGTCGCCAGCGACATGGAGGCATTGGTCACCATCACGCCCAGCCCGGCGCTGGCGCCGATATACTCCGCCGCGACGACGGCGATCCACCCGACGGCGGCGGCGGCCTTTGCACCGCTGGCGATTCCCGGCGCGGCAGCACGCAGATGGACCCGGACGGCGATGACAGACGCCTTCATCCCGAGCATCGTGCCGACACGGGTCAAGGTGGGATCGACGATTTCGAGGGCGCGCGCCGTCGTCACTGCCATCACGAAGAAGACAGCGTAGGCGACGAGGACGACCTTTCCGATCAGGCTTGTCCCGAACCAAAGGACCGTAAGCGGGATCCACGCGAACGGAACGATGAAGCGCAGCGCCTCGATTACGGGGCCGAGGCTCATCCGGACGGACGGGCGCTCGCCGAGAAGAAGACCGACAGATACGCCGAGTACGCCGCCGGCCGCGTAGCCGAGCACGAACTCCCGCAGGCTGACCGCGACATCGCGCCAGAAGGCGGCGCTGCCGAAAAGCTTGGCGAGCGTCGTGCCGACTTCGACAGGCGAGGGGAGGACGATCCGCTCGAGGTCGTAGTGCCAGATCGTGCCCTGCCAGACGGCGGCGACCATCGCGATGCCGGCCAGAGCCAGGACATAGCGGCCGGCGATCGATCGCGCCGTCATCGGGACGTCCCCACGGTACGCCAGGGGAGAAGAAAACGTTCGAAGCGGACGAATGCGGCATTCATGACGAAGCCTGCGAGCGCGAAGCACGCCATCGACGCCATCACGGCACCCACGTCGTAGCTCTGCTGTTTCGCGATCAGCCGCGCGCCCAGCCCGAAATCCGCGGCCACCAGTTCGGCGACGATGACCGTGCCCCAGCCGGACATGAGCGCGACGCGCGCGCCGACGAGGACTTCGGTGATCGTCGATGGCAGGACCAGCGAGCGGAACTTCTGCAGGGGCGACATCCCGAGCATTGTGGCGGTGCGCTCCAGATCGCCCGATACTCGTCTGGACCCGTCGATCGCGTAGACGATCACGACGAAGAATACCGCGAGCCCGAC
Source organism: Tagaea sp. (assembly GCA_044224405.1). Lineage (GTDB taxonomy): Bacteria > Pseudomonadota > Alphaproteobacteria > CACIAM-22H2 > CACIAM-22H2 > Tagaea. The sequence continues at coordinate 368,786 of JBGAKN010000004.1, read as the reverse complement.
AAGAAAGATCTTCGCGAAGAAACTGAATCCGAACCACACGACCGTCAGCGGAACCCAGACGATGCTCGAAACCGGCCGCGCGGCTTCGATGATTGGCCAGAACAGCCCGGCCACCAGCCGCGAGCGGCCGATCAGGATTCCCGTGAATGCGGCACCGATACAGCCCAAGGCCCAGCCGACGAGGAAAACCTGAAGGCTTGCGGCGAGGTCGTGCCAGAGCGTGCCGTACGCGTATTCGACAAGCTTGCCCGCGACCGTGACGGGGTCCGGCAGGCGGTCGATCACGCCCCTGCCGCCGCGCAAGAACCGCGACATCGCGGTCCAGAAGAGCAGGGCGCCGAGCGCACCCGCGAGGCCGTACATCAAGGGCTTCGCCCAAGGCCGTTGCGGGATGCTTCGTCGCGAGTCGGCGCCCATCATTTCCTCTGTCCGCCGCCGGTCACGTCTTCGGCAGGCTACTCGCGAGCGCGACATTATTGAAGGTTCGCGCGAACGATGGAAGGTCCACGCCGTCTGGGGCGAACCCGAGTTCCTGGGCGATCTTGACGGTCTCCACGATGCCGTCGACGTCCGGTACGATCGACGGCGCAACGCCGATCAGGCCGTTGTCGAAGGAATGGCGGACGGCCGCTTCGTCGACCTGGGCGAAATCCGCCATCATCTTGATCGCCTGCGCCGGGTTCGCCTTGATGAAATTCATCGCGCTTGACTGGGCGGCGAGCAGGTCGGCCGTCGCCTGCGGATTGTCCCGGATGAAAGCCGATCGCGCGATGAAGCCGTCGCCGGGCGCGGACCGGCCGATGGCGTCCGAACCCGTGAACAGCACACGGCCGATCTTCTTGAGGACCATGTCGGAGACATAGGGCACATAGCCGGCCACGACTTCCGCGCCGCCGGAGTCGAGCACGCCGACCATGCCCGGGCCGGTGCCGGACACGAAGTACTCGTTGCCTTCCGGATCGACGCCGGCCTTCTTGAGCATGATCTTGAAGAAGAGGGTCGACGCGGTCCTGGGGCCGCTGACGACGACCTTCTTCCCGCGGATGTCGGCCGCCGACTTGATGGCACTGTTCGTCGCGACGACAGTCACGTTGGCGTTGACGAAGGACTGCCCGATGAACTGGGCGGCGTTCGGCGACTGCGAGAAAATGACATTCGCGGCGACGCTGTTGCCCCAGCTCGCGTCGAGGCGGCCAGCTGCCAGCGCGCTCGCGGCACCCGGCAGCCCCTGGGTGAGGGGCACCCAGTTGACCGTGTATCCCTTCGCTTCCATCTGCTTCTGCGCCTGCATGACGGGAACGACCGACACGACGGGGAAGAAGCCGATATTGAGTGTCTTGGACTGAGACCTTGCCGGCCCGGCGCCGATGCCCGCCAGAACGGGGGTCGCGGCGACGGCGGCTGCAAGGAAGTCTCTGCGGGTTCCGATCATTGTTTCGCTCCCTTTCGGCGCGGCGCTGTGCGGCCGCATCTTGTTTGAGCCGGAAGTCCGTCCGTGGACATATTCCGACGCGGCAACCGTCGCATCAAACACACCGCCAGAATGTTCGGGGCTTTACAATCTTCGCAGGATGGCGGCGTTGACGGTCCGGGACCTGCGAAACGACATTCAGGACCAATGTCGGCATGGCGCGCGCGGCGATTGGGAGTGAAACTTGGCAAGCCGAAATCCACTGCGACCGAACGTCCTTTTCATCATCAGCGACGACCAGGGCGCCTGGGCGCTCGGCTGCGCCGGCAATCCGGAGATGCGCACGCCTGCGCTGGACCGGCTTGCCGCCTCCGGAATCCGGTTCGAGAACTTCTTCTGCACTTCGCCGGTGTGTTCGCCGGCCCGTGCGTCGATCCTGACGGGCGACATTCCCTCGCGCCACGGCGTGCAGGACTGGATCCGCGTCGGCAGCATGGGCGAATCGCGGATCGACTATCTCGCCGGTCAGAATCTGATCACCGACGTATTCGCAGAAAACGGATATCGCTGCGGGCTGATCGGAAAGTGGCATCTTGGTGCGAGCGACGTGCCGCGGCCGAACTTCGTCAAATGGTTCGCGCATCAGGCCGGCATGGGAGCCTATTACGACGCGCCGATGGTCGACGAAGACCGCCCGGTCAACGTCAAGGGATACATCACCGAGGAACTCGGCAAGCGGGCAATCGAGTTCATCGGGCAGGAAGCGCAGAGGCCGGAGCCGTTCTGGCTCAGTCTCAATTTCACCGCGCCGCATTACCCCTGGATCGGATGCCATCCCAAGGAGTTCACGGACCTCTATCAGGATTGCCCGTTCACTTCGTGCCCCGATGAACCACCGCATCCGGATTTCGCCGGCGGGCATGCCGCCACCGCGAAGGGCCACGAGCAGCGTCGCGAAAGCCTGATCGGCTATTTCGCGTCGGTCTCGGCAATGGACGCGGAAATCGGCAAGGCGGTCGCCGAATTGGAGCGACGCGGGCTTCTGGAGTCCACGTTGGTGATCTTCATGAGCGACAACGGCATGAACTGCGGTCACCACGGCATCTGGGGCAAGGGCAACGGCACGCGGCCGCAGAACATGTACGATACGTCGATCAAGGTTCCCTGCATCATCGCGCAGCCGGGCCGGATTCCACCCGGCCGGGTGAGCGAGGATCTTCTCAGCGGGTACGACATGTTCCCCACGCTCGTCGAGCATGCGGGCTTCGGCCCGGGCGGCAATGCAGCGAAACCGGGTCGTAGCTTCGCGAAACTGCTGGCCGGCGAATCCATCGGGCACGCGGGGGAGGTCGTGGTCTTCGACGAGTACGGACCGGTCCGGATGATCCGCACGAAGGAATGGAAGTACGTCCATCGCTATCCGGACGGCCCGCACGAACTCTTCGATCTGCGCAACGATCCCGGCGAACGCGTCAACCGCATTGCCGATCCGGCGCTCGGCAATCGGCTCGGGGCCTTGAAGGCGCGCCTTTTCTCGTGGTTCTCCGCCTATGTCGATCCGCGCCGCGATGCCGTGACGAAGGGCGTGACGGGCTGCGGTCAGATCGGCCGACCGGAGGATGCCACGCCCGCGCGTCCGATGTTCGCAGACAAGCATCTCAACGGCGCGGACTGGGATCTGTGGCTGGCGGACGGGAGCGCAGTGCCGCACGCACCGGAATGACGTTCCGTCAGAAATAGAAATAGTCGCCCGTGCCCGCAAGCTGCGTCATGCGCGCAAGATCGCGCAGGCTTATGGCGCCGTAGGAAACCTCGATCAGTCCGTCGCGCTCGAGTTTCCGGAGCTTGTGGTTGACGGTTGGCCGCGTGCACCCCAGGAATCGCGCCAGCAGTTCCTGTGTCACCCGAAGATCATTCGATTTCCCGGTGTTGCCCGTGTTTCCGCGCAGACTCAGCAGGAGCCGCGCGAGACGTACCTCGATGGGCTTGAGCGCGCGGTCTTCGAGGACCGCATTGGCCATGCGTAGGCGATGGCACAGGATGCCCATGAGCCGGCGCGAAAAGTCGGGATGGGCGTCCATGATGGCAAGCGTCGTGCGCCGGTCGATCGTCAGTATCGTCGTCTTGCCGTGCGCGTAGACGTCGTTAGCGTTGTGGATGCCGTCGATCGTCGAGACCAGCCCCCAAATGTCACCCTTTTTCATGATCGAGAAGACGTACTCTTTGCCTTCGATGGTGAAGGTCGTCGATCGCAGGCCGCCTTCGACGATCAGCGCGATCCCGCCGGCACGCTCGGTCCGGGACACCCACAACTCCCCGTTCGCCAGACGGCGGACGATCGCTTTCCCTGCCAGCGTGTCCAGCGTTGCCGGCTGCAGCCCTTTCAGCCACTGGCTTTCGGTGATGAGGGTTCGGTTGACCGCCATACGCCGATTTGACCACCATGTGGATCGGACTGGAAGCATCGCGGGCAGGCGGATGTCAGAAAATTGCCTGATGTCGCGCCAGAGTAGGTCTGCTCGGGCATGGTGCTTACGGTTTCGTTTTGCGGATATGCTCGCCCGAAGAACTTCTTCAAGGGAGGATTCGTCGCGGAAATGGAGCGTTCATTCCCAGCTTCCTGTCGACCAGCATGACGTATATCGGCATCGATCTCGGTACCTCGGCGGTCAAGGCGGTGCTTGTCGACCGAGCGGAGAATCTCGTCGCGAGCGCATCATACGGGCTGAACGTCAAACGGCCGCATCCGCATTGGTCCGAACAAGATCCGGCGGATTGGATCGCCGCGACAATTAAGGTGCTCGATGAGTTACGGCAGGCGGCGCCCGATGCATTCCGCGCCTGCGAAGGCATCGGACTTTCCGGGCAGATGCACGGAGCGGTGATTCTTGACGAGGCGGACACGCCGCTCCGGCCCTGCATCCTGTGGAACGATGGTCGCTCGGTTGCCGAATGTCGGGAGCTTGAGGCGGCGGTTCCCGATGCGCGGACAATCACCGGCAACATCGCGATGCCCGGCTTCACGGCCCCGAAACTCGCATGGGTCCGCAAGCACGAACCTGAGGTCTTCGCGAAGATCCGGCATGTTCTTCTGCCGAAGGCATATCTGCGGCTTGTCCTTGCCGGCGAGCATGCGGAAGACATGTCCGACGCGTCGGGAACGCTGTGGCTCGATGTCGGACGCCGCGAATGGTCGGACAGGATGATCGAGGCGACCGGACTCCGGCGCACACAGATGCCGCGACTGGTCGAAGGCTCCCAGCCATGCGGCCGGATGCGGCGCGAACTCAGCGCTTCGCTCGGCTTCGATACGCCGCCGGTGCTGGCGGGTTCGGCCGGGGACAATGCAGCGGGCGCGATCGGGGTCGGGGCCGTGAATGCCGGCGATACCTTTCTTTCGCTCGGCACGTCGGGCGTCCTCTGGCGGACGACGGCCGGTTTCGAGCCACGTGTCGACGGCGCCGTGCACGCGTTTTGCCATGCGCTGCCGGGCCTCTGGCATCAGATGTCGGTCCATCTCTCTGCCGCATCGAGCCTCAAATGGTGGTCGGATATCGCAGGATGCAGTGAAGCCACCCTTCTGGCGCCGCTGGGGGACGTCGCGGCCAGACCTGCGCCGGTGCTCTTCACGCCTTATCTTTCCGGCGAGCGGACACCGCACAACAACCCCCATATGCGGGGCAGCTTCACCCAGCTCGGTCACGAGACGGATCGTGCCACGATGACGCAGGCCGTCCTCGAAGGGGTCGCGTTCGCCTTCAAGGACGGCAAGCGGGCGATCGAGGGCGGCGGAGCGCCGATCGAAAGCGCGATGGTGATCGGCGGCGGCGGACGCTCGCCACTCTGGCTTTCGATCCTCGCAAATGTGCTTGGCATCGTGCTCCGCCAGTACCCGGGCGCCGAGGCGGGCGGGGCCTTCGGTGCGGCGCGTCTGGCGCGGCTTGCGGCGACCGGCGAAACGCCGTCGTCCGTGTGCCGGCAGCCGGCGGGAACGCCGACATGCATCGCGCCGGATGCGGACAAGGTCGCGCTGTACGCCGAGCAATACGAGCGATGGCAGCGCGTCGCCCGGTTCAATCAGGAGATCGCGCGGCAAAACTAGCCATAGCGGCTAGGGGCGCGCGGCGCGGGCAGGGTTTGACTTCGAGCTGCGCAAATGCTCTATATACGAGCATATACTCAATAGAGTGATGCCGTATGAGCGTGATTGCGGAGAGATTCGACCTGGTGATCTTCGACTGCGACGGCGTCCTCGTGGACAGCGAGACGATCAGTTGCGGTACGCTGTCGGACATCCTGTCACCGCTCGATCCGGCCTACGATCTGGCATTCGTGATGCGCCGCTATCTCGGCCGTCCTGCCGCGGCAGTGCTTGAAGACTATGCCCGGCTGACGGGCGGCCCGGCGCCCGAAAGCTTCGTTCGGGACTGGCGTGCCCGCCTGTTCGCCGCATTTGCCGCCCGGCTGAAGCCGATCGACGGCGTGCGTGCGGCCGTCGGGGGGCTTGGCGTCGACTATTGCGTCGCGTCGTCGAGTGACGAGGAGCGCATCGAGCTGTGCCTGCGCACGACCGGAATGTGGGACATTTTCGAAGGGCGGATTTTCAGCACCACGCGGGTTTCGCGCGGCAAGCCGGCCCCGGACCTGTTCCTGCTTGCGGCGCGCGAGCGGAGGGCGGCAGCGGAGCGTTGCCTGGTGATCGAAGACAGCGTCAGCGGCGTCAAGGCGGCGAAGGCTGCTGGCATGACGGCCTACGGCCTGACCGCAGGAAGCCACTTCGCCGTCCTTGACCAGAGCCGTGCGCTTTTAGAAGCGGGTGCCGACCGGTTGATCGGATCGTGGCGCGAGCTTTCGCTGGCGGAGGCATCGTGAGCCTCGATGGCTGACGGCGACAACACCCGGCTGGACGATGCCGCCCGCGCCGGCTGGCTTTACTACATCGCCGGCCGGACTCAGGACGACATCGCGCAGATCCTGAACATATCGCGCCCGGCGGCGCAGCGGCTCGTCTCGCTGTGCCGGACCGAGGGGCTGATCAGCTTCCGGATGAACCATCCGATTGCCAATTGCATCGAACTCGCGTCCCAGCTGAGCGGCCGCTACCAGCTCCGGCATTGCGATGTGGCGCCGTCGGATGGCTCCGACGATACGGCCGCCGCAGGCGTCGCGGCGCTAGGGGGTGTGCTGATCGAGCGGTGGCTGCGCTCGCGCAAGCCGGTGGTGATGGCGCTGGGAACGGGCCGTTCGATGCGCGCGAGCGTCGAGCGGGTTTCGCGGATGAGCTGCCCGCTGCACCGGCTGGTCTCCCTCGTCGGCACGATCTCGCCAGACGGGTCGGCGAGCCGCTTCGACACGCTCGTGAAGCTTGCCGAGATCACCAAGGCGCAGCACTTCCCAATGCCGCTGCCGCTCTATGTCGCGAGCGCGCAGGAGCGCCAGCAGCTTCTCAAGATCGAGGCGGTGCGCCGCATCCGGGCGGTCGCGAGTGAAGCCGATGTATGGCTGATGGGCATCAGCCAGATCGGCGACGACGCCGTGCTTCATCGGGACGGTTTCCTCACGCGCGACGAGCTTCTCGAGCTTGTCCGGCACGGTGGGGTGGGCGAGGTGACGGGGTGGGTGTTCGATGCGGCCGGCAAGATCCTCAACAAGGGGATGAACCTGCGCGTGACGAGCGCGCCGCCGGAGCCGGGCGGGCCGCGCCTGCGCATCTGCATCGGTCATGGTCCTTCCAAGATCGAGCCGCTGCGTGCGGCGCTGACGGGGCGCATCGTCAACGGCGTGATCACGGACGAGGATACGGCGCGGGCCCTGCTGAAAGGCTAGACGGGATCCGGCTGGGGCTGACTTCCCTGTGACTTGCGGGTGTCATCAAATCGTCGCCGACTATTGACACCATATTTTGCGCATGAGAGCATATGTTTAATAAGTGAGCATATACTCAAAAAGCGTCACTGAGGGAGAAAACAATGCGAACGATCTACCGCACGCTGGCGGCCGCCGGCGTCATGATCATGGCGGGTGCATCCGCCCAAGCCGCGACAGAAATCGAATTCTGGCATGCGATGAGCGGCCCGCTCGGTGAGCGGGTCGACGATCTCGTGAAGAAGTTCAACGATTCCCAGAAGGACCACGTCGTCAAGGCCGTCTTCAAGGGAAACTACGACGAAGTCCTGAACGGCATGATCGCGGCCTATCGGGCCAAGCGCCAGCCGGAGATCGTGCAGTCGAACGAGCGTTCGGTCCTGACGATGTTGAACTCAGGCGCGATCGTTCCTACCGACGAACTCATGCGCGAACAGGGTTATAACGTCGACTGGTCGAAGTTCATCAAGCCGATCGTCAATTACTTTGCCGTGAACGGCAAGCTGCAGGCCATGCCGTTCAATTCCTCGACGCCCATCCTGTTCTACAACCGTGATCATTTCAAAGCGGCCGGCTTCGACAAGCCGGGTGCCACCTGGCAGGTCCTCGAGCCGCAGCTGAACGCCATCAAGGAAAAGGGCATTGCAAAGTGCTCGATGGTACTCCCGGGTGACTATGAATGGAGCTTCCTCGAGAACCACAGCGCGGTGAACGATATTCCGTACGCCACCAAGCGCAACGGTCTCGACGGTCTGGACACGAGCTTCGTGTTCAACAAGGGCAAGCTGGTCGACCAGGTCGAGCGCATGAAGCGCCTGATCTCGTCGAACGTCCTGCAGATCGCCGGGCAGGGCGTGGTCCCGGTTCAGCTCTTCACGTCCGGCGAATGTTCGACGATCATCGCGTCGACTGCGGCGCATGCCGCCGTCATCGCCGCGTCAAAGTTCGACTGGAGCGCAGCGGAATTGCCCTATGAAGCGGGCGTGACGCCCCGCAACAGCGTCATCGGCGGCGCTGCACTGTGGACCCTGAAGGGCCATAGCGCGGACAAGTACAAGGCGATCGCTGCCTTCTATAACTTTATCGCCCAGACGGATACGCAGATCTGGTGGCATCAGGCGACCGGGTACGTTCCGGTGACCACCACCGCCTACGATGCCGCGAAGGCGCAGGGTTATTACGAGAAGAACCCGACGCGCGAGATCGCTGTTATCCAGCTCACGCGCGGTACGCCGACGGACAATTCCGCAGGTTTCCGCATCGGCAACAGCAACCAGATCAACGTTTCGATCATGGAAGAAGTCTCGGCGGCGTTCCTGGGGCGCAAGCCTGTCCAGCAGGCGCTCGATGATGCCGTCACGCGCGGCAACCAGGCACTTCGCCGGTTCGAACAGCTCAATGCGGCCAAGTAGCGTTTCGGAAATACACGCGCCGGCCGGCGGAAGCGCATCGCGCCTCCGCCGGTTCTTTTCGGGTCGACCGGGTGCCGTGGATCAGGAAAGTGGGCTCAAGCGGACGCATTTCAAGGACTGGCGCCTGCCATTCTGGCTTCTTGCGCCACAGATGTTCATTCTGCTGCTGTTCTTCTTCATCCCTTCCGTCCGCGCGCTAATCCAGGCTTTCCAGCTTACGGATCCGTTCGGTTCGACCGTGCACTGGGTGGGATTCCAGAACTTCCGGGAGCTATTCGCGAGCAAGGTGTACTGGGCGTCGGTGGAGACGACGGTCATCTTCACGCTTGCGCAGAACACGCTGACGCTTTCTGTCGCGCTTGTTCTCGCCTTTGCGACGAATCACATCGTCAGCGGGCGGCAAACCTATCGGACGGTACTGTTGCTGCCTTATGCCATTGCGCCGGCAATCGCCGGAATCATGCTGGCATTCCTGTTCAACCCGCGCGTCGGACCGGTTGCGCACCTGCTGCATGCAGCAGGATTCGACTGGGATCCCAACAGGAATTCCGCCCATGCCCTAGCGCTCATCGTCATTGCCGCATCGTGGAAGCATATCTGCTACAACTACATCTTCCTGATCGCGGCACTACTTTCCGTGCCGTCATCGATCCTTGAGGCCGCGTACATGGACGGGGCGGGCCCCATCAAGCGCTTCATCAAGGTCTCGATCCCGATGATCACGCCGACCCTTTTCTTCCTTGTCATGATCAATTTCGTCTACGGACTGTTCGATACATTCGCGATCGTCGATGCCACGACGCGTGGTGACCCAGCAGGTTCCACCTCGATCCTCGTCTACAAGGTCTATCTGGACGGCTTCGTGACGCTCGACCTTGGGGCGTCCGCTGCGCAGTCGGTTGTGCTGATGGCATTGGCGCTCGCTTTGACATATGCCCAGTTCAAGTTCGTCGAACGCCGCGTGAACTACAGCATCTAGGCGGCTATGAACGAGCGAACACCCATTCTTGACGCTGTCTGCCACCTGATCCTCGCGATTGGCATCGTCCTAGTCTGCCTGCCGATCTATTTCGTCTTCTCCATCGGGACGATGTCGCAGATCGAGATCATGCAGGTTCCGATTTCCCTGCTGCCGAGCGACCAGTTCTTCGCCAATGTCCGGACAGTCTTCGGAAACGCGAATTTCGGACGGCTCCTGCTGAACTCCTTCATTGTCGCCGTTGGAATCACGGTCGGGAAACTTAGCGTCTCGGTAATCGCGGCCTTCGCAGTCACGTATTTCCGGTTCCGGTTTCGCCTGCTGATGTTCTGGCTCATTTTCATGTCGCTAATGCTGCCGATTGAGGTCCGCATCGTGCCGACCTTCGAATCCGCCGCGAACGTCGCGTTGCCGCTCAACATCATCGGCGAATGGTTTGGAATCGACGTGCTGGTCGGCCTCGATTGGAACATGGTCAACACGTATCCCGGTCTTATCGTCCCGCTTATCGCCTCCGCAACGGCAACCTTTCTGTTTCGGCAGTTCTTCCTGACGATCCCGGACGAACTCTGCGAGGCGGCATGCATCGATGGCGCAAGCCCGCTGCAGTTCCTCCGGATGATCTTGCTGCCGCTTTCACGCTCGAACATCGTCGCATTGTCGATCATCCTGTTCCTGATCGGGTGGAACCAGTACCTCTGGCCGCTCCTGCTGACGACCGATCAGGACATGGCGACTGCCGTCATCGGTCTCAAGAAGCTCATGCCGCGGAGCGATTCGATGCCCACCTGGCATCTACTCATGAATGCGTCATTCCTGACGCTGTTGCCACCGACCCTCGTGATCCTCGTGCTCCAGCGCTGGTTCGTGAAGGGCCTCGTCGACAGCGGCAAGTAACCACTCAACACGGGATATCGACATGCGGATCATCGGGCATCGTGGCGCACGTAACATCTGGGCAGAAAACAGCCTCGGCGGCTTTCGCAACGTATGCGAGCTGAAGGTCAATGCGGTGGAGCTGGACGTCCATCTCTCCAGCGACGGCGAGATCATGGTCATCCATGACCCGTTGTTGGAGCGCACCACCGATCATAAGGGGCCGGTCGCGCGTATGTCGCGGGACGCGCTCCGCAAGGTGAAACTTCTCGACACGCTGGACGAAACGATTCCGACGCTTCCCGAAGTGCTCGACATCTTTGCGCCGACCGGGATCGAGCTTGAGATCGAGTCCAAGATGGACTCCCTCGGCAGTCCCTATCCGGGTCTGCTCGACAAGGTCATCAAGCTGATCGAGGCGCGCGGGATGGCCTCGCGGGCCGTCCTGACCTGCTTCGTTCCCGAGGTGATCGAGGAAATCCGCGCCAAGGCACCCGGCATGCGGCGCCTCGCGTCGGTCGATCGCCGCTCGTGCGAAGCATTCGGTGGCGTCGACCGCACGCTAGAGCGCTTCGTCGATCTGGGGTGCATTATCGCTATCGAGCAATCCCTGCTTGGCGTCGCGTTCGACCGCTGCCTCGGGATCGTCGGGCGCGAAAAGCTCGGCGTCTGGGTCCCCAATTCAGTCCGCGATATCGATTTCTGGCTCGGTCAGCCGATCGCGCAGATGACCAGCGACCGACCCGACCTCGCGCTGCGGCAGCTGGCGGCAAGAAGGCGCTGACATGCCTATCTCGCTTTCCCGCGCGGGCCTTTCCGGCATCGGCGGCAAGGTTGCCGTGCCCAAGTACGCGGCCGCCGACCTGCGGCCCGGCATCGTGCATATCGGCGTGGGGAACTTCCACCGCGCACATCAGGCTGCTTACCTGAGCGAACTGTTCGATCAGGGGCAGGATCTCGATTGGGCAATCATCGGTGCAGGTATCCGCGAGACGGATACCGAGATGCGCAGAGACCTCCTTGCCCAGGATCTTCTGACCACGGTGGTGGCGCAGGAAGCGGCTTCATCCGAAGCGCGCGTGATCGCGCCGATGGTCGATTTCGTGGCGCCAGGTGACACGGTGGCGCTTCTCGATGCGCTTGCGGATGCCCGAACACGGATCGTCTCGCTGACGGTGACGGAGGGTGGCTACTATGTCGATCCCGCGACCCAGGCGTTTGATGCCCACCATCCCGAGATCGTCGCCGATGCCGCCGGCCGGCTGGCGAAGCCGAAGACCGCGTTCGGCCTTGTGGCAGCGGCCCTGCTGCGGCGACGTGCGGCCGAGATCGCGCCCTTCACAGTCATGTCCTGCGACAACCTTCCGGGCAATGGCCATGTTACCGAGAGCGCCATCGCGGGGCTTGTCGATCTGGTCGATCCGGTTGCCGCCAAATGGATCCGCGAGAATGTCGCGTTTCCGAACGGCATGGTGGACCGCATCACGCCGGCGACTTCCGATCGTGAGCGCACAGTCCTGCAGGAGAGCTTCGGCATCTCAGACCGGCGCCCGGTCTTCTGCGAAGGTTTCCGCCAGTGGGTGCTGGAGGACCGGTTCCCTGCGGGACGGCCGCATCTCGAAGCGGTCGGCGTCGAGTTCGTTCCCAATGTCGCGCCCTATGAGCTGATGAAGATCCGGATCCTCAACGGCGGGCATGCGGCGATCGCGTATCCTGCCGGGCTGCTAGGCATCCATTTCGTGCATGAAGCGATGGAGGACAGACAGATCGCGCGCTTCCTCTCGGTCCTGCACGACCGCGAGATCATTCCACTCGTGCCGCCCGTCCCCCGGACGGATCTCGGCGCCTATAAGCGCCGGATCGAAGAGCGGTTCGCGAACCCAAAGATCGGCGACACGATCCGGCGTCTGTGCCTCGATGGCTCCAACCGGCAACCGAAGTTCATTCTGCCGAGCGTGCGCGATGCGATCGAGCGAGGCGCTCCTCTCGAGGGGCTAGCGCTCGTTTCCGCTTTCTGGTGCCGCTATTGCTATGGCGAAACTGAGGATGGGCAGAGGATCGCGCCCAACGATCCGGACTGGCAGCGCCTCGTCGAGAATTCTCGGGCCGCGAAAGCCGATCCGAACGCATGGCTCAGCATGGGCGACATCTATGGTGAGCTTGCCCGAAATCCCCGATTCCGCGATGCGTTCCGGACGGCGCTTGTCGCTATCTGGCACGACGGGACACGCGCGGTGCTGGATCGCTATATCGCCGGATCGGCCCGCTCGTAGCGGTTCGGCAGAATGTCGATAACTAGGAGTGACGGAATCATGCGTGCAGCAGTCGTGACGGGAATCCGCAAAATCGAGATCCGTGACATTCCGATGCCACAGATGCGGAATGACGAACTGCGCGTGCGCGTGGCTGCGGTCGGCATTTGCGGAAGCGACCTTCACACCTATACCGAAGGCAGCACGACGGGCCGGCAGGATATCGGGCCGCTCGTGCTGGGTCATGAATTTGCCGGCGTCGTGACTGCGGACAATGCCGATCTGCTCGGAGTTGAGCCAGGCACCATCGTAGCGATCGATCCTGCGAGACCCTGCGGGGTTTGTGAATGGTGTCGGCGCGGCGATACGAATCTCTGCCCCGATGTCCGCTTTCTCGGATACCCGCCCAACAATGGTGCGATGACAGAATTTGTATGTGTCTCGCGTGAAGCGATACATGTGCTCCCGGCCGGGATGGACGCGACGACGGGCGTACTCCTCGAAACGCTCGGCGTTGCGATTCATGCGCTCGACCTTGCGAAGGTCCGGTTGGGCGAGACCGTGATCGTCCTGGGCTGTGGTCCGGTAGGCCTCCTCGCCAGCCGGGTCGCAAGCGTGGCAGGGGCAGGGAAGATCATCGCCGTCGATCCTATCGGCTACCGGCGTGACATCGCGCGCCGGTTCGGCGCAGATGAAGGCTATGCGTCCGTCGCCGAAGCCGTCGCGGCAACGGGCGGAAGGGGTGCTGATCTCGTGATCGAGGCGACTGATTCTAAGCATGGCTTCGACCATGCGACGCGGTCTGCGCGCATTGGCGGGCGTGTCGTGATGGTCGGAATTCCTGATGGGAACTCCTACACGATCGCGGCATCAGAGGCGCGCAGGAGGGGCCTGTCCGTCAAGTTCTCGCGCCGGATGCCGGAGGTCTATCCGCGCGCAATTGCGATGGTCCAGTCCGGCAGGGTCAATCTTGACGGGATCGCAACGCATTCGTTTGAACTCAATGATGCGCGGAAGGCCTTCGACCTCCAGGCCCGCCGTGAGGACGGAATCGTAAAGGCAATCATTCGCATTTAGTACATGGGCCGACGACACCACCGGTGCTTTGAAGATTGCGCAAGCGATTAGAGCGTGCATCGGCGCGTACATACATTCCCTTGGTTTCCGCTAAATTCCTCTATCTGCCGACAAAACCGGAAACTGCCATTGAAATCGTTGAATAGTTGGAAAACTGGGGGACTGGGGGTCGCAGGTTCGAATCCTGTCGCTCCGACCATAAAGGAAGCCCGCTGGTTCAATGATCCAGCGGGCTTCTGCATTTTCAAATCTGTGCGTGGTTTCCACGCAATTTCCTTCGATGCCACGAAATTGAAAATTTGCCGGAAATTGACGTTGATAATAGACCATAGGCCAAAGCTTGTCGGTCATATGGCCGGTCGTACAATGACCGAAAAGAGGGGCAAGGCACTTGAGTAGCAAATTCGACGATGCCGCCCGCGCGGCGTGGCTCTATTTCGTCGCCGGGAAAACGCAGGACGAAATCGCCGGGAAGATGTCGATTTCGCGCCAGACGGCGCAGCGGCTGATTTCGCTGGCGATCAGCGAGCGGCTCGTGCGCGTCACGCTCGAGCATCCGATCGCCGAGTGCATGAAGCTTGCGGACGACATCTGCGCCCGTTTCGGACTTGCGACATGCGACGTGTCGCCGTCGGATGCCGGCTCGGCGCAGGCGGGCCTCGGGGCGATCCACGCGGCCGCGCGCACGATCGAGCGCTGGCTCGGTTCGGACAAGCCTGTCGTCATGGCGCTGGGCACGGGCCGGTCGATGCGGGCGGCCGTCGACCAGGTCGCGGCGATGGATTGTCCGGCACACAGGCTTGTGTCGCTGGTCGGCAACATCTCGGCCGACGGATCGGCAAGCTACTACGACATCATCTCGTATCTGGCCGGACGCGTGAAGGCCCACTACTACCCGATGCCGCTGCCGGTGGTCGCGCGCTCGGCCGAAGAACGCCGCCTGCTCACCGAACTCGCGACTGTCAGGTCGGTCGCTGCGCTTGCGCGTGGTGCCGATGTCGCGTTTGTCGGGATCGGGCATGTCGGTGCGAATGCGCCGTTGCGCGAGGACGGCTTCATCTCGGATGCCGAGCTCGACGATCTGGTCGCCGGGGGCGGTGTCGGCGAAATCGTCGGCTGGGTCTTCGACAAGGACGGCAAGGTTCTGGCCGGCCGGACGAATGCTCGCGTCGCCAGCGTGCATGTCGGCGACCTGACCGGCGGCGTGCGCATCGCGGTCGCGACAGGCGCCAAGAAGGCCGTGGCGATCCGGGCCGCACTTGCCGGCGGCCTGGTCACGGGCCTCGTGACCGACGAAGCGACCGCGCGATTGATCCTTGCCGGCGGCAAGCGCGGGAAATAGAAGATCGCGCGCGTATCTCCTTGACTGGAAAGGGATTGGGCATTAGCTCTTTATAAGGGCAAATGCCCAATTTCATTTTCGAGCGGAAATCCGGACGATGTATCTCGAACGCTTCAGACTGACCGGGCGCAATGCCGTCATCACAGGCGGCGGCCGCGGCATCGGGCTTGCCTGCGCGGACGCACTCGGCGAAGCCGGGGCCACGCTTGCGATCGTGGACCGCGACGCGAAGACGGTGGAGGAAGGAGCGGCTTTTCTGCGCGCCAAGGGCCACAAGGTATCGACGCATCTGCTCGACGTCACCGATTCGAAGGGCGTCGCCGCCTTCGCCGACGCGACGGTCGCCCGGCTCGGGCAGGTCGACATCCTGGTCTGCAACGCCGGCATTGCGCGCAGCGGCACGCCGGCCGAACTTGTCGAGGACGAACACTGGCTCAACGTCATCGACGTCAATCTCAACGCGGTCTTCTGGTGCTGCCGATCGTTCGGCAAGCACATGCTGGTGGCAGGCCGCGGTGCAATCGTCAATGTCGGCTCGATGTCGGGCTTCATCGTCAACAAGCCGCAGCCGCAAAGCTACTACAACGCCTCAAAGGCGGCGGTGCACCATCTGACGAAGTCGCTGGCGGCCGAATGGGGTGCTCGCGGCGTGCGCGTCAACGCGGTGGCGCCCACCTACATCAACACGCCGCTCAACAAGTTCGTCGAGAGCGATCCCGCGATGGGTGCGGCCTGGCTCGGCGGCACGCCGATGGGGCGCATGGGCGAGTCCGAGGAGATCGCCTCGGTCGTGCTGTTCCTCGCGTCGGATGCCGCTAGCCTCATGACCGGCAGCGTCGTCGTCGCCGACGGCGGCTATACCTGCTGGTGATCAGCGCAGCAGCCTGATCAGCCGCTCGACCAGGTCCGGCGACCCGACGATCAAGGGCTGGCGGATCGGGAAGCCGTAGTCGGGCCGCAGCAACGCACCGACATCGAAGGGCGAGCCGTCGAGATAGCGCTCGACGTGGCCCAATGCGCGCGTGAAGGGCAGGGCAGGCGCCATGTCCCACAGATAGCAGGGGCCGGTGATGATCGCCTCGCAGCGCCCCGTCGCCAGCGTCATCAGGTGATAGAGGTTTGATCCCAGATTGTGCAGCCGGTGGTCGCGCACCCGGCGCACGTCGACATAGTCGTGGATCGCCGTAATCATGATGTTGCGCGTGTCGTCGGCGATGCGCGTGCTCGGAATACGCAGGGGCTGCCCGTTGCGTGTGGCGACGCCGTTTTCCCAGATATATGTCTCGCCGATGACCGGGAAATGCAGGTAGCCGGCGACGGGATCCGCCCCATTCAGCAGGCCCACGCCCACGCCCCAGACAGGCAGGCCGCGCGCGAACGACGCCGTGCCATCGAGCGGATCGATCGCCCATTGCCACTCGGCGTCGGGAAGGTACGAGGTGTGCTCCTCCTCCGAGATGATCCCGTGATCGGGCGTGTGGCGCTTCAGCAGGGCGAGCGCATGGGCCGAGGCGCGCTGGTCGGCGATCGTGACCGACGAGCCGTCCTGCTTATCCTGCGCGTCGATGGCGCCGTGCAGCGGCCGCGTGATCGCGTCGTAGTCGCGGAAATACCCGGCCATGAATCCTGCGTGGGCCAGCGCCATCACGACATTCCTTTCACAAGAAACTTCTGCGTCGCGAAGCACAAGACGATGACCGGCAGGATCGCGACGACGCCGAGCGCCGATACCTCGCCCCACAGGATCCCGCGCTCGGTCTTGAAGAAGACGACGGCGGTCGAGATCATGTTGACGTTCGAGGCGGAGAGGAACAGCGCGTATGTGAACTCGTTCCACGCGGCAAGGAAGCACATCGTGCCGGTGGCAAAAATGCCGGTCTTGACCTGCGGCAGCACGACGCGGAGCAGGGCGCCGATCCGGCTGCAACCGTCAAGCATCGCGGCTTCTTCGAACTCCGGCCCGATGGCCGCGAAGTAGCTTCGCATCATGATGACGACGAAGGGCAGGTTGAACACCATGAAGGCGATCACGAGGATCGTGTAGGTGTCGAGAAGCCGGAACGCGATCCCGATGATGTAGAAAGGGATCACCAGCGCGATCGACGGGAATATCCGCGACGACAGGATCGTGAAGACGACGAGCTCTTTGCGGCGAAACGTGAATTTATGCAGCGCATAGGCCGCGATGGTGCCCAGCACGAGGCAAACCGCGACGTTCGTCACCGATACGATCAGGCTGTCGACGACGAATTTGTGCAATCCGTACTGGACGATCGCGGCGCGGTAATTGTCGAAGGTCGGCTCGAACACGATCCGGGCCGGTTCGTAGAGCATCGCACGCGTCTTGAAGGACGTCAGCAGCATGAAGACGATCGGAAAGGCCGAGAACAGGCAGGCCAGCGCCAGAAGCGCGTGCTCGCGGATGCGGGGCGGGGCCTTCTTCATCCCTGATGCCCCCGCCGGCCGATGATCATCATTGCGACCGAAAGGATCGTCGTGATCAGGACGAGCACGATGGCTGCCGCACCGGCGAGGCCGACCGAGCCGATAGTGAAGGCCGTCTTGTAGACGAAGAGCGGCAGGATCGTCGTCGAGCTGCCGGGGCCGCCGTCGGTCAACGTGTAGATCGGGCCGAACGCCTGGAAGGCGAGGATCGCTTGGAAGAGGCTGCTGCCGATCAGGACGGGCCAGAGCTGCGGGACGACGATCAGCCAGAAGACCTGCCGGTTCGTGCAGCCATCGAGGCGGGCGGCCTCCAGCGGCTCGGGCGCGATATTCCGCAATCCGGCGAGCAGCATCAGGGCGGAAAGCGGAAAATGCATCCACACGAGCACGACGACGACCGAAGTCAGCGCCCAGCTCTGGCCGAGCCAGACGATCTTGTAGCCAAGCATGGCCTGCGCTGCCGCATTGACGATTCCGAAATCGAAACTCAGCATCAGTTTCCACATCAGACCGGCGATGGCCGGGTTGACCGCCATCGGCATGATGATCAGCGTCGTGGCGACGTATTCGAAGCGCAGCTTCTTGTTCAGCAGCACCGCGACGCCGAGGCCGAGGCCGGTCTTAAGCACGACGCTGACGAGCGTGACGATCAGGCTCAGCCGGATCGAGGGCCAGAACTCGACCTCGCGGCCGGAAAACAGGCGCTGGTAGTTCGCAAGGCCGATGAAATCATGGTCGGCCCAGTCGTAGCCAATCTCGAACGACGTCAGGCTGATATAGCCGAGCAGCGCCACGGGCACGCAGCTCAGCAGCATCAGCGGAAGGGCGGTCGGCGCAATCCAGAACCAGATCTTCGATTTTCCGACCATTGCGCTAGCGCCCGTCCGGGACCCGCGGGCGCCGTCAGCTGCCCTTCTTGATGCGCTGGGAGATCTGCTCGAGTTCCGGCACGGCGCCGGCGAGAGCCGCTTCGGGTGTCATTTTCTTCAGCAAGGCCTGCCCCGCATAGTAGCCGGCGACTTGGTGGATCTTGGTCGATTCCATCGTCGCAGGAACCCAGTTGCGGCCCGTCGCCAGCAGGTTTCCGGCGGCATCTAGGCTGTCCTTCAGCGCCTTGGCGAGATCGGGGTCTTCCTTGACGAAGGCGGAATCGGTGAGCACCGAGATGCGTGACGGCACGCCGCCCTTGGCGAGGCTTTCCTTCGCCTTTGCCTTCGACGTCATCCACGCGACGAACGCCCAGCCGGCATCCTTCTGCCTGCTGTTGCTCGGTAGGCCGAGGCTCCAGCCGCCGATCGGGCCGAAGCGGCCCTCCGGGCCACGTGGCGGCGCGATGTATCCGATCTTGCCGACGACCTTCGACTTGGTCGCGTCGACGAGCCAGGGCTGCAGCGACGTCGCGTCGAACCACATCGCGGTCTTGCCCGACGCGAAGGCCGAGACGGCGTTGTCCCAGGTATAGGTCTCGATGTCCGGCGGCGCGTTCTGCAGCAGGTCGAGGAGATACTTGAGTGAGGCCAGCGTCTGCGGCGAGTTGACCTTCACGTCCCAGGTCTTCTGGTCGAGGATCGCGCCGCCGAACATCGGCGTAAACAGGTCCCAGCTCAGCGCCAGCGTGCGCCCCGTCTCCGCGCGCATCGAGATGCCGTATAGGCCCGGTTCCTTGTTCTGGAAGAAGCGCGCGGCTTCCAGCAGGTCCTGCGTGGTTTCGGGCGGCTTGCGGCCGTATTTCTCGAACAGGTCCTTGCGGTAGGAGACGAAGAATGTCTCGCCGGCGATCGGTACGCCGACCGTCACGCCGCCGATGACCCCGAGGCCGCTGCGGTAGGCCACGTGGATATCCTCGAAATCGTAATCCGAGGGCGTCGCTTCGGCGTTCTTCAGGAAGGGGGCGAGGTCGGTCAGCATGCGCTTTGCGCTGTACTCCGCCAGCGCCGTGCCGCGCACCATGTAGACGTCGTAGGAGGAATCGCGCGCGGTCTGAGCGAGAAGCTGCTTCGACATGATTTCGCCGCCGCCGACCGTCTCCCAGACGACCTTGATGCCGGTGGCGCGCTCGAAATCGGGCGTCAACGCCTTCATCGCGTCGGACGCCGGATGCGAGATCGCGAGCACGCGGATCGAGACGCCGTCGTGCCTAGCTTTGACCGCCTTCTGCCAGCCCTCGAAATCGGCGGCATTCGCCGCCAGCGGCATGCCCGCGACGAATATTCCGGCAGCAAGGGAACTGCTCGCGAGGAGCAGGGCGCGTCGGGAAATCGACATGTTTCCTCCTTGAAAATCCAGAATTGGGCATTTGCCCGTCGTTAGAGCGTATGCTCACAAATCGTCGCGGCTTTGTCAATGCGCACTTGCCGCCGCCGGAGGGAATCCGGCGGCGGCAGCACCCATCCCTATTTGCGATAGGGGCGCAGGATACGCTCGATCTCGGCCTGTCCGTCGGCAAGCGCGCGCTCGACCGGCTTGGCGCCGGTCAGGGCGGCGCCAATCGCTGTGTTGAGAACCGCGGTCGTGCGCGCATTGTCATAGGTCGAGAACTCCGGCACCGAGCTTGCGATCTGGCGGCGTGCCACGGTCGCGGCCGGCATGTCGGCGACGTACTTCTTCAGCGCCGCAGTTTCCCAGGCCCCGTCGCGCGGCGCGACGTAGCCGGTCTGGATACACCAGTCCGCCAGCAGTTCGTCCGACGTCATGAACTTGGCGAACTTGAAGGCGGCATCCTTGTCGGCCTGTGTGGCCTTCTTGAAGATGTAGAAGTTCCCGCCGCCAAGAACCGAAGCCGGTGCTGCCTTGCCCGGATACGGCGCCACGCCGAAATCGAACGTCGCGTTCTTCTTGATGTTCGTTAGGTTGCCCGTCGTCGTCCAGATCATCGCGATCCGGCCTTCGAGGAAGTCCGACGGGGTGGTGCCCCATTCCTGGATGCCCGGCGGATGGACGCCGTGGACCTTGCTGAGATCGACCCAGAACTGCAACGCTTCGACGACCTTGGGATCGGTAAGGAAAGTCGCGGTCCCGTCTTCCTTGAACAAGTTACCGCCGGCCTGCGCCACCAGCGCGCCGAACAGCCACTGCGCCGAGCCCACATTGCCCGGAATGCCGACGCCCCAGCGCGTCGTGCGGCCCGACGCATCCTTGCGCAGCACGGCCTTGCCGTAGCGGACCATCTCGTCCCACGTCGTCGGATACTTCTCGGGGTTCAGGCCGGATTCGGCGAATGCCTTCTTGTTCCAGTAGAGCACCGCGGTCGAACGCTGGAACGGGGCCGCCCAGAGCTTGCCCTTGACCTGCGCGCTCTTCAGGAACGCCGGCATGAAGCCCGCCACCCACGCGCGGTCGGCGTCGGTCTTGATAAAATCGTCGAGCGGCTGGATGACTTCGGCGTCCAGCAGCGTGTAGATGTCGGTCGCCAGCAGGATCGCCGTCGTCGGCGGGCTGCCGGCCTTGTCGGCCGTCAGGGCCTTCGTCGTCGTGTCGATATAGTTGCCTGAATAGACCGCCTCGACGTCGATCCCGGCGTTCTCCGCCTTGAAACGGGCGATGTAACCATCGATCACCTGCGTCAGCGGACCGCCGACCTGGATCGGGTAGTAGAACGTGACCTTCGGGCGCGCCTGCGCGCGAACGACGGAAGGGGCCAGCGTCGCGGCCGAGACGGCTGCCAGTGCGCCCTTCGTGAAACTCCGCCTTGTGTGAGTCATGGGTCTCTCCCTCTTCTGTTTGTTTTCTTTCAGCGCGGGAATGCCGCCGCGATGCCGCCGTCGACGGGCAGCATCGCGCCGGTCGTCTTGGAAAGCGATCCGCCGACGAAGCAGAAGGCCGCGTCGGCGATGTCCTCGGGCAGCACTTCGACCGCCAGCAGCGTGCGTTGCGCGTAATGCTGTGGCAGCGCGTCGAGTGTCACGCCGTGCGTGCGCGCCCGGTCGGCTGCCCAGCCGGCCGCCCAGATGCCGGAGCCGCGGATCACCGCGTCGGGATTGATCGTGTTGACGCGGATGCCGAACTTGCCGAGTTCGGCCGCCAGCAGCCGGGCTTGATGCGCCTGCGCCGCCTTGACGCTGCCGTAGGCGACGTTGCTGGGCCCTGCGACGATCGCGTTCTTGCTGGCGATATAGAGGATGTCGCCGCTCAGCGACTGGCGTTTGAGCTGACGCACGAAGGCCTGCGAAAGCAGCAGCGAGCCGCGCGTCATGACGTCGTGCATCAGGTCAAACTGCTCGATGGCGAAGGCATCGACGTCGCCCGCGATCGACAGGCCGGCGTTGTTGACGAGAATATCCAGCCCGCCGAAGGCGAGGGATGCCTCCTCGACCGCAGCCTCGACCGCCTTGGTATCACGCAGATCGGCAGTGACCGCGCGCACATTGTCGGCCCCAAAGAGTTTCGCCAGATCGCGGACCGCATCGGCGAGCTTCGCGGCGTCGACGTCGAGCAGCGCCACGGCCGCACCTTCGGCAAGGAAACGGCGCGCGATGGCAAGCCCGATGCCGCTGGCGGCCCCGCTGACGAGCGCCGTGCGGCGCGCGAGCGCGCGTTCGGGCGGCTGGCGCTTCAGCTTGGCTTCCTCGAGCGCCCAGTATTCGATGCCGAACGCGTCGGCCGGCGGCAGGCCCTTGTAGCCGCCGAGCCGTTCGGCGCCCTCCATGACGTTCACCGCGTTCGTGAAATATTCGCCGGCGATGCGTGCGGTCGCGGCATCCTTGGCGAAAGTGAACATGCCCACGCCCGGCCACAGCACGACGACGGGCTGCGGATCGCGCATCGGCGGCGAATCCGCCTGCGCGTGCGCCTTGTAATAGGCCGAGTGCCCGGCTGCGTATTCGTCGAACAGCGGGCGCGCGAAATCGACGAGCTTGCTGCCGTCGCGCGGCGTATCCGCCGGCAGCAGCAGCGGCGTCACCTTGGTACGCAGAAAATGGTCCGGGCAGCTCGTGCCGATGGCCGACAGGCGCGCGCCGTCGACCGAACCGGCGAAGGCGAGGATCTGTTCGCTCTCGACGAAGCAGCCGATCTTGCGTGTCTGGCGCGAGGCGAGGCCGCGCAAGGCCGGCATCGCCGTTGCGGCGATGCGGCGGCGTTCGGTAGCGTCGGGGGCGGATTTCAGCACCGGTCCGCCGAAGGCGGCGCGTTTGGCGCGTGCCGCAAGGAACGTCACCGCCCGGTTGATCAACTCGACCGAGCGGCGATAGCAGGCCTCGGACGTGTCGGCCCACGAAATGATGCCGTGGCCGCCGAGCATGACGCCGACGAGCTTCGGGTTTGCAGCGGCAAGTTCGGAGATCTTGGTCGCGAGCTCGAAGCCGGGTCGAATCCAACCCAGCCAACCGACCTCGCCGCCATAGATCTCCTTCGTTATGGCTTCGCCATCCTGTGCGGCGGCGATCGCGATGACCGCATCGGGATGCAGATGGTCGACATGCCGGGCCGGCAGCAGGGCATGCAGGGGCGTGTCGATCGACGGCGCGCGGCTTTTGGGATGGAACAGGCAATGGTCGTAGAAGGCGACCATGGAATCCTCGTCTTCCGGCCCGCGATAGCGCGCGCGCAGCGCGGTCAAACGTTCCATGCGCAGCTGAGCGAGGCCGTCCTTCGTCAGCGTGCCGATGTCGCCGCCCGAACCCTTGACCCACAGCACATCGACCGGCTCGCCCGTCACTGGATCGCGCATGGCCGCCTTGGCGCTTGTATTGCCGCCCGCGAAGTTGGTGATGCGAAGATCGCCGCCCAGGAGGTTTGAGCGGTAGACGAGCAATGCCACCTCGTCGCCGGCGAGCGTCACGGCGTGTGCGGAATTCCAGCGGTCTTCGACGGTCTGGTCGATCGTTGCCATGTCCTAAAGTCCTGTCGCTTGTCGGAAGCCGCGTCTGGCCGCGACCTCTTTCCGGTAGCCGGCGGCGCGGAACGCCGCCAGCGGTTCGAGCGCGCCGCCCTTGCGCCGCCTGGCTTCGCGCACGAGCGGCCGCACGTCGGTGCGGAAGGCATCCTGCAGCGCTTCTTGCGCCAGTGCGGGATCGTTCTCGGCGCGCGCCGTTGCCAGCGCGGCATCGTTCACCGTCAATGCCTGCGCATAGGCGATCAGGATCGCTTCGGTCGACTGGAGGACGTCCTCCATCGGATCCTTCACGTTGTGGCTGGCATCGATCATCAGGTCGGGCAGGTGCCCGGCGAATTTCCCTTCGGTCTCGGCCTCGACCAGTTCGCGGCAGATGAGGAAAAGCTGGTAAGGGCGTATCGAGCCGGTCGTGAGATCATCGTCGCCGTATTTCGAATCGTTGAAATGGAATCCGCCGAGCCGACCCTGATGGATCAGCATGGCGACGATCTGCTCGATATTAGCGTTGGGCAGGTGATGGCCGAGATCGACGAGGCAGCGTGCCTGCGGGCCCAGTGCGCGTGCGATGAGCAGGCTGGCGCCCCAGTCGGGATTGACCGAGCTGTAGAAGGCGGGCTCGAATGGCTTGTGTTCGGTATAGAGCGACCAGTCGGCCGGCAGCCCGCGATAGACCTGCGCGAGGCTTTCGATCGTGCGGTCGAGCGCGCCGCGGAAGCTGTGCTGCCCGGGATGATTCGTGCCGTCGGAAAGCCAGACCGTCAGCGCCTTGCTGCCGAGCGTCCGGCCAAGCGCCACGACGCCGTTCATGTGGTCGACGGCGCGTGCGCGCGCTTCGGTCCATACGTTGCTGACCGAACCGTAGCGGTAGCTCGCGCGCGGATCGTTGGGCGGTTCGCCGTCCTGGAACGTGTTCGAGTTGATCGGCCCGCAGGCGACCGAATTCGCCGCCATGCATTCGCGCAAGCCCTTGGGATCGTCAGGGCTGTCCCAGGGGATGTGGAGGCTGACTTCGCCGTTGGCGCGCGTCAGCCGGTCGATCGCGGATATGTCCTCGATCTTTTGTTCGACGTTGCGCGGCTCGCCCGCCTGCGTGAATCGGCCAAAGCGCGTGCCACCCGCACCGAGCGCCCAGCTCGGTACCGCAATGCGCAAAGCGGACAGGCGCGCGATCGCGGCTTCGGAATCGACCCCGCGCCGAGCGAGCTGGCGAGCTGTATGCGTGAGGTCGGCCTCGTGCGCCGCGCCGTCGTGCCGCTTCTGGCGTTCGATCTGGTCAGTGAGGGCGTCGGTCACGCGATTGGCTCCTTGCGGACGACCGGCGCGGTCGAGCCACGGACGATCAGGCGGGTGGGGATGACCGCCGATGTCTGCCGCCGGCCGGTAAGCTGCGCATGCAGCGCAGATAGGGCGGCACGCGCGATCGTCGGAATATCCTGGGCGACGGTCGTCAAGGCCGGATCGAAGGCTTCCCCGAGCCAGAGATTGTCGTAGCCGACCACCGAAAGATCGTCGGGAACGCGCACGCCGCCGCGCACGACAGACGCCATGAAGCCGAGTGCCATCAGGTCGCTCGCCGCCACGACGGCGGTGGGCGCGCGGTCGAGCGCCAGTAACGCGCGGCCTGCCGCCTGTCCGCCTGCGAACGTATATGTCGTGCCGAACAACCATTCGGGGTTGCAGGCAAGGCCCGCGGCATCCATCGCCTGGCGATAGCCGGCGATGCGCTCCTGGCCCGCGCCGATGTCGGGAGTCGGGCCGATGCAGCCGATTTCGCGGTGGCCCAGCGTGACGAGATGGCGCACCGCGGTTGCCAGCGCCTCGAACCCGTCGGAGCGGATGCTGCTGACGTCGCCGGTGCGGTCGGACTGGTCGAGGATCACCGCCGGATAGCCGTCGAGCTCGGCGCGCAGATCGGCGGCAAGCTCGTCGACCGACTGGAGCGGCGACATGATGATGCCGCTGACGCCGCGTCGCTTGAGGCTGCGCACAAGTCCGGGGAGCGTGTCTTCCTGGCCCGCCAGAGAGGCGACAAGAAAGGTCATGCCGGCTTCGCGGAACAGCGGCTCCATCTCGGCGAGCAGCTGGTGGAAGTACGCGTTGAGGAAATCGTTGACGATGATCGCGACCGTACGCGCGGCCGCGCGCCCGCGCATCTGCTTGGCCGCAAACATGGGTACGTAGCCGAGCGAGGCGATCACGCCTTCGATGCGCGAGCGCGTCTCTTCGGCGACGGGGCCGCTCGCGTTGAGAACACGCGAGACGGTCGCGGGCGACGCATTGGCGAGCCGGGCCACGTCCTTGATCGTCGCGGGCTTCGGGGTCATTGCGCCACCACCTCGCGCCAGGCGTCTCGGTGCACGGCAATCCGCGCGTCGGCGGAAGCGGTCGCGTCGCTAAAGCCGCTGCCGTCGCCGCGCCGGCCGCGCGCCAGAAGCGCCGCGCCCAGCGGCGTTCCGTCGGAAGCGGT
The DNA here is from genome assembly GCA_044224405.1 of Tagaea sp. Lineage (GTDB taxonomy): Bacteria > Pseudomonadota > Alphaproteobacteria > CACIAM-22H2 > CACIAM-22H2 > Tagaea. Next base: position 342,827 of record JBGAKN010000004.1, on the reverse strand, counting down.
ATCGACGAGAATACGCGTGGCGGGCCGCAAGGCCGCGAGCAAGGCACCGAACAGGGGCACGCCGGCGAACGGCCCAGTGACGTAGACCGTCCGGAGCGAACCGAGCCGGTCGAGACACCAATCGGCGACAAGCGCCACATAGAGGACGGCGAGCGCCGCACGTGCCGCGGCATCCAGCGTGCCATGAACCTCGATGCGTCCCTGCTTGCCATGAAACGGGCCGCCGGCCGTCGCGAATCCAGGCAAGGCCATCGCGCCATCGGCAAGAACGCGGGCGAGCGCGGCCGCGTCGGCGTGCGGTAGCGATGCGGCAGGTGCGATCGCTTCGGCTTCGCGTCCGCCCATGAAGCGGATGCTGGGCACGGGCGTGAAGTCGGGCGCCACGTTTGCCAGCATGTCGATGGCAGGATCGAGCGCGTCGACGGAGCCACCCGGGCACATCGCAATGAACCACGTGCCCGTCGACAGGATCGCGGCCGATCCATCGCCGGACCCGATGCAACGCCAGGCCGCCGCGTTGCTGTCGTGCACGCCGCAATGAACGGGCAGCCCCTCCGGCAGGCCGAGGCGACGGGCGATGCTGTTTTCCAGCGTGCCGATCACCTCGCCCGCCGGGCGGATCGGCGCGAAGCGTCTGTCCCAGCCGTGCCGCCTGGCAAGCCGCGAGTACCCGCGGGTCACCGGATTCCACAGGTCGGTATGGCAGCCAAGCGAGGAAACCTCGCTTGCCGCCGTGCCGCACAGGCGCCAGGCCCAGTACTGCGCGAACGGCACGAGATGCCGGCCTGCGGCGAACCGGTCTGGTTGGGCGGCCTCCATCCATGCGAGCTGGCGGCCGAGATTGAGTCCCGCCGGCAGATGCGGCGACAGCGTTTCGGCGAAGTCTGACGCTTCGTCATCGTAAACGGTCGAGACCGCTTCCGGCGGTTCCGCCTCGTAATCCAAGACGGGCAGCGCCAGCGCGCCATCGCCGATCATCGCTGCGGCGGCACCGTGCGCGACCGGCATCACGCCGGTAAGGGCAAGACCGCGACCCATTTCGGCAAGGCCATCGCATAGAGCCGCGAACGTATCGTCGACATCGAGGTGCGGATAGGGCGGCGCACTTCGCGTCCGGCAGGCATGGCGGCTGCTGAATGCGACCTCGCCGCCTTGCGTCACGCCGACGACGCGTGCGGCGGTCTTGCCGACATCGAGCACGGCGAGGGCGGGCTCGCGCGTCATACCAGCGCTTCCTCCCGCTTGCCGAGGAACGTGAACAGCACGACGAGCGGCAGGAAGGTGAGCAGGATCAGGACGGTGCCAAGCGCCGATGCGAGGCCGAAATTGGCATTCACGACCTCATTGAAGATCTCGATGCTGAGCGTGACCGTATTGCCCGATTGCAGGATCAGCGTGGCGCTGAGTTCGCGGATCGTGTTCGACCAGGTCAGCAGCACGCCCGAAAGGATCGCCATCGACAGCAGCGGCACGGTGATCTTGAGGAACGTGCGGCCGGGGCCGGCCCCCAGATTGATCGACGCGTCCTCGGTGTCGCGCGAAAGCTGCTGCAGCATGCTGACTGAAGAGCGGACCGAGAAGGGGAGGCGGCGGATGAAAAAGGCGAGGATCAGGATCGCCGACGTGCCCGTGAGGATGATCGGCGGCTCGTTGTAGGTGACGATCAGGCCGACGCCGAGCACGATGCCGGGCACGGCGTAGGAGAACATCACAACGCCGTCGAGCAGCCCGCCGAGCCGGCCGGGCCGACGCACGATGATGTAGCCGACGGCCGTGCCCACGACGGCGCACATTGCCGTCGCGACCGTCGTATAGAAAAGCGTGTTCGACAGCGGAACCGCGATCGTCCGCAGGATGCGGGTATAGTTGCCGAGCGTGAATTCGGCGACTAGCAGCGGGCCGTTCGCCTTCAGGAACGAGGAAATGACGATGTTGATGATCGGCAGCAGGGCCATGCCGACGAGCAGAAGGACGTAGGCACTCGCCAGCAGCTTCTTCAGCGGACGCTGTTCCTGCATCGTCAACGGCCGGATCGCGGCCGTGCCGTGCGCGTGCCGGCCGGCGAACCAGCGCTGCAGCAGCAGTGCCGCTGTCGTCACGGTCAGCAGCAGGACTGCGAGGGTGCTGGCGAGGACGGGTCGGCCTCCGAATTCGTTGACGAATTCGCCAAAAATCAGGACCGGCAGCACGCGGAAACGTTCGCCGATGATGATCGGCGTGCCGATGTCGGTGAAGGCCGCGACGAACACCAGCAGCGCACCGGCGCTGATCGACGGCACGAGCAGCGGCAGCAGCACGTTGAAGAAGACGCGGAGCTCGCCGCTGCCGAGATTGCGGGCCGCGTCCTCGATCGACTGGTCGATCGATTTGAGGCCCGACGACACCATCAGGAACACGAACGGGAAGAACTGCAGGGTGAAGACGAGGACGATGCCCGGCGCGCCGTAGATCGACGGCAGCGATATGCCGAAATCGGCGAGCGTCGCGGTGATGAGGCCGCTGCGGCCGAACAGGATGACCCACGAGTACGAGCCGATGAAAGGCGGCGACACGAACGTGAGCACGACGGCTGCGCGCACGAAGCCGCGCCCCCAGATGTCGTAGCGGGTGGCGAAATACGCTGCCGGCACGCCGACGAGGACGGCAAGCGCCGTCGCCGCGAGACTGACCTGAAGGCTGTTGATCAGGGTCTGGTAGTAGAAGCGTTCGGAGAAGAACGTCGCGTAGTTCGCGAGTACGCTTGACTGCGCGTCCTTGCCCGAGAGGCTGAGGCCAACGATGTTGACGACCGGCATCACCAGAAGGGCGAAAAGCGCCACGAAGACCAGCGCCGTCACCACTGGCCAGAAACCGAGATGCCGCGCGAGGCGGGCGCCGACGCCCGGTTCGAGCGCGGCCGTCACTGCGCCGCCGCGGGGAAGAGCCAGAGCGATCCGGCCGGCAGCGTCAGCCCGACGCGGCTACCGGTGGCGGGCAATGCCTGACCGGCGCGCCCCGTCAGCGCGACCTGCACCGTATAACCGGGGGCGAGTTCGAGCACGAGGCGGATCGTAGCGCCGTAGAACTGCGTGTCGGCGACCGTCGCCATCCACCCGCCGGTTTCTGGCGCGCCGAGGACCAGATCATGACTGCGGAATGCGATGTCGGCCTTGGGGCCGATTTCCGCCGCGCGTTCGGAGGGGACGGTTAGTCGGCCGCCGCCGGGCACTTCGTAGATCGTTGGACCGGATGCTCCGCTGCCGACGCGCGTCGCCGGGATGAAGTTGCTCTCGCCGATGAACGACGCGACGAAGCGCGTCTGCGGTTTGTGGAATATCTCGATCGGCGTGCCGACCTGTTCGACCTTGCCGCCGCTCATCACGGCGACGCGGTCCGACATCATCAGCGCTTCTTCCTGATCGTGCGTCACATAGATCGTCGTGACGCCGATCTGGCGCTGCAGGGCGCGGATTTCGCCGCGCAGATGGACGCGCATCTCGGTATCGAGGTTCGACAGCGGTTCGTCCATCAGCAGCACGTCGGGTTCGATGACGATCGCGCGCGCCAGCACGACGCGCTGCTGCTGGCCGCCCGACAGTTCGCGCGGGCGGCGATGGCCGAGATGCTCGAGCCGCATCATCGCCAGCATCCGTTCGACGCGCGTCGCGACCTCGCCCTTTGGCAGGCCGCGCGCCTTCAGGCCGTAGGCGATGTTTTCGATTACCGTCAGATGCGGGAAAATCGCGTAATTCTGGAACACCATGCCGGTATTGCGCCTGTGCGCCGGCACGTCGTCGATGCAGGAATCGCCGAACAGGATGCGCCCGTCGCTCTGTTCCATGAAGCCGGCGACGATACGCAGCAGCGTCGTCTTGCCGCAGCCACTCGATCCGAGCAGCGTGAAGAACTCACCTTTTGCGATCGACAGGTCCACCCTGTCGACTGCCGTGACCTCACCGAACCGCTTGCTGACGTGCTCGATGCGTACCGACGTCGACGCCATTCCCGAATACCCCTGATACTTTCAGAAGAGAAAACGCCGCCGCCCGGAAATGCCGGGCGGCGGCACGCGATTCAGCTCTGCGTCTTGATGATGATCTGCTGCATCTTGTCGAGGATTTCCTTGCGGTTCTGCGCCGCCCAGGCCTCGTCGTAGTCGATGACCTTGAACTTGTCGGGCGTCAGCATCTCGGGATGCGTCTTGACGCCCTTCACGGTCGGACGGCGGCCGGGAAACTTCTCGGCAAGCTGGGTCTGCGCGTCGATCGTCAACAGGTAGTCGGCGAAGAGCCGCGCCGCCTTCGGGTTCGGCGCGCCCTTGACGACGAACATGCCTTCAGGCTGCAGCAGCGTGCCGTCGCTCGGATAGACGATGCCGGCGGTGCCCGCGAGCACGTAGTTGAAGGCGCCTTCCTCGTAGGTCACGCCGAGCGGGTATTCGCCGCGGCCGACCTGCTGGAAGACGAGGGACGAGCGTAGAACGATGCTCTGGTTCCGCGTCATGTCTTCGACGAGCTTCCACGCCCGATCGCCCTTGCCGTAGATCTGCAGCCACGTCGTCAGCGCGCCGAGCGACGAGCTCGACTTCGACGGATCGGCGTGGACGACCTTGCCCTTCCATTCGGGCTTGGCGAGATCGGCCCAGGTCTTGGGCGCCTGGTCGGCCGGGACCAGCTTCTTGTTGTACATGATGACCATGGTGCTGGCGCCGAACGGCGTGTTGAAGCCGGCCGGATCGACCATCTTGGGTTCGACATTCGCCATGTTCTTCGAGCGGTAGACATCGAAGAGGTCAGGGGCCGACGAGCCCGTGTCGGAGAAGCCGCCCCACATGATGTCGCCAGCCGGCCGGCCGCGCTCGGCGCGGATGCGGTTCAGAAGTTCTCCCGTACCGGCCTTCACGGTTGTGACCTTGATGCCGTACTTGTCGCCGAAATCCTTCGTGAAATGATCGACCATTTCCGAGGGGTGCGACGCGTAGATGACGAGTTGCTTCTCGTGATCCTGCGCCATGGCGTTCGTGAACGTCATGACGGAAAGCACGCCGGCCAGCGCCAGCGTTCCGATCGACTTCATCACCGGTTTCCTCCCGAGCTCGCGTTGATTTCGCGCAGCCGCCGGATGGCGACGTTGCGGTTCGATGTATTTTTTGTGACAATGACCGTGAATGGAATCGGTTCCACTGTCCAACAAATACGATTCCGCAATGCAGCACGGGCATCGTCCGGCGCAGCAAAAAGGGGAGAAACAAATGGCCCGTTCACACCGGAAATCATTTGGATTTTTGAGTCTGCTCGCCTTCGGCATCGCCGGCGTCGTTTCGCCGGGCGCCGCGCATGCGCAGGCGACGCTCTCCGTCTATTGCGGCGTGCCCGAAGCCTGGTGTCAGGGCGCGGTGAACGCGTTCACGCGCAAGACCGGGGCGCGCGTCGCGATGACGCGCAAGAGTGCCGGCGAGATTTACGCGCAGGTGCGCGCCGAAGCGACGAACCCGCGCGGCGACGTGTGGTTCGGCGGCACGGGCGATTCGCATCTCCAGGCGGCCGAGGAGGGGCTTCTGCTCGAGTACCGCTCGCCGATGCTCCCCCAGCTGCACGACTGGGCGACAAAGCAGGCGGATCAGGCCAAGTACCGCACGGTCGGGCTGTTCGCCGGCGCGCTCGGGTTCGGCTTCAACACGAAGCAGATGGAGAAGCTTGGCGGCGCCGAGCCGCGCTGCTGGGCCGACCTGCTCGATCCGCGTTTCAAGAACGAGGTGCAGACGTCCGACCCGAACGCGTCGGGCACCGCCTATACGCACATCGCGACGATGGTCCAGTTGATGGGCGAGGACCGAGCGTTCGACTTCATGAAGAAGCTGCACCTCAACATCAACCAGTACAACAAGGCCGGCGCTGCCGCCGCGCGCAACACGGGCTCGGGCGAGACGCTGATCGGCATCGCGTTCCTCGACGACATCGTTGCGGTGCTCGTCGACGGTGGCCCAGTCAAGCCGGTCGCCCCTTGCGAGGGGACCGGCTATCAGGTCGGCTCGATGAGCATCATCAAGGGGACGCGCAATCTCGAACTCGCCAAGGCCTGGTACGATTTCGCGCTGTCGCCGGAATCGCAAGTCGCGGCCGCCGAGGCGAAGTTCTTCCATGTCCAGTCGAACAAGAATACGCCCGTACCAACACAGGCTCCCAAGCTCGACGTGAAGCTGATCGACTACGATTTCGCCAAGTACGGTGCGGCCAACGAGCGCCGCCGCCTTCTCGCGAAGTGGGACAGCGACGTGAAGCCGCTGCCGAAGTGACGGGGCCGATGGATGGAGGTCTCGACGCGCGCCTTGCGGCGGCGACGGAGATCGCGAAGGAGGCCGGCCAACTCGCGATGGAATGGTGGTCGGGCGAGCGTGCGCTCGGCACGACTTTCAAGGGGCGCCACGACTTCCTGACGCAGGCTGACGGTGCTGTCGAGACGCTGATCCGCGCGCGCCTGGCGGCGGCGTTTCCGGACGACGCGTTTGTCGGCGAAGAAGGAGGTGGGGCTGGCGGCAAGCGCCAATGGGTTGTCGACCCGATCGACGGAACGTCCAACTTCGCGACTGGCGTCGCGGACTGGTGCATCTCGATCGCGTTCGTGCAGGGCGGTGTCGCGTCGATCGGCGTCATCTTCGCGCCGGTGCTGGCCGAGCTCTATGTCGGGTGTGTCGGCAGGGGTGCCACCAAGAACGGTGCGCCGATGCGCGTTCTGCAATCGGTAGACGCGGGCTCGGCCGTACTCGACATCGACTGGTCGCCGGTTATTCCCAAGCAGAAGTTCATCGACCTGCTTGGGCGCGTGATGGAAGCGGGATTCGATTTCCGGCGCGCGGGGTCGTGCGCGATGGCGCTGGCGCGGACCGCAAGCGGCTCGCGGCACGGCTACGTCCAGCTCTGGACGAAGCCATGGGACGCGCTTGCGGGTGTCGTGCTCGTCCGCGAAGCGGGAGGCTATACCAGCCGCTTCGAGGAAGGGCTCGATTCAGCCATGGGAAATCCGATCCTTGCGTGCGTTCCGAATTTGGCGCCGACACTGGTCCGTCTGTCGGGTATCGGAAGTTGATTTGTAACTGAAGCGACAAGACTGTTGTCAGCTTTGCACGCGTATGCAAATTTCCGGAATGAAGGCTCGCCGCAGTAACAGGCGTTCAAAGGCACGCTTATCTACAGGCCGGCCATCAGAGGAAACGGGGCAAGCTTGGGCGAAGTCGCGAACATGGTGATCGTGGATCGGCTGGCCGGCATCCTCGGCCGGCTACGGCGCCTCCTGTTGCAGCCTGAATATGTCATCGGCGCGCTGCTGGCCGTCGTGCTCGGGGCACTCGTGCTCGTGCCGCTCGTCGAACTCGTCCGCGAAAGCCTGACCGTCCAGCCCTATGACCGCGCCTATCTGCCGCGCGCCCAGCCCGGCGACTTCACCTTGTTCCATTTCGAGCGCGTGTTTACAGGTCGGCTTTCGTGGGCGCTGTTCTACGGGCCGTTCATCAACTCCCTGATCACCGCGTTCGGTGCCACCGCGATCTGTCTCGTGCTCGGCGCCGGCGTGGCATGGCTGGTCGTGCGCACGAATATTCCCTTCGCGCCCGCGCTGAACAATCTCGTCGTCGTCCCGTACATGCTGCCGTCCTGGGTGCTCGCGCTCGCTTGGATCACATTCTTCAAAAATGACCGGCTCGGCGGGGCCGCCGGGCTAATGGTCTATCTCTTCGGCGTGCAGCCGCCGGACTGGCTTGCCTATGGCGCGTTGCCGATCATCGTCTGTCTGTCGCTCCACTACTACGTCTACGGCTACCTGATCGTCTCGGGCGCTTTGACCACTGTCGACGGCCAGCTCGAAGAGGCGGGCGCCATCGCCGGTCTGTCGCGCATCCGCCAGTTCCTGCGGATCACGGCGCCCCTGATCGTGCCGGCACTCGGGTCGGCCGTCGTGATGACCTTCATCCGTATCATCGGATCTTTCGGCACGCCGGCCGTGCTCGGGTTTCCAGTGCGCTACTACGTTATCCCGACGCAGATCTACGCGGCGATGGGTACGCGCAATGCCGGCGACGGTTATCTGCTGGCGCTTGTGCTCGTCGCGATCGCGGGCCTGTTCATCCTGATCAATCAGCGCATCGTCGGCGTGCGCAAGAGCTACGTGACGCTATCGGGAAAAGGGTTCCGTCGCCGGACGACCGATCTCGGTGTGTTGCGCTGGCCGCTGTTCGCGCTGGTGGTCCTGCTGGTGCTTGTCGCGGTGGTCGCCCCGATCGGGCTGCTGATCCTGCAATCGCTGCTGAAGACGGCTGGCGATTACAGCCTTGCGAACCTGACGCTCCATTTCTGGACGGGGTCGGGCGGCGTTTCCGATGTCCGCCAGCCCGGCCTGTTCCAGAACGCCAACATTCTCGATGCGACGCTCAACAGCATCCAGCTTGCACTCGCGACGGCCGCGATCACCGGCTTCGTCGGCTTCCTCGTCGGCTATGTCGTCGTGCGCATCCGCGGATCGCTGATCGCGCGCGCGATCGAGATCGTCTCGTTCCTTCCCTACATCTTCCCCGCGCTCGCGTTCGGCGCGATCTATATCGGCATGTTTTCGCGCCCCTTCGGGCCGATACCGGCGCTCTACGGCACTTTCGCGCTGCTGATTCTGATCTGCTCGGTCAAGAACCTACCTTTCACGGCGCGCACCGGAATTTCCGCGTTGCTGCAGATCGACAAGTCGCTGGAAGAGGCGGCACGCGTGCAGGGTATCGGCTGGGGCAAGCGCATGCTGCGCATCATCGTGCCGATCGCCTCGACCGGCCTCGTCTCGGGCATGCTGCTCGCGTTCATCGGGATCATGCGCGAGCTGTCGCTTATCATCCTGCTGGTGACGCCATCGACGAACGTGCTCGCGGGCCAGATCTATTACTACCAGGCCAACGACATGCCGCAGCTCGTCGGGGCCGCCACCATCGTCCTTGTCGTCATCGTCGTCGCCGTCAACCTGATCGTCCGCCTGCTCCATCGCAAGATGAAGCTGGGCGTCGTCTGAACCCGGAGGAAGCCCATGCTTAGCCATCGATCGGTTCGCCGCATTCTCGGATCGGCCGCGATCTTCGCCCTTGCGACGTTCGCGACGGCGCAGGCCACCGGCCCGGACCCCAAGTGGGACGCCTGGCTGAAGGCCAACGAGTTCGGCCCGTACCAGAAGGACGAGAACTGGGTCGACATCGCCGCAAAGGCAGAAAAGGAAGGCGAGGTCGTCGTCTACTCGTCGACCCCGACGGTGACGGCGCTGGCCGAAGATTTCATGAAGCTCCATCCGAAGATCAAGGTGAAGGCCTTCCATCTCGGGTCGGAGAAAACCATCGAGAAGGCGTCGCGCGAGCAGCAGGCCGGCATTTTCGCCGCCGACGTCGTCAACACCGGCGGCACTGAGCAGATGATCTTCGACATGCTGCCGAACCGTCGGCTGGTCAACTACGTGCCGCGCTATCTCGTCGATGCCGTGCCCGTGCAGCACCGCGAGCCGCTGCTGGCGCACGTCATGGAAGCTTATGTGCTGTTCTACAACGCCGATCTTTACAAGGGGCAGGCGCCGATCAAGAATATCTGGGAGCTGACCGAACCGCAGTGGAAGGGCCGCTTCGCGATGAAGAGCCCGCTCGGCTCGCTCACCACGCTCTCCGCATTCGCCGCGATCGTCGAGAACGATGCCGCCATGGCCAAGGCGTATGAAGCGCATGCGGGCAAGAAGCTCGTCTTGTCGAAGAACATCGAGAGCGCCGGATACGAGTTCCTGCACCGGCTGATCGGCAACGATATCGTCTTCTACGACAACGGCTCGAAGCTCGCGACCGCATCGGGCATGCGCGGCCAGCAGAAGCCGCCGATCACGCTGCCGAGCATGCATTACCTCAGCCAGAACGAGGCGAACAATTACGCCAACGCGATCCCCGTCGATCTCAACCCGGCGGCGATCTTCGCCTACCCGACCTACGTTGCCGTCGGCGCCTACGCGCCGCACCCCAATGCGGCCAAGCTGTTCGTTGCCTTCATGATGGGCAGCAAGGAACTGACGGCGACGAGCGAGATCAAGCCGCCCTACCGCAGCGGCCGTTCTCTTGAACTGCTGCAGGGCATGGCGTCGTTCTATCAGGTCGGCACGTTCTCGCCGCGCACCGACATGCCGATGCCGCCCGGCGGCGAGATGTGGCCCACCGCGCGCCGACTGGAGGCGACGCCGGAGTTCCAGCGCGACAACATCGCGAAGATCAACGATTTCTGGATCATCGAGACCAGCAAATGAACGCAGCGCGCGCCGAGCCTGAAATCGTCCTGAAGGGGATCCGGAAGTCGTACGGGGATCAGGTGGCGATTCCCGGCCTCGATCTCGAATGCGCGAAGGGCAGCTTCGTCACGCTTTTGGGCCCTTCCGGGTGCGGCAAGACGACGACGCTGCGTATCATTGCCGGGCTGGAACAGCCGACGGAAGGCGAAGTCGTCCTCTCCGGCCGGACGGTCTATGCCAGCGGCTCCGGCCTGTTCGTGCCGCCGGAGAAGCGCGGGCTCGGCTTCATCTTCCAGAACTACGCGCTGTGGCCGAACATGAAGGTCGACCGCAACGTCACGCTCGCGTTGACCGAAGCCGGGCTGGCGCGCGACGTGGTCGACGCGCGGCTCGGCGAGGCGCTCGCGAAGGTCCAGCTCGACGGCTATGCCGAACGCTATCCGTCCGAGCTTTCGGGCGGGCAGCAGCAGCGCGTCGCGGTGGCGCGCCTGATCGCCGCGCGCAATTCGATCCTGCTGATGGACGAACCGCTTTCCAACCTCGATGCCGTGCTGCGGACGGAGATGCGTGGCCAGCTCAAGCGCCTTTCGCGCGAACTCGGAGCGACGACGGTCTATGTCACGCACGATCAGGTCGAGGCGCTGACCATGTCGGACCGGATCGTCGTCATGCGGGGTGGCGTGATCGAGCAACAGGGCACGCCCTATGAGATCTACCACCGTCCGGTCAGCCGGTTCGTCGCAGAGTTCATCGGCGATCCACGGATCAACATCCTGCCGGCAACGTTGCGGCGCGATGGTGCGTCCGCGGCAGTCGAGTTCGATGGGAGGGTGATCAATCTTCCGTTTGTTCCCGCATGCAATCCGGGACCGGTCCAACTCGCGATCCGTCCCGAGGCCGTCATCATTCGCGACAGGCCGGCACCAGAGGCGATCCCGGCTTCGCTAGACGTACTCCAGCCGACCGGTGCGCAGACGATCGCATCGCTTAACACGAGTAATGCGCGTGTAACGGCGCTGATCCCGCGTTTCGTCCAGTCCATCCCGCACGGGACGATCTGGCTCGAGTTCGATCCTGCACGCATCGCCCTGTTTGATCCGCAGACAGGAAAGAGTATCGGCAATCCACCAATCTGAAAGAAGTCGGTAAATGGCATTCGAAGCACCTGTCCATCCGCGTCCCGCAATCAGCCTGATCGTCGAAGGGCTGCCGCCGTACGGCGCCAAGCTCTATATCGGCGATACCGAAGGGGCGCGGGATCTCGCGGCCCTCAGGCAGCACGGCATCACGACGGTCGTGAACTGCGCGGTGAATCTCGACATTAACTACGTGAAGGAGCCTGCACTCTCCGGAACCGACACGCTCTGCGAGGCTGGTTACGGTGAGATCCGCTCGTACAAGCTCGGGCTCGTCGATGGCCCCGGAAACCCGGAGACGCTGATGCTCGCGGGCTACTACCTTCTCGATGGTGCGGTCCATCAGCAGTTGCCCGAACGTGCAACCTATCCGCGGCGCGAGCGGGGCAACATTCTTGTTCATTGCCGCGGCGGGCGCAGCCGCTCGGTGGCGCTGGTGGCACTCTACCTGCATCTGAAACTGCCCGAACGGTTCCCGACAATGGAGGCGTCGATCGCCCATATCCGGCAGTATCGCGAGCTCTATCCCGACGAGTGGTTCGAGACGCCCAAGCCGATGCTGCTGGATGCGGCTGTGCGCGCCGCCGGCTGGGTCCGCCGTATCGACGCGGATTCACATCCCCCGAAAGCACAGTAGAGACTCCGATGGGCAACGAACGGGTGCCGGGCAAGGGCGGGGGGTTCATCACGTCGCGAGACGTGGCAGAGCGCGCCGGCGTTTCGCGCTCGGCCGTTTCGCGGACCTTCACGCCCGGCACCAGCGTGTCGCCACGCATGCGCGAGCGCGTGCTGAAGGCGGCCGAGGAACTCGGCTATCGCGTCAACCGGTTGGCACAGGGGCTGATCAGCGACCGTTCCATCCTGGTCGGCGTGCTGGTCGCCAACATGTCCGCCCCCTACATGTCGCGCCAGTTGGAGGCCCTGAGCCGAGCGTTGCTGCAGGAGGGCATGCAGTGCCTGCTGCTAAACGCGGCGGCGGCCGAGGATCACGGGATTTCCGAACTCATCGATCGCATCCTCGAGTTCCGCGTGCGCGCGATCGTCGTCATGTCGGGTGCGCCGCCGAGCGCCATCGTGAAAGAGTGCCTTGCCAACGGCGTGCGGGTGATCCTCGTCAACAAGCTGATCGACGGGGCCACGACCGACACGATCCTGACCGATGATGCGGCCGGCGCGCGGCTGGCGGCGCAGCGGCTGATCGACGATGGCTGCCGGCAGCCGGCCATCGTCAGCAGCGCGGCCGGCACGCTGAGCCTGACGCGCCGGACCGTAGCGGCGGCCGCGCGCTTTGCCGAGGCGGGCCTTTCGCCGGTGATCTGGGAGAAGGGGACCACGACCTATGAAACCGGTGCGCGTGCCGCGCGAGAAATGCTGGCCGATGCCGGCGTCGACGGCGCGTTCTGCGTCACCGATTTCCTGGCGCTGGGTTTTCTTGATGCGGCACGGGCGGAAATGCGGCGTCGCGTGCCGCAGGATCTGAGCGTCGTCGGCTTCGACGACATTCCCCAGGCATCATGGGGCAGCTACGGGATGACGACGCTCCGGCAGCCGGTCGACACGCTGATTACCGCGATCATGCGGGCAATCCTGCGCGAAGAGGCCAATTCCGGCCCCGTTCATGACGTGCTGCCGGTCGAACTGGTCGAGCGCACGACGACCCGGAAATAGTCGAGGCTTGCCATTTTTGCACTCGTGTGCAAAAAAGAATGTAGGACGCGGTTTGCGGTAACCGAGTCCGGGACGGGCAAAAGCCCGAGATCGATTGAGGGAGAAGACGCTGCCCATGGCCATCGAGGCACCAGTCCATGTCCGTCCGGCGCCAGACGCCGAATCAAGGTAGCGGCGGCATGGCCCATCTGAAAATCGACTCGGTTTCGAAGAGCTTCGGAACGTTCCATGCGGTTAACGACGTCTCGCTCGATGTGCGCGACGGCGAGTTTCTGGCCGTCCTCGGGCCATCGGGCTGCGGCAAGACCACGCTGCTGCGCCTCATCGCCGGTTTCGAGGAGGTGACCGACGGCCGGATCGCCATCGGCGAGCGGACGATGTCCTCGCCCGCGGCGCATCTGCCGCCCGAGAAGCGGCGCATCGGCATCGTCTTCCAGTCCTACGCGCTGTGGCCGCACATGACGGTCGCCGAGAATGTCGGCTACAGCCTGAAGATCGCGGGCACGGGTGCCGCGGAGCGCCAGAAGCGCGTCGATGACGCCCTGTCGATGGTTGGTCTCGCGCGCTTCGGCGAACGGCGTCCGTCGATGCTGTCGGGGGGCGAACGCCAGCGCGTGGCGCTCGCGCGCTGCCTCGTTTCGGCCCCCTCGCTGATCCTGCTCGACGAGCCGCTCGCCAATCTCGATGTGCACCTGCGTGCCTCGATGGAGGACGAGTTCACCGACTTCCATCGCCGCACCGGCACGACGATGTTCTACATCACGCACGACCAGTCGGAGGCGATGGCGCTCGCCGACCGCATCGCCGTGATGGATCGTGGCCGCGTGGTGCAGGTCGCGACGCCGCTCGAACTCTATCGCGAGCCGGCGACCGAGATGGTCGCGGGCTTCATCGGCCAGGGCATGGTCCTGCCAGCCGAAGTGCGCGCGGTCGAAGCGGGCGGGATGTGTCACGCGCGCGTCTACGGTCACGATTTCAGGCTGCGCTGCCGGACAAGTCAGGCGACGGCCGCGACCGCGTCGATCGGCGTGCATCCGCGCGAGATCTCGATCAGTGCCGCGGGCACGCCCGGCATTCCCGGCCGCGTGCGCCGGCTCGTCTATCGCGGCGGTTACCTGCGCGCCGAGGTCGGGCTCGACGCCTCGGCGGAAGCCATTCTCCAGATCGAAGTGACCAACCCGGCCGACGTGCAGCTGGGTGCGGCCGTGAGCGTGAACCTGACCGACGGCTGGGTGATCCCGGCCGCAGCGAAATAACGAAGAAGAAAACGAACGACAAAACCGATGGAGGAAGCGATGCGAAGGATCCTGAGCACACTGGTCTGCCTCGTCACTTGGACGGCGGTTGCGGCCGCCCAGCAGCCGAGCGGCAAGCTGGTCGTCTACACGTCCCAGCAGCCCGACGTCGCGCAGCAGACGGTCGACGCGTTCAAGGCGAAGAACCCGCGCGTCGAGGTCGAGTGGACGCGCAACGGAACCGGGCCGCTGATGAACGTGCTGCGCGCCGAGATCACGGCGGGCGACGTCAAGCCCGACATCCTCTTCGTCGCGGACGAGATCAATCTCGGCCAGCTGAAGATCGAGAAGCGCCTTCTCGCGTATCCCGAGGCGAACATCGCGGCCTACAACAAGGTCTTCCACGATCCCGACAAGTTCTATTTCGGCACCAAGGTCGTCGCGACCGGCATAGCCTACAACACGCGTGCGGCGAAGAAGCCGACGAGCTGGTGGGACCTGACCAAGCCCGAGGTTAAAGGGCAGGTCGCGGTGCCGAGCCCGCTGTTCTCGGGTGCTGCACTGGCCGTGCTGCACGCTTTCCTCGAAGCGCCCGGCCTCGGCTGGGACTATTACCGTGCGCTGTCGAAGAACGGTGTCGTGCCGCAGGGCGGCAACGGTCCGGCGCTCAACGCCGTTTCGGGCGGCCGCGCGCTCTATGGCATCATCGCCGACGGCGACGTGTTCCGCGCGAAATCGGAAGGCTCGCCCGTCGATCTCGCTTATCCGGTCGAGGGCGTGTCGTTCATCACCGAGCCGGTGGCCATCATGTCGACCGCGCGCAACGTGCCAGCGGCCCGTGCCTTCATCGATTTCCTCATCTCGAAGGAAGGCCAGGAGCTCGTCGCCAAGCAGGGCAACCTCGCGATCCATCCCGACGTCGCGCCGCCGGCAGGCTTCCCGAAGCTGTCCGAGATCAAGCTTCTGCCGCTCGATGCCCGCAAGGCCGTCACCGGCGATACCGAAGTGAAGAAGACGTACAGCTCGATCTTCGGCGGTTGAGCGAAGTGGCGAACGACACGGCCATCGAACCTGCCCCCCGGCTCCTCGACCGTCTCGGCGCGAAGCGCTGGACGGTCGCGGAAGCGTGGGTGCTGGCCGCGCTGTTCGGTTTCGTGCTGTGCCTGTCGCTCGCACCGCTGGGGCGCCTGCTGTCAGAGGCATTGATGCCGGACGGGCATTTCGATCCGGCGCGCCTTGCCCGCCTCTACGGGGAAGGCGTCGTCTGGCGCGCCACAGTGAACACGCTCCAGATCGCGGCGGGCGCGGCACTCGTCGCGGTTCTGCTGGGCGCGGCGATGGCCAGCATTGTCGCGGTCACCGACGTGCCGGGGAAGGCCGCGATCGTCTTCTGCTTCATCCTGCCGCTGATGATCCCCCCGCAGGTCAGCGCGCTCGCCTGGCTCCAGGCGCTGGGGCCGTCGAGCACGCTGCTCGGCATGTTCGGCCTGGCACCACCGCCGGGCTCGCCGCATCCGCTGTTCTCGATGTCGGGCATCATCCTGCTGCTGGGCCTGCACAACGCGCCGCTGGTGTTTCTTGCGACGCGCGCCAGCATGCGCGCCATCCCCGCCGATCTCGTCGATGCGGCGCGCTCGAACGGGGCGGGGCCGCTCACGGCCATGCGCACCGTCATCCTGCCGCTTGCAAGTGCGGGCCTCATCTCGGGCGGGGCCATCGCGTTCGTCTCGGCGGCCGGCAATTTCGGCATCCAGGCGATGCTCGGCATTCCCGCGCGCATCCCCACGCTGATCACGCTGATCTTCCAGCGCCTGTCCGACTATGGCCCGAGCGTGCTGGCCGACGCCGCCGCGGTCTCGCTGGGGCTTGCCGTCATCGCGATCTGCGGGCTCGGCCTGCAAGGCTGGCTCATCAAGCGGCGGGACCTGCGCATCACGGGCATGGGCGCGCAGTTCGGCGAGTTCCGCCTCGGGCGCTGGCGCACGCCTGCCGCCGCCGCGTGCTGGATCGGCATCGTGGTCATGCTGTTCATCCCGCTGAGCGCGCTGCTGACGGCGGCACTGGTGCGCGCCTACGGCCTGCCGCTGTCGTGGGAAACGCTGACGCTGCGCCATTTCGACAACGCGCTGTTCAATCATGCCGCGATCCGGCGCGCCTTCCTCACCAGCCTTTCGCTCGCCACGATGACGGCGACGATCCTGATGGTCGTGGCGATCCCGCTCGGCTACTTCCTCACCTGGCGCAAGAGCCTCGCGGTCCGCCTGCTGAGCCTCGCGGCGGAGCTTTCCTACGCGCTGCCGGGGGCCGTCATCGCCATCGCGGCGATCCTGTTCTTCCTTAAGCCGTTGCCGGTGATCGGTGTCAGTCTTTACGGAACGATCTGGATCATCCTTGCGGCATATCTCGCCAACCGCCTGCTGCTGGCGCTGCGCCCGACGGTGAGCGGCTTCCTGCAGATCGACCGCGCGCTTGACGAGGCGGCGCGCGTGGCGGGTGCGGGCTTCGTGCGCACACTCAAGGATATACTATTGCCGATGGTCGCCCCGTGCGCCGCGGCCGGCGCCATCCTCGTGTTCCTGACCGCGCTTGCCGAGATCCAGGTTTCGATCCTGCTGGTTTCGTCGGGTGCGCGCACAATCGGATCGATCGTCTATTTCCTCGAGGAGAGCGCGTCGTCGAGCCTCGCCTCGGCCGTGGGCGTGTTGATCGTCGTCGCCGTCTTCTTGCTGATGCTCGCCGCTTCGATGCTGCGCCGCCGCCTTCCGCGCGGGGTGCTGCCGTGGGAGCCGTGAGAGATGCCGTTTTCCCGAAACTGAACGAGGGTTCCGAATGTCGCGTTTGACGATCGTCAGTGGCCTCGGCGGCAAGCTGCCGGCCTGTTTCCTCGTCGAGGCGGGCGGGGCGCGCATCCTGCTCGACGTGGGCGAAGGCCCCGAGCCCGGCGTGCGCCCGAACATCGAGCCCGTCGGCAAGGTCGATGCGATCTTCGTCTCGCACGCGCACGAGGATCATGCGGCCGCCCTCGATCTCGCGCCCGAACTCGGCAATCCGCCGGTCTACGCCACGACGGGGACGTGGGCCAACATCAAGAACTGCCCCGTGCCGCAGGAGCGGCGGCGCCTGCTGCCGCTGCGCGGGAACGCCGAGATCTTCGGCGCGCGGGTCACCACCGGGCGCTGCGGCCATGCGCCGGGGGGCATCTGGCTGCATTTTGCGGTCGGCGGCGGGTTCCTCTATACCGGCGACTGGAGTGCCGAATCGAAGGTCTATCCCTTCGACATGCCGCCACAGTCCGCGACCGTCGTGCTCGACGCGTCTTATGGCGACCGGGACGACGCGCTCGACGACCAGGTCGCGGCGCTGGGCAAGATGCTCGGCGATGGTGCGGTGCTGCCGATCCCCATCGGCGGGCGCGGGCCGGAGATGGCGCTGCGGCTGGTCGAGCTCGGCCACGTGAAACCGCATCTGTGCCCGGAAGTGCGCCGCCAGGCCGAGACCATCGCATCGGGCGGCGACGATGCCGCATCCCCGCAGGCGCAGGCGGCCCTCGCTTCGCTGCTGCGCAGCGGCCTGCCCGAAAAGCCGGATCCCAAGGGCATCACGATCTGCGGTGATTCCAACGCCGAAGGCGGTCTTGCCGCCGAGCTGTTCGCCAAGTGGCTGGGCAGCACGCCCTTCATCTTCACCGGCCACGTGCCGAAGAAGACGCCGGCGCATGGGGCCATCGCCGAAGGCCGCGCGCGCTGGCAACGCTGGAACACGCACCCGCGCCGCAGCGACAACGTGAAGCTCGCCCGCGCGGTCGGCGCACGCCAGGTCATACCGGCCTTCACCGATCTCGCCGGCCTCGTCGAACTGCCACGCGAACTGGCGCCGGCGCCGATGCTGCGCGCCTACGACATCGATCTGATCTGAGCGACAGGAGGAGACCGTCTCCTATCTATCTCCTTGATCCGATGTAGATCGAGCAGGAGACGGCGACGGAATTAAAATCCGTCGCGTCATTTTTGCGGTTGTTGACTGCCGTTGACGCTTGTTGACCGTCAACAGGCCAACCCCTTGATCGGCCGCGAAACCCGTGTTGACGGTTGACGCAAGCGAAACCCGTCAAGCAAGTTTTGCGGCCCCTATTCACATGTCAAACAGCACAGGACCGGATGGTCTCGATCCATGCGCGGATCATAAGCCGCTGAAGGAATAAATACAACTAAAGATACATATGTAGCAAGCGCGTCAAGGGGATCGGCCGCCAGCCAGTGGCGTGACGCGGCTCAGCTTCGCCCGACCGCACAGAGTCCGTGCATCGAGTTCCACAGGCCGGGAACGCAGGCGAACATCTTGTTCCCCTCGACGAGGGCGTTGCCGGCGAGGAAATCGTTGGTCCGGCCGCCGGCCTCGCGCACGAGCAACGCACCGGCAAGCACGTCCCATGAATTGAGATGGTGCTCGAAATAGCCGTCGATGCGCCCGTCGGCGATCTGGGCGAGGCCGAGGGCCGCCGAGCCCGATTGCCGCACGTCGTATCCGGCCGCAAGCAGGCGCAGGACCGTGGACGTATAGTCCTCGAGCGGTCGCCGGCGGGTATAGCCGACTTCGACCATCGCATTTTCGGGATTGTCCGTCCGGCGCACATGCAGCACGCGCCCGTCCCGGAAGGCGCCATGGCCCTTGCACGCCCAATACTGGCTGCGGGCAATCGGATCGTCGATCACGCCGATCTGGGTTGCGCCTGCTTCGACGAAAGCAATCGACACGCAGAAATGCGGCAGGCCGCGTGCGAAATTCGACGTCCCGTCGATGGGATCGACGACCCAGACGCGGGCGCCGGTCGCGCCGCCGTCCTCCTCGCCCAGAAACGCGTCGTCGGGAAACAAGGCGGCGAGGCGCGCCCGGATCAGCCGTTCGACGGCGCCGTCGGCTTCGGTAGCGATGTCCTGCAGGCCCTTCTGCGACACCGCAAGTTCGCCGGCGCGCTCAAAATATCTGCGGGCCATTTCAGCGGCCTCGTTGCCGATCGTGCGTGCCGCTTCGAGACGGCTTTCCAGCGTCGCTGTCATGAGCCTATTGGAACATGTCCGCCATGTTCTTGCCAACAAGCCGGCTGGCGAGGAGAACGAGGAGCAGCGTCAGCACCGTCGTCACGGTCCCGAGTGCGCTGGCGCGGTAGAGTTCGCCACCGAGCACGAATTCATAGATCGAGATGGAGATCGTCTTCCAGGATGCGGAATAGAGCAGGACGGTGGCGCTGATCTCGCCGATCAGCGTCGCGAAGACGAGGATCGAGCCGGCAAGGACGCCCGGCACGATCAGCGGGATGGTGACGCGCCACATCGTGGCACCCCAGCCCGCACCGCACATCGTGGAGGCTTCTTCGATCTTCGGATCGATGCGGCCGATGGCAACCGAAGCCGAGCGGAAGATGAAGGCGACGCGGCGCGTGAAATAGGCGAGCACGACGATCGTTCCCGTCCCGGTCAGGATGAGGAAGCCGTCGTTGAAGGCGGTGAGATACGCGACGCCGACAACGAGGCCCGGCAGGACGAAGGGCAGCATGATCAGCGCATCGACCGCCCACTTCCCGGCGATGCGGTCGCGCACGACGGCATAGGCGCTGACGATGCCGAACACGACGCACAGGAGCGTCGCCGCACCCGACAGGATCAGGCTGTTGACGATCGGCTGGACGAGATACTTGGACACGCTCACATAGTGGGCGAAGCCATAGACGGTCGGCAGCAATGTGCCCGGCCATTCCTCGGCGAAGGAGGCCAGCAGGATCACCGCCTGCGGAAGGGCTGCGACGAACAGCAGGCCCCACGTGTAGGCGTTGGCGAAGATGCGTGCGCCCGTGCCGTCGAGCCGCGCGGCCGCGCGCGCGATCCCGGTGATGGTCGCATGTGCCTTGCGCCGGTTGACGCGCGCGAGGAAGGCCAGCGCCAGCAGCGTCAACGCCACGTTGACCATGGCGATGGCGGAGGCCGCGCTCAGGTTATGGAACCCGTGGATCTGGTAGTAGATCAGTGTCGGCAGTACCTGGAACTCGCCACCCAGGATCGATGGCACGCCGAAATCGCCGATCGCCTTGATGAAGACGATCAGCATGCCGGCCGCGATCGACGGCATGATGGACGGGAACGTGATCGTGCGCAGGATGTGCCAGCGCGAGGCCCCCATCATCCGCGCCGCTTCCTCGACATAGGGATCGCCGCCCGCGAGCGCGCCCTGCACGACGAGGAACACGTAGGGGAAATAGCTCATCGCCAACGCAAAAACGACGCCGAACGGGCCGTAGATCGACGGCAGGTCGATGCCTACCGTGCGCAGGACATTGCTGATGATGCCGTTGTTGCCCAGCAGCATGATCCATGCGTACGAGCCGATGAAGGGCGGCGAGATCAGCGGGACGACCGACATCGCCATGATCAGCGCGCGGAACGGCATCGCGATGCGTGCCACCGCATAGGCCATCGGCAATGCGAGAAGCGTCGCGGCAAGGGTCGAAAGCGCACCGGCCAGGAGCGAATTCACCAAGGCTCGCCGGTAGCTGGCGGAGATGAAGAAGCGCTCGAAATTCACGAAGGTCAGGTTGGCGATGTCGAGATCGGCGCCGTTGCGTACGAAGGCGACGAAAACCGACCGGCCGATCGGGTAGGCGAGAAGCACGGCGGCGAACGCGATCGCCAGCGCCCCGACCGCATAGGGCAGCCAGTCGCGGCGCGGTGCGTCGGCGCCGGTCACGTGTGGCCTGTCGCGACGAAAATGATCGCGTCGGCCGGATCGAAGGCGAGTATGCCCGTTCCGCCTTCGGCGATGCCTTCCACCGGCCGGCTTGCATCGACAGTGAGAGGAGCGTCGGCACCCGCCGCTTCGGCCGTATAGCGGATCGTCGCGCCGAGATACTGGATGCGGGAGATGCGGCAGGGAATGCCGGTCCCCGAAGCGGCGAGTTTCAGGCGCTCGGGACGGAGCATCGCAAACGCATTTTGCGCCTTCGTCGTTCGTGCGGCTTCATCGGCATCAAGCGCGACCGTACCGCGGGCGACGAAATCCCCACCGGCTTCCAGCCCGATCCGGTTGCCGCTCGCGCTCGCGCGCAAGAGATTGGCCTTGCCGATGAAGTCGGCCACGAAAAGGCTCGCCGGGCGGTCGTAGACCTCCTGCGGCCGGCCGATCTGGCGCACGCGCCCCTGATCGAAGACGGCAATGCGGTCGGAGACCGACATCGCCTCTTCCTGGTCGTGGGTGACGTAGAGCGACAGGATGCCGAGTTCGCGCTGGATGCGGCGGATCTCCTCGCGCATCAGGACGCGCAGCTTAGCGTCGAGATTCGCCAGCGGCTCGTCGAGCAGCAGCATGCCCGGTTCGTAGACAAGCGCGCGCGCGATCGATACGCGCTGCTGCTGGCCACCCGACAGGTCCGCCGGCAGCCGGTCGGCGAGAGGGGCGAGATGCAGCAGGCCGAGCGTGCGGGCCACGCGCGCGGCGACTTCGTCGGTCGCGAGGCCGCGCAGGCGCAGGCCGTAGGCGACGTTCTCGAAGATCGTCAGATGCGGGAACAGCGCATAGGACTGGAACACCATCCCGATATTGCGCCGCTGCGGGGGATAGGAGGTGTAGTCACGGCCGTCGAACTCGATCGAACCTTCGCTTGCGGCCTCGAGACCGGCGATCATGCGCAGGGTCGTCGTCTTGCCGCAGCCCGAAGGCCCCAGCATCGTGAAGAATTCGGTGCCGTCGACATCGAAGGACACGCGGTTGACGGCGAGAATGTCCTGGCCGCTCAGGTGAAACCGCTTCGTCAGATCCCGTACGCGCAGAGTCTTGCTGGACATGTCGTGGAAATCCCCGTGGCGGCGGCCAGTCTAGCCCGGCCGCCGCCGCTTGGGTGTCACTTCGCGGCGAGGAGCTTGTCGAAGCGCTCCAGGCTGGCCGCGCGGTTCTTCGCCGCCGCGACCGAATCGTACGAGATGGTCTTCAGGCTGGCGATGGCCGGAAGGCCGGGCGGGGGTGCGACGTCGGAGCGTGCCGACCGCCGCTTGTCGACGGCGACGAGGATGTCGTGCGACGCCTTCGAGTTCAGGAAGTCGAGGAACTTGCGCGCATTGGCCGCGTTGGGTCCGCCCTTGATGATGCCGCTCGCATCCACGATCAGGGCCGTTCCGTCCGACGGGTAGACGCCGTCCACCGGCTGGCCGTCCTGCTTCATCGCCAGCACGTTGAACTCGCTGGTGAGGCCGACCGCGACTTCGCCCTTGGCGACGTTCTGGAACACGAGCCGCGAGCTGGTGACGAACGTGGCGTTCTGGACGAGCTTTCCGATCATTTCCCAGCCATGCAGGTCGATGAGCTGCTGCATCTGGGAATAGGCGGAGCCGGACTGGGCCGGGTTCGCCATCACGATCTTGCCCTTGTATTCGGGCTTGGTGAGGTCCATCCAGCTTTTCGGGGCGCTGGCCAGCGGCATCATCTTCGTATTCACGATGAAGGCTTGGAAGTTCATCGAGAACGGATAGTACTTGCGGTCCTTGTGGAGGATCTTGGGGTCGAACGCCGCGTCCTCGGTCGACTTGTAGCTGTCGAACAGGTCGATCTCCGCGTCGAACGCATCGGCGTCGGGGCCGACGAACACGTCGCCGGCGGGCCTGTTGCGCTCGGCCTTGATGCGGGTCAGCAGTTCGCCGCTGCCGCCGCTGATCACGTCGACCTTGATGCCGGGCGACACCTTCTCGAAGCCTTCGACGAAGGCCTGCATCAGCTTCGTGCCGACGGTGTTGTAGACGACGACCTGTGCCGACGCCGCGCCCGCCGCGGCGACAGTGGCGAGAGCGGCAAGGCCGATCGCCGAGAGGAATGTCCTGCGCATTTTCATCCTGTCCTCCTGCTGTGGATCTTGTTTGGCCCGCGACCGGTTCACGGCGCGGGTATCGGTTCGAAAGTCACGGTTGCGGAAGCGGTGGCGCCCGGCGCGAGCCGGATGGTTCCGGTGTCGGTGCGGCCTGCGGCGGCGAGATTGAACGCATCGGTGCAGTGGCTGACGGGCTCGGCGCAGAAATAGGATTCGCCGGGCGGCGTGTAGAGCACGAGGTGGCGCAGCGGCGCATCTGCGGTCATGCGGAGCCGGGCCGCGCGCTCCGGCCATTCGATCGTCGCTTCGCCGGACCAGCCGGTGAAGCAGTTGTCGAGCGAGGCGCGGTCGGGGGCGACGCCATCGTTCGGGTTGGCGTCCTTGTCGGGCGGCGTCAGTTGCGTGGGCATGATCTCGGCGTCGGTCCGCCAGATTCCTTCGACGCGGGCCTTGAGCCGGCAGCGGGGCGTACGCGGGAAATAGGGGTGCAGCCCGATCCCGGCCGGCATGTCCCGGTCGGAGCGGTTCGTCAGCGCGATCTCGACCGACAGGTTGCGATCGTTCAGGCGGAAAGTCTGTCTTGCGTCGTACGGGAACGGCCAATCCGCATCGCGGACCTTGAGTGCGATCGAAAGAAGGTCGCTTCCCCGGTCGGTGACGGACCACGGCCGACGCCAGCCATGGCCGTGCTCGGCGTGTGGGCCCGGGACCGGCGCAATATAGGCTTCGGTGCCGTCGAACGTGAATCGCCCGTCGCGTACCCGATTGGAGAAGGGAACCAGCGGAAAGCACGACGTTTCTTCCGGATCCTGCCGCTCGAGGTTGGCCGGGCGCAGCCAGTCGATCGGCCGGCCAGCGAGCACGCCGGCGTAGCGCGCGATCGTGCCGCCGAGTTCCGGAGCGACTTCGAGAATCGAATCGCCGGCCCGAAGCCCGATCGTTGGAAAATCGGGCGCGGACTGCGGTCGGACATGCGGCGTGCTTGACGTTGCTGCGGGCATCCAGATAAAATCTTATAGTATGAGGAATGAGAAAGCAACGCCGCGCACCGCCGATTTCGCACTGATGCCGAAAACCAAGGTAGCCAGGCCCGAGCCGTCCCACGCCGGCCGCAAGTCGCGGACTTTCTCGCCGCGCTCCCTGCACGGGCAGGTCGTGCACGAAATCGGCATGCAGATCGTCGAAGGCAAGATCGCGCCTGGCGAAGCGCTGCCGAGCGAAGAGGCGTGGAGTGCTTCGCTCGGCGTCAGTCGCACGGCATTCCGCGAGGCGATCAAGGTGCTCGCGGCGAAGGGCCTGATCGAATCGCGCCCCAAGACCGGAACGCGCGTCCGTGCCCGCGACTGCTGGAACTTCCTGGATCCCGACGTTTTGGCCTGGCGCCTTGCCGCGGCACCCGTCGAAAGCTACGTGCGCGAGGTCTTCGAACTCCGCCGGATGGTCGAGCCGTTCGCGGCGTCGCTCGCGGCCGTGCGCGCCTCGCGCGACGAGATCGCCCGGCTCGATGCGGCGTTCCGCGAGATGGGCAGGGCAGGGGACGACGGCGAGAAGTTCGCCGGCCCCGATCTGATTTTCCACCAGTCGATCATCCGTGCGACCGGAAACGAGCTCATCCATTCGCTCGGCGCCATCATCGAGACGGCGCTGACGATGAGCTTCCGCCTTTCCAACGACAATCCGGAGGGACAGACCCATTCGCTGCCCGCCCACGGCGCCGTGCTCGAGGCGATCCGCCGGCGCGATCCGGATGGCGCACGCGCCGCGATGAACGCGCTGCTCGACAGTTCGGAACAGGACGTGCGTCGCACGATGTCTGCGCTGGCGCGCGGGCGCGGCCGGAAGAAGAGCTGAACACGTAAGTCCAGGGGGCACGGTCTTGAAATCGAAGAAGAAGGCGCTGCGGTCGAGTGCGTGGTTCGGCAAGGCCGATCGGGACGGCTTCGCGCACCGGAGCTGGATGAAGAACCAGGGCCTGCCGCAGCATCTGTTCGACGGCCGACCGGTTATCGGGATCTGCAACACCTGGTCGGAACTCACGCCCTGCAACGCCCATCTGCGGGGGCTTGCCGAGCGCGTAAAGCGGGGCGTCTACGAGATGGGCGGGTTTCCGGTCGAATTCCCGGTCATGTCGCTGGGCGAATCCAACCTGCGCCCGACGGCGATGCTGTTCCGCAATCTCGCAAGCATGGATGTCGAGGAGTCGATCCGCGGCAATCCGATCGACGGCGTCGTCCTGCTGGCCGGCTGCGACAAGACGACGCCGGCGCTCCTGATGGGTGCGGCAAGCTGCGACCTGCCGACGATCGTCGTGTCCGGCGGCCCGATGCTGAACGGCCGCTATCGCGGCGAGCTCATGGGGTCGGGGACGCATGTCTGGAAATATTCTGAGGAAGTCCGCGCCGGGCGGATGAGCGAAGCGGAATTCTTCGAGGCCGAAAGTGCGATGTCGCGCTCGGCCGGAAGCTGCATGACGATGGGAACGGCCTCGACGATGGCGTCGATGGTCGAGGCGCTGGGCGTGGCCTTGCCGATGAACGCCGCGATCCCGGCCGTGGACGCGCGCCGCAATGTCCTTGCGCACATGGCCGGGCGCCGGATTGTCGAGATGGTGAAGGAGGATCTCCGGCTTTCGAAGATCCTGACGAAGGCGGCCTTCCGCAACGCCATCCGGGTCAATGGTGCCATCGGCGGCTCGACGAATGCCGTCGTCCACCTCTTGGCCATCGCGGGCCGCATCGGCGTCGATCTGGCGCTGGAGGATTGGGACAAGTACGGGCGCGATGTGCCCTGTCTCGTGAACCTGATGCCGTCGGGCGAGTTCCTGATGGAGGAATTCTACTATGCCGGCGGCCTGCCAGCGGTGATGAAGGAAATGGGAGATCTGCTGGACGGGAAAGCCATGACGGTCTCGGGCCGGACCGTGGCGGAGAACGTCGCGGATGCCGCCTGTCACGACCGCAAGGTCATCTTCCCGATCGACAAGCCGTTCAAACGCCAGGGCGGCATTGCCGTGCTGCGCGGCAATCTGGCGCCGGACGGCGCGATCCTGAAGCCGTCGGCGGCGACACCGGCCTTGATGAAGCATCGCGGGCGCGCGGTCGTGTTCGAGAATATCGAGCATTACAAGGCGCGCATCGACGATCCGAAGCTCGATATCGACGCGTCGAGCGTAATGGTCCTCAAGAATTGCGGGCCGAAAGGCTATCCGGGCATGGCGGAGGTCGGGAACATGGGGCTGCCGGCCAAGCTCCTGAAAAAGGGCGTGCGCGACATGGTGCGCATCTCCGACGCGCGCATGAGCGGTACGGCCTACGGGACAGTCGTGCTGCATGTGGCCCCGGAGGCCGCGCAGGGTGGCCCGCTGGCACTGATCCAGGACGGAGACATGATCGAACTCGACGTCGCGAAGCGGAAGCTTCATCTCGACGTCAGCGATGCCGAACTGAAGCGCCGCCGTGCCGCGTGGAAACCCGCCGAGAAGCCCGCAAGCGGCTACCAGCGTCTCTATGTCGAACATGTGATGCAGGCGGACAAAGGCTGTGATCTCGATTTCCTTGTCGGCTCGCGCGGTGCCGGTATTCCCCGTGAATCGCATTGAGTGCGCGCATGGGTAGCGAATTTGCCATCTATCCCAGCCTGCGCGACCGCGTCGTGTTTGTGACAGGCGGCGGCTCAGGCATCGGGGAAAGCGTCGTCGAGCATTTCTGCGCTCAGCATGCGCGCGTCGCATTCGTCGATATCGCCGCGGAAGCGTCGCGCGCAATGGTGGACCGGATCGCGGCGGCGGGCCAGCCACCACCGCGCTTCTTCCATTGCGATCTGCGCGATATCGCGCGCCTGAAGGCCGCGATCGAAGAGTTCGGACGCGAGGCCGGGCCGATCCGTGCACTTGTCAACAATGCGGCCAACGACGATCGCCACAAGGTCGAGACGGTCACGGTCGAGTATTGGGACGAGCGGATGGCGGTCAATCTGCGTCATCAGTTCTTCGCGGCGCAGGCCGTCATCCCGCAGATGATCGATGCGGGCGGCGGATCGATCGTCAATTTCGGGTCCATCAGCTGGATGAATGCCGAGGGCGGCTATCCGGCCTATACGGCCGCGAAGGCCGCCGTCCACGGCATCACCCGTGGCCTCGCGCGGGATTTCGGGCCGAAGAACATCCGCGTGAACACCGTCGTGCCCGGCTGGGTCATGACGCGCCGGCAGGTCGAACTCTGGCTCGATGCCGACGGCGAACGCCAGATCCAGGAGAACCAGTGCCTGAAGGAGAAGGTCTATCCGCCGGACATCGCGCGGATGGTGCTGTTCCTCGCGGCCGACGACAGCCGCCTGTGCACCGCACAGAACTTCGTCGTCGATGCGGGCTGGACCTGACATGGGCGCCGTGCGTTGCGTCTGGGATGCGCATGCCGTTCTCGGCGAGGGCCCGTTCTGGGACGAGCGCGCCGGCGCGCTCTATTGGGTCGACATCAAGAAGCCTGCCGTGATGCGCTTCGTGCCGGCGACGGGCGAGACCCGGACCTGGCCGATGCCGGTGGAAGTCGGCGCCATCGCGCCCCGCGCGCGCGACGGCATGGTCGCGGCTTTGCGCACCGGCTTCGCGTTCTGGGATCCGGAGACCGGCCGGATCGATCCGATCGTCAATCCCGAGGCCGAAAGGCAGGGCAACCGCTTTAATGACGGGAAATGCGACGAAGCGGGCCGATTCTGGGCCGGCACGATGGATGACTCGATCAAGGATGCGACCGGGTGGCTCTACCGTCTTGACGCGGATGGAACGGTCGAACGCAGCGACGGCGGCTATGTCGTCACGAACGGCCCGGCGTTCGCGCCGGACGGGGCGTGCGCCTATCACACCGACACGATGGGCCGGACGGTCTATCGCTTCGATATTGACGCTGCCGGCCGCCTCGAGAACAAGCGCGTATTCGTCCGGTTCGGTGAGGCCGACGGCTACCCGGACGGGATGACCGTCGATGCGAGCGGATATGTCTGGATCTGCCATTGGGGCGGGGGCCGCGTCAGCCGGTTCTCGCCTGCCGGCGTTCTCGATCGCGCGATCGCGATCCCGGCGACGCAGGTAACGAGCTGCGCATTTGGCGGGCCGGATCTGAAGACGCTTTACGTGACGACCGCCTCGATCGGCTTGCATGCGGCCGAGCTGGAGCGCCAGCCGCTCGCCGGTGGGCTGTTCGAGATCGAGACCGAATTCGCCGGCACGCCGGTAAACCGCTTCAAGGGATGATGGAGAGAAATTACATGCGTCTGGTCCAGTTCGAACAGCCCAACGGGACGCGTGCCGTCGCCGCAACCGACGAAGCCGGTACGCGCCTCGTGCTCGGATTCAAATCCGTCCGTGACCTGGCGCTGGCGGCCATCGCCGGCGGGCGGACGATCGCCGAGACCGTGCGCGCGACGGGGAAGGGTGAGGCGGTCGATGTCGCGCGCCGGCTCGCCGAAGGGCGCGTGCTGGCGCCGATCGACCATCCGGATCCCGCGCATCTGTTCGTGACCGGAACGGGGATCACGCATCTTGGCAGCGCGCAGGCGCGCAACGACATGCACAAGAAACTCGCGGGCGCCGGCAGCGGCATGTCGGATTCGATGAAAATGTACCAGCTCGGCATCGACGGCGGAAAGCCGGCGCCGGGTGCCGTCGGTGCCCAGCCGGAATGGTTCTACAAGGGCGATGGAAGCTGCATCGTGCGGCCCGGCGCCAAGCTGGAGATGCCGGATTTCGCGCTGGCCGGCGGTGAGGAAGCGGAAATCGTCGGCGTTTACATCGCCGCTGAGGACGGCTCGCCGCGCCGCATCGGCTACGTGCTTGGAAACGAATTCTCCGATCATGTCGTCGAACAGCAGAATTATCTTTATGGGGCGCACTCCAAGCTCCGGCCGTGTTCGCTCGGCCCCGAGCTTCTCCTCGGCGAACTTCCGGCCGACATTCGCGGAACCTCAAGCGTTCTGCGCGGTAACTCGGTCCTGTGGCGCGGCGAGTTCCTGAGCGGCGAGGCGAACATGTCGCACTCGATCGCCAATCTCGAGCATCACCATTTCAAGTACTTGATGTTCCGTCGACCGGGAGACATCCATTGTCATTTCTTTGGAGCGGCGACATTTAGCTTCGCGCACGGAATCCGTACACAGCCCGGCGATCGTTTTGAGCTCGACGTGCCGGCTTTCGGGCTTCCGCTTTGCAACGTCTTGGCGGTTCAGGCGGCCACGCCCGGGGTGGTCAGAACTCTGTAGTTGGCGATTACCATTTTGATTGAGGCGAGGCTATCCAATGAGCCGAGCCTTTCGATGCCTTCCATTCCCTTAGTTTCCGCTAAATTCCCTTATTTGCAGGGAAATGCGGAAAATGCCGTTGAAATCATTGAATACTTGGAAAACTGGGGGACTGGGGGGCGCAGGTTCGAATCCTGTCGCTCCGACCATAAAAGAAGCCCGCCCCGGGAAACCGGCGGCGGGCTTCGTCGAAAGAGCGCTTCGTCAGGCTGCTACATATCCGCCATCGACCGGAATGGTCACGCCATTGACGAGTTGTGCGGCAGGCGAAGCAAGGAAAACGGCGGTACCGGCGAGCTCGCCAGGCTCCGACCAGCGATGGGTCGGTAGCCGGCTCATGACCTTGTCGTTGAAGGGGGGGTCTTCGCGCCCGATCCGGCTGATCTCGGTCCGTATCCATCCGGGTGCGATCGCATTCACGCGAATGCCGTCCTCGATGTATGCCAGCGCCAGCGATTTCGTCAGGCCGATGATGCCCGTTTTCGCCGAGGCGTATCCCGGTATCATCGCCGCGCCGAAGAACGAATACATCGAGCCGATATTGACAATGCTGCCGCGTGTCGCGGCGAGTTGCGGGCGGAACGCGGTCGCAAGGCGAAGGCTGCCGCCGAGATGGATGTTGACGATGTCCATGAACACGTCGGGCTTGTGCTCCTCGTGGCGGAGCAGGCGGCCGGCGCAGTGGATCAGGACGTCCAGCCGCTTTGTCTTTGCCGCAAGCGCGTCGACCGCTTCATTGGAGCGGACGTCGAGCGGTTCGAAGGTGAACCCGGCATCTTCCGCCGGCGGGCGGATGTCGCAGATTGTCACGTTCGCACCCGCATCGCGGAATGCCTTTGCGAACGCAGTACCGATGCCGCCTGCACCGCCGCTGATCAGGACATGCTTTCCGGAAACCGAAAAATCTGGTGCCGGCATGGCGAGTCTCCCGTAGCCTTTTCTGTTGAATCTATCACTTTGCCGTCGGCATGACGAACTCGGCCCCAAGCTGTGTCGGCTCGGTCCGGGGCTTGGCTGCCGTATCCCAGAGATCGATGACCCGGCGGTAGCGTGCGGCGATGTCGGCGACTGCGCCCCGGCTGTCGATCCGGTCCGCGAACCAGGCTTCGGCGGCTTTCCAGAAGATGTGCCGTCCGACGGCGAAGCCCTTCACCAACGGCTCCTGTCGCGCGGCCGCAAACGCCGCGGCAAGATCGTCCTCGTTCGAATCGAGGCCCAAGATGACGATGCCGCGGCAATGCGGATCGTTCGCGTGCACGATGCCGGCGACGTTTCGCCAGGCGGCGGACTCCGCCATCGGCGGAAGCTTCCACCAGTCGGGCTCGAGCCCGATCTCGTAGAGACGCCGGACGGCGTCGGCGACCAAGCCGTCGCTCTCGGCCCCGGAAGTGCTTGGTGGGATAACTTCCAAAAGCCATTCGTGTCCGGTCGCCTGGCATGTCGCCTGAAGGACCCGAAGGGTCGCCTCCTGCGCGTCACGCAGCGCAGGCGGATCGTCCGCGCGATACACGACGAGGCACTTGGCGACTTGTCCTGCCGGCCATGCCCGCATCTGTGCGGCGAGGTCGTCCCCCGCCTCGAATGCGAGCGGCACCGAACCTGGAAGTTCGACGGGCCGGGCGATCCAGCGCATCCCGTCGCCCAGCCGGTGCAGGGCCGCGCGTCCGAACCGATCGTCGAGAATGATGCCCGCACCCGGAAGATCGCCGACCGACAAAGCGGCGTCGGCGATAAGGCCTTTGAATGTCTCGATCGCGCCGTTGTCCTTGCCGTGCTTCGCCGCAAGCTCCTCGAACTGCCGGCGGTGATCGAAAGCCAATGCTGTAACCACCGGCCAGGGCTTCCGGCCGGTGGTCGTGCGGTGCAGCCGGATGATCTCGGGATCCGTATCGAGCCGCCGCAACTGGCCGGCGCGTGCCAGAAGGCTTTCCATCTCGGTCCAGCTTGGCATTGCCGGTGCGCATCCGTGCCGCGACACG
Source organism: Tagaea sp. (assembly GCA_044224405.1). GTDB lineage: Bacteria > Pseudomonadota > Alphaproteobacteria > CACIAM-22H2 > CACIAM-22H2 > Tagaea. Next base: position 311,413 of record JBGAKN010000004.1, on the reverse strand, counting down.
ACCAGAGCGCCGCACGCGTTGGCATAGGTGGCGGCCGTGCGCCAATCCGCGCCGCGTAGCCAGCCGCGCAGCAGTCCGGCCATGAATCCGTCGCCGGCGCCGAGCACGTTGAACACTTCGACCGAAAAGCCGGGGCAGTCGATCGCCTCGGCGAACCGGGCCGGAATCTCGCCGGTGAAGATCGTGCATCCGTGCGCGCCGCGCTTCACGACGAGCGTGGCTTTCGTGATGGCGCGAAGCGCACGCAGCGCGGCGAACGTGTCAGTGCTGCCGCCGGCGATATGGATTTCCTCTTCGGTGCCGACGATCAGGTCGCAGGCGGGCGCGATGCTCTGCAGATGCGCCGACACGCTATCCGAGGCGATGAACCGCTCCTCGCCCAGGCCGTGGCCGGTAAGACCCCAGAGCACCGGGCGATAGTCGATATCGAGCACGACCTTGGTTCCGGCCGCGCGGGCGAGTGCCATCGCGTGGCGGCTTGTCCGGTCGACATGCAGGGTCGAGAAGTGCGTGCCAGTCACGAGCAGGGCCCGGGCGGAAGCGATGAAGCCGGCGTCGAAATCCTCCGGCGAGACGGCCATGTCCGCGCAGTTCTCGCGATAGAAGATCAGCGGGAAGGTGTGCTGGTCGCGGATGCCGAGAACCACCAGTGCCGTCAGGCGATGCGGATCGGTCCTGACATGGCCGACATCCACGCCTTCCGCGCGCAGCGTTTCGCGCACGAAACGTCCCATATGCTCGTCGCCCACGCGGGCGAGCATCGCGGGCTTCAGGCCCAGACGGGCGGCGCCGACGGAGATGTTGGCCGGGCATCCGCCGAGATACTTGGCGAAGCTCGCCATGTCCTCGAGCTTGCCACCGACCTGCTCGCCGTAGAGATCGACGGCGGCACGGCCGAGAGCGATGAAATCGAACGGGCGGAGTTCGGGCGGTGCGGACATCGAAAAACTCATGACTGCTGTGCGGTGAGACGGTGCCCGAGCGAGACGACCAGGCTTTCGGCCAGGCACATCGGCGCCACGAGAGATCGGAAGGGGCGATCACGCTGTTCAGCGATCTCGAAGCACACCGTGGCGTGCCGGGCGAGCGGCGAGAGCGGGCTGTCGGTGAAGGCGATCACCGGCACCTTGCGCGACGCCGCCTGTTCGATCGCGGCCACGACGTCGGGCGAGTAGTCCTTGAAGCTCACCGCGACGATGACGTCCTGCCGGGATGCCATGCGGGCCTGACGGAGCGTGGTTCCGGCAATGCTGTCGATCAGATGGGCGCGCAGGTCGAGGCGCGACAGCGCGTACTGGAGATAGAACGCGACCGGAAACGAGCGGCCCTGGCCGACGAGATGGATCGATTCGGCCTTTTCCAGCAACGTGACTGCCCGCTGCAGGTCGCGCGCGGTCACGCGGCCGCGCAGTTCCTCCAGCGCGACGATATCGTCGGCGACAAACTGGTCGAGAACCGAAACCGGTGTGCCGGGAGCGGCGGTTCCCCGGTTGCGGACATGCAAGGGCAGGGAGGCGATGCGTTCCAGGTAACTCGGTGCCGCATCGGCGACCAGCCGTGAACGGAACACCTGCTGCATCCCGCTGAACCCGTCGTAGCCGAAGCTGTTCGCGAAGCGGATGATCGAGGAGGGCTGCACGCCGATCTGCCCGGCAAGTGACGCCACCGTATCCAGCGCCATTTCATTGGGATGTTGCACGGCGAATTCGGCGATCCGGCGGAGGCGATCGGACAGATCGGAATGGCGTCTGGCAATTAGGCTGCGCAGTTCGTCGTAGGAATTCGGCGCGCTCATCGTCGTCCTGCCGTTGGAATGAAAATTCGGCTTTACACGTCAAATAGAATATGTATTCTATTTATACAAAGCAATAGAATATTCATTCTACACGAGGGAACGTGAGCAGCAACGCAAAGATCGGCTTCATCGGCGTCGGCATGATGGGCCACGGCATGGCGAAGAACCTCGTCGAGAAGGGGTTCGCCGTCACGGTGCTGGGAAACCGGAACCGAGTGCCGGTCGATGACCTGCTGAAGCGTGGCGCCACGGAAGGCCGCAATCCGGCCGACATTGCGGCGAAGAACGATATCGTTTTCGTATGCGTGACGGGCACGCCGCAGGTCGAGGCGATCGTCAACGGCCCGGACGGATTGCTGTCCGGTGCGCGAAAAGGGCTCATCGTCGTCGATTGTTCGACCAGCGAGCCGGACTCGTCCGAGCGCATCTGTGCCGATTTTGCAAAGCTTGGCGTCCCGTTTGTCGATGCGCCGCTTGCCCGGACACCCAAGGATGCGGAAGAGGGCCGGCTGAACGTCATGGTCGGCGCCGAAGATGCGGCATTTGCCGCGATCCGGCCGGCATTGGCAACGTTCTGCGAAAACATCGTGCATGTCGGCGGCCCGGGCGCCGGGCACAAGACGAAGCTGATCTACAATTTTCTCGCGATGGGGCATGCGGCCCTGATCGCAGAGGCGCTCGTCGCCGGCGCCAAGGCCGGTGTGGACCTGGAGAACTTCGCCAAGGTTGTCGGGAGTGGCGGCGCCAACAGCGGGATTTTCCAGCTGATCGTGCCCAAGGCGCTGGCCGGTGATTTCAGCGGCCTGCAGTTCGGTCTTTCGCTCGCGCAGAAGGACCTCCGCTACTACACGCACATGACCGAAGCGTTGAACCTGCCCAGCACGATGGGCGAGGCGGTCCATCAGGCCTTCGTGCAGGCGGCGTCACTCGGCTTCGGAGCGAAATACGTCCCTTCGCTCATCGAGGCGCAGGAGAAGGTGACTGGCGTCCGCATCCGGAAGCCGTAGTCCGACACTTTACGTCCAACCACGAAAAAACGGCAAATGCCGAACTAGGAGGAACACGCGATGAAGACGAACGGAGTTTCGCGCCGCCGGCTGCTCAAGGGCAGCGCCATGGCGGCGGCCCTTGCCGGGACCGGGACCGTTTTCGGTCCGTGGACCCATACGCGCGTTCTCGCGCAAGGGCAGAAGAAGCCGATCAAGATCGGTTTCACCTGCGACGCCAGCGGCCAGTACGGCGACAGCGGGCAGGATGACCTGCGCGGCTGCCGCATGGCCGTCGACGAGTTCAATGCCAAGGGCGGCGTGCTCGGCCGCAAGATCGAGTGGATCACGGCCGATACCGAGACGAACCCGGCGACGGGTAGCCGCATCGCGGAACGCTTCATCACCCGCGACGATTGCGGTTTCCTTGTCGGCGCGGTCCATTCGGGCGTCGCCAACGCAATCACGCAGGTCGCGGCAAAGTACGGCACGATCTACCTGAACACCAATTCCAGCGCGCCGAGCGAAGCGGGCGAGAACTGTAATCGCGTCAAGTTCGTCTGGGACGGCAACGGCAGCAACTTCGCCGTCGCGACGGTTCAGGCCGCGATCAAGTCTGTCGGCAAGAACTGGATGCTGCTGACCAACGACTATGTCTGGGGGCATTCGACGTCGAACGCGACCAAGGCGCTGGTCGAGGCCGCCGGCGGCAAGATCATGGACAACCTGCTCGTGCCGCAGAATACGCGCGACTTCACCGCCTATCTGCTGAAGATCCAGCAGATGAAGCCCGACGTAGTGGCGGCCGCGATCGGCGGCGACGATATCAAGGCGCTGCGCACGCAGGTCGCCCAGCTCAAGCTCGACGGCAAGCCCGCCTGGATCAACAACCAGCAAGATTGGCCGGATGTCTGGGGTGCGGGGGCCGACAGCCTGTTCGGCGTCTTCGGCACGAACTGGTACCACAAGCTGCCGCTTCCCGGCGTCGGCGACTTCGTCAAGAAGTGGCAGGCGGCCAATGCCGGCGGGCCGATCCCGGTGCCCGGCAACGTCTCGTACAACGGCTACATGGCGACGCGCGAACTGCTGCGCGCGATCGAGCGCGCGGGCGGGACGAACAACATCAAGGTGATCAAGGAACTCGAAGGGTTGAAGCTGTCCGCCGAAGAGCGGATGCAGCATTTCGGTGCCTACATGGACCCGATGACGCATCAGCTGCAGCAGACCATTTACATGGCCCAGCGCAACATGAAGCCGTCCGATCCGACGGACCTGTTCGAGATCCTGAGCTGGATTGATCCCAAGGCGGCGGAAGACAGGGCTGCTGCCCCGAAGTGCAAGCTCGCGGCCTACGACCAGGTGCCGACGTTCGAACTCTGATCTAGTTTCTCGGCGGCCCGGTCGCGAAGGCGCGTCCGGGCCATTTTCTTAACCGCGGATTCCGACTTGCTCAATCTTCTGCCTCACGTCCTCAACGGCATAACGCTCGGCCTGCTGTTCGCGCTGATCGCGCTCGGCTTCATGCTGATCGTGGGGTTGATGGAGCAGATCAATCTTGCGCACGGATCTCTGTTCGCGTTGGGTGCCTATCTGGCGTTCGTCGTCGTCACCGGCCGCCTTCCGATTCCCGTCGACTGGGTTCGCGAATGGCTGCGGGTGCCGCTTGGCTGGCGCTATGTCGCCGCCCTCGTCGTCTCGCCGCTGCTGACGGCGGCGATGGGCATGCTGCTGGAACTATGCGTGCGCCGCACCTACGGCAAGGACCCGCTCTACGGCTTGCTGCTGACGTTCGGTGCCGCGATGGTCATCGAGGAAATGATCCGGCTCGTCTGGGGAACCCGCGACTACGTCCTGCCGGTGCCGCTGGCGATCAGCGGCGGGATGATCTTCTGGGACCTGATCTGGTCGACCTATCGCTTCTATGCGGCGGCATTCTCGATCGGTGCCATCGCGCTGGTGTGGCTCTTCATCGAGCGTACGCCTTATGGCGCCATCATCAAGGCCGGCGCGCACGACAGCGAGATCGTCCGTGCGTTGGGCATCGATCTCACGCGCCTGCGCCTCTACGTATTCGCTTTCGGCACGCTGCTGGCCGCGCTTGCGGGGATCATCGTGGCGCCGATCTGGGGCATCCGGCCGCATATGGGCGTGGATGCCGTCGTCCCGGCCTTCCTGATCATCGTGCTCGGCGGGGTCGGAAGTTTCTGGGGGGCCGTTTCCGCCGGCATCCTGGTCGGTCTCGTGGTCGGTCTCAGCGGCGCTTACGCGTCCGAGTGGTCGTTGCTGTCGATGTACATCCTGCTGATCGCCGTCGTGACGTTCCGCGCGCGCGGCCTTTCGGGCAAGAAAAGCGTGCTCGAGGCATGACGACGTCTCGCCCCGATACCGACGCCATGCGCCTCGTCACGCCGGCAATGCTGGCGACAGTCGCGATCCTCGCGACATTGCCGCTATGGATCGGGAAGGTTGGCCTCTATCCCTATCTCGGGATCGAGATCGTCGTCTGGGCGATCTACGCGCTGTCGTTCAACCTTCTGCTTGGCTACACAGGCCTGCCGTCGTTCGGGCACGGCGCCTATTTCGGGATCGGTGCCTATGCATTCGGCCTATTCCAGCAGAACGTGATGCCGGGCCTGTGGCCGGGCCTGCTCGCCGCAGCAGGCGCTGCCGCACTCGCGGGCGCGTTGGTCGCGGCCTTCATTTCACACCGGCGGGGAATCTACTATGCATTCATGACGATCGCGTTCGGCCAGGTCTTCTGGGTGATCGCGATCAAGTCACACGCGATCACCGGCGGCGAGGATGGCCTGCTGCGCATCGTGCGCGCGCCGGCCGATTTCGGAGTCGTCGCGTTCGACCTGCGCGACAACGTCTCGCTCTATTATTTCGTGCTGGCGATCTTCACGGTCGTGCTGGTCGGGTTATGGCGTCTCGTCAACTCGCCCTATGGGCGCGTCCTTCAGGCGGTGAAGCAGAATGAAACCCGTGCCGCCTTCGTCGGCTACAATGTGTGGCTATACAAATTTTCGGTCTTCGCGCTTTCGGCCGGCCTGTCGGGGTTGGCGGGCGGGCTGTTCGCGATGGCGCAGACATCGGCGTTCCCCGACGTGATGAGCCTGCATTATTCCGGCTACGTCGTGATGATGACGCTGATCGGCGGCGGGATGGTGAGCTTCTGGGGCCCCGTGATCGGTGCCGCCTTGTTCCTGCTTGCGCGCGATGCCATCGGGGCGGTGACGACCGCCTGGATGCTGTGGTTCGGCCTGCTGTTCATGCTGGTCGTGCTGTTCAAGCCCGAAGGAATCGCAGGCTGGTGGCACGAGATGCGCCGGTCGGGTAGCCGTCGCGGGCCCAGCGTCGCGCGCCTTCGCGCGCTTTTCGGAGGCTGAGGCATGTCGCTGTTCGAAGCCGAGAACCTGCAGATGCGCTTCGGCGACCGGACGGTCCTCGAGAACGTGACGCTGCGGTTCGCTGCCGGCAAGCTCTACGGCATCATGGGGCCGAACGGTGCTGGCAAGACGACCTGCTTCAACGTACTCACCGGCCGCTACAAGCCGACGCGCGGACGCGTGCGCATCGACGGCGAGGACATCACGGGGCTGCCGCCGCATCTGATCGCGCGCAAGGGCGTTTCGCGCTCGTTTCAAATCATGAATCTCTTCAACGATTTCACGGCGCGAGATAACGTCATGACGGCGCTGCCGGCGATGCGTATCAGCGGGTTCGAGATGCACCGGGCCGTCGCCGCCGACAGCGCTATGGTCGATGAGGCCGAGGCGATCCTCGCGCGCGTCGGGCTCTCGGGCAAGGGCGAGCTGAAGGCGCAGGGCCTTTCCTACGGCGACCGGCGCGCGCTCGAGATCGGCGTGGCGCTGGCGGCGGCCCCGCGCGTGCTCTTTCTCGACGAGCCAACCTCGGGCCTCGGCAGCGACGGGACGGCGCGGCTGGCCGACCTCATCAAGACGCTGAAGGGTCAGTTCACCATCGTCATCATCGAGCACGACATGCCGTTCTTGTTCAGCCTTGCCGACGAAATCTCGGTGATCCACTGGGGCCAGGTGATCGCGCGCGGGACGCCCGACGAACTGCGCGCCAACGACTGGGTCCGCCGTTCGAACCTAGGCAAGCTGCAATGATCCTCGATCTTGCCGATATCCGGACCTTCTACGGCGAGACGCAGGCGCTGTTCGACGTGTCGCTGTCGATCGGTACGGGCGAAATCGTTGCCCTGCTTGGCCCCAACGGGGCAGGGAAGACGACGACGCTTCGCTCGATCCTCGGCCTTACGCGGCCTCGCACGGGTCATGTGCGCTTCGATGGTTCCGACGTCACCGCATGGCCCACTCACCGAATCGCGCAGGCCGGCATCGGTTGGGTGCCGGACGACCGGCGCCTGTGCCCGACCTTGACCGTAGCGCGGAACCTTTCGATCGCGCGCAAGCGCACGCGGTTCCGCGACTGGTCGGTCAAGGAAGTCTGCGGGATTTTTTCGCCACTCGAATATCTGATGGAGCGGGAGGCGGAAAACCTCTCAGGCGGCGAGATGCAGATGGTCGCAATCGCGCGCGCCTTGCTCGGCTCGCCCGGACTGGTGCTTTTCGACGAGCCGAGCCAGGGGCTGGCGCCCAAGATCGTGCAGGACGTGCTGTCGACGATCCTGCATCTGAAGGAGGAGGGGATTTCGGTGCTGGTCGTCGAACAGAACGCCGAGGCCGCGCTGAGCGTCGCCGATCGCGCTTATATCCTCGATCTCGGCCGCGTCGTCTGGTCGGGCACGGCGGCACAGTTGCGCTCTGACCCGGCGCTTCGACGCCGGCTGCTGGGAGCCTGACATGGCTGAAGCACTGCTGCGGCTGGAGAGTCTGGAGAAGACCTATTCGCGCGGCCTGATCAAGCGGCGCACGACCTTCTCGCTATGTGCCGATCTGGCGCTGGCCGGCCGGCAGATCATCGGGGTTGTCGGCCCGAACGGTGCCGGCAAGACGACGCTCTTCGAGATGATGACGGGTAGCAACCAACCGACTTCCGGCCGCGTCCTGGTCGCCGACAGGGACATCCACAAGGTCCGCTATCGCGAACGGGACCGGCTGGCCGTGCACTATCATCAATCTTACCAGGTCCGCCGTTTCGCACGGCGCCTGCCGAGCTTCATGCTCGAGCCGGCCGGATCCGACTATCCGCTCGTCCACCTATTCGACGAGCCGCAGTTCAACACGCAGGACGGCTATATCGGCTTCATGCTCGGCTTCTTCCGGCGGCTGCGCGACGAAGGTCGCCTCGTCGTAGTCTGCCTGCACCCCACGGCGCGCTACCATCTCGAGATCTTGCGCGAGATCTGCGCAGGATTCCTGCTGGTTTCGGGCGGCACGGTGGCGCCGTTCGCGGATTTCGCGGGCCTGATCGGCGATCCGCGGGTCCGGCAGTATCTCGGCAGCGAGATGACCCGGCAGGCCGAGGCCGTCGCGTGAGCGGTTTTGGGAAGGGGCAGGTGGCACTGGTGACCGGTGCCGCAGGCACGATGGGCCTCGCCGTGGCGCGGATGCTCGCAGACGAAGGCTATGTCGTCGCGATGGCGGATATCGACGCGCGCAAGGTCGAGGCGTCCGCGGCGTCGATTGGCCCGATGGCCCACGGCATCGGCTTCGACGTGTCCGATCCGGCCGCTGCCGAAGCCGGATTCGCGGACATCGAGAAGCGCTACGGACCCGTCGGCGTGCTCGTCAACAACGCGGGCATTCTCTCCAACAACAAGGCCGCCGAGACTTCGCCCACCGAATGGCGCAAGGTGATGTCGATCAATCTCGATGGCGCGTTCTGGCTTTCGCGACTGGCGCTTCCGGGCATGAAGGCGCGGGGCAGGGGCCGCATCGTCAATACCTGTTCGCTGGCGATGAAGTCGGGCGGCTTGACGGCCGGGACCGCCTATACGACCTCGAAGGGGGCCTTGCAGGCCCTGACCTTCTCGCTGGCGCGCGAGAGCGCCTCCTTCGGCGTCACCGTCAACGGGATCGCGCCGGCTTACGTGAAAACGCCGATGGTGACAGAGCAATTGAACGAGGCGCAGCGTCAGGCGATGCTGAAGCAGATCCCGGTCGGCCGTTTCTGCGAACCCGAAGAGTTCGCCCATTGTGTGCGCTTCTTCCTTTCGCCGTTGAGCGGGTTCATAACCGGCGAGATACTGGACCTGAACGGCGGACTGCATTTCGACTGAGGCGGGCAATGGCGACGCGCAAGAACAAGAAGATCGCGAAAGAGCGGATTACGCCGACGATCGACTTTGCCGCCGAACTTGGCGGCCTGTTCGATCTGACGGGGCAGGTCGCGTTCCTGCCCGGCGGCTATGGCGGTCTGGGCGAAGCGATCGCATGGGGATTGGCCCTCCGGGGGGCTCGTATCGTGATCGCCGGACGCGACGGCGAGAAGGCAATGGGGCTTGCCACATCTCTGCGGGCGGCCGGGCACGATGCATTCGGCCTTGCAATGGATGTCACGCGCGTAGCGAGCATCCGCCGGACGGTCGCGCAAGTGGCCAAGCGGTTCGGGCGGATCGACATATTGGCGAACTGCGTCGGCATCCAGATCGAGGAGCCGCTCGGCGACGTGACCGAGAAGGCGTTCGACGCGGTCTATCGTACCAACCTCAAGGCGGCGATGTTCGTGGCTCAGGCCGTCGCCGCGCACCAGATTGCCGGCAAGAGGGGCGGGCGGCAGATCCATCTGCTGTCCGTGCGTTCGCACCTCGGCATCCGCAATCGCGGCTATTCGGCCTATTGTGCGACGAAAGGCGGGCTCGTGATGCTGATAAAGCAGCATGCGCTGGAGCTTGCTCCCTACGGAATCACCGTCAACGGCGTCGCACCGACATTCGTCTATACCGATCTGATCCGCCACGTGATGCTGAACCCGGCATTCCGTCGCAAACTGATCGAGCGCATCCCACTCGGCCGCATCGCCGACCCAAAGGATGTCGTGGCACCAGCATTGTTCTTCCTGTCGCCGGGGGCAGGTTTCGTGACCGGGCAGGTGCTGTATGTCGACGGCGGAATTACCGCGTCCCAGTAGCCGATTGCTTCTGCCGACTGGCCTGCTTTAGGTTCCGCGGATGCCGAGATAGGCGGATCGTTGGCCCTCCCGCATTTTCCCTTAGTTTCCTCTAGATTCCTTTATTTGCCGGAAATCATGGAAACTACCATTGAAATAATTGAATAATTGCAAAACTAGGGGACTGGGGGGCGCAGATTCGAATCCTGTCGCTTCGACCACAAAAGAAGCCCGCCCCTCGGAAGCGAAGCGGCTGGCTTTTCGATTTTTGGGTCGAGACTTTGACTTGGCCGAGCTTTTTAAACCAAGCCGAACGAGAGATCACTTGGTCGGAGTGACTGGTTCGAGGAGCCGGCTTCAGCCAACGGCTACTGGCGCTGGCGGAGCGAAGGCCTCGATAAGAATCCGGAAGCAACGACTTGATGTCTCGATCAGCGTCTGACGAACTGATCCGACATTTTCTCCGCGAGCATCAGGACAGGGATGTTCAGGTTCGCGCGGGGCGCGCTCGGCATGATCGACGCATCGACCACGCGCAGGCCTCCGACGCCGTGGACACGGGCGCTTAACGGATCGACGACCGCATCGATATCGGTTGCAGGCCCCATCCGACAGGTGCCGCAGGCATGCCATTGGCCGAACGCGTGCTCGCGAACATAGGCTTCCAGAGCGTCTTCGTCGGCTATGAGGTCCGCCAGGGTCGTGCCGCCCGATACGAAATTCCTGAACAGGACGCCGCGCAAGGCCGGAACAAGGTCGATCGCGAGTGCGGTCGGACCAGTCAGCAGAAGATTGCGAAGGTTCTGCTTTCCCAATGCACGCGCAAAACCAGAATAGCTCGATGGAGACGCGTGCTCGACAAGATCGCGCAGCGAGGTCTGGGCCATCACTCGGGCCATGAATCGCACACTATCTATAAGTCGTGCGGCATCGCGCGGATCAGCGAGGAAATTGAATGTGGCCAGCGGGCTCACCGCCGGATTGGCATCGCGAAGGGTTACCGAACCGCGCGAATGGATCTTGTTAAGCCAGGATACAAGCGAACCTATCCTCAGTCCGAGTGGATGCCATGCTGATTTTGCGATAACCATCATGTACATGTCGGATCGCGGGCAGTCCGGTTGGCCCGAGCTGTAACGCAGCGACAGGTGAATATGCCGTCGTGTCGTGCCGCGCAGACGCGCGTCCGGCTTCAGGAATGCAGAAACCGAGATGCCGGGATGCTCCTGCAGGTTCCGCCCGATGCCCGGGACATCGGCGACAACCGGGATGCCAAGCCGGGCAAGCGCGTCACCAGGTCCGATGCCCGCTCGCATCAGAATCGCGGGTGAGTGGATCGCACCCGCGGAAAGGATGGTCTCCCGTGCCGAGAAACTGGTGTGCTTTCCGAAGCGGACGATCTCGACGCCCGTGATCCGCTTCTCCTGCGACATCAGCCCGACGACCTGTGCGTCGGAAAGGATCGCAAGATTGGGGCGTTTTCGTACCTCCGCGGTCAGGTACCCCATGGCGGCGGAAACGCGGTGCGCGCCGTCATTCGAGAGCGTCTGCGGGAAGTATCCGTCGTCGAAACGGCCGTTCTGGTCGGCGATATCGGCAAAACCCATCGCTTCGAGCGCCTGTGCGGCAGCGATGGAGTAGAGCGGCCATCGCTCGCAGGGGATGCGGTGGATCGGGATGGGACCGTCGCTTCCGTGTAGTGGTCCTGCGAAATCGAGATCGCGTTCCAGCTTGCGGAAATACGGTAGCACGCCGTTCCAGTCCCAGCCCTTGGCGCCGAGGGCGGCCCATTCATCGTAGTCGTCCGGCGTGCCGCGATTGGCGACCTGGCCATTGATGCTGGACCCGCCGCCCACGAGTTTGGCCTGCTCGTAGTGGCGCGGTGCAGGACGGTCGGGCGCGTTGTGGCCGACAGGCACGAAATGGGCGGCGACGCTGGCCCAGTGGTTTGCCGGATCGAAGGCGGCGCGCCCCGGATACATGTCACGGATGGCCGAGCCTTCTTCGCCCGGCGGGAGATCGCGCCCTGCCTCGATCAGAAGGACGCGGTACGCCGGATTTTCCGACAGGCGGCCTGCAAGCACACAGCCTGCGCTGCCCGCGCCGACGATGATGAAGTCCCATGACGCGTCCACGAGATCGTTCATTTCTAGCCTTTGACGGCGCCTTTGGTGAGACCGGAAACGATGTGGCGTCCAAGCAGCGCGAATGCGATCAGGATGGGCACGATGGCGAGCGTCGCCGATGCGGTGAGTGGTCCCCATTCGCGGCCGAAAAACCCGATGAAGCTGTAGATCATCGGCTGGACGGGCTTGAGCGCGGGAGAGTCGACCATCACCGAGCCGGCGACGAATTCGTTCCACGTGCCAACGAAGGCCAGCACGCCCGCCGCACCCAGGGCGGGGCGCGAGAGCGGAAGCATCACGAAGCGGAGAATGTCGACATGTGTGCCGCCATCCACGATGGCTGCCTCGTCAAGCTCGCGCGGAATGCCTTCGATCACGCCCTTGACGATCCAGATTGCCATCGGGAGCTGGTGCGCTGTGTAGATCAGCGGCAGTACGAACCAGGTGTTCGTCAGGCCGATCTCGACAAAATAGATGTAGTTCGGGATCAGCAGAGCGGCGGCGCCGAGCGACAGCGGGATGCTGGCGACGACAAGCATGAACAACGTCTGTCGGAACGGGAAGTCGAAGCGGTCAAACGCGTACGCAGCAGGCAGGGCCAGTGCAAGCGTGGCGGAGACGGTTAGGGCCGCATAGGCGAAGCTGACGCCCAGGCTGCCGATGAATCCGCTCGCGATCACGCGCTCGTAGTGTGCGAGCGTCGGCGTGAAATCAAAGAAGGTCGGCGGAAAACGGAACAGGTCAGCATCGGCCTTGAACGAAGTCAGGATTCCCCAGACCAACGGAAGCAGGTTCGCGAAGACGAGCAGGCAGAGAAGAAACGCCAGTGCCGTGCGCGCGAGGTGGCCGATCTGGAGGCGTGAAGCGGGTGCCCTCATGCGCGCCACCGCGACAGCCGGACATAGGCGAGTACGAGCAGGATGTTGCCGGCGAACATGACGAGAGCAAGTGCGGTGGCGGAACCGAGATCGAAGATGGCGAACGCGCGTTCATAGACGTCGATCGCCAGGACGCGCGTCGCATCGCTCGGGCCGCCACCGGTCAGGACCAGCGGCGTCTCGACGGTATTGATGTTGGAGAGCGTCAGGACGACGGCTGTCAGCAGCAGCGGCGTCTTCATCAAGGGCAGGGTGATCCGGCGGAAGATTTGCCAGCCGCTTGCCCCGTCGATGCGTGCGGCTTCTTCGAGTTCGTCCGGAATGCTTTTGAGGCCTGCAAGCAAGACGATGACCGCGTATCCGATCCGCTTCCACACTGAAACCAGGATGAGAAGCCCCATGGCTCCGCCCGGCTCAGTCAGAAGGCCACTGACGTCGCCGGTCACCGTACTGATCAGATACGCGGCGATCCCGATGTCATTGACGAAGACCCAGCGGAACAGCAGCGTCGCCACGACCGTCGAGATGATCCATGGCACGATGATGATCGTCTGGACGATGAAGCCGAAGCGGGGCCGCAATCTGTCGATCCAGACCGCGAGCGCAAGCGCCACAACGATCGTCAGTATGACCGACAGGCCTGTGTGGAGCGCCGTACGAAGGAACGTCGGAACGAGCGTGTCGCTTTCAAGAAGACGCCGGAAATTGTAGAAGCCGGCGAACGAGGTCGGCGCGCCGTACTCAATCCGGTGGAGACTGAACCAGGTGGCGTAGACTACCGGCGACAGCAGGACGAATCCCAGCAGCGCAAATGCCGGGGCGAAGAGGACGAAAGGCGTGCGCGAGTCTCGCATGTGCGTCTATCCGATGCGATCTGCGCGCACGCCCGATAGGCCTAGCGGTTATTCTGCTGGTTGAACCGCTTTTCGGCGGCAACGAGCGCAGCCATTGGATCCATTCCGCCCACAATTACGTCCTGGGCGGCTTTGTTCAGGGCCTGACGATAACCACCCACGCCGTATTCGACCGACGGGATCCAGCCGTACTTGGCGACGCCGAGGGCGGCAGTCGTCAGATACGTATTGGCCGGCTTGTCGGTGAACGCCTTCATCGCCTTGAGCGTCGAAGGTGCGCCGGGAAGCTGGCCGCCGACCTCGACCCATAGGCGGTCGGAATCGCCCGTCGACATATGTTCGAGGAACTTGGCTGCGAGCGCTTTGTTCTTGCCACCCGACCAGACTCCGACGGCCCAGCCGGCCATCACGGCGGGGGAGTGCGGCTTGCCGTCGATGCCCGGCCAGATCATGAATCCGACATTGTCGTTACCGACCTTCGCCTGCATCGTCGAGATGCGCACCACAGCGCCCGTGAACATCGCGAGTCGTCCCGCGGCGAACTGCTCGTAGAGGTCTTCCGCACTCCAGTTCACCGCCTGGCGCGGCGTAACGCCGTGCTGCGTGACCATGTCGGTCTGCAGCTTAAGGCCTTCGACGCCCGTGGGGTTGGCCCACTTGGCGAGGCCCTTCGCATCGAACAGGTCGCCCTGGCGGGACAGTAGGAGGGAGGTCATCATCTGCGAGTCCGCGCGGTCCTCGCTGAATTGCTGGCCGAAACCCCAGCGCACGACGTTGCCGGAAGCGTCCTTGACGGTCAGCTTCTTCGCGGCCTCGATGAACGCGGGCCAGGTCGTGAGCTTCTCAGGATCGACGCCGGCTTCCTTCAGGAAGTCGGTACGGTAGATGACCCCGTAGTAGTTGCGCGAGTGGAACAGGCAGTGGACCTTGGCCCCCTGCGCGCAGCGTGACCAGTAGCCGTCCTTGCGCTCCTCGCGTATTTCGGCGGGCCACTTGTTGACCATCAGCTCGCCTAGATCGGCAAGCGAACCGGTCTTCAGCGCGTCGCCAAGCAGGTCGGTGACGACCCAGACTATGTCGGGCGCGTTGCCCGCACGGTGCGCGGCGAGGAACTTGGGCGTCATCTGGTCCCAGACCTGCGGTTCGACCGAGATCTTGACGCCCGGATTGGCGCTTTCGAACTTTTGGATCATCTCAGCGAGCGCCTTTTCGCGGGGCGCGTTGCCTGCCGGATTGAGGAAGGTCCACATGCGTAGCGTCTGCGCTTCGGCAGGCAATGCTGTGAATGCGACGAGGCCGAAGAGCGCAGCCATAAACGACTTGGATATTCCCACGGTATCCTCCCTTGCCGGATTTTCCGGTTTATTGAGATTTGGAACGCTTGAGTTCGAGATCGGCCAGAGCGCCGCCGAGCGATCTGCCGACATGCTTGGACAGTACTTCCCGACATCTCTCGACGTCGCGGGCACTCAGCGCGTCGATGATGGCATGATGCTCCTTCGCATCGTCATTTAGCCGGGCGCGCCATGAATCAATGCCGCGCTGTACCCATGCGGCGATCAGCTGCTGCTGGATGGATCCGAATACGGCGATCAGCAGTCGGTTGCCGCTCAATTCCACGATCGTCCGGTGGAACGCCGAATTCGTCTCGATATGTTCTTTGGTGGTCATCTTCGGGCCGAGCTTGTCGCGCCGCCGCTGCAGTTCCTCGAGTGGCTTGATGTCCGGCGTCCCGAGCTCGCCCGCCACGAGTCGGGCGATGACGCGCTCGGCGGCCGTGGTCTCGAGCCCGCAGCGGACCTGCCAGAGATCGGTCACCTGATCGGCCGTCGGCGTCCGAACATGATAGCCACGTCGCGGCGTCGCCTCGACAAGACCTTCGCTCGCCAGCTGCATAAGCGCTTCGCGCACCGGCGTCTGGCTGACGCCGAATCGCTCCGCCAGTTCGTTTGGATACAGCCGGGTTTCGTCGGCGAAGTATCCAAAAAGGATCATCTCGAGGATCGTGCGCTTCAGCGTCGTGGTCAGTGTCTCGCCTGGCAGGCCGACAAGGTCACCCAGCTCGTCCGCGGCCTTGATTGTGGCGAGTTCCATCTGTCAGGCCGCCGTCGAGTTGACGGCGATGTCGAGACGATAGTTGGCCATGACATCTGGCCGCGGGTCTCCGCCATGGCCGGGCCCGTCCGGCGTGAGCAGAGCGCCGTCGACGAGGACGGGCTGGCGCAGCGGCATTTCATCTCGCAATGGGTTGAGAAGGCGGTTCGCCTCGTAGATGCCGAAGCCTTCCATCGCGCGGCAGACATGCAGTGCCGCCGCGACCGCCACGCACGTTCCCACGCCGTGCGGTCCAAGCTTGATCCCGTGCCGTGCGCACAGCCGACCGAGCGCCATCATGCCGCTGACGCCACCGGCGCGCGCGATGTTGGGCATCAGCACGTCGGCCGCACCGGCCGAAGCCAGCGCCTCGAAGTCGTGCATGGCGAATTCGTTCTCGCCGGCCGCGATCGGTGCGGTCGACTTCGCGCGCACGCGCGCGAGCGCTGCCGGGTCACCGGGTGGGATCGGTTCCTCGAACCAGGTGATCTTGTGCTTGTGTAGCTGTTTGCCGACCTCGATCGCGGTCGCCTCGTCGTAGCCGCAGTTCACATCGAGCATCAGGCCGGCAGTCGGGCCGATCGCCGCGCGTACGGCGGCCATATGGTCGAGATCGATGCCCGCACCACGGCCGATCTTCAGCTTGATCGCTTTGTAGCCCTGCGCCATGAGCGCCTTCGCCGAGTTGGCCGACTCATCGAGCGTGGGAAGGAACGGGACTGGGCTCGCATAGAGAGGGACAGGGCCCGGCCTTCCGCCAAGGATCTCGCACAGAGCCTTGTCGGCAAGCTTCGCCTTCAGGTCCCACAGCGCGATGTCGACGGCGCTCATCGCTTCCATCGGCATTCCGCGGCCGTGGCCCATCGCCGAGAAATACTCGCGATACTCCGCGAGCATCTGGGCCGGATCACCGATCTCCAAGCCGATCAGGCCGGGAGCGATCACGCGCTCAATCAGCAGCGAGGTGGGTCCGGGGTGGGGAAGGCCGAATGCTTCGCCAACGCCGATCGTTCCGTTTTCGGCCGTCACGAAGGCAAGTGTCGCGTATTGGCCGGCGCGCACGATCTTCTGAAAATGCGCTGCAGGGCGCAGGAGCTGCGGCGGCACTTTTTCGATGCCGCCGAACTGGCGCGCAAAAGTGGCCTCGAGAGGGACGACATCGATCCGGGAGATTTTCATGATAAAAAATTATAAATTATAAATTATTGAATCAAGGAATTTCTCCAACCTCTGGACAGTCCGCAATTTGCCCTAGTTTCCACTAATTTCCCCTATTTGCCGGAATTGGTAGAAAACGGCGTTGAAATTGCTGAATAATTGGAAAACTGGGGGGCTGGGGGGCACGGGTTGGGAAACTTCTGTCTCATAATCGGCGGGTCGTAGGTTCGAGCCCTACAGCGCCGCCAATTCTCCGGGGCGCAAATTTAATTTAGGCCAAGGCCGTACGCGTGTTCCGGCCTGTTCTGCCGGACCGAGAAATCGCCGTCTTCCGTCGCACAACTGACCTAGAGTGAGTTTTCTGTTCGCGATGAGCATCTCCATGGCCGAAACCGGTATCGGCAAGATCAAGATAGCGTCAGACAAAGACTTGGGCATCAGGTGCGGCGCAGTCGCGCAAGACGCATGGCGCTGTCCGCATTGACAGCAAGGTCCGGCATCTCGCCGCGGCTCAGCGCTTTGACCTGGCGGACCGTATCGAACGCCTGATGGGAGACCGCTTCGGGTGTCAGGCCTCCAATATGCGGTGTCGCGACGATCTTAGGATGAGCGGCGATGGAAGGCGACGGCATCTGGTCGGGCGCCATTCCGACATCGATGGCTGCACCCGCGAGATGCCCAGAGTCGAGTGCCGCGACAAGCGCCGCCTCGTCGACGAGTTCTCCGCGCGAAAGATTGATGAAGTAGGCATCATGCGCCATCGCGGCAAAAGCGGCTGCATCCATCATGTGTCGTGTCTGCGGTGTTGCCGCCGCCAGACACACGACAAAGGTCGATCGCCGCAGAAGCGTATTCAGCTCCGCACGCTCGATGCCCGGCGGGACCGCGGCGTCATCCGGATCGGCGGCAAGGACGGTCATCCCGAGTGCCGTGGCAAGCCCGGCGAGCCTGCGGCCGATGGTGCCGCACCCGATGATGCCGAGCGTGGAACCGGCGAGTTGGACACCCATCCGGATCTCGGGCCTGAGCCCCGCCCTGAAGGCTGTGGCCGATGCGCTCGTCCCGCGCCCAAGATCGACCATATAGCCGATCGCCAGCTCGGCAACCGAGGCGATGAAGCCGGCCGACGCGCGCGTGACGACGATTCCGGCAGCACTTGCGGCCGCCACGTCGATATTCCGGATATCCATCGCGCAACGTACGAAGGCGACGAGACGGGGAAGCTTCCCAAACAGTGCGCCTGGAGCTGCCGTCTGCCTGTCCGATACGATGACGTCGCAATCGCGGGCCAGTTCAGCGAGTGCGCCGGGCTCAAGCGCGTCGCTTGTCGGATTGAGGAGCACCTCGCCAATCCGGCGGAGCTCACCTAGGGCGGCATCGCCATAGTAGCGTATGCGGGCATCGGGAGAATGGGTCAGCAGGATACGCATGCGCCGACTATTTCCGCCGCGTGCCGCGCACCGGGCCCTTCGGTGGCGGGGCCACCGAACCACGTACTGTCATCGACGGAACGAACCTGAATTCGGCAGGAATGGTGCCGGGCTGCTTCAGACGGAGCATGATACGGTCAACCATCGTGCGCGCGAGTTTGCCGAGCGGCAGGCGTACGGTCGTCAGCGGGGGTGCAGTGAATGCGCCCAGCGGGATGCCGTCCATACCGACCACCGACATGTCGGATGGAACGTGGATGCCGCACCGTGCCAGGCCCGAGATGAGCCCGATTGCCATCATGTCGTTGATCGCGATCGCCGCGCTCGGACAGTCGGAGTGTCGTGCAAGCGGTTCGGCAAGCCCCTGCCCGAGTTCGGCCATCTCCGCATCGGCATAGATCGACGCGACAGCCCCTTCGATGACGACGCCCTTCAGGCCGGCGTCGCCGATCGCGGTGAGGAAACCTTTGCGTTTCTCGGCCCGGCTGAAGGTCCATATCTTTGGTGTCAGGAAAGCAATTGTCCGGTGGCCGGCTGCGGCCAGATGTTCCACAGCCATGCGCACGCCGGCCGCGTTGTCTGCCGAGACATAGTCGAGGATCGGCCGGACGTTGCGCTGGGAATGGCTGTCGTAGCTGACCGCGACGAGCCCGAGTCGGGCAGGCCCTTCGAGGTGGCGCTCGTCAGCAAGCGAGGAAATCACAATGACACCGCGCACGCCCTGCGCGGTCATGTCATCGATGAAGGCACGTTCGTGCTTCGGATCGCGATTCGTGTTGCCGACGATGACGCGGAACCCGTAACGGCGCGCTTCTGCCTCGATCTCGCGCGCCAACATGCCGTAGCTGGGGTTGCCCATCGAAGGCACCAGCAGCCCGATCATCGACGCTTCGCCCGTCTTCAGCTGCCGGGCCGCGAGGTTCGGGCGGTAACCGAGTTGGGCCATCGCCTTCTCGACGCGCGCCAGTGTCGCCTTGCCCATCTGGCCGGACCGTCCGTTCAGGACATTCGAGACGGTCGATATCGAGACCCCCGCCATCTCGGCCACGTCTGTGATAGTCGACATCTGCGCGCTCTTCGGCTCTCTGGCCACAATATTCCGCCGATTGCTCCGGACCCGGGCCACCCTCTACCCCAGGACCATATGTGGAATCCACGATGCGAGTTCCGGGACAAACACGACGAGCAGTAGCACGGCGACCTCGGCGGCGATGAAGGCCCAGCAGTACCGGACCGTCTCGCTGTAAGTGCAGCCGGCGATGCTCGTCGCCACGAACAGAAGAACGGCGACCGGCGGGGTTGTCGAACCGATCTGTGTGGCCATCACCATGAGCAGGCCAAGCTGGAACTCGTCGATGCCGAATTTCCGGCCGATGACTACGGCGACCGGGATCATGATGATCAGGATCGCCATTGAATCGACGAACATTGTCAGCACGAGCATGACCGCCATCAGGATCAGCATGACTGCGATCTTCGTACCGGCGACAGTCGTGATGCCTGTCAGTACCACGTCATTGAAGTTGAGATAAGACAGCAGCCAGCCGAAGGCACCGGCCACGCCGATGATGCCGGAGACCAGCGCGGTCGTAACCCCGGCCTGGACAAAGATCTCCGGTAGGTCTCGGAGCCTGATCGTCCGGTAGACGAAGAAGCCGATGAAGAAGCTGTAGAAGCAGGCGACGACGCCCGCCTCGGTTGCCGTGAAGATTCCGCCGAGGATTCCGCCGAGCACCAGTACCGGCGCCAGCAAGGCCGGCCAGACGAGCATCGCCGCGCGCATTACGGTCGCGAAGACGAACCGGCCGGACGTGCGGCGCAGCTCCGGAAAATCCGGATGACGGGCATAGATCGCGATGACGATCATCAGGCCGACGCCGATCAGGACTCCCGGAACGATGCCGCCCAGGAACAGCCCTCCGATCGACACGTTGGCCATCGATCCGTAGACGATCATCGTCATGCTCGGCGGGATGATCGCGCCGATCGTCCCGGCACATGCCACAAGTGCTGCCGCGAATCCGGGCTTGTAGCCGCGTGACTTCATGGCCGGAACCAGGATCGAGCCGATGGCCGAGGTGTCGGCGACGGATGAGCCCGAGACGCCCGCGAAAATCATGCTGGAGACGACCGAGGCGTGCCCGAGACCGCCGCGCCAGTGCCCGACGGCGGACTCCGCGAACTCGACGAGCCGTTTCGAGATTCCCCCGCGCGAGATGAGTTCGCCCGCGAGGATGAAGTAAGGCAGCGCCAGCAGGCTGAAATTGTCCAGCATGGCGAACATCTTCTGCGGAAACAGGGCCGGCACGAGATTCGGCTCGACGAGGATGCCGGCCAGCCCGACGATTCCCATCACCAGCAGGATCGGAATTCCGAGCGTGATGAGGCCGAGCAGGAACGTGAACAGCAGGACGAGCATCATAGTGTCTGCTCCGCCGCGCGGGGACGGAAGATGGCGACGAGGCGGCGGATCGCGACAAGCGCCAGATACGCCGATCCGATCACCATGCCCATGTACACGTAGTCCATGCGCCAGCCGAGGCCGGGACTGTCCTGGAACTTCGCCACGTCCATCAGCCGCAGTGTGTAGATGCCGATGGCGGCGGCCAACATGAGCCAAAGGATCTCGATGGCGAGTTCGATCGACCGGCGGAATGCCGGCGGAAGCCGGACGAGAAGCGCGTCCATGCCGATATGCGCGCCGCGCCGGTACGCGACGGGGATGGCGATGAACACCATCCAGACATGGCCGAACTTCTGGAACTCCTCGCTCCAGCTCAGCGGCAGGCCGAGCACGAAGCGGTTGAAGACCTGCAGCCCTCCGACGAGCGAGAACGCGAAGAAAATCAGGAAGAGGGCGAACTCCATCGTTCGGTCGATGGCATGAAGGACGGCATTCATGGCAAATCCCCGGAAGAAGCGTCGGTCGGCGGGCCGTGCGGCACCGCCGACCGGATTCTCTGCTACTTAGTCGCTCGGATGATCTTGAGCAGGTCTTCGGCACCAATCTGTTTGGCGAGATCGTCCTGCACGGGTGCGGCCGCCGCGATAAAGGGCTGTTTGTCGATTGAGCTGATGATCATGCCGCGCGCCTTCAGCGCCTCGAGCGCTTCGGCGTCACGCTGGGCCGACAGGCTGCGATTCACGTCCTGTGCCATCTTCGCGGCAGCAGCGAGAACGCCGCGTTCCTTGTCGGTATAGCCCGACCACTCTTTCATCGAACACGCCGTGACCGTGGGCCCGAACAGGTGGCCGGTGAGAGTCACATACTTGGCGATCTCGTAGTATTTCCCCGTCAGCACGACCGGCGGTGCATGCTCGAAACCGTCGAGTACGCCCGTCTGGAGTGCCGTGTACACCTCGCCGAACGCCATCGGCGTGGCGCTCGCGCCCATCGCGTTGAGGGCGGCGACATAGGTCGGTGTCTGGATCGTGCGGATCTTCAGGCCCTTGAGATCGGCGGCCGTCTTGATTTCCTTCTTCGAGGTTACGACGTTGCGATAGCCCCAGCTATCCTGCCAGCCGAGCACCTTGATCCCGCGTCCTTCGTACTCCTTGGCCAGCGCTTGGCCGACCGGACCGTCGAGCACGGCGTGCGCGTGGTCGTAGCCCTTCCACATAAACGGCAGGTCCAGAACGCCCATACGGCGCACGAAATTGTTATGAATCGCGGAACCGCCGATGTGGCACGTGGCACCAGCGCCCAGCTGCATGCCCTCGACGACCGCTCGCTCCTCGCCAAGCGCGTTGGCCGCATAGATGCGCGCATCGAGCGTATCGGAATACTCGTTGATGTAGTTCTTCATGATCCACGCGACCATGTGGTTGTCGTTTCCGAGATCCGCGGCGGTCGCGTGCGACAGCTTGACCTGCTTCTTGGCCTGGGCGGCAGCTTCGTTCGGCGTCGCAAAGGCAATGGCGAGCGCTGCGACGGCGACGAATCCGAATAGCATTATCCTGCGAGACATGACGTTTCTCCCCTCTGGCGGTTTGGCCTCCGGCGTGTCCCGGATTGACCTTGGTATAACGATTTAGTATAACGTTACACCCCATGCACGAAGAGTCAAGTTCGTCGTCCATCGGAACGACAGGACCACGAATTGGAATGCAGTCGGTCAGTGCCCGCCAAAAAAGATTGGGTAATGAGCGAGGCTACCTTGTTTCGCCTGAAACCCCCTTCACGCCGAAACACGTGGTCGCGTCAATGCCTCCGGGTTCGGGCCGACAGTACGGCACAGGCGTTCCCGGATCGCGAGGTTGAGGTCGAAATTTGCGTTGGTATCGCTCCACTCGCACGAGTGATGTCGGCGATGCACGCCCGCATTACGTCCGTCGGTATGAAGGGCCGGATCTTACCAACCGTCGCCGGTGCTGGCGGTCGATAGCCAAGCGAAGAGGCGACCGCTTTTCAGGGTGTGGCCCTTTTTGATGCTTAGCCTTGGTTTCCGTCAGGGACTGCTGAACCTTTGGGTTCTGATGTGGTGCTTTTGGCCCCCAACGATGGAAAGCCGAACTATCCAAGTACTCGTGACAGCTCATAATCTGCGGGTCTTAGGTTCGAGCACGACAGCGCCCGCCACTTCTCTGGAGCGTAATCTCCATCGTTAGCAGACGCCTCAAAACGTCCTGAAAGTTCTAATGCCGGACATCTGTGCGTGGTTTCCACGCAGTTTTTGTCGATGCCGAGAAATTGAAAATTTGCCGGAAATTGACGTTGATAACTCACCGTAGGCCAAAGCTTATCGGTCATGTGGCAGGTCTTAAATGACCGAAAGGAGGGGCGAGGCACTTGAGTAGCAAATTCGACGATGCCGCCCGCGCGGCGTGGCTCTAATTTGTCGCCGGGAAAACGCAGGACGAAATCGCCGGGAAAATGTCGATTTGGCGCCAGACGGCGAAGCGGTTATGTGCTTGGAAATGAATTTTCTGATCATGTTGTCGAGCAGCAGAACTACCTGTACGGGGCACATTCCAAACTCCGGCCATGCTCGTTCAGTCTGGAGCTTCTTCTGGGCGAGCTGCCGGCGGACATCCGAGGAACCTCAAGCGCCTTGCGCGGCAACGTTCAGCTTCGCGCACGGAATCCGTACGCGACCCGGCTAACGCTTCGAACTCGACGTGCCTGTTTTGGGCTTCCGCTTTGTAATTCTCTAGATGCTCGGGCCGCGCCGAAGAGAGGGGATTCAGGCTCTCTAGAAACTCAGAAAATCAAGATTTCAGGCCGTGCACAGCGGTAGCTCGAGGTGCTTTGATGCCAGCTCATAAATCAAACTCAAAGCGTCCGGCTGAGTTCGCCGTAGATTTCCGGGCGACGCTTGCGTAGCTGGAACCAGGGATTCGTCCGCGCCCGGTCGAATAGGACCGGATCGAGATCGGCGACGATCATCTGGTCGTCGAGCGACGGCGTGGTTCGGGCTTTCGGCAATCCGTCGGGGCCGAGTACATAGGCACCACCAACATGAGTCGAATGGCCATCGAAGCCGACGTGGTCGGACAGAATGGCATAGACGCAGTTGGTGCGCGCCTGAACGTCATGGAATTTCATGCTTGGGAAAGCCAGCAGCTCTCGCTGTGCGGCCAGAACTGCTTGCTCGGGCTTGTCAGCGCCGGCGCCGTCAAAGGTCAGCGTGCCATCGGGTGCGTTCATCTTGCGGATTGCATGAGGCAGCAGGATGATCTCGGCGCCCATCAACGCGAGAACGCGCCAACTCTCGAAGAAGTCGCTGTCGTGGCAGATGGCGGTTGCGACGCGCGCAAATCCCAGGTCGAAGACTGACCATTCGTATGCCTGGCGGAAGACGAAGAACTCGTCATACGACGCGTGCGTTTTGCGCTGCAGCCCGACGAGCCCGGTTGGGCCGACCAATGCTTGCGTATTGTAGTGCGTGCCGCGGTGTAGCTCGGCAAAACCATAGGAGACGAAGATTCCGCGCTCCGCTGCACGTCGGGCGATCGTTGAATAGATGCCGCCGTCCGCGGGTTCGGCATCGCGCACCACTTCCGGGCTGCCGTTGTGCCCGGTCGTCGAGAGTTCGGGGAATACGACGAGTGCAGCGCCTTTCGCGCTCGCTTCGTCAATGAGGTCCAGATGGCGAGCCACATTGTCGCCCGTGGCCAAGTGCCGGATTTTCACTTGCACCGCTGCGACGCGAGCAGCCTTCATAGAGCGTCTCCTCTGGGCCAATATCAACGTTGATCACGTGACCGAATGCCACAATTCGACAAGATCAATTGGCCCGCTATGCGGCCGGCGCAGGAACCGGTGCTGCGTGCCAGTTCGTGAACTGCCAATCGCTGTTGGCGTCTTTGCGGATCCAGACGTTCGTGTAGCGGATCGATGCCGTTTTCGTCTGGCCGTTGCTCGTGCTCGTGATCTTCGCGCGCCCCGTCGCGATCGCCACATTGCCGTGTGTTACCCGGACGGCCAGTTCATCGCGGTCTATTGCCCGGTAGGCGAGCGAACCAGACCGCATCGATTCGATGTAGGAATTCTTGGTGTCGACTTTCGACGACGAATGCACGTAATAGAGGTCGTCGGAGAACAGCCGTTCCATCGCGGCGACGTTCGAACTGGTCAACGCGTCGCAGCGCTGCTGCTCGAGCTCCAGGATCCGCTCCTTGATCTGGCTGTCGGTTTCTTTCGGCATCGTCGTTCCTCTTTCTTCTCTTAATGACTTTCACGCGCGACGTTCGCGCCGGACTTTCCAACCAGGAAGTCGAGATCGGCACCCTTGTCAGCCTGCATCACGTGATCGGTGTAGAGCCTGTAGTAACCGCGCTCGCTATGCGGGAGCGGGGCGGTCCAGCGTGCCCGACGCTTCTCGAGTTCGGCGTCGCTGACATCGAGATGCAGGCGCCGGTTCGGTACGTCGAGTTCGATCATGTCTCCGTTGGCGACAAGGGCGATCGGCCCGCCAGCGGCCGCCTCGGGGGCCGTATGAAGGATCGTCGTTCCATAGGCCGTGCCCGACATCCGGGCATCCGAGATGCGCACCATGTCGCGCACGCCCTGCTTGAGCAGCTTGGCCGGCAACGCGAAATTCCCGACCTCGGGAAAGCCCGGATATCCCTTGGGGCCGCAACCCTTGAGCACCATGACGCAGCTGGCGTCGATGTCGAGATTTGGATCGTCGATGCGCGCGTCGTAATCCTCGATCGATTCGAAAACGACCGCACGGCCACGATGCTTCATCAGGGCAGGGCTCGCCGCCGACGGTTTCAGCACGGCGCCGCGAGGTGCAAGGTTTCCGCGCAGGACGGCGATGCCGCCTTCCGGCTTGAACGGCTTCGAGAAGGGGAAGATCACGTCGTGGCTGTGGTTCTTCGCGTCCTTGTTGTTTTCACCGATCGTCTTGCCGGTGACCGTGAGCGCGTCGAGATGGAGCTTGTGCCTGATCTCCGAGATCACCGCCGGGATGCCGCCGGCATAGTAGAATTCTTCCATCAGGTATTTTCCCGACGGCATCAGGTTGACGAGGCATGGCATGTCGCGCCCGAGGCGGTCCCAGTCGTCGAGCGTGAGTTCGACGCCCATGCGTCCGGCCATCGCGAGAAGATGAACGACGGCATTGGTCGAGCCGCCGATGGCGCCGTTGACCATGATCGCGTTCTCGAACGCCTTTTTGGTGAGGACCTTGGACAGGCGGAGATCCTCCTTCACCATCTCTACGATCCGGCGGCCGGCCATATGCGCAAGCGCGAAGCGTCGCGCATCGACGCCCGGGATCGCCGCGTTCGTCGGCAGCGCGATCCCGAGCGCCTCGACCATCGACGCCATCGTCGAAGCGGTTCCCATCGTCATGCAATGCCCCGAGGAACGCGACATGGCCGCTTCGGCCTGCGCGAGGTCCTCCATGGTCATCTCGCCGGTTTTCAGCCGCTCGGTGAAGATCCACGAGTGCGTGCCGGAGCCGACGAGTTCGCCGCGGAACCGCCCGTTTAGCATCGGCCCGCCGGAAACGACGAGTGATGGCAGGTCGCAGCTAGCCGCCCCCATGACGAGGGCCGGCGTGGTCTTGTCGCATCCGGTGAGGAGGATCACGCCGTCCATCGGCTGGCCGCGGATCGATTCCTCGACATCCATCGAGGCGAGGTTGCGGTAGAGCATCGCCGTCGGGCGGAGCAGAACTTCGGAAAGGCTCGTGACCGGAAATTCCAGCGGGAAGCCGCCCATCTCGTAGACGCCGCGCTTCACGTACTCCGCGATCTGGCGGAAATGGCCGTTGCAGGGTGTGAACTCCGACCAAGTATTGCAGATCCCGATGACCGGACGTCCGTCGAATAGATGGTCGACGCGCCCCTGGTTCTTCATCCAGCTCCGGCGGCCGAAGCCGTCGCGGTCCTGGCGCGTGAACCATGCATTCGAACGCAGCCTGTAGTTCCGCGTGTCGTGCCCGTGTCCGGAATCGTCTGCCATCGTCTCCCCGTCTCATTCTTTCTTGGCCGTTGACCCGGCGTTCAGATGACCTTACGGCGGACACAGACCGCCAACAAGGCGGCCTCTAGTATATTGAATATACGATATATTTTCTCAAATGGCGATCGCCGACCAGGTGTACGCGGCAGGCGCGTTTCCGAACATCTGGCTTGGCGCCCGCGCAAGGCTTCGTATACGATTTTTCTCCGGGCTGCGCACGATCCGGACTCTAGCGGAACAAGAAAGCGCGCCGGGATGAAACCGACCACACCGTGCCGGACGCCGTGCACGAGCGAAATCCAGGAGACATGTTTTGACGCGACTGTCCCGCACGCCGGAAGCGATGGAACGCGATACCGGCCTTGATGTCCTGACGCCCGAGGCGATCGCGGCCTTCCGCCGTGACGGGTATGCCGTCGTCCGAAACGCGATCGGCCCCAAGCTGGTCGCTGCCGGAATCGAAGCGATCACGGGCCTTGCCGACGGAAGCATACCGCGCCAATCGACGGAGATCGCGTTCGAGCCAGGCGTGGACCCGACGAACCTGCGCCCCGAGGAGCGGCAGGACCATATCCGCAAGTTCGCGTGGTTCGTCGAGGATTCCCCGCCGCTCCGCGCAGCGGCGATGTCGCCGCGCCTGCATCGGGCGCTCGATCAGGTGCTGGGGCAGGGGCGCGTGCTGTTCCAGGACATGGCCCTGATCAAGCCGCCGAAGATCGGCGGTGCCAAGCGCTGGCACCAGGACGCGGCGTATTTCCGCGTCAGCGATCCCAACCTGATCGTCGGAACATGGATCGCGCTCGACAGGGCCACGCGTGAAAACGGCTGCATGGAAGTGATCCCCGGTTCGCACCTCGACGGCCCGGCCGTCCACCGCCCGGAGGTCGATATCAACGAATGCTCGATCCGCCCCGACCTGCTGCGCGTCAACGACCGTGTCGCGATCGAGCTGGAGCCGGGCGACGCGCTGATCTTCAGTGCGCTGCTGCACCATTTCACGGCGCCCAACCGCTCCGCACACCGCCGGCGCGCGATCCAATTCCACTATCACCAGATCGGCATGACGTGGACTTCGCTCGAGGCGCATCAGCGGCACTATCACGATGCGAGCGGCGCCTATGCCGGCTGCACTGTTCAGAAGCAGCCCGTGCCGGCAGGGAAGGAATTCGTCTATGCCGGCGGGCGCGAACGCGAGATTCGCCCGGTCGAAGGCTGGAACTGAAATTCCCGTTCAGCCGGCCGAATTGACGCCTTCGAGATTGAGTTCACTTGCGCGATGGCAGGCGACAAAGCCGCCGCCGGCGACCGGCTGGAGTTGCGGGATTTCCAGCTTGCAGCGTTCGACCGCGTAGCGGCAGCGCGGATGGAACGCGCATCCGGACGGCACGCGCGACGGGTCAGCCACTTCGCCGGCAAGGACGATGCGTTTCGCGCGCTTGCGCGGATCGGGCACGGGGACCGCGGACAGGAGCGCTTCGGTATAAGGATGGCGCGGCGTTCGGAACAGGGCATCTGTCGGCGCCAGTTCGACGATCCGGCCAACATACATGACAGCCACGCGATGGCTCACGTGCTTGACGACCGAAAGGTCGTGCGCGACGAACAGGTACGAAAGCCCGAGGCGTTCCTGGAGCTCTAGAAGCAGGTTGATGATCTGCGCCTGGACCGAAACGTCGAGCGCCGAGACCGGTTCGTCGGCGACGATCAGCGCGGGATTGAGGGCAAGCGCGCGCGCGATGCCGATGCGCTGGCGCTGGCCGCCGGAGAATGCGTGCGGAAACCGGTTCATGTAGGCGAGCGGCAATTGCACGACATCGAGCAGCTCGGCGACGCGGCGCCGGCGCGCGGAGAGATCGCCGATCCCGTTGACCAGCAGTGGCTCCCCGATGATGTCGGAAATCGTCATCCGGGGATTGAGCGAGGAATAGGGATCCTGGAAGATCATCTGCATCTGCCGCCGGAGCGGGCGCAGCTCGTTGCGCGAGAGGCCGGCGACATCGACGGCCTGGTCGCTGTCTGTGGTGAAGCGGATTGCGCCCGACGTTGGCTGGATTGCGCGCAAGATGCAGCGCGACGTCGTCGTCTTGCCGCAGCCTGACTCGCCGACGAGAGACAGCGTCTCGCCCTTCGAGATGCTGAACGAGACGTCATCGACCGCCTTCACGTTCCCGACCAGCCGCCGGAGAATTCCGCGCCGGATCGGGAAGTACTTCTTCAGCCCCTCGACCGAAAGAACGATCTTGTCCGACGTCATGCGGCCGCTCCTTCGCCATGGAGGAAGCAGCGGACGTCGTGTTCGGCGCTCAGGTCGGTGACCAGCGGTGCGGACTGGTCGCACTTGCCCGGCATGAAATTCCCGCAGCGCGGATGGAACGGGCAGCCCGGCGGGCGCGCGTAGGGGTGCGGGATGCTGCCGGAAATCGTGGCAAGGCGCGATCTCGGCTCGGCCAGAACGGAAGGGATCGAGCGGAGAAGCGCCTGCGTATAGGGGTGCTTGGGTGCGTGGAAGATCGCGTCGACGGGCCCGGATTCGACGACCTTGCCCAGATACATGACCGAAACGGCGTCGGCCATCTCGGCAATCACGCCCATGTCGTGCGTGATCAGGACGACGGCCAGCTTGCGCTCTTCCTGGATCTTGCGGATGAGCTCGAGGATCTGCGCTTGCGTCGTCACGTCGAGCGCAGTCGTCGGTTCGTCGGCGATCAGGATGCGCGGTTCGGCCGCAAGGGCCAGCGCGATCATCACGCGCTGGCGAAGCCCGCCGGAAAGTTCGAACGAGTAGGAATCGACGCGCTGTTCCGGGCGCGGAATCCCGACCAGATGGAGGAGCTCGATTGCGCGTTCGCGCGCCTGCTTGTCCGACATGTTCTTGTGGAGGCGGATCGCCTCCATGACCTGGTTCCCGATCGTGTAGAAGGCGGAGAGCGAGCTCATCGGCTCCTGGAACACGTAGCCGATCTCGCCGCCCCGGATGTCGCGCATCTCGGCGCCGGCTTCGTCGATCTTGACGATATCGACAAGCCGGCCATCCTGCCGGCGCAGGATGATCTCGCCGCTCTCGACCTTGCCGGGCCGGTCGACGATACGCAGGATCGATCTTGCGGTCACGCTCTTGCCGCAGCCGGATTCGCCGACGATCCCGAGAGTGCGGCCGGGATAGAGGTCGAACGAAGCGCCGTCGACCGCGCGCACGACGCCTTCGTCGGGGCGGAAATAGGTCTTGAGGTCCCGCACCGAAAGGATGGGCTCAGCCATAGGGATCCGCTGCGTCGCGCAGACCGTCGCCGAGGAAGTTGAAGGCAAGGATGACGGCCACCACCGGCACGGCGACCAGAAGCAGCCACGGCGCGATGGCGATCGCCTGAAGATTCTGCGCGTCCTGCAACAGAACGCCCCACGAGATCGCCGGCGGGCGCAGGCCCAGCCCCAGGAAAGAGAGCGTCGTTTCGCTGATGATCATGGCGGGGAGTGCAAGGCTGACGGCCGCGATGATATGCGACAGGAACGACGGCACCATGTGGCGGAAGATGATGCGCAGCTGGGAGGCGCCCGCAAGTTCGGCCGCCGTGACGAAGTCTTCCTCGCGCAGGGCAAGAAATCGGCCGCGGACGACGCGGGCAAGCTCGGTCCATCCGATCAGCGAGATGATGACCGTGATGGCGATATAGACCTGTGTCACCGACCAGTCGTTCGGCAGGGCCGCAGCAAGCCCCATCCAGAGCGGGATCGTCGGGATCGAGCGCAGGATTTCGATGACACGCTGGATCACCGTGTCGATCGCCCCGCCATAGAGTCCGGAGATACCGCCCAGCAGGATTCCAAGGAACAGCGATAGTCCGACGCCGACGAGGCCGATCGTCAGGGACGTGCGCGTCGCAAGCATCAGCCGCGACCAGACGTCCCGGCCGAGCTGGTCGGTGCCGAGCAGGAACAGCGCGTCCTCCGGGATGCCGCGATCGAGTCCGACAATGTGCCGGTTCGTCTCGATGAAGCCGAACAGCTTGTAACTATAACCTTCGGCGAACC
The DNA here is from genome assembly GCA_044224405.1 of Tagaea sp. Classification (GTDB taxonomy): domain Bacteria; phylum Pseudomonadota; class Alphaproteobacteria; order CACIAM-22H2; family CACIAM-22H2; genus Tagaea. The sequence goes on along the minus strand of JBGAKN010000004.1, from coordinate 280,606 downwards.
ACACGAGATGGCGCCGATCCGTGGGATCGGGGACGTAATGGAGCTTGAACGTCCGCAGGTCCCGTCTGCCCTTCAGTGCATAGACATGCGGACTGAAGCTGCCGTCCTGGTCGAACCAGTGGATCGACTGCGGCGGGATATAACTGCGCGCCGCATCGGTCGAATGGGCCGGCGTGACGGCGAGGAAATCGGCGAATATGGCGATCAAATAGAACAGGATCACGACGATCCCGCTCACGACCGCCACGCGATGCTTGCGAAAGCGCCACCATGTCAGCTGCAGCTGCGTGGCCGCGGCGATCCTGTCTTCGGCCGCGGACATGAACGGAGTCTCCGACTGTACCGCGCCGCTCATCCGTGAATTCCCGCACGGATCCGCGGATCGATCCACATCAGGACGAGATCCGAAATGAAGGTGCCGACGACGGTCAGCACGCCCAGCAGAAGCACGATGGTTCCGGCCAGGAACATGTCCTGGGCGACGAGTGCGCGCAGCAGCAGCGGCCCCACGGTCGGCAGCGACAGGACGAGCGACACGACGATCGAGCCGGACACGACGAAGGGCAGGAGGTATCCGATCGTGCTGGCGAACGGATTGAGCGCGGCGCGCACCGGATACTTCACGATGACGCGCCATTCGACCAGGCCGCGCGCGCGCGCGGTCGCCACATAGGGGCGGCGCAATTCGTCGAGTAGGTTCGCGCGCATGATCCGGATCAGCTGCGCCGTCCCGGCGAGCGCAAGGATCATGGCCGGAAGCGGAAGATGGTGCATGAGGTCCACCGCCTTGCCCCAGGACCAGGGTGCCAGCTGGTATTCGGCCGAGAACAGCCCGCCGACATTCAGGTCGAACAGGACAAAGCCGAAATACATGATCACCAGCGCCAGCAGGAAGTTCGGCACGGCCAGCCCGATGAAGCCGACCAGCGTGAAGACATAGTCAGCGGCCGAATATTGCCGCACGGCCGAGTAGATGCCGATCGGGAGGGCGATCCCCCATGTCAGGAATATCGCGGCGACCGACACGACGACGGTGAGCCACAGCCGGTCGCCGAGGACTTCGGTCACCGGGCGGCCCCATTCCATCGAGGCGCCGAAATCGCCCTGGATGACGCGGCTGATCCATTTCCAGTACTGGACCCAGACCGGCTGGTCGAGTCCGTAGAGCTGGCGCAGTGCCTGCGCCTCTTCCTGCCGGACCATCGAGCCGGATGCCGACAGGCTGGCGATGTAGGCGTCGACGAAATCGCCGGGCGGAAGCTGGATGATCACGAACGAAATGACGGAGATCGCCCAGATCGTCACCAGGGCGAGGCCGAACCGCTGAAGTGTGTAGGTAAGCATGCGAACTCAACCCCCGGAGCTGGTCCGGGGGTTGAGCGGCGGTACGACGATAACAGTGTTCTCGGTCAATTCTTGTAGAACCACGTTTCCGGGTGCGCGCCGCCCGGGGTACGGCAGTGCTGCGCGATGCAGTTGCGCGACGGGACATTGCCGAGACGCTCGCTGACCAGACGCACGCCCATCAGTGCCGGCGACTGGCCGACCGTGCCGATGGCGTACTGCTGGTCGATCAGGATCTTCCAGATCTCTTGGGCGGTCTTGATGCGATCCTCGGTCTTCTGGCCGGCAGCCGACGTGAAGAGATCGAGCATCTTGAGGATGTTCGGATCTTCCGGCTTCTTGCCCTGCGTTCCGCCGGACGCGTACCACTTGGCGTGTTCGGGGCCCATGAAAGCCTCGGTCGGATCGACCGGGATCGCATGGCGCGGGAACAGGTAGAGAAGTTCCGTCCCGCCGTTGTTCCACACCATGATTTGGTGCTCGTTGTTCTGCGTGCGCGTGAAGGCGAGATTGCGCTCGGTGTCGCGGACGTCGGCCTGGATCCCGACTTTCGCCCACTGGTCGGCGACCATTTCGCTGATCTTCGGCCAGGGCAGGAACGCCTGCACGGCCTGGATCTGGATGCGCAGGCGCTGGCCGTTGTCCGTGCGGACACGGAAGCCCTGTGCGTCCTTCTTCGAGAGGCCGATCTTGTCGAGCATCTCGTTCGCCATCTTCTGGTCGAAATTCGACCACTTCTCGCGCCAGCCCGGTCCGGGGAAGTAGGGGAGCGCTTCGCCCGGAGCCGTCGATCCGGGGACCGCGACACCCAGCCAGAACGTCTCATTCAGCTGCTTGCGGTCGATCGCGATCGACAGCGCGCGGCGGAAGTCCGCGTTGCGCAGCCACTTGGCGATCTCGGGATCGGCATCATAGCTCTGGTTGAAGTGATAGATCGCGTCCGTGCCGTTTAGGGCCAGATCGAGATGGACCTTGTACTTTCCGCGAGCCTGGTTCTCGAGCAGGACCGGCAGCTTGCCGAGATCGATGTGGCGTTCCTGCAGGTCGTAGTCGCCCGCCATGGCACGCAGGTTCAGGACCTCGAGGTTTTCCACGACCGTCATCTGGACGCGGTCCATGTAGGGCAGCTGGTTGCCAGCCGTGTCGACGGCCCAATAGAACGGGTTGCGTTCCATGACCCAGACCGCATTGTTGATCGGCTGGACCGTGCGATAGGGCCCGAGCACGGGCAGTTCAGGATTGAGCGTCCAGTCCTTCTTGAAGTGAAGGCGCGCGATCCAGCTGTCGAAGCCCTCTGCGCGAGCGGCGGCATTCGCCGCATCCGCACCGCCCTGGATGAACTTGGGCAGGAACTTCTTGAGATAGTGCGCCGGCGCGTAGGCGCCGTGGCTGCGCTTGTTCGACTGCCGGACCGCCTGCCCGCCGCCGATGAGCGTATCGCCACCCATCAGGTCCTCGAACAGGTAGAACGGGACATCGAACACGAAGTTGACGGTGTAGTCGTCGACCTTGACGATCTTGCCCGGCTTGCCGTTCGGCGTCATGTCGGGGATGCCAACCGGCAGGATTTCCTTGTTGCTGTAGATCTCCTCGAACCAGAAGACGAAATCGTCGGCGGTCATCGGCGCGCCGTCCGACCAGCGCAGGCCGCGGCGCAGGTTAAGCGTGAAGACCTTGCCGTCGTCGCTCATCTTCCACGCCTTGGCGAGCGAGGGATTGACCTTCGCGCCGGTGTGGTCGACCAGCATCGGACGGTCCGACGCGTTGATGCGGTTGCCGTTCTCGTCGTCGCCGGGGCCGGTGAAGCCGCGGCGCCACGTGCCGCCGTACTTGCCGATTTCCTTGACGGGCTTGATGACCATCAGGTCCTGCGGCAGGCGGTCCTTGACCGGCGGCAGCTTGCCCTGCTTGACCAGATCGGCAAGCTGCGGCGCCTCGTTGAAGGATTTCGGCCATTGGGCCTGGTCGGTGATGATCGTGATGCCCTCGGGCTGCCCGACGAGCCCGGACTGCCCGAGCGAGGCTTGCGCCCAAGCACCCGACACGACAGCGAACGAAAGCGTGATGCCCAGTGCCAACTGGGCAAGGAGCGGCGATTTGATTGCCATTTGTCCCCCCTGCGATCAGGCCATCTTGTGTGGCCGACTTATTTGACCCAGTAGAACACACCAGTATGTCGCGGAGTCAAGCATGCAAGACGGGTTTCCAGGCGGAAATCCGCAGGATTCTTGAGGGGTTGACGGCCAAAGAACCTCAATTCCCCGAATCCCGATCGTCCAGCGACATCCTTCAGGCGGCCTTGGCGCGGGCGGTCATTTTCCGGAGAACGGAGCGAAGCGAATTCCTGTCGTCGAGTGCGTGCGGAATAGCTCGTCCTGCAAACTCCCGGCGCTCGTCCATGACGATCGATTGATCGCGATGAATGGATGCTCGGCCGATTTTTTCACGAGTGCCTGCGGCTGGAGCGCGACGGCAGGAGACGCAAAGTTTTCGTCTCCTCCTATCCCCATGAAAGTCCACGAGAACAACAGGAGACGGAGACGTCGCATCATCCTGTCTCGTCATTCTTGCGGCGAATGACGGCAGTATTGACGGATGTTGACGGTGCTTGACCGTCAACAGGCCAACACGTTGTTCCGCCACGAAACTCGTGTTGACAGTTGACGCAAACAAATCCCGTCAAGCAAGTCTTGCGGCCTCTATTCACTTGTCAAACAGCACAGGATCGGATGGCTTCAATCCATGCGCGGACTATAAACTCTTGAAGGAATATATACAACCATAAATACTTATGTAAGCTACGCGATCCGGTGCGCGCCTAGATCGACGGCGTGCGATAGAGCGTGCGCCCTTGCACCTTGATTTCGACTTCCTGCAGATAGCGGCGCATTCCCGCACTTGAAAGTTCGATCCCGAGACCGGGGGAGTCCGGCGCCGCAATTTCTCCGTTCGCGTCGCGCGTCAGCCCGCGCGCGATGACGTCGAGAGCGAGGGGTTTGGGCATTGCCGGGTATTCGCAGATCTTGTGCGCGGCGAGACCGGCATAGGGCTGCAGCGACGCGGACAGTGCCAGATGGGTCGTGAATGTGTGGTTCACATAGGTGACGCCCTTGCCGGCCGCATAGTCGGCGACCGCCTTGGCCGGGCCAATGCCGCCGATCCGGCCGCAATCGATCTGGATGAACCCGACGCCGCCGAAATCGATCAGGTGCTTGGCCATATCGACGTTGTGGGCGCCTTCGCCGCCCGCGAGCTTCACCTTGGAACTGCGGCGCGCGAGCGCGCCATAGGCTTCGAGCGCGCTCGCGGCGAACGGCTCCTCGAACCAGACCGCGCCTGCCTTCTCGAGTGCGGGCAATCGCGCCGCCGCGCGCTCGACATCGTCGATGAAGATCTGTCCCGTATCGACGAGCAGGATGCCGTCGGCGCCCAGCCCTTCGCGGGCGGCAGCGAAATGATCGGCGTCCGCTTCGGCGCCGCCGCGCCCGATCGGGCCCCAGCCGAATTTCCCGGCGCGGAAGCCGTCCTTGCGCGCCTGCCGGGCGCGCTCCAGCGTCTGTTGCGGCGTGTCGCCGAAAAGAACCGACGCGTAGGGAGTCTTGGCGTGGCTTTTCGCGTAGCCGAGAAGTTTCCACACCGGTTCGCCACGCGCGCGGCCGAGCAGATCCCACAGCGCCATCTCCACGCCTGACATCGTGTGCGCCGCCTGCAGGAGATCCATCGAGTTGTAGGCCACGTCGGCCGAGATCTTTGCGATATCCGAGGGCTGCGCGATCGTGCGGCCCAGGACGGAATCGACGACCGGCCGGCATACTCCGTGCGACATCGGGCACACGAACGCGGCGATCGAGGGCAAGGGGGCCGCCTCGCATTCGCCCCAGCCCACATGCCCGCCGCCGGCCACGCGCACGACGAGCGCGTCCTGGCTGCCGTCGGCCTCGTCCGTGATCACCGGCATGGCCAGATAGAAGAAATCGATCGCCTCGATCTTGATCATCGTTACGCGCTCCTTAGGCCGGGTAGAAGGCGGTCTTGGGCTCGAACTCGACGCCTTCATCGAGCGGATAGACGGGGCGCGCGCAGATCGTGTGGCCGAGGCTCTTGAGATTGGCGGATGTGGCACCGGGCGCGTCGACATTGAAATTGGCGTCTGCCCAGCCTTCGAACATGTGCAGTTCGGTGTGCGGCGACTTGACGACGATCAGGTCGAAATCCTTGGGCTCAAGGCCGTTGGCGTAATACATCGCGCGGTCGAACAGGCTTACCGGGCGGCTCATGACCACGATGGTGAAATTGTCGGCCACGAGCACGGCCGTCGGGCCGGCCGACAGCGGCGCCTTCATCGTTTCGAGCCGCGCTTCGCCGTCAGACAGCAGCTTCACCTTGGCGCGGACCTTCATCGGCTTGAACCGCTTCCTGTCGACCGTGCCACCGAGTTCGACCTCGATGGTGGCGCCCACGCCGGCCTTGTGCGCGGCGGCTGCGGCGGGTGCATCGACCAGCGGGGCGAGCACGCGCTTGCCATAGCCCGCCGCGCGCAGGGCGCGCATCAACTCGGCGCTGTCGCCCGAAGCGCCGGACGAAGTCGCGTCGGCCGCGTCGGTGAAGATGACCGGGCCTTCGATGCTCTTGGCCTGCGCGATCGCGCGCTCGATCGAGATGAGCTTGCCCTGCATGCGATGGCGCAGCTTCCAGAAATCGCGCGCGAGCCGCGTGGCCTCGCGCTCGGCCGCGGCCTTGTCGCCGGCCGTCATGACGATGACCTGCGAGCAAAGTTCGGGCACGTCGGTGAAGGGATTGCCGATCATGATACCGGCGGCGAGGGCGGTGCCCTCGCGCTCGAGCCGCAGGCATTCGCGCAGCAGCTCGCCGTAGCAGCCGTTCTTGGTGATCAGTTCGTCGCCGCGGACCAGGGCTGGAATGACGACGCGCGCGATGGCGCCCTTCAGATTCTTCTCGCCCATCAGGCGCAGCAGCAGGCGCGCGGCGCGCTGGCCGGTGTCGGCGAAATCGACGTGCGGGTAGGTGCGGTAGATGGCGAAGCCGTCGCAGTTCCGGAGCATGCGGTCAGTGAGGATGCCGTGCAGGTCGAGTGAAATGACGATCGGGATCTTCGGCCCGAAGATCTTGCGCACGTTCTCGAGAAGATAGCCCTCCGGATCGAGCTCGCCGTCGGCGCCCATCGCGCCGTGCAGCGAGAAATAGACGCCGTCGATGCCTTGCGCGTTCGCGCGCACGCTGTCGAGGACTTCCGCCGACAGCCGTTTCCAGCCATCGGCCGCCAGCTGACCCGCACTGCCCGACCGGGCGGAAATCGTCGGCACGACGGTGACGCCTTCCGCGTCGAACACCCGCAGGGCGCCGGAAACGCCCTGGTTGGTTCCGCGCTGGTCGAGCAGCGCGTTGCCGCGTTGGATATGGAAATTCTCGTATCCCGACGGCAGCGGGTTGAACGAGGAGATTTCCTGCATGCACTCGACGATCAGGATGCGTTTCATTTTTGCTCTCTCGATTGGGGCAGCGTGTTGTCGGTCGAACGGAAGCACGCGACGGCACGGCCGTCGGTGCGGATGGAAAGCTCGGGTTCGGCGGCGCGGCAGCGCGGCTCGACGAAGGCGCAGCGAGCCGCGAAACGGCAGCCGCCGGTGACGGCGCCCGCCACGGGAAGTTCGCCGGTCACGCTCGTGCGGGCCGCGCGCAGCGACGGGTGCGCGACGGGAACGGCAGAAAGAAGCGCGCGCGTATATGGATGCGACGGGTTGGCGAAGACTTCGTCGGCTTCGCCGATCTCGACCACCCGGCCCAGATACATGACCGCGATGCGCGTCGAGACGTGCCGGACGACCGCCAGATTGTGCGAGATGAACAGATAGGTAAGCCCAAGCTCCCGCTGGAGATCCTGCAGCAGGTTGATGATCTGTGCCTGGACCGAAACGTCGAGTGCCGACACTGCCTCGTCGCACACGACGAATGACGGGCGCAGCGCCAGCGCGCGCGCGATCCCGATGCGCTGGCGCTGGCCGCCCGAGAATTCGTGCGGATAGCGATCGAGCGACGTGCGCGGCAGGCCGACCAGATCGATCGTTTCGTTCGCCCGGCGCTCGCGTTCGGCGCGCGTGCCGATCCCGTGGATCGCGAAAGGCTCGGTGATGATGTCGCGCACCGACATGCGCGGATTGAGCGAGCCGAACGGGTCCTGGAAGATGATCTGCATCCGCTGGCGGACGGCGCGCATTTCGGCGGACGAAAGCGCGCCGAGGTCCCGGCCCTCGAATCGCACGGTGCCGGCCGTCGGCTCGATCAGGCGCAGCACCAGTCTTCCGGTCGTCGATTTGCCGCATCCGGACTCGCCCACGAGCCCGAGCGTCTCGCCGCGCGTGATGGCAAGACTGACGCCGTCGACCGCGCGCGTCGTGCGTCCGCGTCGCGCGAACAGGCCGCCCCGCGGCGCGAAGTGCTTGGTAATCCCGTCGATCTCGATCAGGGCGCTCATGCCGCCTTGCCTTCCGGCGCGGTATCGAACGGGGCGAGGCAGGCGGCGGCGTGATCGGTCTGCAACGCGCGCAAGGTGGGCGGGGCGGCGTCGCAGACCGGGCGATGCAGCGGGCAGCGCGGCGCGAAGCGGCAGCCGGGCGGCATCGCTCCCAGGGCGGGCACGGCGCCGGGGATCGACGTCAGCCGGTCGCGCAGGCCCGTCGTCTTCGGGATCGCGGACAGCAATGCGCGCGTGTAGGGGTGGCGGGGCGCGTCGAACAACGTGCCGATGGGCGCCACTTCCGCCACGCGGCCGGCATAGAGCACGACGACGCGCTCGGCGATTTCGGCGATCACGCCAAGATCGTGCGTGATGAACAGGATCGCCATGCCGGTGTCGCGGCGCAGATCGCGCATCAGGTCGAGGATCTGGGCCTGGATCGTCACGTCGAGCGCGGTCGTGGGTTCGTCGGCGATCAGGAGGCGCGCCTTGGTCGCCAGCGCCATCGCGATCATCACGCGCTGGCGCATGCCACCGGAAAGTTCGTGGGGATAGGCGTCGAGCATGGCAGCGGCGTTCGCGATTTCCACGCGCTGGAACAGGCGCAGCGTCTCCTGCCGTGCGGCGCCGTCTTCCATGCCGCGCCGCCGCACCAGCACCTCGCCGACCTGATTGCCGACGCGCTGGACAGGATTGAGGGCGGTCATCGGGTCCTGGAAAATCATCGCGATATCGCGGCCCCGGCGCTGGCGCCAATGCGCCGGGCCGCCCGAAACCAGATCGGCGCCGTCGAGGCGGATCGCGCCGCTGGCGTAGCGCGCCGCGCGCGGCAGCAGGCCCATGATGGCGAGCGCCAGCATGCTCTTGCCCGAACCGGACTCGCCCACGATGCCCAGCACGTCGCCGGCATCCACCGACAGCGAGATGTCTTCGAGCACGCCGAAGCGGCGTTCGCCAATCTCGACATTCAGGTTTTCGACCTCGAGCAGCGCCATCGCTCAGGTCCTCATCCGCGGGTCGAGCACGTCGCGCAAGCCGTCGCCGAGAAGGTTGAGCCCCAGCACGCATGCGAAGATCGCGCAGCCGGGGAAGATCGTGATCCACGTCGCCTCGCGCATGAAGTCGCGCCCCTGGGCGATGATCGAGCCCAGCGACGGGGCAGGCGGCGGCGGACCCGCGCCGACAAAGGAAAGGGCCGCTTCCGCGAGGATCGCGATAGCGAAGACATAGGTGAGCCGGACGATCAGCGGCCCCGTGCAGTTGATCAGCACATGCCGGAACAGGATGCGCGCATTGCCCGCGCCCAGAGCCCGCGCGGCCTCGACATATTCGAGTTCGCGCGCCACCATGACCGACGCGCGCACGACCCGCGCGGTGTGCGGCGTCGTCGCGAAGGCGAGCGCGATGACGACGTTGGTGATCGAGGCGCCCAGCACCGCGCTGACGACCATCGCAAGCACGATCGACGGGAATGCCATCAACGCGTCCATCAGGCGCATGATCGGGGCATCGGCGCGCGGGAAGAAGCCCGCCACGGCCCCGATCAGCGTGCCGGATATGCCCGTTGCGGCGACGACGAGAAACCCGATCAGCAGCGATATCCGCGTGCCGTAGACCACGCGCGACAGGATATCGCGCCCGAAATGGTCGGTGCCGAACCAGTAAGGTGACCCCGGCGGCAGCAGCCGGAGGCGGAAGCCACTGCGCAGCGGATCGAATGGCGCTATCAGGTCCGCGCCCAGCGCCACGCAAGCCATGCCCAGCACGAGCACGCCGCCGATGACGAACGAGCGGTTCGACGCGAGCCGGCGCAGCGTCTCGCGGGCAGGGCTCCTCGAACTCATGCCAGCCGCACCCGCGGGTCGGCGACGGCATAGAGCATGTCGACGGCCAGATTGACCAGGAGATAGATGACGGCAAGGAATAGGAGCCCGCCCTGCATGACCGGAAAATCCCGCGCCGCGATCGCGCCGATGATGAGCCGGCCGACGCCGGGCACCGAGAAGACCTGCTCGATGATGACTGCGCCGCCCAGAAGGGCGCCCGCGACGATGCCGATCACGGTCAGGATCGGGATCAGCGCGTTGGGCAGGCCGTGGCGCAGGACGATCTCGATCTTGGCAAGCCCTTTGGCGTCGGCCGTCCGGATGTAATCCTGCCCGAGGACCTCGAGCATCGCGGTGCGCGAGATCCGCGCGATGAAGCCGATCTGCACCATGCCCAGCGTCAGTGCCGGCAGCAGGATCGAGCGGAGCCAGCCGGCCGGGTCCTGCCCGAACGGCACGAAGCCGCCCGTCGGCAGCCAGCCCAGCGACACCGCGAACACCAGGATGAGCACGAGCCCCAGCCAGAAATCCGGCACCGACAGACCGACAAGGGCCGTCGACATGACGGCCTGATCGATCCAGCGATTGTGATAGACGGCCGCGACGAGCCCGGCAGTCACCCCGCCCGCGATCGCGATCAGCAGTGCGGTTCCCGCGATCGACAGCGTCGCGGGCAGCCGTTCGACGAGCGCCGCGGCGACCGACCGGCGCATCAGGATCGACTCGCCCAGATCGCCGTGCAGCACGCGCCAGTACCATTGCGCCATCCGGATATGCAGCGGCTGGTCGAGGCCGAGTGCCACGCGCAGCCGCTGCAGCTGCTCGGGCGTGGCGCTGGCGTCGAGGAACGCCGATGCCGGATCGCCCGGCACGAGCCAGATCAACGCGAACGAAACGAGTGACACAAGCAGCAGCACGAGAAACGCGCCGGCCAGTCGACGGATCAGAAATCTTCCCATGCGTGGAGGCTGCGGGGGAGCCGGGCGGGCCGTCGAAGGCCCGCCCGGTCGACCTCAGTTTTCGAGCCACACGCCCCACATCCGCGGGATGCGGTAGGGCGTGAAGTTCTTGATGCGCGTGCTGGCGACCTGGAACATGCCGTAGTTGCCGGCCTTCATCGCCACCGCGTCGTCGTACATGTGCTGCTGGAACTGCTCGAACAGCACCTTGCGCTTGGACACATCGAGTTCGCGCGCGAAGGCGTCGGCGAGCGCGTCGATCTTCGGATCTTTCGCCTGCTGGGAAAGTCCGCCGACCCACGGCGCCATGACCGAGGCCGGGCCTTCATACGGCTCGATGCCGAAACCGTGCGCCCAGAACGACCAGCCCGTCGGCGTGAAGCCGATCTTGGATACGGTCGGCCAGTCCGCGACCGAAAGCTCGACATTGATGCCGATCTCTTTCAGGCGCTGCTGGAAGACCGTCGCCGTGTCGACGTTCGGGCGCGTGTTGTCGATGATGAAGACCAACTTCTCGCCCTTGTAGCCCGACTTGCCGAGGAATTCCTTGGCAAGCTTGAGATCGGCCTTGTTGTACTTTTCGGCGCCCGCCTTGGTGTGGAACGCCGAACCGGGATAGAGCCAGCTCGGGTCCATCTGGTAGATGTCCGCGAAGGAGATCGCCATGATCTCCTCCATGTCGAGAGCGGCCTGGACCGCGCGGCGGAAGTTGACGTCGTTGGTCGGCGCCTGCGCGTGGTTGAACTTCAGCACCTGCAGGGCGAAAGGCAGCAGCTTGTAGACCTGTAGCTTGCTGTTGCCGGCGAGGCGCTTGACCGTCGGCCCGTCCGTCGTTTCGTTGATCTGCACTTCGCCGGCTTCGATGGCCGCCGTGCGCGCGCCCGATTCCGGCATGAAGCGGAACGTGACCGTGTCGAGGAAGGCTTCTTTCTTTCCAGCGAAGCCGTCGCGCGTCTGCTTGCCGTTCGGGTTCGTGACGTACCCGTCGAAGCGCGCGAGCTTGACGTGGCTATCGGGCTTGTACTCGACGAAGCGGTACGGGCCCGTGCCGATCACGTCGGCCTTGCCCGCTTCCTTGGCCGCTTCGGCCGCCGGATAGATCGCGATGGGCGCGCGCGGCGAAGAGATGTTCTCGAGGAACGTCGCCTGCGGCGCCTTGAGCGTGACGGTCACTTCGTTGGCGCCGGTCGCCTTGATCGCGTTGATGGCACCCACGAGGGCCGGCGACGCGCCGACCTTGCGGTAGCGCTCGATCGAGGCGACGACGTCGCCCGCGTCGAGTTCCTTGCCGTTGTGGAACTTGACGCCCTTGCGGATCGGGAAGACGTAGGTGAGGCCGTCGGCGGAGATCTTCACGCCCTCGGCGATTTCCGGCACCGGCGAGGCGTTCTCGTCGCGCGCGTAGAGCGTTTCGAAGATGTGCAGGTTGATGTTTCGGGACGCCTGCGCCGAGGTGATGTGCGCGTCGAGCGACGGCGGGGCCTGCGTGATCGCGATCACGACGTCGCCGCCCTTGCGCTGCGCCTGGGCTCCGCCCGGCAGAACGGCAAACGCGAGTGCGGCGAGCACTATCGGAGCCATCATTCTTATCTTCATCGCGAGTCTCCTCCTTATCGGCAAACTGGGGGTGATGCCTTTGTTCAACGGCCGCCGGCGGCAGCCTTTTCGTCGTAATCCTGCATGAGAACGGCGACGACATCGCCGCGCTGGACCCGACCGGGCCCGGCAGCCATCCACAGCACGCCGTCGGTCGCGTAGCGGACTTCGACCGGCTTGTGGTCGATGTCGTCGATGAAATGGAGCCGGCCGGCGAGTTCGCCCGCGCGGCAGATGTCGCCCACGACGTTGCAAGGCTCGAACAGCCCGCCCGACTTCGCCACGCTGTAGGCGGCGGGATCGCGCACCATCATGTGCCGCGTGGCCTTGGTGCCGTCGCGCTGCGTCGTTTCGGGCTTTCCGTCGATGACGCCCAGATGCTTCAGCATGTTCCGCAGGCCGCGGTCGGCGATCGCCACGCCGTCGACGCTGACGCGACCCCAGCCGCCCAGTTCCGTGCCCACCGAAAGGATGCCGCGCCGCTCGACCGCCGAGGTAAGCGTCGCACCTTCGTCCACGCCCCAGAAGACGACGTTGTACGGCGCGCCGAAAGCGGCGGCCGCCGCCATCGTGCGCTTGCGCATTTTCGCGTCGGGCAGGTAATGCATGTTGGTCGAAAGCGCGGAATTGCCGCTGTGCCCGCAGGTGTGCACGTCGACCGACACGTCGACATGGGGCAGCACGGCCGCATCGATGAAATGCGCGAGCATCTCGGAGAATGTCCCGCGCGGATTGCCGGGAAAACAGCGGTTGATGTCGCGCTCGTCGATCGGCGACAGGCGCGTCGCGTTCATCGCCGCGGGAAGGTTCACCGCCGGGATCATGATCACCTGGCCCTGGACCGTCGCCGGATCGAGCGACTGCGCGAGGCGCGAGACGGCGATCTGCCCCTCATATTCGTCGCCGTGCACGCCGCCCGTGAAAAGCACCGTCGGGCCTTTGCCGTTCTTTATCGAATAGATCGGAATCTCGACGACACCCCAGCCCGACTTGTTGCGGGATTGGGGGGCGCGCAGATAGCCGGCCTGCCGGCCCGGCGCGGCCAAGTCGACTTCGCAGCGAATACGGCTTTCGATCTTGCCTGTCCCAGACGCCACTTCCGCATCCCCCGTTCGTATGATCTGCTTTTTCCTTGTCGAGTGATTGTATCATTGTATACGATCTTACTCGGAGTCAAGGCCGCGACGATCCAACTGGATCGAAATCTGCGGCAACGAGAGGGGCGTACAGGTGAGGCGTTCGGACGCGCGCAAAAAGGAAGCTGCGAAGATCGATCCGGCGGCGCCGGATTGGCGGCCGCTGCAGCCGCAGACGCTCGTCGATCTCGTCATCGACGCGATCGTCCCGGCCGCGGCCGCGGGCGTCATCCTGCCCGGCGACCGCATCGTGGAAACCGACATCGCGCAGAAGCTCGGCGTCAGCCGCGTGCCGGTGCGCGAGGCACTGCGGCTGCTCGAAAGCCAGGGGATCGTCGTCAACGAGACTTATAAGGGCATCCGGCTGCGCCCGATCTCGAACCAGCGCGTCCACGATCTGGTCGAAGCGCGCGCCGCACTGGAGCAGAGTGCCGTCATCCGTGCCGTCGCCGCGGGACGCAATACCGGCGCGCATCTCGACCCGATGCGCGCAGCCGTCCGCGAGATGGATCTGATGGCCGCGCGAGGCGATGCCTACGGCCTCGCGCTCGCCGACATGGCGTTCCATCGCGCGCTTTGCCGCCTCAGCGGCAACAGCGTCACGCTCGACCTGTGGGAAACGCTGTCGCGCCAGGTGATAATCATTTTCGGCCTTGCGACGCTGGGCAAGCCGATGCCCGCCATCGTCGACGAGCACCACGAGATGATCACGGCGCTCGAGAGTGGCGATCTGTCGGTCATCGTCAAGACGCTTGGCGAGCACATCACCGTGATGAACGACGCCGTGGACTACGAGACGCTCGTCGCGCGGCGACGCGCCGAACGGGACGCGGCGGAAAAAAAGAAAAGCCCACAGGGGAGACTCAAGGCATGAAATTCAAGATCCCCGGCACGGTGTTGCCGCCGGTCCGCATCACGCGCATCGAAGCCGCGCCGCTGTTCGGCGAAAGCCCGAAGGGTGGCTGGTCGGCGGAAATCCGCCCGCAGGATTCGATCCACGCGATCGTCGCCGTGCATACCGACCAGGGGATCACCGGTTACGGCAGCGTCTTCACCGACGGAAGGCTCGTGCAGGCGGGCCTGAAGGTTCTCGAGCCGCTCTACAAGGGCGAGAACGCGCTCGAGCCCGAACGAGTCTCCGAAAAGCTGCACCAGAACACCTTCTGGATGGGCCGCGGTGGCACGCTCACCCATACGATCAGCGGCATCGACATCGCGCTGTGGGACATTCTGGGCAAGGCGACGGGAATGAGCGTCGGTCGCCTGCTCGGCGGCGTCTACAGCAACCGGGTGCAGCCCTATTGCTCGCTCCTGATGGACCAGCCCAAGGTGATGTACGACGAGATCGCCGCGTTCCGCGCCAGGGGCTTCACGGCCTTCAAGATCGGCTGGGGTCCGTTCGGGCGTGCTCTCGACACCAAGCTCGACGAGGCGATCGTGCGCGCGGCGCGCGAAGCGGCGGGCGAGTCCTCGCGCCTGTTCGTCGATGCGGGCGCAAGCGACGCGTTGTGGCCGCACGGCTTCAAATGGGCGAAGCGCACGGCCGAAATGCTGAAGGACTATGACGTGGGCTGGTTCGAGGAGCCGGTAAGGCCGGACGCCATCGACGACTATGCCGAACTGCGCCGCTGCTCGCCCGTGCCCATCGCGGGGTGCGAGGTGCTCACGCGCCGGCAGGCGTTCATCCCGTGGCTGACGCGCCCCGCGATCGACATCGTCCAGCCCGACGTCACGAAAGTGGGCGGCATATCAGAGCAGCGCCGGATCGCGTGGATGGCCTACGATTTCGGCGTCAAGTATGTCGGCCACGGCTGGAACACGGCCCTGGGCGTGGCGGCCGACCTGCAGATGGCGGCTGCGTTCCCGGGTGTCGATCTGGTCGAGTTCATTGGCGGCAGCGCCTATGTCGACGGCATTCTTGCCGAGCCGTTCGTCCTGGATGCCGACGGATGGCTGTCGATCCCCGATCGACCTGGCCTTGGCGTCACGATCGACCGTGCGAAGCTGGCGCGCTACACGCCCGACGCCGCCCCGCTGTTTGCATAGCCGAGCTTCGAAGCCCTAGCGGCCCCAACGAAGGACCAGCGGGTCAAGGCTCCGGGCAATCTCGAGCAGTTCCGCCCGCGTTGCAGGCGGCAGAGGCTGCTGAGGGCGTCGCGTGGCGCCGGATTTGATGATGCCGCCGGCCTCCATCAGGATTTTCGCCGCCGCTAGACCGCATTGACGGTTCTCGAAGTTGATCAGCGGCAGCCAGCGGGCATAGGCGTCGGTTGCCGCTTTCCGGTTGCCGGCCGCGTGCGCGTCGTAGATCGAGCGCATGCCGTCGGGGTAGCCGCCGCCGGGCATCGTCCCGTTGGCGCCGGCATTCAGGTCGGCAAGAAGCGTGATTCCCTCTTCGCCGTCCCACGGCCCGACGATCGCATCGCCACCTTCGGCGATGAGCGCCCGCAGCTTGTTCGCCGTCTGGGGAACTTCGATCTTGAAATAGCTGACATTGCGGATCTCGCGCGCCATGCGGGCGAGGAGGGCGACCGAGAGCGGCGTGCCGGCGACCGGCGCGTCCTGGATCATGATCGGGATCGTGATCGCGTCGGACACCTGCTTGAAGAAGGCGTAGATCCCGGGCTCCGTCGCCCGGATCGTGGCCCCGTGATAGGGCGGCATGATCATGACCATCGACGCGCCGGCATCCTGCGCGCGCCGGCTGCGTGCGGCGCAGGCGTCTGACGAGAAATGTGTGGTCGTGACGATGATCGGCACGCGACCCGCGTTGTGCGTGAGGACGCAATCCATCACGCGCTCGCGCTCGTCGTCGGTCAGCACGAACTGTTCGGACCAGTTCGCGAGAATGCAGATCCCGTGGGATCCGGCATCGATCATGAAATCGATGCAGCGCTTCTGTCCTTCTAGGTCGAGCCGGCCTTCGGCATCGAACACCGTGGGGGCAACGGGAAATACGCCGCGATACGTCATCGGATTCTCCAGGCTCAGCGGGCCGCGGCGAAGCGCAGGATGCTCCACGATGCCGGCGGCAGGGTCGCCGTGATCTTCTCGCCATCGGCCACCACGCCTGCCAGCGGCTTGGGAACGATCCGGTTGGGCGCATCCTTGGTGTTGGCCGCCTTAAGGTCAGGATTGTGCATCGTCAGCGCCTCGACCAGCTTGAGGCCGCCGAAGCTGCGCGCTTCCGCTTCGACGCGCATCTCGGACTTCAGGTCGCGGTTGAGCGCGAACACGTTCAGGCCGCCCCCGTCTGCGACGGCGGCGAGCTTGAGATAGGGCACGTCCGAAAGCTTCGTGCGGACTTCGTCGTCCATGCCGGCCGGGTCGAAATATGCGGTGTCGTACGCATCGCAGTCGATCTTCGCCCGCAGCACGTCGCCGCGGCCGAAATGGCTGAAATGCGCGAAGGGGTGGAAGATCGTCTGGCGCCAGGCGCCGCCGCCCGTCTCGGTCATGATCGGCGCGATCACGTTGACGAGCTGGGCAAGGCACGCACAGCGCACGCGGTCGGCATGATTGAGGAGGGAGATGACGGCGCCGCCGAACGCGAGCGCGTCCTGCATGTCGTACGCTTCCTCGAGGATCGGCGGGGCGACCGGCCAGCCCGGCTTGATGCGCGCCTCGCGCGGGCGGCGCGTGCGGTACCAGACGTTCCATTCGTCGAAGCTCAGCATGATACGCTTCTTCGAGCGCTTGCGCGCCGCGACGGAATCGGCGATCGCGACGACCTCCTCGATGAAGCTGTCCATCGCGTCCGGGCTCGCAAGGAACGCGGCCGTGTCGTCGGCGTAGTTGTTCAGGTAGGTGTGCAGGCTGATCCACTCGACCTGGTCGAACGTGTGGTCGAGCACGCGGTCTTCCCACATGCCGAACGTCGCCATTTTCCGGCCCGACGAGCCGCAGGCGGCGAGTTCGATCCGCTTGTCCGCCCAGCGCATGATCTTCGCGGCCTCGGTCGCGACGCGGCCGTACTCGTCGGCGGTGCGCGCGCAGGTCTGCCACGAGCCGTCCATCTCGTTGCCCAGGCACCAGAACTTCACGTCGTGCGGCTTCTCGTAGCCGTGCTTGCGCCGGAGATCGGAATAGTAGGTGCCGGAGGGATGGTTGCAGTATTCGACGAAATAGCCCGCATCCTGCGGGCCGCGCGTGCCGAGATTGACGGCGAGCATCGGCTCGATTTCCGCCTGTCGGCACCAGTCGATGAATTCGTTCGTCCCGAACGTGTTGGGTTCGGTCGAGAACCACGCATAGTCCAGACGGGCAGGCCGCTTGTCGACGGGGCCGACGCCGTCTTCCCAGTTGTAGCCGGAGACGAAGTTGCCGCCCGGATAGCGCATGATCGTCGGCGCGAGTTCGCGCACCAGCGCCATGACGTCCTGGCGGAAGCCCTTCTTGTCGGCGGTGGGGTGGCCGGGTTCGAAGATGCCGCCATAGACGCACCTGCCGAGATGCTCGATGAACGCGCCGAACAGACGGGGGTCCGTCTGGCCGATCGTGAAATCCCGGTCCATCAGCACTTTTGCGCGACGCATGGCGTTTTCTCTCGGTTCGAAAGGAAGAAGAGCGCGCCCGGGGTTTCCGGGCGCGCTCGGGAGCGAACTTCAGCGACCGCGCAGCAGGGCGACGGAACGTTCCTGCGCGGCAGCGGCGGCCTGTTCGGCCGTCTTTCCGGTGTTGACCATGTTGGCGATTTCCTCGCCGATCATGTTCTGGAAGCCGAACTGGCGACGCACCTCGTGCGGCAGGGCCTTGCCGAACTTCGGAATGTCGACGACATGCTGGCGCTGGGGCAGCTTGGCGTAGTCGGCCATCAGCGACTGGCGCGCCGGCAGGTGTCCGCCGCCGCGTGCCCAGTCGAAGTTGTGGTCCCACAGGAACTTCATGAACGTGAGCGCGGCCTTGCGCGTCTTCGCGTCCGTGCCGCCCTTCGGCAAGACCCAGGTGTGGTTGTCCGTCCAGACCGACTGGTTCTTGAACAGGTTCGGGAACACGCGGGTCGTGTAGCCTTCCGACAGCGGCGATCCCGCCTTCGCTTCGGCAGCGAGGAAATCGTCGATGCGCCACGTTCCCGTCAGGTACACGGCTCCGCCGCCATTGAGGAACGCGCCGATGGCACCGCCGCCGTCGAGCCCCTTGGTGACCAGATCATTCTTCACGAGGGCTTCGTAGGCACCGAAGGCGGCCATCGATTCCGGCGTCTTGAAGTCGGCGTTCTCGAAGTTCTTCGGGAAGATGCTGCCGTTCTGGTCGTAGAGCCACGAATAGTAGCCGCGGGCCGAATTGGCGAAGTCGCCGGGACCGGCAGTCGCCAGGATGATGTAGGGCTTGCCGGTCTTCTCCTTGATCTGCTTGCCCTGGGCCACCATCTCCGCGACCGATTTCGGCATGATGGGTTGCCCCTGCGCATCGACGAGGCCGGCCTTCTTGTAAAGGCCGACATTCATGTGCCAGAGCCAGGAATGCGTATCCCACGGCATCGCGTAGATTTTCCCGCCGACGGTCACGGCGTTCTTCGCGTTCGGCGTGAAGTCGCCGGCGTCGATCCCGGCTTCCTTGAGGATGGGCCCGAGATCCTCGACATAGCGCGTATAATCGCCGAGCTGGGCGGCGTGCATGACCGCGATGGCGGGAATGTCCTTGGCCGCGAGGCGCGCGTTGAGCTGCTGGTAGTAGGGGCCCCATTCGATGATCTGGGGCTTCACGACGATGTTGTCCTTGTTCGTCGCGTTGAAGAGATTGACGAGCGTGGTCATCACGCCGCACTCGCCACGCGCCTTGGCGAGGTCGGTCGAACTTCCGTAATCGCCTTCGCAGGCGCCGAAGAAGCGTGCGAACGTGATTTCGGTCTTCTGCTGGGCCTGAACCGGCCCCGCGAGCAGCGCCATCAGCGCGGCCGCCGCCAGTATCGGTTTTGACAAGCTCGGTCGTGACATGGGTTCCTCCTGGTTTTGCGGATTGTTCTTGGTCACTTCGTTGCGCCGCCAGCGACGGCGTTGACGATATGGCGCTGGAAGAAAAGATAGAGGATCAGGATCGGCAGCCCGGCGAACACCGCCTGCGCCATGAGGAAGCCGATTCCTTCGGTCTGGGCGAAGTTCGTCTGCATGGACGCGAGACCGACGGTGAGGGTGTACATGTCGGGCTTCGTCGCCGAGACGAGCGGCCAGAAATATTCGTTCCAGGCATGCAGGAACGTGTAGATGCCGAGCGTGGCCTGCGCCGGTATCGACAGCGGCAGGACGATCCGGAAGAAGATCTTCAGGCGCGATGCCTTGTCGAGCAGCGCCGCTTCCTCGATCTCCGCCGGGATCGCGCGGAAATACTGCGTCATCAGGAGGACGCCGAAGGGGAAGGCGAGCCGGGGCGCGATCAGCGCGACATAGGTGTTGTGCAGGTCGAACTCGGCGAACATCGTGTGGAGCGGGACGATGATCGCCTGTTCGGGAATGGCGAGAGCTGCGAGCACGAGCACGAATAGCGGCTTGCGCCCGGGGAACTCGGTCCGCGCGAACCCGTAGCCGGCGAGCGAGGCGACGAGCAGCGTGAGGATCGTCTGGCCGGCAGCGACTATCGCGCTGTTCGCCATCCATCCGAAGACCGAACTCGAGGCGATGATGTCCGCATAGTTCTTCAGCGTGAACGGCGGAAAGATGATGCCGCCGGTCGTGCGCATCAGCACTTCGTTTGGCTTGAAGCTGAGGCCGACGACCCATGCGATCGGCGCGATCCATACAAGGGCGAGCAGGACGACGGCGGCCAGTATAAGCCGGTCCCCGAGCTCGCTGCCCCGCCTGAAGCTGCGCATTTCTCAGTGCTCCCGCTTCTGGGAAATCCACATCTGACCGAGTGCCGCGATCAGCATGAGGATGAACAGGACCTGGGAAGCGGCGGCGGCGAAGCCGAGCTGCAGGTCGCGGAAGCCGGACTCGTAGATGAACTGGACGATGGGACGCGACATGTTGTTCGGGCCGCCGCCGGTGATCAGCAGAGCCTGTCCGAAGAGCTGGAACTGCAGGACGATCTCGATCATCGCCACGACGACGACCGTGCGCCAGATCGAGGGCAGGGTGATCGAGCGCAACGTCGTCCAGCGCGAAGCGTTGTCCAATGTCGCCGCCTCGTAGAGCTCGCCGGGGATCTGCTGGAGCGCGGCTAGGAAGAGCGTCATCGGCAGACCGATGATCCACCAGACGGTCACGACCGCGATCGCGGGCAGCGCCCAGATCTCCGACGTGACCGGATTGGGCGACTCCACGCCGACGATCGCGAGGATCGACGCGAGCAGGCCGCGGTCGGGGAGAAGGACGAGACGCCAGATCAGCGTGACGATCGTGACGGACAGGACGGATGAACCGAAGAAGATCGCCCGCAGGACGGCACTGCGGCGCATCGTGTCGTTCAGGGCGAGGGCAAGTCCGAGCCCCAGCAGGACGAAGGCCGGGGTCGTAAGCAGCACGAACACGACGGTATTGCGGATCGTTCCGAGGAATATCTTGTCGTCGAACAGGTTCTCGAAATTTTCCCAGCCGACGCCGCCGTTCCAGCCGCCGAGCATGTCGTAGTCCTGGAACGCCAGCCAGATGCCGAGGAACAGCGGCATGACGAGCAGAAGCATCAGGATCAGCAGATACGGCGCGACGAACAGCGCGTTCGCGCCGCGACTGGCGCCGACGGTGGACGAGTTCGCGCCTTCAGCCACGGAGCGCCACTCCGTCGGAACCGAAGAGGTGCGCCGATTTCCCGTCGAAGGCCAGCGTCACCGTGGCGCCGACGGACAGGGTCGTATCGGCGGCGTCATTGTAGACGACGGTGCTTCCGTCGGGCAGATCGGCATGGACGAGCGTGCGCTCGCCCAGCCGTTCGACGACCCCGACCTTCGCGGACGAACCCGTTCCGCGCCGGATATGCTCTGCCCGGATGCCGAGCGTGATGTCGCGGCCCGGCACGCGGGCGACCGGGACTTCCGTTTCGATATCGAAGCCGCCCGCAATTCGCGCGACGGCCATCCCGTTGCGCTCCGTTATGGCCGCGACCGGAAAGAAATTCATCGCGGGCGCACCGACGAAGCCGGCGACGAATCGCGTGCGAGGCGTGTGGTAGATCTCCATCGGCGTGCCGACCTGCTCGATCCGGCCCTGGTTCATCACGACCATCCGGGTGGCGAGAGTCATGGCCTCGACCTGATCGTGCGTGACGAAAACCATCGTCGAGCGGACACGCTGGTGCAGGCGCGCCAGTTCGACGCGCGTGCGGCTGCGGAGCAGGGCATCGAGGTTGGAAAGGGGCTCGTCGAAGAGGAACGCCTGGGGCTGCTTGACGATGGCGCGTCCGATCGCCACGCGCTGGCGCTGTCCGCCGGAAAGCTGGCCGGGCTTGCGATCGAGAAGCGGGACGATCTCCAGCATCTCCGCGGCCTCGTTCACCTTGCGCTCGATGAGCGCCGGCTCCGTCCCGATGTTGCGCAGGCCGAACGCCATGTTCTGGCGGACGGTCATGTGCGGGTAGAGCGCGTAATGCTGGAACACCATCGCGACGCTGCGGTCGCCCGGCGCCAGCGTATCGATGCGCCGCTCGCCGAGCCGGATCTCGCCGGCATTCGGGGTTTCGAGCCCCGCGATCATCCGCAGCAGCGTCGTCTTTCCGCACCCGGACGGGCCGAGGAAGACGGCGAATTCGCCGGCCGGAATCTCGAGATTCAAATCTCGAATCACTTCGATGGCGCCGAAGCGTTTGGAAATATGGCGCAGGCTCAGGTCGGCCAAACGTTCTCTCCCAACTGAGTGCCGCCGTTGTGGCGGTCACTATCGGCGAAGTATTCATCGCCGATTTGTATGATAATTGACAACGCTATTCGGCTGTCCATAACCTTGTCAAGAAGGTCGGCTGGAAATCGATCTCTCAGGGAGGGCGTAATCGTGCCGGGACGGGGAGGAGGAAGACTGTGCACGATCGTGACCGCCGATATCGGCGCGCGGATCGTTGCCGGCGAATTCCCGCCGGGTGCGGTGCTTCCGACGGAAGCCGAGCTCGGCAATCGTTTCAAGGTAAGCCGTACGACCGTCCGGGAGGCGGTGAAGCGACTGCACGGCAAGGGGCTGGTCGCAAGCAAGCCCCGGAACGGGACCGTCGTCCAGCCGACGGAGCACTGGAACCAGTTTGATTCCGAGGTGTTGGCCTGGCGGGTGCGCAGTGGCGTCGCCGCCGAGGTGCTTGGTCAGCTTTACGATATCCGCGACTGTTTCGAGCCGTTCGCGTGCCATCTTGCGGCGAAAAAGGGCAGCGCCGCCGACAAGGCGAAGATCGGAAAGAAGTTCGCCGTCATGGCGGATGGCCGCTTGAGCAGCAGGCGGCGTGTCGCTGCGGATCTCGAGTTCCATCTGGCGATATTCGCGGCAAGCAAGAATGTCTTCATGGTTTCGCTCGGTGCGGCGATCCGGACGGCGCTTCATCTGAGCTTCAGTCTCAGCCAGCGCGAGTCGATGCCGCCGCGCGAGCAGGTGCTTCACGGGAACGTCTGCGATGCCATTCAGCGCGGTGACGGACGGGCCGCCGAAGAATCCATGCGCCGCCTGCTTGCCGCCTCCCGGCGGACGCTGCGTCAGGCGATTGCCGGATCCAAACAGGAGTCGATCTGATGAGCACCCGAGTTCGCCTGCGCCGTCCGCCTGCCGTTCCTCTCGTCACGTTCGATCCGCATACGTCGATCTGGAGTTTTGCCGACCGCCTGAACGGCGATTGGACGCGTCACTGGACGGGCACGAAAATGTCGCTCTTCGCGGTCGTGCGGGTCGATGGAGTTGCCTACAGGCTGATGGGCGGGGATGAGTGGGGGCCGGCGGCGGCCGAGCAAGTTTCCTGTGAAGTCCATGCGACCAAGACCGCATATCGCTTCCGGTGCGGAAACGCCGAGATCGGCATGGATTTCGTGACGCCGCTGTTGCCCGACGATCTCGAATTGATTTCCCGGCCCGTCTCCTATCTTCTGTTTTCCGCCAATTCGCTCGACGGGCGCGCGCATTCAGTCTCCGCCTATATCGATATGTCCGGCGAGATCGCGGTCAATCTTCCGCACCAGCGGGTTTTCTGGTCGGAACAGTCGGAAGGCGGGGTGACCGCGCTATCGTTCCGGTGCGAGGAACAGAACGTGCTGGCCGTCGCAGGCGATCATCGGCGGATCGATTGGGGCAGCGGGTGGCTTGCCGGCCGAACAGGCCGTGTGGTCGCGACGGTCGGCGACATCGACGCGAGCCGGGATACCTTCATTTCGTCCGGGCAGCGAAGCACGGTGGCTCCCAAGACGGTCCCGCGCAAGGTCGATTACAACGCCGACGCGGTGTTGGCACTGATCTTCGATCTGTCGGTCGAAGGGACCGGCGGTGCCAACGAGACGATTCTGGTCGGGTACGACGACGAGTGGGCAATCGAGTATTTCGGCCAGAAGCTGCGCGCGTGGTGGCGGCGCGCGCCCGATTCTGGCCCGATGAAGCTTCTGGCGCAGGCATTTGCCGAAGAGAAATCGGTGCTTGAACGGGCGGCCCGGTTCGACCGCGATCTTGTCGCGCGTGCGCGAGAAGTTGCAGGTGAAGGCTATGCGGACCTTCTTTCGCTGTCGTGGCGCCACACGATCGCGGCACACAAGCTGGTCGCCGGCCCGGACGGGAATCCGATTTTCCTGTCGAAGGAGAATTTTTCGAACGGGTGTATCGGAACCGCGGATGTCGCCTATCCCTCGGCGCCGCTCTTCCTGGTCTTCAACCCGGCGCTGCTGCAGGCGATGATCCGGCCCTACTATGCCTATTGCACGAGCCCCGCCTGGCCGTTCCCGTTCGCCGCACACGATCTCGGCACCTATCCGAAGGCAAACGGGCAAACCTACCGCAACTATCATCTCGATCCCGGACAGCCGATCATCGAGACACAGATGCCCGTGGAAGAGTGCGGGAATCTGCTTGTGTTGGCAGCTGCCCATCTCGATGCAAGCGGTGACAGCGGCGACGTGCGCACGCACTGGAAGGTGCTTGCGCAATGGGCCGACTATCTGGCGGAGCACGGCGAAGACCCTGGCGAACAGCTATGCACTGACGATTTCTCGGGCGTTCTCGGCCACAATGTGAATCTCGCCGTCAAGGCGGCATGCGGTCTGGCGTGCGCCGCTCGGATGGCCGAGGCGATCGGCGAAGCTGCCGCCGCCCGTCGCTACGGCGAGCGGGCCAAGTCGATGGCGAATTCGATCCTCGCGCGATCGCGCGACGGGCAGGGAACCCGTCTCGCCTTCAACCAGCCCGGTAGCTGGAGCCTCAAATACAACATGGTCTGGGACCGGTATCTCGGGCTCGGTCTCTGGACCGAGAGCGAGCGTCGCCGCGAACTTGCGTTCTATCGGGGCAAGGTCGATCTATATGGCTGCCCGCTGGACGGACGTTCGGCCCTCACGAAGCCTGAATGGATGCTCTGGGCCGCCTCGCTCGCCGACGACCCGGACATCTTCGCCGATTTCGTCGACCGCATTCTTCGATATGCGAACGAAACTCCGAGCCGCGTGCCACTCTCGGACCTGTATCTGACCGATAAAGGCCGGAAAATCGGCTTTCAGGCGAGGTCGGTGCTGGGCGGGCTCTTCATCGGTCTGTTGAAAGCCAAATCCGGCTAGCCGGAGGGGAATCAATGGAGTCCGTCCACGCCGGCATACTCGCGCAGGCGTACGACGTCGTCGATCTCGATCCTGCGGCCGTTCGATCGCACACCGACATTTTCGAGCTGACGGATCGAACGCGACCAGGATTCCGGCGTCATGGCGAGTTTCGCGGCGATTGACCGGAACTCCTCGTCCAGCATGAGGACCGCGGGACCGGTCGATTTCCGTCCGCACAGCGCGCTGAGATGCGCGGCGACACGCTCATGCGTCGAGCGAAGCTTGAGATCCTTGATCTGCTGGACGAGCAAGCGCCAGTAACGCGCGAGGTCCAGCGCGGCTGCACGCATAAGGTGTGGCTCCTGATCGAGCGCACGACGCAATGGCGCCGCCGGAATCATCACGATACGCGAGCTTTCGAGTACGCGAGCCGACATCAAATAGGGCGCTTCGAGCATGATCGCGGCGAGAATGAAGGCGTCGCCCGCATGCATGATTTCGACAATGCATTCCTCGCCGTCGGGGCGCTGTCCGACGAGACCGCAGCGCCCTTCGAGCAACACATGCAGGAACTCCGCGTTGTCTCCTTGTTCGAAGACGAGTGCGCCCTTCGGAAGGGTCTGCACGAAGGTGCCGATCGCCAGACGGTCGCAGACTTCCGGCGGTACGACACTGAACATCGGGGTGCGGGAGAGCGCGTCGCGATCGGAGGGCTTCATCCTGTCTCTCCTGTCAAAGGCGACTTGATTTTTATCAGATTGTATCTTGATGCGCTCAGTATATTGGCACGGCAAATATCAATGTTTTGCAAGGTTTTGCAAGAATAGTCGAATGGCTGGTTGCCCAATTGATTTGGATCAACTGTAATTCTAGCAGGCTTGCGCATCGTTTCAACGAGCAGTCGGACCGTGTCGCGAGGAAACGATGATCGAAGGAAAAGACAGGCCGGAAGGCCAGCAAACCGCTCTCTGGATGAGCACGATCGCATTCACCGCCTGCTTCGCGGTGTGGACCATTTTCGCGATCATCGGCATCCAGATAAAGAAAGACCTCGGGCTTTCCGATACGCAATTCGGCCTTCTCGTCGGCACGCCGATCCTGACGGGTTCGCTGATTCGTTTGATCTTGGGAATTTGGTCCGATCAATATGGCGGGCGCGTCGTATACACGCTGACGATGCTGAGTGCGGCGGTCATGACCGCGCTTCTCGTCTATGCCTACGACTATCCGACCTTTCTGCTTGCAGCGTTGGGCGTGGGGATCGCCGGCGGCTCGTTTTCCGTCGGTGTCGCCTATGTCGCCAAGTGGTTTCCAAAGGCGCAGCAGGGCACGGCGCTCGGCATTTTCGGGGCCGGCAACGTCGGTGCGGCCGTCACGAAATTCGTCGCACCCGCGATAATGGTCGCCTACGGCTGGAAGACTGTGGCGCTCGTATGGGCATTGGGGCTTGGCGCGATCGCGATCGTCTTCTTCCTGACGACGAAAGACGATCCCGATCTCGCACGCCGGCGGGCGGAAGGCGTCAAGCCGGAACCGCTTTCGGCGATGCTCGAGCCGCTTGCCAACGCGCAGGTCTGGCGCTTCTCGGTCTACTACTTCTTTGTCTTCGGTGCTTTCGTTGCCCTGGCGCTTTGGCTGCCGCGCTACCTCATCGGCGTCTACGGGCTCGACATAACCACGGCCGGCATGATCGGCGCGGCCTATTCGATTCCGGCATCCGTTTTCCGCGCCTATGGCGGGCACCTGTCGGACAAGTACGGCGCGCGCCGGATCATGTACTGGACATTTCTGGTCTCTGTCGTCTGCACGTTCGTCCTGTCCTATCCGCCGACGCAGTACGTCGTGGAGGGCATCCGTGGCCCGGTCGAGTTCTCGACACGGATGGGGCTTGTCAGCTTCATGGTCGTCGCCTCCGTGCTCGGCTTCTTCATGAGCCTCGGCAAAGCGGCTGTATACAAGCATATCCCGGTCTACTACCCCGGCCGCGTGGGCGCCGTCGGCGGTATCGTCGGGCTTGTCGGCGGTCTCGGCGGGTTTGTGCTGCCGATCGCGTTCGGCGCGCTCAACGATCTGACGGGCGTCTGGCAGAGCTGCTTCTGGCTGCTGTTCGCGATCGTGTCGATCTCGCTGGTCTGGATGCATGTCGCGATCCGTCAGATGGAACGCGAGGCCAGTGCCGCGGGAATCGCAATCCGCTCGCTTCCCGAGCTTCCGGAAATGCAATCGATCCACGGCAAGGCGCAGGAAGGCGCCCTTGCGGGAACGGGTGCCATCCAGGACTGGCGCCCCGAAGACAGGCAGTTCTGGGAGGAAAAGGGCCGCGCGATCGCGCGCCGGAATCTCTGGATCTCGATCCCGGCGCTGCTCCTCTCGTTTGCGGTATGGATGGTCTGGTCGGTCGTCGTCGCAAAGCTGCCGACGGTCGGTTTCAAGTTCGACAACGAGCAGCTTTTCTGGCTGGCGGCATTGCCGGGGCTTTCCGGCGCGACATTGCGCATATTCTATAGCTTCATGCCGGCCATCTTTGGCGGAAGACTGTGGACGACATTGTCGACTTGGTCGCTTCTGCTGCCCGCTCTCGGCATCGGGATGCTGGTCCAGAATCCCGCGACGCCATACTGGATATTCCTCGTCCTCGCGCTGCTCTGCGGTTTCGGCGGCGGAAACTTCGCCTCGTCGATGGCCAACATCTCGTTCTTCTTCCCGAAGGCCGAGAAGGGCAATGCGCTTGCGCTCAACGCCGGCCTTGGAAATCTCGGCGTCAGCGTCGTCCAGTTCGTCGTACCGCTCGCGATCACCGCGGGCGTATTCGGTGCACTCGGCGGCGATCCGCAGAGTTCCGTCCAGGGCGGTACGACTTCGCCGCTATGGCTGCAGAATGCCGGCTTCGTGTTCGTGCCGTTCATCGTCGCCAGCGCCTTCGCCGCGTGGTTCGGCATGAGCGACATCGCGTCGATGAAGGCTTCCTTCTCGGATCAGGCGGTGATTTTCCGTCGCCGTCACAACTGGATCATGTGCTGGCTCTACACCGGAACATTCGGGTCGTTCATCGGCTTCTCGGCGGCATTTCCCCTGCTGTCGAAGATCCTGTTCCCGGACGTGAATTCGCTCAAATACGCCTTTCTCGGGCCGCTCGTGGGTGCGCTCGCGCGCGCCGCCGCGGGTACGCCCAGTGACCGGCTGGGCGGCGGGCGTGTGACGCTGTGGGTCTTCGTCGCGATGAGCCTCGGCGTGCTTGGCATCCTTCATGCCATCGGTATGAAGGGTGAAGCGATCGCATTCCCGGTGTTCCTCGGCAGCTTCCTGTTCCTGTTTGCAGCATCTGGCGTGGGCAACGCATCGACGTTCCAGATGATCCCGGCGATCATGCGGCGGGAAGTGGCGCGCCTCGAAGCCGGACTGAGCCCGGCGGATCGCGTCCGGCAGTCCGACAAGGAATCCGCCGCGATTATCGGATTCACCTCTGCAATCGCGGCCTACGGCGCCTTCTTCATTCCCAAGAGCTTCGGCACGTCGATCGCGATGACGGGCGGAGCCGAATGGGCGCTCTACGGATTCCTCACCTTCTATGTGAGCTGCATCGCGATCACATGGGGCGTGTACACGCGACGCGGCGGGCTTCTCTACGACGTCGAGCGTGCCCCGAAATCCGTCGCCGCTGCCGGCTGAATCGTCAGAACGATATCGAGGATACGACCATGAGCCAGTTTCTGGACCGACTGAACTTCCTTTCTCGCAACGTCGAGAGCTTCTCCGACGGGCACGGCACTGTCACGAACGAACGCCGCGACTGGGAGGAAGGCTACCGCAATCGGTGGGCGCACGACCGGATCGTGCGATCGACACATGGCGTCAATTGCACGGGCTCGTGTTCATGGAAGATCTACGTCAAGGGCGGGATCGTGACTTGGGAAACGCAGCAGACCGATTATCCGCGAACCAAGCCCGACATGCCGAACCACGAACCGCGCGGCTGCGCGCGCGGCGCGTCCTATTCCTGGTACCTCTATAGCGCCAATCGGGTGAAGTACCCGCTGATCCGCGGCCGGCTTGTCCGCCTGTGGCGCGAGGCGAAGGCGCTGCACAAGGATCCGGTCCTTGCCTGGAAATCGATCGTCGAAGATGCGGCAAAGCGCGAATCGATCGTGAAGGTTCGCGGCAAGGGCGGGTTCGTGCGCGCGACATGGGCCGAGGCGAACGAGATTGTCGCCGCCGCGAACGTCCACACGATCATGAAGCACGGTCCCGACCGGATCCTCGGATTCTCGCCGATTCCGGCGATGTCGATGGTGTCCTATGCGGCCGGCTCGCGCTACCTGTCGCTGCTGGGCGGCGTGTGCATGAGTTTCTACGACTGGTATTGCGACTTGCCGCCGGCATCGCCCCAGACATGGGGTGAGCAGACGGACGTCCCCGAAAGCGCCGACTGGTACAATTCATCCTACATGATCCTGTGGGGTTCGAATGTCCCGCAGACGCGCACGCCGGATGCCCACTTCTTCACCGAGGCCCGCTACAAGGGCGCGAAGGCCGTCGTCATCACGCCGGATTATAGCGAGGCGTCGAAGTTCGCCGACATCTGGCTGCATCCCAAGCAGGGCACGGACGCGGCGCTCGGCATGGCTTTCGGTCATGTAATCCTCAAGGAATTCCACCTCGATCGGGCCACGCCCTATTTCGAGGACTATATCCGGCGCTACACCGACATGCCGATGCTCGTCCGGCTCGTCCGGCAAGGCGACCAGCTCGTCGCGGACAGGTTCGTGCGCGCGTCCGATTTCGAAGGCGGCCTCGGCGAGACGAACAACACGGAATGGAAGCCGGTTGCACTCGACCAGGCAAATGGCAATCCATACGTCCCGACCGGATCGATCGGCTTCCGCTGGGGCGAGAAGGGCAAGTGGAACCTCGAAGGCCGAAACGCGGCCACGGGTGCCGAGACGGTCGCCTCGTTGAGCCTGCTCAAGGCGCATGATGCGGTCGCCGGCGTTGCGTTCCCTTATTTCGCCGCCGAAGAAGCGCCACGCTCGCCGCACTTCAAGGGGTCGGCCCACGGCAGGACGATCGTGCGAAATGTGCCGGCGCGGAAGCTTCGGTTGAAGGATGGCGAAACCCTGGTTGCGACGGTCTACGACCTGTTCGTCGCAAATTACGGCATCGACCGTGGCCTCGGCGGCGATGCGGCGAAGGACTACGACGACGACCATCCCTATACGCCGGCCTGGGCTGAGAAGATCTGCGGTGTGCCGCGCGACCGGATCGTCGCCGTCGCGCGCGGCTTTGCCGACAATGCAGCCAAGACCAAGGGGCGCTCGATGGTCATCGTCGGCGCCGCGATGAACCACTGGTATCACGCGGACATGAACTACCGCAGCCTCATCAACATGCTGGTGATGTGCGGATGCGTCGGCCAGCCGGGTGGCGGATGGTCCCACTATGTCGGGCAAGAGAAATTGCGCCCGCAATCCGGTTGGACGCCACTGGCATTCGCGCTCGATTGGCATCGCCCGCCACGGCACATGAATTCGACGTCGTTCTTCTACGCACATACCGACCAGTGGCGTTACGAGAAGCTGCGTCTCGACGAAATTCTTTCGCCATTGGCGCCGGCCGGTTACGAAGGCACGCTGGTCGATTTCAATGTCCGCGCGGAACGCATGGGATGGTTGCCTTCGGCGCCGCAGCTGAAGCGCAATCCCATCGAAGTGGCCAAGGCCGCCGCTGCTTCCGGTTCCGAAGCGCCTGCATATGTCGCCAACGGTCTCAAGGGCGGTTCGCTCGCGATGTCGTGCGAGGACCCCGACGATCCGGCGAACTGGCCGCGCAACATGTTCGTCTGGCGCTCGAACCTGCTCGGGTCAAGCGGCAAGGGGCACGAATACTTCCTCAAGCATCTTCTCGGAACCCAGCACGGCGTGCTCGGCAAGGATCTCGGAGAGGAGGGCGAGGCGAAGCCCTCCGAGGTCGCGTGGCACGAGAAGGCTCCCGAAGGGAAGCTTGACCTGCTCGTCACCCTCGATTTCCGCATGTCGACCACGTGCGTCTACTCCGACATCGTGTTGCCGACGGCGACATGGTACGAGAAGCACGATCTCAACACCTCGGACATGCACCCCTTCATCCATCCGCTGTCTGCGGCAGTCGATCCGGCATGGGAGTCGCGAAGCGACTGGGAGATCTTCAAGGGGTTTGCCAAGCGCTTCTCCGAGCTTGCGGTCGGTCATCTGGGCGTCGAGAAGGACGTTGTCCTTCTGCCGCTTCTCCACGATGCGCCTGCCGAACTCGGCCAACCGTTCGAACCCAAGGACTGGAAGCGCGGCGAAGTCGAGCCGATCCCCGGCAAGACGATGCCGGCCGTCGTCGTCGTCGAGCGCGACTATCCGAACACGTACAAGAAGTTCACGTCGCTCGGGCCGCTGATGGACAAGCTCGGCAACGGCGGGAAGGGAATGTCGTGGAAGACCGGTGACGAGGTCGAATTCCTCAAGTCGCTGAATGGCGCGGTGGCGGAGGAGGGCGTCTCGAAGGGTCTGGCGAAGATCGAGACCGACATCCAGGCGGCCGAAGTCATTCTGTCGCTTGCGCCGGAGACGAACGGCCATGTTGCCGTCAAGGCCTGGCAATCCCTCTCGACATTCACCGGCCGCGACCATGCGCACCTGGCAGATACGCGCGAGGACGAGAAGATCCGCTTCCGCGACATCCAGGCGCAACCGCGCAAGATCATTTCGTCGCCGATCTGGTCCGGCATCGAGAGCGAGCACATTACCTATAACGCTGGCTGGACGAATGTGCACGAGCTCATTCCGTGGCGAACGCTGACAGGTCGCCAGCAGCTCTATCAGGACCACCCCTGGATGCGCGCATTCGGCGAGGCCCTGTGCGTCTACAAGCCGCCTGTCGATACCAAGACGATCACGCCCCTGATGATGAAGCGGCCGAACGGGAATCCCGAGATCGCGCTCAATTTCATCACGCCGCACCAGAAATGGGGAATTCACTCTACCTACACCGACAATCTGCTGATGCTCACGCTGTCGCGCGGCGGGCCGTGCGTGTGGATATCGGAAGTCGACGCGAAGAAAATCGGAGTCTCCGACAACGATTGGATCGAGGCGTTCAATACGAACGGGGCTCTTGTCGCGCGCGCCGTCGTCTCGCAGCGCGTTGCGGCGGGAATGGTCCTGATGTACCACGCGCAGGAAAAAATCGTGAATGTGCCGGGCTCAGAGATCACGCACGCACGCGGCGGAATCCACAACTCCGTCACGCGCACGTGCCTCAAGCCGACACACATGATCGGCGGATACGCGCAGCAGGCCTACGGCTTCAACTATCACGGAACGATCGGAACCAACCGCGACGAATTCGTCGTGGTTCGCAAGATGGCGAATGTCGATTGGCTCGACAAGCCGGCGGCCGCTGAATAGCCCTGTCGGCAGGAAGGAAAACGAACATGAAAGTCCGCGCGCAGATCGCGATGGTCCTCAACCTCGACAAGTGCATCGGGTGCCATACGTGCTCGGTTACCTGCAAGAACGTATGGACCTCGCGCGAAGGCGTCGAGTACGCCTGGTTCAACAATGTCGAGACGAAGCCCGGCATTGGCTATCCGAAGGACTGGGAAAACCAGGACAAGTGGAAGGGCGGGTGGGTGCGCCAGGCCAACGGCCGCATCCGGCCCAAACTCGGCGGCAAGTGGCGCATCCTCGCGCAGCTATTCGCCAATCCCCATCTGCCGGAAATAGACGACTATTACGAGCCGTTCACGTTCGACTACGAACATCTCCAGTCGGCGCCGGCAATGGAGAACTTCCCCACCGCCCGGCCGCGGTCGTTGATTGACGGGCGGCGCATGGAGAAGATCGAATGGGGCCCCAACTGGGAGGAGATTCTCGGTACGGAGTTCGCCAAGCGCTCCAAGGACCGGAATTTTGAAGGGGTCCAGAAGGAGATCCACGGGCAGTTCGAGAACACGTTCATGTTCTACCTGCCGCGCCTGTGCGAGCACTGCCTCAATCCGGCCTGCGTGGCGGCTTGTCCGTCGGGTTCCATCTACAAGCGCGAG
This sequence comes from Tagaea sp., assembly GCA_044224405.1. Lineage (GTDB taxonomy): Bacteria > Pseudomonadota > Alphaproteobacteria > CACIAM-22H2 > CACIAM-22H2 > Tagaea. The sequence continues at coordinate 247,567 of JBGAKN010000004.1, read as the reverse complement.
GAGGACGGGATTGTCCTCGTGGATCAGGATAAATGCCGCGGCTGGCGGATGTGCGTCTCGGCGTGTCCTTACAAGAAAATCTACTACAACTGGCAGAGTGGCAAGGCCGAGAAGTGCATCATGTGCTATCCGCGCCTGGAAGTCGGGGAGCCCACGGTCTGTTCGGAAACGTGCGTCGGCAGGATCCGGTATCTCGGCGTCATGCTCTATGACGCCGACCGGATCGAGCAGGCGGCGAGCGTCGAAGACGAGAAGGGTCTGTATCCCGCCCAGCTGTCCGTGTTTCTCGATCCGCGCGATCCCGCGGTGATCGAAGCGGCACGCGCCGAAGGCATCCCGGAAGCGTGGCTCGAAGCGGCCCGGAATTCCCCGGTCTACCGGATGGCGATCGACTGGAAAATCGCGTTTCCGCTGCATCCCGAATACCGCACGCTGCCGATGGTCTGGTACGTGCCGCCGCTCTCTCCCATCCAGGCGGCCGCGGACGCGGGCAAGATCGAATCTGCCGGCGGCATTCCGGATGTCCGGTCTCTCCGCATTCCGCTGCGCTATCTCGCAAATCTCCTGACGGCGGGCGACGAGGCGCCGGTGGCACTGGCACTCGAGCGGATGCTCGCCATGCGTGCCTTCATGCGGGCGCGCCACGTCGATGCGCGCGAGGACCTCGACGTGCTGGCGAGTGTCGGACTCGACAAGGCGAAGGTCGAGGACATGTACAGCACGCTCGCGATCGCCAACTACGAGGATCGCTTCGTCATCCCGACGACGCACCGCGAGTATGCCGAGAATGCCTACGACATGAAGTCGTCTTGCGGCTTCACGTTCGGCAATGGCTGCTCGGATGGGCCCAACGAAGCATCGCTGTTCGGGGCGCGCAAGCGGGCCGGAGTCCCCGGAAAGGCGGAGGTCTGATCATGCGGACGTTCAAGGCGCTGAGTGCGCTTATCGACTATCCGGTTGCGGATCTGCAGGCGGCCCTGCCGGAGATCCGTGAAGCGATCGGAAACGAAGGGTTGGTCGGTCCGCTGGGGCTTGCCCGCATCGACGCCGCTATCGAGATGCTTGCCGCGCACGATACCCTGACGCTGCAGGAGCGCTGGGTCGGCCTGTTCGACCGTGTCCGGTCGCTTTCCTTGCATCTCTTCGAGCACGTGCACGGCGATTCGCGTGATCGCGGCCCGGCGATGGTCGATCTCCTCGAGCATTACCGCAAGCATGGTTTCGATCTGACGGCCTCGCAGCTGCCGGACTACCTGCCGGTGATCCTCGAATTTCTGGGGCAGCGGCCGGTCGCGGAGGCGCGCGCCCTGCTGGCGGAAGTGGCGCCGTTGCTGGCACCCATCCAGATGCGCCTTTCCAAGCGCGGCAGCCCCTATGCCGGGCTTATCGCCGTGGTTCGCGAGATCGCGGGCGCGGCTGCCACGCCGGCCGACGACGGCCTGCCGGAAACCGATCCGACTCTCGAGGAGATCGATCGCGACTGGGCGGAAGCCGAAGTGCGCTTCGGACCCGGAGACGCGGGTGCGGCGGATGCCGGTTGCGGGAAGGCGGCGGAGTGGGTTTCCCGGATGAACGCGAACTGATCGGCAGGAGAGAGAGTCATGCAAGCGATCCAGAAATTCCTGTTCGAAATCTATCCCTATATCTGCCTTTCGGTGTTCTTCGTCGGGAGCCTCGTTCGGTTCGACCGGGAGCAGTATTCGTGGCGCTCGGGTTCGAGCCAGATGCTGCGCGGGCGACAGCTGCGATGGGGGTCGAATCTCTTCCATGTCGGCGTACTCGCGATCTTTGCCGGGCATTTCGTGGGACTGCTGACGCCCCACGAGCTCTACACTGCACTCGGTCTCAGCGTCGAACTCAAGCAGATGATCGCCGTGACGGCCGGAGGTGTTTTTGGAATCGTCTGCTGGGTCGGATTGACGATCCTGCTGCACCGCCGGCTCACCGACCCGCGTATCCGGGCAACCAGTTCGTTCATGGATATCGCCGTCGTGGTTCTGCTCTGGGCCCAGCTCACGCTCGGACTCGTGACGATCCCATACTCGCTGCAGCATCCGGACGGCTCTGTGATGCTGCTTCTGTCGGAATGGGTGCAGCATGTCGTGACGTTGCGCGGCGGCGATGTCGCGCTGGTCGAAGGCGTGGCGTGGCCCTACCGCCTGCATCTCGTCCTCGGCATGACGCTGTTCCTGGTTTTCCCGTTCTCCCGGCTCGTTCATATCTGGAGCGCGCCGGTCGGCTATGTGTTCAGGAGCTATCAGGTTGTCCGCCGTCGCGGAGGAGCGCGCCATGTCTGAATACAGCCCCGAAATCCGGATCAACGGCGTGCCGCTGCCGGAAGCTGCCGTCGCGGCGGAAATGCAGTACCAGCCGGCCAAATCCCTTGCCGAGTCGAAATTGGCCGCCGCACGCGCCGTCGCAGTGCGTGAAATGCTATGCCGGCGTGCGATCGAACTCGGGCTTCTCGATGCCGGAACGACGGAAGAACCCGCGATCGCCGCGGCCATCGAAGACGTTCTCGAACGAGAAGTCAGTGTCCCGCCCGCCGACGAGGCCGAATGCCGCGCCATTTTCGAATCCAAAGGTTCGCTGATGCGCAGTCCGGATCTGCTGGAGGCCCAGCACATCCTGTTCGCGGCGGCACCGGATGATCCGGATGGCCGCGCGACGGCACTCGCGGCGGCGAAGGAGGCGTTGAACGAAATCGAGCGTCACCCGGAACGGTTCGAGGCAATCGCGCGCGAGCGCTCGGCGTGCCCTTCGGCTTCGCAAGGTGGCTGGCTCGGACAGATCGTCCGTGGAACGACCGTGCCGGAATTCGAGACCTATCTGTTCAGCCTCGACGAAGGCGAGACTTGTGCGGCTCCCGTGCCGACGCGCTACGGGTTCCACTTGGTCCGCCTGCTGCATCGGGTGGACGGACGTCCGCTTCCGTATAGTTCGGTCCGGGACCGGATCTCGCGGCAGATCGAGGAGAGGGCGTACCGCACCGCAATCCGCACCTACCTTGCCGATCTTGCCGGCCGCTTCGGTGTCGAAGGGCTCGCCGCCGCGGATTGCTGATCGGACGGGTTCATGCATGGCCGATGCAAGGGTGCGAAGCAGCAAGGACCGTGAAACAGAGATCGGCGCGGCAGACCCACGCCTGCTCGCCGAACCGCTCGATTTCCTTGAGATCGAGCACTATCGGCAGCGCGCATTGCTCCATTTGATCGAACGGATACTGCCGGAGCCGAAAAGGAATTTGCGGGCCGCGTCGGCGCGCATCGCATCTGATTTCATAGAGTCCGACTTGGCGCTCCACCTCGAGGACGAAGAAATCGATCTGTTCCCGTTGCTGCACCGCCGGTGTCCTCTGGCCGACGGGCTGGAGCGGATCGTCTCGCTCGTTGTGGCCGAGCCGGGTCGGAATGCGATCGAACTGCGGGCGATCGCCGGCGGGCTAGCTTCGGTAGCGGGATCGCGAAGAATTCCTTCGACTTTCCCATCCTTATCCGCGCGGTTCGTCAAATCTCAGCGCCGCCTTCTCGAATGGGAAGACACTTTCATTCTGCCGCTCGCGCGCAGACGCCTGACGGATACCGACATGGGCTGGCTCTCCGAGCGGATGATCGAACGACGCAAAGGGAGAGCCTGCCGATGACCGGACCGACGCATTCGAAGGCGCATGGAAGGCGGTTCGCGCTTTTCGCCTACGGGTTCAGGCCATTTTTCCTCGGAGCGGCCCTACATGCGGTCTGGGGTGCGATCGGCTGGGTGCTGGTCTGGCATGGACATCTGGATATCAACACGGCCCTGCCGTCCTCTCTATGGCATGCGCACGAAATGGCATTTGGATTCCTTTCGGCCGCGATCGCCGGCTTCCTTCTGACGGCCATTCCCAACTGGACGGGGTGTGCTCCCTTGCGCGGCGCGCCTCTGGCGCTATTGGCCTCGCTCTGGCTCGCCGGTCGCATTTCGGCATGGACCCTCGCCGGCGACACGCCGCTGGCAGACGCGATCATCGACGTGGGCTTCCTTCCGGCCCTTGCCGCATGGGCCGGCTTTGTCATCGTGCGTCGGCGTCTTTGGCGCAATCTGCCGATCGTTGTCCTTCTGATGCTGCTCGGTATCCTAAATCTCGTGACGCATCTCGATGCTCTTGGCTTATGGGCTGGCGTCGCTCGTACCGCACTCTACGGTGCGATCGGTGTCGTTGCTGTCCTTGTCGCGATCATCGGCGGGCGTATCGTGCCGGCGTTTACGCAGAATGCGTTGCGCGCGGCTGGTCGGCCGATAGCTATCCAGCCAGCCAGCAGGCTCGATGCGATCTCGATCGGTTCGGCAGCGTCGGGGTTCGTCGCGGATGTCGCGGGCGCGTCCGATCCGATCGTCGCAGTGGTCTTTGCGATAGCCGCCGCCGCAAATTTCGTGCGGCTTTCGCACTGGCATCCGTCCGCGACGCGCGACATCCCGATCGTTTGGGTGCTTCATCTCGGTTATGCCTGGCTCGTGCTCGGGTTTGCCATTCGGGCGATGTCGGCAGGCCTTGGGATCGGGACCGACGCAATGGCAATTCACGCGATCGCGCTGGGTTCGTTCGGAACGATGATCCTTGCCGTCATGACGCGTGCGTCTCTTGGCCACACCGGCCGACCGATCCACGCCGACGGCTGGACTGTCGCCGCCTACCTCTGTGTCAGCTTGGGTGCAGCGGGGCGGGCGCTCGTCGGACCCAATCTGTCCGGTGAGGCGGGCGCCGAAATGATCGGACTGTCCGGTGCCTTGTGGGCGGCTGGCTTTGCGATATTCGCGATCCGGTATTTTCCGGTCCTGGCGTTGAGCCGTCCCGACGGAAAACCCGGATAATGGGCCGGGCTTCAGGCAAATCCGCTATAGGGTTCGATCCAGACAAGGTGATCCTTGACGGCTTTGACGCCGGGCGTGTTTTCGGCGACGACGCACAATGCCCGCCGTTCGCGCTCGTCGAGGATTACGCCGTAGAGATCGACGACGCCGTCATTCACCAGCGGATTGATCGTCGCGGACGGCGCCCACGTCAGCCTGTCGATCTGTTCGATTATCTGTTTGCGGATCGCCAAGTCTGATTGGGTGACAGGATGCTGGCTTGCAATCGACTGGGCGAGCACGTGCAGCAGGTTCGCCCGGCCAATGATTCCGACGATCTTTCCGTCCTTTACGACGGGAATCCGCTTTATGCGATGGCGTTCCATCAGCCTTACGACGTCTTCCAGCGGCGCATTCTCGGGTACCGAGACAACTGTCGAGGTCATCAATTCCGCGACCTTGCGGCCGTGCGACCGCGTGAAATCCTCGGCCAACTGTCCGGGGCCGACGAGTAGTTCGAGCCACCGGGGACGCATTTTCTCGGTGCCGATCTCGGCCCGACGCAGGAGATCGCCTTCCGTGACAATTCCGACAAGCGTGCCGTCCGCTTCGACGACCGGCAGACCGCTGACGTGATTCTGGAGGAGCGTTCGTATCGCGCGTACGACGGTCGCGTCACTGGAAATGCTGATCACGCGAGGAGTCATGATATCGCTTGCCTGCATATCGAATCTCCACGTAGCGAGCAGTAATTGGCAGCACTTCTTCGTCGGACGGGGCGACCACGCGATCGCTGTCTGGCCAGATATCCCCGGCAGGTTCATGGGCCCATGCGCCGCGGGAAATCGCTGGACGTCTCGGGAGTATCTCGCAGCTTCGAAGCGGGGACGTTGACATGGATCAAGCTAATGCCGCGATGCGCTTCGCGCATGCAGCCGGATCGGCCACGTCGCGGCAGCAGCAGGCTATTTTTTCAGAGCGGATCGCAGGGATTGGCGCAGAGATTTGGCCGAAAGCGGTGCCCGCAGGTAGGTGACAAAAGGCATCTTGATCGAATGTGGGTCGGCATCGGGGGCCGCACCGAGTACGACGACAGGCGTCTCGAGCAGCGAAGGCATCGTTTGAAGCCATTGCCCGACTTCCCAGCCGGAAACGTCGCGAAGCTGCTGCCCAAGCAGAATCACGCTCGGGGTCCGGCTGCGGGCGGACGAAATCGCGGCCACGCCACTGTCGGTTTCGTCGATCGCGCAGCCGAGATCCTCCAGGATCGTCCGGCAGATCCGGCGCGCCCTCTTGTCGGCATCGACAATCAACGCCAATGGCTGTGCTTTAGGCATATGGATACCCGGTAAGGATCCGAGGTCGGGTTGAAGCATTCTGATTTCCGGCAAAGCGTTCGGCATTCACGCGGTCGCGATCTGCTCGCCGGCCGCGACTTCCTCAAGTCGGTCCTTGTCGAGAAACTCGATCCGGTCCGAAGCCGGCAGGGAGATGAGACGATCGCGCTTCAGCTTGGTGAGGGTCCGCGACACTGTTTCGATGGTCAGGCCGAGGTAGTCGCCAATGTCGCTGCGGGTCATCGGGAGGGCGACTTCGCCGTCCGTATCCATCTGCTGTTCGGCCAACAGCAGCAGGAAGCTCGCGACCCGCTCTGTCGCGGTCTTGCGGCCGAGCAGAAGCATCAGGTCTTGCGCGAAGCGGAGCTCGTCCGACGTGACAGTCCACAGACGCCGGGCCAATCCGGGTACGCTATCGACAAGCCGTTCGAACGAGGTACGCGGATACCGGCAAAGGGTCAGGTCAGTAACCGCTTCGGCGGTGTAGGCGTGCGTACCGTTCGGCGCGAGGCCAAGGGTGTGACCGTCCGACGGAAACCCCAGGATCTGCCGGCGCCCGTCGGAGAGCAGCCGATAGAGGCGTAGCGTGCCGTGCACGACCTCGTAGATATAGTCCGAGGAGTCGCCTTCGCTGAAAATCGTTTCTCCGGCGGCCTTCCGATGCAGCGAGCTGATCGCCGCGATGTGGCTTGCGGATTGACGTCCAAGCCCGCGACACACGGCGAGCGATCCGAAGTCCAGTTTAGAGGCGCTGGAAGCGGCCTGTGCGAGCATGTTGCGATCCCCTACTTTCATTCCCTGGCCGGCGAAACCCGGCACCGACGACACTAGGTGATTCGCTTCACCGCTTTATGCCGGGAGGGCAGGGACTTCGAATCGTTTGTCGACGGAATGTGACGGTTTGTGACAGGCGGCTCGAGTGTGGTACTGGAGCAAGCTGCCATGACAGATCCATTCCATATCCTGATCGTCGACGACGAAACGCAGATCCGCACGATGCTGCGGCGCTATCTGACGGCCGAGGGATTCAAGGTGTCCGACGTCCCGGACGGGACGGAAATGCGACTGCTGATGAAGCGGGAGGCAGTGGATCTCATCCTTCTCGATCTCATGCTGCCGGGCGAAGACGGTTTGTCGCTGGCTCGCCATGTTCGGCAGAATTCCGATATCCCGATAATCATGCTGACCGGCAAGGGTGACGTGATCGACCGCGTTGCCGGCCTGGAAGCCGGCGCCGACGACTATATCGCCAAGCCCTTCCATCTCCGGGAGGTGCTGGCCCGCATCCGGACGGTGACGCGGCGCGGCACCCCTCGCACGGCGGCATCGACTGCGACCGCTCAAACCCCGGCCGAGAAGCAATCCGATGCCGTTCGCCTATTCGAAGGATGGCGGTTCGACACGCTGAAGCGAGAACTTTTGCGCCCAGACGGTACCGTCGTGTCTCTGACAAGCAGCGAGTTCGAACTGCTGGGCGTATTTGTCAGCCATCCGGGGCGCGTCCTCAGTCGGGACCAGTTGATGGAGATTGCCAAGGGGCGCGAATGGGCGGCGTTCGACCGGGCCGTGGACACCCAGGTCGGGCGGCTCCGCAAGAAAATAGAGAGCGATCCTGGCAATCCGAGCCTGATCAAGACCGTGCGTGGTGCAGGCTATGTATTTTCGGCAACGGTGACTTCAGCCTGAGACGGGTTCAGGCGCCGAGAAATTCATCCAGCTTGGCCTGGAGATCCTTCAGGCTGTAGGGCTTGGCGAGCCAGCCCGCCGAAGTCTGCAGCAGGCCGTCCTTGATCGCTGCCGGTTCCGCAAACCCGGAAGTCAGGATGATCTTGAGCGCCGGCCAGCGTCGACGCACTTCCTGAGCCAGTTCGATTCCGGACATGCCGCCTGCCATGACGACATCGCTGAAAATCAGATCGATCTTCTCGTCGCGTTCCAGGATTCGAAGTGCGGCCGGGCCGCTTTCCGCATCGAGAACGGCGTAGCCGAGCTCCTTCAGTCGCCGGATCGACACGCGCCGAACCCGCGGATCGTCTTCGACCACCAGAATGACCCCGCCGGCGGCCCTTTTGGACTTGGTTCCCTTTTCGGAAGCGACCTCGCCCACACGTGGCGACTGCTCGAGCAGCGGCAGATAGATGCACACTGTCGTCCCGTGGCCCGGCTCGCTATCGAGCCTCAGGTGCCCTCCGGACTGCTTGACGAACCCGTAGACCATGCTGAGACCGAGGCCGCTGCCCTTGCCGGTCTCTTTCGTCGTGAAGAACGGCTCGAACGCGCGCTGGCGCACTTCGGGCGGCATTCCGATCCCGGTATCGGTCACCGACACGCTCGCGTACACGCCCGGCCCGAGACCGTCGATCGCACCTTGCCTCGCTTCGATGCTGGTGCGGCCTGTCTCGATGATCAGGCGGCCGCCGTCGGGCATGGCGTCGCGCGCGTTGATCGCGAGATTGAGAAGGGCATTTTCGAACTGGCCCGGATCGGCCATCACCATGATCGAACCGTCGACGAACCTTGTCTCGATCTTGGCGACTTGCCCGAGCGTTCGCCTGAGAAGATCCACCATCCCTCCGGCCAGCGCATTCAGATCGGTCTGCTTGGGATTGAGCGGTTGCCGCCGGCCGAAGGCCAGAAGCCGATTGGCGAGCTGCGCGCCGAGCGCGGTCGCTTCCTGCGCCTCGGACAGCAATTCCTGATTCTGCGGATCCTTAAGCCGCATTTGGAGCATTTCGAGATTGCCGGATATGACGGTGAGAAGATTGTTGAAATCGTGCGCCAGCCCGCCGGTAAGCTGGCCGATCGCTTCCATTTTCTGGGCCTGCCGGAGGTCCTGCTCGAGTTTCGTGCGTGCCGTGACGTCGCGGATAAATCCGGTGAAGAGGTGCGTATTGGCAAGCTTCACTTCACCAACCGCAAGCTCCATGGGGAAGATCGTGCCGTCCTTGCGACGAGCCTCGACTTCGCGACCGATGCCGATGATGCGCTTCTCGCCGGTCCGCCGATAGTTCTCGAGATATCCATCGTGGCGCTCGCGATAGGGCGAGGCCATCAGCATGCTCACGTTGTTGCCGATCACTTCGCCCGGCGTGTAGCCGAAGATGCGTTCCGCGGCGCTGCTGAACGACTGGACGATGCCGAACTGGTCGATTGTAATGATCGCGTCCGGTGCCGTCTCGAGAACGGATCGAAGGCGCGCTTCGCGCTCTTCGATCATCGCCAGCGTTCGTTTCGTCTGGGCCGAGTGATCGTTTTTGCGTCGGGTTCGAGCCGGCGCGCCAGCCTTCGACGTCTTTCCGGTCTTTTTCTTCAAGTCGTCCCCCTGCTATCCAGTCGACAGTCTAGACCGACAGGCAGGTGCGACGCGATCCGCAACTTGGCAAGGCGTCCTTCGTTACTCGGAATCCGCTTCGTCGAAATGACGCTTGATCAGCTGGAAATCGAGCAGGACGGCGAACGCGAAGATCGTCAGGCCGAAAAAGTAGATCCCGGTATCCGATGCCCGGGAGGCAAGGAACAAACCGACAAAGCCGAGCAGGGTTGCGAACGCGGCGACGAGAATTGAGGCGATATTCATTTTTTCTTCTCCACTTCCGGAATTTCCTTGGAACGCGGCCCGCTGCCGATCGGGCGCTCTTCATCGAAGAGGATGCGTCCGGCGGCACCTTCGAGATCGCTGAACTGCCCCGTGCGCATGGCCCAGAGAAATGCCGCGAGGCCGATGGCACCGAGCGCGAGTGCGGCGGGAATTAGTATCAGAAGGCTGTTCATGCGCCGGCCTTCCCGCGTTGCGCGAGCCTTAGCGCATTCGCGATCACGAGCAGCGACGAGGTCGACATGGCGATGGCGGCGATCAAGGGCGTTACCTTTCCGGCCATGGCAAGGGGAACGGCACCGAGATTGTAGACGATCGCCAGGACGAGGTTCTGCCGGACGAGCCGCCCGGCGCGTCGCGCGACGTCGAGGATTTCCGCGACAGGCGCGAGTCGGTCGCCCTGAAAGACGATGTCGGCTGCGGTCTGCGCCACGTCGATTGCCGTCGAAGGCGATGCCGAGACATCGGCCGCCGCAAGGGCAGGGGCGTCATTGAGGCCGTCGCCGACCATCAGCGTGTGACGGCCAGCGGCACGGATTCGATCGAGCGCCGTAACCTTGTCGATCGGCGTGCAATTGGCCTTCCAATTGGCAATGCCGGCTGCCTTCGCGACCGGCGCGACGTTCGCCGGCCTGTCGCCCGAAAGCAGTTCGATCTGGAAATCACGATCTTTCAGCGTGCGCACGACAGACTGCACATCGCTGCGCGGACGGTCGGAGAAAGCGAAGCGAACTGGCTTGCGTCCTGGTGAAACAAGCCAAATTTCCGGCCCGATATCTGGTGCCTCGAGGTCGGGTGCAATGCCGCAGAATGCACGGCTGCCAAGACGGATCTGTCCCGACGGCAGGTCTGCGGACAATCCGGAGCCGGGATGCTCTTTGACGGCGCCCATCGGCGCCGTCGGCGGCGCGGCGCGGGTCAATGCGCGCGAAAGCGGATGCAGGCTGGTCACGGCGAGGGATGCGGCGAGTCGCAGGTCGTCGTCGGTCCGGTCCGGATCGGAAACGAGTTCGAGCCGCCCCTGGGTCAAGGTCCCCGTCTTGTCGAAAATCACCGTATCAACGGACTCCAGACGCTCGAGCGCGGTCGGGGATTTGAGCAGGATTCCCTGCCGCATCAGGCGCCCGCTCGCGACGACCTGGACAACCGGCACCGCAAGGGCCAGCGCGCAGGGGCAGGTGATGATCAACACCGCCACCGCGTTGAGCAGCGCGACTTGCCAACCGGCATCACTGACAAAGTACCAGGCGCCGAATGTCAGGATGGCAAGCGTATGGACGGCCGGCGCGTAGGCGCGTGCGACCTGATCCGCCAGGACGACGAACCGGCTTCGCCCGTGCTCGGCCGCCTCCATCAACCGGACGATTTCGGCCAGCAATGTCCTGCTGCCCGTCGCCGTCACGCGGATCCGCAGAGGAGCGGTTAGATTGACCATTCCCGCAAAGACAGGCGTGCCGGCCGCAGCCTGCATCGGCAAGGATTCGCCGGTAACCAGGCTTGAATCCACTTGGGAGGTCCCGGATTCGACGGTTCCGTCGATGCCGATGCGCTCGCCGGCCGCCGCAAGCACGCGGCTGCCGGGTTCGACCGATTCGGCGGACTTCATCGCGACGCTACCGTCCGGCTGCAGGACGCTGACGGCACGTGGATTCAACGACATGAGATGCTCGGCCGCCGAGCGTGCGCGCCCGCGGGATCTGGCGTCGAGATATCGCCCGACCAGCAGGAAGAACAGGAGCGCCACGGCGGAATCGAAATAGGCGTGCTGGCCGGATGTCGCCGTTTCCCACAGGCTCATGACGCAGGCGAGCAGGACGCCGATTGAGATCGGGACGTCCATGTTGGTGCGGCCCGCCCGCAATGCGCCGAATGCCGAAACAAAGAACGGCCGTCCGGAATACGCAATGGTCGGGAGGGCGATCATCGCGGATATCCAATGCATCAGGTCGCGCGTCGCAGGTCCCATGTCGCCGACATGGCCCGCCCAGACCGAAACAGAAAGCAGCATGATGTTGCTTGCGGCGAACCCGGCGACCGCCATGGCCTTCAGAAGTTCGTTCTCCCGGCGGGACGTCGCGTCAGCCAGTCGCAGCGGATCGAACGGCAGGAGGCGAAATCCGACGGCTCTCGCCCTTTCGACGTGGCGGTTGACGTCGCTTGCCTTACCCTTCCAGCGCAGCTGCATGCGCCGGGTCGAAAGATTGACCCGGCATCCGACGACGTTTTCATCGTCGCTCAGGACGGACTCGAGCAGCCAGACACATGCCGCGCAGGAAAGCCCATCGACGAGCAGGTGGATCTCGTGCCGATCCGCGGGGCTGGCGGTCGCATAGCCGGAAATGTCGGCGTCCTCGCCGGCATCCGGGCGCAATGGTCGAACGTTGCCGGAAAGGCGTCGACGCCGATAGAACTGGTCGAGCCCCATTTTTCCGACGATCGCGTAGGCGGTCTCGCATCCGCGGCAGCAAAAGGCCCCGCCGCCGGTCGGTCGCGCACCGCCGCAATGAAGGCATGTCGCTTCGGCGGCCGTCCCGATTTCGGTCATATCCTGCGGCCAGACCGAAGCGGTCGTCATGGAAGGACGGTCCGGCGTGTCGCGCGCCACACTTCCGTTCCCAGGCGCGCTTCGATTTTCACGTCCCACTGTCCGCGCGGGAGGCCCGGAATATCGGCGACGTAACGACCTTCTTCGCCGGACTGCAGGGTCACGTTGCGGACATCGGCAACGCCGACGGGCCTCGACAGCTCGAGCTCGATCGTCAGGCCTTGGAGTGGCGCACCGTCGTTGCCGCGTGCGGTCGCGATGGCGGCCGGCATTCCGGCACCCGGCGCGACGACGAGGTCGATCGACCAGCCGAGTGCGTCCTGATGCGCCGCCGAGGCGATCGCGCGGTTATACTCGAGGCCGCGCTGATAGGCCCGCTCGACCGAAAGACCGGACCATGTGCTTACCGCGAAATAGATCAGGCATGCGTTCGCGACAATGACGACGGCCATCCCTCCGGCGAAGTACCAGGGGATCAGGCGATCACGGAACGGGGGGGCGGACATTGCCATCCTAGTGGCTCACTGGATGCGATGGGCCGTGAAAGGTGGTCGTGTGCGAGGTCGTCGCCCCGGTGGCGGCATCGCGGAGGCGGAACGTGAAGGCTTTCGTTTCGCCGGAAAGCGCCGCGCGCGGGACCGTCACATAGACCTTGAACGTCGCGACCGAGTCCGGCCGCGTTTCGAGCCGGATATCCGCATTGGCAGACGTCGTTTGGCCGGACCCGACGACGCTGATCGCGCTGGCGTCGATCCCGGAGACAGAAAGCCCGAAACTGTGGACCTCCCGGGTCTTGTTGAGGATCTTGTACGTATATCCGTTGCGGATGGTGCCGTCCGACAGGGTCACGAAAAGCGGTGCACGGTCCGGCAGCACGCTGATTTCCAGCTGCGTGCGTAACATGAAGGCCGTCAGAAGCCCGCCAACGAGCGCGACGAGAAGGGCGGAGTAGAGGATGACGCGCGGCCGCATCAGCCTGTATTCGGCGGCCGTCCCGCTACCGGCTGCGACCTGCGAGGCCAATGTCGCGAAGGCGATGAGATTGGGCGGCCTGTCCACCATCTTCATGACCGAGTTGCAGGCGTCGATGCACAGGCCGCAGCCGATGCATTCGAGCTGCTGCCCGTCGCGGATGTCGATGCCTGTCGGGCAGACGGCGACGCACTGGCGGCAATCGACGCAGTCTCCGCGCCCTTCCCAGCTGGTGCCCGTCTTGTGCTTGCCGCGCTTTTCGCCGCGCCAGCCCTGGTATGTGACGGTCAGCGTGTTCTCGTCGAACATCGCGGCCTGGAAACGCGGCCAGGGGCACATGTAGGTGCAGACCTGTTCGCGGGCCCAGCCGGCGAGAACATAGGTCGTCGTGGTGAAAAGACCGACGAAGAAGTAGACGTCCAGGCTTGCCGTGCCATTGAAGATCGCGCGCGTCGTGGACGGCGCATCGGCGAAGTACATGATCCATGCACCGCCTGTCGCCGCCGCGATCACGAACCATGTCGCGTGCTTTGCAGTCTTGAGAACGACTTTCCTGACGCCCCATCGTTCGCCGTCGAGCCGGATGCGGGCATTCCGGTCACCTTCGATCTGCCGCTCGACCCACATGAAAAGATCGGTCCAGACGGTCTGCGGACATGCGTAGCCGCACCACAGGCGTCCGAAGAGGCTGCTTACGAGGAAGAGTCCCAATGCCGCGCAGATAAGCAGGCCGGTCAGGAAGTAGATTTCCTGCGGCCAGATCTCGACACCGAAGAAGTAGGCGCGGGGCCCTTGGATATCCAGAAGGATCGCTTGATCGGGTGCGCCGGGCCCCCGATCCCAGCGAATCCAGGGGATCACGTAGTAGAGCCCCAGGCAGACGGCGAGGATCGCCCACTTGATACGACGGAACGTCCCGGCGACCCGCTTGGGGTAGACCTTGATGCGGTTTACATAGACCGGCTGTGCCGCCTTCAGGTCGCGTAGGGAAGGCGCGCTCTCGGAGGGAATCTCGTCCAGCTTCGTTGCCGGGTCGATCCGCATCGGCACAACTTATCGTCCGCCGCCCAGCGAATAGACGTAAACACTGAGCATCTTGATCGTCTCGTCGCTCAAGCGGCCCTTCCAGGCGGGCATGCTGCCGTTGCGGGCAAGCGAGATCGTCTGGACGATCGAGGCCTTGTCACCTCCGTAGAGCCAGATGCCGTCGGTGAGGTTGGGCGCTCCCATCTCCATATTCCCTTTGCCGGCGTCGCCATGGCAGGCGGCGCAGTTCTCGGCGTAGATCTTAGATCCGCGCGCCGATGCCTGCACGTCTTTCGCGCGATCGGACAGCGACAGCACGAATTCGGCGACGTCACCGATCTGGGCTGTCGTGAGAATGCCGTCGACGCCGAAGCGAGGCATCTGGGAGATGCGGGAATCGGGGTGGGAATTGCGCACGCCGAAATTGATCGTCCGCTGGATGCCGGTCAGATCCCCGCCCCAGATCCAGTCGTCGTCGGCGAGATTGGGGAAGCCCTTGGTACCGCCGCCGCCGGCGCCATGGCAAGGCGAGCAGTTGTCCGAAAAGGAGGCCCGGCCGCCGGCGATGGCGAAGCCTAGCAACTCGGGATCGTTCTGTATCCGCTCGAGCGGCGTGGTCCGGATCCGGTTCACGAACGGCGCACGCACCTGTTCCTGCTCGGCGATGCTCGTGATCACGTCGGCGCGGCTCCAGTAGCCGGCGACGCCTCGCAGATGCGACGAGAGGCTCGGCCACGATGGATAGATCACGTAGTATCCGGCCGACCAGATGATGGTCGCGTAGAAGACGTAGAGCCACCATTTGGGGAGCGGCGTATTCAGCTCCTTGATGCCATCCCATTCATGTCCGGTTGTATCGGTGCCGGTGACGGCGTCTTTCTCGATTTTGGTCGGCATGGCCGTCTCCTACTCACGTTCCCGGAACGGTATCAGCGCGTGGCTTTCGAGCCGTTTGCGCCGCGAAGGCCAGAACGCCCAGATCACGATTCCCGTGAACAGCGCCATGAACCAGACGACCCAAAGGCTGCTCAGAATGGAATAGAGGCTCATCATGTCCACCGGCATCTCCTACTGGCGAAGGTCTTCAAGCCGGATATCGCCGAACTTCACCAGCGTGCCCAGCATCTGCAGATATGCGACGAGCGCATCCATCTCGGTAACCTTCCCGGCCCGTCCGTCGAAATCCGCGACAACGGCTTTCGGATAGCGCTTGAGCAGCGCGTCGAAGTCGGCGTCGGGATCCTGCTGGGCCTCAAGGTCGGCGCGCGCATTTGCGATCATTTCGTCGGTGTAGGGAACGCCGACCGTGCGATTGGCTTTCAGATGGTCGACGATGTTGTCGTACGAAAGCTGCCGGTCGGTAAGGAACGCATATCCCGGCATGACGGACTCCGGCACGACCGCGCGCGGATCGGCAAGATGCAGGACATGCCACTCGTTCGAATACTTTCCACCGACGCGCGCCAGGTCGGGCCCCGTGCGCTTGGAACCCCATTGGAACGGATGGTCGTACATGCTTTCAGCAGCGAGGCTGTAATGGCCGTATCTTTCGACCTCGTCCTTGAAGGGGCGGATCTGCTGGCTATGGCAGAGATAGCAACCTTCGCGGATGTAGATGTTGCGGCCCAGCAGCTCGAGCGGGGTATAGGGCCTCATGCCCTCGACGCGCTCGATCGTGGTCTCGATCGTGAATAGCGGGATGATCTGGACGAGACCGCCGATCGATATCGTGATCAGGGTCAGGATCGCCAGTAGGACGATGTTCTTTTCGATGACGGCGTGACGGGAAAGCATCTCCGGCTCCTCAGTTGGCCGTATTGGGGACAATTGCGACGGGCGCCCGTTCGAGGGAAACATCGCCGCGGATCGTCCGCCAGAAATTGTAGACCATCACCAGCCCGCCGATCAGGAACAGCAGGCCGCCGAGCGCACGGATCACGTAGAACGGATGCATCGCGGCCACCGATTCGACGAAGGAATACTGGAGGAACCCCAGGTCGTCGTACGCTCGCCACATCAGCCCCTGCATGATCCCCGACACCCACATCGCCGTGATGTAGAGGACGATGCCCATCGTCGAAATCCAGAAATGCCAGGAGATCAGCCGGCGCGAGTAGACGTCGGCGCGCCCCCACATCACCGGCACCAGATAATAGAGCGCGCCGAAGACGATGAACGCGACCCAGCCGAGCGCGCCGGAATGGACATGGCCGATCGTCCAGTCGGTGTAGTGGCTAAGCGCGTTGACGGCCTTGATCGACATGACCGGCCCTTCGAACGTGCTCATGCCGTAGAAGCCGACGGCGGTCACGGAGAAGCGCAGGCCGGGATCCGTCCGCAGCTTGTCCCATGCGCCCGAAAGCGTCATCAGGCCGTTGATCATGCCGCCCCACGAAGGCATCCAGAGCATGATCGAGAACGTCATGCCCAGCGTCTGTGCCCAATCGGGCAGCGCCGTGTAGTGGAGGTGGTGGGGACCGGCCCAGATGTAGAGGAAGATGAGCGCCCAGAAATGGATGATCGACAGGCGATATGAATAGACCGGCCGCTCGGCGCGCTTCGGGATGTAATAGTACATCATGCCGAGGAAGCCGGCCGTCAGGAAAAAGCCGACGGCATTGTGGCCGTACCACCACTGGATCATCGCGCTCTGCACGCCGGCCGCCGCCGAATAGCTGGTCGTTCCGAACAGCGAGACCGGCACGGCAAGATTGTTGACGATATGCAGGACGGCGATCGTCAGGATGAAGGCGAGGTAGAACCAGTTCGCCACATAGATGTGTGGCTCGGTGCGGCGGGCAAGCGTACCCGCGAAGATCGCGAGATATGCGACCCAGACGATCGTCAGCCACAGGTCGACATACCACTCCGGCTCGGCGTATTCCTTGCCTTGCGTAATCCCGAGCACGTAGCCGCTGGCGGCCAGCACGATGAACGCCTGGTATCCCCAGAAGACGAACCACGCGAGACTGGTTCCGCCCCAAAGGCGCGCCCTGCATGTCCGCTGGACGACGTGAAAGGAGGTTCCGATCAGCGCGCTTCCGCCGAAGGCGAAGATCGCGGCAGATGTGTGGACGGGCCGCAGCCTTCCGAAGGTCGTCCACTCCAGCCCTAGATTGAGGGCGGGAAATGCTAGCTGGAGTGCGATGTAGAGCCCGGCGGTAAAGGCGATGATCCCCCAGAACACCGTCGCGAGGACAAAGGCACGAATGACATCATCGACATAAGGAAGGGACGGATTTCGGCCAGCCGCGTCGGTTGCGAGTGCTTGGGTCATTGGATTTCCCTGAGAATTCGCTTCAGAGGTAAAATGTACATGTAGGATACCATGCTTGCCTTGACCTGAATCAAGGTCTCGGGTACGGCCGGTCGTTAGTGAATTGGAAAACGAGATGAATTGCGTGGTGGCCGCAGCCGGTCGCTTCGGTGGAGGAAGACGAGATGTCGCAATCCCAGCCTGCATTTGTCGCTCCGGGCATAAACATCAGGCGCGTGCCGGTCGATCGCCCCTGGGTATGGATCGCGGCGGGATGGCATGATCTGGCCACTTTGCCTCGGCTGAGCCTCGGCTTCGGTGTCGTGATCGTCGCGGCGAGTCTGGCCGCGTCTCTTGGCATCTGGTTTGCCGGATCCCTTTATTTGCTCCTGCCGCTCGCGGCCGGATTTTTCTTCGTCGCACCTGTCCTTGCGATCATCTTTTATGAGATCAGCCGCCTTCGCGAGACCGGCGAGCCTGTGAGGATGTGCGCATTGATCTTCGCCTTCCGCCGGAATTTCGGCCAGATCGCGCTGATGGGATTGGTCGTGATGTTCATCCATCTGGTGTGGATGCGGATCGCACTGCTGCTTTTCGCGCTGGCTTTCGGGCGCGCAAACCCTTCTCTCGACCAGCTTTATTCGGCGTTGCTGCTTGCGCCGGGCAGCCTCGCGTTTCTCGTCGTGGGAACGGTCATCGGCGCGGTTCTGGCGACTGCGACATTCGCGATCTGCGCCGTGTCGATTCCCATGCTGCTGGATCGGGACGTTGGCGTCACCACCGCGATCGCCACCAGCTGGGTCGCCGTCTGCACGAACTGGCAGGCGATGGCGCTGTGGGCCGGGTTGATCGTGGTGTTCACGTCGTTCGGCCTTGCCACGTTCTACGTGGGGCTTGCGGTCGCGCTGCCGCTCGTCGGGCACGCGAGCTGGCACGCGTACAAGGACGTGGTCGAATGGAGTTAGCTGAAGACGGAGCGGGCGGCTAGGCCGAGGAGAATTGCCGCATTCAGCGCCATGGCCGGACGTGCAAGCTTTTGGAATTGGGCACGGCGGTGCTTTCCGAGAGTGACGCCGCCATAGCCGACGACGAAAAGGGCCGGAACCGTTCCGATCGCGAATGCGGCCATTCCGAAGCCGCCGGCCATCCAGGTGCCGCAACCGGCCGAGGCTGCCAGCGCCCCATACAGCATCCCGCAGGGCAGGAAGCCGAGCGCGACACCGAGAAAGTAGCCGCCGGTTCCGGGCCCGCCTTCCGCGGACACATTGAGGAGCCGCATGATCGCGGCGGCGCCGCGCGACATCTTCTCGTCAAGCCATGGCAGACGGAACGGATGGTCGATCGCCTGGGCGAGGAACAGCATCGCCGACACCAGCATGAAGGCCGGGGTAATCCACGCGTGCTGCGTCACCATCTTCAATGAATCCGAAATCCCGCCCGCGATGGCACCGAGGACGGTGTAGGTCGTCAACCGGCCGAGATGATAGGGCAGCGTCGCGGCAACCCTGACCCGCGCCATCGTGCCGAATGCGTCGATGTCGATGTGCGACAGCCGGCTGGCGACCTGCGCGAACACGAATGGCCCGCACATTCCCGCGCAATGCGTGAACCCGCCGGCCAATCCGGCGACGAACATCGGGATGGCGACGATCGTGCCCGCTACCGCGAGATCAGGCGCGAGAAATGCGTGTAGATGATCGAGCATGATCAAATATGGCCTTGCCGACGTGAAGGGCGTTGAACCAGATCAAGCGCGCCCGGAAGGGAAGTCAACCTCTTCATTGCTCGCTTCCGCGGCTTCCGGCTCGCCATAGGTGCGCGGCGTGTAGGTCCAGACGCCGCCGTCAATCCGCGGAAAGACCATGGTCGTTGTCGAGCCGACGATCAGAACCGTCCGCATGTCCACGTCCGACGGCGAGAGGGACGACAGCGCGACGACCCGGACATTTTCGTCCGGCCGACCGACATCGCGGCCGACGATCACCGGCGTACTCGCCGAACGGTGGCGGGCGATGATTTTCAGGGCCTGTCCGAGCTGCCAGGGCCGGTTGCGCGAAATCGGATTGTAGAGCGCCAGCACCAGATCGGCTGCGGCCGCAGAGTCGAGCCGCCGCTCGATCACTTTCCATGGTTTGAGATTGTCCGAGAGCGACAGGACGCAGAAATCGTGGCCCAGCGGCGCGCCGATACGCGCTGCAGCTCCTTGCGCGGCGGATATGCCGGGGATGACGGTGATTTCGACGCCCGCCCAGGCCGGATCGTCCGACTTGTGAAGGGCCTCCATGACGGCGGTCGCCATGGCGAAGATGCCGGGATCACCGGAGGACACGACGGCGACTGCGCGACCCAGCGCCGCCAGTGACAGTGCGTGCCGTGCCCGATCCAGCTCTTCGCGGTTGTCCGACATATGGACGCGCTGGGTGGCCAGAAACGGCCCGGCCATTCGCACATAAGTCTCGTAGCCGACGATATCGTCGGCGGTGGCGAGTAACCGCCGCGCTTCGGGCGCCATCCATTCGGTTTTTCCCGGACCAAGCCCGACGACCGCGAGGCGGCCTCTGGCTCGTCCGATTTTCTCGGCGACGATGGGCGATGCGGCCTCGACGATGGCGACCGGTCCGTCGATCAACGGCTTTCCGACACGCGCCGGGATGGTGGCTTCGAGCAGTGCTTCGTGTGTCGATGCCTCAGGCAGGAAGCGGACTGGTCGATCCAGGGCCGCGCCGACGGCATGGATTTCGGCGCGTGCGACGTCGCGTTCGGCCGCAAGGAGGACGCCGACTGCCTGGGGCGCCAAGCGGTGCCTTGCCAGCGCGCCGAGCACGAGTGCCGGCAGATCGGCGTTGCCGGCGGCAAGGCCGATGGCAAGCGAACGGGGATGGAAGACGAGTTCGCGCGCACGCGGCTCGTGATCCTCGCTTGTCACACGGATCGACAGGGGCCCTTCGTTCGCAAACGGAAGGTGCGTGTCCGCGAGCCACGGCGCGTTTCCCGAAAGAACAACTGCGTTGCCCGCCAGCAGATCCGACATGAAGCGCTTGCTGTCGGCGGGATTGCGGAGTTCGTAGCCCGCGGGCGGTGCCTCGAGTGTCGCGCCGAAGCGCACTTCGCCCGTCGTCGTGATGGCGGGAACGGCGCCCAATGCCGCGCCGATCTTCTGCGCGATCGCGTTCACGCCGCGAAGGCCGCCAAGCAGCGGCACGACCGCGCTGCCGTCTTCGGCGACGGCCAGCACCGGCGGTTCAGCCCGCTTGTTCTGGAGGAGGGGGGCTAGCGTGCGGATGACGATGCCGGCGGCGCACAACGCCACGATGGGCACGTCGTCCAAGAAAAGTTCGCGCAGCTTTTCGCCGAAATCGGAATATGGAATGTCGACACCAGTCGTGCGACCGGCCAGCCCGAATATGCAGGCG
Source organism: Tagaea sp. (assembly GCA_044224405.1). Lineage (GTDB taxonomy): Bacteria > Pseudomonadota > Alphaproteobacteria > CACIAM-22H2 > CACIAM-22H2 > Tagaea. The sequence continues at coordinate 226,596 of JBGAKN010000004.1, read as the reverse complement.
CCGGGCAATGCGGATTGAATCCGGCGGGCCGTCGCCAGGCTACCCTCGCCGAGGATCACGATCGCGGTTTCGCGAGCGGTCATCCCTGCCATTTCCGGCCAGGGATCAGGATCATCGAGAAATACGGCACCGTCTTGGGGTCGATCTCGGCCAGCTTGAGCGTGCGCTGGTTCGCCATGGTCGCCCGTTCTATGTAGAGCGCCCGATCCCCATGCCCGAGCTGCGTCACGACCCGGCGCACCTTCTCGAAGTTCGTTCCCAGTTTCATAATCGCCGCGGCATCGACCTTGGCCAGTTGCGTAGCCAGCTCATCCTCGGGAAGCACGCCCGACAGGACGGAAAGGCTCTGGTTGCGATAGACCAGCGGCGCGCCCAACGCCGAAGCGCAGGCGACGATCGAGCAGACGCCGGGGACGACTTCGGTCCGGTAGCGGTCCGCCAGCCTGTCGTAGAGATACATGAACGATCCGTAGAAAAACGGATCGCCTTCGCAGATCACGGCGACGTCCTTGCCCGCGTCGAGAATGCCCGCGAGCGTCACGGCAGCCGCATCGTAGAAATCTGAAATCACCGTCTCGTAGGATTGGGGCGGCGGCAGGTGCTCGGTCGTCACGGGGAAGACAAGCGGCAGGACGGTTTTTTCAGGCTGCAGATGCTCTTCGATGATGGCAAAGGCGTTGCCCTTCCTGCCCTTGGCCACCAGATAGGCGACGACCGGCGCCTCGCGAAGCAGGCGCAGCGCCTTTACCGTGATCAGTTCCGGATCGCCGGGGCCGACGCCCAGGCCAAACAATCGTCCCGTGCTTGCCATCTATTCGCTTTCGGACGCCAGTGCGTTGACCGCGGCCGCCGTCATGGCGCTGCCGCCGCGCCGGCCACGTATGGTGACGAAGGGAATGCCGCAACTGTCTTTCGCCAGCGCGTCCTTTGATTCGGCCGCGCCGATGAAGCCGACGGGAAATCCCAGGATCAGTGCGGGCCGGGGGGCGCCGGCGTCGAGCATCTCCAGCAGGCGGAACAATGCGGTCGGCGCGTTTCCGATCGCCACGACCGCGCCGGCGAGCTGCGGCAGCCAGAGATCCAGTGCCGCGGCCGAACGGGTGTTGCCGATCCGGCCCGCGATATCGCGGACCTCCGGGCGATCGAGCGTGCAGACGACGGGATTGTCAGCGGCAAGTCGCGCGCGGGTGATGCCGTGCGCGACCATGAAGGAATCGCACAGGATCGCGGCACCTGCCGAGAGCGCCTTGCGCCCCGCATCCCCGGCGTCCGGCGAAAACAGGAGATCGGGGATCACGTCGACCATGCCGCTGGCATGTGCTACCCGGACGGCAAGCTTCTCCAGGCTCGGCGGAATGGCGCTGAGATCGGCTTCTTTCCGGATGATGGCAAACGAGCGCCTGTAGATCTCGGCGCCGTCGCGAACATAATCGTGCTTCATGTCGCGTCCACGCCGCGAAGCCGCAGGCCAACATCCTCGATATCGAGTTCACGCGCCATCGAGCGGCCGAACCGCCCGCTCGAACCCTTGACCTCGCGGAAGAGTTCGTAGGTTCCCGGTGCCGACGCGAGCAGCGTCACGTCTGCGGTCGCGGCCGAGGCGCAGGACTTCGCGCAGCCGCTCAGATGAATGACTCGTCGCGTCCGGATTTGCGCCGGAAGCAGGCGCGCCAGCGCAAGCGCATCCGCTTTCGTGTCAGAGAACGATGCCGCGCATCCGGTCGATCCGGCGCACGCGATCATCGATGCCAGCGGGGCTTGCGGATCGCAGACCAGTCCCAGCGCTTCGAGGGAACGAACCGCATGCGGTGCCGCGGTTCTTCGGATACCCGGGATGACAACGCTTTGCCAAGGCGTCATGCGCAGATGGCCGGTGCCGAAAGCCTCGGCTACATCCGCAAGGCCGACCAGCGTCTGCGGGGTCAGGCGGCCGAGGGGCGGCATCGCGCCGACGAAGACCATGCCTGCGTGCCGTTGCGGCCGGATGCCGATATGGCCGCCGGATACCGGAGAAGCACGACGCCATTCGGGATTCCGCTGCACGGCGACGTCGAGGATTTGGCCGAGGCGGTCGAGGATACCGTCGGATGCGAGATGCCGGAAGCGAGTCACGTCCGGATTGCAGGCCGCCAGATCCAGAAACAATCCGATGGCGGCTTGGGCCGCTTCGACTGCGCGTGCGAGGGGAACGACCAGGAAGGAAGCGTGCGCCTGATCCGCGCCCGGCGGACTCCCCGCAATGCCGAGCGCCATCGCATCGTCGCCAAGGCTGGCCAGCCAGATATCGTGCGGATGCCCGATCGCGGCGACGCTTTCTCCGCCGTCGACCAGCAGCGAGAATTTCGGGGAGAGCACGCGGCAGTCGGCGTCTGACTGCAGATGGGTGAGCAGAGCGCGCGCGATCGGCAGTGCGTCGATTTTCTGATCGGGATCGAATCCCGCCGTCGGACTGACCATGACGTTGCGGACATCGTCGGCTTCACGTTCGGCTGGCCCAAGCCCCGCGTCGAGAAGGCCTTCGACGAGTGCGGTGCCGTCGTCGGGCGCGACACCGCGAAGCTGGAGGTTGGCGCGATTCGTCGCCTCCACGATCCCGTTGCCGAAACGCTGGGCGAGAGTCGCGACGGCGCGCGCCTGATCGGCCGCAAGTTGTCCCAGCGGAAGTCTGATGCGGCAAAGGCCGCCGTCGAGTGCCGGAACGATGCGGAACAAGCCCGGACATGCGCTCGCGCCGCGATTCGACCGTACCTCGAGCGTATTTGGGAACAAGTCAGGCATTTCGATTTCCCGGCGACCGGCGCCAGCAGGATAAGTCCATGCAGATGTTATCGGAAAAGGCAGTGTTACACGACCGCGTCCGTGGGCGTAAAGCGCATACTTGCCGTCGCCGCGCCATCGCTGCCGCATGCTTCTGGCGACTGGCAGCAGGCTGTGTCTGCGGCTATTTTACCCGCCCTGGCAGGCCGAGGCCGCGCCTGTCCGAAGGAGAATCGAAGCAATGAAGAAGGTGTTCGTCATCGGGATTGGCGCCGGAAATCCGGATTACATGACGATCCAGGCCATCAACGCGCTCAACGAAGTGGATGTCTTCTTCATCATCGACAAGGGCAAGCAGAAAGACGATCTCGGGCGGCTTCGCAGGGAAATATGCGGCAGGTTCATCAAGGATCCGGATTATCGGCTGTTCGAAGTCCCGGACCCCGAGCGTGATCGCACGCCTTCCGCATATGCGGCGGAAGTCGCGGCCTGGCGCGAAAAGCGCGTCGCGCTCTACCGGTCGATGATCGCCGACGAATTGAAGGACGGCGAGTGCGGCGCTTTCCTGATCTGGGGCGATCCGTCGCTCTACGACGGCACGTTGGGAATCCTGCGGCAGATCCTTGCCGACGGAACGGTGGCGTTCGAATACGAAGTCATTCCCGGAATCACGAGTGTCCAGGCTTTGGCCGCGCGCCACAAGATCAGCCTGAACCGCACCGGTGAATCGATCCACATCACCCCTGCACGCAGGCTTGCGAACGGATTGCCGGCCGATTGCAACAATGTCGTCGTGATGCTCGATGCCGGCACGGCATTCACCGGATTTACCGACGAAGATCTGGAAATCTACTGGGGCGCCTATCTCGGGACTTCGGACGAGACGCTGGCCTCGGGCAAGGTGAGCGAGGTCGGCGGCGAAATTGCCGACCTGCGACGCGCGAAGAAGGCCGAGAAAGGCTGGATCATGGACACGTATCTCTTGAGGCGCGGCGCGGCGGACGAATAGTCCGACGATACGTTTCGGTGCCGGCGGACGCGGCGTCGGGAAATAACGAAGATCAGATGCTGGGGGCTTTGTCCGGCATCGCTCCCGATGGCGTGCGATGAATCGCATGGATGCGGACATCCCGCTCCATGTCCCTGATCGTCTGGCGCGTCGGCAGGACAAGCGTGCCACCGAAATGCGTGACAGCGAAGGTGCCGCATGCGATCGCGCGTGCAAGGCATGACTCCGGTGGATTGCCATCGAGCCATGCATCGAGGAACCCGGCTGCAAACGCGTCGCCGGCTCCGGTCGTGTCGACGACCTGCACCGCGAGCGCATCGGCCCGGAACGACCGGCGTCCATCGGACAGGATCGCGCCCTCGCTGCCGTTCTTGAGGACGACGCACGCGCCGTCGCCCGAAAGATCCCGCACAAGCGCGTCGGACGACCGGCCGGACAGTCCGGTCAATGCCGCAGCCTCGTCGCCGTTCGGGAAAAGGACATCGACGGACCGGGCAAGTGCGAGCGCTTGAGGATCGCGGAGTGCCGCCTCGTCCCACGCGACGTCGAGCGAAACAGTGGCACCGCATTCGCGCGCGAGCGCGAGCAGCCAGCGCGCGTCGAGCAGCGTGGCAAGCTCGGCGACATGCAGATGGCGGACGCCGCCGCGACGCAGATATTCCGCGACCCCGCCCGGAACGGCGGGACCGGCCCGCTTCGTCACGAACGCGCGGTCGCCCTTAAGCGGCAATGCCACGGTGATCTGCGGCCCGTCGACGAAGCGCTCGAGCAGTCCGAGGCCGACGCCAGTCGTGCGGAGCTCCTGTTCGATAGCGTTCGAAATCGGGTCGGTACCGAGCGCGCCGGCTAGCTCCACCTTCCGGCCGAGATGCGCGAGAAAGACCGCAGAGATCGCAGCACCGCCGCCGGGCGCGATGGCGATATCCTGCGCATAGATCTCGCGGCCGAGTTCGGGCAGGCGGTCAAGCCCGGCCAGGACAATATCGGCATAGATCCGGCCGACGCAGACGATCTGGGCCCCCTCGTTCACTACGCGAGCCCGTGTTGCAGCGCGCGCCCGCTCGCCGTGTCGAACAGATGCAGGTGCTCGGGCGACGCGCCGAAGCGGACGCGCATGCCGGGTCGCGGCGGAACGGACGCGGCGCACTTCCCGACGATGTCGTGCATGCCGGCACGCGCATAGACAAGTGCATCCGGGCCGAGCGGTTCGACGACCTTGATCTCCGCGTCGACGACGATGGGTGCGGTCGCGCCGTCGGGCAAGACGCGCAGGTCGTCGGGCCGGATGCCGAGCATGGCCTCGGCCGGCCCGGTGCCGGGCGAGGGAATCGCGCAGAACCCGTCTACCGCGAGTGTGCCGCCGGCGATCTTCGCCGGAAGCAGGTTCATCGACGGCGATCCGATGAACCGCGCGACGAACGTGTCGACGGGCCGTCGATAGACTTCGTCGGGCGTGCCGACCTGGAGGATATTGCCGTCCTTCATGATCACGATCCGGTCGGCGAGCGTCATCGCCTCGATCTGGTCGTGCGTGACGAAGACGATGGTGCGGCCGAGCGTCTGGTGCAGCTTCTTGATCTCGAGGCGCATCTGCGCGCGCAATTGCGCGTCCAGGTTCGACAGCGGTTCGTCGAACAGGAATACCGCCGGGTCGCGGACCATCGCGCGGCCGATCGCGACGCGCTGGCGCTGGCCGCCCGAAAGCTCCGATGGTCGGCGGCGCATCAGGTCGGTCAATCCCAGCTTCTCAGCGGTCTCGGCCACGCGCCGTGCTTTTTCGGCCGCGGGCAGCGACGTGGCGCGCAATCCGAAACCGATGTTCTTTTCCACGGTCATGTGCGGATAGATCGCGTAGTTCTGGAAGACCATCGCGATGTCGCGATCCTTCGGCTCGACCCGGTTGACGATCCGCCCGCCGATCGAGATTTCGCCGGCGCTGATGTCTTCGAGGCCGGCGATCATGCGCAGCGTCGTCGACTTGCCGCAGCCGGACGGCCCGACGAGAACGACGAACTCGCCGCTCGCGACGGAAAGGTCGATGCCTTTCACCGCGACGACGTCGCCGTACCGCTTCACGACCTGCCTGAGCGTGATCTCCGCCATTCGCCTCGTCCTATCCGCGTGCCGCGAGTTTCGTGAATGCCGCATCGAGCGCCTGCGCCTGCCGGGATTCGCGTGCGGCGATCTCTGCCGCCGCTTTCGCGAAGGCGGCCGCCTGCGCGCGATAGCCTGCAAGGGCCTCGCGCATGGCTTCCGGTGCCGGGCCGCCCGGCCGCTTGCGAACGGCGATGAAATTCTCGGCCGACACGACCGTCCGGAAGCGCGCTTCGTCCATCTTTGCCGGCCGCATGGCGGCGTGCCGGAACGCTTCCGCGAATGGCGCATAGCCACCTGCCGCCAGCGACGATCCGGCTGCGACGACCGCGCGGGCCGTAGCTGCCGCGATCTCGTGCGCTTCGCGGAACGAAAGGCCTTCCTCGCGCACCAGCGAGTCCGCCAGTTCCGTGATCGTGGCGCAGCTGCGATCGAGATTGGCGGCGACGCGCGTGGCTTCGATCCGAACTGCGCGGATCAGGCCGGCGAAAAGGTCGGTGGCGCGGCCCGCGTCGGCGAATGCCGCGTGGCAGGCGGCCTGGACCTCGCCTTCGATGTCGTTCATGTCCGTGAACGGGGTGTTGTGGACGATCGAGACCGCGGCATCTGCCCGCCCGGCGGCGAGCGAGGCGAGCAGGCGCGTGTGCTCGATCGGCACCGGATTGCGCTTCTGCGGCATGATCGAGGAGATCTGCACGAAGCCGTCGGGCACATAAAGCTGCCCGACCTCGAACCCGGACCAATACTGGAAATCTTGCACGATCCGCCCGAGATGCAGCATCGACAGGCGCAGCGCCGAATAGGGGGCTGTCACGTAGTCGGCCGCCGCGATGCAGCCATAGCTGTTGAGGCGGATGCGCGCGAAGCCGAGCAACTCGGCCATGCGCGGCCGGTCGAGCGGAAAGCCCGTCGTCGTGATGGCGCCGGCGCCCATCGACGACTGGTCGACAATCGTGCGCGCCACGACGAGGCGTTCGATGTCGGCGATTAGGATCTCGATATAGGCCGCAAGATAGTGGCCGAAGGTCGCCGGCTGCGCAGGCTGGCCGTGCGTGTAGGCGACGATGAGCGTGCCCGCCTCGGCCTCGGCTTTGGCGATCGCCGCGTCGAGCAGGGCGCGCATCTTCGTGAGATGCGCGTCGATGCGCTCCTTCAGGACGATCTTGAAGACGGTGTGGTCGATGTCATTGCGGCTGCGCCCGGTATGCAGGCGCCCGGCCACGTCGGGGCCAAGACGGTCGCGCAAGGCGTGTTCGATCAGGAAGAACAGGTCCTCGACCTCGCCGGTGTAGGGGATGGCCTTCAGGTCCAGCGTCTTCTCGATGTCGGCCAACGCCTTCGCGATGGCGCTGGCTTGCGCGTCCGTCAGGATCCCGGTCTCGTGCAGCATCACGCAGTGCGCGCGATCGATGCGCCGCATCGCATCGACAAAGGTCGCCTTGGCGACCTCGAACAGCGGGGCAAGGACCGTATCCTTGAAGACGGGGGCGGGGAACTTGTCGTCGGCGCCTGTGCCGGGAGCGGACATGTCGGTTATCCTTTAAGCCCGGCGAGGACGACGCCGCGGATGATGTATCGCTGGAAGATCAGGAAAACGAGCAGCGTGGGGATCGTTGCGAGACTGGCGCCAGTCATGATCAGTTCCCAGTCGATCTGCTGCTCGACCGAGAAGGTCGTGAGGCCGACCGGCAGCGTGTAGAGCTTGGGCGAAGTGGTCACGATCAGCGGCCACAGGAAGGCCGTCCAGTTGCCGAGGAACACGAAGATCGCGAGCGCCGACAGGGCCGGCGTCACCAGCGGCATCGCGATGCGCCACCAGATCGCGAATTCGTTCTGCCCGTCGATGCGCGCGGCATCGAGGAAATCGTCGGGCACGGTCTCGAAGAACTGCTTCATCAGGAACGTGCCGAACGCCGTCATCATGCCAGGGAACATGATTCCCCATGTGGTATCGAGCCAGCCCATCGCGCTCGACATCATGTACCAGGGGATGACGAGCATTTCGGTCGGGATCATCAGCGTGGAAAGGATCGCGATGAACACGAGGTAGCGGCCGCGGAAGCGGAACTTGGCCAGCGTGTAGCCGACGAGACTGTCGAAGAACACGTTGGAAAGCGTCACGGCCGTGGCGACGAACAGGGAATTAAGGAACCAGCGGTAGAAGCGGCCGTCCTTCAGGACGAAGATGTAGTTTTCCAGCGTCGGTTCGCGCGGAATGAGGTTGAGCTGGTAGACCTCGTGCGGGAATTTCAGCGACGTCATCAGCATGTAGAAGATCGGCGTCATCATCGCGATTCCGCCCATCGCGAGCAGCGTCCACGCGACGATCCGGCCGGGGCGGATGCCGGCGAACGCGGCGGCGATCCTTTCTGCTGCGGCCATCGTCACTTGTCCTTCATCAGGCGGAGCTGCAGGAGCGAGATGGCGAGCAGGACAAGGAACAGCACGACGGTCTGCGCGGCCGCGTAGCCGAGCTCGTAGGAGCGGAACGCCGTCTGGTAGATCAGCAGCACGAGCGGTTTCGTGGAATCCAGCGGGCCGCCCGGATCGTTCGTGGTCATGTTGTAGACCTGGTCGAAAATCCGCAGATATCCGATGGACGAGAACACGACGAGGAAGATGATCGTCGGGCGCAGCAGCGGGATCGTGATCTCGCGCAGGATCGTCCAGTCCGAGACGCCGTCGATGCGCGCGGCCTCGTAGTAGCTCGTCGGGATGGCGCGCAGGCCGGCCATGAAGATGATCACTTGGAAGCCGAGCCCGTGCCAGACGGCCGTCGCGAGGATCGCGGGCAGCGCGTTCGCCGTCGATGCGAGGAAATTGATCTGCGGGAGGCCGATGCCCGAGAGCGCGTTGTTGATCACGCCGATCGGGACCGGCTGGTAGAACCAGCGCCACACCCATGCCATGGCCGCGGCTGTGGTGAGGAAGGGGAGAAAGTAGAGCGCCCGGATGAGCCCGTGCATGAAACGCACGCGGTCGAGCTGATAGGCGACGAGGAAAGAAAGCGCGAGCGAGATCGGCGTGCCGATCGCGAGATAGACGAAGGTGTTCCGGAAGACCTTCCAGAACAGCGGATCAGACGCGAGGCGGACATAGTTGTCGAACCCGATCCAGCGCTTTTCGCCGATGAGCCGCCACGAGTGGAGGGAGACGAAAAAGGAGTCGAGGGCCGGATAGAAGCGGACGATCAAATAGAAGGCGAGCGGGACCGCCAGGAACGTCCAGGCCCAGACGACCCGCTTCTGCTCGATCGTCCTGTTCGCGTACCAGTTCATCGCGGAAAAAAGGGGCCCTGCAGCCGAGGCCGCAGGGCCCTTGCCGTCACTTCTTGTAGAAGCCGTCGAGCAGCTTCTGCTCGGCGTCGGCCATGATCTTCAGCGAGACGGCCGGGTCCTGGTTCTCGAGCAGGATGCGGCTGACCGCGTCCATCACCAACTGGCGCTGGGCGGACTCGTCGATGAAACGCGTGGCGTGGGCTTCCTTGAGGCCTGCGACGAACGGCCCGTAGATCGGGCTTTCCGTCGCCGCCTTCGAGTTCGCCGCCGCTTCACGCGCCGGCAGCTCGCCCGTGATGTCGAGCCAGAGCTGCATCGCCGCCGGGGTCGTCACGAATGCGAGGAACTTCGTCGCGGCGTCGAGCTTGGCGCCCTTCGACGAGGAGGTGATGCCGTTCACCCAGTACGAGCCGTAGTTCGAGCGGATGCCGTTGTGGCTGGGCAGGGGCGTGACGATCCATTCGAGACCGCGGGTACGCTCGAGCGCGCCGATGCGGAAGTTGCCGTCGACCATCAGGCCGGCGCGCTGGGCGCGGAACGCCGCTTGCGGCTCGTCCATGAATCCGCGGGCGGTGACCTTCTCCTTGCGGAAGAGATCGACGTACCAGGTGAGCGCCTTGAGGCCGGCCGGGGAATTGTAAGCGACCTGCTTGCCGTCAGCCGAATAGGGTTGGCCGCCGAACTGGCGCACGAGCACTTCGCGCCACCAATGCTGGTCCTGGAATTCCATGCCGGCGCCGATGCCGACCTGGGTGATGTTTCCGGAGCCGTCAACCTTCGTCATCTTCTTCGCCGCGTCGAGCAATCCGTCGAGCGTCGTCGGCGGCTTGGCCGGATCGAGTCCGGCTTCCTTCATCAGGCGCGTGTTGTAGAAGACCGACAGCGAGCGTACGGCTGTCGGCAGCGCGTAGTAGACGCCGTTGCGCTTCATTTCCTGGATCATCGGGAAGAATTCGGCATCGACCTTTGCGGTCGGGAAGGCGGCTGCCGGAACCGGCTGCAGGATCTTGGCCGCGTAGAAATCGTCGAGCCAGCCGTAGAAGAGCTGCACGACGTCCGGCGCCTGGCCGGCGGCCATCGCCGCGGAAACCTTGGTGCGGTAGTCGTTGTAGGGGAAGTGGACGTGCTTGACCTTGATGCCGGGGTTCGCCGCTTCGAACTGCTTGATCAGGTCGTCCATCGCACGGACGCGCGTCTCGAACGTGTACTGCCAGTACTCGATCTCGACCGTCTGCGCCTTGGCCGCTCCGCCGAAGCCGAGGGCCACCACCATCGCGGCGGCGAGGTTCTTCAGAAATCGCATGTCGACCTCCCTGTTGTCCTTCCAGGCTGCGGCCCGCCGCGACCTGTCGTCCGAATTCCGGGCTCGGGCGCAAGTAGCGCATAGGGGTTGGGGCGAGTCAATAATTCAAACTCCTTGAACTAATCGGAGGGGGCTTCTAGCGTTCCGGCATGTCGGGAATGGCCGCCAATGTCTACGATACGCGCGAGCACAACCGGCGCGTGGTGCTGCAGGCGCTGCGCCGGCACGGCCCGTTGAGCCGCGCCGATCTTGCCCGGCTTACCGGGCTGTCGGCGCAGGGCGTCACGAACATCGCCGACGAATTGCTGCGCGAGCGCCTGCTGCGCGACGCCGGGCGCCGGCGCGGCGGGCGCGGCCAGCCGCCGCTCGATCTCGCGATCAATCCCGCCGGCGGCGTGACGATCGGCATCGAACTCCGGCATGACGAGATGGTGCTGGTGCTGGCGGATCTCGCGGGCGAACCGTTGCGCCAGGAAATCATCGGCCTGCCGTCGGCCGATCCCAAGACTGTCGCGCGGCTGCTTCCCAAGCAGATCCGGCCCTATCTGGCGCGCAAGGGGGCCAAGGCCGCCGGGCCGGTCTTCGGCATCGGAATCGTGGCGCCGTGGCCGTCCGGCATCGAGAAGAACGGCAGGGAAAGCACGAACCTGCCCGGCTGGGATCGCCTCAGCGATCCGGCCGCATATCTGAAATCAACGCTTGGCTATGACGTCGTCCTCGAGAACGATGCTTCCGCTGCGGCGCTCGGCGAACACCTGCTGGGTGCGGGCCGGGAATATTCGCGTGTCGCCTGCCTCTATCTCGGACGTGGCCTTGGCCTTGGCCTCGTGCTCGACGGGCGGCTCTATCGCGGTGCGACGGGCAACGCAGGCGAGATCGGCCATGTCGTCGTCGAGCCGGGTGGGCGGCAATGCGCGTGCGGCCAGCGCGGCTGCCTCGAGCGCTATGTCTCGCTCGAGGCGGCGCTGCGCGATCTTGGCGTCGCCTCGATCGATGCCGCGCCGGACCCCAAGGCGCTTTCGGGCTGGCTCGATCGGGCCGCCGCGCGCCTCGCCGCGGCTGTCCTGATGATCGAGAACGTGCTCGATCCCGACACGACGGTGATCGCGGGGCTCTCGCCGGTGCTTGTCGACGGACTGGTCGAACGGCTGGCGAAGCTGCCGGCGCCGCTCGTCGCCCGTCCGGGGCCGCGCATCCTCAAGGGTGAGTGCGGACCGTTCAGCGCGGCACGCGGCGCCGCGGCACTCCCTCTCTACGGACGCGAAGCGCCGCATCTCGCGACGCGGCTCGCCGCCGGCCGCGCATGAGTAGTGACGCCCGCCGCCTGGAAGCCGAAGCGGCCGGCGCGCGCGCCTGGGGGCTAAGGCTCGCGCTTCGCATGCTCCCGGGCACGCTTTCGTTCCTGCAGACAGGCGCCCATCCCGACGACGAGTCGAGCGGCCTGCTCGCGCTTCTGGTCCGCAAACTCGGCCTGTCGGTCGCCTATGCGTGCGCGACGCGCGGCGAAGGCGGACAGAACGCGCTGGGTCCCGAGCGCGGCGCCGCTCTCGGAGTTCTGCGGACGGGCGAGATGGAAGCCGCGGCGGTGCGGCTGGGTGTCTCGCTGCACTGGCTCTCGGAGGGTGCAGCCGATCCGCTGCGCGATTTCGGATTTTCCCGGAGCGGCGCGGACGCGCTGCGCCGCTGGGGGCGCGAGCGCACGCTCGAGCGGATCGTCCGCTGCATCCGGCGCGTGCGGCCCGACATCCTGTGCACGACCTTTCTCGATGTTGACGGACAGCACGGCCATCATCGCGCGATCACCGAACTGACGGCCGAGGCGTTCGCGATATCCGGTGATGGCGCAGCGTTTCCCGCGCACGCCACCGAAGGCCTTTCGCCGTGGGCGCCGACGCTCTTCTATCTTCCGGCGTGGTCGGGCAGCGGATCGACCTACGACGACAGGACGCCGCCGCCGGAGAGCCACGTCCGTTTCGATACGGGCATGCTCGACCCGCAAACCGGCGTGCCCTATGCCCGGATCGGGGAATGGTCGCGCGCGTGCCACGCCACGCAGGAGATGGGTGCTTGGATCGAGGCCGGAACGCTGCCGGCGAACCTGCACCTCGCGGCGCGGCACGACGCCGGCACCGCGATCGCCGACAGGATCGGGCAGACACTTCCCGCGACCGTCGGCGAATGGGCGCAGGCGACCGGTTCGGCCGAGCTGGCAGCCGCGCAGGCCGCGATCGACGAGGCGCTGGATGCGGACGCGCGCGGCAACCGCGTCGATGCGCCGCTGGGTGCGGCGCTGCGCGCGATCGAGCAGTGCCGCCTCGACCTTGCGTGGCTCGATCGCAAGAAGGTGCAGATCGCCCGCGCGATCGCTCTCGCGGCGAAGGATGAGCCTGACTGCCCGCCGCGACCCGTCTACCGGGAATCGCCGCGCGCTGCATTTTCGGTGCCGTCGGCGGGCCGGGTGCGCGCGTCCGGCGCGCGCGTCGCGTATCTCGGCGGCGGCCTCGACCTGATGGAAGCGTGCCTTGGAGCGCTCGGGATCGAGGTCGTCGGCATGTCGACGTTCGATGCGGCACTTTTGGCGAATGGCGGTTTCAGCACGGTACTTGTCGGGATCCGCGCTTTCGAGCGGCGCGCGGACCTGCGCGCGCATGTCGGCGACCTGCACGCGTTCGTGCGCGACGGCGGCCATCTCGTGACCCTCTATCACCGCGCTGGTGCAGGATGGGAGCCGGGGAATACGCCGCTCGCCCCCATCGAGATCGGCCGGCCAAGCATCCGGTGGCGCGTGTGCGACGCGCAGGCGCCCGTCGAAGTCGCAGATCCGGATCATCGGCTGCTGTCGTACCCCGAAAGGATCGGCCCGGCCGACTGGGAAGGCTGGCAGGGCGAGCGCGGGCTCTATTTCGCTTCCGAATGGGATCCGGCCTACGTGCCGCTCCTGCGCGTGACGGAACAAGGGCAGGCGCCGCTGTCCGGTGGCCTGCTGAGCGGACGTTTCGGCAAGGGCGCTCACACGCATGTGGCTTTGGCCCTGCACCGCGAGATCGAATTCGGGACGCCTGGCGCGCTTCGTCTGCTCGGCAATCTCGTGGCGCCGGCGAACTGAGCGCGGCGCCCGGCTGCACGCCCGATCAGACCGGACGGAGCCGCAGGATTTGCGCGACGACAGGCGACGGGAGGAGACCGTCTCCTGGCTATCCCCTTGATCTGACGTGAAACAGGGAGGAGACGGAGACGTCTCTTGAACCTGTCGCGTCATTCTTGCGGCCTTCTTCACTTGTCAAACAGCGCAGGAGCGGATGGTCTCGATCCATCCTCGGATTATAAGCGGTTGAAGGAATAAATACAACTAAAGATACATATGTAGCAAAGGCGCCGCGTCGATCAGGCGAGCGCGCTTTCGTTGCGCCCCGACACCCACAGCACGGCATAGACGGCCACCCCGGTCGCCACGAGCAGGATCGTCGAAAGGGCCGCCGCGGTGCCGAAATCGCCGTCGAGCACCGAGAGATAGATGCGCACCGGCATCGTCATCGTCCGGCCGACATAGAGGATCAGCGAGCTCGACAGTTCGTTGATCGCGGTGATGAAGCTCATCAGCGCGCCCGACACGATGCCCGGTAGCATCAGCGGCAGCGTCACCTTGGCGAAGGCGCGCCCTGGCGATGCGCCCAGCGAGATCGCCGCTTCCTCGATCGTGCCGCGGATCTGGCGCAGGATCGTGGCGCTGGAGCGCACCGCATAGGGCAGGCGGCGCACAAACAGCATCAGCACGATGATCGTGGCGCTACCGGTCAGTTCCAGCGGCCACACGTTGAACGCGACCGTGAAGGCGAGGCCGAGCACGACGCCGGGCACGAGATAGGGGACCATCAGCGCCGCGTCGAGCACGCCCGACATCCGCGTCTGGCGGCGTGCGAGGATGTAGCCCACGAGCGTGCCGACGACCGTGATGAGCATCACCGCGACGATGGAATAGAGCGCGCTGTTGCCGATCACCTGCGGGATCTCGCGCAGGATCTTGGTGTAGCTCTCGAAGCCGAAGCCGGGGACGAAGACGGGGCCGCTGGTCTTGCGCAGCGACGTCCAGATCACGACGAGGGAGGGAAGGAAGCCTGCCAGCGCCACGCCGTAGCAGACCGCGTGCGCGGCGATGGCGCCGGGCAGCGAAAGCGGCTTTGGTGCCGGGCGCTTGACCATCGCGTTCTCGACATTGCGCCGCCCGGCCCACCAGCGCTGCAGCACGACGACCGCCGCCGACACCGCGATCAGCAACGCGCTGACGGTCGAGGCGAGACCCGGATTGCCGCCCATCTCGCTGGTGAAGAGATTATAAGCCGTCGTCGCGAGCACGCGCACGCGCCCGCCAACGATGGCCGGTGTGCCGAAATCGGCGATCGACAGCACGAACGTGAGCAGGGCGCCCGACGTGATCGCCGGCAGGACGAGCGGCAGCGTCACCTTGAACAGGCGGCGCAGTGGCCCGGCGCCGAGGCCGACGGCCGCTTCCTCCAGCGTCGGGTTGATCGTGCGCAGGCTCGCCGACGTCATCAGGAAGACGAAGGGATAGAATTTGAGACTGAAGACCAGGATGATGCCGAAGAACCCGTAGATCGACGGGATTTCCACGCCGTAATCTTCCAGCGTCGTGCGCACGAAACCGTTGCGGCCCAGCATCATGATCCACGCATAGGCGCCGATGAAGGGCGGCGAGACGAGCGTGAGCGCCGCGACCGTCGAGAGCACGTCGCGCCCGCGGATCGCATAGCGCGTGGCGAGCACGGCAAGCGGAACGCCTAGCAGTGTCGCTCCCGCCATGCCGCCGAACCCGACGATCAGCGTGTTGACCAGCGAGGTCTGGAAGAAAGGTTGCGTGAGGACGCGCACGTAGTTCGCGAGCGTGAAGTCGCCGCTGCGATTGTCGGTGATGCTGGCCTTGAAGATGCCGGCGAGCGGCCAGACGAGCAGGACCGCGAGGATCGCCAGGACCGCGACGAGGACCCAGGCCCAGAAATCCCAACGCCGCGCGTTCATGCACCGATCCCGATGCGCCCGCCCGTTTCGGGATCGAAGGCGTGCAGGCGGTGCAACGGCAGGCTCGCTTCCGTCGCGTGGCCGGCGGCGACCATGTCGCCGGGATCGGGGCGGTAAGTGTTGGCGGCAAGCGCGGTTCCGTCGGCGGCCGCAAGACGCAGCAGCAATTCGCGGCCAGCGAAACTGGCGCGCGTCACGTTCGCGCGGATGCGGAAGGCGGGCCGGGCGTCGGGTGCGGCACCGAGCGTCACGTCCTCGGGCCGGATGCCGAGCGTGACGGTACGACGGCCGGCGAGGGCGGGGATGCGCAGTGCCGATCCGGCAACCGAGATCTCGCCGCCCGCACCCACGGGCAGGTCCGCGAACAGGTTCATGGCGCCGACGAACGAGGCGACGAACAATGTCGCCGGTGCGGCATAGACGACGGGCGGCGGCGCCACCTGATGGACGCGGCCCTGATACATGACGCAGATGCGGTCGGATACGACGAGCGCCTCCTCCTGGTCGTGCGTCACGTAGATCGTGGTGATGCCGAGCGAGCGCTGCAGGTCGCGGATATCCTCGCGCAGCTCGATGCGCAGCTTGGCGTCGAGGTTCGAGAGCGGCTCGTCCATCAGCAGGATGCGCGGGTTGATGACCATCGCGCGGGCTAGCGCCACGCGCTGCTGCTGCCCGCCCGACAGCGCCTGCGGCAGCCGTCCGGCAAGCGCGCCGAGCTGCACGAGGTCGAGCACCTTCGCCACGCGCTCGGCGATCTCCGCCTGCGGGCGGTTGCGCGTGGCAAGACCGAAGCCGACATTCTCGGCCACGGTCATGTGCGGGAAGATCGCATAGTCCTGATAGACCATGCCCATGTCGCGCTTGTGCGCGGCCATGTCGTCGATGCGCGTGCCGTCGACGAGGATGCGTCCGCTGTCGTGCGCGTTGAAGCCCGCGACGGTGCGCAGCAGGGTCGTCTTGCCGCAGCCCGAAGGCCCCAGCAGCGTGAAGAACTCGCCGCTGTCGATCGAAAGATCGACGCCGTCGAGCGCCCGCACGCTGCCGTAGGTCTTGACGATCCGTTCTATTTCGACGCGTGCCAAGCCGGCCTCAGCGCGACTGCACCAGCTCCTGCCACTTGTCGATATACTCCTTGCGCTTGTCGGCCGCGCGCTGGATGTCGTAGTTCACGAGCTTCACCTGCTCGATGGCCTTCAGCGCCGCCAGCGGCTTGCCGTCCTTGCGGATCGGCCGGCGGCCGAGTTCCTGCACCACCATCTCCTGCACGGGTGCGCTCATCGCCCAGTCGATGAAGGCGCGCGCACCCGCGGCGTTGGGCGCGCCCTTCACGACGGCCATGCCGTCGGCGATCACCGACGTGCCGTCTTCGGGATAGACGATCGCGACTGGCCCGCCGTTCTTCAGGAACAGGTAGGCGTTGTCCTCGAGCGTGATGCCCACGACCGCCTCGCCGTCGTTGACGAAACGCGGCACCGCGCCGGAGCTCGCCGACACGTTCATGTTGGCGAAGAGCTGCTTGAACTTCGCCCAGCCGGCGGCGTTGTCGCCGTAGATCGTCAGGAACGTGTTGAGCTGCATGTAGGCCGAGCCGGATTTTTCCGCATCGGCGTACGAGACGAGGTTCTTGAAGCGCGGCTGGGCGAGGTCGGTCCAGCTGCGCGGATATTCCTCGGGCTTCAGCTTCTTCGTGTTGACGACGAACACGTTCATGATGCCGGCGTAGGGAAGCCACGGCGCGTCGTTGCGGAACGCGTCGGCGATCATGTCGTATTCCTTGGGCCTGTACGGAACGATCAGGTCCGTGTTCGCCGCGAGGAGTTCAGCACCCACGCTCCAGATCACGTCGGCCTTGGGATTGCCGGCTTCCGCGCGCACGCGGTTGAGGATGTCGCCCGATCCGGCCTTGACGACGTCGGCCTTCATGCCGGTCGCCTTCTCGAATTCAGGGATCATCCGTTCGACGATGTTCGCCGTATGGGCGGTGTAGACGCTGACTCGCTGCTGCGCGCCGGCAGGAGCTGCGAATGCGAGCAAAAGAATGGCGCCGAGTGCCAGGGTCTTCATGGATGCTTCGGACATGGCCGGAATCTCCCTGTTTCTGTCCGGGCGTTGCGGTGCCGCTCGAACGGTTTGTCATATTAATGTAATGTTCCCGCGATGCCGTCCGCAATGAAGATCGAAGCGTTCTCGCAAAGCCGCGATCCAGACCGGCCGGATGCCAACGAGGATGCGTGGCTTGTCGTGCCGGGCCGGTGCCTCGCCGTGATCGACGGCGTAACCGACCGGACAGGCTCGCGTTTCGACGGCGTCACGTCGGGCCGGATCGCCAGCCGGGCGGTCGTGGCGGCACTCAAATCATTCGCCGAAGATCCAGCTGAGCATGCGGCCGAGCCCCGGAAATTGGTTACGGCGCTCTCCGGCGCGCTGCGCGCCGAATACGCGCGCTACGGACTGGCCGAGGCCACGCGGAACGACCGGAGCCGGCGCTTCGGCGCGACGCTCGCGGCGGCGATTGCTGTCGGCGATACCGTTCGTTTCATCCGCATCGGCGACAGCGGGATCCGGATCGACGGGCGGGATGTCCTCGTCGACGAGACATGGGTCGATCGCGTGACGTCGTCGATCCGGCAGGCGGTCTATGCCCGGTTCGCGGCCGAGGATGCGGCCGTGCGCGCGACGCTCGCGCGGGCCTGCGTCTTCAACGGCCTCGGGGCGCTGCCGCCGGCGGCGGGCGAGCGGATCGGCGAGGCTGACCGTGTCGCGTTGCGCGTGTCGGCGCTCGAGCGGGCGCGGCGTGCCGTGCCGCAGGCCGAAGCCGCGGACCTTGCCGCCATCATCGACGGTGGCGTCGTGCGCGGACAGGTACGTTTCACCAATGTCGATCGGCCGCCGTTCGGCTACGGCGTGCTGGATGGCTACGACGTGCCGGACGGGCTGATCGCCTGCGAGGACCGGCCGCGCGCGGGCCTGCGTTCGATCGAGCTTTTCACCGACGGATATTTCAAGATACCGGATGCCGTCTCGCTGGCGGCGTGGGAAGCCGCGTTCGCCGAAGTCGAGCGCGAGGACCCCGAGAAGATCGGGCGCTATCCCGCCCCCAAGGGCTCGCTCGGACGCCTGCGCACCGACGATCGCACCGTGATCGTCGCGACGGCCTGAATCAGGTGCGGGCTGCCGGCGCACTCCAGTCGGTCTTGCCCTTGTCGGTTCCCGCGACCGAATAGAGCGCGCCGGGCGCGTTGCGGGTCTTCTGGAATTCCTCCAGCGTCTGCCCGCGCATCGCAGCGTAGATATGCAGGTTCGACACGCCCACCACGGCGCCCAGCTTCTCCAGCATGAAGAAGATCGCGCCGTACTGGATGAGGCCGCGCCAGTCGCGCCGGCGGATCAGGTCCTTCTCCTCGTCCGAAAGGTCGGACGCGGCGAAGCTCGCTTCCGCGTCCTTCAGGAATGCCGCGCGCACCTCTGGCTCGACGAGGGCGTGGAGGAACTTGTTGATCCGGTAGCCCTTGACGCTGCGCTCGAGCGTGAAGGGGTAGGTGCCGGTCAGCGCTTGCGCACCTTCCATCTGCCGGCCGACATGTTCGCGGTGCCGCGCGATCTCGGCTTCCATCGGCGCTTCGCCGGCGTTCTCGTAGATCGCGGTCGCGATGCCGGCCATCGAGGGCAGGTAGTAGGTCTGGTGGACCTTGTTCACGCGCGCGGAGAGCGCGCCGCGCATGATCAGCCACATGATGACTTCCGCGCCCTCGAACCCGCCGAGCGTGGCGTATTCGGCATGCGTCATGCGGGCGAGGGCTTCGGGGTCCTTCTCGATCATCTCGAGGAACTTCATGTCCCACGGGGTGTTGTTGAAGCCCGCACGCTCGCCGTGCACCTGGTGGGAAAGGCCGCCGGTCGCCACGATCGCGACGTCGATATCCTCGGGGTAGCTCTCGATCGCGCGGCGCAGCGCCTTGCCGAGATTGAAGCAGCGCTTGGCCGACGGGATCGGGAACTGCAGCACGCCGACCTGCAGCGGCACGATGGGGACGGGCCATTTGGGCGCGCTCGGCATCATCATGCACAGCGGCGAGAAGCAGCCATGGTCGAGCGGCCGGTCCTGGAAGAACGACATGTCGAACTCGTCGGCGACCAGCGAGGCGCCGATATGCTGGGCAAGGCGCGTGTGGCCGTCCACGGGGGGCAGGTCGCGCGGGCCGCCGCCTTCGTCGGCGACCGGATAGCGCTCGCCGATGCCGAGCGCGAAGGCCGAATAATGGTCAAAGAAGAACGACGTGACGTGGTCGTTGAAGATGAAGACCAGTGCTGCGGGCTTCTTCGCCTCGATCCACGCGCGCACGGGTGCGAACGATTCGAAGATCGGCGCCCAGACTGGGTCGTCCTGCTTCTTCTTGTCGAAGGCGAAGCCGATCGTCGGGGTGTGCGAGGCGGCGATCGCGCCGATTATGCGGGCCATGGGGGCGTTCCTTCGTTCAGTACAGTTCTTCGACCACGGCGGGGAAGACGCGCTGGTAGGCTTCACCATACGTCATCGGCTTGCCCGAATTGCGTCCGCCCTGCATGCCGCGGTTGAGCGCGACGCGCGTGTAGTATTCCCAGAGATGCTTCTGGGCGGCGAGGATCTCGAACGTCTTGCGCTTGGTCTCCCAGGCGGCATCGATGTTGAGGATCACGTTCGGGCGGAAATTGCACTGCTCGGGCTGGTGCGGCTCGAACAGGAAGACCGCGGGCGCGCTGTAACTGCGCTCGGGATCGGGCTTGTGGCCGGCGGCCTGCGCGATGACCCGCGCTTCCTGCGCGAAGCGCGAGGCTTCCGGATGGTCGCCGTTGTAGGGGTCCTCCATCGCGTGCGTGAGCACGAAGGACGGCTTCACCTCGCGATAGATGTCGACCAGCCGGTCGAGCATCGCGTCGGTGACGCGCAGCGGATAGTCTCCGGCATCGAAGAACTCGATCTCCGCGCCCAGCATCTTGGCCGCCTGTTCGGCTTCCGCATGGCGCTGCGCCTTCACGTCGGCCAGCGACACGCCCGGCTTTTTCCACGCCCACTGGCTCTCGCCGCGCTCGCCATAGGCGAGGCAGACGATCTTCACGCGATAGCCCTTGGCGACATGCAGGGCGATGGCGCCGGCCGCACGCCAGACGAAATCGCCGGGATGGGCCGAAACGACGAGGGCGGTCTTTTGCGGGGAAGTCATGGGGGCGGGCCTCAGGCTGCTCTGGTTTGTTTCGTTCGGAAATAGGCGAACCCGTCGAACAGAGCGCGCGCGGTGCGCAACAGGCCGGCGCGCTCGACCTTCGGTGCCGCGCCCGTGCCGCCCACTTCGAGGCGCACGTCGAATTCGCCGGTCGGGTGTTCGACCTTGACGGTACGGAAGCGCCCGGCCGGCATCTTCGCCGCGCGCGAGGCGGGCGTGCCGGGCAGCACGCAGGCCGTCGCGACCGACACGGCCGCGAAGACACCGATCGAGGCGTGACAGGCGTGCGGGATGAAACTGCGCGTGGCGATGCTGCCGGCGGCCGCGGGCGGCGCGACAAGCGCCATCTTCGGGATGACCTTGTCGCGCACGTCGCCGAGGCCCATCAGCTTTCCGGCTTCCAGGCGGATCTCCTCGAGGCGCGCTTTCAGTTCGGTGTCGGCATCGAGATCCTCGCGGCTCTCGTAGCCCGTGCGCCCGACGCTGGCGGCCGCGAGCACGACGACCGGCATGCCGTTGTCGATCAGCGTCGCCTCGATCCCGCACACCATATCGACCGCGTTGCCGGTGGGCAGCAATTTGCCGCAGACCGAGCCCTCGGCATCGAGGAAATTGACCGCGATGGGGGCCGCCGTGCCGGGCACGCCGTCGATGGCAGCGTCGCCGTCGTAATTCACCTCGCCGCCGGGCGTCTCGATCACGAGTTCGGCGAGCGTGCCGGTATTGATCGTGCGCACGCGCACGCGGGTGAGGGGATCGCTTGCCGGGAAAAGGCCGCGCTCGATCGCGAAGGGGGCGACGCCGGCGAGGATGTTTCCGCAGTTGGGCGTGGTGTCGACCGCCGCGCGGTCGACCAGCACCTGGCAGAACAGGAAATCGATGTCGGCGTCGGCGTCCTTCGAGCGCGAGACGATCGCGACCTTGCTGGTCAGCGGATGCGCGCCGCCGATGCCGTCGATCTGGCGCGGATCGGGCGAGCCGAGCACGGAAAGCAGGACTTCGTCGCGCGCCGCGACGTCGCGCGGCAGGTCATCGGCGAGGAAGTACATCCCCTTCGACGTGCCGCCGCGCATCATCATGCATCGTATGCGCTGCTGCATCTTTCCTCCCGCTTCCTTGCGTTGGCGCGACAATCGGCGAAGGCGCGCCATGAAACAAATGATTGATATGGGAACATTAATGAACGGGTTGCACGGCCTTGGCGGTTTCCGCGCGCGCATGGCGCTCGTGGCTGTCGGCGATCGCGCGGCATAGGCCCGGATCGCGGCCGATGTCGCCGAGCATCTGGGCGGCCTCGCGCATTTCCGCCGCGCGGCGGATGCCGTGCTTGCTCACGCGCCCGGCCATCGTCACGGCGAGCTTTGGCCAGTCGATCGACGGAAAGGTGCCGGAAAGGCTCGCATAGACCTCGCTCTCGATGTCCCAGGCCTTCGCGGCTTCAGCGCAGTCGATGATCAGTGCCTCGATGCCCTTGATCATGATGCTGCGGCAGAGTTTCATCGCCGACGCGCGCCCCGGTTCGGTCGTCGCCGGGGTGACGTCCATGCCAAGCGCGTTCAGCATTTCCGCCGCGCACTCGCACGCAGGGCCACCCGCGAGGATCGGCACGCGGATGCCGACGGGCAGGACCGGCGCCATCACCGCACCCTCGACATAGTCCGCGCCCGTCTGGCCGACCAGTTCCGCTGCCGTGCGCTTGGTGACCGGCGAGGCCGAGTTGATATCGAAGAAGATCTGCCCTTTGCGCAGATATCCCGCCGCTTCGCGCGCCACGTCGAGCGTGCGGTCGGCCGTCACGGCCGAGACGACGAGGTCGGCGCCCTCGGCCGCATGCGCGGCGCTTCGGCACGCGGTGGCGCCGTCGGCCGCGGCGGCAGCGGCACGCTCGGGCGATGCGTCGAACAGGATGTCGAAGGCGCGCACGCGCACATGCGGGTGTTCCAGAAACGCCTTCGCGAAGATCCGGCCGACTTCGCCGTAGCCGACGATTGCGATCACGATCGTGTTGGTCACGTTGCGTCTCCCCCGCGTTCTTTGCGCCAAGTTCGGGCGAAGGCGGTCTCAGATCAAATGAGGAGATGTGCCCGATTGCTGAATCGGATTCACCGCTCGGCCTTGAGGCGGGCCGAGATCAGGCCGGCGAGGATTTCGGCGGGTGCCGACAGCGAGGTGCCGCGCTTCGAGAGGATGCCGAGCGTGCGCACGATGCCCGGATTGCGCAGCGGGATCGCGGCCACGTCGGGCGTGCGGGCAGTATCGATGGCGAGCCGCGGCACGACGGTGAGCCCGAGGCCAGCCATCACCATGCTGACGGCAGTGGTGACGTGCTGGACCTCGTAGCGCCAGCGCAGCGCGTCGCGCCGGCTGCCCAGCGCGTCGTCGATCAGCGCGCGGTTGCCCGTCTGCGGGCTGATGCGGACGAGCGGGATGCCCTCCAGTTCCGACCAGTTGACCGATTTCTGCCGCGCGAAGACGTGCGACGCCGGGCAGACGAGGATGAAGGGTTCCTTCAGCAGCGGCTTGATGTCTAGATCGACCCGGTTGGCGGAAACGATCGTGATGCCGAACTCGGCCGCACCGCTCTGCACGAGATCGGCGATCTCGGTCGCCGAGTTGTCGTAGACCTTCACCGCCATGTCGGGGAAGCGGGCGCCGAATTCCCGCAGGATGCGCGGCAGGTAGTGGTTCGCGATCGTGGGCAGGCAGCCGATGGCGATCCGCTCCTGCCGGTGGCGGCCGCCCTGACGCAGCGCCTCGAACGACGTCTCGATCTCGTCGAGGATCCGGCGCGCCTTGGGCAGCAGCTCGAGCCCGGCGGGCGACAGCGTCACCTGCCGCGTGGTCCGGGCGAGCAGCTTCACGCCGAGATCGGCCTCGAATTTCCGCATCCGGTGGCTGAGCGCCGTCTGCGACAGGTTCAGGTGCGCCGCCGCGCGCTGGAAACTGCCGCGCTCGGCGATGCTGAGGAACGTCTGGAGGCCCAGGAAATCGATGCGCATTTCGCCCGCCGCCTTGTGGTCCGCTATTGATGCATGCCCTTCACCAAACTGCGCAAACAAATAATTTGATTCAGGCATGCCCGGCGTGGGAGCGATGGGGCCGGAAGCGCGCTGCTTAACCTGACGTTACGGAAGTCAGAAACCTTGGTATTGGACGTTACTTTCGGATTTCCACGATCCTTGCAGCGGTTCCGTCCGGCCTGTCGTCCGAATGCGGGCCGGTATTCGCGAGGTGCTAGCCGTTGCTCTTCTCGCGATAAGACGGCATAAAAATTTCGATATCCGGCAAAGTCCGGAGAAAAGGGAGCGAAACATGAAATACCTGACCAAGTCATTCATCGCGGCCGCCATGGTGCTCGCACCGATGGCCGCCGGCGCGCAGCAGACCGTCTACATCCCGGATCTCGCCGAGCTTTCGGGCGCGGGCGCGGTTTCGGGCACGAACTGGCGCGACGGCATCATCCTCGCGGTGGAGGAAGTGAACGCCAAGGGCGGCATTCTCGGCCGCAAGCTCGACGTGCCGCACGTCGACACGCAGAGCGAGGCGAGCATCGCGCGGGCCCAGATCCAGAAGATGATCGACAACAAGCCCTACGTGATCCTCGGGCCGGTGTTCTCGGGCTCGGTGCTCCCCAGCATGGAACTCGCCAAGCAGGCCGAAATCGCCCAGATCATGGGCGGCGAGGCGGCCGCGATCACGCAGCGCGGCAACCCCTATGTCTTCCGCACCGCCTTCGGCCAGCAGAACAGCATGCCGAAGATCGCCAACTACATGCGCGACGGCGTGAAGGCGAAGTCTGTCGCGGTCGTGTGGGTCAACAACGATTTCGGCAAGGGCGGCCGCGACTTCTTCGTCGCCGAGATGAAGAAGCGCAACATCTCGGTCGTCGCCGACGTGTCGACTGAATCCGGCCAGGTCGATTTCGCCTCCGACGTCGTCAAGGTCAAGAACGCGAATGCCGATGCGATCTTCGTCTACACGAACGAAGAGGAAAGCGCTCGCTTCCTGCGCGAGGCGCGCAAGCAGGGCATCCGCGTCCCGCTGATCGGCGAGACGACGCTGCTCGGGCAGAAGGTCATCGAACTCGCCGGCGACGCGGCCAACGGCGTGAAGGGCCATGTCGGCCTCTCGGCCGACGCGCCGGTACCGGCCTTGCAGGCGTTCGGCGAGAAGTTCAAGAAGCGCTTCGGTTACGCCAACGACCACAACGGCATCAAGGGCTACATCTCGATCTACATGATCAAGCACATCACTGAAAAACTGGGCAAGTTCGACAGCAAGGCCTTCGCGGCGGCGCTGCATGGCGCGACCATCACGCCGGCGCAGGAGCCGGGCATCCTGATGGAAGCCACTTGGGACGAGAACGGCGACATCGACCGCCAGAGCTTCCTGGGCGAAGTCGTCAACGGCAAGCAGAAGATCGTCGAGATCCTGCCCAAGTCCGGCAAGTAACGCCGGGATCGGGACGCGACATGTCTGGGTTCATCCAGCTCATCGTGTCGGGCCTGGCGACGGGGGCGATCTACGCCCTCGTCGCCGTGGGCTTCGCGCTGCTCTGGCAGACGTCGCAGACGATCAATTTCGCGCAGGGCGAGTTCGTGATGGTGCCGGCGTTCTTCGTGCTGGTCGCGATGAAGGTCGGCGGCCTCGGCTACTGGCCCGCGCTCGTCGTCGGGCTCGTCGTGTCGGCCCTGATCCTCGGGGCCGCCTTTAAGGGGCTGATCGTCGAGCCGATGCTGCGCCACGGCGTGCTGCCGCTCGTCATCTCGACGGTGGCGCTGGCCATCCTGATGAAGGAGGCCGTGAAGGATTTCTACAGCTCGCAGGCCCAGCAGTTTCCCGCGATCGTCGATGGCAGTGACATCGAGGCGTTCGGCGCCGTCGTCTCGACGCAGAGCATCGCGGTCTTCTTCGTCGCCATCGGGGCCGTGGCACTGCTCAACTGGTTCCTCACATCCACGCTCACCGGCCGCGCGATGCAGGCGACCGCGCAGAACCGCAGCGTCGCGCGCATCCTCGGCGTCGATGTCGACCGGATGATCCTCTACACCTTCCTCATCAACGGACTGCTGACCGCGCTCGCCTCGTTCCTCGTCTCGCCCATCTATCTCGCCAAGTTCACGAACGGCGAGACTTTGGGCCTCGCGGCCTTCGTCGCGGCCATCGTGGGCGGCTTCAACCAGGTGCGCGGCGCCGTGCTAGGTGGGCTGATCCTCGGCGTGCTCGACAATCTCGCGGCCGCCTACGTGTCGGCCCAGTATCGCGCGGCCGTGCCGCTGATCGTGCTCGTCGCCGTCATCCTGTTCCGTCCGCAAGGATTGCTCGGGCGCGTCGAGGAACGGTCCGTCTGATGACGCGTTTTTCTCCGGCCATCCTCGCGGCCACGGCCGCGATCGTCATCGGCCTTGCGCTGGGGCCGGAGTTCCTGCGCCCCTCGCAGCTCTATCTCGTCAGCCTGTGGGCCGTGACGGCGATCGCGGCGATGGGGCTCAACCTCACGCTCGGCTATGCCGGGCAGGTTTCGATGGCGCAAGGCGCGTTCGTCGGCATCGGCGCCTATACGACGACGCTGCTGATGCAGGCGGGCGTGCCGTTTCCGCTCGCCTTTCTTGCGGCGGGTGCGATGGGCTTCGCGATCGGCTGGCTGCTCGGCTATCCGGCCTTGCGCGTGCAGCACCATTATCTCGCTTTCGTCACGCTCGCCTTCACGACGCTCGTCTATCTGCTGCTGCGCAACGAGCAGTGGCTGACGAACGGCGTCTACGGGATTTCCGGCATCCAGCGCCCGGTACTATTCGGCATCTCGTTCGCGAAAGCGGGCGCCTACTACTATTTCTGCCTCGCGATGCTTGCGCTGTTTCTGGGGGCCATGTGGTGGATGATCCGCTCGCCCTGGGGGCGCGCCTTCATGGTCTTGCGCGAGAACCCGGTGCGCGCGCTGTCGCTCGGCATCGACACGCGCCGCTACACGTTGCTCGCCTTCGCGATCGGCTCGTCGATCGGCGGCTTCGCGGGCGGGCTGTTCGCGCCGCTGGTGCAGTTCCTCGAACCCAACTCGTTCTCGCTCGGCTATTCGCTGAGCCTGCTGCTGATGGTGATCGTCGGCGGCGCGGGCTATCTGCTGGGGCCGCTGGTGGGCGCGATGGTCGCGATCCTGCTTCCTGATTTCCTGCGCTTCACCCAAGGCTACTACCTGCTGCTTTACGCCGCGCTGGTGATGCTGCTGATGAATTTCTGCCCGCAGGGCCTGATCGGCATGGTCGAGCAGCTGCGTGCGGCGTGGCGCCGGCGCACGGCCGCTAAGGTGGCGCGCTGATGGCCGCCGTCCTCGAAATCCGCGATCTGCATAAGTCGTTCGGCGGCATCGCGGCCGTCGAAGGCGTATCCTTCTCGGTCGAGGAGGGCGAGATCCTCGGCATCATCGGACCGAACGGCTCGGGCAAGTCCACGCTGTTCAACTGCGTGCTCGGCCAGCTGCAGCCTACCTCCGGCACCGTGCTGGTCGACGGCAAGGTGACGACCGGCATGCGGCCCTGCGATCTCAACGCGCTGGGCGTGAGCCGCACGTTCCAGCTCCTGCAGGTGTTCCCGGAACTGACCGTGAAGGACAACCTGATCGCGGCCGGGCAGGAACACCAGGGCACGATGCTGAAGCGCCTGTTCGGGCCACCGGACGCGGGGCTCGGTGCCGCGGCCGACCGGATGATCGAGTTCTTTCGCCTCAGCCACGTCGCAAGCGAGAAGGCCGGGCGCCTCAGCTATGGCCAGCAGAAGCTGCTCGACGCCGCGATGGCGTTCATGGGCGGCCCGCGCCTCGTGCTGCTCGACGAGCCGGCGGGGGGCGTCAACCTCACGATGCTCGCGGGCCTGCGCGAACGCCTGCGCGCGATCAACAAGGAGATGCGCGCGACGTTCGTGGTCATCGAGCACAACATGGATTTCGTGATGTCGCTGTGCACGCGCGTGCTGGTGCTGGCCGAAGGGAAGGTGATCGCAGAAGGCGATCCCGCGAGCATCCGCAACAACCCGAAGGTCGTCGAGGCGTATCTTGGCCCCTGACAGCGCCACGCCGATCCTGACGCTGGACAACGTCGTCGCCGGCTATGGCCCGATGACGATCCTGCACGGCACCACGTTCGGCATCGAGCGGGGCAAGATCACGACCGTGATCGGCCCGAACGGGGCGGGCAAGTCGACCGTGTTCAAGACAGTGTTCGGCCTGCTCAAGGTGCGCAGCGGCATGATCGCGTTCGAGGGACGCGACATCACGAACCTGCCGCCGCGCCAACTGCTCGCCGCCGGCATCAGCTATGTGCCGCAGGGCCGCAACATCTTTCCCGAGCTCAGCGTATTCCACAATCTAGAGCTTGGCGGGATCGCGGCGCCGCCAGAGACCGACATCAAGGCGCGCATCGAAGTCGCTCTCGAACGCTTCCCGATCCTGCGCCAGAAGGCGAAGGCGCAGGCCTCCACGCTCAGCGGCGGCCAGCAGAAGCTGCTGGAGATCGCGCGCAGCATGCTGCTCGATCCCAAGCTGCTGCTGATCGACGAGCCTTCGATCGGGCTGTCGCCGTTGATGGTGCGCGAGACATTCGATATCCTCCTCGACCTGCGCAAGCGCGGCACGACGATCCTGCTGATCGAACAGAACGCGCGCAGCGCCCTCCAGATCTCCGACCGCGGGCTCGTGCTCGAGCAGGGGCAGACGCGGATGTCCGACACGGCCGCCGCCCTGCTCGTCGATCCGCGGGTAGGGGAACTCTTTCTCGGCGGTACCAGCCAGCACGCGGGAACGGCATAGACATGCGAAGCGAACTCACCCTCGACCACAACGACGCCCGCGCGGCGATCGACGCGATTTCGCGCGAACTCGACAAGCGTGGGAAGGCGGCCGTCATCGCCGTGGTCGACTCCCACGGCGAGACGCTGGCCGTGCTGCGCTATTCGGGTGCCGCACTCAGCTCCGTCGCCGTCGCGACGAACAAGGCCTACACCGCCGTGCGCCTGCGCCGGCCCAGCGGCATGGTCGGCAAGCGCATCCGTGATCCCGAGCACGGCTTCGACATCTCGTATTACGGCGACCCGCGCTATGTCGGTTGGGGCGGCGGATTCCCGGTGGAGAAGGACGGGCAGTTCCTCGGCGCCGTCGCCATCAGCGGCCTGCCGGAAGCCGAAGACGAGGAACTGGCGAAGACGGGCATCGCCGCCATCGAGGCGCGCTTCGCCGCCGCCTGACACGACGCATTTCACAGAGGGAAGTTTTCGACATGGCGCATCAGGACAGGTTCTTGCTGGCGGGTGTGATGGGGTGGCCGGTGATGCATTCGCGCTCGCCGAAGCTCCATAACTATTGGCTCCAGAAGCACGGGCTCGCGGGCACCTATGTGCCGCTCGGCATCAAGATCGAAGGGCTTGCGGCGGCGTTGCGTGCGTTGCCGGCGCTGGGCTTCTCGGGCTGCAACCTCACCATCCCGCACAAGGTCGAGGCGCTGAAGATCGTCGACACGCTCGATCCGCTCGCCAAGCGCATCGGCGCGGCGAACTGCATCGTCGTCGGGGCGGACGGTTCGCTGAACGGCTTCAACAACGACGGCTGGGGCTTTATCGAGAACGTCATCGACCG
Organism: Tagaea sp.; assembly: GCA_044224405.1. Lineage (GTDB taxonomy): Bacteria > Pseudomonadota > Alphaproteobacteria > CACIAM-22H2 > CACIAM-22H2 > Tagaea. The sequence continues at coordinate 197,297 of JBGAKN010000004.1, read as the reverse complement.
TGCGCCCGGCTGGCGCGCCGATGCGGGCACCGTCGTTCTCGTGGGTGCGGGCGGCGGCGCACGCGCGATCGCGGTCGGCCTGCTCGACAAGGGGGCCAAGCGCATCGTCCTGGTCAACCGCACGCCCGCGCGCGCCGAGGCGCTGGCCAAGCAGGTCGGCGGCCCGATCGAGATCGCCGGCTGGGACGAGCGGCACAAGGTGCTCGAAGGCGCGGCCACGCTGATCAACACGACGAGCCAGGGCATGGTCGGGCAGCCCGCGCTCGATCTTTCGCTCGACGCGTTGCCGAAGACCGCGCTCGTCACCGACATCGTCTACACGCCGCTGGAAACGCCGTTGCTTGCCGCCGCGCGCAAGCGCGGCAATCCCACGGTGGATGGCCTCGGCATGCTGCTCCATCAGGCGCGCCCGGCCTTCAAGGCGTGGTTCGGCATCCTGCCTGACGTCACGCCCGAATTGCGCCAGTCGATCGAGGCGACGCTTTAAGCCGCTTCGCCGGCGGCGAGCAGGAAATCGAGCATCGCCGCTTCCGCCGCCCGGTACATGTCGACGCCGTTCGAAGTCCGGCAGCCTTTCGCGATCGCCGCCGCGATCCACGGTGCCGGGTCCGGCGAGGTGATGGCGCAGGCGGCGAACGTGCCCGCCGACAGGCGCGCGACATCGACAGGGTGGGGATCGCCCGCCTTCATGCCTGCGGATGACGCGTTGGCGACGAGATCATAACCGGTCGGGTCGGCCGAGCCGACCGTGACCGGCATGCGGGTACGCAGTTTCTTGATCAGCGCGTCGCGGCGCGCGATGTCGGTATCGTGGATCGCGAGCGAAGCCACGCCCGCATCGACAAGCGCCAGCGCGATGGCCCAGCCGGCACCGCCCGCGCCGACCAGCAATGCCCGCGCGCCCCTGGGCTCGCCGCCCTTGGCGCGGATCGCCGCGACGAAGCCAAGGCCATCGAGCATGTCGCCGTGCCAGCCTTCGCCTTCGCGCCGGATGATGTTGACGGCACCCAGAAACGCCGAACGTTCGTTGAGGCTCGTGCAGAACGGCACGCAGGTGAACTTGTGCGGGATGGTGACGATGAGCCCGTCGAGATTCCGGACGAGGCGCGTACTGGCGAGGAACGCGGACAGATCGCCCGGCGTCACATGCGCGGGCACCAGGATCGCATTGCGGCCGCGCGCCGCGAAACCGGCGGTCATGCCGGCCGGCGATTTCACCTGCGCGATCGGATCGCCGACGATGACGAAAAGCCGTGTGGCGCCGTTGGGAACGGAAATGTCGATGACGGTCTCCCTCGCGTGTCGATGCGGGGAATATACCGTCAGAGCGCCTCGTTGCGGAAATCGCGGATCACGCGCGCGGCGCCTATGCGGCGCAGCGGATGGCTGTCGTCGATGGCGGGCGCATGCATGTCGATGCCCACGGTCTCGATGCGCGCGGCCACGCCCGCCGTGACGCCTGCGGCGGAATCCTCGTAAACGCGCGCGTTGCCCGCTTCCACGCCCAGCCGTTCGAGCGCGGTGAGATAGGGAAGCGGATCGGGCTTGCCGCGCGCCAGTTCGTCACCGATGACGATCGTGGCGAAGGTCTTGCCGAGCCCGAGCTTGCCGAGGATCAGCTCGGCATTGGCGCGCGGCGCGTTCGTCACGGCGGCGAGCTTGATACCGGCGTCGCGCGCGCGTTCCAGCAGGGCGCCGAGGCCCGGCGTGGGCACGAGGCTGTCGAGCAGCGTGCGGAATAGCGCTTCCTTGCGGTCGGGCAGTTCGCGCGCGATCGCGGGATCGATGCTGCTGAAGTTGCGCTGGACGATGGCGTCACTCGTCAGGCCGACGAAGTTCACCATGTAGAAATCGGGCGCCACCGTGATGCCGAGTGGCTTCAGGATCCGTGTCCAGGATTCGAAATGGACGGCCTCGGTATCGGTCAGCGTTCCGTCGATGTCGAAGAGAAGGGCGCACGGGCGGGGGTTTGATAAGGTCACGATGCGTAGTATTCCTACATTTCAAGGAAGCACGGAAAATCTGCTTGATTCGCGCGTTGTTACGAGTATATGACAGTCCGGAACGCTTTGCAGGGCCAAATTTGAGCCCGTACCCCTGCAAATACGTAACAAAAATACATCGCTCCCGCAGGCATCTGACGGGGCGGGAACCGGAGGAAACGATGACCAAGAACGCACTCGTCCTGACCGCCTTTTCGCTCGGCGCCCTTCTGGCCCCGCAGGCGCAAGCGCAGGGCACGCTCAATCTTTCGTGTTCGGTGCAGGTCGAATGGTGCCAGGCCGTCGCGACGAATTTCCAGAAGGCGACCGGCATCAACGTCGCGATGACGCAGCGCGGTTCGGGCGAGGCGCTGGCGCAGCTGCGCGCCGAAGCGCAGAACCCGCGCACCGACGTGTGGTTCGGCGGCACGGGCGATCCGCACCTGATCGCGGCCGAAGAGAACCTCACCGTCGAATACAAGTCGGCCGGTGCGGGCAACCTGCAGGCATGGGCGCTGCGCCAGTACGAGATCTCCAAGGGCCGCTCGATCGGCATCTATTCGGGCGCCGTCGGCTTCGGCTTCAACAAGGAGCTGCTCGCCAAGAAGAACATCCCGGCGCCCGCCTGCTGGGCCGACATCATCAAGCCGGCCTACAAGGGCGAGATCCAGGTCGCCAACCCGAACTCGTCGGGTACGGCCTATGTCGTCATCGCCACGCTGGTGCAACTGATGGGCGAGGGCAAGGCGTTCGCGTATCTGGCCGACATGCACAAGAACGTGAACGCCTATGCGCGCTCGGGCACCGGACCGATCAAGGCAGTGGCGCGCGGCGAGACGGCCGTGTCGCTGTCGTTCGTGCACGACGCCGTGACGGAAGCCAATGCCGGCTTCCCCGTCGGCTGGGCGACGCCGTGCGAAGGCACGGGCTACGAGATCGGCTCGATGTCGATCGTGCGGGGCACGCGCAACCTGACGCAGGCGCGCCGCTTCTACGACTGGGCGTTGACGCCCGAAGCCCAGCGCCTCGGTTTCGAGGCTGGTGGCCAGCTCCAGATGCCGTCGAACAAGGCGGCCCCGCTGCCGCCCAACGCGCCCGACCTCTCGAAGCTGAAGCTCGTCGAATACGACTTCGTGAAGTACGGGCAGGCTTCGGAACGCCGCCGCCTGCTCGCGAAGTGGGACGCCGAGATCGGCTCGCTGCCGCGCTGACGCAAGCCGAGCCGTCCCGACCGGACGCCTGCCCATGAAACGTCTCGATCCGGCGGCCGTCTGGTGGCTTGCCGCGCTCCTCGGCTACGCCGTGCTGCCTTGGCACATGGCGCAGGAGCCGCTGGCGCTCGCGGGCTATTTCGCGGCGTTCGCCGAAGATGCCGACGCGGCATCGGCGCTGGCGCAGGCCGTGCGGTTCGATCGGCCGTGGTTCTGGCCGGTCGGCTTGGCGCTGCTGGTGGCGATTCCCGCACTCGTTCCCGGCGCGGCAAGGCCGGCGAAGGCCCGCTGGCTGATGGCCGGCGGCGTCGCGGGCCTCGCGGCGCTGATGGCGCAGGGCTGGTTCATCGGCGTGCGCGGGTGGAGCTATGCGTGGCTCGATGCCGCGTTCGGCATGCTCGACGAACGCCAGTTCGGCATCGGGCTCGGCGGCTCCGTCGCGTTCGTCGCGTTCCTTCTGATGGCGACCGACGCGCTGGCGCTGAAGGGGCGCTTCGGCGGCGACCGGTTCGTCGCCGCCAGCGTGGGCGTGCTGGTCGCCTCGATCGCGATCTTCACGGTCTGGCCGGTGCTGACGCTTCTGGGGCAGGTCTTCACGGCACCCGCCGACCAGACGCTGCTCGCCGCGACCGCCGACCGGCTGTTCGCGTCGAAGATCTGGAGCCTCGCCTGCGTCACGTCGCGCGCGAACTGCGGCGTGGCATGGAACACCATCGTGCTGGCGGCGACGACGGCGACGTGCGCCACGCTGCTGGGGCTCGCCTTCGCGCTGATCGTCACGCGCACCGGCTTCCGGTTCAAGAAGCCGCTGCGGCTGCTCACCGTGATGCCGATCATCACGCCACCGTTCGTCATCAGTCTCGGCCTGATCCTGATCTTCGGTCGCTCGGGTCTCGTCAACCAGGCGGCGAGCGCGTGGTTCGGCGTCGAGCTCGGCCGTTGGATCTATGGCTTCGGCGGCGTGCTGCTGGCGCAGGTCTTCAGCTTCACGCCCACGGCCTTCCTCGTGCTGATCGGCGTGGTCGAGGGCATCTCGCCCACGATGGAAGAAGCCTCGCAGACGCTGCGGGCGAGCCGCATGCGCTCGTTCCTGACGGTAACGTTGCCGCTGATGCGGCCCGGCCTCGCCAACGCCTTCCTCGTCGTGTTCATCGAAAGCATCGCCGATTTCGGCAATCCCATCGTGCTGGGCGGCTCGTTCGGCGTTCTGTCGACCGAGATCTTCTTCGCCGTCGTCGGCGCGCAGGCGGATTTCGGCCGCTCGGCCACGCTGGCGGCGATCCTGCTCGTCTATGCGCTGGCCGTCTTCTTCATCCAGCGCCGCGTGGTCGGGCGCGCGTCGTACGTTTCTATGTCAGGCAAGGGCGATGCGGGGCTCGCCTCGCCGCTGCCGCGCGCGGTCGAACGCTCGGCCTTCGCCATCGCGTTGCCGTGGGCCGCACTCACCGTCGCGATCTACGCGCTGGCGCTGGCGGGCGGTTTCGTCACGGTCTGGGGCCGTGACTGGACGCCGACGCTGTCGCACTTCGTGCGCGCCTTCTCGATCGATTACGGGGCAGGGGGCATCGTGTGGTCGGGCGGGGCGTGGAACTCGTTCTGGACGACCGTGAAGCTCGCGGCCATCGCCGCACCCGTCACGGCCGCGCTCGGCCTGCTGGCGGCATGGGTGCTGGCGCGCCAGCGTTTCGCCGGGCGCGGGCTGCTCGAATTCGCGCTGATGCTCAGCTTCTGCGTGCCGGGCACGGTCATCGGCGTCGCCTACGTGCTCACCTTCAACATCCCGCCGGTCGAGATCACGGGCACGGCCGCGATCCTCGTCGCGTGCTTCGTGTTCCGCAACATGCCGGTGGGCGTGCGTTCGGGCGTCGCGGCGATCAGTCAGCTCGACCGCAGCCTGGATGAAGCATCGGCGACCTTGCGCGCAACCACGGGGCGCACGCTGTGCAAGGTGGTGCTGCCGCTGCTGAAGCCGGCGATCGTCACGGCGCTGGTCTACAGCTTCGTGCGCGCGATGACGACGGTAAGCGCCGTCATCTTCCTCGTTTCCGCGCAGCACGAGATGGCGACCGTCTACATCATCAACCGCGTCATCAACGGCGATTACGGCATCGCCATCGCCTACGCGACCGTGCTGATCGTGCTGATGATGTCGGCCATCGGCCTCATCCAGCTTCTGGTCGGCCGGCGGCGCATCGGCCGGCGCGGTTCAGGCCCTATCCCGTCCGCCCTCGGAGCACGCGCATGAACGACACGACCCGCAAGAACGCCGGGGTGCGGCTTGAAAACCTTGTCAAACGCTATGGCAGCGTCGTCGCGGTCAAGAAACTGTCCATGGACATAAAGCCCGGCACGCTCGTCACGCTGCTGGGGCCGTCGGGCTGTGGCAAGACGACCCTACTGCGGATGATCGCCGGCCTGGAAGAGCCCAGCGAAGGGCGGATCGAGATCGGCGGCGCGGACGTGACGCACCTCTCGGCGCGCGAGCGCAACGTCTCGATGGTGTTCCAGTCCTACGCGCTGTTCCCGCACATGAACGTGGCGGAGAACGTGGCCTACGGCCTCATCTCCGGCGGCATGAACAAGGCCGACGCGGCCGCGAAGGCCACGCGCGCGCTGGAGACGGTTGGCCTCGCGGGCTATGGCGAGCGGCTTCCTTCCGAGATGTCGGGCGGGCAGCAGCAGCGCGTGGCGGTGGCACGCGCCCTGGTGCTGGAGCCGGACGTGCTGCTGTTCGACGAGCCGCTTTCCAATCTCGACGCGCGCCTGCGCCGCTCGATGCGCGAGGAGATCCGGGCGCTGCAGCAGTCGCTCGGCCTCACGGCGATCTATGTCACGCACGACCAGAGCGAGGCGCTGGCGGTGTCGGACACGATCGTCGTGATGCGGGCGGCGGAAATCGCGCAGGCCGGCACGCCGGCGGAGCTCTATGACGCGCCGCGCGACGTGTTCGTCGCGACGTTCATGGGCGAGGCGAACCATGTGCGTGCGCGTCTCGACGCGAAGGACGGGGCGAGGGGCCGTGTCGCGCTCGACCGCGCCTTCGTCGACCTGCCGCACCGCGATCTCCCCGCTGGCCCGGTCGATCTCGTCATCCGGCCCGAGGCGATAGCACTTGCCGCGCCCGACGCGGCCGCTGACGCGCTCGCCGGCAAGGTGGCGCGCGCGACGTTCATGGGCTCGCATGTCGAGTATCATGTCGATACCGCGCTGGGCGACCTGTTCGCTGTGATCCCGCGTTCGGCCCCGTTCCATCCGGTGGGATCGGACGTGCGCGTGCTTCTTGACCCGAAGGGCGCGATCCTCGTCCGCCCGTGACCCTGGATTTCACACCAGGCCGTGCTGGTCGCCGGTGCGCCCGACGGCCGGTCGGCCAAGCTTCAGCGCCTTGGGCGTGCGGTCGCCGGGGAAGCGTTCGCCGCAGACCTTGCGCAGTTCGGCGATCAGACGGCGACAGGCCGGCGACAGCACGCCGCTGCGCCGCAGCGTAAGGCCGACCGGCCGGTCCCAGTTGAGCCATGCGATCGATGCGGGGACGGTGCCCGCGCATTCGCGGCCGGGCTCCATCGTGACGGACGGCAGATAGCCGAGGCAGTCCGTCTCCAGGATCATCGCGCGCATGAAGGCGAGCGCGTTGGTCTCGACGGCGACCTTGGGGGCGGAGAGGCCGTGCGACTTGAGCGCGATCTCCAGATGCTGGCGCGTGACGATTGCCGTGGAGGGCAACACCCAGCGATAGCGCTCCAGCTCCGTGCGCGGCTGGTTGCGCTTCTCCAGCAGCGGATGGCCGGGGCGGCACGCGACGACGACACGGTCAACGAACAGCGTTTCCTGCACGAGATCGGAATCGTCCGGCTGGTCGACGAGATTGGAGATGACGACGTCGATCTCGCCCGCGCGCAGCCACTCGAACAGCCGGTCGTGCAGGCCGCCGATAACGGTGAGCTTCAGGTCGTTGCGCTCCTTGAGCAGGCGCGCGGTCGCGATGGGCAGCACGCTTGCGATCACGCTGGGGGCGGAGCCGATGACGATGCGGCCCTCGCGTCCGTCGCGGATGGCGCCCACCGCGCGCTCGGCCTCGCTGACTTCGACCGCGATGGCGCGCGCGTGCTGGGCGAATTCGCGCCCGAATTCGGTGGCGAGCACGCCGCGCGGCGTGCGCTCGAACAGCTTCACGCCGAGATACGCCTCCAGCCTGCGTAGGCTCTTGCTCAATGCGGGTTGCGAGATACCCAACGCCTTTGCCGCGCGCACGAGACTGCGGTGATCGACGAGCGCCACGACGTGCCGCATCTGCTGGAGCTGCATGTGGGTATATCCTCTGGGTATGGATCCGGGCCCAGATGGTAGTTGTTCCATCCCGGCGGAAGTGTCAAGTTTTTGGACAAGCCGGACCGCCGCACGAAGATGCGAAGCGGCCGACGGAGGAAACGAAAGCGTGACGGACCAATCCGATAGATATCGCGGAGCGCTCCAGCGATGAGCGAGCCCGAGGAAGCGCTAGCCGCATCCCGCACCGACGGGATTTTCGCGGTCGCCATGATCTGCGTCGCCGTGCTGACGATGTGGGGCGTGCGAAACCAGCCCAAGGCGCCCTACGACCCGGTCGGTGCCGCCGCCATTCCGTTCTGGACGGCTGCCGCCGTGCTGGTGCTCGCGGTGTACCTGCTCGCGCGGGTGCTGCTGCGTCACTCGACACGCGGCGATTCGATGTCACTATTTACGTCTTCCGAGGCCGTCGACGACAGCTACGCCGTCGTACCGCGGCTCTCGGTCTACGCGATCCTGGTCTCGGTCCTCTATGCCGCGGCGATCCCGGTCGCCGGCTTCATGGCGGCGTCCGTCGCGTACATGAGCCTTCTCGGCTGGCTGCTGGGCGAGCGCACGCGGCGATCGCTCGTGCTCGTTGTCGTGGTCGCGGTGGTGTGCGGCGTCGGCCTCGATCTCGGCTTTCGCGCGCTTCTCATCGACCTGCCGTAGGAGCGCGAAGTGGATCTCCTGCAGGGTTTCCTCCATCTGCTGACGGCCGGGCCGCTCGCGCTCCTGCTGATCGGGACGCTGCTCGGCATCATCGTTGGCGCGCTTCCCGGCCTCACCGGCGGCGCACTGTTGGCACTTTCGCTTCCCTTCACCTACCGGATGAGCAGTGTCGACGGCGTCATCCTGATGACGTCGATGTACGTGGGCGGCATCTCCGGCGGCCTCATCACCGCGACGCTGATGCGCATCCCCGGCGAGCCGGCGTCGGTCGTCACCACGCTTGACGGATTCCCGATGGCGCGCGGCGGACGTCCGGGGCGGGCACTCGGCCTCGGCATTTCCGCTTCGCTGATCGGCGGCGCGCTGTCGTGGGTGGCGCTGGTCACGCTCTCGCCGATGATGGCGCGCCTTGCCCTCGTCTTCGGGCCGTTCGAGAACTTCGCGCTTGTTCTAATGGCGCTGGTGCTGATCGCGGCGCTCAGCCAGGGCTCGGTCGTGAAGGGCCTGATTTCGGGCCTGCTGGGAATGCTCGTCTCCTATCCCGGCATCGACGAGACATCGGGACAGAAGCGGCTGACTTTCGGGATCGAGAATCTCGACGGCGGCTTCAGCAGCCTCGCGGTGATCCTCGGCATCTTCGCGATCAGTCAGGTCCTGGCCGACGCGATGCATGCCCGCCAGCGTTTCGACCGGCTTGATCCCAGCGTGAAGGGGATATTCCTTTCGCCGGCCGACTACCTGAAGCAGTCGTTCAACATCGTGCGCTCGGCGATCATCGGCATCTGGATCGGCATCCTGCCCGGCGTGGGGGCCAGCATCAGCTCCATCGTCGCCTACTCGGCCGCGAAGAACATGTCGAAGACGCCGGAGAAGTTCGGCACGGGCTTCGAGGACGGCATCGTCGCTTCGGAGACGGCCAACAACGCCAACACCGGCGGCGCGCTGATCCCGATGATCACGCTGGGCATTCCCGGCAGTCCGGCCGCTTCGATCCTGCTTGCGGGCCTGCTGATGCACAACATCCAGCCCGGCCCGACGCTCTTCACCAATTCGCCCGAAGTCGTGAACGCGCTGATGGCCACGCACCTCGCTGCGCACATCGTGATGTTCGTGATGATGGTCGCGGGCTGCATGATGATCGCGCGCCTCATGTATGTGCAACGGGCCTACGTGCTCCCGGCCATCTTCGTGCTGTGCGTGATCGGAAGCCTCGCGGAGAACGGCCGGATGTTCGACGTCTGGACGATGCTGGGTTTCGGCATCGTGGGATTCGCGCTGGAACTCGCTGCCGTCCCGCTCGGGCCATTCGTCATCGGGCTCATCCTGGCGCCACTCGCCGAAGGCCAGCTGCGCGCAGGGCTGATGGCTTCCGACGGCTCGTTGAGGCCGATGTTCCAGCATCCGATTTCGCTCACTTTCCTGGTGGTTTCCGCGCTTATGTTCATCTGGCCGCTATGGCGCGACTGGCGCCGCAAGCGCCGCCCCGCACTCGCCTGATTCCCCCCTCGAACCGGAGGACATCCCCCATGCTTCGCAGAGAATTCATCGCCGGTACCGCTGCCGCTACCGCGGCCGCCACGCTTGCAACGCCCGCGTTCGCGCAGTCCTATCCGGACAAGCCGATCCGGATCATCGTGCCGAACCCGCCGGGCGGCAGTGCCGATTACATCGCGCGCTTCTTCCAGTCGCCGCTCCAGCGCGTGCTCGGCCAGCCGCTCGCGGTGGCCAATGTCGTGGGTGCCGGCACGGCCGTGGGTAACCGGCAGGTCCGCGACGCGGCACCCGATGGCCACACGGTGCTTGCCGTGCATCAGGCGCTGCTGACGGCCGCGACTCTGAAGGTGATGGATTTCGGTCCCGAAGCATTCGCACCGGTGGCGCAGGTCGCGACCGAGTACGTCGCCGTCATCGTCAACCGCAAGGCGCCCTATCAGGATCTGCCGTCGTTCCTCGCGGCCGCGAAGAGCGGCGAGCTCAAGGCCGGCGTGCAGATCGGCGCCATCAACCACTTCCTGTTCCTGTCGCTGAGTGACAAGACGGGCGTCAAGTTCCGCTACGTCAACACCGGCGGCGGCGGTCCGACGCGCACGGCGCTGGCGGGCGGGCATGTCGACTGCGCCTTCCTCACCGTCAACGAGGCGAAGCCGCTGGTCGATTCCGGCGACCTCACGATCGCGGGCATCTTCGCGCCGGCACGTCTGCCCAGCTGGCCGAACCTCAAGACCGCGCGCGAGCAGGGAACCGACCTGCTGCTCAACCTGAATTACTGGTGGTGGATGCCCAAGGCCACGCCGCACGACCGGGTCGACCGCTTCGCCGAGGCGCTGCGGACGTCGATGTCCGATCCCGAGGTCGTGCAGAAATTCGCCGAGTTCAACATGAGCCCGGCGTTCTCGAAGGGTGCGGAGCTCGAGGCCGAGATCAACCGCCAGTACGAAGCGATGAAGAAGCTCGCCGAACGCAACAACGTGACGGCCGGCTAGCCGCCGGACCGGAAACTCGAAACGGGAGGAACACATGTCCAAGGGACCAGGCCGCCGCGACGTACTTGCCGGCGCATCCGCGCTCGGCGCGTTCGGCGCGATGACCACATGGGTGCCGCGCGCACGCGCGCAGACGCCCAAGGCAGCACCCTTCACGATCGTCATCAATAACTCGCCGTGGTTCGACGGGTTCCGCGGGGCCGTCGAGGCCTACGAGAAGGAGTCTGGCAACAAGGTCAATCTCGACGTCAATCCCTTCGGCGGCAGTCTCGAGAAGCAGCGCGCGTCGGTGCGCGCCAAGGACGGCCTGTTCGACCTTCTGATCATGAACGGCCTCTATTACCAGGAGATGTACCACGGCGGGTTCCTGACCCCCATCAACGAGATCGATCCCGGCTTCAAGCTCGATCCGCAGATGATCCGCTATGACAATACGGTCTACTGGAACGAGGCGACCAAGACGCATGATCCGAACGGCAAGCTGATGAGCGTGCCGGTCAACGGCAACATCCCGCTGCTGCTCTATCGCGCCGATCTCTACGAGCAGAACAAGCTGAAGGTTCCCGAGACCTGGGACGAGCTGCTCGCCAACGCCAAGAAGCTGCACAATCCGCCGCGCATCTACGGCATCGTCCAGCGTGGTGCACGCGGGTCTCCGAACGACATCTCGTACGACTGGTGGCCCTATCTCTACAGCTTCGGCGGCAAGCTCTTCCGCGACGAACCGAAGGGCGACTACACGATCACGATCAACAGCCCTGAAGGCAAGGCGGCGCTCGACTTCTACATCCGCATGGCGAAGGAAGCGGGCCATCCGCAGACCGGCGGCCTCGCGCAGGCGCAGATCATCCAGAACCTCGCGACGGGGCGCGCGGCGCATGCGCTGCTCGTCATCGCCGCGTGGTCGCAGATGGACGATCCGAGCAAGTCGGCCGTCGTGGGCAAGCTCAACGCCGCGCGCGTCCCGGGCTCGGCGAAAGGCCGGCCGGCACCCGTGCTCGGCCACTGGCTTGCCGGCGTGCCGAAGAACGTGCCCAAGGAGCGCCAGTCGGCGGCCCTCACGTTCCTCAACTGGTTCCAGACGCGCGACGCGCAGATGAAGTACATGGCGGCGGGTGCGCCGCCCGTGCGTCAGGACGTTCTGTCCGACCAGAATCTCTGGAAGGACCCGAAGAACCGCTGGATGCCGGCGATGGCGCAGAGCTCGGAGTTCGTCCAGCTGATGTGGAGCGTGCCGGAAGGCTCGCAGATCGGCGACGTGCTCGAACTTCGGCTCAACCAGGCCGTCATCGGGGAACTCACGACCGACAAGGCGCTCAACATGATCGCGGAAGAGACGCTCGCGATCATGCAACGCGCCGGATACAAGACCGGCAAGATCCAGCCGCTCTGAACGACGACGAAGGCCGGCCCGCATCCGCGCGGGCCGGCCGTTTTCACTGCCGCAGGGATCGAGATGAACCGGGCCGGAGCGAAGATCGATACGAAATGGCGCGCGATCGCACTTTCGCCCGCCGTCGCGATCTTCATCCTCATGTCGATCCTGCCGGTCCTCAACCTGCTGGCGATGAGTGTCCACGAGATCACGTGGGTTTCGGGCCATTCGGTGTGGACCTATGTCGGGCCGGCGCACTACCGGCGTCTGGCTGACGATACGTTGCTGCGGACGGGGGCGTGGAACACGATCCTTTTCGCGATCGGCGGCGTGGCGGTGCAGGTCGTGCTCGGCTTCTTCCTCGCCTGGGCCGTGAGCCGGATGGAGCGCAGCCGGCTCATCTACCGCACGATCTTCATCCTGCCGATCCTGGTTCCCGGAATCCTGATCGGCGCCATCTGGAAGCTGATGCTCAATTACGATTTCGGACTGGTGAACGGCGCGCTCGAGGTGTTCGGCATCGATCCCGTTGACTGGCTCGGCACGCCGGCGCTGGCTCTGCCATCCGTCATCGCGGTCGATATCTGGCACTGGACGCCATTCTGCTTCCTGCTGCTGCTCGCGGGTTTCGAATCCCTGCCGCAGGACGTGCAGGAAGCCGCGCGCGTGGACGGCGCCAGCACGTGGGACGAGCTGCGCTTCGTGCTCATTCCCATGATGATGCCAGTCATCGTCGTGACGTTCCTTTTCCGCTTCGTCACGTCGCTGAAGGTGTTTGACGAGATCTACCTGCTGACCGCCGGCGGCCCGGGCTCGGCGACCGAGGTGCTGAGCTACACGATCTACCGCACGTTCTTCGCGCAGGACCGGATGGGCTACGGGTCGGCGATGTCGGTCGCGGTCCTGTTCGGAATCGCGCTGCTGATCGTGGCCGCGCTTTCCGCCGGCCGTCGCCAGGGGGGCCGGGCATGATCCCGCTGTCGCGCGGCACGAATGCCGTGTTCCACGTTTTCCTGCTGCTCGTGGCGCTTTTCGTGCTCGTGCCGTTCGTCTGGATCATCGCGGCCGGATTCAAGACGCAGATCTCGCTGCTGCAGGGCGAGATCTTCTTCACGCCGACGCTGACGAGCTTCCGTGAAGTCCTCTTTTCCAAGACGACGGAGTTCCTCAGCAACACGACGAACAGCTTCATCGTGGCGACGGCCAGCACGCTGGTGATCCTCGTCGCGGCCACGCTGGGCGGTTATGCGATCGAACGGCTGGGAACGCCGCGCTGGATGATCCACACGCTGCTGGGTTGGGCAGTCGTATTCCATATGGTGCCGCCAATCACGCTGGTCGCGGCCTGGTTCCCGATCTACCGCGAACTCGGGCTCGACAACACGTATCTGGGGCTGGTGCTGGGGCACGTCGCCGTCCACCTGCCGATGGCGCTGTGGCTGATGACGAATTTCGTGCGCGACGTGCCGGTCGAGCTGGAAGAAGCCGCGCGGATCGACGGCTGCTCCACGCCGTTCCTGATCTGGCGGATCATCGTGCCGCTCGTGGCGCCCGGCCTCGCCGCGACGGCGATCCTGATGTTCATCTTCAGTTGGAACGAGTTCGCCGTGGCGCTGAACCTGACGGCCAAGCAGACGGCGACGGTACCGGTCGCGATCGCCAAGTTCGCGCAAGGCTACGAGATCAAGTACGGCGAAATGGCCGCGACCGCTGCATTGGCGCTGGTGCCCGCATTGGCCTTCCTGCTGTTCGGCCAGCGCTACATCGTCAAGGGACTCACCACAGGAGCCGTGAAGTAGGCATGCCGACGATCTACGGACAGAAGTTGACGCGACTTGAATTCGAGCGAAGGGTCGGCGCCACGCGCCAGATCGCGGGCATCGAGCTCGCCACACTCGACGACGGCGCGCAGCGTGGCGTGCGCACGCTCGAGTTCCGCACGGGCGCCGGTCTCGACTTCCAGGTTCTCGTCGACCGCACGATGGATATCGGCCGTTTCGACTATCGCGGCGTGCCGTTCGCCTGGCAGTCGGCGACCGGCTTCCGCAATCCGGCGCTGATCGACCAGGAAGGCGAGGGCGGCACGGGTTTCATGCGCGGCTTCTCCGGCCTGTTCTGCACCTGCGGTTTCGACCATGTCCGCCAGCCCGACAAGGGGGCCGCCGGCCATTTCGACCTGCCGCTGCGCAAGGAGATTTCCTATCCCATGCACGGGCGGGGTTCGTTCCAGCCTGCGCGCCTCGACGGCTACGGCGAGGAATGGCACGGCGACGCGTGCACGCTCTGGTGCCAGGGGACGGTCGGGCAGGTGCAGGTGATGGGCGAGACGCTGGAGTTCGTCCGCCGCATCGAGGTCGAAGTCGGTTCTGTGGACGTGCGCGTCATCGACACCGTCACCAACCGTGGCTTCTCGCGCACGCCGCACATGCTGCTCTATCACATCAATGTCGGCTGGCCGCTGCTGGAGGCGGGTGCGCGGTTCTGCGCGCCGGTCAAGGGCACGTACGCCGCGAACGTGCCGCGCGAAAGCCAGCAGGCCGGATGGCGCACGCAGGCCGAACCCACGCCGCGCTTCGTCCAGCAGGTGTTCGACCACGAGGCGGTCGCGGACCCCGGCGGGCGAATTCCCGTGGCGCTGGTCAACGACCGCATCGGGCTCGGATTCCTCGTCGACTACGACGCGCGCCAATTCATCTGCCTGCAGCAGTGGCAGGCGTTCGGCGAGGGTGTCTACGGCTTCGGGATCGAGCCGGCGACCACGCGCTGGGGCAACCGCGCGGACGCCGAACGCCGCGGCGAGATCATCTGGCTCGAGCACGGGGAGTCCCGGACTTATTCGACGACGCTCTCCGTCCTGCACGGCGCCGCCGACATCGCCGCCCTCGACGCGCGCATCGAGGCGATCCACCCGACTTCCATGGACGAGTTTCCGGTGCGGAGCGACCAGTCGCCCGGTGGCCCGTTCGTCACAACGCTGCCGAGGGTCCGATGACCGACAAGCCTTCGAATGTCCTGTTCATCCTTTCGGACGAGCACACGCGCGACGTCTCGGGGTGCTACGGGCACAAGATCGTCAAGACGCCGAACATCGACAGGCTCGCCGCGCGCGGCACGAAGTTCACGGCCGCCTACACCAACTGCCCGATCTGCGTGCCGGCGCGCGCCAGCCTGCATACCGGAACCTACGTCGCCGAAAACGCCTGCTGGGACAACGCGCACCCCTATGACGGCTCGATCCGCAGCTGGGCGCACCGGATGAAGGCGGCGGGGCACGAGGCGATGTCGATCGGCAAGCTGCATTTCCGCGCGGCAACCGACGACAACGGCTTCACCGAGGAGGTGATCCCGCTGCATGTCGTGGACGGGCAGGGCGACCTTCTCGGCCTGATCCGCCGGCCGAAGGCGGCCAAGCGTGGCGGCATGCCCGATCTCGCCAAGGCGGCGGGGCCGGGCGAGTCCACCTACGCGAAGTACGACCGCAACATCCGCGACGGCGCCATCGAATGGCTGACGACGCGCGCGAAGGCGCTCGACAAGCCGTGGTGCCTGTTCGTCTCGTTCGTGAAGCCGCACTTCCCGCTGGTGGCGCCGCCGGAGTTCTACGCGATGTATCCGCCCGAGAGCCTGCCGATGCCGCGGCTCTACGGACCCGATGACTACCCCAAGCATCCTTCCGTCGCGGCGCTGCGCGGCTGCATGGATTACGACGACTATTTCACGCCCGAGAAGGTCCGCATCGCGCTCGCGGCCTATTACGGGATGGTGAGCTTCCTCGACGACAATATCGGCAAGGTTCTCGGCGCGCTCGAAGCGGCCGGGCTCGCCGCATCGACGCGCGTGGTCTACTCGACCGACCACGGCGACAATCTGGGCACGCGCCACATGTGGGGCAAGTCGATCCACTACGAAGAGTCGGCCGCGGTCCCGATGATCGTCGCTGGCCCCGGCATTCCCGCCGGAAAGACATGTCCGACGCCGGTCACGCTCGTCGATGTCTATCCGACGATCCTCCAAAGCGTGGGCATCGCGCCCGACGCGACGGAGAAGGCGCTGCCGGGCCGCTCGCTCGTCGATCTCGCGAATTCGCCGCCGGTCGACCGCGTGGCGTTCGGCGAATATCACGCGGCCGGCTCCATCACCGCGATGTACATGGTCCGCAAGGGGCGTTGGAAATACATCCATCACGTCGGCTACCGCGCGGAACTGTTCGACCTCGAATCCGATCCGGGCGAGACGAAGGATCTGGGCGAAAGCGCCGCGCATCGCGACACACTCGCGATGATGGAGGCGGAGCTACGCAAGATCGTCGATCCGGAAGCCGTCAACGCGCGCGCCTTCGCCGACCAGGAGGCGAAGATTGCCAAATTCGGCGGCGTCGACGCGCTTATCAAGCGCGGCGATTTCGGCTATTCCCCGGCTCCCGGCCAGAAACCCGTCTTCGCGACCCGCATCGAGGCCTGATCGAATGACACGCAAGCCGAACATCCTGCTCATCACGTCCGACCAGCAGCGCGGCGACTGCTACGGCTTCGAGGGGCGCAAGGTCCGCACGCCGCATCTCGACATGATGGCGGGCGAGGGGACGCGCTTCTCGGCCTGCATCACGCCCAACGTTGTGTGCCAGCCCTCGCGCGCGTCGATCCTGACCGGCCTGCTGCCGCGCACACATGGTGTGTGGGACAACGGCATCGATCTCGATGAGGATGTCGGCAACGCCGGCTTCGCCGGCACCTTCGCTAAGGCGGGCTACAGGACCGGCTTCATCGGCAAGGCGCATTTCTCGACCTTCCACACGTTCAAGCCGACGGGCCGGCCGGAATGCCGGTCGAGCTCGCAGGATTTTGGCGCCGACTGGACCGGCCCCTACATGGGCTTCCAGCATGTCGACATGATGATCGCCGGTCACAACATGTTCCTGCCGCAGAAGCCGCCGGAAGGCCTGCAGTACGAGGCCTGGTACCACAAGGACGGCCGCGGCGAGATGCTGAACAAGCTGTTCTCGACTAAGCTTCCGCCCGACGTCGGTGCCGCGCAGACCTGGAACTCGGCGCTGCCGCCGGCCTTCCACAATTCGACATGGATCGGCGACCGCACGATCGATTTCATCCGCGACAACAAGGACAAGCCGTGGATCGCCTGGGCCTCGTTCCCTGATCCGCATCATCCGTTCGACGCGCCGGCGCCCTGGTCGTACATGCATCACCCCGACGACGTGGATCTACCCGAGCATCGCACGCTCGATCTTGAACGGCGGCCCTGGTGGCACAAGGCGAGCCTCGAAGGCGTGCCGCAGCTCGCCGATCCGGAACTGCAGGCGTTCCGCGCGCGCCAGTCGCGCACGCCCGTGCAGACTGACCTGCAGCTGCGCCACCTCATCGCCAACTATTACGGCATGATCTCGCTGATCGACCACAATGTCGGCCGCATCCTGCTGTCGCTCGAACGCTACGGCCTCGACCGCGACACGCTCGTCATCTTCACGACGGATCACGGCGACTGGCTGGGCGATCATGGCCTGCTGCTGAAGGGCCCGATCCACTACGAGGGCCTGCTGCGCATCGGTTTCATCGTGCGCGGCCCGGGCGTGCCGAAGGGCAAGATCGTCCCGCATCCCGTCTCGACGCTCGATCTCGCGTCGACCTTCTACGATTATGCGTCGGTCTCGCCGGGACGCGACCTGCATTCTCGCAGCTTGCGCCCGTTGATCGAAGGCGAGGGGACGCGCGATTTCGCCTACAACGAATGGGACCTGCATCCGTCGCGCTGTGGCGTGGCGCTGAAACTGCGCACGGTGCGTACGCGCACCCACAAGCTGACGCTCGAACTCGATTCCGGGGCCGGCGAACTCTACGACCTCGCGAACGACCCCAAGGAAATGGACAACCGGTTCGGCGATCCGGGCGCCGCGAAGGTCCAGCGCGAGCTCACGGACATGATCCGCAGCCGCCCGGACGACGCGCGTGATCCTGTCCCGCAACCGGTCGGCATGGCCTGACGTCTTCGCCCGATCCGGATCGACCGTTTGAATCGAGGCAGGTGAAGAATGAGCGGACACGATATCCGGACCGAGACAGGTGGTTCCGCAGGAACGGTGGCGCTCCGGGGGCCGAACCCGGTCGTCGCCGGCATGACCGGGACCTGGACCTTGAAGTACCGCACGGGGCCGGCCGGCCTGCCCGCCGGCAGCGCGCTCGCGCTCGTGCGCCGCTGGCCGAGCGACTGGGACATCCTGCAGTGCCATTCGCCCGGCGAAGCCGGCCATGCGGTCCTTGAATTCGACAAGCCGTGCCGCCATCGCTGGCGTACCTACAGATCCATCGAATGGCATCCGTTCGATCACGTGTTCGAGATCGCCATGCTCGATCCGCTGCCGGCGGATTGCGGCATTTCCGTCCGATTCGCGTCGCGTGCGCAGACCTTTATCGAGGAAGCTTCGCCGCTGGCCGTGCGGGTACGCGCCGGCTCGGGCGAGTGGGTCGAGGTGGGGCAACCCGTTGTCGAAGTCGTCGGTGCAGAAGCCCATCGAGGTATTCTGCTCGCGCCCAGCGATGTCGTTCGCGGCGAGATGTTCGAACTGGCCTACCGCGTGGAAGACGCGTGGGGGAACCCGGCCGCGTTGCCCGTGCGCCCGGCGATCGAAGGCGCTTCGGTCGAACCTCTGCCCGATCTTCCCGGCGTGCTGCGCTGGCAGGCGCGCATCGAGGCGCAAGGCACAGTACGCCTCGCCGCGGTGGGCGGATCGCTGCCTGCGACGCGGTCCAATCCGATCCAGGTGCATTCCGCCGCGCCCGAACGGCGCATCCATTGGGGCGATATCCACGCGCAATGCGTGATCGGCTGCGGGGCGCGCTCCATCGACGCGTTCTTCCGCCACGCCCGCGATTTCGCGCGACTGGATTTTGCCAGCCATCAGGCGAACTGCTTTCTCGTTTCCGGCGCCGAATGGCGGGAGACCGAGGAGGTCACGGCACGTCACGACGAGAGGGGGCGGTTCACGACTCTTCTCGGCCTCGAATGGTCGGCGGATACGGCCAAGGGCGGCGACAGGAACCTCTATTTCCCCGGCGACAGCGCGCCGATCACGCGTTGCAGCCATGAATATGTCGACGACAAGTCCGATCTCGCGAGCGACCTGCCGCAGGCGGAGGACCTGCACGCCAAATATCGCGGCACGAATACGATGATCGCGCTGCATGTCGGCGGCCGCACGACGGACCTCAAGCGACACGAGCCCTCGCTCGAACGCCTGATCGAGGTGCATTCGACGCATGCGACGTCGGAATGGTTCATGTTCGAGGCGCTGGAGCGCGGCTACCGCATGGGCGTGACCGCCGGCAGTGACGGCGTCGATGGCCGGCCCGGCGCCAGCCATCCCGGCCACCAGGCGGTGCGCAACGTGCGCGGCGGCCTTGTCGCGGCGCCGCTCAAGGAACTCAGCCGCGAAGGGCTTTGGGAAGCCCTGATGGCGCGCAACTGCTATGCCACGAATGGCGAACGCATCCGCCTCGAATTCTCCGCAGAAGGGCGGGCGATGGGCAGCGAGTTCGACGCGCCTTCACCGCCGCTCCTGTCGGTCGCCATCGTGGGAACGGGGCCGCTTGAAGCGGTCGAGATCTTCCGCGGCACCAAGCCGATCCACGCCGTTGCATTGCGCAGCGGCGACGCGCCGCTGTCCGACCGCGTGCGCATCGCCTGGAAGGGGGCGACGGCGCCCGGCAATTTCGCGCGCGCCCGCATGCGCTGGGATGGCAGCGCCACGCTTTCCGCGGGCAGCTTCGCCGATGCCGAAGGCTATGCGTTCGACACGCCGGACGAAGGATTGACAGCAACGGAAAGCCGTCGTCTCGAATGGCGCTCGATGACCGGTGGCGACTGGGACGGCGTGATCGCGCGCGTCGATGCGCCTGCCGACGCGATTCTCACCGTCCACACCGCCCAGATATCCGCGACGCTTCCTTTCGGCACGCTCTCGGCCGGCCCGACGCGCCTTGCAGACGACACGCCGCTGCGCGAACTCGAGATCCGCCGCCTGCCGGTCGATCCCGGTCCCTCGTCGTGGCACGGAACGTTCCGCGATCCGGCCGGCATGCCGGGCTGGAACGCCTATTGGGTGCGCGTGCGCCAGTGGAACGGCGCCTTCGCGTGGTCGAGCCCGATCTTCGTGCGCCTGCCCGGGGAAAAGGGCCGATGATCGAGGCGAACGTCGATATCCGCACGCTGGACGGCACGATGCCGGTCTTCGTCGTGCATCCCGACGAAAGCGGGCCGCATCCGGTCGTGCTCCTCTATATGGACGCGCTCGGCATCCGCGAGGAACTGCGCGACATGGCCCGGCGCTTCGCGTCGGCCGGCTTCTACGCGATGTTGCCCAATCTTTTCTACCGCTGGGGCGGGCCCAGCTTCGATCCCGCACCGCTCGCGCAAGGCATCCTCGATCCGAAGATGATCGAGCTCAACGACGTCCTCTCGATGACGATGACGGCGGCGGATACGGCGGCGCTGCTGACGCGCGCCGCGGCCGATCCGGCCGCGCGTCTTCCGGCAGCGGCCGTCGGCTATTGCATGGGAGGGCGGCACGCGCTTGGCGCCGCGGCGACCCAATCCGGGAAGATCGCCGCCTATGCCTCGCTGCATGGGGGGCGGCTCGTCAGCGACCGGCCGGACTCGCCGCATCTGGCGATTGCGAAGACGCCGGCCGAAGCCTATTTCGGCTGGGCCGACGACGATCCTGTGGCGCCGCCCGCGCATATGCGCGCTATCGAGACGGCACTCGCCGCGCGCGGCGGGCGCTGGCGCGTGGAGCTGCATGAAGGTGCCATGCACGGGTTCACGTTTCCGGAGCGCTACTGCTATCACAAGCCGGCTGCCGAGCGCGTCTGGGTGCGGCTTTTCGCAATGTTCGACCGCAATCTCGCGGCATAGGGGAAGGCTGTACGGATGACGATACGTTTCGCGATGATCGGGTGCGGCGGTTTCTCGCGGCGCTATCACGTGCCCACGCTGCTGGCAGATTCGGGAGTCAAGCTCGTCGGCATCTTCGATCCGATGGCGGCGCAGCCGGTGCGCGATCTCGCGGCGGTCACGGGGGCCAAGCTCGTCGGGAAGCTCGACGATCTGCCCGAGGCCGACGCGGTCCTGATCACCACGCCGCACACGCTGCATGCCGGGCACGGCGATTTTGCGCTCGCGCGCGGTCTTGCGACGCTCGTCGACAAGCCGTTCGTGATGAAGAGCGCGGACGCGCGCCGCCTGATCGCGACGGCCGCGTCGAGGAAGCTGCTCAACGCCGTGGCCTTCAACCGCCGGCTTGATGCCGGCTGCCGTCGCGCACGCGAGATCATCCGGGCGGGCGGCATCGGCGCGGTGCGTTTCGTCCAGTCGATCCAGCTCGGCTACGAGAAGGGGGGCTGGTTCCTCGATCCCGCGCTCGGCGGCGGCGGGGCGTATACCGGCCGCGGCACGCACATGGCGGATATCGTGCCGTGGCTGATCGACAGCCGCCCCACCCAGGTGCGCAGCCGCCTGCGCCCGGGCCCTGCGGGGCGTGCCGATCTCGGCGGCTTCATCGAGCTCGAATTCCCCGGCATCGAGGGCCAGATTTCCTGCATCGAGGAAGGCTGGCACATGTGGGACGAGGTCCGCATTTTCGGCGAGGACGGCCTGATCGAACTACGCCGCCCGCTCAACATGCCCACGGGTTGGGCGATGAGCTGGCAGAGCAAGCGCGGCGCCACACGCGAGGAGCAGGCGCCCTCGCCCAACGAAGGCATGATCACGACGGAATTCCTGCAGGCAGTACGGACCGGCTCGCCGGTGGCATGCAGCTTCCAGGACGCGCTGCTATCCGTGCAGATCATCGAGGCGGCGTTCGAATCGGGCGCCGCCGGCTCCAAGACGATCCCGATCGCCTGATCCGATGGATCGCGTCGGCATCGCGTTCGTCGGCACCGGCTCCATCGCGGACTACCATCTGGCCGGTCTGAAGGCGGTACCGCGGGCCGAGGTCCGCGCGATCGTCGGGCGCGACGCGGGCAAGGCGGAGGCGCTCGCCGCGCGCTTCGGGGTTGCCGGGGCCAGCGTCGATCTCGCCGCCACGCTGGCGCGGCGCGATATCGATGCCGTCGTGATCGCCACACCCGACGACACGCACGAGGCGATGTCGGCGCAGGCCGCTGCGGCGGGCAAGGCGATCCTGCTGCAGAAGCCGATGGCGGCCGACAGCGCGGCGTGCCGGCGCATCATCGCCGCCGCCGCGTCGACCGGGGTCGATCTCCAGGTCAGCTTCATGCACCGGTATTTCGAGGAGTTCCGGGCGGCGAAGGTGCTTGTCGATGCCGGCGCGATCGGCAAGGTGACCAGCGTGCGCGTGCGCAACGCAACGCCCGGGCCGGATTGGGCCGACTGGTTCTTCCTGAAGTCGCGCGTGGCCGGCGGCGTGGTGCTGCAACTCGGCGTGCACGGCATCGACCTGCTGCTCCAGATGTGCGGGCCGGTCGCCGCCGTGTCGGCGACGACCGCGATCCTTCGAGAGGCGCGCCGGCTCGCCGACGGGCGCACCGTCCGCGTCGAGAACCCGGACAGCGCGTGGGCGACCTATTCGCTGGCCAGTGGCGCGACCGCTTCGCACGAGATGTCGATGATCGAGGCGGCGGGCTGCGACCGCTTCCGTTTCGAGATCTACGGGAGCGAAGGCACGATCTGGCTGCGCAGCGAACTTGGTCCCCTCGCGATCGCGCGCGCCGGCCGGCCGGGATGGGAAACGCCCGACGTTCCCGCATTGCCCCTCGGCCAGCGCCAGCATCGGCAATGGATCGACGGCATCGTCGGGGTGGCGGCCCGGGAGAATACGGCCGCGGACGCGCTCGCGGGCATACTTGTCGCCGAGGCGATCGAAAAATCGAGCGCCTGCGGTGGCGGCCGCGTCGTGCCGGGGACCGCGTGAACCGCTAGCGGCCGATCTTCAGCAATGCCGTTCCCGCGAGCGTCATTGCAATCGACGCCATGCGGAAGACGCGCACGCGCTCCTTGAAGACCGTGATGCCGATGATGACCGCGAAGACCACGCTGGTCTCGCGCAGCGCCGAGACGAGCGGCAGCGGCGCCCGCGTCATCGCCCAGATCACGATCCATGCGGCCGCGTAGCTCATGATTCCGGCGGCGATTCCGATCCGGCGCGTGCGCATCGAAGCCGGCTGGCGCGGCCCGCGCGCCGTAACGCGCTGGAAGGCGGGGATCAGGACCGAAGTGATCAGTGACAGCCAGACCATGTAGCCGTGCGCCGAGCCAGAGACGCGGGCGCCGATCCCGTCGATCACGGAATAGCAGGCGATGAAGCAGCTTGTGCCGAGCGCCCACAGGACGGGCCGCGGGTCGCGCAGGCCATCCGCGCCGCGCGACAGCGACAGGCTCACGATTCCAAGCGAGATCAGCAGGACGGCGACCTGCGCGAGGAAATCGATCCGCTCGCCCAGGATCGTGACCGACGCGATCGCGACGAGGAGCGGGGCCACGCCGCGCGCGAGCGGGTAGATCTGGCTGAAATCGCCGACCTTGTAGGCGCGCTGGAGGAAATGGACATAGCCCACGCACAGCACGGCGCTCGCGACAATGTTCGGCCAGCTCTCGGGGGCCGGAACGGCGACGAAGGGGATAAGGCAAAGGGACATGACGCCTTGCGAGGCGAACATCGTCTCGAACGCCGCCTGCTGGTCGGCCGCCGCCTTGATCATGGCGTTCCATGTAGCGTGCACGATGGCGGCGCAGAGAACGAGCAGGAAGACGTCCAGTTCCAAGTCCCGCGTCCTTCGGAAAGGAGGATGGCCGCAACACCCTACCCGATCCCAGGCCGGAAGTGCAGGACGATCCCCCGGACGGGGCGTTCGCCGCCGGATCAGCAGCAGCGCGGCGGTTCGCCGGCCGAGACCTGGCCGTATCGCGTGAACTGGTCGACGGTGGCGGCAAGCTCCTCGTCGGTGAGAAGCACGGGCTTGCCGATCTGCAACGCGCGCCAGTACTGCGCCGCCAGCGTCTCGACCTCGGTCGCCAGCCACATCGCCTTCTTGAGGTTCGTCCCCGTCGCGATCATGCCGTGGTTCGACAGCAGGCACGCCCCGCGCCCTTCGAGTGCGGCCAGCGCCACGTCGGCCTGCTCCTGCGTGCCGTAGGTGCGATAGGGCGCGCAGCGGATCGAGTTCCCGCCAGCCGCCACGATCATGTAGTGGACCGCGGGGATGTCCATCCGCAGGCAGGCCAGCGTCGTCGAGAACATCGAATGCATGTGCGCGACGGCGCCCACTTCGGGCTTGCGCGCCATGATGTCGCGATGGAAACGCCACTCGCTCGACGGGCGGCGTTTGCCGGTGTGGCTGCCGTCAGGGCGCATCACGACGATGTCGTCGGGCTGCATCTCGTGATACTCCATGCCGGACGGCGTGATCAGGAATCCCTCCGGGATGCGTGCGCTGATGTTGCCGCTCACGCCCTGGTTGAGCCCGCGCCGGTTCATGTCGACGCAGGCGGCAATGATCTCGGCGCGCAGTTCGGGGTAGTTCATCGTTCGCTCCTGGAAGTGTCAGTTCGGCTTCGGAAAGCGCCGCTCGCGCGGGCATTCGACGGCACCCTTGCCCGTCAGGCGGATGCCGGTCAGCGTGCGCTCGGCCTTGTTGAGGCGCCAGCTCAGCATCTTCTGCGCCATGGCGAGGGTGTGCGCAGCATAGGCGGGGTCGGCCGCGCGGTTCTTCATCTCGTCGGGATCTTCGACCAGATCGAACAGTAGCGGCGGCAGCGCGCCGAAGTGGACGTACTTGTACCGCTTGCCCCGCACCACCGCGATCGAGCACTCGTCGAGCTTCACGCCGAGTTCGCGTTCCGGCCGGTCGCTCGTCGCGTCACGGAAATCGAGCTCGAAGAACATCTCCGTGCGCCAGCCCTTCGGATCGGCGCCGTCAAGGAAGCCGAGCAGCGATTCGCCGTCGCAGGTCAGCGGCGCCTCGGCGCCCAGCGATTCGAGGATCGTGGGCATGATGTCGATGGCGCCGGTGAATTCCTCGACGACGCGCCCGCGCGCCGCCTTGGCACGGTCGCTCGGCATGCGCACGATCAGCGGGATGCGGAACGACTGGTCGAAGAAATGCTCCTTGCCGAGCAGCCAGTGGTCCCACAGCATCTCGCCGTGGTCGCTGGTGAAGACGATGATCGTGTTGTCGTAGCAGCCCGACTTCTTCATCGAGGCGACGAGACGGCCCATCGCGTCGTCGACCTCGGTCATCATCCCGTAATAGGTGGCGCGCAGCTGCCGGCGCGCGATCTCTTCCTCGCGGATCTTCTCGGCGTCATGGCCCTCGCGGCTGCGGTAGTTGCCGCGCGAATAGGCGACGTAGGGGTGAAGCTTCGCCTCGTCCGCCGGATCGGCAAAGCCGCGAAAGGGCGGCACCTTGTCGGCATCGTAGAGCTTGTTGTACGGCTCGGTCGCGACGAACGGGGGATGCGGCTGCAGGATGCTGACATGCAGGAACCACGGATCCTTCTGGTTCGCCATGAAATCGATCGCGTGGTCGACGACGAACGAGGTCTCGCTGTCGGCTGACTTGAACGCCGGCGGCGGATAGGTGGGGCCGCGCTTCTCGGCACCCGGATAGTTCTTGACCGGCGTGCAGGCCTGCTCGCGCGTGTCGCCGATCTTGTAGCCCTTGGCCTTGAGGGAGGCGATCCACGCGTCGTCGCCCTCGCTGCCCGGCACGAGCCGCGAGAATCCCGGCAGCGTTCCGGCATAGGTCTTCAGCGCGGGATCGTTGGGATGGTACTGGCGCGGGTCCATGCTCGTGTCGGTGTAGCCGAGCAGCATGGGATCGTAGCCGAGCTTGCGCATCTCCATCGCAATGTTCGTGAAGCGCGCGTCGAGCGGCGTCCCGTTGCGCAGCGAACGGTGGTTCATCGCGTACATGCCGGTGAGCAGCGACGTGCGGCTGGGGCCGCACGGCACGCACTGGGAATAGTGGTTGCGGAAGAGCACGCCTTCGCCGGCGAGCTTGTCGATGTTGGGCGTGCGCACGACCGGATGGCCGAGCGCGGAAAGGCATTCGGCCCGCCACTGGTCGGCGGTGATCAGCAGCACGTTCGGACGGTTCATGTTCGCTCCGGCAGATTGACGGACAGGGAAGGGCTTTCGGCCTGCTCGCGCGCGCCGGCGAGCGTCAGCCTGGCGGCATGGTGGCACGCGACGGCGTGGCCGGCATCGATTTCGGTCAGCCGCGGCATGGACGCCTTGCACTGCGCGTCGGCATAGCGGCAGCGGGTGTGGAACCGGCAGCCCTCGGGCGGATTGGCCGGGTCCGGTCGTTCGCCCGACAGCAGGATCGTGCGACGTTCCGCCATCGGATCGGGGACCGGGATCGCCGACATCAGCGCCTCGGTATAGGGATGCCGGGGCGTGTAGTAGAGCGCTTGCGTGGGCGCCAGCTCCACGATCTGGCCCAGATACATGACGGCGACGCGATCGCACGCGTAGGCAACGGCCGCGAGATCATGCGCGATGAACAGGTAGGTGAGGCCCAGATCCTGCTGCAGCGTCTTCAAGAGGTTGAGGATCTGCGCCTGGATCGACACGTCAAGCGCGGAGATCGGCTCGTCGCAGACGATGAATTCCGGCCGCATGACGAGTGCACGCGCGATCGCGATACGCTGGCGCTGGCCGCCGCTGAAGGCGTGCGGATAACGGCCGAGATGCTCGGGCAGCAGCCCGCATAGCCGCGCGATGTCGACGACGCGCGCTTCGAGTTCGGCGCCTGCCGCCAGCCCGTGGACAAGCAGGGATTCGCCGATGATCTCGCGCACCGTCATGCGCGGATTGAGCGACGCGTAGGGGTCCTGGAAGATAAGCTGCATGTGGCGCCAGAGCGTGCGCAATCCCTTGCGATCCACCTTCAGGACGTCGATCTGGCCGCCGTCGCGCTCGAACAGCACTTCGCCGGCCGTCGGCTCCACGATCCGCAGCACGGCGCGGCCCAGCGTCGTCTTGCCCGATCCGCTTTCGCCCACGAGGCCGAGCGTCTCGCCCTTGCGGATTTCGAGGCTGACGCCGTCAACCGCGCGCACGTGTCCGGTCACGCGGCCGAACGTGGCACCGCGGCGGATCGGGAAATGGACCTTGATGTCCTTGATGGTCAGGAGCGGGCGCATGGATCAGATACCTTCGCCCGCACGGTGGCAGCTGACGATGTGGTCGCGGCCGACCGACTGCGGCGGCGGGAAAACGCCGTCGCATTTGCCGCCCACGAAGGCGTTGCAGCGCGGGTGGAACGTGCAGCCGGCGGGCAGGTCGTAGAGGCTGGGGACGGCGCCGTTGATCGGCTGGAGATCGCGCCAGTGGCGGAGCTTGCCCAGCTTCGGGACAGCGCGCAGCAGGTTGCCCGTATAGGGGTGCCGGGGATGGCCGAATATCTCGCGCACGCTACCGGTCTCGACGATCTTTCCGGTGTACATGATCGCGACCCGGTCGGCCATCTGCGCGACGACGCCGAGATCGTGCGTGATGAAGATGATCGCCATGCCGAGATCGGATTGCAGGCGTCGCATCAGATCGAGGATCTGGGCCTGGATCGTCACGTCCAGCGCGGTCGTCGGTTCGTCGGCGATCAGCAGGGCAGGATCGCAGGCCAGCGCCTTGGCGATCATCGCGCGCTGGCGCATGCCGCCGGAGAATTCGTGCGGATAGCGGTCGAGCGTGTGCGAGGGATCGGAAATGCCGACCTTGTCGAGAAGATCGCATGCCATCTCGCGCTGCGCGGCACCCGTGAGGCCGCGATGCAGGCGAAGGACGTCGCCGATCTGGTTGCCGATCGTGTGGAGGGGGGAGAACGAGCTCATCGGCTCCTGGAAGATCATCGCGATGCGGTTGCCGCGGATCCTCCGGATTTCCTTTCCGTCGGGCGCCAGCTTCGCGAGATCGACGGGCGCGGTACCGGGCGCGGGGCGAAACATGAGGCTGCCGCCGGCGATCTGCAGCTCGCGCGGCAGCAGGCGCAGGAGTGACTGTGCGGTCACGCTCTTGCCTGATCCGCTTTCGCCGACCAGGGCCAGCACTTCGCCCGGGCGGACCTCGAAGCTGACGCCGTCGATGACGCAGACATAGCCGCCGCGCAGCACCAGATCGATCCGCAGGTCCTCGACCTTCAGCAGGACTTCGTCGCGCATGCCGGTCGTCATCCCTTTGCGTACGGGTCGGCCGCGTCGCGCATGCCGTCGCCGATGAAATTGAAGGCGAGTGCCGCGAAGATCACGAAGATGCCCGGGATCAGCAGCCACGGCAGATGCGCGATCGAGCGGATGTTCTGCGCGGCGTAGAGCAGCACGCCCCAGCTTTCCGCCGGCTCGCGCAGGCCGAGACCGAGGAAGCTGAGCGAGGTCTCCGCCAGCAGCACTTCAGGGAACGCGATCGTAAGATCCACGATCAGGAAGCTCATGAACGACGGCAGCAGGTGCCGCCAGATCAGGCGGAAATCCGTGCAGCCGGCAAGACGCGCGGCGACGACGAATTCCTCCTCGCGCAGCGCAAGCAGCTTGCTGCGCACCGTGCGGGCAAGATGCGTCCAGCCGATCAGGGCCAGCAGGAACGTGATCGCGACGTATATCTGCAGCGCGGTCCAGTCGCGCGGCAAGGCGGCGCTGAGCGCCAGCCACAGCGGCAAAGTGGGGATCGAGCGGATGAATTCGATCACGCGCATCGTGATCACGTCGGCAAGGCCGCCGAAATAGCCGGCGATGCCGCCGATGAGCGTGCCCAGCACGAACGACACGGCCACGCCGATGATGCCGATCGACATCGAGACGCGCGTGGCATGCATCGTGCGCCCGAACTGGTCGCGCCCCAGCGGATCGGTGCCGAATAGATGGACGAAGCCGCCTTCGACGCCGAACAGGTGCAGGTCGCTGGGGATCAGGCCCCAGAGCTCGTAGGCCGGCCCCCTCGTGAAGAACTGCACCGGCCATTTCTGCTGGCGGTCCTCGACCGACATGAGGCGCAGCGTCGTCGGATCGCGCTTGTTGACGCGGGCATAGACGAAGGGACGCGCGTGGAACTGGCCGCTGTCGTCGAAGAAATGGATGCCCATCGGTTCGCCCGCCAGATAGCGGACATTGCGTTGGGCGGGCTGATAGGGCGCGATGAACTCCGCGAAGACGGCGATGAACATCAGCAGTCCGAGGAAGGCGAGCCCGATCATCGCCATGTGATGGCGGCGGAAGCGGCGCCACATCAGGCGCCACTGGGCGGCGGTGTCGGGCCGCGCGAAATTCCCGGCGACGCGGGGCCGTGCGATTGCTGCGCTCGTCATCGTGTCATGCCATCCGGATCCGCGGGTCGAGCAGCACCAGCAGCAGGTCCGAAACGAACGTGCCGACGATCGTCAACGCGCAATAGATGAAGACCATGGCGCCGGCGAGCGGCATGTCCTGGTTGAGGAGGGCGTGCAGGAAGAGGGGCCCCGTGTCGGGCAGCGACATGACCACGCCGACGATCGGCGCGCCCGAGATCACGAATGTCAGCCGCCAGCCGAGCGTCGCCACGATGGGGTTGAGCGCCATGCGCACCGGGTATTTCAGCAGCAGGCGCAGTGGCGAAAGGCCGGCGGCGCGTCCGGCGACGACGTACATCTTGCCGAGCTCGTCGAGGACGAGGGCGCGCATCGAGCGGACGAGGAAGGCGGTCCCCGACGTGCCGAGGACGACGACCGGCACCCACAGATGCTGCACGAAATCGACGAACTTCGCCCAGCTCCACGGCGCGTCCTCGTATTGGGGGGAGAACAGGCCGCCCACGCTCTGCCCGAACATCTGCTGGCCGAAGAACATCAGCACTAGGGCGAGCAGGAAGTTCGGTGTGGCGAGGCCGACATAGCCGACGAACGAGAAGGTGTGGTCCGCGAGCGAGTATTGCCGCACGGCCGAGTAGATGCCGATGGGGATCGCGAGCGCGTACATGAAGACGAGCGTGCAGAAGGCGAGCGCCAGCGTGAAGGGCAGGCGCTCGCCGATGACGTCGGCAACCGGGCGTTTCCATTCGAAGGAATGCCCGAAATCGCCGCGCAGCACGATGCCGGAAAACCAGCTCGCGTACTGCTCGTGCCAGGGGCGGTCGAGGCCGAGGAACTTGCGCATCTGCGCGAGCTCCTCCTGCGTCACGACCGCGCCCGACTGCTGCTTCTCGGTCAGATACGCTTCCGCGTAGTCGCCCGGCGGCAGCTGGATGACGACGAAGGCCACGATTGAGACCAGCCACAGCGTCAGCAGCATGCCGGTCAGCCGGCGGGCGAAGAACTGCAGGACCATCCAGCTGGCGGACGCCCAGCGGCCCGCCGTCGTCACGGTTTGCGCGGCCGGAGTCACCGCGCGAAGTACCACTGGTCGGGGCGGAACGGATAGGTGCGGGCGTAGTTATAGTGCTGCACCGTCCATTCCCGGACGTTCGCGAGGCGGCGCGAGACCACTGTCGGGCCGGGCAGGCTGCCGACCAGGCCGATGATCGTCACGTTCTCGAGATTGATGCGCACGAGTTCGCGCCCGATCTCGTTGTAGCGCGCCGAGCCGGGCGTGACCGTGCGCCATTCGCCCTCAAGCTGGTAAAGGCGCTTGGCCCAAGCCGGCGGTTCCTCGCCGCGCGCACCCTTGGTGTTGGCCCATTCGCGCCAGGACGCGCCGAACAGCGGCGATTCCTCGCGGTAGGGCGGCATGTAGAGCTGGACGTCGCTGATCAGGTTGGGCTCGTAGGGAACGTCCCATTCCATGATGACGTCGGCGCCGCCTTCCTTGGCCTTCTGGCGGGTGAGCTGCGTGGTGATTTCCTTGAAGATCACCTCGACGCCGACATTGCGCCAGTAGCCCTGCACGAGCTGCACGAGCCCGCCCGAGGCGAACTGCGAGCTGTACTCCCACAGCAGCGACACCGGCTTGCCGTCGGCGCGCACGCGGATGCCGTTGGGGCCGCGCTTCAGGCCCATCTCGTCGAGAAGCGCGTTCGCCGTCTTGGGATCGTACTGCATCAGGTAGTTGCGGTCGGCGTCGGTGACGAACGACACGTTCAGCGGCAGCGCCGCCTCCGGCTTGCCGAGACCGAACCACAGCGTCTCGTTCATCTCGGTGCGGTTGATCGCCAGCGACATCGCCTTGCGGAAACGCACGTCGGCGAAGATCTGCCGCAGGGCCGGATCGCGGTGGGTGATGTTGAACGCGAGAGGCGAGGAAGTCTGGCCCGGCGGCAGCGTGAGCCTGTACCCGCCCTTGGCCTCGTTCTCCTTCAGCACGGGATAGTCGACGAGATCGTTGCCTTGCGCCTTCTGGTCGACCTCGCCGTTGAGGATCGCGAGAACCGAAAGGTCCTTGTTGAGGAAACGCTCGTGGTGCCGGTCGATATAGGGAAGCTGGTTCCCGGCCGTGTCGACCTTGAAGTAGTAGGGGTTGGCGATGAAGATCCGGCGCTGCGTGTTCGTCTCGACCTCGACGATGTGGCTTTCCAGCGTCGGGCGCGTCAGCGCGTGGGCGGGGATGTTCTCGGCGTCCTTCCACTTGTTCCAGATGCGGTGGAAGTTCTTGATCCAGTTCTCCTGGCCCGCGGCTTTCGCTTCCTCGTCGGCCTTCGGGTTATATTTGATGTGGTATTTCGTGTAGTGGTGCTTGGGCGCGTAGGGCGCGAAATACGAGCCGCCCGTCGACAGGAAATGCAGCAGGCCGGGGTAGGGTGCGGCGAAGGAGAGGCGCACGGTCGTCTCGTCGACCTTCTCGGCCGTCACCGGCTGGCCACCCGACATCCAAACAGCCGGCGTGCTCGGGTACAGGTCCTTGTTCTTGATGATGTCGTCGAAATAGAAAACCATGTCGTCGGCGGTGAACGGCGCGCCGTCCGACCAGCGGTGGCCCTTGCGCAGCGAGAACGTGATCGAGCGCATGTCGGGACCCCAGGTCCACGATTTCGCGACGTTCGGCACGATCGTCGATAGGTCGTCGGACAGGCGCACCAGATTGACCTGGCGCCAGCTCAGGATCTCGGCCGTGCCGGATTCAAGTGCACGCGACAGGCCGCGCAGCGTGCCGCCGTACTTCCCGCACTCTTCATAAGGGACGACGACGAGCGGTTCCTGCGGGAGGCGCTTGTCCACTGTCGGCAGCTGGCCGGCCTTCACGCGGTCGGCGAAGAGGGGATTGTCCTTGAAGGCGAGTTTGGTGCCGAGCTGGCGCTCGATCTCGGCAAGGTCGCCCTGCTGCGGCATCGCGGTTTTCAGGCCCTTGGGATCGGCCACGCTCGCACATGTGCTGGCGGCGGCCATGCCGGGGATCGCTGCCAGAAGCAGCGTCAGGGCTGTAAGCGGCGCGGCAATGCGCCCGGCGGCCGAACGGCGATCTTTACGGAAGCCCATGACCCTCTCCTTCGCTCTGTTCTTCTTGTCCCGACTCTTGCCGGGATCGTTCTGGGAGGAGCGTATGGCCCGATTGCGCATATATCAATCACTAATTTGCACGTTAATGATTGATTTTTGCACTTTAATGGTAAATATAAGTGCATATGGCTCCCGAAATGCCCACCAATAAGGAAAATGCGTCGGCTCCGGCGCCCGACCGGGCGATGCGGCGAAACCCGATCGCGCGCCGGCGCATCCTGCGGCAGGAGCTTGCCGTGCGCGGCGTCGTGTCGGTCGCCGAGCTCAGCGAGATCCTCAGCGCGTCGAGCAACACGATCCGGCGCGATCTCGACGCGCTCGCGCGCGAAGGCGTGGTCGAGCGCGGCCACGGCGGGGCGGCGTCGCGCACGTTGCGGCCGGCCGAAGAGGCGCTGGCGATCCGCGAACGCAAGAACGTCGACGAGAAGCGCCTCATCGCGCGCACCGTCGCGCGGATGGTCAAGCCCGGCGAGATGCTGTTCCTCAACGACGGCTCGACGACGATGGCGCTGGCGCGCGAACTCGCGAACGCTGAGTTCGATCTTTTCGTCGTGACGCCGGCGGTGAACGTCGCCAACCAGCTTGTCGAGAACCCGCGGCTCACCGTGTGCCTGCTGGGCGGCTTCGTGCGGCGCTCGTCGCTGGCGACGAGCGGGCCCTTCGCCGAAACGATGCTCGAGCAGTTCCACGCCGATGTCGCGGCACTTTCCTGCGACGCCTTCAGCGTCGCGGAAGGCATGAGCTTCGCCAATCCCGAGGACGCCTCGCTGTCGCGCAAGATGGCGGCGCGCGCGCGCCGCTGCATCGCGATGGTGACCAGCGCCAAGTTCGAACAGACCGCGCGCCTGACCGGCTTCGCGGCAAGCGAGATCGATACGCTCGTGACCGACGCGCTGCAGCCCGCCCGGCGCGCGGCGCTGGAGGCGGCGGGGATCGGGCTCGTCGAGGCATCGAAGGGCCACGAGGCGCGCGCGCCGCAGGAGAACGCACAGTGAAGAAGCCGTCCGAAAAGGCGCTGTCCGGGTTCGTCGCTTTCGCGGGCACGCTCGCCGATGCCGCGGGAACCGTCGCGCGCCGCTATTTCCGCGCGGGCGTCGAAGTCATCGGCAAGGACGACGCTTCGCCGGTGACGATCGCCGATCGGACGGCCGAAGCACGGATGCGCCGGATGATCGCGGCGCGTTTCCCCGCACATGGCATCCAGGGCGAGGAATACGGCGCCGACCGGACCGACGCCGAGTATGTGTGGGTCCTCGATCCGATCGACGGAACGAAATCGTTCATTTCCGGCGTCCCGCTGTTCGGTACGCTGATCGCGCTCGTCCATCGCGGCCGCCCGGTCGTCGGCATCATCGACCAGCCGGTCTCGCGCGAACGTTGGGTCGGCGCCGTCGGCCGGCCCACGCGCTTCCAGGGAAAGGCCGCGTCGACGCGCGCCTGCAAACGCCTGTCGGACGCGATCTTCTTCACGACGTCGCCCACGATGTTCAGCGGTCGCGCGGCGAAGTCGTTCGAGAAGCTGCGCACGACCGTCCGTCTCACGCGCTTCAGCACAGACTGCTACGCTTACGGCCTGCTCGCGAGCGGCCATGTCGATATCGTCATCGAGGCCGGCCTCAAGCCGCACGACTATCTGGCGCAGGTGCCGATCATCGAAGGGGCGGGCGGGCGGCTGACGGACTGGCAGGGCCGCCGTCTCGGCCTCGACACGGGCACCCGCATCTGCGCCGTCGGCGACCCGCGCCTGCACCGCAAGGTGCTCGACATCCTGCCGGGCTAGAAATCAGGGTTTCAGAACGTACCGCACGACGGTATCGCTGACGACCGCGCGACGCCGGGCGAGCGCCTTTGCCGTCGCCATGTCCTTCCGGAAGACGCGCGAGAACGTCGCGCGGTTCGACACATTGAAGTAGCACAGCGCGCTGATCGTCATGTGCAGGTCGAGGATGTCGAGGCCCGCGCGGAACGCCCCCGCCTTCACGCCGCGGCGGTAGATTCCCTCGACGACTTCGAGTGCCGAAGCGTTCAGCTTCTGGATCTTCGCCGAGCGGCCCAGATGCACCGCGTTGTGGATGTTCTCGACCGCCACGAGCCGGACGAAATCGGGATTGCGGCTGTGATAGTCGAACGTGAACTCGACGAGCCGGCGGAGTGCTTCGGCCGGCGTGAGGCCCTTGAGGTCGAGTTCGCGTTCGATCCGGCGGATGCGCGAATAGGCGTCCTCCAGCACGGCGACGAACAGGCCTTCCTTGCCCTTGAAATAATAATAGAGCATCCGCTTGCTCGTGCGGGTGCGCGCCGCGATCTCGTCGACCCGAGCACCGTTGTATCCGCTCTCGGCGAACTCGGCCGTCGCGACGGCGATGATGTCGCGCTTGACCCGGTCGGGGTCGTAGACGCGCGTGCGGGTTGGCTTCTTCTTCATTTTTCGTCGATCCTGCTGGCGCGCACAGACTGCCCCGGATGGGGGCGTGCGGCCAGTCCAGAATTCCGTTGACCGGGTGTACCGGTTCGTACAAATCATGGCGGATGGAGGAAACGATGGGACCCCGGATCGGCATTGCCGTGGTGGGCGCGGGCCTGATCGGCCGGCGCCATGTGCAGCACGTCGCCGCGTCGGCGGAAGCGAAACTTGCCGCGATCGTCGATCCGTCGCCAGGCGCAGCCGAGGTCGCCGCGGCCTATGGTGCCCCGCTGTTCGCCTCGATCGGCGAGATGCTGGCCAAAGCCCGGCCCGACGGCATGATCATCGCCACGCCCAACCAGATGCATGTGGCCCACGGGCTCGAAGCCGTCGCGGCCGGCATCCCGGCCCTGATCGAGAAGCCCATCGCCGACGATCCGGCCGAGGGCCTTCGGCTGGTCGAGGCGGCGGAGCGTGCGGGCGTGCCGCTCGCCGTCGGCCATCACCGCCGCCACAATCCCAAGGTCGCGGCCGCCAAGGCGATCGTGGAATCCGGCCGGCTGGGGCGCATCGCCAGCGTCCATGCGGCGTTCTGGATTCGGAAGCCGGATGCGTATTTCGACGTCGCGTGGCGCCGGATGCCCGGTGGCGGCCCGGTGCTGCTCAATCTGATCCACGACGTGGACCTGCTGCGCCACCTGTGCGGCGACGTCGCGGAAATCCGCGCGATGGCGTCGAACGCGATCCGCGGCAACCCGGTCGAGGACAGCTGCGTGGCGATCCTGCGCTTCGAAAGCGGTGCGCTTGGCACCGTGACGGTCAGCGACGCGGTCGTCGCCCCGTGGAGCTGGGAGCTCACGGCTTCGGAAAACCCATCCTATCCGCCGACCGGCCAGACGATGCTCCAGATCGGCGGCACGCTCGGCTCGCTTGCGGTGCCCACGCTCGATGTCTGGTCCTATGACGGCAAGCCGGGCTGGATGGAACCCATATCCGTGCGGCGCGAGACGGCCGCCGGGCGCGATCCGCTGGCCGGGCAGGTCGCGCAGTTCTGCCGCGTCATCCGCGGCCAGGAGAAGCCGCTCGTTTCGGCCCGCGAAGGACTGAAGACGCTGGTGCATGTCGCCGCGATCCTGAAGGCCGCCGGCAGCGGCAGGGCCGTGCGGATCGACGGCACCGAAATCCGGGAGATCTCCGCATGACCACGCCCTGCATCATCACGGTGGCGATCACCGGCTCGCTGCCGCAGAAGAAGAACAATCCGGCCGTGCCGATCACGATCGCCGAGCAGGTGGAATCGACGCACGCCGCGTTCGAGGCGGGTGCCACGCTGGCGCACTGCCATGTGCGCAACGACGACGGCACGCCCACGTCGGACCCCGACCGCTTCGCCCGGCTGGTCGAAGGCCTACGCAAACATTGCCCCGGCCTGATCGTGCAGCTTTCGACCGGCGGCCGGTCGGGCGCCGGCAAGGAGCGCGGCGGCATGCTGGCCACGATGCCTGACATGGCGTCACTGGCGACCGGTTCGGTCAATTTCCCGACGCGCGTCTACGACAACAGCCCCGATCTGGTCGACTGGCTGGCTTCCGAGATGAAGCGGCTGGGCATCAAGCCCGAGGTCGAGGCCTTCGACCTCTCGATGATCTTCAAGGCTGCCGACATGGCGAAGGCGGGCCAGATCGTCGGCCCGCTGCACGTGCAGTTCGTCATGGGCGTCAAGAACGCCATGCCGGTCGACCGGCCGACTTTCGAGTTCTATGTGGCGACGCTGAAGCGCCTTGCGCCCGACGCGACCTGGACTGGTGCCGGGATCGGGCGCGACCAATTGACGCTGAACCGCTGGAGCCTCGAATTGGGCGGGCATTGCCGCACCGGCCTGGAGGACAATATCCGGATGGACGAGAACACGCTGGCGCCGTCGAACGCGGCACTGGTCGCGCGCGTGGCAAAACTCTGCCATGAATACGGACGACGGCCGGCGACGGCCGCCGAGGCGCGGTCGATGCTCGGGCTCGCCGCGGCCTGAAACGGGGAGGGGACGGGAATGGATACGGGCGAATTCTACCGGCGCGACCGCGCGTGGCATCCGCCGGGCTTCACGCTCGGCTACAAGTCGACGGCGCTTCGCAGCCCGAACCGCGCGCTGCTGTCGCTGCCGCAGTCGCCGGCCGACCTGTCGGGGCCGGTGTTCGGGCACGGGATGATCGACAAGCTCGACCACGACCTGATCCTCAACTGCTCGACCGGCGGCGAAGCGATCGGCGAGCGCATCGTCGTCCATGGCCGCGTCATCGACCAGAACGCCAAGCCCGTTCCCGGCGCGCTGATCGAGATCTGGCAGGCCAATGCCGGCGGCCGCTACCGCCATGTGCGCGATTCTTACGTCGCCGCACTCGATCCGAATTTCGGCGGCTGCGGCCGCGTGCTCAGCGATGCCGACGGCAACTACGCGTTCCGCACGATCAGGCCCGGCCCCTATCCCTTCCGCAACAACGGGTCGGACTGGCGCCCGGCGCATATTCACCTGTCGCTGTTCGGGAGCGCCTTCGCGCAGCGCCTGATCACGCAGTTCTATTTCGAGGGCGATCCGCTGATCGCCAAGTGTCCCATCGTCAACACGATCCGCGACAAGGCGGCAATCGACATGCTGGTGGCGAAGCTCGACCTCGAGAACCAGGGGCCGTTCGACCATCTGACCTACCGTTTCGACATCGTGCTGCGCGGCCGGCGCTCGACCTTCTTCGAGAACCGTCCGGAGGGGAACTGACATGCCCGTCGAACCGCTGAACGAAACCCCGTCGCAGACGGCCGGCCCCTACGTCCATATCGGAACGCACCCGTCGTCGGCCGGCCTCAACATCCGCACGCAGGAGAAGCCGAACATCCTTGTCGGCGCCGCGACGAAGGGCGAGCGCATCCGCATCGAAGGCCTTGTCCGCGACGGGGCGGGGTCCATCGTCACCGACGCGATGGTCGAACTCTGGCAGGCCGACGCGGCCGGCAAGTTCCCGGGCCTCTTCGGCCGGGCGATCTGCGATCTCAAGACCGGCGAATGGTTCTTCGAGACGGTGAAGCCGGGCGCCACGCGCACGAAGGCCGGGGCGGCCGAGGCGCCGTTCGTCACGATCCTGCTGTTCGCGCGCGGCATCAACATCCACCTGCACACGCGGATGTACTTCGCCGACGAGGCGGCCGCCAACGAAACGGACCCCACGCTGAAGGCCGTGGCCGAGCCGCACCTGAAGCAGACGCTGATGGCGGCGCGCACGACGAAGGGCGGGCAGACCGTCTACCGCTTCGATATCCGGCTGCAGGGCGAAGGCGAGACGGTCTTCTTCGACATCTAACCTAAAGATCGCCGATCGCCGCGCGGTGGAGCCTCTGGTACTGGCCTGGCGTGAGGCCGACAGAGCGGCGGAACTGACGCGCGAACGCTGCCTGGTCGGCATAGCCGCATTCCAGCGCGATCCGGCTGATCGGCCGGTCGGTGTGGCGAAGCTGGCTGCACGCGATCTCGATGCGCGCGCGGATCAGGTACTGGCGTGTCGTGATGCCGAACAGCCCGCGGATGCGCAGGTCGAGCTGGTAGGCCGAAAGCCCGGCACGCGCGGCAAGGTCGGCCACGCGCAGCGGCCGGTCGATATGCCGGTGGAAATGGTCGATCGCGCGCGACATGCCCGACATGTCGCCGATCGGGCCCGAAAGCGTCTGCAGGTCGCGCGAGATTCCCGAAAGCCCGATGATCCGCCCGTCATTGCCCAGGATCGGTTCCTTCCAGGTCAGGCACCAGCCCTCTTTCCCGCCCGGATAGAGGTGGAGTTCAAGCTTCCCGTGGATCGGCAACCCGTCCTTGACGACGGCGCGGTCCTGCTCGGCGATCCGCTCGCCCACCGGGGCCGGAAAGACCTCGGCCGCCGTGCGCCCGATCAGCGCGTCCTTGCCCGCGTGCCCGGTGCGCCGCGCCAGCGTGCGGTTGACCGCGACATAGCGGCCTTCCGCGTCCTTCACGAAAAAGACCGTGTCGGGAACTGAATCGAACAGGTCCTCGCCCGCGAAGGGCCGCCCGAGGGCCTTCAGGAACCGGGTGCGAACATCGCCGCCACGCGTCATCTTCCGTCGAACCCCCGAAAACTTGTGCCGATTCCGCATCCGGCGCTGCCGGATCTGACAATATGGATTTCGGCGCCGCTGGCATAGTCTGGGAACGCCGCCAAACCGATCAGGAGCCGCCATGTCCGACAATGTCTTCCGGGGCGTGATGCCCGCGCTGATGACCCCGTGCAGCCGGGACGGCAAGCCCGATTTCGACGCGCTCGTGCGCAAAGGACGCGAACTGGTCGCCGCCGGCATGTCGGGCGTCGTCTATTGCGGCTCGATGGGCGACTGGCCGCTGCTGACCGACGAACAGCGCATGGAAGGCGTCGAGAAGCTGACGAAGGCGGGCCTGCCCGTGGTCGTCGGA
Source organism: Tagaea sp. (assembly GCA_044224405.1). Taxonomy (GTDB): domain Bacteria; phylum Pseudomonadota; class Alphaproteobacteria; order CACIAM-22H2; family CACIAM-22H2; genus Tagaea. The sequence continues at coordinate 157,974 of JBGAKN010000004.1, read as the reverse complement.
ACGGGCGCCCAGAACCCCAAACGCGCCGCCGCCCTCGCGGCCCACGCGAAGAAGTCGGGCGCCAAGGGGCTGATGGTCATCCCGCGCGTGCTGTCGCGCGGCCCCTCGGTCGCCGCCCAGCGCGCGCATTTCGAAGGCATCCTCGAAGCGGGCGTCGATCTGCCGTCCGTCATCTACAACAGCCCTTATTACGGCTTCGAGACGAAGGCCGACCTGTTCTTCGATCTGCGCAAGCGTTATCCGCATCTGGTCGGCTTCAAGGAATTCGGCGGCGCGAAGTCGCTGAGCTACGCGGCCGAGCACATCACCGGCAGCGACCCCAAGCTGATGCTGCTAGTGGGCGTGGACACGCAGGTGTTCCACGGCTACGTCAATTGCGGGGCGGTGGGCGCGATCACCGGCGTGGGCAACATCCTGCCCAAGGAAGTGCTGCACCTCGTGGCATTGTGCGCGAAGGCCGCGAAGGGCGACCCGGTCGCGCGCGTGCAGGCGCAGGAACTCGAGCGCGCGCTGCTGGTGCTGTCGACCTTCGACGAGGGCGCCGACCTCGTGCTGTTCTACAAATACATGATGGTCCTCGCCGGCAATCCCGAATACGAGCACCACCTGAACCCGACCGACGCGCTGTCGGCGAGCCAGCGCCACTACGCCGAGACCCAGTTCAAGCTGTTCAAGGACTGGTACGCGGCGTGGCCGGCGGCGAAGAAATAGCCCGATGCGCGTCATCGACTCCCACACCGAAGGCGAGCCCACGCGGCTCGTCGTCGAAGGCGGTCCGGATCTGGGCAAGGGCCCGCTGTCCGAACGCCGGGCGATCTTCGCGCGCGATTTCGATTCCTACCGCAGCTTCGCGGTCAACGAGCCGCGCGGCTACGATGCGCTGGTGGGCGCGCTGCTGTGCGAGCCGGTCGACAGCTCGTGTGCGGCGGGGCTCATCTTCTTCAACAACGTGGGCTATCTCGGCATGTGCGGCCACGGCACGATCGGCGCGGCCGTCACGCTCGCTCACATGGGGCGCATCGGGCCGGGCACGCACCGCTTCGAGACGCCGGTGGGCACCGTCAGCGTCGAACTGCGCAACCGCAACGAGGTCGCCATCGAGAACGTGGCGAGCTACCGCTACAAGGAAGGCGTGGCGCTCGACGTCGAGGGGATCGGCCGCGTGGAAGGCGACATCGCCTGGGGCGGGAACTGGTTCTTCCTCGCGAAGTCGACACCCTTCGCGCTGACGATGACGAACATTCCGGAACTCACGCGCGCGGCCGATGCGGTGTCGAAGGCGCTCGCGGCGAAGGGCATCGTCGGCGCGGACGGCTCGCCGGTCGATCATATCGAGTTCTTCGGGCCGGCCGCGTCGGCGGATGCCAACAGCCGGAACTTCGTGCTGTGCCCGGGCGGCGCCTACGACCGTTCGCCCTGCGGGACGGGGACAAGCGCCAAGGTCGCGTGCCTCGCCGCGTCGGGGAAGCTTGCACCGGGCGCCGACTGGATACAGGAGAGCATCGTGGGCAGCCGGTTCCGCGCGCGCTACCGGCTCGATTCCCAGGGATCGGTGATCCCGAGCATCGTCGGGCGCGCGTACGTCGTCGCGGAATCGACGCTCCTGCGCGATGCGGCCGATCCATTCGCCGACGGGCTGCGCGAGAGCTGAGGGGACACATGCGGATCGCGATCATCGGCGGCGGAATCGTCGGAACCTGCGTCGCGCACGCGATGCTGGACGAAGGGCATGCGGTCGACCTGATCGATCCCGACGATGCGGCGAGGAGTGCCGCGCGCGGGAACGCGGGCTGGATCGCGCATCTCGACATCATGCCGCTCGCCTCGTCGAAGGCATGGGCGCATCTGCCGGGCTGGATCGTCGATCCGCTCGGCCCATTGGCGATCGCGCCTGCCTATGTGCCCACGTTGTTTCCGTGGCTCGTGCGCTTCATTGCCGCCAGCCGCCCGTCGAAGATCGCGTCGAGTTCCAAGGCGATCTGGGCGATCAACGCGGCCTCGATGGGGGCGTGGGAGCGGCGGCTCGCCGGGCTCGGCCTCGAAGGCGAACTGCGCCGGCGCGGCATCCTGTGCGTCTTTTCCAGCGAAGCCAATTTCCGGGCAAGCGAGGCGACGCATGCGCGCCAGGCGGCGCTGGGCGTGCGGGTCGAGCGGCTCGACAATTCGGGCGTGCGGCGGCTCGAGCCTGCCTTCGGCAAGGAAGTCGCCGGCGGCGCGTTCTTCGAGGCCGGCGCGCATGTGGCCGACCCCGGAATCCTGCTCGGCAAGCTGCGCGATGCGGCGCGCGCGCGTGGCGCGAACCTGCTGTCGCAGCGGGCCGTCGGCATCGGCGATGCGGGCGTGCAGCTTCAATCGGGCACGCAGGTCGCGGCCGACCGCATCGTCGTTTCGTCCGGCGCATGGTCGAAAGCGCTTGCCGGCATGTGCGGCGACCGCGTGCCGCTCGATACCGAGCGCGGTTACAACATCACGACCCCGCGTGGCACGCTCGGTCTTACGCGGCCGATCATGCTCGAAGGTCTCGGGATTGCCCTGTCGCCGCTCGATACCGGCGACCGGATCGGCGGCAGCGTCGAGTTCGCGGGCCTCGACGCGCCGGCGAACTGGGCGCGTGTCGATGCCATTCTCGGCCGGATGAAGCGCGTGCTGCCCGACGTGCGGGTGGGCGAGGGGACGCGCTGGATGGGTTTCCGCCCTTCGCTGCCCGACAGCCTGCCGGTGATCGGGCCTGCTTCGCGCGATCCGCGCGTGATCTATGCGTTCGGCCACGCCCATCATGGCCTCACGCAGGCCGCGGCGACGGCCGAAATGGTCGCCGCACTCGTCGCCGGTCGTCGTCCCGCCTTCGATCCGGAACCCTATTCGGCCCGGCGTTTCTGACGCTTGTGACGGCGGGTCACAGTCTTTACGCTCACGGCACAACGACAATCTCGGGAAGGAAACGACGACGATGACGACGCCTCCGGAAAGAATGCGTGCCCTTCTGGCTTCACCCGGCTTCGTGGTGATGCCGGCCGTGTGGGACGGCCTTACGGCGAAGCTCACGGCCAAGGCCGGCTTCAAGACCGCGTTCCTCTCTGGCAGCTGCGTGGCGGCCAGCCGCCTCGGCGGCCCCGATCTCGATCTCGTCTCGTTCGGCGAGATGTTCGATTCCTTTGCGATGGTCCGCAACGCGGCGCCCGAGCTGCTCGTGCTCGCCGACGGCGACCACGGTTATGGCAACGCGATGAACGTGCAGCGCGTCGTCAGCGCCTATGGCCGGGCGGGTGCCGCGGCCGTGCTGATCGAAGACAAGATCACGCCGCGCGATCTCACCTCGGCCGGCAAGCCGTGCCTGCCGCGCGAGGAAGCGCGCATGAAGATCCGCGCCGCCGTCGCGGCGGCGAAGGAATCCGGCATCCTCGTGCTCGCGCGCACCGACTGCCGCCCGACGCAGGGCATCGACGAGGCGGTCGCCCGCATCGAGATGTACGTCGAGGAGGGCGCCGACATCCTGTTCCTGGACTCGCCCGCTGACGACGCGGAAGTCCGCCGTTCGGTCGCGGCCGCGAAGGGGCGCCCGTCCTTCTCGGTGCTGTCGCCCGGCGGCAAGCGTGCCTGCCCCTCGCAGAGCGAGGCGGCGACGCTGGGTCTCAAGATCGGAACCTATCCCACCGGCATGCTGTCGCCGGCGATCGCGGGCATGAAGGCGGGGCTTGCGGCATCGCTGGCCGGCAAGGCGGAAGCCGCAAGCGCGCTTCCGGGGCCCGAGCTTCGCGCGACGCTCGGCTACGACGCCTACGACGTGGATGCCGCGCCGTTCCGTCTGCCCGGCTGATCCGGATTAGGCCGGCAGGGGCGTGCGCGCCCTTGCCGGCGTCTTCTTCATGAAATCGAGCGTGTGCTCGAACGACACGACTCCGGCCTGCGAGCCGAGACCCGTGGCGTTCAGCGCCGACGTCGCCTGCGCGAAGCGCACGGCCGTCTCGGCATCGAAACCGTGGCGGAAGGCGACCGCGATGCCGGCATTGAACGCGTCGCCGCAGCCGCAGCTGCATTTGACCGCGATGTCGAACGCCGGCATGTGGAAATTCGTGCCGTCGCGGTGATGGTAGTAGGCGCCGTTGTCGCCCAGCGTGAAGATGCAGCAGGTCACGCCGAGATCGAAGAATGTCCGCGCCATGCCGCCGACGGACGTGAGGCCGGTCAGCGCCTGCGCTTCCTCGATCGAGGGCATGAAATAATCGGTGTGCGGCAGGACGAGCGCGATCTTCGCCATGTCCTCCTTCGAGCCCGCGAAGACGTCGACGGTGGTGATGGCACCGCCCGCGCGCGCCCGCTTCAGCAGCTCGGCGCCGCGCCCGCCGTCCATCCTGTCCATGAGGCCCACGCCGCCGAGATGGACGACATGCGCGTCGATCGCCGTCGGCATGAAGGCGTCGTCGACGTAGAACTGCGCGGTCGCCCCGCGCAGATGCAGCGCCGGGCGCGAGCCGTCGGCGCGCGTCGTGACGATGGACGAGGATGTCCGCCCGCCCGCGATCACCTGCATGCCCGAAACGTCGACGCCGAAATGCTTCAGCCGCGCGAGGACCCAGTCGCCCATCAGGTCGGGGCCGACGCCGCCGATGGCGAGGCACTTGAGCCCCATCTTCGCCGCGGCGATCGCGGCGGTTCCGGCGGCACCCGAGACGGCGAGCGTGAAATCATCGAGGAAGACCGTTCCGCCGCCTTCGGGCACGCGCGTGAACGGCCAGCCGAGGCAGTCGAACGTGTAGAAGCCGATCGAGGAATAGTCGTGGCGCACGCTACGCCACCGCGATCTCGTCGAGGAAGCTCTTGCCGATCGCGGGTGCCGCCACGCCGAAGATCTCGGACGTCGTCGCCGCGATGTCGGCAAGGCTCTCGCGCATGAAGATCGGGCGCGGCTTGATGCGCGGCGACCAGACGAGCAGGGGCGTGAACTCGCGCGTGTGCTTGTCGTGGCCGATGGTGGGGTCGTTGCCGTGGTCGCCGGTGATGACCAGCAGGTCGCGCGGCCCCATCATGCCCATGATGCGCCCGATGCCTTCGTCGGCCTGGCGCAGGTAGCCGGCATAGCGCTGGGCGTTCTGGTCGTGCCCGGCGAGGTCGGTTTCCTGGATGTTGATCGCGATCAGGCCGCGCTTGACCCGCGCGATCGAGGCGTAGGTCGCCTCCAGCACCGACTTTGTCGGCACGTGCGGTTCCTTGTGCGCGCCCTCGCAGATGATCACGTCGGCGACCTTGCCGAGCAATTCCACCTCGAACCCGGCCTTCTTCAGGATCGTGGGGATCTGCACGTCGGGCCGGTCGCCCTTGGTCAGGTGGCGGACCATGTAGTTGCTGGTGTAGAGCCCCAGCGCCACGTTGTTGACGCCGGACTGGCCTGTGGGGCGCAGCTCCACGCAGCGCCGCACGTCAGCCGCGCCGAACCCGCCGCCGCCCATCGCGACGATGCGGCGCACGTGCGCGGCGCCTCGCAGGATCTGGGCGACCTCGAGGATCTTCGCGAAGGGCTGGTCGTCGGTCGATCCCACGCAGTGGTAGGTCTGCAGCGGATCGCTTTCGAGATTGTCGCCCACCACCATCGTGCCGTCGACGAGCAGGGCGGACTGGTCCGGCTTCGCGGCCTCGACCGTGTGGCCGGCCGCGCGCAGGTCGCTGGCGACCTTGTCGCGCACCTCGACGAACAGCTCCTCGGCCGTGTCGGGGACGGGCGAGCCCATCATCACCGTGTGGCCCAGATACGTGTCGGCGCCCTTGTAGCCGAGCGCGTTGATCCCGTGGATGGCGACAGGTGCGGTTTCGATGCGCAGGCCCGACTGGGGCGCGATCGAACCGAGGCCGAGCTTCTCGAGATTGGGCAGCGAAAGCGGGCCGGCGGCCTTCACGACGTGGCGTAGCGTGTCAGCGCCGATGTCGTTCGGGCGCACCAGCGGCACGTCGGGCATGGCGCCCACGCCCAGCCCGTCGAGGACGAGGACGATGACGCGGTCGAAGCTCGGTTTCGGGTCGGCCATGGCTTCCTTCTCAGGCGGCGGGAAGAAGATGGATCGCCTGCTCGGCAAATGCCAGCCCCACGGCTTCGCCTTCGGCGAAGCGTCCGTCGCTGCCCAGCGACGGGCGGACGGCGACGACGACATGGTCGCCCGCGCGGATGCGGTACTCGGTCCGGTCGCCCAGATACTCGATCTCCGCGACCACGCCCTGGATCTGCCGGCCGCCCGGCGGGTGGACCAGCACGGCTTCGGGCCGCACGAGGACCTGCACGTCGCCTGACGGTGCGGCGCGCGTGCCGACATTCAGGCGATGGCCAAGGCATTCGACTTCCGAGCCGCCGACGGCGCGGCCCGGCAGCACGTTCACCTTGCCGATGAATTCGGCGACGAAGCGCGTGGCGGGGCGCGCGTAGATCTCCTGCGGCGGGCCGATCTGCTCGAGCCGGCCCGCGCGCATCACGGCGATGCGGTCGGAAAGGCTCATCGCCTCGTCCTGGTCGTGCGTGACGTAGATCGAGGTCGTGCCGAGGCTGCGCTGCAGGCGGCGCAGCTCCGCACGCACCTGCACGCGCAGCTTGGCGTCGAGGTTCGAGAGCGGCTCGTCGAACAGCAGCAGGTCGGGCTTCATGACGAGCGCGCGCGCCACGGCCACGCGCTGCTGCTGGCCGCCGGAAAGCTGGCCGGGCAGGCGCGGGCCGTATTCGGCGAGGCCCACGACCTCGAGCGCCGCCACGACGTCCTTGCGCAGTTGCGCTTCCGCCATGCGGCGCAGGCGCAGCGAATAGGCGACGTTCTCGAACACGCTCATGTGCGGGAACAGCGCGTAGTTCTGGAAGACGAGACCGATGCGCCGCTGGTGCGAGGGCATGTTCGCGATCGAGCGGCCATCGAGCAGGATCTCGCCGCTGTCGAGGTCCTCGAGGCCCGCGAGCGTGCGCAGCGCCGATGTCTTGCCGCAGCCCGAGGGGCCGAGCAGCGTCACGAACTCGCCCGGCTTCACGTCGAGCGAGAAATCGATGACGGCCGGGACGGCGCGCGCACCCTTCATCCCGTAGGACTTGTTCATGCCGACAATCTGGAGCGCCTTGGCGGGTACCGTCGTCATCTCGTTCCTCTAGTTCGTTTCGCGCCAGTCGCGCCCCAGCAGGCGCGGCACGCCGTGGATGACGAGCAGCACCATCGCCACGACGACGACGCTGAGTGCGGCCGCCTCGCCGACATCGCCGCGGTCCATCTGCGACAGGATCGTCGGCGTCACCAGCGACCAGTGCGGCGACACGACGAAGATGACGGCGCTGAGCGTCGTGACGCTGCGTGTGAAGGCGAAGATCATGCCGGCGAGCAGGGCCGGGCGTACGAGCGGCACGAGGATGCGCCAGAGCGTCTGCCCGCTCGTGGCGCCCATCGTGGTCGAGGCCTCGTCGAGCGAGCGGTGCAGCTGGTCGAGTGCCGCGACGCCCGAGCGGATGCCGTAGGGCAGCGAACGCACCGCGAAGGCGATGACGATGATCGCGGCCGTGCCGGTCAGCATCAGCGGGCGGTCGTTGAACGAGATCGCGAAGGCGAGGCCGATCACCGTGCCGGGGATAGCGAGCGGCATGTTGGCGACGAAATCGATGAGGCCGCGCCCCCGGATGCGCGTGCGCGCCACGAAATGCGCGATGACGAGGCCCACGATTACCGCGAGGATCGAGGAAACGACGCCCAGCGCCAGCGTGTCGAGGATGGCGCCGCGCGACTTGGTCAGCGTCGCGGTGAAGTGGCGCAGCGTGAAGGTGTAGTTGATGCCGAAAAGCTGCGTGAAGGCGCCGGCGAGCACCGTGGCGTATTGCAGGCAGATCACCAGCGTGACGGTGCCGACGAGCGCCAGCGCGGCGATCCGCGTGGGCAGGTGCGTGACCAGCCGCTGGCGGCTCGATCCCTTGGCGCCGACGGTCGAGAAAGCCATGCGCGCCGACAGGTGCTTGTGCATGAAGAACATCAGCACGGCCGGGACCAGCAGGATGACGGCGAGCGCCGCACCCTGCGGGATGTCGTACATGCCGATGATCGTCTGGTAGATCTGTGCCGACATCACCGGATAGTCGCCGCCCAGCAGCATCGGGTTGCCGAGATCGGCGAAGGAATAGCTGAACAGCAGCAGCACCGAGCCTGCGAGGCCCGGCATCAGCAGCGGCAGGCTGACGGTGCGCAGCACCTGCCAGGCGTTGGCGCCCATCGTGCCGGCCGCTTCCTCCATCGAGGCGTCGAGGCCCCGGAAGAGATTCAGCATCAGCAGGTAGGCGAACGGGAAGTACGACATGAGCTGGGCGACGACGAGCCCGTTGAAGCCGTAGAGCCCGGTCGTCTGGATGCCGAACAGGCCGTAGGTGACGAGCCCGCGCCGCCCGTAGAGCAGGATCAGCCCCAGCGCCATCAGGATCGGCGGCGAGATCGTCGGCAGCAACGCGAAAAAATGCCACACGGCCTTGCCGGGGATCGCCACGCGCGTCATCGCATAGGCATAGAGCGCCGCCAGCACCGTGCCGATGACCGCGACCGTGCCGCCGAGCAGCAGCGTGTTCCAGAACACCTTGCGGCTGAACGGATCGGCGACGAGGCGGCCCAGCACCGCAAGCGTGAACTCGCCGTCCACCACGACGGCCCGGCCGAAAAGCCGGACCATCGGGTAGGCGACGAACACGGCGACGAGAAGCGCCAGGAGCGGGTAGAGCAGGGGCAGCACCCAGCTCCGCCCGAGCCTGAAATCATCCGGCGCGGCGATCGTGGCGGCCAGCGGCATCGACTACTTGCGGCCGGCGAGGATCTCGCTCTGGAAGCGGTTGATGATCGTCTCGCGGGTCTTGGCGCTGCCGGCCCACTCGAAATTGAAGTCGATCATCTTGGCGTTCTGGAACGGCTTCACCAGGTCGTGGATCTTCGCCTTCGGGTTGGTCGGCACGTCGAAATATTCCGACGCGGCGAGGAGCTCGATCGATTCCGGCGTGCAGGCCCAGTCGAGGAACGTGCGCGCGGCTTCGGGTTCGGGCGCGCCCTTCAGCAGCACCGAGCAGAACAGGTCGTAGCCCGTGCCTTCCTGCGGCAGCGACATCTCCATCGGGAAGCCCTTGGCGATGCTGCCGAGGATGTCGTGCGCGAAAAGGATGCCCACGCCCACCTCGCCGCGGCCGACGAGCTGCGTCGGCCCGATGCCCGAGCGGGTGTACTGCGCGACGTTGGCGTTGAAGCGCTTGAGATAATCCCAGCCCTTCTGCTCGCCCATCACCTGCAGCACGGTCGTGATGAAGGTGTAGCCGGTGCCCGACGTCGCCGGGCTGCCGAGGCAGATCTGGCCGGCATATTCGGGCTTGGTGAGGTCTTCCCAGCTCTGCGGCGCCTTCAGCTTCTTCTCGGCGAGGAACTGCTTGTTCGAGGCGAAGCCGATGAAGTCGATGTCGGTGCCGGTCCAGAAGCCTTCGGGGTCCTTGTACTTGGCCGGGATGTCGGATGCCGAAGCGGGGCGGTAGGCTTCGAGCAGCCCGTCCGACTTGAGCGTCATCATCGAGGGCAGCCCGATGCCGTAGAGCACGCTCGCCTGCGGGCTGTTGCGCTCGGCGCGGATGCGGTTGATCGCTTCGCCCGCCGACAGGCGCAGCATCGTGGGCTTGATGCCCGACTTCTTCTCGAACCCGGCGACGATGGCGGCGCAGGTCGCTTCGGGCGGCCCCATATAGAGCGTGACCTTCTTGGCGGCCTGGGCCGACAGCGGGCCGCTTGCCAGCGTGAGGGCGGATCCGGCGATCCCGGCGCTGAACGCGCGGCGCGACAGGTTGATCATTTTCGGCGTCTCCCTTTTTTGAACATTTATAACTTCGATATCACTATTGTACGGTGCCGGGCATGAGTCAAGCAGACCTCGACGATACCTCAGAGTCCGGCGATCAGGGATCCGGGCGGTGGCCGGGTGTCGGGCCAGTTGAGGCGGACGAGGCTGCATGCGCCCGCCGCGAGCAGAGCGGTCTCGTCATCGTCCGCTTCCACGCGCGAGCGGCCGTCGCGGATCTTCAGCGCGAAGGTGCCGTCGGCGCGTTCGCACGCATCCATGCCGCGCGCGATCTTGTTGCGCCCGATCTTCGCGATGCGGATCGGCGCCGGCACGTGGCGGGGCAGGTTGAGGCTGAGCCAGTGCCCGTCGAGATGCCAGTCCGCGCGGCGCTCCCACAGTTTCGCGATGACGCCGCCGAGCCATTTGATCGCATCCGCCGTCAACGCCTCGCCGCCCTTGGCGTGCGAAAGCGCGATCGCGGGCACGCCCCAGAAGGTCGCTTCGCGCGCGATGGCAAGCGTGCCGGAATAGGCGACGTCCTCGGCGACGTTCTGGCCGTCGTTGATGCCGCTCAGAACCAGATGCGGGCGCGCCTCGTCCTTGAGCAGCCAGGTCATCGCCGAGACGACACCGTCGACCGGCGTGCCGCTGCACATGTACTTCTTCTCGCCCAGCTTCGTGGCCGAGAATTCCTTGTGCAGGCTGACGCTGTGGCTGCTGCCGCTCCACTTGCGCTCGGGCGCAACGACCCAGACGTCGTCGGTGAGATGCCGCGCGGCCGCTTCGAGGGCCGCGAGGCCGGGCGACTTGATACCGTCGTCGTTGGCGATGAGGATGCGCATCGTTTTCCTAAAGCCGGATGCTCTGGCCGGTCGTCAGCGTGCGCACGACATCCGGTCGATGCGCGCGCAGCTGCTCCATCTCGGCGACCGAGCAGGAATGCGGGATGGCGATGCGCGCCGCGCAGTCACGCAGCAGCGCCAGATTGTCGGGCAGCGTCGGATGCGTGGGCATCCGGATCCACGTCGCGCGGCCTTCCTTGAACAGGATCTGCGCGGGGCTTCCCGTGGGCAGATGGCCGGTCAGCAGGATCGGCACGCCTTCCTTGGCGGCGCGCGGGATGGCGGCGGCGGCGGGGCCCGACATGCCCATGCCGTCATGAACGAGCGTGGGCATGTCGGGGAAGGGCATGCTGTCGGACCAGTCGACGGCAGCCGCGATGCGTGTCCGCAAACGCGCGGCCGTGCCGGCGCGCAGCCAGCGTTCGTCGGCGACCTGGCGCAGCAGCGGTTCGCGCATCGACGCATGGATCGCGAGCGGGCCCGGCAGCGCCATCAGCATTTCCAGCGGCCGGCCCGCGAGCGGCGAGGGCAGCAGGCAGCGCGGATGCGCGGCGATCCACGCCTTGATCTGTTCGGTGCGCTCCGCGATGCCCACGGGATCGACGCCGTAGGAGCCGTCATAGAGCACGATGTCGCAGCGCGGCACCGCATCCATGCCGAGCACGCTGCTCGCCGGAACGACGTCGGCGGTATAGGTCGCGCGGTGCGAACCGTCGGAAACCGAGATCCACAGCCCGCCGACCGTGTGGCCCGAGCGGCCCGTCGTGACCGCGATGTCGCCGATGCTGAAATCGCGGCCCGGCTCGATGACCTGGATGCGCGACGCGTCGAGCGCGCCCTTGCCGGGCGAGGAATCGTAGGCCGCGACGATGTCGCCCATCTCGGCCATCGTCTCGGTCGTCATGTAGGCCTTGCCCGCGAAGCCGTTGGCGAAGCACCACCCCAGTGCCCCGACATGATCCTCGTGCGCGTGGCTGACGACGATGGCGTCGAGCTTGCGCATCCGCTCGGCCGGGATCGCCGGGTAGATTTCGGCGCCCTTGCCACTGGTGTTGATGCCGACGTCGAGGGCGATGGAAGCGGCCGCACTCTCGATGCCGACCGAGGTACGCCCTTTCTCGCCGAAGCCGCCGAACAGCGTGACGTTCATCGCGCGGGCCCCTGCGGGATGATCCAGCCTTCGCGCACGGCGACGCTGGCCTTCGCACCCGGTTCGATCGCGGTCGGCTCGGGTTGTTCCAGAACCAGCTTCACGTCGGGCGCGGCGTCGGGATGGAATTCGGCGCGGAAATGGCCGCCCTGATAGATCATGCGGCGGACCGTGCCTTGAATGCCGGGCTCGCCCGCCGCGGCGAAAGCCAGATCGCTGCTGCGCAGGCATGCTTTCGCGGCCGCCGCCGGCGCGGTTCCCGGGCGGCACCTGAAGCGCACGTCGAGGCCGAGGAAGCGGCCCATGCAGGCGCCGTCCTGCGCGGCCGTGCGGGTCTCGACCGGCACGACCATGCCCTGGCCGATGAAGCCCGCGACCATCTCGGTCGCCGGCTCGCGGTAAAGCTCGGAGGCCGTCGCGATCTGTTCGAGCACGCCGTGGTTCAGCACCGCGATCCGGTCGGCGAGCGCCATCGCCTCGGCCTGGTCGTGGGTGATGTAGACCATCGTCTTGGCGGTGCGCTCGTGGAATTCGCGGAACTCGTCCTCCATCGACGCGCGCAGATGCACGTCGAGATTGGCGAGCGGCTCGTCGAGCAGGACAAGGGCCGGCTCCATGACGAGGCACCGGGCGAGCGCGACACGCTGGCGCTGGCCGCCGCTGAGCAGGGCGGGGCGTCGCTCGCCATAGGCCTGCAGCCCGACGAGCGCGAGCGCGTCCGCGACGCGCTTCTCGCGCGTCTGCCGGTCCACGTTCGCGACGTTGAGGCCGTAGGCGACGTTCTCGTAGACCGACATGTGCGGCCACAGCGCGTAGGACTGGAAGACGATGCCGATGCCGCGTTCTTCGGTCGGCACCTGCCGGTCGGCGCTGGACACTTCCGTCTCGCCGATGCGGATCGAGCCGCCGGTGACCTTGTCGAACCCGGCGATCAGGCGCAGCAGGGTCGTCTTGCCGCAGCCAGACGGCCCGAGCACGGCAAGGAACTCGCCGTCCTTCACGTCGATGGAAACGGCGTCGAGCGCCTTCGCCGTACCGAACGCCTTGGTAACGCGGTCGATCTTCAGTCCCGCCATGGCAGCACTCCGTCAGGTAGGCGACGCCCCAGCAGCAGAGTCGACAGCATGAGGACCAGAGTCACCAGAATCGTTATCACCGCGATCGATGAGGCGTAGTTGACGCCGCCCGACTGCTGGAAACTGAACATGACGGTGCCCAGCGTCTCGGCGCCCGACGACCAAAGCAGGGCCGACAGCGTGAGTTCGCTGAACGCCATCAGGAAGACAAGCAATGCACCGGCGGCCGCCGCGTGCGCGACCAGCGGGAACATGACGGTGAGCATGCGCCGCCCGAGGCTGGCGCCCAGCGCCTGTGCCGCTTCCTCGAGCGAGCGGTCGAGCTGGTGGTAGCCGCTGATGACCGGGCGCAGGCCCAGCACGAGGAACCGGCCCAGATAGGCGAAGAAGATGATCCAGATCGTGTTGTAGATCGTGAAGTTGAGGATCGGGATCGGGTTGAGGAAGACGAGGATCAGCGCGATGGCGAACACGATGCCCGGCAGCGCATAGGGCAGTTCGGCCGTGAGGTTGAGGAATTTCAGCACCCGCGAATTGCGCCAGGCGAGGAAATAGGCGAGCGGGGCGCTGATCGCGACGATCAGGAAGGCCGATCCGCCGGCCAGCAGGAAGCTGTTGCGGAACGCGCGGGCCGAGGCCGCGTACTCGAACATCACATAGCGGTAATTCTCGATCGAGGCGGTCGCCCAGCTGAGCGGCACGCCGAAGATCGGAACGAGCGAGATGGCGATCAGGCTCGCGAACGGGATGACGAGCACGAAGGCGATGTAGGTCCAGATCAGGACCTCCACCGGCAGGCGCCAGCGTCCCAGCTCGAACGGTGCGGCTGCCAGCGAGTTACCGGTGATGCGGTAGTCGCGGCGCGACAGCATGTAGTTCTGCAGCAGGATGCCGGCGATGGCGATCGTGCCGGCGATGACCGAAAGGCTCGAGACTTCCGAAAGCACGCTCGGCCCCAGCCCCGACAGGCGCTGGTAGATCAGCGTGGGCAGCACGATGTAGCTGCCGGGAATGCCGAGGAAGGCGGGGATGCCGAAATTCCCGATGCACGACACGAACGTGAGCGCCACGCCCGCGACGAGCGGTGGCGTCATCAGCGGAACCACGATGGTGCGCAGGATGCGGAAGCGGCTCGCACCGGTCGACAGCGCCGCCTCGATCAGTTCGCGCGGCAGGCTGCGCAGGCCGGCGCGCAGCGTGAGGAACACGAGTGGCGCATATTCGATGCCCAGAAGCGCGATGATGCCCTCGCGCGAATAGAAGGGGTTGGGCGTGCCCATGGCCGGGGCAAGGCCGATGGCGCGCAGCAGCGGGCTGGACGGGCCGGCAACCTGCAGCCAGGCGAGCGCGGTCACCTGCGGGGCGATCATCAGCGGCAGGACGAAGCAGAAGACGAAGGCGTTGCGACCCCGAATGTCGCCAAGCCCCACGACGAGGGCGACGACGAGGCCGATGACCGTCGCCAGCAGCGTGCCGCCGAGCGAGATCTCGAGGCTGTGGACCGTGGCCCGCCACGTCACCGGATTGCCGAAGACTTCGGAAACCGCGGCGAGCGAAGGGATGCCATTGGGCGCGACCGCTTCGAAAAGCAGTCGCGCCAACGGCAGGAGCGAGAGAGTGCCGACCAGGAGGAACAGCAGCGTGAAAAGCGACCGGTCCTGTATCCGCGATGCTGTCCCCTTGGTCAGGATCATGGACGAAGCTTAACCGCCGAACAGGTTGGAGAAGCGGGCCTTGTCGGCGCCGGTCGTGCCGAGGATCGCGTTGGTGTCGAGATTCATGATGTTGATCTTCGTGCCTTCGGGCAGCCAGGCCGGGTTGACCACGCCTTCGCGCACGGGGATGTAGCCCAGCGTCTTGACCGAGAAGGTCTGGCCCTTCTCCGACAGCACGAAATCGACGAACGCCTTGGCGGCCGCGAGGTTCGAGGTCGTCTTCAGGATCGCGACGGGCTCGGTCACCGGGATCACGCCTTCGGTCGGGAAGACGAAATTGATCGGTGCGCCCTTGAGCTTGGCGTTGAGGGCCATGAAGTCGACGAGCACGCCGTAGGGCTTCTCGCCGCTGCTGACCGACGTGAGCACCGCGCCGTTGCCCTGCACGGCGACCGTGCCATTGGCCTTCAGCGTTTCGTAGAAGCCCCAGCCGTAGTCGCTGCGCTTGGTCATCGCACCCAGCATGATGGCGGCCGCACCCGAATAGAGCGGGCTCGGCATGATGACCTGGCCCTTCATCTCGGGCTTCGCGATGTCGGCCCAGGATTTGGGCTGGGTCTTGGCGCCGGTGTTGTAGGCGATGCCCGTGGTGATCAGCTTCGTGCCGAAATAGGTGCGATCGGCATCGAACGTGCCGGCACGCAGGCCCGTGACGTTGGCATCCTTGTACGCGAAGAGGCGGTCGGCCTTCTTCAGGGTCTCCATGCTGACGCTGTCGGCGATCAGCAGCACGTCGGCCTTGACCTGGCCGGCGGCGGCCTCGGCGGCGATGCGCGTCATCACTTCGGTGGTGCCGGAGCGGAAGATCTCGACCGTGATGCCGGGGAAGGCTTCCTTGAATGCCCCGGTCGTCGCCGCCGCGTCGCGGTCGGGCTGCGAGGTGTAGAGGACGAGCTTGCCCGACTGGGCGAAGGCGGGGGCGGAAAGGCCGACGACAAGACCGGCCAGCGCAAGTGCCGTGTAGCGAAGCGGATGGGCAACCATGTTGTTCCTCCTTGAGGGGGGTAGAGCTCTTGTTTGGATTCCGCGTGTTTCGCGGTTTGTCGTCGTAACCTCGATTAGGTTACCAGATTGTGACGCTCGGGTACCTCACAGCAATGTCTCGGGCGTTTCCACGGCTTCCCGCAGCGATGCCATGAACTTGGCGGCGACCACGCCGTCCACGATCCGGTGATCGGAGGACAGGCAGAAGGTCGCCTGCGGGCGCAGCTCGATCTTGCCGTTGTGACCCACGGGCGTGTCGACCGAGCGGCCGACGGCGAGGATCGCCGCTTCCGGCGGATTGATGATCGCGGTGAAGGCGTCCACGCCGTACATGCCGAGATTGCTGACCGTGAAAGTGCTGCCCGAAAGGTCGGCGGGCGAGACCGTGCGGTCGCGCACGCTCGCCGTCAGGCGCGCGAAATCGGCCGCGATCTCTTCCAGCGACTTGGTGTGGACGGCGCGAAGGACGGGAACGACCAGGCTGCCGTCGCGTTCCATCGCCACGCCGATATCGACGCTGTCGTGGTAGCGCACGGCCTCGCCCTCGGCGCTGGCGTTGAGCAGCGGATGGCGGACCAGCAGCGGGGCGATGCAGCGCAGCAGCAGCATCGTGAGGCTGACGCGCGTGCCAGTGCGCTTCTCGATGCGCGGGCTGACGCGCGCGCGCAGGTCGTTGAGCGCCGTCATGTCGAGATGGGCGGTCAGGTAGAAATGCGGTGCCGTGCGCACGCTCTCGGTCAGGCGCTTGGCGACGATGCGCCGGATCGTGTCGAACGGCACGAGCTTGCCGGAACCGGCGGCGGCCGGGGCGGGCGCTGGTTGCGGCTCGGCAGCCGCCTTCTCGATGTCGGCGCGCATGATCCGCCCGCGCGGGCCGCTGCCGGCGATCTTCGAAAGATCGAGATTGGCGGCCTTGGCGAGGCGGCGCGCGATCGGCGTGGCGCGCGGCTTGTCGGACGAGGGCGCTGCGGCGGCAACAGGGGCTACTGCAGTTTGTGCCTTCGGTGCGGTCGCGGCGGCAGGTGTCGCAACGGCCGCCTTGGGCGCGGGCGCGCCGGCCTTGGGCGGCGTTTCGCCGTCCTTGTAGATCCATGCGACGGCGGTGCCCACCGCGACCGTCTCGCCGACGGCCGCCGAAATGCCGTACACCTCGCCGGCGGCGGGGGAGTCGACCTCCATCACGGCCTTGTCGGTGTTGATCTCGAACAGGATCTGGCCTTCGGCCACGCGATCGCCGTTGGAAACCTTCCATGCGCCGATGATGCCGCTCTCCTGGCCCATGTCGACGCGCGGCAGGACGATCTCGACCGGCATCAGAAGCGGTTTCCCCGGACGAGGTCGCGCGCGGCGGCGAAGATGTCGTCTTCCTGCGGCACGGCCGCGCGCTCCAGCTTCGGGCTGTAGGGGAGCGGCATGTCCGCCCCGCCGAGGCGCACGATGGGCGCATCGAGATAGTCGAACGCGTCGCTCTCGGCGATCATCGCGCTGATCTCGGCACCGATGCCCATCGTCTTGACGCCTTCATAGACGACCATCAAGCGCGAGGTCTTGCGCACGCTGGCGGCGATCGTCGTGAAGTCGATCGGTCGCAGCGAGCGCAGGTCGATCACTTCGGCAGAGATGCCTTCGGCCGCGAGCTTCTCGGCGGCGGCGGCCGCGCGGATCGCCATGATCGAGCTGCCGACGATGGTGATGTCGCTGCCTTCGCGGCGCACGGCGGCTTCGCCGATCGGCACGCGGTACATTTCCACGGGCACGATGCCGCGCGTCTTGTAGAGCAGCTTGTGCTCGAAGATCAGCACGGGGTTCGGGTCGTCGATCGCGGCCAGCAGCATGCCCTTGGCGTCGTGCGGGGTGGAGGGCTGCAGGACCTTGAGGCCCGGCACGTGCGCGAACCACGCTTCCAGGCTCTGGCTGTGCTGGGCGGCGGCGCCTGTGCCCGAACCGCCGGGCAGGCGCACGACCATCGGCACGTTCGCCTTGCCGCCGAACATGAAGTGGATCTTCGCCGCCTGGTTGACGATCTGCTCCATCGCCAGCGTGACGAAGTCGGAGAACTGGATTTCCAGCACCGGGCGCATGCCTGTCATCGCGGCACCCACGGCAGCACCCGCGATGCCGAGCTCGCTGATGGGCGTATCGAGCACGCGCTCGGTCCCGAAGCGGTGGACGAGATCGCCGCTGACGCCGAACGCGCCGCCATAGACGCCCACGTCCTCGCCCATCAGCATCACGCGCGGGTCGGCTTCCATCGCCTGGCCGAGCGCCTCGCGGATCGCCTCGGCATAGGTCAGTTCGCGCAGCTTCGGTTCGGGCGGCGCCGTATCATCCGGCATAGACGTTCCTCGTCAGCTCGGCCATGTCGGGTTCGGGACTGGCCTTGGCGAATTCGACGGCCGCGTCGATGGCGCGCGCGGCTTCGGCCTCGATGGCCTCCAGCTGCGCCTTGCCGAAGCGGTCGTGGGCGAGAAGTTCCTGCTCGAGGCGCGGGATCGGGTCCTTGCCCTTCCACATCTCGATCTCTTCCTTGGTGCGGTAGAGGTTGCGGTCGCTCTTCGAGTGGCCGCGGATGCGGTAGGTCCTGCACTCGACCAGCGAAGGGCCTTCGCCGCGACGTGCGCGCGCGATGGCCTTCTCGACGGTGGCGGCGACCAGCGGGAAATCGTTGCCGTCGATCGTGACGCCCGGCATCGCGTAGGCGGCCGCGCGGTCTGCGACGTTGGCGACCGGCATTGACTGCCTGATCGAGGTCGACATCGCGTAGGTGTTGTTCTCGCACACGAACACGACCGGCAGCTTCCAGATCGCGGCCATGTTGAGCGCCTCGTGGAACGCGCCTTCGTTGTTGGCGCCGTCGCCGAAGAAGACCATGCACACGCGGTCCTGCTTCTGCGCCTTGATGCTCATGCCCACACCCACCGCGATGGGAAGGCCGCCGCCGACGATGCCGTTGGCACCGAGATTGCCGCCTTCGACGTCGGCGATGTGCATCGAGCCGCCGCGCCCCTTGCAGTAGCCCGTCTCCTTGCCGAAGAACTCGGCGAACATCAGGTTGGGGTCGGCGCCCTTGGCGATGCAGTGGCCGTGGCCGCGGTGGGTGGAGAGGATGTAATCCGCCTTGGCGAGATGCAGCACCGCGCCCACGGCGCTCGCTTCCTGCCCGATGGACAGATGCATCG
This sequence comes from Tagaea sp., assembly GCA_044224405.1. Classification (GTDB taxonomy): domain Bacteria; phylum Pseudomonadota; class Alphaproteobacteria; order CACIAM-22H2; family CACIAM-22H2; genus Tagaea. The sequence goes on along the minus strand of JBGAKN010000004.1, from coordinate 139,224 downwards.
TGCCGTGGATCAGGCCGCGCATGTAGCTGTCCTCGGCCTTCTCCTCGAACTTGCGGATCAGGTGCATCTTGCGCAGCGCCTCGGCGAGCGTGTCGTCGTCGAGGGCGGCGAGTTCGGGGCGCTGGTTCGGGCGGCTCTTCATGTCAGGCGTCCGCGAGCGCGCCGACATATTCGTCCTGCAGCTTGCGCAGGCGCACGATGGCGAGCTTCTCGTCGGCGCGGCAGTTGGCGTGGGTGACGTATTCGCCCGCCTTGATCGGCTTGGTGACGACCGCGCGCTGCGCGAGGCCCAGCGGCATCGCGCCCAAGCGGCGCGCTTCCTCCACGGTGAGTGCCGTGCCGCGATAGCAGTATTCGCCGATCGCATCGAGAACTTCGCCAACGGCGAGGTCCTTCTTGGCGATGGTGCCGACCTCGGCCACGGGCCGCGGCTGCGGGCGCATGTGCGCCTGGCGCCAGAGCACGGCCGTCGCGGCCGACAGCGGCACTTCGAGGCTGGTGAGATGGTAGGGCCGGAAGAACGTGTAGTAGGGGCCCGGGCCCATCTGCAGGTCGTTCATGCGTTCGCGCAGGCGCGGATGCGCCATCTCGGCGACGACGAACACGCCGGGCGCCACGCCCTTGGCGACCGTGAAATCCACGACGCCCTTGCGCGAAAGAAGGCCGCCGTCGGCCTTGGGGCAGAGCACCTTGTGCAGATCGGCAAGCGGTGCGGCAGGGCCGTGCATGCCCGCGATGTCGGGCACGAGGCCCGTCGCGTTCGCCAGCGCCGTCATCTCGATCATCGTCTTCGAGCCGTCGACGAATTCGACCAGCATGCGCGGGTTCATGTTGCGCCGGCGCGCCTCTTCCTCGTACTCGGCCGGCGTCGCCTCGCGGCGGAACGGGTTGTTCTTGCCCTTGCCGGCCGCGACGATGGGATAGCCGAGCGAGCGCACGAAATTGACGAGTTCCATCGCCGCGGTGGGCTCGTCGCCCGCACCCAGCGTGTAGACGACGCCCGCCTTGTCGGCCATGTGGCGAAGATACGCGCCGATGGTGACGTCGGCCTCGACGTTCATCATCACGATGTGCTTGCCGTTCTCCATCGCGAGCAGGGCGACTTCCGCGCCCACGTTGGGGTTGCCGGTCGCCTCGATCACGACGTCGACCTGCCCGGCCGTGCACACGATGCGGTAGGATTCGGCGATGGCGATCTTGCCGTCGGCCACGGCCTTGTCGGCGGCGACGGCGCTGTCGGCGGCCACGGCCTTGTCGGCCGGCCAGCCCGCGATCTGGACCGCTTTGCGGCAGAGTTCGCCGCGCACGTCGGCGATGACGGCGATCTCGATGCCGCGCATCAGGCGGATCTGCGTGACGATGTCGGTTCCCATTTCGCCGGAGCCGACGAGCCCGACGCGCACCGGACGTCCTTCATCGGCCCGCGCGGCAAGCGCGCTCGCGAGGGATTCCGTCGTGAATTTCGTCTGCATTTTGACTCCGCTGGCAGTTTCCGTCCCTGCCCGGGAGATTTTCGTACTTTTATGTCTTGGTCAACACAAATGTGCAGACAACGGTCTCAGGCAGCCGGAATGTCCGCGGCCGCCGCGAGCGCATCGCGCACGCTGCCCCGGCCGACGGGAACGACACGCAGGCGCCGGCGGAAATCCGGCACGCCGGCCTTCGACAGCGCATCGACGATGCCGGCCGCGATGCCGCCCGCCATGCTGGGATCGTCGAGCACGACAAGACCTCGATGCGCGGCGAACAGCGCGACGGCGAGTTCGCCGTCCAGCGGCTGCGCGAAGCGGGCATCCGCGACGCTCGCGGAAATGCCTTTCTCGGCGAGCGCGGCACGCGCCTGTGCCGCCTGCGCCACGCCGCGCCCGATGGCGAGGATCGAGATGTCGCTTCCCGAAGCGAGCATGCGCCCGCGCCCGAGTTCGACGGGTGCATCGGGCGCGTCGGGGAAGGCGGGGGTGGCGCCCGCATGGCCGACGATCACCGGCTGGCCGCCGACGCCGCGCGCGAAGGCGAGCATGCGCGCGCACTCGCCGGCGTCCGCCGCCAGCATCACGACGAAGCCCGGCACCGCTTCGAGCATGACCGGCGGCGCGTCGAGCCACGGCTCGGGCGCATGGCCCTTCATCAGGTCGACGACGAAGCAGATCGGCAGGCGCAGCCGCACGATCTCGCGCGCCTGTTCGCCCGCACTGCGCCAGAAGCCGCGCCGGTCGAGCAGCAGGTAGGGATGCAGGCCGCCGGCCGCGAACCCCCACGCGAGGCCGAGGCCGTGGCGCGCGGTGCCGCCCACGCGGTGGAAGCGGCCGGGCAGGCGGCGCGCAAGATCGGCGGTGCCCGGCACGTCGCCCGCGACGACGAGCGCCATCTTCGCGTCCGCGCGCGCGGCATCGGCAAGCCAGCCGAGTGCGGCCGGCGGCGTCTCGCCGTCGCCCGGCCGGCGAACGCGCGCGCGCATCGCGCCCACGACATGCAGCAGCACCGACGATTTGATCCGCGTGCGCCGCAGGTTGCCGAGAACGGGAAGCAGCGTGCCGAGGCTGCGCCCGGCGACCGGGCCGACGTAATAGAGGCCGAGTTCCTCGAACAGCGTGCCGCCGGTCGCAAGGCCGCGCCCGAATTCCTCCATCCGCTTGATCAGCGTGTAGCTGGGGCCGGGAAGCTGGCGCGCGATGCGGCTGCCGATCTCGCGCAGCGCCAGGAACGGGCGCGACGAGATGATTCCGGAAAGCTGCGAGCCGATGCCCGCGGGCAGGCCTTCGTCGCCGCCTTCCGGATCGACGAGCACGATCGTGACATTGGCGTCCTTCGCCCCCGCCGCGCGCATCGCCTCATAAGCCGTGCCGGCATCGAACGATGCCTTGTCGAGGATCGCGACGACGTTCGACGTGATGCCGGCCGCGCGGTCGGCCGCCGCAAGCCCCATCGCGATGGAAATCGCGGCGGCCGCGGCGTCGGGTTCGGCATGCGCCGGCGCGCCCGCAGGCTGGGGAACCTGCCAGGGGTCGCGCTTGCCGGTAAGGCGCGCATAAAGCGCGGCCCCTTCCGGATGGCCCCAGACGAAACGCGCCGTCGTGCCGCGGAAGGCGTGGCGCAGCGCCACGCCGAGCCGTGCCCACAGCAGGGCCGTGTCGGAAGGCGTGTCGCGGAACACGCCCGCGCGCCTCGCGATGTCGGCGACAAGCCCTTCGAGATCGCGCGCGTCGATGGCGCCGGCCGTCTCCTCGACAAGCCCGGCAAGCTCGTCGACGACGGCGTCGGCCGCGCGTTCGCGTTCGAGCGGCCCCGATATTCGCATGCCGTAGGCGGCATTTGAATCCGCAGCCGCACCCGGCGGCACGACGAGATGCGCGTTCAATGCGGTTTCGGAAGCGCTGCCGCGCCCGGCAAGGCGCACGTCGATGGTCCGCGCGATATGGCTTGTGCGTTCTTCCAGCAGGGTCGCGATCTTCGTGGCATCCGCGCGCTGCGACAGGAATGCAGGCTCCGGCGAAACGCTGACGCCCTTGGGCCGGAGGCCGAGGGCCCGCAGTGCGGCGACCGTCACGTGCACGTCGCCGGCCGGGTCCGGACCGGCCGAAAGGCAGATGAGATCGCCCACGCCCATCAGCAGCGGCAGGCCCATCGCCATCGCGCTGGCGGCATCGGCCGCCTGCCGGCCGCCGGCCTGCGAGCGGCCGACCGAAAGGGCGAGCGGGAAATCGCCCGCCCGCGCGATGGCGCGCGCCGTCGCCGCCATCAGCGCCGGGTCGCGCATGCGCAGCGCCACGATGAAATCGGGAAAGCCGCAGGCCTGCAGGCGCCCGGCCTGCACGACCGCGAAGCGCGCGAGCGCCTGGTCGAGCGACGCCGCGTTGGGATCGATCGGGGCTTCCTCGTCGATGACGAGGCCCAGCGCGCAGCTGAACTGCGTTGCCACGCCCGCCATTTCCGCGAGCAGCGCGTCGTCGTCGGCCGGCGGACGGAACCACAAGGCGCGCGCACCCGCTTCGGCGGCGGCGATGGCAAGGGCAGGATCGCAGCGCCCGATATCGGCGACCGCCGGCAGCGTCAGCGCGGGTGCCAGTTCGGCAAGGCGCCGCACGCCGTCGAGATCGGGGCAGGCCACGCACGCCAGATCGGCGCCGGCGGATTCGAGTTTCGCGGCAAGGCCGATCGCGCCCTCGGCGCCTTCGGCGATCCTTGCCTCGATCGCGACGGGACCGTCGCCGCCGATCCGGGTCGTGCCGACCCATACGGCGCGCGAGCGTCGCCGCGCGGCACCCCGATGGGCAGATGCAACCGATCCGTTCGTCACGTCTTCGTCCCTGCGATTGCCCGCGCGGTCGCGCGCGATGGCTGTTTTCATCCTATCGCGCGCCTACCGGAAATCCTAGGTGCGGGGTGGCGCATACGCATTGCGACCCCGCGATGGGGTCGATAAAGTCCCGCACGCCGTCGCCCGGAAGGATGTCGGCGGTCGCAACGTCGCGGGAGTTCGCCTTGCCGTCACCCAAAGTCCGAAAGAGCGTGCAGGACCGCACGAACGACCAGGACATGCGCATCCGGGCCGCGTGGCTCTATTACATGGAGGGGCTGACGCAGGAACAGGTCGCCCGCCGCCTCGACATCAGCCGCCTGAAGACGCTGCGCATCCTCGCCGCCTGCCGCGACGAGGGGATCGTGCAGATCCGCGTCAACGGCAAGCAGGCCCAGCAGATCGCGCTGGAGAACGAACTCAAATCGCGTCTCGGCCTCGCCGAGGCCGTGGTGGTGCCCACGCCCGAAGATCCTGCGTTGCTGTCCGAGGTCATCGGGCAGGCGGCGGGCAACTATCTCTCCGACCAGGTCCGCGACGGCATCTCGATCGGCGTGGGCTGGGGCGGCACGCTGCAGAACAGCCTGCGCTCGCTCACGTGGCGCGCGGTCGACCGGATGACGGTCGTCTCGCTGCTCGGCGGCATGACGCACGCCGTGCTGTTCAATCCCTCGGCCTTCGCCTTCAAGATGGCCGACGTGTTCAAGGCCGAATGCTATCACCTGACCGCACCCGTCTTCGTCAGCAGCAAGTCGATGCGCGACGCGCTGTGGGCGGAACCCTCGATCCAGGAAGTCTTCCAGCGCGGCCAGCGCGTCGACGTCGCGGTCGTCAGCGTGGGCGACATGGCGCAGAACGCTACGCTCTTCCGCAGCGGCGTGCTCAGCCAGGCCGACCGGCAGGAACTGCGCGCGGCCGGGGCGGTGGGCGACATCCTGTGCCATTTCGTCGACGCGAAGGGCAACCTCATCGACCATCCGCTGAACCAGCGCGTGATGGCGTTCAACCCGCTCGACCTGCGCAAGCTGCAGAACGTGGTCATCGCGTCGGGCGGCCTGTCGAAGGTCGAGATCATCTCGCTGGCGATCCGCACGACCAGCGCCAAGGTGCTGATCACCGACGAGAAGACCGCGCGCGGGATCATCGAGCGCGCCCGCAAGCCGGGTGCGGTGGGGCGGGGGTAGATATCTAATGTAGATTTTTTAGTGTATGCAACCTAAGAAGAAAGCTTAGTGTGCTTCGATTTGCGCTTTCGGGGTCGTGCTTTTGCGTGGGACGAAGCAGTTTAGAGTGCGCCGCGCAAGGCCGCCTTAATTTACTCGGCTGCATCTTTCTCGTGAAATCTTGATCGAGGTCCGACATGGCCGCTCGCAATCGAGGAGTGAACAAGCCAAAGCTAAGAGACCTTAGCCGACAATGGCCCACAGACGCTGAGCAGGCTGCTGCATTTCAGGAGGTAGTGGAAAACAGGGCAACTCCAATCACTGTCGCTGTTCTAGGAACTAGCCTTATTGAATTTGAGCTCGAAAAAATATTGCGTAATAAGTTTCCTCGTAAAGATGATGACACATGGAGTGACGTTACGAGCCTCGATGGACCGTTAAGTGGCCTCAACGCAAAGATAGTGGCTGGATATGCATTTGGATTGTACGGGGAGGTATTTGAAGGCGCGTTGCATACTCTCAGGAATATCCGAAATGCATTCGCGCACAGCAAGAAGCTGATCGATTTTGAAAATGAACTTGTTTTGAAGGAGCTTCGTAAACTCAAAAATATCGACAAATCAAAGCCCCAAAGGAGCAGGCTTTCAAAGGGCCTTAGAGATGTAGCGTGGATTGCTTCTGCCCCAGAACCAAACGGAAGGTTGGCATTTGTAGTTTTTATCTACGTCCTCTCTAATTATTTTTTGCGATACACTAATAAGATTCTAAAAAGAAAATCTAATTCGTCAGGAAAGCGCCTAGTTGCAATGGAGCGCCTTAGTCCTATCGGGATAGGCTGGCATCCCGTAAGCGTCCCGAAGTTATCTCAACGAGGGTTGCTGGTCGATCATGCTGGAGACTCCAATCCGCAAACTCCGTCTCCAAAGCCGGCAGGGTCTCGAAAGTAGCATCCCACGCTGGGTAAGCAATAGCGTTGGTATCGCCGACTTTCGCGGGTCGTGTCGCTTCCCTTAGGTACATCTATAAGTTCATCCATTTGTCAATCCAGTCGTATCAGCGATACACTTAGGCCTATTTTCTTGACAACCGGAGCGGGCTGTCAGAGAGTGGCGTCGGGTTCGACGTGCTCTTTGACAGGTGAATATGGATTCCCGCAAACGTGCCGGTTCGCACGCGGGAGAGCCGTTTCCTACAATCGCTGAAATGCCGGGTACAGGTTACCGGCCTGCAATTTCAGGGTGTTAAATAGGTTACCGTAACCTGTCGTCTCCTATTTCGGCGACTTCGTTTCGGCTGCCGTGCGTTTTGCGCCGAAGGCAGGCGTTCCGGTAACGCCAAAGGCGGTTGCAGGAAGGCTTGCGGAAAGGGCCGGTCCCGATGCTGCGTGGCACCGGGACCGGCCGGTCTTCAGCCGCGCGCGGTCGGGACGGGGACGGCCAGATAGAAGGGGGCCCCTTCGCGCTGGACGTACATCGCGATCGCTTCGCGGTTTTCCTTGCGTGCCTTGGTCAGCGCGTTGACGACCTGCTCGGGTTCGTGGATCGGCTTGCGGTCGATCTCGACGATCCGGTCGCCGGGGCGCAGGCCCGCCTGTTCGCCGGCACCGCCTTCGCGCACGCCTGCGACGATCACTTCGCCCTTGGGCGTGCGGGCAAGACTAACGCCGATGCCCGCACCGGCCGAATTGGGGCCGGCGTTCGAGGCAACCTTCTCCGCGTCGTCCTTGGGCAGCAGGCCGAGCGAGACCAGATGCTCGTCGCGCCGCCCGTCGCGCCAGACCGCCACGTTCGCGCGCGTGCCGGCGGACATGTCGCCGATGCGGCGCGCGAGATCGCGCGGATCGGCGACGGGCACGCCGTCGAGGGCGAGGATCACGTCGCCGCGCCGCAGGCCCGCCTTGCCGGCCGGGCCGTCGGGATCGACCGCGCCGATCAGCGCGCCGCTGTCGGAGGGAAGCTTCAGCGCCGCGGCGAGCGCCTTGTCGACCTTCTGCGACTGCACGCCCAGCCACGCGCGGTCGATGCGGCCGTGTTCGCGCAGCTGCGCCACGATCTTCTTCGCGACGTTCGACGGGATCGCGAAGCCGAGGCCGACCGAGCCGCCGTTGGGCGAGTAGATCGCGGTGTTGATGCCGATCACGTTGCCGTCGCGATCGAAGGTGGGGCCGCCGGAATTGCCCTGGTTGATCGCGGCGTCGATCTGCAGATAGTCGTCGTAGGGGCCTGAGCCGATGTCGCGCGAGCGGGCCGAGACGATGCCGGCCGTGACCGTGCCGCCGAGGCCGAACGGGTTGCCCACGGCGAGCGCCCACTGGCCGACGCGCACGTTGTCGGAGTTGCCGAACTGCACGGCCGCGAGCGGCTTGGGCGGTTCGACCTTCAGCAGGGCAAGGTCGGTGCGCGCGTCGGCGCCCACGCGCTTCGCCGGCAGGCGCGTGCCGTCGGAGAAGACGACCTGGATCTCGTCGGCCGTGCCCGCGACGTGATAGTTCGTCACGATGTAGCCCTGCGGATCGATGACGAAGCCCGAGCCGAGGCCGCGCACCTTGTGCGGCACGCTGCGCCCCTGGTTGAAGAACTGCGCGAACGGCGTGCCGCGGAACTGCGGGGGCACGTCGGCGTCGGTCTCCACCTCGGTCGCGGTGACGGCGATCTGCACGACCGACGGCGAGACGGCGGCGGCAAGGTCGCTGAAATCGGGAAGGGCGCGCAGGGCCTGCGCGGCGGCGGGGGCCGTCGCGGTTGCCGGGCTCTGGGCGAAGGCGGGCGTGCCCGGCATCGCCGGCGCGAAGGCGAGCCAGGCGGAAAGGGCGGTGGCGCCGAGAAGTGCGGCGCGTATCTTGCGGTTCATGGGTCGATCTCCTTGCTGGGGGACGTGCCGGCAAGGTGGGATCGGATCTTGGAAAAATCGTGGCAAGTCCGCGGCGAACTCTTGGACGCCGGTTACGCGCGGTTACCGGCCCGGAAATACGTGCGCGCTGCCCGTGACCGCGAATCGCACGACCGCGCCGGGTTCCGGCAGGCCGGCCGCCGGCACGGGGACGAGGATGCGGCTTGCGTCGCAAAGGCGGATGGAAACCGTGCAGTTCGCCCCGGCGAACTCGGCCTCGATCACCTGCCCGAAGCCGGGGAGGGGTGCCGCGGAAGGGTCCGATACTGTTTCCAGTGTTATCTGTTCGGGGCGCACCATGATCTCGGCCCCGCCGGCGCTTGCGGTCGCGACCGGGATGCGGCCGAGCGCGCAGGCCGCGAAGCCGCCTTCGACGCGCGCGGGCAGGACGATCGCCTCGCCCAGGAACGTCGCGACATGGGCATCGGCCGGGCGCGCATAGAGTTCGCGCGGGCTTCCGGCCTGCACGAGCCGGCCTTCGCGCATCACGGCGACCTGGTCGGCGAACGAAAGCGCCTCGGCCTGATCGTGCGTGACGAGGATCGCGGTGATGCCGACCGCTTCCAGCACGCCCGCGACCGCCTTGCGCATCGTCGCGCGCAGGCCGGTGTCGAGCGCGGAGAAAGGCTCGTCGAGCAGCATCAGCTTGGGCTCGCGCGCGAGTGCGCGCGCCAGCGCCACGCGCTGCTGCTGGCCGCCGGAAAGCTCGTGCGGGCGGCGCTGGGCCATCGCAGGCAGAAGTTCGACCAGCGCCATCAGTTCCGCGATGCGGCGCGCGCGGTTCGGATCGCCCGCGTCGAGGCCGAAGCCGATATTCGCCGCGACGTCGAGATGCGGGAAAAGCGCTCCGTCCTGCGGCACGAAGCCGATGCCGCGCAGATGCGCCGGCACGGCGCGGTCGCCCTCGGCAAGCACGGCGCCGTCGAGCACGATGCTCCCCGAATCCTGCGTCTCGAAGCCCGCGATGACGCGCAGCAGCGTCGTCTTGCCCGAGCCCGACGGGCCGACGATCGCCGTGCGGCTGCCGCGCGCGACCGCGAGGTCGACCGCGTCGAGCGCAGCGAGCGCGCCGTACCGCTTGTTCGCCGCGCGGATCTCGAGGAACGTCATCGGCCGGCGATCCGGCTGGACTGGATGTGGAGCGCCACCGTCAGCGGCAGCGAGACGATCACCATCGTCAGAGCGTAAGGTGCGGCGGCGGCATAGTCGAGTTCGCTCGTCAGCGCCCAGAACTCCGTCGCCAGCGTGCGCGTGCCGTTGGGCGCCAGCAGCAGCGTGGCGGTCAGCTCGTTCGCGATTCCGAGCGCCACCAGCGCGAACGCGGCGGCGGCACCGGGCGCGCTCAGGCGCAGCGTCACCTCGCGCAAGGCCCGCATCGGCGTGCGGCCCAGCGACGCGGCGGCCCATTCGAGATTGACCGGCACCTGCGCCACGGCCGCGCGCAGGCTCGCGAGCGCACGTGGCAGGAACAGCAGCAGGTACGCCGCGACCAGCGTTGCCGCCGTCTGGTAGAGCGGCAGCGCCACGCGCACCGTCACCGCGACGAGCGCCAGCGCCACGACGATGCCCGGCAGCGCGCCGACATAGTAGTGGCAGGATTCGAGAAAGCGCTGGAAGCGGCCGGGTGCACGCACCGAGATCCACGCCATGGGTGCCGCCGCCAGCGTCGTGATGAACGCGCCGGCAAGTGCGAGGCCCGCGGTTCCGGCGAGCGCGGTGCCGAGGCCGCCGGCCGTCCACACGGATGCGCCGCCGATGCCAAGCCAGCGCGCAAGCGTGACGAGCGGCACGCCCAGCGACACGGCCGCCGTCGCGACGGGGAGCAGCAGGCACGGCCAGGCGAGCCGCCCGAGCCTGTGGCGCGCAGGTGCCCGCGATGCGCCGGCACCGACGCGTGCGTAGCGTTCCTCGCCGCGCACCGCGATCTCGAGCAGCAGCAGGCCGAGGCAGCACGCGACCAGCACGCCCGCCAGCATGTTGGCGGCCGGGCCGTTATAGGCGGACTGGAACTGGTCGGCGATGGCGGTGGTGAACGTGTCGAAGCGGATCATCGCGAACAGGCCGTATTCCGCCAGCATGTGCAGCCCCACCAGCAGCGCGCCGCCGCAGATCGCGAAGCGCAGCTGCGGCAGCACGACGCGGAAGAAGACGCGCAACGGCGACAGGCCGAGCGAGGCGCCGACATCCTCGATCGCCGGATCGATGCGCCGCATCGCCGCCGCGACCGGCAGGTAGACGAACGGGAAATAGGCCGCGACGGAAACGAGCACGCCGGCACCCAGCCCGTTGATGCCGGGAAACGCGCTGACCCACGCATAGCTGTGCACGAAGGCGGGCACGGCGAGCGGGGCGGCCGCGAGCCACGACCACAGGCGGGCACCGGGCAGGTCGCTGCGCTCGACCAGCCACGCGAGCGCCACCGACAGCACGATGCAGATCGGGACCGACAGCACTTCGAGCAGGGCGGTGTTGACCAGGAGTTCGAGGACGCGCGCGCGGAAGATCAGCGCCGCCATCGTCTCCCAGCCGGTCGCGATCGCTACCCACAAGATGAAGCCGGCGGGCACGAGCGACACCAGTGCCACGACGACGGCGCTCGCGGCGAGCGGCAGCGGGACGTGCCGGGCCGCCGACCGGGCGGCGGGAAGGGAGGTGGTCAGGGAAGCGGACAAGGTCACCGGCATGGAAAAGGGGCCGGGCCATCCGGCCCGGCCCCGTTGAATCGCACGGACGTCGCCGCCTGTCGATACCGCTGCTTACAGGAGGCCCGCCGCCGTCATCAGGTCGGTGACCTTCTTGTTGTTGAGCTTCGAGGGATCGACCTTCGGGCCCTGCAGCGCTGAAAGCGGCTCGAGCTTGGGATGCGAGGCCGCGCCGTTGCCCACCGCGTACTCGAAGGAGTCGCCCGTGCGCAGGATGTCCTGCCCGCCTTTTCCTGCGACCCACTTCACGAAGGCCTGCGCCTGCGCGGCGTTCTTGCTCGACGCGAGCACGCCCGCACCCGAAACGCTGACGAACGCGCCCGGATCGCCGTTGCGGAAATAGTGCGTGGCGATGTTGCCGCTGTTCTCACCGGTCTTCGCCTGGTCGCCAAAATAGTAATAGTGGTAGATCAGCGCGCCATCGACTTCGCCGGCATTGGTGCCCTTCATGGCGTTGCCGTTGCCGCGATAGGCCTTCGCGTTCGTCTTCATCGCCTTCAGCCAGTTCGCCGTCGTCGCCTCGCCCTTGAGTTCGAGCAGCGCGCTGACGATCGCCTGGAAATCCGCGCCGGACGGGGAAGCGGCCCAGCGGCCCTTCCAGCTCGCGTCGGCGAGGTCGAGCATCGACTTGGGCAGCTGCTCGGGCTTCAGCTTCGTCTTGTTGTAGACGAAGACGGTCGAGCGGGCGGCGACGCCGATCCACCTGGCGTCGCTCGGGCGGTAATTCTCCGGCACGAGCGCCAGCGTGGCCGCGTCGATCGGGCGGAACAGGCCCGAACTCGCGACAAGCGACATTGCCGGGGAATTCTCGGTGAGGAAGACGTCGGCGGGGGAGGCCGCACCTTCCAGCACGATCTGGTTGGCCAGCTCCATGTCGCTGCCCTTGCGGATCGTCGTCTTGATGCCGGTCTCGCGCGTGAAGCCCTCGGCCCAGGCGCGGGTCAGGCTCTCGTGCTGCGCGTTGTAGATCAGGATGCCGTCAGTCCCTTGCGCGTGCGCGGGCAGGGAAAATGCCAGCACGAGTGTCGCGACGGCGCAGATGCGAGGCCAAAAAGCTTTCATATCGCCCTCTAGAATTGAGTGAGGGGAGCTTCCTAGCATTTGCTAGATGATATTGCAAACTACTCGCAATCGCAGAGATGTTAAATTCTCTGAATTATTATTTTTCAATAATTTACCAGACAAACTTCGCAAGTAGATAGTCCGGTTGGATGAGGGTTGCGCGGTTAAACTCGGACCATTGGGCAGGGCTTGGCAGCACCCCGAATGTGTCTCCAAGCGCCTTCAGATGAACCCCGCCGGTAACGAGAACGCTTCGCAATCCCGCGTCCTGTGCGCCCCGGATGTCGTGCTCGACGGAATCGCCGACCGCGATCACGCGGTCCCAAGCAACCGCACCCAGCAGCTTTCTGCTCGCGGCATAGACGGAGGCGTGCGGCTTTCCGTGCCACAGCACCTTTCCGCCGCGACGCTCGTATTCGCGCGCGACGACGCCGGGCGCCTCGATGAGGCCCGCCGGCGTGAGCCGGGCGAAATCCGGGTTCGCACACACCATCGGCAGGCCACGCGCGAGCGCGTCGTCGAGGCGCGCCCTTTGCGATTCATAGATGCCGTTGTCGCGATCGAACCCGACGACGCAAAGGAAATCGGCCGCGCGCGGATCATCGACCAGCTCGAGACCGAGCTCCTCGAAGAACTCGCCGTCCTGCGCACGTGCGAAGGCGAGGCATCGCCGGCCAAGCGCGCGATGCGCGGGATCGGGTCGGGTGCGCAGCGCCTCGCGCGCGGCTTCGCCGGCCGTCACAATGCCGTCATAGAGATGTACGGGAATACCCATGCGCGCGAGCATCGTGCGGTTGTGCGCCGAGAGCCGTCCGGAGTTGGAAAGAATGACGATCTTTTTCCCCGCAGCGCGCATGCGCGCGAGACTGTCGGCCGCCCCGTCATAGGGATTGGTCCCGTCGTGGAGCACGCCCCATTGATCCAGAATGAACCCGTCGAAGTCTGCTGAGATCGCCGAAAGCCGCGCTATCTGCTGGACCAATTCCCACCACCTCGAAGGCATCGCTAGGCTTCTTTTCGCGCGCCGCTCGGGACGTGCACATCGCCGGGCGGACACACCTAGTTTGTCCGGACCAACCTTGCGGCATCAATGGAAAAGCGGCACGATCTTGGGCAATTGGCCGCCCGCAAACAGGGCACACGAGCCAAGACTTGAACAGGGAACCGCGACCGGATCGAGCACGAAGCGGGGTGGGGGATGGCCCGCTTCCTGCACCTGCCGGCGCAGCCAAACGAACGGGGGCGATATATGAAAAAGAAATCGAAAACAACTAACTCGGCGACCGAGACGCTGCTGGCGGCGCGGTCGTTCAATCGACGCACGATGTTCAAGGCGGCCGCCGGGGCCGGCGCATTCGTCGCCTTCGGTCCTGCATATGTGAAGCATTCGTTCGGCCAGTCGTCAGGTTCGCTGACGCTGCTGCACTGGGACGACGAACTGCCCAATCCGGTCATTCCCGATTTCGAGAAGAAGACCGGCATCAAGATCAACTCCGTTCCGTTCTCGCAGAACGAAGAGCAGATCAACAAGCTGCAGGCGACGGCCGGCGACGGCTTCGACCTCTGCCAGCCGACACGCGACCGGTCGCCGCAGTTCAAGGATCTCGCGGTGCTGCAGCCGTTCGACACGAACAAGCTGAAGCTCGACGCGCTGCTGCCGGCGATGCTCGAAGGCTCGACGAGCGTGTGGACGTGGGACGGCAAGCTTTTCCACGTGCCGCATTGCTGGGGTTCGGAAGCCATCTCGTGGCGTACCGACCTCACGAAGCTCGACTACGCCACGCTCAGCTACGGGACGATGTGGGAAGACCAGTACCGCGGCAAGGTCCAGGGCCGTCCGCATTCGATCCTGCTCGGCATCGGCCTGTGGATGGACAAGACGGGCAAGCTGCCGTCCAACCGCATGATGGACACCTTCAAGGACGAAGCGTCCATGAAGAAGGTTTACGACGAGGTGCTGAAGTTCGCGATCACCAAGAAGCCGTGGATCAAGCAGTTCTGGGATTCGGCCGACAACACGAAGTCCGGTCTGATGGAGAACGGCGTCGTCATCGGCCAGACCTGGGACGGTCCCGCGCTGTCGCTCAAGAAGGACGGCAAGCCGGTCTCGTACATGGCGCCCCAGGAAGGCGCCATCGCATGGCTCGACGGTTGGTCGCTCGTCAAGGGCGCCAAGAACGTCGCGCAGGCCTACGAGTGGCTCAACTACGTCCACTCGGCTGAAATCTCGGCCAAGGTCGCCGACGGCTCGGGCTACAACCCGATCGCAAAGGGCTCCGACACGATGCTATCGGCCGTCGCGAAGAAGAACTTCACGGAAGCCTTCCCGAGCGACGCCGTGTCCAAGCTCTGGCACCGTCCGCCGGAGCCGTCGTGGTACGCGGAACTGCGCACCCAGTACGCCGAGAAGCTCAAGGCCGCCTGATAACGGTCGCGACGCCGGCCGGGCAGGTGCCTGGCCGGCGTTCCCTTTTTCCGAACACGCTAGACCGGGCCTTTCCAGCATGACCGCCGCCGTCCAGCTTGATCGGGTGAGCGTCCGATTTGGCGACTTCACCGCGGTCGATGACGCCCGCCTCGACATCGCGCCGGGCGAATTCTTCACCTTTCTCGGCCCGTCGGGCTGCGGCAAGACGACCCTGCTGCGGACCATCTCGGGCTTCATCGAGCCGTCCGCGGGCCATGTCCGCATCGACGGGAAGGACATGGCCGGCATCGGCCCGAACGACCGGCCGACCGCGCTGATCTTCCAGAATCTGGCGCTGTTCCCGAACATGTCGGTGGCCGACAACATCACCTATGGCCTACGCGTGCGCGGCGTTTCCCGCGCCAAGCGCGCCGAGACGGTCGAGCGCCTGCTCGATCTCATCGCGCTGCGTGGCCAGGGGAACAAGCGGATCGACGAGCTCTCCGGCGGTCAGAAGCAGCGCGTGGCGATCGCGCGGGCGCTGGCGGTCGAGCCCAAGGTGCTGCTGCTCGACGAGCCGCTGTCGGCGCTCGATCTCAAGCTGCGCCAGCACATGCGCAACGAGCTGCGCGCGATCCAGCGCCGCGTGGGCATCACCTTCATCTACATCACGCACGACCAGGGCGAGGCGCTGACCATGTCGGACCGCATCGCCGTGATGCGCGACGGCGTGATCCAGCAGATCAGCGACGGCCGCACGCTCTACGACCATCCGGCCACGTCGTTCGTCGCGACGTTTGTGGGCGAGAACAACGCGCTTTCCGGAAAGATCGTCGATACCGACGGCACGCTCGCGCGCGTCGAGACCGAAATCGGAATCCTCGCCGGCAGCAACCCGCGCAACCTGCGCGCCGGCTCGCCCGCACACCTGTTCGTCCGGCCCGAGATGCTCTCGACCGTCGGTCCTCAGGAGCCGGGCATCGAGGCGCGCGTCGTCGGCGCAGCGTTCGAAGGCACAGGCACACATGTCTCGCTTCTGCTCGGCGGACGCCTGCCCGCGACGATGCTCGTGTCGGGCGCCGCCGCGCGTTCCGTTCCGGCCGCGGATGCGACGATCCGCGTCGGCTATACGCCAGCGCATGCCCTGATCCTGCCGCACGATCCGGTCGCCCATGCATAGTTCGGTCGGCCAGATCGTCATCTTCGCGCTGCCAGTCGTTGTCCTCGCGATCTACGTGGCGCTCGCCGTGCGCGACCGGCGGACGGGTCGCAGCAAGGGGCCGGGCTTCGTCGCGATCAACGGCTGGCCGGTGGCGGTGTTCCTGATCGTCGCCGTCGCGGTCTGGACGGTCTTCATGATCGTCCTGCCGATGCTGTCGATGATCGATCTGTCGTTCCGCCCGAAGCTGCCGCCCACGCAATGGGGCGGACCGCAGGATTTCTACACGCTCGAGAACTACCACTATTTCCTGTTCGGCTCGACGACCTCGTCCGCCAACTGGAACGTCACGCATCTGAAGGCGTTCGGCCTGACGATCTGGGTCTCGATCCTGATCACGATCCTCGACTTCGCGATCTGCTATCCCATCGCTTTCTACATGGCGCAGGTCGCGAAGCCAGCGCGCCTGCGCCTGACGATGCTGCTGCTGATCGCGCCGTATTGGGTCAACGAGATCCTTCGCGCCTTCGCCTTCCGTCTGCTTTTCGGCAGCCAGGGTCTCATCAACAAGTCGCTGCTCTCGCTGGGCGTGCTCGATCAGCCGATCGATTTCATCGCGGCTGACGTGGCGCTCTATGCCGGGCTCGCCTATGCCTATCTGCTGATGATGATGTTCGCGCTCTACAACGCGATCGAGACGCTCGACACGAACCAGCTGGAGGCCGCGCGCGATCTCGGTGCGCCTTGGTGGCACATCCATACGTTCATCGTGCTGCCCCATGCCAAGCCCGGCATCGCGTCGGGCGCAACGCTGGTGTTCATGCTGACGGCAGGCGCGCTCGCAGCTCCGCTGGTCCTCGGCGGGCCGCGCAGCCTGTGGTTCACGCCGATCGTCTACGATCGCTTCTATCAGGCCTTCAACTGGCAGCAGGGGGCGGCCTATGCGCTGCTCTTGCTCGTCGCCTGCATGATCTTCGTGCTCTGCGTGCTGAAGATCTTCCGTCTGCGCCTCGGGGAAATCGCCCGATGACGTCGCGCGGCGTGCAGCAGGCCATGCTCGGCTTCTACATCGTGATCTTCTTCGCCTATCTTTTCGGGCCGCTGGTCGTGATGGGCGTGACCGCGTTCAACACGCCGAACTATCCGACTTTCTATCCGATCGAGGGTTTCACGTTCGACTGGTTCAGAAAGCTGTTCGCTGACCGGGATCTTGTTTACGGCCTGAAAAACAGCATCTGGATCGGCATTCTCGTCGTCTTGGTCGCGGTCCCCGTGGGACTGGCGGGCGCAATCATGCAGACGCAGGTCTATTCGCGTGCGCGGTCGTTCTACTACCTCGTCGTCGTCTCGCCTGTGCTCACGCCGGGCGTCATCATCGGCATCTCGACGGTCGTCTTCTGGCGGCAGACGACGCTGGCGACGGGCATGCGCTTCATCTACGACGGCACGATCCTGACGGTGCTTGCGCAGTCGAGCTTCATCGCGGCCTATACGATGCTGATCTTCACGGCGCGCCTCGCGCGCTTCGATCGTACGCTGGAAGAGGCGGCGCTCGACCTCGGTGCTTCGCGCACGCAGGTCTTCATGCATATCCTGATCCCGTTCCTGGCACCGGCCATTGGCTCGGCGATCGTCATCGCGTTCCTGTCGTCGTTCGAGAACTACAACACGACCACATTCGCCATTCTCGCCGACAAGACGCTGACCACCGTGCTCGCCGGCCGCGTGCGCCAGGGCACGACGCCGGCGCTCAGCGCTCTGGCGGTCGCGATCGTGGCCGTCACTGTCGTCGGCGCTGTCGCATTCGAACTACTCAAGCGGCGCGAACAGGCCGTGGCCGAACGGCGCGCCGCGACGGCCGCGAAGGCCGAAGCGAGCGACACGACGATATCTCCCGGCCTTTCCTCCAAAGGACTTCCCGCATGAACGCGAATTCGCATGACTTGCTCGACCGCGCCAGCCTCGTCCACCAGCAGACGGACCTCGCGGCCTATCGCGAGAGCGGTGGGACGATCATGGCGCGCGGCGAGGGCGTCTATGTCTACGACGAGGCGGGGAACAAGTATCTCGAAGCGATGGCAGGCCTGTGGTGCGCGTCGCTCGGCTTTTCCGAGAAGCGCCTTGCGGACGCGGCGTACAAGCAGCTGCTTGAATTGCCGTACTATCATACGTTTTTCGCGAAGAGCAACGTGCCGAGCGTCGAACTCGCCGACCGCCTGCTGTCGATCGCGCCCCCGCAGATGTCGAAGGTGATGTTCCAGTGTTCGGGCTCGGAAGCCAACGACACGGCGATCAAGCTCGTCTGGTATTACAACAACGCGCTCGGGCGGCCGAAAAAGAAGAAGATCATCGGACGCGTGCGCGGCTATCACGGGACGACGATCGCCAGCGTCAGCGCGTCGGGCCAGCCGCACATGCAGGGCGATTTCGACGTGCCGCTGCCGATGTTCCGGCACGCCGACAATCCGCACTATTATCGCTTCCACGAGGACGGCGAGAGCGAAGAGCAGTTCTCCGCGCGCATGGCGGCGAACCTCGAGAAGCTGATTCTCGCCGAAGGGCCCGAGACGGTTGCCGCGTTCTTCGCCGAACCGGTACAGGGCGGGGGTGGGGCCATCACGCCGCCGGCCGGCTATTTCGAGCGCATCCAGCCGATCCTGAAGAAATACGACATCCTGTTCGTCGCCGACGAGGTGATCTGCGGCTTCGGGCGCACCGGCAACATGTGGGGCTCGCAGACCTATAACCTCGAACCGGACATGATCTCGTGCGCCAAGGCGCTGTCGGCGGCCTACCAGCCGATCTCGGCGCTGATGATTTCCGAGAAGATAAACCAGGCACTGATCGCGCAGTCGGAGAAGCTCGGCACGTTCGGCCACGGCTTCACCTATGGCGGACATCCGGTCGCGTGCGCCGTGGCGCTGGAGACGCTGAAGATCTACGACGAGCGCGACATCGTCGGGCACGTACGCAAGCTGGAGCCGTTGTTCCAGGGCGGGCTCAAGGCGACCGAGAGCCATCCGCTGGTCGGCAACGCGCGTGGCGTGGGCCTCATCGCGGGCGTCGAGATCATGGCGGACAAGGCCAAGCGCACGCCATTCCCCGCGACGGCCAAGGCCGGAATCGTCGTCCAGGAGGAATGCCACAAGGCGGGGCTGATCGTCCGCGCGATCGGCGACCGGATCGCGTTCACGCCGCCGCTCGTCATCACGGCAAACGAGATCGACGAGATGCTGGCGAAGTTCCGCAAGGGCCTCGACGCGGCGTTGCCGCGCCTGAAGCTCGCCTGAGGAAGTTCAGCGCTTTCCGATAAGCGGGACGGCGACGTACGCGCCGAACTCGGATACGAAGTCGCACGAGACGCAGGCGTGGACGCGGCCCTGCCGGTCGTCGAACGTCGCTTTTTCCGCGACCGGAAAGACCGGCTGGTGCCACACGCCCGGATCGATATGGACGCCGAAGCTTCCGTCGAAATGGAACGCGACGAAATCCTCGGGCTTCACGTCGTCGCCCGGCTTCGCGAGCAGCGCCACGAACGCGGCGCCGCCGCGCGGGAAGAAGATCTGCCCGCCGTCGGGATGGTAGTTCGCCTCGTGCGTGAACAGGCGCGCGGGATCGACGGGGGCCTTGTCTTCCCGCGCCGTGGCCGGATCGTCGAACCAGCCGGTGATGTAGCCGCGCCCTACCGCGTGATTCACGGCGTGCTGGACCTGGCCGCGGCGGACCATCTCGAACGTGTCCTCGACCACACCGCCTTCGTTGCCTGTACCCTCGACGATGGGCCGCCAGTTCGGTTGCGGCCAGGTGACGATCGTCACGCGTCCGGTGCCGAAATTCTCGACGAGGTGGCCGTATCCGGCGAGGCTTTCGGCTGTGGCCGGAACGAACGGCGCCTCGACGACCCGCGCTTCGCCGCGCGCGACCGACGGCATCGCGTCGAGGTCGACGCCGGTGAAATTCGAGAACGCGACTTCATTCGGCATGGATCTGTTCCTTTGAGGTCGTGCCAAGTCTGGAACAGCTTCGTGCCGCAGGCAAGTGGCGGCGGCGTTCAGAAAAACCCGCCATTCACGGGGATGACGGCGCCGCTCACATAGGCCGCCTTGTCCGACAGCAGCCAGACGATCATTTCCGCGACATCCGAGCCGACGCCGACCCGGCCGACCGGGATCATCGGCGCGAGGCGGACGTTCCGCCCCTCATTGTCGAAATCGTCGTTGAAGTTCGTGTCGATGACGCCCGGCATGACGCCGTTGACGCGGATGCCCTTTGCGCCCGACTGCTTGGCAAGGCCGAAGGTGAACGTGCGGCGCGCCCCATTCGTCGTCGCATAGTGGATTCGCGGCCCGATGCCGCCACTGTCCGCCGACATCGACGACACGTTGACGATCGAGCCGCCCTTGCCACCGCGCTTGGTCGACATGCGACGCACCGCCTCGCGCGCGCAGACGAAATAGGCGACGACGTTGACGTCCCACAGATGGCGCATGTTGGCGGCGTCGAATTCCTCGATATCGCTTTCGCCGCCGAGATAGCCCGCGTTGTTTACGAGGCCGCCGAGCGGGGCAAGCTCGCGGTCGCAGCGCTTGAACATATCGACCAGCGAGGCTTCGTCGGCCATGTCCGCCTTTACGGCGATGCCCGTTCCGCCGGCCTTGCGCACGTCACGCAGGGTCGCCTCGGCTTCGTCGGCGTGACTGCGGTAGTTGACGCAGACCTGCCAGCCGTCCCTTGCGGCGAGGATCGCGGTTGCGGCCCCGATACCGCGGCTCGCGCCAGTCACGATCAGCGATTTCGACATGCTTCTCTCCCTCGTCTCAGGCGCTTTCGCGCCGGATCAACTCGAAACCGATATTGTAGGCGACCTGCTGCGGGCGCATGCCGCTGAGGCTGAGATGGATGAGCTGGGCCGCTCGTCGCCCGACCTCGTAGCGCGGAACGCGGATTGTCGTCAGCGCTGGCACGATCTCGACCGCGATCTCGAGGTCGTCGTAGCCGGCGATGGCGATCGTGTCGGGAATGGCGATCTTCCGGCGCGTGCACTCGAACACGGCGCCAGCTGCGATGACGTCCGTCGCGCAGAACACGGCGCGGGGCGGGGCGGGGCGGTCGAGCAGGGCGGATATCGCCTTGCGACCGCCTTCCATCGAGATCGGCACTTCCAGTTCGATCCGCGCGGCCTTCACCTTGCGCATGGCGCGCTGGTAGCCGAGACGCCGGTCGCGCATGCGGTCGTTGTCAAACGCAGAGCCACCGACGAAGGCGACATCTGATCCGTAGCGTTCGAGGAGATAGCGCACGATCGCTTCCGACGCGTCCGCGTAATGCGTGCCGACGGCAAGATCGATCGGATCATCCGGAAGGTTCACGCCTTCGACGACAGGCAGCCCGATCTCGCGAAGCAGCCGGACTGTCGCCGGCGTGTGGCTCGATCCCGTGAGGTAGAGCGCATCGACGCGCCGCGACATGAAGCTGCGGACGAGCGTTTCTTCGTGCGCTGCCGAAAAGCCGGCGGCTCCGAGAATGAGCTGGCGGTCGTGCAGGGCCAGTTCGTCGGACATGCCCTGGATCGTGTCGGCGATGAACGAGTTGGAGAGGTTGGGCACGATCGCCGCCACCATACCCGTGCGCTGCGATGCGAGCGAACGCGCTACGAGATCGGGCGTATATTGGGCCTTCTCGAGGGCCGCGGTGACCTTGGCGTGAGTCGCAGGCGCGACCTTGTGCGGTTCGCGCAGCACGCGCACGACAGTCATGGTCGAAACGCCGGCGCGTTGCGCCACGTCTTCGAGGCGCGAACGTCTGGGCGTGCGGGTGTTCCTCGTGTCCATACGCGCTTCGCGGTTCCCCGAATATTTTTCTTGTCTGATGTAATGTATGCGTTAACATAAGGGAAATTTCGAAGAAAGTGTAGCGCCGCGTTGAAGCGCGGGCTGCGCGAGATTGGGGGAAACGTTGGTCCTGGATGGCTCCGCCATGTTCATGGGCTATGTGCGCGCCGACGGTTCCGTCGGCACGCGGAACCATGTTCTCGTCATCTCGATCCTGGGTCTCGTCAACCGTGTTGCGGATCGGATCGCGGCAAGCGTGCGGGGCACGCTGCTCGTCACCACGCCTTACGGGCGCGGGCAATACGGTGTCGACAAGGCGAGCCACCGGCGCCAGCTCGCGGGGCTCTGTCTCAATCCGAACGTCGCCGCCGTCCTGATCGTCGGCGCCGATCATGTCGCGATCAAGGAGATTGTCGCGGCCGTGGCGCCCAGCGGAAAGCCGATGCGCGTCGCAGCCCTCGACGACACGCATGAGGACGCGCTGGAGGCGAGCGCCCGCGGTATCCGGATGGCGGCGGAACTCGTCCACGACGCTTCCCGCTTGCGACGCACTGCGCAGCCGGCCTCGAAGCTCTTCCTCGGCGTCGAGTGCGGCCATTCCGACGCGACGTCGGGGTTGGTCGCGAACCCTGTGGCGGGAAACTGCGTCGACAGGATCGTCGATGCCGGCGCAACCGCGGTCGTTGGCGAGACAGTCGAATGGCTCGGGGCCGAGCATATCGTCGCGAGGCGTGCGGAAAATCCTTCCGTCGCCAAGGCGATCGTTGATGCCGTGCTGCGACGCGAGGCCGATCTCGCCGCGAGCGGGCACGATCTCACCGGCAACAATCCGGGCGCGGAAAACATCCGCGGTGGCCTCTCGTCGATCGAGGAGAAGTCGCTGGGCGCCATCGCCAAGACCGGAACGCGACCGATCCGCGGCGTGCTGCAGGTCGCGGAACGCCCGACCCTGCAAGGCCTGCATCTGATGGACGGGCCGAGCTTCTCGCCCGAATCCCTGACCGGCTTCGCCGCGTCCGGTTCGCAGATCATGCTTTTCACGACCGGGGCCGGCAACAGCTTCTGCAATTCGATCGCGCCGACGATCAAGGTTACCGGGCGCCCAGATACGGCGCGCCGGCTGCCCGACCAGATCGATTTCGACGCGAGCCCCGTCTTCGAGGGCCGCGAGGATATCGGGCAGGCGGGGGAACGGCTTTTCAGGCTCGTGCTCGAAGTCGCGTCCGGCGCCTCGACGTGGGGCGAAATTCACGGCGAAGGTGCCGAGGCGTTCGTGCGCATCGGCGGATCAATGTAAGCGGGAGAGTTCAATGGCGAATGTCGGATTCATCGGGTTGGGCATCATGGGCGGGCCGATGGCCGCCAACGTCCTGAAGAAGGGCAATGCGCTGACCGTCTTCGACATTGACGCCAAGGCCGTCGAAAAGCTGGTCAAGCTCGGCGCGAAAGCTGCGACGTCGCCGGCCGCCGTCGCGGCTTCCAGCGACGTGATCATCACTATGCTTCCCGATGCGCCGGACGTGGACCGCGCGGCGCTCGGTCCCGACGGAATCGTCGCCGGCATCCGCAAGGGCTCGACGATGATCGACATGAGCACGAGCGCACCCGAGACGACGCGCAAGATAGGTGCTGCGCTTGCCGCCAAGGGCTGCCACATGGTCGACAGCCCCGTTGGCAAGACGGCCGAACATGCGGTGACGGGAACGCTGACGCTGATGGTCGGCGGTGCGCCGGACGACATCGCGCGCGTCCGCCCCGTGCTCGACTGCATGGGAACGGATTTCTTCAATTGCGGCGGGCTCGGCAACGGCCACGCGATGAAGGCGACGAACAACCTGCTGGCGACGACGCTGGTGGCGCTCAATGCCGAGATCCTCGCGGCCGGCATCAAGGCCGGGCTGACGCTGGAAACGATGACGAGCGTCATGCAGAAGACGATGGCGTGGAACAACCAGCTCGCCGTCGCGATGCCGGTGCGCCCCTTCAAGGGCGATTTCGCGCCGGGGTTCATGCTGCGCCTCGCGCACAAGGATTGCCGGATCGCGCTTCAGATGATGGACGCGATGGGTGTCGACGCGCCGATCGGCAAGGCGACGCTGAAGGCCTGCCAGGACGGCCTCGACCAGGGGCTCGGCGCCAACGATGTCGGCGTGCTGGTGAAGATGCGTGAGGAGAAGGCCGGCGTGAAGATCCGGACCGCGAAATGACGGCGGCGGGGAACTGGAACGCCATCGCCATCGATCCACGCGACACGGTCGCAGTGCTGCTGCGCGACGTGGCAAAGGGCGAGGCGGTCTCCGTGCGCGTCGAAGGGCGGGTTGAAACGCTCGTCGCCGCCGACCACGTGGCGCTCGGCCACAAGATCGCGCGGCAGATGGTTAAATCCGGCACGCCGGTCCTGAAGTACGGCGAGCCAATCGCTTCGGCCACCTGCGATATTTCGGTCGGGCAGCACGTGCATGTCCACAACGTCGTCAGCAACAGGGCAAAGAAGGCGAAGCAATGAGCGGCGATCCATCGGCCAAGCGGAAGATCGGCCAGACATCGCTTGCCGTCTCGCAACTCGGCTTTGGCGCGGCGCCGTTCGGCAATCTTCTCGGCGACGTGCCCGATTCAGCGACGCGCGCTGCGGTCGATGCCGCGTTCGACGCAGGCATCAACTATTTCGATACGGCGCCGTTCTACGGCCACGGCCTGTCGGAACACCGGCTGGGCGAAGCGCTGCGCGGCCGCCCGCGCGACAGTTTCGTCCTTTCGACGAAGGTCGGGCGCCTTCTGAAGCCGAACGTAAAGCCCGAACTGACGAGCGGACCGTTCGCGACGACGCTGCCGTTCGACGTCGAATACGACTATTCCTACGACGGCGCGATGCGCTCTTTCGAGGACAGCCTGCAGCGGCTCGGCATGTCGCGCATCGATATCGTGATGATCCACGACGTGACGGCGAAATGGGCGGGCGACCAGCTCGAGGCCCGCTACAGGCAGGCGATGTCCGGCGCCTACAAGGCGCTCGACAAGCTCCGTGCGGCGGGCACGATCCGCGCGATCGGCGTCGGCATCAATGACAACGACCTGCTCGTGCGCTTCGCGAACGACGGCGATTTCGACTGCTTCATGCTGGCGGGGCGCTACACGCTGCTCGATACGAGCGCGCTTCCCAATCTGCTGCCGCTTTGCCAGCGCAAGAAGATCTCGATCCTGCTCGCCGCACCTTACAACTCCGGCATCCTCGCGACAGGTGCGGTCCCGGGGGCGAAGTACTGGTATGCCGACGCGCCTGCCGAGATCCTCGACCGCGTGCGCGCGATGGAAGCCGCGTGCGCCCGGCACGGAATCTCGCTGCAGGCGGCGGCGACGCAGTTCCCGCTCAACCATCCGATGCTTGCCAGCGTCGCCGCCGGCTACCGTTCGCCCGAAGAAGTTCGAATTGCCGCTGCTGCCTGCCGCGCGCGCATACCGGGGGCATTCTGGACGGAATTGCGCGCATCCGGCCTCATCGACCAGCAAGCGCCGATCGGATAGCCATGGGCGACCGGGCGATGGGCCGAATTGTCTCTGTGGGCGTCTATCTGCGGACGATGGCGGTCTTTGCGCTGGTCTGGTGGGGAATCTCCTGGTGGACGGGCAACGCGATGCTGCTTCCCGGTCCGGAGCGCGTCGCTTCCGCATTCGTGTCTGTCACGATGGACGGCGACCTGTTCCTGCATGCGGCGCTCAGCCTCGCGCGGCTCTCGTTGAGCCTTGCCATCGCGACGGCGATCGCGGTCCCGCTGGGGCTGGCGATGGGAACGTCGGAGACGATCGAGCATATCGTCGATCCGGTCGTCGAGATCCTGCGCCCGATCTCCGGGATCGCGTGGATTCCGCTGGCCCTGTTCATCTTCGGGATCGGACACAGCCTGCCGGTCTTCATCATGGCCTATACGGCAGCCTTTCCAATTCTCGTCGGCACGATCGCGGGGGCCAAGTTCGTCGACCGGAGAGTGGTCGATGCGGCCCGCGTGATGGGGCTCGACCGGGCGACGATCATCCGCCGGGTCGTCGTCCCTGCGGCGCTGCCCTCGATCCTCGTGTCGCTCCGGCTCGGCGTCGCGTCCGGATGGACGGCCGTGATCGCCGCCGAACTCGTCGGCGCGCCGAACGGGCTCGGCTACGCGATCTCGTGGTATCGCGAAATGCTCGTGACGCCGAAGGTTCTGGCCTTCATCGCGATGGTCGGCGTGTCGGGATATCTTTGCGATCTTCTGCTGCGGCGCATGACGCGGGTTCTGACACCGTGGGCGCCGAGCGAGGCGAGCGCACGATGATCGCAACGCTGCCACGACCCATCCTCGCACTGGTCCTCCCCGTCGGTCTGCTTTGCACGTGGCAGGCGAGCGGACAACTGTTCGGTGGCGCCCGCATGCCGTTGCCCAGTCGCGTCGTCGTCGAAGCCGTGGGGCTCGTTTCCAGCGGCGCGCTGCCGTCCGCGATGATCCAGAGCCTCGGGCGCGTGTTCGCGGGCTTTCTTCTCGCGCTCGCCGTCGCCGTTCCGCTGGGGCTATTGATGGGAACGATCCGCGGGGTTGAACGCAATCTCGATCCGCTTGTCGAAAGCTTCCGTCCCGTCGCCGCGATTGCCCTGCTTCCGATGGCGATCCTCTGGTTCGGCACCGGCACGCCCGCTGCCGTCATGCTGGTCGCCTATGCCGCGTTCTTCCCGATCCTGATCAACACGATCTCCGGTGCCAAGCAGGTCGACCAACGCCTCGTCCTCGCGGCGTCGACCATGGGCCTGCGCAAGGGCACGATCCTGCGCACGGTCATCGTGCCGGGTGCGATGCCGCAGATCGCGGTGGGACTGCGGATCGGCCTCGGGGTTGCCTGGACTGCGATCGTCGCGGCTGAGCTTGCAGTCGGCGCCAAGTCGGGCGGTGGCGGATCCGGCGGGATCGGCCAGATGATGTTCGTCTTCTACGCCTATTCGATCGAACTCAACCGGATCGTCGTCTGCATGATCGGCGTGGGGCTCGTGTCGCTGGCGCTCGACTGGCTGGTGCGGACGGCAAGCGCGCGGATGATGCCTTGGAGAATTCAGTGACGATCGCGATCGACAAGGTCCGCAAGGAATTTCCCGCTCCCGGCGGCGGCGTCACGCTCGCCATTTCGGATACCTCGTTCTCGGTTGAAGACGGCGAGTTCGTCGTGATCGTCGGGCCGTCCGGCTGCGGCAAGACCACGATCCTCAACATGATCGCCGGCCTTAGCGCGCCGACGTCCGGTACGATCCGCCTCGACGGCAAGCTTGTCGAGGGGCCGGGCGTGGATCGCGGAATCATGTTCCAGGACTATGCGCTGTTCCCGTGGCAGACGGTCGTGGGCAATGTCGAATTCGCGCTGCGGTACGGCCCGGCGGGCGAAGGCATGGGCGAAGCCGAACGTGCGCGGCGCGTTGCCGATACGATCGCGCTCGTCGGCCTGAACGGATCGGAGAACAAGTATCCGCACCAGCTTTCGGGCGGCATGCGCCAGCGCGTCGCGCTGGCCAGGCTTCTTGCCTACGAACCCAA
Source organism: Tagaea sp. (assembly GCA_044224405.1). Taxonomy (GTDB): domain Bacteria; phylum Pseudomonadota; class Alphaproteobacteria; order CACIAM-22H2; family CACIAM-22H2; genus Tagaea. The sequence continues at coordinate 112,165 of JBGAKN010000004.1, read as the reverse complement.
GGTCCTGCTGATGGACGAGCCGCTCGCTGCGCTCGACGCGCAGACACGCACGATCCTTCAGGACGAACTGCTTCGGGTCTGGGGCCAGGACCGGCCGCGCGCGGAGCGGCGCACGGTCGTGTTCATCACGCACGCCATCGACGAGGCTGTCTTCCTCGCCGACCGGGTCGTAGTGATGGGTAACAGTCCGGGCCATGTCCGAGAGATCATCCCCATCGACCTGCCGCGGCCGCGCGGCGACGCGACGCGCGGCGATCCGCGCTTCCAGGCGCTGTCGCTGAAAATCTGGAACCAGATAAAGTCCGAGGCATATCGCGCCGCAACGACTTGACGATCAAAAAATCAAACAGACAAGAGGGAGAGAAGCCATGAAGGACAAGATGCAGAATCCCGGCCGCCGTGCCGTCGTGATCGGCCTTGCAGGCGTGCTCGCCGCACCGGCGATCGTCCGTGCGCAGGCGCGCAAGAGCGTGAAGCTCTCGGTCGGCCGTCAACCTTTCGCGGCGGGCAATTCGCCGGTCACGCAGTACATGATCAACAACAAGACGTTCGAGAAGGCCGCCGCTGCTCTCGGCATCGACCTGACGGTCGACTGGCGCGATTACCCGTCGGCGATCCCGATGGTCGAGGCGTTCGTATCGGGCAATCTCGATTTCGGGATGTGGGGCAACACGCCGATCGTTCGCATGATCGCCCAGCAGCAGCCGCTCGTCCTTCTCAATGTCGGGGAAGGGCGCCTGCGTTTCGTCGTCGGCGTGCGCAAGGATTCGCCGATCCGCAAACTGTCGGATCTCAAGGGAAAGACAGTCGGCGCACTCCTCGGCGGCGATCCGTACAACGCGTTCACCCAGATGCTGCAGTTCGAGCTGGGCAATGGCGACCCCAAGGCGCACGGCATCACGATGGTGAACACGCCCACGCAGGCGCAGGCGGCGACGATCCCGTCCGGCATGGATGCCGCCATCGTGATTCACCCCGCATATCTGCAGGCGAACGCCGCGATCGGGACGACGGCGATCATGAATTCGTTCGGCTACACCGAGGCCCACTACGAAGGGCCCGCAGGCAAGGGTGCGGGGCACCTGCTCGAATCGGTCAAGAAGGCGCCATTCTATCCGGACGGCTATTACCTGCACCGTTCGTTCTGGATCACGAGCCAGAACGTGGTGCGAAACAACCGCGAAGCGACGATGGCATTCGTGATCGCCCAGCAGCAGGCGATCGACGAACTGGCGAAGCTCGACAAGGGCGCCGTTTCGGACATCGTGAAGGCGTTCTGGGACCTGCCGCCCGCGCAGGGCGCCAAGGTCGTTGAGGACGAAGTGCTGTTCAAGCGCGGCTGGTGCTGGCCGACGGAAGGCGACGCCGCGGCCATTCTCGAAATTTCGAAATACATGGTCGCGGGCAAGATCATCGAGAAGCCGCTGGCGTGGAGCCAGGTCAAGGGCGCATTCGAGCCGACGCAAGCGATCCTGAAAGAGGCCTACGAGAAGAGCGGTTCGAAGCCGGCATCTGCGGTGTTCGAAGCGCCGGACGCGTCCGACCTGCGCGGCAAGCCCGCGTGGGATCTGGCGCGCTGGAAGGAACGGACCTGACGCAGCGGACTTCCATCGAAAATCCCAGGAGGAAATCATGAGCAAGAAAATCGCACGCCGAAGCTTCGTTGCCGGCAGTGCCGCTGCGGCCGGACTTCTGGCGGCGCCGGCGTTGAAGGCGCAGTCGCAGGTGACCATCAGCTTCCGCTTCAACGATCCCGAAGCGCCTCAGATGCGGGCGGCATTGGACGCTTTCGAGCGCGCCAATCCGGCCGTGAAGGTCAACATGCAGCGTGTCAGCTGGGCCGACATGCAGCAGCAGTACCTGCGCGAAGCGGCGACGGGGACGGCGCCGGACGTGGTGCACATCTCGTTCGTGCAGCCGCGTTCGTTCGGGGCAGGCGGTGCGCTCCGTCCGCTCGACGATCTCATCAAGCGCGACGGGGCCAAGCTGGGCGTCAAGGGCTGGGACGATTTCTTCGCGCGCGATCTGGCGGAAGGGCCGGACGGGAAGGTGTTTGCGATCCCCTGGACGACCGACACTTTCACGATGATGTACAACACCGAGCTTTTCGCGCAGGCCGGGATCCGTGAGTTCCCGACGACCTGGAACGGCCTTCGTGACGCGAGCCGGACGATCAACCAGAAGACCGGCAAGGCCGGCTGGGGCTTCCCGGCGGGAAGCTGCGCCACGCCATCGATCTGGTTCTACATGAACTATTTCTTCTGGTCGAACGGCCCTGGCTGGATCGACAAGGCAGCCGACGGCAAGTACGTGATGGGCGTGACGCCGGAAATGGCGCAGGAAGCGCTTGCGTATTTCAAGAGCTACCTCGACGAAGGGCACAATCCGCGCAGCAGCATGTCGGTGTGCCTGTGGGGCGCGCCCGAAATGGTCGAGGGCATGCTCACCGGCAACATCGCGATGACCAGCGTGCCCGATACGGTCGCGATGGAAATCCTGATGAAGTGGGACCAGCGAAATCCGGGCAAGAAGCCGCCCTTCGCGACGGCGCCGCATCCGGGCGGAAAGAACGGCTCCGTCACGAATTTCGGCGGGCGCATGCTCGGCATCAGCCCGAACTGCAAGAATGTCGAGCAGGCCTGGAGCCTTATCAAGTTCCTTGTGACGCCAGATCCGACCTTCAAACACTACAACAACTATACGCCGGCGCAGCGTGCGGCGCTGGAGAGCCGCGCGTGGGGACCGGAACTGGCCGGCTATCCCAAGCAGCTCGCCAACTCGCGCAGCTGGGGCCCTTACGCGACCGGCCCGGTGCCGATCCCGTTCATGTGGAACGCCGTCGGGCGCGCCGCCGGTTCGGTCTTCATCGGCGAGAAGACGCCGGCGGTCGCGGCACGCGAGCTTCACGATCTGATTTCTCGCGAGTTGGCGAAGAATCAGCGATAGTATCGGGCGGGAACCAGCAGGCGAACGGACGATGATTTCCACACCAAGGGCATTCCTTCTTTTCGCGCTGGTTCCCGCTTTCTTCTTTCTGGCGGCCTTCTACGTCTATCCGACGCTCTTCAATCTCGAGATCAGTTTCACCGATCTGGGGATCTTCACGCTGCGCAAGGGCGGCGACTGGATCGGGCTCGAGAACTACGCCGAACTGCTGTCGAGCCCAGATTTCCGCCGCGTGCTGATGAACACGGTGCTGTGGCTCACGTGCGTGGGCGTCACGGTCCGGATCGTTCTTGGGCTGGCGCTGGCGTTCCTGCTCAACAGCCAGGCGCTGCGCCGGTGGCATTTGACCACGCCGGCCCGGCTGCTCCTGATCGTGCCGTGGGCGACGCCGCCGGTCGTGGCGATCATCGTCTGGCGCTGGATGCTTGATCCGCGCGTCGGCTCCATAAACCACGCGCTGGCGGCACTCGGCATTGTCGACCAGCCGATCCCGTTCCTCTCCGATGCGAACTGGGTCTGGCCGTCGATCATCCTGATCATCACCTGGAACACGCTGCCGCTGGTGACTCTCACGTTTCTCGCCAGTCTCCAGTCGCTGTCGTCCGAGCTCATCGAGGCGGCCGAAATCGACGGCGCGAACGGCATCCAGCTCCTGCGCTATATCTATCTTCCGCACCTGAAGCCGGCGATCATCGTCATGGTGCTGATGTCGACATTCTGGACGTTCAACAATTTCGTCTATGTCTGGCTGACGACGGGGGCAGGGCCGGGGCTCTACACCAACGTCATGGCGACCGAGGTCTACATCAAGGGATTCATCGACGGGCGCCTCGGCTTCAGCGCCGCCACCGGCGTGGTCATGGCGACGATCATGACCCTGTTCGGCCTGATCTACCTGCGCGTCATCGCTTCGCGTGAACTGGTCGAGGATTCCAACCGATGATCCACAAGCGCACGCCGCTGGACATCGTGCCTGTCGCCCTGACCATCGTGGCGCTGGCGTTTCTCGTCTATCCGACGCTCTGGGTGTTCGTCGCCTCGCTGAAAACGCCCGAGACGATGTTCTCGGCGGCGACGTGGGACTGGACGCTCCAGAACTATGTCCGGCTGTTCGGCACCGGGTTCGGGCGCAACATCGCGAACAGCATGACGCTATGCGTCGCGGCGGTCTTCCTGTCGACGATCGTTTCGGTGAACGCCGCCTATGCGTTCTCACGTCTGCGCTTCCGCGGGCGCGACGCGCTGTTCGGCGCGGTCCTGATGGGGCAGACCTTCCCCTGGATCATTCTGGTCACGCCCGTTTTCATCCTGTTCGCGCGCGTCGGCATGCTGAACAACTGGGCCAGCATGATCTTCGTCTATGTCGCCGTTTCGGTGCCGTTCTCCGTCTACTTGCTCGTCGGCTACCTGCGCTCGGTACCGCGCAGCCTCGACGAGGCGGCGATCATGGACGGTGCCAGCTATTTCCAGGTCGTCTGGCGGATCATCTTCCCGATCATGTTTCCGGGGATCGTCGCGACGGCGACTTATGCGTTCCTGCTGTGCTGGTCGGAGTACCTGTTCTCGGTCGCGATCCTGACGCAGGAAGACATGAAGACGATCCCGCTCGCCCTCTATATCTATTTCGGCGAGAACGTCACGGATTGGGGAAACGTGATGGCCGGGTCGGCTTTGACCACACTGCCGACACTTCTGCTGTTCCTGCCGTTGCAGAAATATATGGTTTCGGGCCTGGCTGCCGGTTCGGTCAAGCAGTAGCGCCCTGCCTCTGGGAATGAAATCAGGTACCCGACCGACTAGCGTTTCGCCGCTTCGGCGCGCAGCAGCTCGATCAGCGCATTGATCGGGGCGACGTTTGCCAGCGTCTTGGCGAACATTGCGCCTGCACGAAAGCGCGGCGTTTCGACGGGAAGGGGGATTTCGACCAGCCCGTCGCCGATCTGTGAATTCAGCAGGCCGCGTGCGACGAAGCCCAGATAGGGACCGCTGCGCAGCAACTGGAAGATCGCCATCAGCGACGTGGATTCGACCAGGATGTGCGGCGGCGGGCTGCCCATCCGCTTGAATGTCGCTTCGCGACCGGCGATCGTCTCGTCGTCGTCCTGATAGACGACCCAGGAATAGTCGGCGAGATCCTTGCCTGTGACCTTCCGTTGCCTGGCGAGTTTGTGATCGGCCGAGGCAAGTACGCACATCCGGACATCGGCGATGCGATGGGTTTCGATGAAATCGGGCAGCGGGCTGCTCGGTAATCGGGCCACGACGATATCCAGATCGCCGCTGAGCAGGCTCGGCAAGGTCTGCGGGTTCGCCCCGATCTGAAGGTCGACGCGCAGATGCGGGAAGCGGGCATGGAGTTGTGCGATCGCCGGCGGGAGCAGCGCCGCCCCGAAATAGAGGCCAGCCCCCAGCCGCAGATGGCCGGTCCGGCCGCTGCGGAAAGCGCCCAGTTCGGACTGGGCGAAGTTCCATTCGGTCTCGATCAGTTTCGCGTGGCGCAGCAGCGTTTCGCCGAAGCGTGTGAGGACGATGCCACGCGCGCGCCGGGCGAACAGGGCGACCCCGAGTTCCTGCTCGAGCCGGTGGATCGCCTTGCTGACGGCCGGTTGGCTGATCGCCAATGCCTGGGCGCCGGCGCTGATGCTGCCTGCCTTGGTTACCGCGAGGAACTGGCGGAGCAGGGCGATGTTCTGGAGCATCTTATATTCCTGAAGGTTATGGAAAGCGCCTCTAATGGAACTTTACGGACTGACTCGTCCAATGGGAAGCTCGTGGTCCAAGGGCGCCAAACGCGCCGCCATTCCTGGGGGAAATCGCCGACATGCGGGCCGTCTTCGTCCTGTTCGACTCACTGACCCGTTCGGCGATGAGCGCCTACGCCGACACGCACGTCCACACGCCCAACTTCAAGCGCTTCGCCGAGCGCGCGGTCACGTTCGACAGCCATTTCGTCGGCAGCCTGCCGTGCATGCCCGCGCGCCGCGATATCCACACTGGCCGCCTCAATTTCCTCCATCGCAGCTGGGGGCCGCTCGAGCCCTACGACAACTCCTTCCCGGAGATGCTGCGAGAGGCTGGCATCCATTCGCATCTCGTCACGGACCACATGCATTATTTCGAGGACGGGGGCGCCACCTATCACGGTCGATTCCGGTCCTGGGACTTCATCCGCGGCCAGGAATACGACCCCTGGAAGGCGATGGTGCAGCCGCCGATCGAGCGCCTGCGCGAGAAGTACAATGCCAAACACTACGATTTCCAGAATCCCCAGAAGAACTGGAAGCGTCTGCAGAACGCCGTAAACCGCGAGTACATGATCGAGGAAAAGGATTTCTGCCTGCCGCGCTGCTTCGAGAGCGCGTTCGACTTCCTCGACACCAATCGCGATGCCGACAACTGGTTCATGCTCCTGGAATGCTTCGACCCGCACGAGCCGTTCCATGCGCCCGACCGGTTCAAGGACCGCTACCGCACCGGCTACAACGGCGGGATCCTCGACTGGCCGCACTATGAAAAGGTGACGGATTCGAAAGAGGAGATCGACGAGATCCGCGCGAATTACGCCGCGCTGATGAGCGCGTGCGACCACTATTTCGGCAAGCTGATCGACTATTTCGACAAGCACGACATGTGGAAGGACACGGCCGTGGTCCTGTCCACCGATCACGGGTTCCTGCTTGCCGAGCACGATTGGTGGGGCAAGAACCTGATGCCTTATTATACGGACATCTCCCATATCCCGCTGATCATGCATCACCCGGCCCATGCCAGGCAGGCGGGCCAGCGGCGCAAGTCCGTCACGCAGACGATGGACCTCATGCCGACGATCCTCGACATCTTCGGGCTGCCGACGCCGCCGGAAGCGCAGGGGCGTTCGCTGCTCGGCCTGATGGAGAACGACGCCAAGATCCGCGATGTCGGGATTTTCGGGATGTTCGGCGGGCCGATCGGCGCGACCGACGGCCGCTATACCTACTATCTCTATCCGGGCGACCTCTACGGGCCGGGGCTGCACGAATACACGCTGATGCCCATGCACCTGCATTCCCTGTTCAGCGCGGCGGAGATGAAGACCGCGAAGCTGCGAGATCCGTTCGATTTCACCAAGGGCATGCCGATCCTGAAGATCGACGCGCTGATGGATGCACGCCGCATCCCGATCCACGACGGCAAGCTGTTCGATCCCGGCGTCGGCACGACGCTTTACGACATCCATACCGATCCCAAGCAGCTCAAGCCGTTCCGCGATGTCGCGATCGAGCGGCGGATTCTTGCAGGTATCGCCGAACAGATGCGCGCGCATGATGCGCCGGCGGAACTCTACGCACGCTACGGAATAGGCCCGAAACTGGCCGCCTGAACGGCCAAAGGGAAACGAAGGAGGAAACGATGGTGACGAAGACTTTGACGGCGGCGGCAGCACTTTCGGCCGCAGCGCTCGTGGCGGGCGGCCCTGCCGTCGCGCAGGCACCGTTTGCCAATGTCGGCAAGCAGGTCGAGATGTCGATCCTGATCAACTCCTCGCCCTGGTTCGGCGGGTTCGAGAAGGCTGTCGACCTCTACGAGAAGCAGACCGGAAACAAGGTGAAGCTCGACGTGACGCCCTATGGCGGCATGCTCGAGAAGGCGCGCAACGCCGTGCGCACCGGAACGAGCCCCTACGACATCCTCAATCTCGACGCGCTGTGGACGATCGAGTTCTACGAGGGCAACTTCCTGAAGCCGATGACCGAGATCGACCCGGGCTTTTCCCTGCCGTCCGAGGTCCTGACCTTCGAGGATTCGAACTACTGGAACGCTGCCAAGCGCTGGCGCACGCGCGACGGCGGCCAGCTGATGGGCTATTCGCCCAACGGCAACATCCACGTCCTCTATTATCGCGCTGACCTGCTGCAGCAGGCCGGCCTCCAGCCGCCGAAGACGTGGGACGACGTCGGCGCGATCTGCCAGAAGCTCGGCGCGCCGCCCGGCATGTACGGCTTCATCACGCGCGGCGAGAAGGGCAATCCGATCCGCTACGACTGGACGCCCTTCATGCAGGGCGCCGGGGGATCGATCGTGAAAGCGCCGCAGGACGGCGACTACACCGTCACGATCAACTCGCCGCAGGCCAAGCAGGCGCTCGACAAGTTCATCGAACTGCAGAAGAAGTGCGCGCCGCCCAATGTCGGCGTGCTCGGCCAGGGCGACGTGATCCAGTTGCTCGCCACCGGCCGCGCCGCGCAAGGGCTGGCGGTCATCGCCGCCTGGCCGACCTTCGACGACAAGCAGAAGTCGGCCGTGGTCGGCAAGATCAACACGGCAGTCGTGCCGGCCTTCCCTGGCCGCAACCCGGGCGTGGCGATCGGCAACTGGGTGTTCACGGTGCCGAAGAACATCCCGGCCGAACGCCAGAAGGCGGCAGCCGCCTTCGGGAAGTGGTTCCTCACGGCCGGCGCGCAGCGTGCCTATGCGGAAGGCGGCGGCATCCCGGTCCGTTCGGACACGTTCGCGTCCGATCTCGCCACGAAGCCCGAGTTCCGATGGATGAAGGCCTATCTCGATAGCCAGCCCTTCGCGAAGCAGGAGCTGGGTTATGCCGAAGGCGCGCAGGTCGAGGCGGTTCTGGGCCTGCGTCTCAACCAGGCGCTGATCGGCGAGATGTCGTCGGGCAAGGCGCTCAACACTGCGGCGCGCGAGATCGAGGACATCTTCCAGCGCAGCGGGCGGCGTACCGGGCGTCTCCAACCCCTTCCGGAATGAACGCGAAGCATCCCGAAACCCGCGGGCGTCGGTTCGTCCGGCGCCCGCGGCCGGAGCATGGATAGATAGAGCGTGAATCGCGAGGACTTCCTCAACCGGACCTTCCGGCACTGGAGCATGTGGCCGTGCCTCGGCTTCCTGCTGGCGCTGTCGGTGTATCCGGTACTGCAACTCGTGCCGATGGCACTGTCGACGATCCAGCTCTCCAGTGGCGGCGCGACCTGGACATTCACGCCGCGGCGGAATCTCGAATTGCTGCTGGGCGACGAAGTGCTGCGCGACGCGATCGTCAACACGCTGGTCTTCGTCGTCGCGTCGGTGGCGATCGAGATGGTGCTGGGCTTCTTCTCGGCGCTGTTCATCGCCTGCCTGCCGCGCGGGCGGACGCTGGCCCGCACGATCATGATACTTCCCATCCTGCTGCCGGCCGTCGCGATCGGCAGTATGTGGAAGCTCATGTACAATTTCGATTTCGGGCTGTTCAACCAGATCGCCGCCGTGTTCGGGCTCCATCCGATCAACTGGCTCGGCGACAAGCAGCTGGCGCTGCTTTCGGTCGTCATCGTCGATATCTGGCACTGGACGCCGTTCGTGTTCCTGATCCTTTTCGCTGCGATTGAAACGCTGCCGCAGGACGTGCTTGAGGCCGGCCGCGTCGATGGCGCCTCGTCCTGGCAGACGATCCGGCTGATCATCCTGCCGCTGCTGGGGCCGGCGCTGGCGGTCGCGGCACTGTTCCGCGCCATCGCGGCGTTCAAGGCGTTCGATCAGGTCTTCCTGCTCACGTCCGGCGGGCCGGGCACGGCAACCGAACTCCTGAGCCTGCATCTGAACCGCGTGTTCTTCGAGCAGAACCAGCTCGGGTACGGCTCGATGCTGTCACTTGCCATCATCGCCGTGATTGCGGGAACACTCGGCGTCAGTCACTGGACGTCGATCCGCATGGAACGGCGCGATCGGGCGGAGGCAGCCCGATGATGCCGTTTGCAGGCCGCGTCGCGTGGATTGGCTACCTCGTGGTGGCTTTGGCGATCCTGTTCATCCTCGGTCCGACGGCCTGGATCTTCATGAACTCGATCAAGTACCAGATCGCGATCTTCACGGGCGCCTGGGTGTTCGAGCCGACGCTCGACAACTATGTCGAGGTGCTGTTCAGCCGCCGGTCCGATCTGGTCCACAACCTGATGAACAGCTTCGTGGTCGCCGCGATCAGCACGGTCGTCGTGCTCGTCGTTGGGTCGCTCGGCGCCTACGGACTCCACCGCTGGTACAAGGGGCGCCTGTTCGCGCGCATCCTGCTCGGGTGGGTGCTGGTCTTCCACATGATCCCGGTGATAACGCTCGTCGGCCCGTGGTACCTGTTTTTCCAGTCGCTTGGCCTCTACAACTCGCTCTCGGCGCTGGTCCTTACGCACATCACGATCAACCTGCCGATGACGATCTGGATCATGCTCACCTATTTCAACGAGGTGCCGGTCGAGCTGCGCGAGGCCGCGACGATCGACGGATGCGGCGATTTCACGACGTTCCGGCGCATTATCCTGCCGCTGGTCGGGCCGGGGCTGGTTTCGGCCGGCATCCTGTCGTTCGTGTTCAGCTGGAACGAGTTCGCGATCGCGCTCAACCTCACCGCGCGCGATACGGCGACCGTGCCCGTGGCCATCGCGCGCTTCGCCCAGCAGTTCGAGATCCAGCATGCGCAGATGGCCGCGTCGTCGATGATCGCCATCGTGCCGGCTCTGCTGTTGATGGCGTTCGGCCAGCGTTTCGTCGTGCGTGGCCTGACGACGGGCGCCGTCAAGTAGGCCAGCTTCCACTCGACGCTTGACCTGCACGGCATGCCGGCATGTAACCTTTCCCGTGCCGGGGCGAACCGGTCTTGCATATCAATCCATTCCGGAGTGACCCGATGTTCGGCCGCCGCTTTTTCCTTCTGGGTGCTGCTATTTCCCTGTTTCCCGCCATTGCGCGGGCGGCACCGGCGCAGCCGTTCACCCAGGCCGCCTTCGAGGCGGCCAAGAAGGCGGACCGGCCGATCCTGATCGACATCACCGCGAGCTGGTGCCCGGTGTGCAAGGTGCAGAAGCCGATCCTCGCGAAGTTTCTGGCACAGCCGCGGTTTGCCGCGATGGTCGCCTTCGAAGTCGATTTCGATGCCCAGAAGGATGCCGTACGCAGCTTCGGCACGCGCATGCAGAGCACGCTGATCGTTTTCCGCGGTGCGGATGAGCTTGGCCGCACGGTCGGCGACACACAGGAAAAGTCGATCGAATCCCTGCTGTCGATGGCGGTCTGACCGGACGCCGGGATGCTCGGCACTTTGGCATTCGCGCTGGTTGCCGGCGCCCTTTCGCTTCTTTCACCCTGTGTGCTGCCGGTCCTGCCGATCGTGCTGGCCGGCGCTTCGGCCGAATCGCGCTTCGGACCGCTGGCACTGGCGGGCGGTCTCGCGATCTCGTTTGCCGCGATCGGGATCGGCATGGCGACGGTCGGTTTCGCGATCGGTCTCGACGGCGATACCTTCCGGATCGGGGCCGCGATCCTGATGATCGTCATCGGCATCGTGCTCGTGCTGCCGGCCCTGCAGGAACGCGCTTCGGCCGCGGCGGGGCCGTTCGGCGACTGGGTCAATCGCCGCTTCGAGCATATGTCGACGGGCGGAGCGGGCGGGCAGTTCGCGCTCGGGCTCGTTCTTGGCGCGGTCTGGAGCCCCTGTGTCGGGCCGACGCTGGGAGCGGCTTCAGTGATGGCCGCGCGTGGGGAAAATCTCGCAAGCGTCGCCGCGACGATGCTGGTTTTCGGGATCGGTGCGGCCGTGCCGCTGATCCTGCTCGCGCGCTTGCCGGTGCGGCGGTTCCAGGAAATCCGGCGTTGGCTCGTATCGGGCGGGCGCGGCGGCCGCATGGTCGCGGGGTTCATCGTCGCCGGTGTCGGCCTTGCCATCGTCACCGGGATCGACAAGCAGGTCGAGACGTTCCTCGTCGAGATGTCGCCCGACTGGCTTACGCGCCTGACGACTTCGTTCTGATCAGAACGTGACGTCGTCGATGATGGCGTCGATGCCCGCCTTGGCGCATTCGGCATCCGCCGCGCCGCCCGGCGCGCCGGAAACGCCGATCCCGCCGAAGATGGAACCGCCACCTTCGATCTGGATGCCGCCCCCGATCGCGACGATGCGGGGCAGGTGGCGCAGGCCCGACATTTCGCCAGAGGCCGAAAGCTGCGCGAGCGAAAGCGTATCCTGACGCAAAGTGACGGCCGTCCATGCCTTGTCGGTCGCCGTCGTGACCGTGTGCGGACCGGCGAAGCGATCGCGCAGCAGGACTTGCGTGATGCCGCTGCGATCGACGACCGCGACCGAGATCTGGAAGCCGCGTGCCCGGCAGCTTGCGAGTGCGGCCTGTGCAGCCTTCATCGCCGTTTCGGGCGTCAGTGCGCGAAGCGCGAACGTGCCTTCCTGTGCGGTGGCCGGTGCTGCGAGCAGGATTGCGATTGCGGCACAGGGTGCGAGACGTGACAGAATGGTCATCGGCAATCGGGCCTCCCGTGGGATTCGCGGTGCAGGCTATCAGGTTCGGCGGGAAGGGCAAAATCCGTTGACATGTAAATTAGAATATCCAAATGTATTGGCCGGGAGGAAACCGGAATGACGGATTCGGCGAGGCCGCAGGCCCGCGACGGAGGCGTTGATCGCATTGCGCCCGGCCGCCTTCGGACGGCCCCGGAGAACTTCCTCGACGCACAGGACATCGCCGGGATTTCGCAGGGCCGCCGGGAATTGCTGCGCGCCGGTTTTGCCGCGGCCGTCGTGGCAGCGAGCGGATTGCCGAAGGCGGCGGCCGCGGCCGGCGAGGCCGAAATCCTCGAGCCGCAACCGTGGGCGACGAGCCTCGGGCGACCGGTGGCGGCGATGCCCTACGGGCTGCCGTCGAAATACGAGCGGAACCTTGTTCGCCGGCAGAGCCCTGGCCTGACGCAGGCGGCGGCGGCCAGCGTGTCGTTCACGCCCCTGCAGGGCGGCTTCGGGATCATCACGCCGTCCGGCCTTCACTTCGAACGTCATCACCAGGGCTGGCACGACATCGATCCAAAGCGGCACCGCTTAATGGTCAACGGCGCCAAGCCGGGCCTCGTGCGGACGCCGAAGGTCTACACGATGGACGACCTGATGCGGCTGCCGTCGGTCTCGCGCATGCATTTCCTGGAATGCGGCGCGAATACCGGGATGGAGTGGGGGAACGTCGCCGTTCCGACCGTCCAGTACACGCATGGCATGCTGGCGTGCAGCGAGTTCACCGGCGTGCCGCTGCGCCTGCTGCTCGAAGAAAGCGGCGCCGACCTGAAGCGCGGGAAGTTCGTGCTGGCCGAGGGGGCCGACGGCTCGTCGATGACGCGCACGATCCCGATGGATCTCGTGATGTCGGGCGAGGTTCTCGTCGCCTACGGACAGAACGGTGAGATGCTCCGCCCCGAGAACGGCTACCCGCTGCGCCTCGTCGTGCCGGGCGTGCAGGGCGTTTCGTGGGTGAAGTGGCTGCGCCGGATCGAACTCGGTGACATGCCCTACGGCACGAAGGACGAGGCGATCCACTATGTCGACCTGATGCCGGACGGGAAGCTGCGGCAGTATACCTCGATCCAGGAGTGCAAGTCGGTCATCACCAGCCCGTCGGGCGGTCAGATGCTGGTCGAGAAGGGATATTTCAACGTCAGCGGGCTCGCTTGGTCGGGTCGCGGGCGGATAAAGCGCGTCGATGTTTCCTTCGACGGCGGGCGCAACTGGGTCGAGGCGAAGCTGCAGTCGCCCGTGATGTCGAAATGCCTGACGCGCTTCACCGTACCGTGGGTGTGGAACGGCGAGCCTGCCGTTCTCCAGTCGCGCGCCGTCGACGAGACGGGTTTCGTCCAGCCGACCTACGGGCAGCTGCGCGAGGCGCGCGGCACGCGCTCGATCTATCACAACAACGCGATCCAGTCCTGGCGGGTTGCCTCGGACGGCGAGGTCAGCAATGTCCAGATCGCCTGAACGCAGCTGGCGCATCGCCAGCCTCTCGATCGTTGCGGCTGTCGTGGCGACGGCCGCGTTTGCCGCCGACCGCTTCCCGGGCATCGGGCGTCCGGCGACGCCGGAAGAGATCGCCGCGTGGGACATCGATGTCCGCCCGGATTTCCTCGGGCTGCCGAAGGGATCGGGCAATGCCCTGCGCGGGCAGGAGATATGGGAAGCGAAATGCGCCTCGTGCCACGGCATTTTCGGCGAGAGCAATCAGGTCTTCACGCCGCTGATTGGCGGCACGACGTCCGAGGACATCGCGCGCGGCACGGTCGCCAACCTGAAGCGGCCCGACTATCCGCAGCGCACGACGATGATGAAGGCGCCGACGGTCTCGACTCTGTTCGACTATATCCGCCGTGCCATGCCGTGGAACGAGCCCAAGTCACTCGACGACAACGAAGTCTATGCCGTGCTTGCCTACATGCTGAACCTTGCGGAGATCGTGCCGGACGATTTCATGCTCGACGACCGGTCGATCCGCGACGTCCAGGCCCGGATGCCGAACCGGGACGGCATGACGCGCGACCATGCCCTGTGGTTCGGCGGGGCGGCGAAGCCTGACACACGGAATTCGGCCTGCATGAAAGATTGCCGTGCGGACGCAGCAGTGACGTCGAGCCTTCCGGGCCATGCCCAGTCGGCACATGGAAATCTTGCATCGCAGCATCGCCGCATCGGGCCGGTGCGCGGCAAGGTCACCGGAACCGACGATCCGGACGCGATTTCCGATCCGGGAAGCCGGCAGCTCAAGCTTGCCGAGGCGTCGGGTTGCATGGCGTGCCACGGCATCGCCAGCAAGATCGTCGGGCCGGGCTTCGCCGATGTTGCGCTGCGTTATAAGGGCGAGGACGCGGCGGCAAAACTCGCCGGGAAGGTGCGCAAGGGGACCGAAGGCGTCTGGGGAGCGGTCGCGATGCCGGCGCAAGTTGATCTGACCGACGCCGACGCCTATACGTTAGTGGAATGGATCTTGGCGGGCACGCCATAGGGAAGGGACATCATGGACAAGCATTCCGAGCAGCGACGCCGCATCCTGAAGACGGGCGGAATCCTGGCCGCCCTTTCGGCGGCGGGCTTCGTCGTGCCGCGCGCCGCGCTGGCCGACTGGAACAAGGCGGCCTTCGACGGCAAGAGCATCGACGACGCGATGAAGGCGCTGGGCGCCACGAAGCCGCCTGGCAGCGCCGACATCCAGATCATCGCCTCCGACATCGCGGAGAACGGCGCGGTCGTGCCGGTGCAGGTCGTGAGCCGCATCGCCGGGACCCAGCAGATCGCGATCATGGTCGAGAAGAACCCCAACGTGCTCGCCGCGATCTTCGACGTCGGCCCCGAGCTGCTCGCGGACTTCACGACGCGCATCAAGATGAGCGAGACGTCGAACGTGGTCGTGCTCGTCAAGGCGGGCGGGGCGTACGCGATGGCGTCCAAGGAAATCAAGGTCACGCTCGGCGGCTGCGGCGGCTGACGAATTCAAGGATCGGGAGAAAGACCATGGGAAGTCCGATGCGCATCCGCGCCGCCGTCAAGGACGGCATCACCGAAGTCCGGGTGCTGATGAACCACGAGATGGAAACCGGCCAGCGGCGCGACGCCGCCGGCGCGGTCGTCCCGGCCTGGCACATCACGGAAGTGACGGCCACGCTGAACGGCAAGAAGGTCATGCAGACCCAGTGGGGGCCCTCCGTCGCCAAGAACCCGTACTTCGCCTTCAAGGTGAAGGGCGGCGCCGCCGGCGAGAAGGTCAGCGTGACGTGGATCGACAACAAGGGCGACACGCGCACCGACGAAGCGACGATTTCCTGAAAGGCAGACCGATGAAGCTCACCCCCCGGAGACTGATCGCGCTGGCCCTGTGCGCCGGCTTCTCTGCCACCGGCGCGTTCGCGCAGGAAAAGGACGAATCGATCAAGAGTATCGAGGCGTACCGCGAGGCGCTGAAGGACGGCAACCCGGCCGAACTTTTCGAGGTGATGGGCGAGGAGCTCTGGAAGAAGCGCGCCGGCCCGAAGAACGCGTCTCTGGAGCGCTGCGATCTCGGCCTGGGGCCGGGCGTCGTCGCCGGTGCCTATGCGCAGATGCCGCGCTATTTCGCGGACACCAACAAGGTGCAGGACGTCGAATCCCGCCTGCTCACCTGCATGGCGGATCTTCAGGGCATCAACACGAAGGAATATGTCGACGCGCGCTTCAACACGCCGAAGAAGAACGAACTCGTGGCGCTCGCCACGTACATCTCGGCCGAGTCCAAGGGCAAACCGGTGAAGGTCTCGCTCGCGCATCCGCAGGAGCGCAAGATGTACGATCTCGGCAAGCGCATGTTCTATTATCAGGCAGGCCCGCACGACTTCGCCTGCGCCACGTGCCACGGCGAAGAGGGGCGGCGCATCCGCCTGCAGGATCTGCCCTATATCCCGTCGAAGGACGGTGCCGCCGCCGGCTGGACGAGCTGGCCCGCCTACCGCGTCAGCTCCGGCCAGATGTGGTCGATGCAGTGGCGCATCAACGACTGCCTGCGCCAGCAGCGCTTCCCCGAACCGGTCTACGCATCCGATCTGACGGTCGCGCTGTCGATGTTCATGGCCGCGACGTCGAACGGCGCCACGATGGCGACCCCCGGAATCAAGCGCTGAGGAGGCGGACATGAAGACGACACGCAAACTCGTTTCCGGCTTCGCCGGCGCGCTCGTTCTCGCGGGCATCTGGGGCTGCACGCAGGTCCCGCAGAGCGCATGGGGCCCGGCGGCTGACGATTCGAGCTTCGCCGAGATGCTCCGCGTGGGCTTCCGCGACGCAGGGCCGGTCAAGGTCGACCGGCTGAAACAGGACGAGACGCAGGCCTTCTGCTCCGATCCGGTGGCCGCGCAACTGCCCGCGAACGCGAAGAAGGCCGAGGCGATCGAGGCCGCGAACCTCGCGACAGTCAAGTTCCCGTCCGACGGCAAGTGGCTGGGCGACTGGCGTGCGGGCGAGCGCATCGCGCAGAGCGGCCGCGGCCTCACCTGGACGGACTCGCCCACGCAGGCGAATGGCGGCAACTGCTACAACTGCCACCAGATCGCGCCGGCCGAGATCTCGTTCGGTACGATCGGCCCGAGCCTTTACAACTACGGCAAGCTGCGCGGAAATTCCGTGGACGTGTACCGGACGGCGTGGACGAAGATCTACAATTCCAAGGCGTCCAACGCCTGCTCGAACATGCCGCGCGCGGGCCACATGGGGATCGTCAAGGAAAAGGACATCCAGGACCTGATGGCGCTGCTGCTGAGCCCGGACTCGCCGGTCAACAAGTAGGGACGGGCAGCGGATGGACCGGCGCGAGTTCCTGAACGTCCTGGCGGCAGGCGCCGCTGCCGGTCTGGGTTACCCTGTAAACGAAGCGGCAGCACAGCAGGAAGCTTTGAGCCTCTACGACGCGCCTGCCTTCGGCAACGTGTCGCTGCTGCATTTCACCGACTGCCACGCGCAGCTCCTTCCCGTCCATTTCCGCGAGCCGAACGTCAATCTCGGCATCGGGGCGATGGCGGGGCGGGCACCCCATCTGGTGGGCGAGGCGCTGCTGAAGCAGTTCGCCATCGCGCCCGGCTCGCACGCCGCCTTCGCCTTCGCGCATCTGGAGTTCGAGCGCCTCGCGCGCCTCTATGGCAAGGTCGGCGGCTTCGCGCATCTCGCCACGCTGATAAAGCGCGTGCGCGCGGCGCGCCCCGGCTCGCTGCTGCTCGACGGCGGCGACACGTGGCAGGGCTCGGGCACCGCCTTGTGGAGCAACGGCCAGGACATGGTCGACGCGGCCAAGCTGCTGGGCGTCGACCTCATGACGCTGCACTGGGAATGCACCTATGGCGCCGAGCGCGTCGTGGAAGTGTCCGAGAAGGACTTCGCCGGAAAGATCCAGATCCTCGCGCAGAACATCAAGACCGCGGATTTCGGCGATCCGGTGTTCGACGCCTACGCGATGCGCGAGATCAACGGCGTGCCCGTCGCGATCATCGGGCAGGCGTTTCCCTATACGCCCATCGCCAATCCCCGCTACATGGTCGCCGACTGGACCTTCGGCATCCAGGAAGAGAACATGCAGGCCACCGTCGACGCCGCGCGCGCGGCGGGCGCGCGCGCCGTGGTTCTGCTGTCGCACAACGGCATGGACGTGGACCTGAAGCTCGCGGGCCGCGTGCGCGGCATCGACGCGATCCTCGGCGGCCACACGCATGACGGCGTGCCTGCGCCCGTTATCGTCGAGAATGCCGGCGGCAAGACGCTGGTGACCAACGCCGGCTCCAACGGCAAGTTCCTCGGCGTGCTCGATCTCGACGTGCGCGGCAGCCGCGTCGTCGATTTCCGCTACCGCCTGATGCCGGTCTTCGCGAACCTGCTGCCGCCCGATCCGGCGATGGCGGCGCTGATCGCGAAGATGCGCGAGCCGCATCTGGCGAAGCTCGGCGAGAAGCTCGCGGTCAGCGAGGGGCTGCTCTACCGGCGCGGCAACTTCAACGGCACGTTCGACCAGCTGATCCTCGACGCGCTGATGGCCGAGAAGGACGCCGAGATCGCGTTCTCGCCGGGCTTCCGCTGGGGCACCACGGTGCTGCCGGGCGAGGCGATCACGATGGAGAACCTGCTCGACCAGACCGCGATCACGTACCCCTACGTGACGCTGACGCCGATGACCGGCGAGCAGATCCGCCTGATCCTCGAGGATGTGGCCGACAACCTGTTCAATCCCGACCCGTACTATCAGCAGGGCGGGGACATGGTGCGCGTCGGCGGGCTCAGCTATCGCTGCGATCCCACGGCCGCTTCGGGCCGGCGCATCCGCGACATGACCCTGCGCGGTGCCGCGATCGAGGCGACGCGTACATATAAGGTCGCGGGCTGGGCACCGGTCGCCGAAGAGGCCAGAGCCACCGGTGGCGAACCGATCTGGGATCTCGTGTCGCGGAACCTGCGGGCCCGCAAGACGGTGGCCCCGCCGAAGCTCAACCTGCCGACGCTCGACGGCATGGCCGGCAATCCCGGCATCGCGCTCTGACCCCTGAAATAGGCGACAACAGGTTACAGTCACCTGTTTAAGCCTTTGATTTCGAAGGCAGGTAACCTGTCTCGCGAGTTTCCGGATTTTTGTATGACTTTGCGGCCAGATCAACGGCAAAGCTGATACGGATGTTACGGTAACGTATTCATCTTATTGAAGTTATTGGAAAGTTACTGCAACGCGATCCCTGCAACAGGTAACACTGGCCCGTTGCCCGCCTGAGGGCCGCAAACACACCTATTCACTTGTCAAAGAGCGCTTCAATCGAAGCGGATTATCTCAGATTATTTTCTGAGCATCAAGTAAATAAGCCTAAATCACAGCCCGCAACTGTCATGCCCGGCCTTGAGCCGGGCATCCACGACCTGGGATGCGATCACTACGAAGCCGCTTTTATGGCTCCGAATGCATGGTCCGTGGATGCCTTATGACGTGGCCATACCCGAACCAAGGATCGCTTTCACTTCTTCAAGCGAGAGGGGCGGCTCATGAAGGCCCTGCACGTTCCAGAGGCCGCTTGATTTGATAATTGTCTGGGTCGGATGGGATTTGCCGAGCCAATCATCGGACGGTCCGCAATCGATACATGTGTGGATCGTGGAGAGAAGTCGAGCTTCGTGGCAAAGCCGCTCTTTCTTCGTGTCGAAGCGCAGCGCCACAAACGAGAAGCTATACTTCATGTATTCCGTGACGGCAGCTTCGGCTCTCAACAACTGAACGGCATAGCCATCCCCGTCATCTTGGGTGCGCGCGGCCCTGGTGGTTCTGTCGAGGTTCCATAGCTGGAGGAACGGGTTTTCCGCCTTTGCGAGCTGGCAGCGCCCGACGTGCTTCCGGAAAATGCTGCGATCTTTGTTTGGCGTGTAGAGATGCTCGCGCATGCGCTTTTGGAGGTTGTTTTGGCCGCGGTGCGTTCCGATGCGGACAATACGGTCACCGCCATGCGCGTTCTCACCCTTCTCAAACAGGACGTAGATCCCGTTCGCGGGGATCTTCCCCAGATCCGCATGATTGAGGCGCGGCATTCCGGAGAGGACAGCGTGAAGATGCTGGCAGGCCTCGGTCATGGAATCTGGCGCTCCAGCCATTGGAGTTGCTTTCCGAAGGGAAGCCCCTGCATCGGAACGGAATGGTGCCTGATGTGCGGCACCAGATTCCGGCGGTATGGATCCCCGGCCAGGAAAACGAAGTGATCGGCATCGAGGTCGCAGTCTTGCCGAAGCGCTGAAAGAACGCCGCTCGCCCAGGCTTTCCGTTCGGGCGATTTCATTGCTTTCAGGGTCTTTTCATAAGGCTCGATAAGATCATCCGGCGACAGAAGGCCGTATTTGGCCGAAAGGATGTAGATGCGTCTTGGTTTGAGGCTGTCCGCATAAGCCTTCATTTTGCGGAACAGTGTGCTGACGTACATATCCGCGGCGCGACAAGGGCGATCGCGCTTCGATTTGACGCACGATATGAGGACGACAGGCGCGCCCATATCGATGCTTCTGCTTACGGCCGCACGTAGCTCCAGCCCTGTTCCTGCAGTTCGATCAGGCGCACCACGCCGGCCTCGGCGACGGTGACGTCCTCGACGAGCTTGATCTCCTTGCCTTCGGCCTTCTCCATGCCCGCGATCGTGTTGCCGCAGGCGGTGTAGACGACGTTGTCGTAGGCGAGCTTGATCTGGTCGAGGCGCGAGCGCACGGGGGAGGTGTCGGCGCGGAACATGTGCATGCCGGGGCCGTAGGCGACGAGCTCCACGCGGATCTTCTCGCCCTTCTTCTTGTAGTGATCGTAGACGTTCGAAAGGTTGTTGAGCGCGAGGTTCATCTTCGCGGGATCGTTGTCGTCCACATGCAGGACGAGCTTGTGCTCCTTCGCAGGCGCCTGCGCGAGGGCAGGAGCGGCGGAAAGGCCGAGAGCGAGGGCGAAAGCGACGAGCCAGCGAGCGAGCATGTGGGGTCTCCGGGAAAATTCGGATGGCAGGCGCGCAGCATAGCCCGCCCTGGGCACCGGCGCGACAAGGGGCTTGACGGCGCGGGGCTGAGAATTTATATTCAACCACATGGTTGAATATCAAAACACGCAGCTCGATGCGGTCTTCCACGCGGTGGCGGACCCCACGCGCCGGGCAATCCTCGCGAAGCTGACCCATGCCGACGCACGGGTGACCGACCTCGCGAAGGATTTCCCGATGTCGCTCAACGCCGTTTCCAAGCACCTGCGGGTGCTGGAGGGGGCGACGCTCGTGCGCCGCACGGTCGTCGGGCGCGAACACGTCCTGACCCTGAATGCCGAGGCGATGGCCGAGGCGGCGGGCTGGATGGAGCATTACCGGCGGTTCTGGGAAGAGCGGCTGGCCGCACTGGATGCATTGATGACGAAACGAATGAAGAAGGAGAAGAGCAAGTGATCGATACCGTTCCCGCCATCACCATCCGCCGCGAGATCGCGGTGCCTGCCGCCGACCTGTTCGACGCCTGGCTCGATCCCGAGCTGATCGCCGAATGGATGCGGCCCGGCAGCTTCGGAAAATCCGTCGTGCGCATCGACGCGCGCGAAGGCGGCAAGTTCGAGATCCGGATGCAGGGCCCGACCGGCGAGGTGCCGCATCGCGGCGTCTACCGGAAGATCGACCGGCCGAACCGGCTGGTCTTCACGTGGATCTCGCCGCACACGCAGGAGCGCGAGACGCTGGTGACGGTCGATTTCCTCGCGAAGGGCAAGGCGACCGAGATCGTCGTTCGCCACGAGGGCCTGCCCGACGAGAAGGCGACCAACGCGCATACCGGCGGCTGGACCACGATCCTCGAACGTCTTTCGGGTGGCGCCGGCAATGCGGCGCACTGTGGTGCTGCCGGCTAGCGCAGCAGCGCCATGCGGGCCGGGTCGATCGTGACGCCCACCGGGGCGCCGGGCGCATGCACCGGTGCCCCGCGATGGTGTGCGGTATCCACGATCACCCGGTGCGGGCCGATTTCGATGACATAGCGGATCGTGCCGCCGAGGAATTCCCGGTGCGCGATCTTTCCCGCGATCCCCGTTCCGGGTGCGGCAAGCACGACATCCTGCGGGCGGAACGAAAGGCACGCCGCACCGGCAGCGCCCGCCATGCCGGCAAACGAAATCCCTTCGGCCGAAAACCGGCCGTCGGCGCCGAGCGTGCCTTCGATGAGGTTCGCGGTGCCGAGGAACGTCGCCACGAACCGGTTCGCGGGCCGGTCATAGAGATCGACGGGTGCTCCGATTTGCTGGATGCGGCCACCGTCGAGCACGGCGATACGGTCGGCGACGGCGTTCGCCTCTTCCTGGTCGTGCGTCACGTAGATGGTGGTGAGGCCGAGTTTGCGCTGGAGGGCCGCGATCTCCTGGCGCATCTCGACGCGCAGCTTGGCGTCGAGGTTGGAAAGCGGTTCGTCGAGCAGCAGCACTTCGGGCTCGATCACCAGCGTGCGGGCGAGGGCCACGCGCTGCTGCTGGCCGCCGGAAAGCTGCGCCGGGCGGCGATTGGCGAGATGCGCGAGGCCCACGAGGTCGAGACCGCGTTTCACCTTCGCGTCGATCTGGTCGCGCGGCAGGCCGCGCTGCTCGAGGCCGAAGGCGACGTTGCCCGCGACCGTCATGTGCGGCCACAGCGCGTAGCTCTGGAAGACCATGCCGACGTTGCGCTGCCACGGCGGCACGTCGGTCACGTCGCGGCTGCCGACCTTGATCGTGCCGGACGACGGCATGCCGAAGCCTGCGACGAGGCGCAGCAGCGTCGTCTTGCCCGAGCCCGACGGGCCGAGGAAGGCGAAGAACTCGCCTTTCGCGATTTCGAGCGACACGTCGTCGAGGACCGGTGCCCCGCCATAGCCGAAGGAAACGCGTTCGATGGTGACGCCGGTCATATCGTGATTCCATTCCGGGTTCGCTTGGCGCGGTCCTGTTCGGCCACGCGGTAGGAAAGCCAGGTCGCCACCGCGACGACGACCACGGCGACGACGCCGAGTGCCGCGCCGGGCCCGCGCCCGGCGGGCGACTGCATGTAGACATAGATGCCGTAGGAGAGCGGGGCGGTCGCATCGCGCGTCACCAGCAGCAGCGTCGCCGAAAGCTCGACCGCGGCGGTCGCGAAGCTGGTCACGAAGCCTGCGAGGATGCCGCCGGCCATCAGCGGCACGACGATGCGCATCAGCGTCGTCGATTTCGTGGCGCCGAGATTTTCGGCCGCCTCCTCGAGGCTGTGGTGGAGCTGTTGCAGCGCCGCCGTGCACGAGCGCAGCGCATAGGGCAGGCGGCGCACCGCATAGGCGATGGCGAGCATCAGCCAGAACGTGGCGAGCGAGCCGCCGCCGAAGGGGAGTTCGACCGGGTAATAGACGCGAAGGATGCCGATGCCGAGCACGAGGCCGGGCACGGCCACCGCCGCCATCGCGATCTTGTCGAGGAGGTTGCGGCCCGGCAGGTCCGTGCGCATCGCGATATAGGCGATCATCGTGCCGAGCACGACGTCGATCAGCGCCGCGACACCGCAATAGAGGACGGTGTTGGCCATGAAGCCGCCGGCCTCGCGGAACACGGTCGCGTAGTGAGCGAGCGTGAAGGCGTCGGGGAGCACGCTGAACGACCAGATCGTGCCGAACGACAGCAGCAGGATGCCGATATGCGGGCTCAGCGCCAGCAGCAGCACGACGACGACTGCGGCATAGGCGAACGCGCGTTCGCGCGGACCGAGATCGCGCTTGGCGAGCCCGCCACCGCCGCGCTGCTGCGTGGCGAAGTCGCGGTTCTTCAGCGACAGCATCGACAGCCACACGGCCACGACCGAGAGGACGACGAGGATCGTCGAGATCACGTAGCCCATCGGGTCGGCGATGCCGACGGACGTCACGCGCAGATAGGCCTGCGGGGCGAGCATGTTGGTGACATTGAGCAGAAGGGGCGTCGCCAGATCGTCGAACACCTTGGCGAAGACGAGGGCGGCACCCGCGATATAGCCGGGCAAAGCGAGCGGGAAGACGATCTTCGAGAAGAGCCGCCAGCCCGAAGCGCCCAGGTTCTGCGCGGACTCCTCCATCGCTGAGTCGATGTTGGCGAGCGAGACCGAGAGGTTGAGCAGGATGAACGGGAAATAGTGGAGCCCTTCGACGAAGATGACGCCGTTGAGCCCTTCCATGAAGGGAAGGCGCGTGCCGAACCAGTCCATCAGCAGCAGGTTGATCGAGCCGTTCTTGCCGTAGACGAGCTGCATGGCGACAGCACCCACGAACGGCGGCATCACCAGCGGGATGATGCCCAGCGTCTGGATCAGGGCCGCACCCCGGAAGCGGAAGCGCACGGTGATGTAGGCGAGCGGGACGGCGATGAGCGTGGCGAACGCGACCGTCATCACGGCGACGTAGATCGAATTCCACGCGGATTCGATCATGATCGACGTGCGGAAGAAATCGGCGAAGTTGACGAAGGTGAACCGCTCGCCGTCCCAGAAGGCGATGAACACGACGCTGGCGACGGGAACGATCAGGAAGGCGACGAGGAACGCCGCGACGATGCCGGCACAGACGAGATGGAAGGGCGTGGCCCGCCAGCGCGCGAGAAGCGACGCGCGCCGGCGGGATGCCGGAATTGACGCTGCTGCCGTCAACGTGCGCGCGCGGCGCGCTCGGCGAGCTGCTTCGCCTCGGCGTAATTGCGGCGCGCGAAGGCGTCCCACTTCTCCTCGAACTCGGCCTGACGCGCGGCGACCGGCTTGTCCGGCTTTTTCTCCTGGAAGGCGCCGGCGATCTGCGGGTCGTTGGCTTCCTTCTCGGTGATCGGCACGGACGTGGCGAGCTTGCGCGCGTCGGCCAGCAGCTTGGCGCCTTCGGCCGACTTGCTCTTGGCGACGGCCGCGTCGGCCGCGTGGATCGCCTTCCAGGCTTCCGTCAGTTCCTTGAGGCGGAAGGTGATCAGGCGGTCGAACAGCGAGTTCAGCAGTTCGTAGCGGACCTCGGACGCGTCGTTGTTGAAGTTGACGCGCGCGCCGAGGCTCTTGTCCTTGAACGGGTTGG
The DNA here is from genome assembly GCA_044224405.1 of Tagaea sp. Classification (GTDB taxonomy): domain Bacteria; phylum Pseudomonadota; class Alphaproteobacteria; order CACIAM-22H2; family CACIAM-22H2; genus Tagaea. The sequence continues at coordinate 87,372 of JBGAKN010000004.1, read as the reverse complement.
GGTAGCCCGCCGGCGCTTTGTCGTAGATCGCCGTGCGCACGGGCAGGCGCTGGATCTTGGGATCGAGCAGGATCGTCTGGCCTTCTTCCGACAGCAGGAACTCGACGAAGGCGCGCGCGGCGTTCGGGTTCTTGGCGCCGGCGACGATGCCGATGTTCGCGGGCACCATCGTCGTGACCGTCGGGTAGACGAAATCGACCGGGAAGCCCGAAGCCTTGGCCGACAGGCCGAAGAAGTCGATGACGATGCCGATGCCGTACTGGCCGGAATTGACCGCGTCGGGCACGCCGAAGCTGCGGTCGGAGACCGAGGCGAAGTTGCCGCCGATGGCGAGCAGCTGCGCCCAGCCCTTGTCCCAGCCTTCGCCCTGCAGGATCGTCTCGACCGTCAGGTGCGTGGTACCCGAGCGCGACGGGGCCGAGATGCCGACATGTCCGAAATACTCGGGCTTGCGCAGGTCATCCCATTCCTTGGGAACGGGCAGGTTGTTCGCGCGCACATAGCGCGTGTTGTACATGATGCCGTAGCCCGACGCGGCGAAGCCGAAATAGAAGCCTTCGGGATCGTTGACCGGCGCCGGGCCCACGCGTTCGGCGATGCCGGTGGCGAGGGGCTTGTACTTCTGCAGCAGGCTGCCCTTCTTCAGCACCTCGAACGCGTCGGGCGCCGAGGCCCAGAACATGTCGGGCGGATTGGTGCGTGTCTCGCGGATGAACGAGACGCCGGCGGTGGTCGAGCGGCTCTGCACCTCGACCTTCGTGCCCGGATGCTTCTTCTGGAACGCTTCCGCGAACGGGCCGGTCACGTCGCGCGAAAACGACGTGACGATGACGACCTTGTCCTCGAGCGCCTGCGCGAAGGCGGGGGCAGTGGCGAAAACCGGGGCGGCGAGGGCGAGGGCCAGAATCTGGCGGCGGGATTGGCGGCGCATGGGGGGGTCCTCCGGCGGGTGGCTCGGACGTCGTTCGGGATTCTGTCCGTTCTGTCGCGAAACTGTCATTTTTCGGGCCCGGCATCAAGCATGCCGCTACCGCGCCCGGGAAGCCCGCCATTCGCGCCAGAAGGGCCACAGGAAGCACGCGACCGCGACCAGCAGCAGCGCCAGCGAGACCGGCCGCGTGACCAGCGGCAGCATCGAGCCGTCGGAGATCATCAGCGCGGAGCGCAGCTTGCCCTCGGCCATCGGCTCGAGGACGAAGCCGATGACGAAGGGCGCGAGCGGGAAGCGCGCGTATTCCATGCCGAGGCCGACGAGGCCGAACAGCAGCATGATCCAGACGTCCGATATCTGCCCGTCCATCGCGTAGGTGCCGACCACGCAGAAGACGATGACGAGCGGGAACAGGATCGCGCGCGGCACCAGCATCATGCGCGCGAACAGGATCGTGCCCGCCGTCATCAGGATGAACATCGCGAAATGCGCCACGAGATGCGTCGCCATGATCGTGTTCACGATCTCGGGATTGGTCGAGAACAGCAGCGGACCCGGACGCAGGTTGTGCATCACCAGGGCCGCGAGCAGGATCGCGTCGGCGACGCCGCCGGGGATGCCCAGCGCCAGCAGCGGGATCAGCGTGCCGCCCGTCGTCGCGTTGTTGGCGCTCTCGGCGGCGACGATCGCCTCCTCGCTGCCCGTGCCGAATTCCTCGGGCTTCTTCGAGACGTTTTTCGCGACCGTGTAGGCGACGATTGACGAGACGGTGGCGCCCACGCCCGGATGGATGCCGATCCAGATCCCGATCAGCGACGAGCGCAGCATGTTCCAGCCGTGCGTGACGTAGTCGCGCATCGAGATCAGCAGGCCCCTCATGCTCGCCTTGATGTGGTCGGTGCCCTGCTCGGCATGCATCGTGTCGGCCGTGAGCTGCGACATCGCGAACAGGCCCATGATCACGGGCAGCAGCTGGAAGCCGTTGGTCATCGCGTCGAGCCCGAAGGTGAGGCGCACGAGCCCGGACGTCTCGTCCACGCCCGGCATCGCCAGCAGCACGCCCAGCAGCGCCGAGATCATGCCTTTCAGGAACGAGCCGCGGCTGAGCGAGGAGACGAGCACGAGGGCGGTCAGCACCAGCGCGAAATTCTCCCAGGGGCCCAGATGGATCGCGATCTCGGCGAGTGGGCGGGTGAGGAGGACGAGCGCAACCCACGAGAGCGAGCCGCCGACGATCGAGGCGGCGTTGCCGAGGCCCAGCGCGCGCCCCGGAAAGCCTTTCTTGGCGAGCGGATAGCCGTCGAGCGTCGTCATGATCGCGTTGGGCTCGCCCGGGATGCGCATCAGCGTCGCCGTCACGAGGCCGCCCGACACGCCGCCCACGAACATCGAGATCAGCAGGATGATCGCGTCGACCGGCGCCATCGCGTAGGTGAAGGGAAGTGTGAGCGCCATCAGCATGCCCGCCGTGATGCCGGGCATGACGCCCACGGCGATGCCCACGATCACGCCGATGATCATGATGAAGAACGGCGCGGGCAGGAACAGGTGCAGGAAGGCGTCGGCGAGCGTCATGGCAGCGACACCAGCAGCACGGTGCCGAACAGGTACTTGACGACGAACGCGCCGACGATGCCCACGCCCACGACCCAGATCGTGCGCTTGCGCCTGAAGTCCGCCATCGCGGCGCCGAGGCCGATGAGGAACACGATCGTCGCCGCGTAGAACGGCACGCCGAAGCCGAGTGCCGCCGTATACGCCGCCGTCGCCACATAGGCGAAGACCGCGAGACGAGGCCGCAGGCGATAGTCGGTCGGTTCCTCGCCGTCGAGACCCAGGATCATGCTCTGCGTCGCCTGGCCGGTCCGAAGGCCCGACCAGGCGCGTAACAGCAGGATGATGCCGAGCGCCAGCAGCAGCAGCGAGACGACCGTCGGCGCCGTTCCCGGCCCCAGCGGGTCGTAATGCGCCGGCGGTTCCTTGCGCGCGACGAACAGCGCGAACGCGCCGATGGCGATGACGACGATCGCCCCGACGAGATCGAGCCTGCGTTCGCGCGGGCTGACGGCCTCGGCCACGCGTCTTCCCCTTACTTCGGCGCGGGCGCGGCCAGCTTGGCGACCGGTTCGATCATCTTGAACACGTCGTCGAGCCGCTTGGCGTAGGCCGGGCCACGCATGAACTGGCCCGTCTGCGCCTGCTTCTCGAAGAACTCCTTGAGGTCGGGCGTGCCGTTCGCCTTCTCGAGCGCGTCGGCCATGCCGTCGATCGCCTCGCGCGGCGTGCCCTTGGGCGCGAACCAGAAATTCTCGGCGCAGTAGTCGAAGCCGAGGCCGAGTTCGCGCGCGGTCGGGATTTCCGGTTCGAGCTTCAGGCGCTCGGGACCGGAATAGGCGAGGGCGCGGATGCCGTTGGCCTTGTAGGTCTGATACTCCGAGCTCGACAGCACGGTCATCTGCGTGTGGCCGCCCATGATCGCCGCGAAATTCTCGCCGCCGCCGCCGATCTGCGCGTAGCGGAACTTGGCGCCCGGGAAGCCCTGTTCCATGAACAGCGCCATCATGTGGTTGAGCGCGCCGATATTCACGCCCGCGACGATCGTGTTGGGCTTGGCCTTCGCCTCGTCGAGCAGGTTCTTCAGCGTCTTGAACGGCGAATCGCCGCGCACGATCGGGTGGAAGCAGAAGCCGCCGGTAAGCGCGACCGGCTCGAAGTTGCGGTAGGAAACGCCACGCGCGGGATCGACGACCTCGCCCGACAGCAGGGCCAGATGGATCGCGAGGAACGTGTAGCCGTCGGGCTGCGCGGTCATCACCTGGCGCGCGCCGACCGAGAAGTGCCCGCCGACATTCTGCACGACGATGGGCTGCGGGATGATCTTGCGTTCGTCGAGCACCTTCTGGAGCGTGCGCGCGAGGATGTCGGTCGTCCCGCCCGGGCCGAACGGCACGACGATGCGCACGGGCTTCTCGGGCCATGCCGCCATCGCCGGCGAAATCGCGACCGTCGCCGCGACCAGTGCTGCTGCCATTCTTGCGATCATCGTCGTTCCTCCCGGTTTTATGTTTGTGTCGAGTATAGGTACGCGAGAAAGGCGGTCAAGCAAGCGCACGCACCCTTCCGATCGCGTCGAGCTTCGCATCCGCGAGATATCCGTAGCGGTTGACCCAGAGCTTCCCGCCCGACGCGCGCCACGCGATGGCGCAGCGCGCCTCGAAATCGGCGACGGGGCCGTAGCCGTGGGCGAGCGCGTAGACCGGCACGCTGCCCGCGGCGGCGCGTGCGGCGCGTATCTTGGATTCCTGCGTCTTCGCGCCCACCGGATGCGGTTCTTCGGGCTCGGGATAGCGCCAGTCCTCGAGGCGTGCAGGGCCCGGATCGTCGTTGGTGGCGAACAGGCGGGCGATGCCGCGCCCCAGATTGGGGTCGGCCGCGATCGACGGGTTCGCGGATGCGAGCGCGTCGGCCCATGCGCGGACCATCATCGGCCAGTGCATCGTATAGAGCTTTACCGACACGCCCTGGCAGCGCCCGGCAAGGTCGGCGAACGGCATGCCGCTCAGCGCCGTCCATGGCGGCGGGAAGGCGTTGGGGACGAGCTTCATGTGCTTGGCGCCGGAAGCGTCGAGCGCCTCGCGGAAGACCTGGATGATCTCGGCCGACAGTTTCGCCTTGAAACGCAGCCAGTCGGCCAGCGCCGGCGTGCCGCCGAACAGCTTTTCGACCGGCTCGGCCCCGCTCGCCCAACCGGCGAGATCACCGGCGGTGAGGCCGCCGAGCAGGCGGGAACGCAGCGCGCCGGCCGCTTCTCGCATCGCCTCGAAATCGAAGCCAAGCCGCTTTGCCGCGTCCCGCGCATGCGGGCCGAAATCGAAGAAGGCGCCGTCGAGCGAGTAGGGCGGGTATTCCGGCCAGTCGATGCGCAGCCCGTCGATCTGCGGATAGGCGCGCACGAGATCGCGCACCATCGCGCGGGCATAGTCGCGGATATGCGGGCTCGCAAGCGAGGCGTTGTTGTCGACGCGCACGGCGGGCGACCCGCCGTCGGGCAGGCGCGGCCGGTCGTCTTCCTGCGGGCCGCCGAACTGCACGCGGTAGCCCGGCGGGATGACCGCCTGCACCTGCAGATACACCTCCAGCCCGCGCGCCTTGGCACCCTTGATCGCGTCGGCGATGACGTGGCCGTCGCTGTGCGTCAGCGCGTCGGCCTGTGCCGGCGGATAGCGCAGACCTTTATATAGCGACAGATCGGGCGCGAAGCTGGGCGCCGTGCGTACGAAAAGCTCGCGCCGGCCCCACAGCGGCCGGTCGAGCAGGCGCACCTTGCCGGCGCCGGCGTCCGCCGGCGGTTCGCGCGAACCCTGGCCGTCGGGTGCGGGCGCCATCACGTAGGGCGACGTCGCGATGGCCGTGGCGCCCGCACGGCGCACCAGATTGTCGAGCGCGCCGTCCACGCCCTCGTTCTGGAAAAATTCGGGGAAGATCGTGATGCCGACGAAACCGTTCACCTGAAACCTCCGGGAAGATGTGCGCCGGCCGTCACCATGATGTCGGTTCCGGCGATGTAGCTTGCGGCTTCCGAGCACAGCAGCAGGGCCGCGCCCACCATTTCCTCGGGCCGCGCGGCGCGCCCCATCGTCGGCGACGCTTTCGCCTGAATCTGCTTCCACTCTTCGGCGTCCTTGCGGCGCCAGCGGTTGCGCTCGGTCTCGACGATGCCGGGCGACAGGTTGTTCACCATCACGTTGTCACGCGCGCACTGGACGGCGAGATTGATCGCGAGGTTCGCCTGCGCGCTTTTCAGCGCGGCGTAGACCGCGAGCTGCGGCTCGGGCGAAAGCTGGTTGATGCTTCCGATCGTCAGCACGCGGCCCCACTTGCGCGCGCGCATCGGTGGCACGGCGAGCTTGAGCAGGTCGATGGTGGCGCGGAAATTGATCTGCGTCTGCAGCTCATACTGTTCGTCCGAGATCTCGGTGAATTCCTCGCGCTTCTGGACCGAGGCGCACACGACGAGCACGTCGACCTGGCCGAGTGCCGCGACGGCGCCTTCGTATGCTCGGCGGGCACCCTGCCGATCCGCAAGGTCGGCCTCCACGGCATGGCCGGCGACGCCGAAGGCGCGGATCGCGGCGACCGTGTCGCTGGCCGCATCCGGCACGCCGAAGGCCGCATCGGCGGCGGCCGAATGATGGATCGCGACCGAGGCGCCGTACTCGGCGAAGCCGAGCGCGATCGCGCGGCCGATGGAAACGCTGCCGCCGGTGACGAGGCAGTTGCGGCCTTTCATCGAGAAATGGTTCGGCATGGCGTCAGATTCCTGCAAGCAAGGGCGGACGGGCGGAAACCGGAACCCGGAGCGCCAGAAGATCGCCCGCCAGCTTCTCGGCTGCCAGCCCTTCGCGCGTGAGGAAGCGGCGTTGCGAGGTGACGAACATCGTTCGCCCGTCGGGGCCGCCGATATGCGGCATCGTCGGGCGCGAAACCGGAAGATCGACGCCGCCATCGACCGATCCGTCGGGGCGGCGGCGTTCGATCCGTCCGGCACCGATCAGCGCCACCCACAGGCAGCCTTCGGCATCGATACAGCTTCCGTCGGGGATGAAATTCTCGGGATACTTCGCGAAGACAGAAGAAGGCCCAGGCTTTCCGCTCGCCACTTCGTAGGGCATCGCCTCGATCGTGTGCGTGCGGGAGTCCGCGAAATAGAAGCGCGTGCCGTCGGGCGAGAACTCGATGCCGTTGGGGACGCGCACGCCGGTGCGGACCTTCTCGACCCGCCCGTCCGTTTCCATCCGGTAGAGCGCGCCGATGGGCTCGCCCGAACCGGACTTGTCCATCGTGCCGAACCACAGGCGGCCGGCCGGATCGGCGCGGCCGTCGTTGATGCGCGTGCGCGCATCGTCGGCCTCGACCGCGACGATGCGCGCGCCCAATCCGGAAGCCGGATCGAACGGATAGATCCCGTCTTCGAGCCCGAGCAGCAGCCCGCCCTGCCGCCGGCCGGTCACGAAGCCCGGCATCGAGGGCAGGGCGATGTCGTGCGACGGGCCGCCGTCGGGCCGATGGCCGAGCAGGCGCTGGGCCTGGATATCGATCCACCAGAGCGTGCCGGTCGAGACGTCCCAGAAGGGCGTCTCGCCGGTCATCGCATTGGCGTGCTGGACCGCGAAGACGGCTTCGCGTTCGATCGTCGGCACGTTCAGATCTTCCAGTTCGCCGCATCCCAGACGGGAATGCCGCGCGTGTCGGGTGCCTTGGCGTCGGTCATGACATCGACCGCGGGGTCCTTGCCCACGCGCTCCCACGCGTCGCGCGACAGCGGTGCGCCAAGTGCAAGCGTGCGTTTGACCACGTCCGCGGTCAGCTCGGTCTGGAAGATGGTCTTCACCTTCGACATCTCGATCAGCGAGCGCGCGTCGCCTTCGGTGATCCACGACCAGCCACGCTTGCGATAAAGGATGTTCTCCACGTAGGGGCGCTGCGCCGCGCGATCGCTGAACCATTCCGCGCTGGCAAGGTCGATGACCTGGTCGGCATTCATCTGGGTCGTGAGCTTGACCGCGCGGGCATTGGCGACGAGAAGCGCCGTCACCGCCTTGGGGTTCTCGCGCATGAACGCCTCGCGCGCGACCCACCAGATGCGGTGCGGGTAATAGGCTTCCGGATAGAAGCCGGTCTTGCTGAAGCTCGCCACGCGATGGCCTTCGCCCTTACCCTCGGGCCCGTCATAGGCGGGACCGGTCGAGCCGTCGTTGCGCACCAGCGCAACGAGTTCGCCCGCGTTCTCGGCACCGCGCGCGGCGGGATCGACGTTCAGCACCGCGTCGATGCCGGGCTGCGCGCGCGTCAGTTCGGTGAAGGCCTGGATGTTCTTCACCGTGATGTTCAGTTCCTTGACGTCGTCGGTGCCGAAATGCGCCTTCAGCATCAACATGAGCACGAGATGCAGGTCGGAGCCGACGATGGTGAGGATCGTCTTGCCGCGCAGGTCGTTGAGGTTCTTGATCGGCGAGCCCTTGGGCACCTGCAGCGGGAACTTGATGCCGCCGCCGCCGATCGCGAGGGGCACGGCCGGGTTGGGCTGCGAGAGGTTGCGGATCGTCGGCGTGGAACCGAGCATGCCGATATCGAGCTGGCCGGCCGCGAGCCCCTGCAACATGCGAAGCAGGACGGGGAAGTTGAGATATTCGGCATCGATGCGCAGGCCCAGTTCCTCGGCCGCCTTTTCCAGCAGCTTGTCGCGCTGCATGGCGAAGACGAGCGGCGCGCCGTCGTTGGTGAGGCCCACGCCCATCGTCATCTTGAGGGCCTGCGCGAGCGACGGGCTCGCGCGGAACAGCGGCAGGCCGGCGATGGCGGCGGCGCTGGCCATGCGGAGGACGGAGCGGCGGGGAAAGCTCGAATTATCGGTCATGGGTTCCTCCGGGTTTTGATTTTATGGTTCTTCGACGATGGCGCGTGCGGCTTCGGCACGGATCAGGTTCCAGATGTAATCGACATAGCGCGCGGCTTGCGCCGACGTGCGCGCGTCGGTGCGCGGGCGGGGCAGGTCGATGGAGACGATCTCCTTGATCTGGCCCGGGCGGCGGCCGAGCACCACGACGCGGTCGGAGAGATAGACGGCCTCGTCGATGCCGTGCGTGACGAACATCACCGAACGGCGCTTCGCCTTGTCGCCGCCGTCGCCCCACAGACGCAGCAGTTCGTCCTGCAGGATCACGCGCGTCTGGAGATCGACGGCCGCGAGCGGTTCGTCCATCAGCCAGACGTCCGGCTGGTTGGCGAGCAGGCGGGCGAGCGCGCAGCGCTGGCGCATGCCGCCGGAAAGCTCGTGCGGGTAGCGGTCCTCGAAACCCGACAGGCCGACCATCTCGATGTATTTCGCGGAAATGCGCGCGCGCTCGGCGGCATCGATGCCGCGCGCGAGCGGGCCGAACTCGATGTTGCCGCGCACCGTGCGCCACGGGAACAGCGCATAGTCCTGGAACATGACGCCGCGTTCCGGGCCGGGGCCGGTCACCGGCGCGCCGTCGAAGAGCACGCTGCCGGCACTGGGTTCGGCGAAGCCGGCGACGAGCGACAGCAGGGTCGACTTGCCGCAGCCCGACGGGCCGACGATGGAGACGAACTCGTTCGCCTCGACGCGGAACGAGACGTCGCGCAGCGCCTCCACCTGCGTGCCCTTGCTGGCCGACACGTAGGTCTTGCAGAGGCCGCGCGCCTCGATCTTCGCGGTGCCTAGCGCTGCCATGGCATCACCGCACGCTGCAGGGCGCGCACGCCGTAGTCGATCGCGAGGCTCACCAGTCCGATGCTTGCCATGTAGAGGACCAATCCGTTGATGTCGCGTTTGATGTAGAGCGTGTTGACCATCAGCTGCCCGAGCCCGACGGTGGCCGCACCGCCGGGATTGACCTTGATGCCGATGGCCATCTCCGCGGCGATGATCGATCCCCACGCGAAGGCCATCGCGATGCGTGCCCCCGTGACGACGACGGGCAGCACGGCGGGCACGATGACGGCGCGCAGCAGCAGCCAGCGCCCCGCGCCCAATGCGCGCCCGGCGTCGATCAGCCGCCTGTCGACCAGGCGCACCGCCTGGATCGTGTTGAGGACGAAGGGGAAGAAGGCCGCATAGGCGACGATGAAGAGTGCCGCGTTGCCGCGGATGCCAAGCCACAGCAGCGCCATCGGGATCCACGCGATGGGTGCGATGGCGCGCAAGGAGTCGACGATGGGATCGAGTGCGCGTCGGAACGGATCGACCAGCCCCATCAGCAGGCCGAGCGGGATGCCGAACAGCGCGCCCAGCGCGAAGCCGGTCAGCACGCGTTGCAGGCTGCCGCCGATGGCCTTCATCAGCGTGCCGTCGCCGACCGAACGCACGGCCGCTTCGGCGATGCCGGCGGGATAGGGCACGATCGCGAGCGAGCCGGTCGCACGCGCCAGCGCTTCCCACGTCGCGAGCAGCAGGACGAGAAAGGCGAGGGGTGCGATGCGGCGCTGGGAAAGCGTCATGCCGCCTCCGCGCGCGTGTCGGCGCTCCAGCGTGTCATCGCGGCCTGAAGGCGGCGCAATGCGAGATCGAGCGCATAGCCGAGAACGCCGATGGTCAGGATCACGGCCATGACCTTGTCCATGGCGAAGAACTCCTGGTACCAGAAGATCCGCCAGCCGAGCCCTGCATCGGCACCGGTGAGTTCCGCCGCCACCATCGCGGCCCACGCGACGCCGAGGCTGAGGCGCGCACCCGCCAGCACCAGCGGCAGGGCTGCCGGCAGAACCACGTGCGTGACGATCATGCGCGGAGGTGCCCCCAGCGTGCGCGCGGCGTTGAGGAGGTTGCGGTCCACCTGCCGGATTCCGGCCAGCGTGTTGACGAAGATCGGGAAGATCGAGGCGTAGAAGATCAGGAAGATCGGCACGCCGCGCCCGATGCCGAACATGATGATCGCGATCGGTATCCACGCGATGGCGCCGATGGGGCGCAGCAGTTCCATCGCCGGGTCGGCGATGGCATCGACCAGAGCGAAGCGTGCGCACAGCACGGCAAGGAACAGGCCGAGAGCGGCGCCGGCGCCGAACCCGGTCCCCAGATGTACGAGGCTTGCGGCGATGTCGGTCGGAAGATCGCTCGCGAGCAGTTCGAGCCAGGCGCCCGCGACCTTGAGCGGGGCAGGCACGAGCGTGGCGTTGGCGACGCGCAGTGCCACCAGATGCCAAAGCACGCCGACGACGCCGAGGGCGAGCGCGAACTCCAGCAGGCGGCGCAGGCGTGCGAACACGATCATGCGCGTCCTCCGGCGGCGAAGTCCGCCAGCGGCACGAAGCCGTCGGTCACAAGATCGATGCCAAGACCGGGACCCGCGGGGAGCGGGCAGAGCCCGTCCATCGGGCGCGGCACGTCGCCCGCGACGATGGCGAAGAAGTTCGGTGTCTCGTCGTATTGGTGTTCGAGCGTCAGGAAGCCCGGCAGGCCCGCGCTCACATGCAGGCTGGCGAGGTGGCAGACGGGGCCGCTCGGGTTGTGCGGGGCCGTCGCGATGTTGCGCGCGGCGGCGAACTCGGCGATGCGGCGGAATTCGGCGAGGCCGCCCGCGTATTTCACGTCCGGCATCAGCACGTCGTAGATCTCGTGCTCGATGAAGGGCCGGAACCCTTCGAGGCCGGTTTCCATCTCGCAGCCCGCGGTCAGCACGCCCGACGCGTTCGCCCGCTTGCGCAGGCGGCGCAGGGCCTCATAGTTGTCGGGCGTTTCGGGAAGCGGGCATTCGAACCAGTGCAGGCCGAGCTTCGCGAGTTCGTCGAGCGCTTGTGCGGCATTCGCTTCGTCGAAGCGCCAGTGGCAGTCGATCATCAGCTTGCGCGCGGGCCCGATCGCCTCGCGCACGGCGGCTGCGCACGCGATGCCGTGCGCGACGCCCTTGTCGCTGCCCGGCTGCACGCCGTCGAACGGGGCGAGCTTGATCGCCGAGAAGCCGTCGGCAAGCGCCTTCGTGGCACTCTGGGCGAAGCCTTCGGGCGTACGTGTCGTCGTCCGGCGGTTGATGTTGGCGTAGAGATTGACGGCGTGCGGGCCGGCCTTCTCCAGCAGCGCGTTCATCGGGCGCCCGGCGCGCTTGCCCGCGATGTCCCATAGCGCCTGGTCGACGGCGCTGACGATGGCCGCACCCGCGCGGTCGCCGGTCGCGACGCCGGCGTCCTTCATCAGGTCGCGGTGCGGATCGGCGGGCGATCCCTGCAGCTTCGCGGCGATGCGTGTGTGGCTTGCGGCGAGTGCGGCTTCCTGGCCCGTCAGCGTGGCTTCGCCCCAGCCGTGCCGGCCGTCGCCATCGACGAGGCGCACGAAGACCCAGACGGTCTTGCCCGTCGCGCGATAGGCGAAGGCCTCGATGCGGACGAGGGGCGGCGTCATGCGGCGGGCCCGCCGTTCGAGTTGGCGAGGAAACGGCGGACCATTTCCTGCTTCGCCTTGGCCGCGTGCGCGGCGGCGAGGATCGCCGAACCTTCGGCATCGTGCTGCTCGAGCGCCACGATGATCTGGCGGTGATCGGAGATCACGCCCGCCGCGCGTTCGGAGCCGTAGCCGTGCCGTCCCCACAGCGCGATGATGATGTTCCAGTGCCGCTCGAGGATGCGGATCGCCTCGACATTGCCGGCTGCCTCGTTGATCGCGGCGTGGAAGGCCTGGTTGCAGGCGAGGACGTTGGAGTAGTCCGCCTTGGCCGCGTGCGCCTCGAGTTCGTCCTCGATGCGCTTGATGCGGCCGATCTGCTCGGGCGTGATGCGTTCGGCCGCGCGCCGGGCGAGCATCGATTCCAGCGCGACGCGCAGGTCGAACATGTCGCGCACGAAATCGAGATCGACCGCGCGCACGCGTGCACCGCGATTTGGCTCGACGACGACAAGGCCTTCGCCCTGGAGCTGGCGCAGCGCCTCGCGGATCGGCATGTGGCTGGTGGTGTAGCGGTCGGAAAGCTCGTCGATCTTCAGCCGGCCGCCGAACGGGAAGGCGCCGACGAGGATGTCCTGGCGCAGCCGGTCGCAGATCGAAATGGGGGCCGGATCGAGCGGCACGCGGCGAGTTCCTCCCGAAATTGATCAAATATCCGGATTCCGTTGCCCGGAATCCCATATTTGACGGGAGTTCTATCGCACGTCATGCACCCGTAGTCAATTTTTTGATCAAATCCGGCAAGCGGCGAGGATGTCGGCGATCTGGCTCGAAAGCGCGCCCTTGGTCGGCGAGAACGAACCGTCAAGCGCGGCCGAGCCGATCGTGAAGGCATCGGCCCCGGCATTGGCGAGATCGCGGATCTGTTTGGGCGTGCTCACGCTGCCTGCGACGATCAGCAGGCCGCCGTCGAGCGCGCCGCGCGCCGCACGGACCAGTTCGATCGGGTCGGCCTCGGTCGCGCGGTAGGCGAGCAGATCGACGCCGCCGCAGCCCTGCTTGCGCGCGGTCCGGCAATGCTCGGCCACCAGCTCGGGCGAGCCGCCGAGCTTGGTCGGATGCCCGACCGGGTTGCCGGGGAACGGGTAGTAGCCCTTGAGATCGCCGAGAACGGACTTTGCGGCATTCAGGTCGGTGCCGCCGAGAAGCCGCTGCACGCCCAGCTTCTTCGCCGTCGTCAGCGATTCGACGACCGAAGCCGGCGTCGTGCTGACGACTTCGAGATACGAGATCGCCTTCGCGGCGTGGATCTTGGCGACGATGCGCTCCATCACCGGATACGGCACGCCCACGTCCTTGAAGCCGATGTGCCGCACGCCCATCGCGATGATGTCGTCGACGAGCGTGTCGCCGTCCTCGATCGTGCGGTCGCTGCGGGTCAGCATCATGATGAAGTCCATGGTCGCTCCTTGTCGTGTTTCAGCGCACGGCGATCGTCGCGTCGCCTTCGCCCAGTTTTCCGAATGCCGATTCGTCCATCGCGATGCGCCGCTGGCGCAGGAAATCCGTCGATCCGCCAGCCCATATCTCGGCGCCGGCCTGCGCGAGGCTGAGGTGCGCGCCGCGCGCGTCGCCGCTGGCGCGCAGGCTCGCGGGCAGGGCGGCCATTCCCGGCGTCGGCGCCCAGACCTGCGGAACGGCGTAGTCGAGGCCGGCGCCCGCGCGGATGCGCGTGGCGTCGATGCGCCATTCGCCGGGCCTTGCGAGATACGCCGCGACGTTCGCGCCGACGCAGGCCCCTTCCTTCGCCGCCCAGCCGCTGCTCTCGACCGCGCGCAGCAGGTTCCCGGCCGCGAAGATTCCGGGCACGCTCGTGCGCCCGTGCTGGTCGATGGCGGGACCGGACGTGCCCGGGTCGATCTCGATGCCGCTGCCCAGAAGCAGTGCCGCGTCGGGGATGAAATCGCCGGAGAAGACGACGGTGTCGCACGCGAGCGTGTGCGCGCCGGCGGCGTCGCGGAACGTCACGGCCTCGACGCGCTTCGTGCCCGCGATGTCTTCGACGCTCGCCGACAGGTGGACGGGCACGCCCATCGCGCGCGCGAACCAGCCGGCCGGCCGGTACGACAGGATGCGGTCTTCCGCCCCCAGCATCGCGACGACCTTCAGGCCCGCGTGCCGGGCGGTGAGCAGGATCGAGAAGGAAACGTGTTCGGTGCCGACGACGACGGCACGCGTGCCGCCGTGCGGGATTCCGCGCGCGACGAACTGCTGGAGCTGGCCGGTCGTCATCACGCCGCGCTCGGGCCGCTTGCCGGGAACGAGGCGTGCACTTCGCGGCCGTTCGCGGATGCCGGTCGCCAGCACCACGGCGCGCGGACGCAGGCGCATGTGGCCGCTGTCGGGACCGACGATGTCGATCTCCGGTCCCGGCCGGACGGCGACGACGGACGTGCGCGTCGCGATCGCGACGACGGCCGGGTCAAGCGCGTCGACGAGCCGGCGCGCGAAACGGGGCCCGGTTTCGAAGCGATGCGAGTATTCCCAGCCGAAACCCGGATGGCTGCAGAACCGCGGCAGGCCGCCGGGCGCATCGTCGCGATCAACGACCAGCACCGAGGGCACGCCGCTTTCCGCAAGCGCGCGCGCGGCCGCAAGTCCCGCAGGGCCGGCGCCCACGACCACAACGGCGGCATCGAGGCGCGTCATGCTTCGCGCCCTTCGCCCAGTGCTTCGAAGATCGCCTGCACGCGCGCCCCGCAATGGAACGCCTGGCACCGGCCGAACATCGCGCGCGTCCGGCGCTTCAGCGCCTTGAGCGAGCGGGGTGGCAGGGGCGATGCCATCGCGGCACGGATCTCGCCCAGCGTCGTGCCCTCGCAATGGCAGACGATCTCGCGGTCCGCTTTGTCGGTGACCCCCGCGGCCTGCCACGGGCGCGCGTCGCCCGCGCACAGGCTGGGCACGCGCACGGGCGTGACGCTCGGCTTGCGGGGTGCACGCACCATGTCGGCGAGCAGGATGTCGGCGACGTGCTCGGCGATGCCGAGCGCGCCGGAGAGGCCCGTCGATCGGATGCCGCCGACGGTCAGCCACTTGTCCGCGTTGCGCGGGATGATGCGGTATTCCGGCCTGTCTGTTCCCGGCCGCACGCCGCAATAGGTCGCGGTGATCTCGTGCCCGGCGAGATCGGGCAGGATCCGGTAGGCTGCCGCTTTCAGCGCCGCCAGCCCTTCGGCCGTCACGCGCCAGTCATCGGGGTCGTCGATCTCCTCGGCGGTCGGCCCGACGAGGATGTTGCCGAAGACCGTCGGCGTCATCAGCACGCCGCGATAGTTTGGCGAAGGCACGGGCTTGATGATCGTGTCGAGCAGCGCTCGCGCGCTCTTGTCGAACACGATGAACTGGCCGCGGCGCGGCTTGGACACGAAATCGGCGTAGCCGGCGAGCTTCTCCACGCGGTCGGCCCACAGGCCGGCGCAGTTGACGACGGCCGTCGCGGCGATAGGACCATCGGGCGTCTCGAGCCGCCACAACCCGTCCGCGCGCACCGCGCCCGTCACCGGGCTGTGGCTGCGATACTCGACGCCGTTGGTCACGGCATCGAGCGCGTAGGCATAGGGCGTGGAGAAGGGATCGACGATCCCCTCCTCGTGTTCCCAGATCGCCGCGAGCGCGCCGGGCGCAAGACGGGGTGCACGCGCATATATCTCGTCGCTGCCGACGAGTTTGCCGGTCGTGAAGCCGGCGGCGAGCGTTTCGTCCTGCATCTTCTTCAGACGCTGCAGTTCGTCCGCGTTCCACGCGACGGTCAGGCTGCCGGTCGCGAGGAAGGGCAGGCCCATCGCGGGCGCTTCGGCGAGATAGCGTTCGTGCCCGCGCGTGACGAGGCGGCATTCGAGCGTGCCGAACGGCGTGTCGGCGCCGGTCGAAAGGATCGCGGAATTTCCCTTGCTGGCACCGTCGCCCAGATCGCTGCGCGCCTCGATGAGAACCGTGCGCAGCGCATAGCGCGACATCTCGCGCGCGATGGCGCAGCCGACGACGCCTGCGCCGACGATGGCGATGTCGTAGCGCGCGGTCATGGCGAGAAGCCGTCGACGCGCCGCCAGCACAGCTCGGAATAGGATTCGAGGTCGCCGCGCACGCCGACGAAATGGCGCTGCGTTTCGCACCACAGCGCCTCGCGAAGCGCCATCAGCGGCGCGAGCCTGCGCACTTTCTCCGGGTCTGCCGTGCCGAACGCGTCGATGAAAAGCTTCGCCTGGCGCGCGTCGAGGCTGAAATTGACGACGACGGCACCGATATCCACGGCCGGGTCACCGCGCCCGGCATATTCCCAGTCGACGATCGCGATCCCGTCCGGCGCGACGAGGACGTTCTCGGGGATGAGATCGGCATGGATCAGCGACGCGGCCGACAGGACGGGTGCCGCGGCGATGATCGCGTCGGCGCGCGCGCGGCGGGCCGGCGGAATCGCGTCTGCTGGAAGGGCGGCGATATAGCCGCGGCAGACCTCGATCGGGTCGAACGGTGCCAGGTCGGCCGGGGCGGGCCGGTCGGCGACCTGGCGCAGCGCTTTCGCGAGGCTCAGGAGGATCGCATCCTCGACCGGCTCGTCGTGCGCCAGCGTGCGCCCGGTGAAGAACCCGGTGACGAGTATGCCGTCGCCCGAATGAAGCACGGGCGGTGAGATCCCGGCGGCGGCGGCCAGTTCGATGCAGCGGATCTCGTTTTTCCGGCTGACGCCGTGATGCGGAAGATCGACGCAGATGCGCGCGAAAAAGGTGCGCCCGCCGGCATCGACGCGGAAATTCTCGTTCGTCCGTCCGCCCGGAATCGGCACGATCCGGGGCGTGCCCGGCCAGATCGGAAGCGCTGCAAGCCGCGCGACGGCGCTGGACGCATCGCTCACGGCGCTACTCGGCCTCGGTCCGGTCGGCAGGATCGACGGAGGCTTCGATCGTCGATACGCCCGCCTGTTCGAGGCCTTCGGCCAGGTCGCCGGCGATCGCGTCGGTGACGAGGATGTCGATCTCGGCCGTCGGCACGCCCGACATGCGCGAGTTCCAGCCGAGCTTGTGGCTGGTCAGCAGCGCGGCGCACTGCTTGGCGCGTGCGGCCATCTTGCGCGCGAGCTGCGCGTCGTCGGCATTGGTGTAGCTCATGCCTTCCTCGACGCTGAACGCGTCGGAGGAGAGCAGGGCGATGTCGGCATTGAACTGCTCGAGCATCGTTTCGGCGAACGGCCCGCCGGTCGCGAGCGACGTGCGGCGCACGAACCCGCCGAGAAGACAGACAGTGATCTTCGGGTTCTCGATCAGCACGTGGGCGACGTTCACGGCCGGCACGACGACGAACAGCTCGATATCCGTCGCCGCGAGCTCGCGGGCGAGGGTCAGCAGCGTCGAGCCGTCGTTCATGAAGACCGTGTCGCCGGACTTGATCAGCTCCATGGCTGCGCGGGCGACCGCGCGCTTCTCGGCCACGTATTTCATCTCGCGGATCGCGAATGCTTCTTCGGCCGGGCGGGACGTGCGCGCGGCGGCACCGCCATAGGCGCGAACGACGGCACCTTCGCGTGCGAGGGCATCGAGGTCGCGCCGGATCGTGGCGCTCGAAGCACCCAGAACGTCGCTGAGTTCGGCGACCGAGACAGTGCCGCGGGCGGCGAGTTCCCGGCGCAGAACGGCACGGCGCGCGATCGGATTTCGCCGGGCGCCCGGTTCCGCCGCCATTTTATCGCTTGGGAAGGTTTCCTTACTCATGCAAGCATATTAATGGCCAGAGTCGTAAAATCAATCACTATTATTCAAGATTATGATTGATATTGATCGATTGCAGACGCTAGCTTATGCGGCTTTTGGATATTCCGGCCGGATGGACGACATGACGAAAAGTGACGCGATCGCGCGAATTCTGGCCGGAACCTATGCCGATCCGGATGGTGGCCCGAACCTGAAGGTCGCGACCGAGCGCGTGCTGATGGCGCCATCTCTGTCTGGCGATCTCGGCAATTGCCTCGACGGACTGCCGCTCGGGCGCAAGATCGCCGTCGTCAGCGATCCGACGACGCACTGGGTCCTTGGATCTTCCGTCGAGCGCGCGCTCGCCGGGCGCTGGTTCGTCTCCAGCGTCGTGCTCGGCGAACATCCGCATGCCGACGAGGCGTCGGTCGCGCATGTGACGGCAGCCACCGCATCGGCCGACGCCATCGTCGCGGTCGGCTCGGGCACGATCAACGACATCTGCAAGTATTCCGCGGCGAACACGGGCAAGCCCTATGTCGTCTTCGGAACCGCGCCGTCGATGAACGGCTACGTGTCCGAGAACGCCGCGATCACGATCCACGGGCACAAGAAATCGCTGCCCGCGCGTGCTCCCCTTGCGGCCTTTCTCGATCTCGGCGTGATGGCGGCGGCACCGGCACGCATGATCCGCTCGGGGCTCGGCGACAGTCTCTGCCGGTCGACCGCGCAGGCGGACTGGCTGCTGGCGCACCGCCTGTTCGGGCAGCCGTACCGGAAAATGCCGTTCGTGCTGCTGGCCGACGACGAGGGGCCGCTTTTCGCGGAATCGGCCGCGCTGATGAAGGGCGACCTTTCGGCGATGGAACGGCTGGTGCGCACGTTGCTGCTTTCGGGCTTCGGCACGGCGATCCTCGGCAGCAGCCATCCGGCGAGCCAGGGCGAGCATCTGATCAGCCATTTCGCCGACATGCTCGGCGATCCCGCATGGCCGGCCGCCTTCCACGGCGAGCAGGTCGGTGTCGCCACGCTGACGATGGCGCGCCTGCAGGAGCGCGTGCTTGCCGAGAAGGCGCCGCGCGTGGCGATCGATCCGGTCGACCGCGCGGCGGTGATCGACGTGTTCGGGAACGATCTGGGCGGCGAGTGCTGGGCGGATTTCGCCAAGAAGCGCGTCGACCGGACGAAGGCCGACGCGATCAACGGCGTGCTCGAGGCGAACTGGAACGCCATCCGTGCCGAAATCGGCGGCGTCATCCGCCCGGCGGCGGAACTGGAGGCGACGTTGCGCCGCGCCGGTGCGCCGCTGACGTCGAAGGATCTGGGGTGGCCCGCGGATTTCTATGCGCGCGCGGTCAGCCGGGCGCGCCTGATCCGCAACCGCTACACGTTCCTCGACCTTGCGGCCGGGGCGGGGATACCGCTCAGCCCGTAACGGCGAAGCTCTCGGTGCCGGTCACCGCGAATTCCACGCCCATCGTCTTGCGGCGGTCGATGACCTGCGTATGGATGGGCCGCGCGCCGTCGGCTTTAAAGGATTCGACCGGGATCGAAAGAGTGGCGGATTCCGGCATTTCAACCCGTCCTGCGTGCGGCTGCGAAGGGCTGCATCAAAGCAAGTTCCAAGCCATGTGACGAAGCGCGATGTCAACAAAAAATAGCCGATCTTCCTTAACGATCAGATGTTTGACGGGCCTGAGGCCACGCCCTAACATCCCCCGATATGGCATCCCGGCATTTGCCGTGCGTGCCAGCCATAAGAAAGGGAGTCACATGAAATTCCGCATCGAACGGCTCGCCGCCGCGACCGCGCTGGCGCTTGCCGTCACCGCAGCGTCGGCGCAGGCCAAGACGCTCGTCTATTGCTCCGAGGGCAGCCCGGAGAATTTCTATCCGGCCATCAACACGACCGGCACCTCGTTCGATGCCAACAGCCAGATCTACAGCCGTCTCGTCGACTTCGAGCGCGGCACGACGAACGTCGTTCCCGGCCTCGCGCAGAGCTGGACGATTTCGCCCGATGGCCTCGTCTATACGTTCAACCTGCGCCGCGGCGTGAAGTGGCACAGCAACAAGGCCAACTACAAGCCGACGCGCGACTTCAACGCCGACGACATCATCTTCTCGATCGAGCGCCAGTGGAAGCCGGAGAACCCCTATTACAAGGTGACCTCCGAGAACCACAGCTACTTCATGGACATGGGCATGCCCAAGTTGCTGAAGAGCGTGGAGAAGGTCGACGACTACACGGTGCGCATCACGCTCAACGCGCCCGAAGCGCCGTTCCTGTCGGACTTCGCGATGGAATATGCCGGCATCATCTCCAAGGAATATGCCGACGCGATGCTGAAGGCCGGCACGCCCGAGCGCGTCGACCAGGACCCGGTCGGCACGGGCCCGTTCTTCCTCGTCCAGTACGTCAAGGACTCGCTGATCCGCTACCGCGCGTTCGACCAGTATTACGGCGGTCGCGCGAAGATCGACGACCTCATCTTCTCGATCACGCCGGACGCCGCCGTGCGCTGGGCGAAGCTCCAGAAGGGTGAGTGCCACGTCATGCCGTACCCGGCGCCCGCCGATCTGGAGGCGATGCGCAAGGATCCCAACGTGCAGGTGCTGGAACAGCCCGGCCTGAACGTGGGCTACCTCGCCTACAACACGCAGAAGAAGCCGTTCGACGACAAGCGCGTCCGCCAGGCCCTCAACATGGGCATCAACAAGAAGGCGATCGTCGACGCGGTGTTCCTCGGGTCCGGTACGCCGGCGACCAACCCGATCCCGCCGACCATCTGGTCGTACAACACCGACATCAAGGACTATCCCTATGATGTCGAGGGCGCCAAGAAGCTCCTCGCCGCCGCGGGCTATCCCAACGGCTTCGAGACGGACCTGTGGGCGATGCCCGTGCAGCGCCCGTACAACCCCAACGCCCGCCGCATCGCCGAGCTGATGCAGGCCGATCTCGCCAAACTGGGCGTGAAGGCCAACATCGTCTCGTACGAGTGGGGCGAGTACCGCAAGCGCGCCCAGCAGGGCGAGCACCTGACCGCCCAGCTCGGCTGGACGGGCGACAATGGCGATCCGGACAACTTCCTCCAGGTCCTTCTCGGCTGCGAAGCCGCGAAGCCGGGCGGTTCCAACATCGCCAAGTGGTGCAACAAGGAGTTCGAGGACCTGACGCTCCAGGCCAAGCGCGTGTCCGACGTCGGTAAGCGCTCGGATCTCTACAAGAAGGCCCAGGTGATCTTCCACGAGGAAGCCCCCTGGTTCGTCGTCGCGCACTCGATCCAGTACAAGCCCGTGCGCAAGGAAGTCATCGACTTCAAGCTGTCGCCGTTCGGCCGTCACACGTTCTACGGCGTCGACATCAAGTAAACCGGCCTGTCGCCCGTTCCCTCCCGCCCTCAAGGCGGGCAGGGGGCGGGCACGGTCTCTTTGACAGCATACCGGCGGGCCGATGTTCCGTTTCATCCTGACCCGCGTCAGCCTCCTGATCCCGACCTTCCTCGGGGTCACGCTGATGGTCTTCCTTCTCATCCGCCTCATTCCGGGCGATCCGATCGAAACCCTTGCGGGCGAGCGCGGCATCGATCCGGTGCGCCACGAACAGCTTCGCGTGGCCTACGGCTTCGACAAGCCTGTCATCGTCCAGTACGCGATCTATATCGGCCGCGTGCTGCAGGGCGATCTCGGCAAGTCGGCGATCACGCACGAACCGGTCATCTCCGAATTCCTGGCTCTCTTTCCTGCGACGATCGAGCTCGGTTTCTGTGCGGTGGTCTTCGCCATCGGCCTCGGCCTGCCGGCCGGCATCATCGCGGCTGTGCGGCGGAACTCGATCTTCGATCACGGCATCATGGGCATCAGCCTTACCGGCTATTCGATGCCGATCTTCTGGTGGGGCCTGCTCCTCATCCTGCTTTTCTCGGTCCAGCTTGGCCTCACGCCGGTCTCGGGCCGCATCTCCGTCATGTTCTATATCCAGCCGACGACCGGCTTCCTGCTGATCGACTCCCTGCTGTCGGACGACAAGGGCGCTTTCGCTTCCGCCGTCTCGCACCTGATCCTTCCCACCATCGTGCTGGGCACCGTGCCGCTTGCCGTGATCGCGCGCATGACGCGCTCGGCGATGCTGGAAGTGCTCGGCGAGGACTATATCCGCACCGCGCGTGCCAAGGGCCTGTCGCCTTTCCGGATTATCGGGCTGCACGCGCTGCGCAACGCGCTGATCCCGGTCGTGACGGTCATCGGCCTGCAGGTGGGCACGCTGTTCACGGGCGCCATCCTGACCGAGACGATCTTCTCCTGGCCCGGCGTGGGCAAATGGCTGGTCGAGGCGATCAACCGGCGCGACTATCCGGTGATTCAGGGCGGGGCGCTCCTGATCGGCACGCTGGTGATGAGCGTCAACATCATCGTCGACCTCCTCTACGGCCTCATCAATCCGCGCATCCGGCACGCGCGTTCGGGAGGCGGGAAATGAGCGCTTCCGCATCCGCGACGAAAAAGGCCCCGCCGCATCCGCTGCGCGAGTTCTGGCAGAGCTTCAGCGCGAATCACGGCGCCGTCGCGGGACTGGTCGTCATCGCGTTCCTGATTTTCGTCGCGATCTTCGCCGACGTGATCGCACCCCATTCGCCCTATCTCACCGACAGCACGGCGTTCCTGAAGCCGCCGTTCTGGCAGGCGGGCGGCAGCCTCGCCTATCCGTTGGGCACGGACGCGATCGGCCGGGACATGCTGTCGCGCCTGATCCATGGCGCGCGCCTGTCGCTGTCGATCGGCATCGCCGTCGTCGCGATCTCGCTGGTGCTGGGGATCGCGCTCGGCCTCGTCGCCGCGTTCGCGCGCGGCGTCGTCGATTTCGCGATTATGCGGCTGATGGACATCATCCTGACGCTGCCGAGCCTGCTGCTGGCACTCTCCATCGTCGCGATCCTCGGGCCCGGCCTGATGAACGCGATGCTCGCCGTCACCGTCGTCGTGCTGCCGCACTACGTGCGCATCACGCGCGCGACGGTCATCAGCGAACTGCCCAAGGATTACGTCACCGCCTCGCGCACCGTGGGTGCCCGCACGCTGCGCCTCATGTTCGTCGTGGTGCTGCCGAACTGCGCCGCGCCGCTGATCGTGCAGGCTTCGCTCGGCGTCTCCACCGCGATCCTCGATGCGGCGGCACTGGGGTTCCTCGGCCTTGGCGCTCAGCCGCCGTCGCCCGAATGGGGCACGATGCTGGCCGACGCGCGCGAGTTCGTGCTGCGCGCCTGGTGGGTCGTCACGCTGCCCGGCCTCGCCATCCTGATCGCGGTGCTGGCCTTCAACCTTCTGGGCGACGGGTTGCGCGACGCGCTCGACCCGAAGCTGAAGCGGTGAGCGTCATGGCATTGCTCGAAGTGCGGAACCTGAGCGTGGAATTCCAGACCGGCGGCGGCCGCTTCAAGGCGGTCGACGGCGTCGATCTCGACGTGAATGCGGGCGAGGTGCTCGGCATCGTCGGCGAAAGCGGCTCGGGCAAGAGCGTCTCGATGCTCGCCGTGATGGGCCTCATCGCCTGGCCGGGCACGGTGAAGGCCGATGTCATGCGCTTCGACGGCCGCGACCTGCTCGGCATGGGGGCGCGCGAGCGCCGCGCGCTGATGGGCCGCGACATCGCGATGATCTTCCAGGAGCCGATGTCGAGCCTCAATCCGTGCTTCACGGTGGGCTTCCAGATCACCGAAGCGCTCAAGGTCCACGACAAGAAGGGCACGCGCGCCGAGCGCCGCGACCGCGCGGTCGAACTGCTGGCGCAGGTCGGCATTCCCGCACCCGAGACGCGCCTGTCGGCATTTCCGCACCAGCTTTCCGGCGGCATGTGCCAGCGCGTGATGATCGCGATGGCGATCGCGTGCAACCCGCGCCTGCTGATCGCGGACGAGCCGACGACCGCGCTCGACGTGACGATCCAGGCGCAGATCCTCGACCTGCTCGCCGGCCTGCAGCGTTCGCGCGGCATGGCCATGGTGCTGATCACGCACGACATGGGCGTGGTCGCCGAGACCGCGCACCGCATCCAGGTCATGTATTCCGGCGTCGCCGTGGAAGAACGCGCGTCGAAGGAGCTATTCGCCGTGCCGCGCCACCCCTATACGGCCGCGTTGCTCGACGCGTTGCCCGAGCGCGCCGCCAAAAAGGCCGGCGGCGACAAGGCGCGGCTGCCGACGATCCCCGGCATGGTGCCCGGCATCGCCGACCGGCCGCAGGGCTGCCTGTTCAATCCGCGCTGCGGCCATGTCGCGCCCGATTGCCGGTCGACCGCGCCGACGCTCGTGGGCGACGGAGGCGGGCGCGTGCGCTGCCTGCATCCGCTGGGCACGGTGCGCGCATGAGCGTCCTCGCGGTCGAAGCCAAGGGAATTTCGCAGACCTACCCGGTCGGAGGCGGCATGTTCACCGCGCCCAAGCTGTTGCGCGCGGTGGACGGCGTCAGCTTCACGATGCAGCCCGGCCGCACGCTGGCCGTGGTGGGCGAGAGCGGATCGGGAAAATCCACACTCGCGCGCGTCGTCACGATGATCGAACCGCCGACGGCGGGCTCGCTCGTCATCGACGGGCAGGACGTGACGAAAGCGCGCCCGGCCGAGATCCGCCAGATGCGCCGCGCCGTGCAGATGGTCTTCCAGAACCCGTTCGGTTCGCTCAACCCGCGCAAGACGGTCGGCGACATCCTCGCCGAGCCGCTGATCATCAACAGCACGGCGACGCCGGCCGAACGGCTGGCCGAAGTCGGCGCGATGCTGGCGAAAGTCGGCCTGCGGCCGGAGCATCGCGAGCGCTACCCGCACATGTTCTCCGGCGGCCAGCGCCAGCGCATCGCGATCGCGCGCGCGCTGATGCTGCGGCCCAAGCTCGTCGTCGCCGACGAGCCGGTGTCCGCGCTCGACATCTCGATCCAGGCGCAGGTGCTGAACCTGATGCTGGATCTCCAGCAGGAATTCGGGCTCGCCTACCTGTTCATCAGCCACGATCTCAGCGTCGTGCGCCACATCGCCGACGAGGTGCTGGTGCTCTATCTCGGCCGTCCGGTCGAGCAGGGACCCAAGGAGACGATCTTCAGGCGCCCGCAGCATCCCTATACGCGCGCATTGCTCGCCGCCACGCCGAGCGTTCAGCTGGACGAGCGGCGCGAACGCCATGTGCTGACCGGCGAGATCCCGTCGCCGCTGGCGCCGCCGTCGGGCTGCAGCTTCCGCACGCGCTGCCCGTTCGCGGTCGATCGTTGCGCCGAGAGCCGGCCCGAGTCCCGGGTGTTCGACGGGCGCACGGTCGCCTGCCACCGGATCGAAGAGATCGCCGCGACCTAGCGTTCGGCGGCCGCGTTTCGCCCCGCGATGCGTCCGCCGACGAAGCATTCGGCGATATTCCCGCCCGACATGTAGAGATGGCCGAACACCGATCCCATCTCGCCGGCCGCGTACAGACGCGCGATGGGCGAGCCGTCGGGGCGCAGGATGCGCTGTTTGCGGTCATGCACAGGCCCGCCCTGCGTGTTCGACACGATCGGCCAGACGGGCGCATAGGTGAAGGGGGCGCGCTTCAGCGCCATCATGCTGCCGGGTGGGCGGCGCCAGTCGGTGTCCGCGCCCGCGGCGCAGGCGGCGTTCCAGCGTCCGATGCTGTCGGCGATCTCGCGCGTGGGCAGGCCGGTACCCTTCGCCAATCCGTCGATATCGCGCGCGACTTTCAGGATGCCGAGCTCGATCTCGCGCGCATTGTCCTTGCTCCATGCATAGTCGACGCCGCGCGCGTGCGATGTCGGTCGGCCGAAGGGATAGAGCGCCGTTCCGTCGGCATCGGCGATCAGCCACGCCGGCTGCGCCATGTAATTCTGCACGACGGGATCGTAGCGCGCGAAGGCGCGCGCACCCGTATCCTGGACGTAAGGATCGTACTCGTTCATGAAGCGCCGGCCGCGCCGGTCGAGCAGGATCCATGGCATGCGCACGTCTTCGCGCAGGGGCGTGCCCGGCTGCCAGTCGGGCAGGCGCTTGGTGCGGATGCCGAACGGGTATTTCGGGTCCGCGTGCCGGAACCCGTAGGAGCCATGGTAGTGCCACATGTGCCAGAGGTCGGCGCCCAGCGACTGCGCCATGCGGATGCCGTCACCTGTATTTCCGCCGTACGCGGCCGACATCACGCCACCTTCCGGCCAGAAGGCGCCCTGCATGGCGGCATCGGCCTCGAAGCCGCCGCAGGCGAGAACGATCCCGCGCCGCGCGCGCACCATCTTCGTCTGCCGTCCCGCCTTGTAGGAAAGGCCTTGCAGCGTTCCATCCGTGCCGCCGATCAGTCGCTCGACGGGGCTTTTCGTGCGGATCTCGATCCCGCGCTTGGCGAGATTGCGACGCAGGACTTCGTAGAGAAGCGTGCCGCCGGGGGCGCCGCGCACGTGCGGATAGCTTTTCGTCGCATCGAAGTCCGGGATGGACTCGATATTGATGAAGCCGAACGTGTCGTTCCCGGGAAAAGGATAGTTGGCGGGCGAGGGGCGCAGCGCGGTCGTGGCTCCGACGGAGCGGGCAAGGGCATCAACCTGCGCCGGCAGGCGCGTCATTCCAACCGAAAGCTCGCGCAGCAGGGCGTCAGGCGCGGTATCGAGATTGGTGCGCTTCAAGTACGTGAATGCGGCGTCGGCATCCTTCGCCGCGCGCACGCCGCCGAACGAGCAGACGGAGATGCCGCCGGGGTCGGGCATCTTCTCGAGAACGAGAACGTCCGCGCCGGCATCGTTCGCGGAAATCGCTGCGACGGCGCCGGCATAGCCGCAGCCGACCACGACGACATCGGCCGTCTCGTCCCAACGCGTCATTTCAGGACCTCGGGAAACGCCGCGCGCAGGCCGTCAACCAGTTCGTCGGCCATATCGGCGAGGATCGCACGGCCTTTCTCGGCCGTGGCGAGTGTGGGATCGCCGCGCACGCCGGAAACCGAATAGTCTGGCCCCGTCGCCGGATCGCCGTCGAAGATCGTTGGCGTGTAGAACACGGTCTTGGGCGCGGCGAGCTGGTTGCCGTAGTCGACGACGGCCTTGTCCATCCGCACCGCATTGGGGTCGATGGCGAGGATCATCGACGTTTCCATCTCGTCGCCATGGCCGCCGAGTTTCTGCTTCATCAGCGAGCGCGTCTTTAGCCCGAGGGCCGCGACATCCGCCGTCAGCACGCGCACGCCAGTGCGCTCGTAGAACTCCCGCACGACGATGCGCAATGGCGCTTCGGTCGATACGCCCGTGTTGATGACCGCGATGCGCTTCACGCCGTCGCGAACCAGCTTGCCGAAAATGTCTGTCAGCACGGCCTGGAACGTCTCGGGGCGCAGATGCTGCGAGCCCGGATAGCGCACGAAGGCGGGGTAGTAGCCGAGATTGAGGACGGGGGCGATGATCACCGGCAGGCGTTCGGCGACGCGTGCGCCGAGATCGCGCGCCATCAGGAAATCGGTGTTGAGCGGCAGATGATGGCCGTGTTCCTTTGCGATCGCGCCGATGGGAACGACCACGGGCCAGCCCGCGTCGATCTTCACCTTTGCCTCGGACCAGGTCAGGTTTTCGAGCCAGACGCCTGCGGTCATAGGTGCTTCTCCAGGAAATGCCGGATGTCGGGGCCCCAGATCTGCGGCCCGCGCCCGGCCAGGAAGTGGCCTTCATAGGGCGTGCGGCCGAAGGGCGGATAGATTTTCGCCTCGTACGGCACGCCGCTGCCTTTTAGCGCCGCGGCGATCTCGTTCGTCGGGCGGATCGAGAAATCGTTCTCGGCCTGGACGAAATAGATCGGCATGCGCACCTTGCGCGCGGCTTCGGTCATGTGTGCGGCGATGGTCGGATTGCGATTCCAGTTCATAGCGGCACCGGCGAACTCGACCGCGCAGCGGAAGCCCGGCTCGCGCGATGCCGCCAGCAGCGTGTTGACCCCGCCGAACGAGGAACCCATCACGCCGATCCGCGCGGGATCGATGCGTTCCTGCCTGCGGACATGCGCGTACGCGGCCAGCACGTCGTCGCATTCGGCTGCCAGTCGCGCGACGAGCTGGGCGTTGTATTCCGGGCTGAACTCCGGCGCCGTGCATTCGCTTCGCCAGGTCGGTCCGGGCGAGAAGCCGTAGCCGCGCCGGTGCGGGAAGAAACACGCGATGCCCCAGCTGTTGAGCAGGACAGGAATGCCCGGCGTGGCGTTATCCTCGTATCCTTCGGTCAGGCCGCTGCCGTGATTGTAGATCATGCACGGGAACGGGCCGGGACCGGGCGGCACGAACAGATAACCTTTCAGGCGCCGCCCGCCGCTGTCGAATTCGTGTTCCACGGGCGCGTGCGGCAGCGCCGTCACGTCGATGTCGCCGGCCCAGCCGCCGGCGCCGGCTGCACGCTTTTCGAAAAGCCGTTCGAACTTCGCCATGTTTGCGCGCATTTCGGCGCGCACGGCCTCGAAGGCCGGGCTGGCCGCGCGGGCCGCAAGATCGGCCTTGTGCGCCGCTTCGCTCGCGAACGTGCATTCCCATGCCACATCCGGCCCGTCGGCGGCCTCGTCCGCCTTGATGCGGATCGTGCCCGCAGGCAGGCCGATCGAGACGCGCACGTCGCAGGCCTTGCGGCGCGTGGCGAGGACGGCATCGCGCAGTCCGGGTTTGGCATAGTAGTGCGTGCGTTCGACGATCATCGGGAAAGCTCCGGGGGATGGTAGGTTCCGGGGAAGTGGCAGCGGACGCGACGTCCCGGCGTGACTTCGCGAAGTTCCGGCGGATCGGTGCGGCAGCGATCGGTCGCCACCGGGCAGCGCGTATTGAACGCGCATCCGGCAGGTGGAGACATCGGGCTCGGCAGGTCGCCTTCGAGTGCGGCTGCGCGGACCGGCAAAGTGGGGTCCGGTTCGGGCACGGCGGCGATCAACGCGGCCGTATAAGGGTGCAGCGGATTGGCGAACAACTCGCTTTCGCCGCAAATTTCGACGATGCGCCCGAGATACATGACCGCCACCCGGTGCGACAGATGCCGGACGACCGCGAGATTGTGGGACACGAACAGGTAGGCGACACCGTATTCGTCCTGGATGTCCTTCAGCAGGTTCAGGACCTGCGCCTGGATCGACACGTCGAGGGCCGAGACAGCCTCGTCGCAGACGATCAGGCGCGGGGAGGGGGCGAGTGCGCGCGCGATTCCGATGCGCTGGCGCTGCCCGCCGGAGAAGGCGTGCGGGAAGCGCGACGCGTATTCCGCCGGTAGCCCGACGATGCGCATCACTTCGGCGACCCGCGCGTCGATGCGCGCCCGGTCCCAACCGAGATTGACCAGCGGTTCGGCGACGATATCGCGCACGCGGCGGCGCGGATTGAGCGAACCGAACGGATCCTGGAAGACGGCCTGCATGGCGCGGCGCATCGGCGCCAGCGCCGCCCCGCGCGCGCTCGTTACATCCGTGCCGTCGAAGCGGATCGTGCCGGACGTAGGCTCCAGCAGGCGAAGGATCGCGCGGCCGAGCGTCGTCTTCCCGCAGCCGCTCTCGCCGACAACGCCGAGCGTCTCTCCGACATCGACATGCAGATCGACGCCGTCGACCGCGCGCAGCATCGATGCGGTGCGCCCGAACCCGGCGGCGCCGACGGGAAAGTGGACCTTCAGGTCGTCGATTTCGAGAAGGCGGGTCATGACGCCATCGATGCGAGGCCGGTTTCGCCCGCGCGCCAGCAGCGCACGCGCCGCCCGTCGGGCAGTGATTCCAGCGGCGGAACGAGCGTCCGGCATTTCTCGTTCGCGTCCGGGCAGCGCGGATGGAACCGGCACCCGGTCGGGAAGCGGGACGGGGGCGGCGTCGTTCCCGAAATCTGGTGCAGGCGGGCGGCCTTGGCGCGCACGCGCGGGATAGCCTTCAGCAGCAGGCGCGTATAGGGATGGTTGGGCCGCGCGAACAGATCGCGCACTTTCGCCTCTTCCATGATCATGCCGGCGTACATCACGACAACCCGGTCGGCCATTCCTGCAACGACGCCGAGATCATGCGTGATGAGCAGGATGCCCATCGCCGTCTCGTCGCGCAGGCGGCGCATCAGGGCCAGGATCTGCGCCTGGATCGTCACGTCGAGGGCGGTGGTCGGCTCGTCGGCGACAAGCACCTTCGGGCGGCAGGCCATCGCCATCGCGATCATCACGCGCTGGCGCATGCCGCCGGAAAGCTGGTGTGGATAATCGTCGACGCGCCGCTCCGCGGCCGGAATTCCGACCAGCCGCATGAGATCGATCGCGCGTTCGCGCGCCTGTGCGCGCGTCACGCCCAGATGCGCCTCCAGCGTCTCGCCGATCTGGAACCCGGCCCGGAAGAGGGGATTGAGGCTCGTCATCGGCTCCTGGAATATCATCGCGATTTCGGCACCGCGGATCTTCAGCATCTCGTCGGCCGGGAGGCCCGCAAGATCGCGGCCGGCAAGGCGCACGTTGCCGGCGTCGATGCGTGCGCCCTGCGGGAGCAGCCGCATTCCCGCAAGCGCCGTGACCGACTTGCCCGAGCCGCTTTCGCCCACGAGCCCGACGGTCTCGCCTGGTGCTATGGCGAAGCCGATGCTTTCGAGCACCTGCAGCCGCCCCGACGAGCCGGGAAACGAGACCGAAAGATCCGCGAATTCGAGGGCGGCCGTCATCTTTCGCGGATCTTCGGATCGAGGATATCGCGAAGCCCGTCGCCGAGCAGGTTGAAGCCGATGATCGTGGTGCCGAGTGCAGCACCCGCCGCGAGCGACAGATGCGGATCGCTGCGCAGCGCCGGCAGGCCGTCGCGGATCATGCCGCCCCAGCTCGGCAACGGCTCCTGAACGCCGAGCCCGAGGAACGACAGCGTCGCTTCGGCCATCACGATGAAGCCGACGCCGACCGATGCGCGCACGATCAGGGCCGGAACGATGTTGGGCAGGCAGTGCCGGATCAGGATCGCGGCGGGCGACGTGCCGCAAACGATGGCCGCATCGACGAACAGCTCGTTGCGCAGCGACAGCACGAGGGCACGCGACAGGCGCGCGATGCCCGGCCAGCTCACGACCGACAGCGAAAGGATCACCGTGGGGATGCCGGGCCCGAGGATCGCGGCGATCAGGATCGCGACGATCAGTTCGGGAAAGGCGAAGGTGATGTCCGCAGTGCGCATGACGAGCGAGTCGAGCCAGCCGCCTTTCCACGCCGAAGCCATGCCGACGGTCGTCCCGATCACGAGCGAGATCGCGAGCACCGACAGCGCGATCGTTAGAGACACCGCCGCTCCCACGATCAAGCGCGAAAGGACATCGCGCCCCAGCGCGTCGGTTCCCAGCGTGAAGTCTTCGCCGGGCGGCTCCCAGATGAACATCATGTTCGTGCGGGAGAAATCGACCGGTGCGATCCAGGGCGACAGGATGGCGACCGTGACGGCGACGAGCACGATGATCGCGCCGAGGACGGCGCTGCGGGTGCGCAGGAAACGGCGGGCGAAATCGGCGAATCCGCCCTGTTCGACGATCGCTTCGGAAGCGGCGGTCACCGGCGTGCCTCGATACGGATGCGGGGATCGACGAGACCGTAGAGGATGTCGATCGCGAAGTTGATGATCGCGTAGAAGAACGTGAAGAGCATGACGATGGCCATCGTCACGGGGTAGTCGCGCGCGAAGATGGAATCGATCGCGATGCGCCCGAGGCCGGGGATGTTGAAGATCGTCTCGATGACGACCGTGCCGGTGATCAAGCCGCCGAAGATGACACCGCAGACCGTCAGGATCGGCACGAGGACGTTGCGCAGGCCGTGGCGCCAGACGACGAGCCGCTCGGGCAGGCCCTTGGCGCGCGCCGTGCGGACATAGTCCTGCTGCAGGACTTCGAGCATGAAGGTGCGCGAAAGACGCGCGAGATACGCGGCCGCCGGGATTGCGAGGAGGGCGATGGGCAGGATCGCGTGGCGCCAGCTCGTCCAGCCCGCGACGGGAACCCACCCGAACTTGAGGGCGAATATCCACACGAAGAAGGCTGCCAGCGCGAAATTCGGGATCGACAGGCCGGCGACGAGGACGAGGATGATGCCGGTATCGGCCATCGTGTTGCGCCGCAGGGCCGCGACGATGCCGAGCGCGATCCCGATCGGCATGGCGAGCGCGAGCGCCGCGGCCGCCAGCACCGGGCTGATCCACAGCGCGTTGCGGATCACCTGCGTGACCGGGACGCTCGGATAGCGGAACGACAGGCCGAAATCACCCTGGGCCAGCTTGCCGACATAATCGACGAACTGGACCGATACCGGCCTGTCGAGCCCGTATTCCCGGCGCAGCTTGCGCTCGAGTTCGACGTTGCCGCCCTGATCGCCCAGCATCACCGTGATCGGATCGCCGGGGACGAACCGGTTGGCGGCGAATGTCAGCAACACCGCCGCCACGAGCACCGGCAGGAGCCCGAGGAGGCGGCGTGCGACATAGGCGATCATGACCTGCCGGCTTCCGTCAGTTGATCGTGACCTTGTCGTAGGGAAGCATGCGCATCGGGGCGAGAGTCACGCCCTTCACGTTCTGCTTCACCACGGCCACGCTCGTGCGCACGAAGATGCCGCACGTGCCCCAATCGTCGAGAAGCGTGTTTTCGGCGGCGTGGTAGAGCTTGTAGCGGGTCGCGTTGTCGGGCGTGACCTGCGCCTTGTCGATGAGCTCGTCGAACTTCGGGTTCGAATAACGCGCTCGGTTGAACGGGCTCTTCGAATGCCAGACCTGCGACAGGTAGTAGAGCGCGTCGGGATAGTCGGCCGTCCAGCCCCAGGAGAAGAACGGCGTCTCGCCGGCGTTGAGCGAACGCAGGAACGTCGCGCGTTCCTGGATGTCGAGATCGACGGTCACGCCGAGAACCTGCTTCCACTGGTCGGCGTAGTAGGCGATTTCGTTGCGGAAGGGCGCGAGGTTGGCGATCTTCAGCGGCGGCATGCCCGCACCGCCGGGGAAGCCCGCTTCGGCCAGCAGCTTCTTCGCGCGCTCCGGATCGTAGGGGATCTTGCGGACGTCGGGGTTATAGCCCGGGATGCCCTGCGTGATCTGGCCGTACAGGGGCTGTGCAAGGCCGCCGAACAGGCCGCGGCTCATCGCGTCGCGGTCGATCGAGATGCAGAACGCCTCGCGCACCCGCTTGTCCTTGAACGGCCCGTAGAGGTTCTGGTTCATGCCGAGATAGTTGATCTGCGCGGCCGAAACCGTCCGCGCGTCTGCCTTCAGCTTCGCGTCGCGCATGATCCGGCGCGCGAGGTCCGTGCTGGCGACCATCAGCACGTCGAGTTCACCCGCCTCGTACATCGTCACGGCCGTCTCTTCCGACGGCACGATGACGAAGCGCACGCCGTCGACCTTGGGCGCGCCGTCGTAATAGTCCTTGAACGCCTTCAGATAGACGTCCTGCCCACGGCGCCAGCCGGCGAACTGGTAGGGGCCGGTACCGGCCGAGACTTCCATGAACCAGTTGGCGCCCTTGTCGGCGACGACCTGGGTGTCGAAGAACATGAAGGGATAGATCGGGAAGAGGACGTCGGGCGCCGTGAAGCGGATATCGACGACGAGGTCGCTTTCCACCTTCACGCCCGCGAGATCCTTGGTCTTGCCTTCCTGGACGTCCTTGGCGCCGACGATGCGCTGCAGGTACTGGAGCTGCAGGCCGGCCTTGCTGCCCGGAGCGAGCAGGGCCTCGAAGCTCGCCTTGATGTCCTTGGCACCGAACGGGCG
Organism: Tagaea sp.; assembly: GCA_044224405.1. Taxonomy (GTDB): domain Bacteria; phylum Pseudomonadota; class Alphaproteobacteria; order CACIAM-22H2; family CACIAM-22H2; genus Tagaea. Next base: position 54,061 of record JBGAKN010000004.1, on the reverse strand, counting down.
CCCGGTGTGGAACTTGACGCCGGGGCGCAGTTCGAAGCGCCAGCCGAGATTATCGGGATGCGCCGTCCATTTCAGGGCGAGCGACGGATTGACGACGCCCTTCTCGTCGGTGCGCGAGAAGCTCTGGTAGACGTTGCGCAGCACGTCGCCTGCGATCAGCGCCGAGAAGGTGATCGGATCGATCATCTCCGGATCGGCATTGACGTTGACGCGCAGGTCTTTGGCCTGTGCGGGCATCGCCAGCGCGGCCAGAACCGTGGCTGCGGCGGCGTACCGGAAGAACTTTCCTGTTTTCATGGAAGTCTCCTGAGGGTTGGAAACGGAGATTGGATGGAAGTTAGCACGATCGATGCCACGAGATGGTCGACGGGGCGGGTCATGGCGCGGCCTCGAAACCGACGCGCACGTTGCAGGCGTCTTCCGGCGCGATTTCAAGGCGGTTCCGGGCCTCCCGGAACGCGATCCCGCCACTTTGGAGCGCCACCCGACATTTTCCGATATCGGAAACGGCGAAATCGATGCCTGTCGTCCGGGCTTCCGGCAGGTTGCCCGGGATCAGGTCAATCGAATGGCGACCGGTGTCAATCCGCACGCCGGCGGTGACGGGAGCGGCGACGGCCGCCGGCAGGATGCGCTTCCACTGCGCGGCGCTTGCGCCCGGGTTGGGGCAAGCCACCGTCAGCCGGCGGATGGCGACGGCCGCATTCGCGTGGCCGAGCAATTCGGGCAGCCACACGGCTTCGCGCGTCGGCTGGCTGCAGACGAAGACACGGACCGGAACGCCTGGAACGTCGGCGAGCGAGACGACCTCGAAGCGCGCTTCGAGCGAGTTTCCGTCGGGCCGTGCGACCTGACGGGAGAACTTGATCGGCTCGTCGGGGGCAAGACCGGCCGATTTCCAGATGTCGCGGGCACCGGGCGGATCGATCGTCGTCATCGCGAGGCCGGAGATCCCGCCGCCTTCCGCGATCGCCCGGCGCCAGCGGACGTTCCGTTCGGTGGGTGCGAGGACCGTCAGCAGCTCGAAATAGTCGTCGCGCAGCATGATCGTGTGGTTGGCACTGCCGAGCGCCGCGCTATGGACGCCGCGCGGCGACAGCGTGAAGCCGAGGCGCCGGTAGGTCTCCGCCGCCGGATCGAGGGCCGGGACCGTGATGACCACATGGTCGATCGTGCCGATGGCGTCGCTTGCGTTCATGGCGACGTGCTCCTGTCGGCGGTCGCGTAGGTGCCGCGTCCGGTCGCGACGATCCTGTCCGCCTTGTCGCGCAATTCGACGTCGACGGTACCGATCGAACGGCCGACGCGAAGTGCGCGCGCATGCGCGGTCAGGTCGGTTTCGATGGCCGGCCGCAGATAGTCGATGCGAAGGTCGATCGTCGGCACGCCATATTCGAGGCGCGCGATCAGCGCGAAATCGCCAGCGATGTCGGCGATCGCGGCGATGATTCCGCCATGCCATTGCCCGCTGTCGGGCCCGCGCTCGAAATCCTTGCGCCAGGGCGCGCGCAGCGTGACCGTCGCGGCCGCCGCGTCGAACGCCACAAGCTCGAGCCCGAGGAAGCGCTGGAACGCGCCGGACGACAGTTTCTCGCTCAACGTCGCCGCGTTCATCGCTGGGACTCCACGATGACCTTGCCGACCGCCAGACGCTCTTCCATCTGGCGCATCGCCTCGCGCGCCTCGGCAAGCGGGAAGCGGCGTTCGTGCAGCACGGGCTTCAGAGTCCCGGCCTTGACCATCGCGAGCAGCTTGGTCACGTCGTCGCGCGACCAGCCGTTCGAGCCGACGATGTTGAGCTCGAAAGTCCAGATATAGCGGATGTCTTCCTTGGGATCGTAGCCGGCGGTAGCCCCACAGGTGACCATGCGCCCGTCGCGCCGCAAGGTGCGAAGGCCCTTCGTCCAGGTTTCGCCACCGGTGAAATTGACAACCATGTCGAGCCCGCCGGCGTTCTTGCGCCGCGTGCTCGCGCGGCCAAACAGGCGATGGCACTCGGCGACCCAGTCGCCGGTCGCATAGTTGATGGCGATGTCCGCGCCGACCTCTTTAAGGCGCGCGAGCTTCTCGTCGCTCGATGCGCAGACGGCGACCGTGGCGCCGGCCTGCTTGGCAAGCTGCACGCAGCAGGTGCCGACGCCGCCGGATGCGCCTAGGATCAGCACCGTTTCGCCGGCCTTGATCTTCCCGCGCTCCACCATCATCCGGTGCGCGGTGCCGTAGGCGACGGGGAGAGCGGCGGCGGCGGCGTAGTCGATCGACGCATCGAGTGGAATCAGCATGTGTGCGGGCACGCGCAGGAGTTCACCGAGCCCGCCATCGAGCGTTTCGCCCAGAAAGCCCGGATTGACCCGGTCGATCGGATCGACAAGGACGCGGTCACCGACGCGAAAATCCTTCACGTCAGCACCGAGTGCCACGATCGCGCCGGCGGCGTCATTGCCCACGATCAGCGGCAGTGCCAGCGTGATACCCGGCATGCCGCGCCGGGTGAAGACGTCGTGATAATTGAGGGCGCAGGCATGCACGCGCAGCACCACGTCGCCGGGTCCGCATTTCGGGTCGCGATAGGCGGGTTCGTAGACGAGCTTGTCGAGACCGCCATGCTCGTGAAGGACGACGGCGCGCATGTCAGCCTTCTCCCACGGTGGCGCGTTGCTTGCGGGCGATCGGCAGGGCGCGTTCGGTCAGCAGCTTTCGGTCGGGCTTGTTCGTGGCGGCAAGCGGGATCTCGTCGCAGAATTCGACGAACCGCGGATGGGCATAGGCCGGGCCGTTGGCAAGCGCGAACGCCTTGACGGCGGCGGCATCGACGCTCGATCCCGGCTGGCGCACGACGAAGGCGAAGGGCAGCATGCCCTTGATCTCGTCGGGCACCGGCACGACGGCGGCCTGGTGGACGCCGGGAAGGCGTTCGATCAGGCGCTCGACCTCGCCGGGCCAGACATTTTCGCCGCCGACCACGAACATGTCGTCCGCGCGCCCGAGGAAGTGGAAGAAGCCATGCGCGTCGCGCCTCATGATGTCGCCCGAGCGGTACCAGCCGTCCTTCAGCACCTCGTCGGTCTTGGCTGGCAGGTTGTTGTAACCCTCCATCCGCATCGGGCTCTTCATGTAGAGCACGCCTTCGTCGGGGCCGGGCCCCTCGCGCAATTCGCACAGCGATCCCGGCAGCGGATAGCCCAGTGCGGCCGGCGGGCGCGGAATGCCGTCGGGATGCGGGCCAAAGGGCGAGGGGCCGCCTTCGGTCGTCCCGTAGCTGTTGTTGATGGTCGACTTCGGGAAAAGGGCCTGCACCTTGTCGACGAGCGCCTGGGTGAGGGGGGCCGAGCCCATCGTCACGTTCGTGACGGACGAGAAATCGAGCCCGCCGATCAGCTCGCGTTCGCGCGCGACGAGGGCGAGCATGGTCGGCACGGAGGTGAGCCACGTCGCCCGATAGCGCGCCAGCGCCATCGCGTATTTCTTCGCGTCAAAGGACGGCAGCAGGATGATGCTGCCGCCGGCCGCCAGCGCGCCTTTCACGCTGATCGTCGCGTTCATGTGGAACATCGGCGCCGCGACGATATAGCGGTGATGCGAGCGGTCGCCGTACATCTTCGCCGACGTTGTCAGCGACCAGTGCTGCGAGGCGTGCGAAAGGAGCACGCCCTTCGGCTTCCCGGTCGATCCGGACGTGTAGAGGATCATGCCGAGTTCACGCCCCTCGGGCAGGACCGTCTCGAACGGGCCAGGATCAAGGAGAGCGGCGTAGCCCTTCGGATCGTCGAAATCGACGTGCAGGATGTCCGCCGGGCATATTCCGGCGCGCTCGCGGTCGTGGAAAACGGCGCGCAGGTCGGCATCGGCCACGATGTGGTCGATGGTCTCGCGCGACAGCTTGAACGAGATCGGAACCGACACGAGCCCGGCCCGCATCGTGCCGAAATAGGCGGCCAGCAGTTCGCGGCGGTTGAGCGACAGGATGCCGACCCGATCGCCGCGTTTCAGGCCCTTGCGCAGCAGGCCGCGCGCGACGGCGTCGCATTCGGCATCGAACGCGCGGTAAGTGGTCTCGACAGGCTTGTCCCAGTCGCGAAGATCGATGAGGGCGACCTTGTCGGGTGCGCGCGCGGCATCGAAGCAACGGCCGAGATTGGGATGGATCGCGTTCATGCGGACAGTCCTTCGCGCAGGGCGATCTGGCCGACGGCGCCGGTAAAGCGGTCGACCTCTTCCTCGGTGTTGTAATAGTGGACCGATGCCCGGACGATCCGGTCCAGCCCGCGCGGAAGGAGATCGAGGCGCGTCGCTTCGCCGACCGATACCGTCACGTTCATTGCGCGGCGCGCGAGTTCCGCCTTCACCAGATCGGCGGCCCTGCCGGGCACCGAGAAGGTCACGATCCCGCAGCGGACGCGGCCGCGATCATGGACGTGCACGCCTTCGATCGAGGCAAGCTGACCGCGCAGCGCGCCGGCAAGTTCCGAAACGCGGCGCTCGACGGCCGTCATGTCAAGTGCGAGCGCATAGTCGAGCGCGACACCGAAACCGAGCTTGGCTGCGATGCTGCATTCGGGGGTCTCGAAGCGCCGCGCGTCGCCGCGCAGGCTGTAGCTCCGGTCCCCTGTCCAGTTCGCGGCGTGGTCGTCGAGAAAGGGCGGTTCGAGCCGTTCGAGGATGCCGCGCCGGACATAGAGGAAGCCGATGCCCCGCGGCCCCCGCAGGAACTTGCGCGCCGTGCCGGAAAGCATGTCGCATCCGATCGCTTCGACGTCGATGGGAAGCTGGCCGATGGACTGGCAGGCATCGAGCAGATAGGGGACGCCGGCCTGGCGAGCGATCCGGCCGACGGCCGATGCCGGGTTCACGAGCCCGCCGCTCGTCGCGACGTGGGTGATTGCGATGAGTTTCGTGCGTGGCCCGATCAGGCGCTGGAACGCGGCAAGATCGAGATCGCCCTCCGCATCGCACGGCGCCACGTCGATCTCGATGCCGTCGCGCGCGGCGCGATGCAGGAATGCGATGAAGTTGCTGCAGTACTCGGTCTGCGTCGTCAGGATCCGGTCGCCGGGCGCGAGTTTCACCGCATAGAAGGCCATGTCCCATGCGCGCGTGGCGTTCTCGACCACGGCAATCTCGTCCGTTCCGGCGTTGAGAAGGCGCGCCAGCGCCGCGTAGGGGCGCTCGATGCGCGCGCGCATGCGGTCGTTCGCCTCGTATCCGCCGATTTCGGATTCCAGATGCAGATATTCGACCATCGCCTCCGTGACCGCGCGTGGCGGCAGGGCGCAGCCGGCATTATTGAAATGCACGACGTGCGCCACACCCGGCGTATCGGCGCGAACCTTGGCGAGATCGAGACTCATGCGGTGCTACCCCGGCGCCTGTCGAGTGCCTCGGCAAGGTCCTTGCCGGCTCCCGCGATATGCGGCTCGCTCAGCGCGATCGCGCTTTCGACGTCGCCCCGCCGGCAGGCAGCGAGGATGGCCCTGTGTTCATCGCGATTGTCGGCCGCATTGTCCATCGCGAGGAGTTCAAGACGCAGATAGCGGTCGACCGCGTCGTACTGGCTTTCGATCAGGCCGACAAGCCGCGGACCGGCTTCGGAATAGAGGCGCAGATGGAACTTGCGATGCAGCGCCACCCAGCGGCCGATGTCGTTCTCGGTTTCCAGCGCATCGAGAAGGGCAGCCGCCTCGTCGAAGGCGGCCTTATCAAGCTTCGGCACCGATTGGCGCAAGGCGAGCGATTCGAGCGCGAAGCGGATTTCGAAGATCTGCCGGACCTCGTCGGTCGAGAGGGTCGCGACGACCGCGCCGCGATGCGGGGCGAAGACAACCCACCCGTCGGCTTCGAGCATGCGAAGCGCTTCGCGGATCGGCGTGCGGCTGACGCCAAGGGCCTCGGCGATCTCGTCCTGGACGAGCGCTTCGCCTTCGACCAGCGTTCCGTTGGCAATCCCTTCGCGCAGGCAGTCGACGACATGCTGGGTGGCCGTGCGATGCCGCGCAGCCCCGTTTCTGGCAATATCTTGAAGTGCCGCCGTTTTCATTGATTGGATATTGGATAAAATTTGTGGACGGAGTCAATGCGCGGAATACGGGAAGGCCCAGGAAGTTGTGGAAAAGTCCCGGAGGCGAGCGGGAAATTCCGGCTGCCTTGACCTTCCCGCGACGGGAGGGCGCACAGGTAGAATGATGAACGCCCGGAGATATCCATGAATGCCGTGACGCCCGCGCCTGCCGAATTCGCCGTGACGGGAATGACCTGTGCTTCCTGTGTCAGTCGGGTCGAGAAAGTGATCCGCGCTGTCACCGGCGTCACGGGGGCGTCGGTTAATCTCGCGACGGAACGGGCCAGCGTGACGTTCGATCCGGGGGTCGTACCGGCCGGCGCCATCGAAGCGGCGGTCGAACGCGCGGGCTATGCCGCGCGACGGATCGGTGACGACGGGCCCACCGAACGGGAAGAAGACACAAAAGCGACCGAGCGGGATGAGCTGCGCAAGGCCGTGATCGCCTCGGCGGTCCTGACGCTGCCGATCTTCGCCGTCGAGATGGGCGGGCATGCGTTCCCGATCATCCATTCGTGGGTCGGCATCCTGTTCGGCCATGCGACGCTCAACTTCGCCTTTTTCGTGCTGGCAACGATCGTCCTTTTCGGGCCCGGGCTGCGGTTCCAGACCAAGGGCATTCCGAATCTTCTGCGCGGCACGCCGGACATGAATTCCCTTGTCGCGATCGGCACGCTCAGCGCCTACGGCTACTCTGCCGTCTCGACATTCGCGCCGGCGTGGCTGCCGGCCGGCACGACGCACGTCTACTACGAAGCATCGACCGTCATCGTCACGCTGATCCTGGCCGGACGCTATCTCGAAGCCGTAAGCCGCGGGCGGACAAGCGCCGCGATCCGCCGGCTCGCGGGGCTCCAGCCGAAGACGGCGCGTCTCGTCCGAAGCGGAGCGGTCGCCGAAGTCCCGCTCGAACGGATCGTCATTGGCGACCATGTGCAGGTACGCCCCGGCGAGCGGGTGCCGGTCGACGGCCGCGTGATCTCTGGCCAATCGCATGTCGACGAATCCATGATCTCGGGCGAGCCCGTTCCGGTCGCGAAGCCGGAGGGCGCAACCGTCATCGGCGGCACGATCAACACGACCGGCAGCTTCGTCGTCGAGGCGACGCGGATCGGCAAGGACACGGTACTCGCGCAGATCATCCGGATGGTCGAAGGCGCCCAGGGTGCCAAGTTGCCGATCCAGAGTCTGGTCGATCGGGTGACGGCATACTTCGTTCCCGCCGTGCTGGGCGTCGCCGGTCTGACGTTCGCGGCGTGGTCGATCTGGGGCCCCGAGCCGGCGCTCACGTTCGGTCTCGTGAATGCGGTCGCCGTCCTCATCATCGCGTGTCCGTGCGCGATGGGGCTGGCCACGCCGACCTCGATCATGGTCGGCACGGGACGGGCGGCCGAACTCGGCATCCTGTTCCGGCGCGGCGACGCCCTGCAAGGACTGCGCGGCATCACGCTCATCGCGTTCGACAAGACCGGGACGCTCACGCGCGGAAGGCCCGAATTGACGGACTTCGTCGCGACCGGCGGCCATTCGCGCGACACACTGCTCGAACTTGTCGCGTCGGTCGAAGCGCCGTCCGAACACCCCATCTCGACGGCCATCGTCCGTGCGGCGAGGGAGGCGGGTCGGGTGCCGCTACCGGTGCAGAACTTCGCGGCCGAGCCGGGGTACGGCGTGTCGGCAATGGTTGCGGGCAGGCGCGTCGCGGTCGGTGCGGACAGATACATGGCCCGGTTGGGGCTGGATGTCGCCGCGTTCGATGCCGATGTCGCCGCGCTCGCCGCCGACGGGAAAAGCCCGCTCTATGCGGCGGTCGATGGAAAGCTCGCCGGCATGTTCGCCGTTTCCGACCCGATCCGCCCGACAAGTGCTGCTGCCGTCGCGGCATTGAAGTCGCTCGGCCTGAAGACGGTGATGATCTCGGGCGACAACCGGGGCGCGGCGAGGGCGGTCGCGGCACGCCTGGGCATCGACGACGTGCGTGCGGAGGTCCTGCCCGCGGGAAAACTCGACGCGCTGAAAGCCATGCGGTCCTCGGGAGAGCGCGTCGCTTTCGTCGGTGACGGCATCAACGACGCGCCGGCGCTGGCGGAGGCGGATGTCGGCATTGCCGTCGGTTCTGGCACGGATATCGCGATGGACAGCGCGGACGTGGTCCTGATGACGAACGACCTGCGCGTGGTTTCGACGGCGATCTCGCTTTCCAAGGCCACGATGCGCAATATCGAGCAGAACCTGTTCTGGGCATTCGCCTATAACGTCGTGCTTGTGCCGGTCGCGGCGGGCGTGCTCCATCCTTGGTTCGGCATCCTCCTGTCGCCGATGATCGCGGCCGGCGCCATGGCGATGTCGAGCGTCTTCGTCCTGACGAATGCGCTTAGACTGCGCAGGTTCGAGTCCGAGTTCAGATGAGGGCCGAGTGAACGAGTTTTCGCCCATTGCCTTCGACAACAGCTATGCGCGGCTGCCGGCAAATTTCTATGCGCGGCTGGCGCCCACGCCCGTCGCGGCGCCGCAGCTTCTGCGCCTCAACGAACCGTTGGCGCGCCAGCTTGGGCTTGATCCGACGTGGCTGCGCGGCGCGGACGGCATCGCGATGCTGGCGGGCAACCGGGTTCCGGAAGGCGCCGAACCGCTGGCGATGGCCTATGCCGGGCATCAGTTCGGGCACTGGGTGCCGCAACTGGGCGACGGTCGCGCGATCCTGCTGGGCGAGATCCGTGACGGGGAAGGGACGCGATACGACCTGCAGCTGAAGGGATCCGGGCGAACGCCGTTTTCGCGCAACGGCGACGGTCGCGCCGCGATCGGCCCGGTATTGCGCGAGTTCGTCGTCAGCGAAGCCATGGCGGCGCTCGGCATCCCGACGACGCGCGTGCTCGCCACCGTCGCGACCGGCGAAGCGGTCTATCGCGAAGAACGACTGCCTGGCGCGATCCTGACGCGCGTGGCGCGCAGCCATGTCCGTGTCGGAACGTTCCAGTATTTCGCGGCGCGCGGCGACGTCGTTTCGCTCCGTGCGCTTGCCGACTACGCGATCGCGCGACTTGTTCCGGAAGCCGAAGCGGCCGGCAATCGCTATCTTGCGCTGCTTGATGCCACGGTCGCACGGACGGCGACGCTGATCGCGCGCTGGCAGGCGGTCGGCTTCATCCACGGGGTCATGAACACAGACAACATGTCGATCGCCGGCGAGACGATCGACTACGGGCCATGCGCCTTCATGGACACATATCATCCCGGGACGGTGTTCAGTTCCATCGACAGTTCGGGCCGGTACGCCTACGCCAACCAGCCGCGGATCGGACACTGGAACATGGCGCAACTGGCGCAGGCGCTGTTGCCGCTTCTGGGCACGGACGAGGATTCCGCTGTCGAAGCCGCACAGGCATCCATCAACCGGTTTCCCGATGCCTGCGAAGCGGCGCTTCTGACTGGCTTGCGCGGAAAGCTTGGTTTCGCCGTGCCGCAAGAAGGCGACGGCGCGCTGGCAGAAGGCCTTCTCGCGGAAATGGCGAAGCAGGCGGTCGATTTCACGGTGCTGTTCCGCCGCCTCAGCGCGCTGCCAGGCGGAGGCCCCGCCGAAGACAGCCCGGTTCGCGAGCTTTTCAAGGACCCCGCGCCGTTCGACGCATGGGCGGTTCGCTGGCGGCAACGGCTCGCCGGCGAAGGCTCGGTCGATTCAATCCGGCAGAAGGCAATGCGTTCCGTCAATCCCGCGGTGATCGCGCGCAATCACCAGGTCGAGGCGTCGTTGCGCGCAGCGCTTGAAGGTGATCTGCGGCCGTTCGACGCGCTGCTGGAGGCTGTTCGTTCGCCCTACGAGGACCGGCCGGCATTCGCGCGATTCACAGTCCCGCCCGAACCGGACGAGGTCGTGCAGGCGACGTTCTGCGGGACCTGAGCGGCGACCGGCATCGGGGTGCCGCCGCTCAATCCCGTTCGTACCGGTTCGCGAACAGGGACCTGAGCACACCGAGGATCACGCCGACCGAGATGCCGGTGATCAGGTCGTCGAAGATCGTCAGCAGGAAGGTCGCAAGCAGGATGAGCGCGTCGCCTTTCGACTTGCGGACAAGAGCAACGAACGCTTCGCGTTCCGCCATGTTCCAGGCGACGATCACGAGGACGGCCCCGAGCGCCGCGAGCGGGACATAGGATGCCAGCGGCGCCGCGAACATCATGAAAAGCAGGATGTAGATCGCGTGCAGGATGCCGGAAACGGGGCTGCGCGCGCCGGCGCGGATGTTCGTCGCCGTCCGCGCGATGGTGCCTGTCACTGGCATGCCGCCGAAGATCACGGCTACGATGTTGGCGCCGCCCTGCGCGACCAGTTCGCAGTTCGAGCGGTGCCGCCGCTCGGTCATGCCGTCGGCGACCAGCGCCGAAAGAAGCGATTCGATGGAACCGAGGAACGCGACGGCGAACGCGTCGGGAAGGACCGCGCGGATTTTCGCGAGCGTGATTTCCGGGAAACCCGGCGCGGGCAGACTGTTCGGAATTCCGCCGAAGCGCGAGCCGATCGTCGCGACATCGAGCCCGAGCAGATAGGCCGCGCCGGCGGCGGCTGCCACGGCGATAAGGAGCCCGGGCCAGGACGGGCGTAACCGGCGCAGGACCACGATCGTCGCGATCGAGACGAGGGCGATGGCCATCGTGGAACCATGGAAGGTCCCGAGTGCTGCCCAGATGGCCTTCAGCTTTGGCAGCAGCGCGCCTGGCTCGCTCTCGATTTCGAGCCCGAGAAGTTCCTTGATCTGGCTGGCGAAGATGATGACCGCGATGCCCGACGTGAATCCGACGGTCACCGGATGGGGGACGAGCCTGATGTAGCTGCCGAGGCGCAGGAAGCCGACGACGAGCATCACGACGCCGGCGATCGCGGTCGCTAGGACCAGGCCGTCATAGCCGTGCCGCTCGACGATCGAGGCGACGAGTACGATGAATGCGCCGGCAGGCCCGCCGATCTGGAAGCGGCTGCCGCCGAACGCGGAAATCAGGAATCCGCCGATGATCGCCGTGAAGAGCCCGCGGTCCGGCGACAGGCCCGACGCGATCGCGATGGCCATGCAAAGCGGAATGGCGACGATCGCGACCGTCAGGCCGGCGATTGCATCGTTCTTCAGGGCGTGCGCGTCGTATCCTTCGCGAATGACCGTCACGAGTTTCGGCGTGAACATCTCCGCGAAGGCCGAACGAGCTACAGGAGCGGAGTGTGGGTGATCGATCTGCATTCAAGGATTTTGGGCAGTGGGACAGGGTGCTTCAAGTATCTACAGTAAAAAACAGTCAAATTAAAAGAATGCTGAAAGCAACGCCGGAATGCATAATTTAATTACGAAATCTCTCGCTATGGTCTATTTTCAACAGCATAAGTAATAAAGCTACGAGAAAAGGGTGCCGAATGGCCCAGATCATTCCCGTCATGCCTTTCGACTATGTCGTGTTCGGCGGGACCGGCGATCTCGCGACGCGCAAGCTGCTGCCAGCCCTTTTCCATCGCGATATCGATGGGCAGATCCCCGCCGAGGCGCGGATCTTCGCGATCTCGCGGCGGCCTTACGACGATGCCGCCTATGTCGCGTTCGTCGAGACGCAGGTCCGCCGGCATCTCGGCCCCGATGCGCCCGATCCCGCCGCGTGGGCGCGCTTCTGCGCGCGCCTTCATCACGTCACGCTTGACGCCGAATCCGATGCCGGCTGGGACCGGCTTGTCGAGGCGCTCGGGGCCGCTGGCGAGCGCGTGCGCGTCTTCTATCTGGCAACGTCGCCGCAATTCTACGGGCCGATCGCGCGCCGCCTCGGCAATGTGGGCCTCGCGAAGGATGGCGCGCGCCTTGTCGTCGAGAAGCCGATCGGCACCGACCTTGCCAGCGCCAGGCGGATCAACGACGAGATCGGCGCCGTTTTCGACGAACTGCACATCTACCGAATCGACCACTATCTCGGAAAAGAGGCGGTGCAGAACCTTCTGGCGCTGCGCTTCGCGAATTCGCTGTTCGAGCCGCTGTGGAACTCGATGTGGATCGACCATGTCCAGATCACGGTGGCCGAGACGGTGGGGCTGGAAGGCCGGGCCGGCTACTACGAAAGCGCCGGCGCGTTGCGCGACATGGTGCAGAATCATCTGCTGCAACTGACCTGCCTTGTGGCGATGGAGCCACCCCAGGCGTTGACGGCAGATGCGGTGCGCGATGAGAAGCTGAAGGTGCTTCGCTCGCTTGCGGCTCTTTCCGACGCGCACGTCGTTCGCGGCCAGTACGTCGCCGGCGCAATCGACGGCGCGGCCGTGCCGGGATATGGCGAGGAACTCGGCAAGGGCGCGACAAGCCGGACGGAGACGTTCGTCGCGATCCGGCTTTCGCTCGAGAACTGGCGCTGGTCCGGCGTGCCGTTCTATCTGCGCACGGGCAAACGCATGGCGCGCAAGGCATCCGAGATCGTCGTGCAGTTCAAGCCTGTGCCGCATTCGATCTTCGGGACGGGCTCCGGCGCAGATCTCGTCGCGAACCGGCTCGTGGTGCGCCTCCAGCCCGACGAGGGCATCACGCTGCGCTTGATGACCAAGGAACCGGGGCCGGGCGGCCTTCGCCTGCGCTCCGTGCCGCTGGACCTGAGTTTCGCCGAAACCTTCTCGACGCGCTTCCCTGAAGCGTACGAGCGCCTGCTGATGGATGTCGTCCGCGGCAATCCGACGCTGTTCATGCGGCGCGACGAAGTGGAAGCCGCCTGGCAATGGATCGAACCGCCGATCCGCCACTGGGAACGCGCAAGCGAAGCGCCCAAGAGCTATGTCGCCGGAAGCTGGGGCCCGCCCGCGGCGACGGCGCTCATCGAGCGCGATGGCCGCACATGGCACGAGGAGCTCAACTGATGGTCGCCGCCGCGATACGTTCCGTCACCGATGCGATCCGCGCGCGCAGCGCCGCTTCAAGGTCGGGATATCTGGAGCGCATCGACGCGCAGCGCGCCAAGGGCCCGCGTCGCCTGACTCTGTCGTGCGGCAATCTCGCGCACGGCTTTGCGGCCTGCAGAGCGGACGAGAAGGCCGAACTCAAGGGTGGCAATGCACCCAATGTCGCGATCGTCTCGGCCTATAACGACATGCTCTCCGCCCATCAGCCGTTCGAGACGTATCCCGCCCTGATCCGTCAGGCGGTCCGCGAGGCCGGCGGCGTCGCGCAGTTCGCCGGCGGGACGCCCGCGATGTGCGACGGTGTCACGCAAGGCCAGACCGGCATGGAGCTTTCGCTTTTCAGCCGCGACACGATCGCCATGTCGACCGCGATCGCGCTGTCGCACGACATGTTTGACGCGGCACTGTGTCTGGGCGTGTGCGACAAGATCGTGCCGGGGCTCGTCATGGGGGCGCTTGCCTACGGCCATCTGCCGTTCGTTTTCGTGCCCGCCGGTCCGATGACATCGGGACTGCCCAATTCGGAGAAGAGCCGGGTGCGTCAGCTCTACGCCGAAGGAAAGCTCGGCCGCGCAGACCTGCTTGCCGCGGAAGCCGCTTCGTATCACGGGCCGGGGACCTGCACGTTCTACGGAACGGCGAATTCCAACCAGATGCTGATGGAGATCATGGGGCTGCACCTGCCGGGTGCCAGCTTCCCCAATCCCGGCAGTGCCCTTCGCGATGAATTCACGCGTGCGGCGGGCCATCTTGCCGTCGAGCTTGCTGGCACCAGCCGCGCGCCGATCGGACGCATTCTGGATGAGCGCGCGTTCGTCAACGGAATGGTCGGCCTGCTCGCGACGGGCGGTTCGACGAACCACACGATTCATCTCGTCGCGATGGCGCGCGCCGCCGGGATCGTCCTGCGCTGGGACGATTTCGACGCGCTTTCCGCCGTCGTGCCGCAATTGACGCGCATCTATCCCAACGGCAGCGCCGACGTGAACCACTTCCAGGCCGCCGGCGGGATGTCGTTCCTGATCCGCGAACTGCTCGGTGCGGGGCTGCTGCACGACGACGTCGAGACGGTCAAGGGCAAGGGGCTTGGGCGTTACGCGCAGGAAGCCTGGCTCGATTCCGGAAAGCTTGCATGGCGACCGGCCGCGACCGAAACCGGCGACGACAAGGTCCTTCGCCCGGTCGCGCGCGCATTCGATCCGCAGGGCGGCATCCGGACTCTGTCGGGAAATCTCGGCCGTGCGGTCGTCAAGGTCTCGGCGGTGGCGCCGCAGCACCGGCGCATCGAGGCGCCGGCCCGCGTCTTCGACGGGCAGAACGCGCTGCAGCAGGCTTTCGCGAAGGGCGAACTGACCGGCGACTTCGTCGCCGTCGTGCGCTTCCAGGGTCCGCAGGCGAACGGTATGCCCGAGCTCCACAAGCTGACGCCGGCTCTTGGCGTGCTCCAGGACCGCGGCCAGCGCGTGGCGCTACTCACCGACGGGCGCATGTCGGGCGCGTCGGGCAAGGTGTTGGCGGCGATTCACCTGTCGCCGGAAGCGGCTGCGGGCGGAATGCTGGCGCGTGTGCGCGACGGCGACAAAATCCGCCTGGATGCGGATGCCGGCACGGCCGAACTGCTGGTCGACGCGGCGACGCTCGCCGCGCGAGCCGCCGATACGCTGGATCCGGCCGCAAATCACTGGGGATACGGGCGCGAGCTCTTCTCGGTGTTCCGTCGCAATGTCGGCAGCGCGGAGGAGGGTGCGACGATCCTCCCTCCCGGTCCGCCGGCCAGGGTCGCCGCCACATGTCCAGCCTGATCGACGAGCTTCGCTCCCGTTTGCCGAAGCTGCCGCGGCAGGAAGCAGCCGTCGCGCGCGCGATCCTCGCCGATCCGAACGCGAGCCTGCATGTCGCGATCGCGCGGCTCGCGCGTCAGGCGGCGGTGAGCCAGCCGACCGTGCTGCGCTTCTGCCGTTCGCTCGGCTATTCGGGATTTCCGGAATTCAAGGTGGCGTTGGCGCAAAGCCTCGTCTCGGGTGTCGCCTTCGTCAGCGCGCATGTCGAGGCGGGTGACGACGCGGCGGCATATACGCCGAAGGTTCTGGACGCTGCGGCCGCAGCGCTTCGCGCGGCGCGCAACCGCGTGGATACCGACCGGGTTGCCGCCGCCGTCGCCCTGTTCGCAAGTGCGCGGCAGATCCTCGTGTGCGGCTTCGGCGGATCGGCGGCCACCGCCGTGGATGCGGTCCACAAGCTGACGCGCTTCCCGATGCCCTGCCGGCAGCTTGCCGATCCGCTGCTGGCGCTGATGGCGGTCGAATCCGCCGAACCCGGCGATCTGCTGTTCGTCATTTCCAACACCGGGCGCACGCGATCGCTCATCGACATCGTGGCGACGGCGCGCGCGCGCGGCGTTTCGGTCGTCGTTCTGGGCGCGCCGGGATCGCCGCTCGCCGACCACGCCACCGTCGCCATTCTCGCCGAACCTGCCGAGGATGCCGAGATTTTCACGCCGATGGCCTCGCGTATCGTGCAGCTGGCCTTGATCGACGTGCTGATGACCGGCCTTGCGATCTGGCTGGGTCCGCAGGTTCACGAGCGCCTCGGCCGGATCAAGCGCGCGCTCGCGGGTACGCGCGTCACGCGCGATGGCGGACAATGAGCAAGGCGTTCACGAAGGAGACCGACGCGGAAGACGTGGAGGACGATCCCCTTCCGCCTCTGCCGCCGGGTACACGCAACTACATCACGCCGGCCGGGTGGCAGCGGCTGCAGGACGAGCTGCGCCATCTCCTGCGCGTCGAGCGGCCGAAGGTCGTCGAGACGGTTTCGTGGGCGGCCGGGAACGGCGACCGGTCGGAGAACGGCGACTATATCTACGGGAAACGCCGGCTTCGCGAGATCGACAGGCGCGTGCGATTCCTGACAAAGCGGCTCGAGATTGCCGAGATCGTCGATCCGCAGCTGCAGAAGAACCGGAGTCAGGTATTCTTCGGAGCAACCGTCGCGTTCGTGAATTCGCGCGAAGAGGAGCGGACGGTCCGGATCGTCGGCATCGACGAGACGCGCGGCGACGCGGGAGAGATCGCCTGGATCGCGCCCGTCGCGCGCGCCTTGCTGCGCGCGCGTGTTGGCGATGTCGTGGAAGTCCGGACGCCGAACGGCATCGACCAGCTCGAAATCCTGTCGATCGCCTATCCGGACGCGTCCTAGCGGGTCAGCGTCCAGTCCTGGTCGGCGGGGAAGCGTCTTGCCACGAACCGGTAAGTCGCCCGCAACAGGGATTCAAGGCGCTTGGAGCGCGCGCCGGCATCCTCGTCCTTCCATTCCTCGACGATCGCATCCCAGATCATCAGGCGCTGGTGCAGGTCGTCGCGATGCTTGCGGACGAACGCGACCATGTCGTCGGGCTTGCGGATCACGTTCAGGATTTCTGAAAACTGCGCGTCGATATTCGAGAACGCCATCCGGTATTCGTCGATCGGCGCGCGCATCAGGATGCGGATGCGATAGATCTCCTCCGCCATTCCGCCCGTATTCTTGTAGAGGCGGGCGGAGGAAAGGATGCGTGCCGAAATCCGGCTGACCAAACCATAGCGCTCGCGCAAGCCTTCGATGTACGACAGTTCGCGCGACATCCGCTCGACGATGTCCTGCACGGTTTTCTGGTTCCCGAGAGAGTCGCCGAGCTTGTCCTTGACGATGGCATATGCCGCCGTGCGACGGGCTTCGATCTTCGAATCCGCGAGCAGCGCCGTGGAGCCGATTTCCATATGCACGGGATCGATCGGCGTGCCGTCGACCGCGACGAGACTGGCGAGCATGCGTCCGCGCGCGCGATCGAGCTGTTCGGGCCCCACGGTCCAGGACGCCGAACCGTCGAGGATCTCCGCCGGAATAGAATCGCCCGGCCGTATTTCGCGCACATGCGCCAGGCCGCGGATCGCGACGTTGAGAAGGCGCGTATCGTCTTCCGTGAAATCCTTGAACATCTTCATCAGCGGACCCAGCGGCAGGAACGCGCGCACGTCGCCAAGCGGCAGGGAAAGGCCGGGGTCGCCGGTATTCGGGTCCTTCAGGAAACAGCAGTCCGGCACGGCGAAGAGCTTGTGGTCAAAAAGGAAATGCGTGCTCTTCGTATAGTCCTTGGGCGGCGGGATATCGCGCGCTTCGTCGGAAACCGGCTTGCCGGCAACGCCTTCGGTTTCCTCTGACATTAAGCGTGCTTCTGGTTTTCGATTTGTATTGCGGCTGGAGCGCCAGAGTAGAGCGGCACGATTTTCGCGCGAGTCAGAATACCACACAAGTGCTCGAATGGAATTCGTTCAGGCCCAATAAGCCGATGATTTTAAATGAATTAGCGGTGTCGCTGCGGGATCGCCGTATTCCGCTGTTCGCGTATCGACTCTTCAGCCATCCAGCGCGCCATGTCGGCGATCTCCTGGCGCTTCGCGCGCGATATTCCGTCGAACGCGGCCTTCGCGATCAGCCAATCCAGCCCGTCGTCGGTACGCATGGCTTTCTCGACGTCGCGAACGACTGCGTCGTCGGGACCGAGTACTGAAGCCATTGCGCGAAGTACGATGTCGTTTTGCATCTATTAGCGCCAGAGGACTGGAATCATTCTATGCAGGGTACGGACCGAGTCGGTCAACAGATCAGATGATTTTCTAATTCTGGCCATCCGCAATTTGCGAATGAATAGAAGGTTCTGGCCTTGACGCCTCCCGAATTTCAATCAGAATCACCCGCGATGATTCCGCATTTCATCCTACGCGCGACTGCCGTTTGCTTCTTGGTGCTGCTCGCCGGCGCCACGATCCCGGATACGCATGCCCAAGGCAGTTCCTGCAGGATCACGCGGGCGGCAAAATGCGAAGGCGCGGATCTCGAAGGGCGAGACCTGCGCGGCGCGAACCTGCGGGATGCCAATCTCCGAAAGGCCAAGCTGCGCGGCGCCAACCTTTCGGGGGCCGATCTTGGCGGCGCCGACTTCTCGGAAGCGGACATGCGCTTCACCAATCTGGGCGGCTCCGCTCTCTATGGCGCGAAGTTCGTCAATACGGACCTGACCGGCGCCGGTCTGCGCTTCGCCGACATCAAGAGCGACACCGATCTGTCCGGCGCGACGATGCCCGACGGCAAACGCTGCTCGACGCCGTCGGTCGGCGATTGCAAGAACCCGTCGGCGGCGCCGCCCGCACCCCAGCGTCGATGACCGCCATGCGCCGGGCCGGCCGTACCATCCCGGCATGAGCCAGGACGAAACGCGAGACGCCCAGGCGCCCGAGATCGCGCGACTGCGCCGCGAACTCGCCCGCGAGCGCGCACTGCTGCGCGCCGTGCTCGACAACATGGATGAAGGCGTCGTGGTGTCCGATGCCGGCTTCAAGGTCGTCGCGTACAACCAGCGTTTCGTCGACTATTACGACGTTCCTGCCGAGGTAACCAAGGCCGCGGATCCCCAGCGCGAGATGGCGCGCTTCATGGTCGCGCGTGGTGCGCTCGACGTGCAGGCCGCGTTCCGGACGTGGCGGGAAGGGGCGCAAGGCGCGATCTTCGAGATCACCCGCCCGGACGGACGGGTGCTCGAGGTCCATTCCAACCCGCTGCCCGAAGGCGGGTTCGTCTCGACCTATGTCGACGTGACCGACCGCAAGCACGCGCAGGCCGAACTCGTTCGCATGCGACAGTTCGCCGAAGCGGCGAATGACGCGAAGTCACGTTTTCTTGCCGCCATGAGCCACGAAATCCGGACGCCGATGAACGGCGTGCTGGCGATGCTCGAACTGCTGCACGACACGGGCCTCGACGCCGAGCAGGATTCGATGGTCGAGATCGTGCGCGAAAGCGCCTCGTCGCTGATGAAGATCATCGACGACATCCTAGATTTTTCGAAGATCGAGGCCGGTCGCCTCGATCTCGAGCGGATCGAGCTTTCCCTGCAGACGATCGTCGAGAGCGTGGTCGAGACGCTGGCGCCGCAGGCGCGAAAGAAAGGGCTGGAACTTTCGTCCCTTGTCGACCCGCTTGTGCCGTCGTCGGTGCTGGGCGATCCGGTCCGGTTGCGGCAGATTCTCTTCAACCTCGTCGGAAACGCGATCAAGTTCACGCAGTCCGGCGAGGTCGCGGTTACCGTTCGTCCCGATACGAACGCGCCGGCAGGCACGCTGCTTATCGCGGTCCGCGACACGGGTATCGGGCTCGATTCCGAGGCGATCGGCCGGCTGTTCCAGCCGTTCAGTCAGGCAGATAGTTCGACGACGCGGCGCTTCGGTGGTACCGGGCTTGGTCTTTCGATCTCGATGCGGCTTGTCGAGCTGATGGGCGCGCGCATCGCGGTCGCCAGCGAACCGGGGCGCGGCTCGACATTTTCCTTTTCCGTCAAATTCGACGCAGGCGGTGCTTCGCCGGTCGTTCATTCGCTTTCCGGGCGACGGGTGATGGTGATCGAGCCGCGCGCCACGACACGCGGGATTTTCGCGACTTATCTTGCCGCTGCCGGGGCGGAAGTCGTCTGCATCGATGATCCGCGCGCTGCCCTCGATGCGATCGAGAAAGCGGCGGAAACGGGACGCCCGTTCCAGGCTGCGATCATCGAGTTCGCGCTCGGGGAGATCGACGGGATCGTGCTCGGGGAGACGATCCGCGGAACGCCGAATCTTTTCGACACGCGGATCATTCTTACCAGTGCGGCCGACCAGTCCGGCCTCCGCAAGAAGGCGCTCGACCGTGGGATCGACGCCTATCTGCCCAAGCCGGTCCGACGCGACATGCTTGTTCGCGCCGTCGCGGGCGAAGCGCCGGGTGTCGTGCGGCGTGCCGCGAGCCCGGCCCAGGGCGTCGGAGGCAACATCCTTGTCGCCGAGGACAATCCGACGAACCGTGCGGTTGTCACGCGCCAGCTCGCGAAGCTCGGGTACAGCCACGAAGTCGTCGCTGACGGGCGCGAGGCGTTCGAGCGCTGGAAAGGTGGCGGGATCGACGCGATCCTGACGGATTGCCACATGCCCAATTGGGACGGCTTCGAACTGACCCGTCAGGTCCGCGCGGCCGAGCAGGGTGGGGCGCGGCGTACGCCGATCGTCGCATTGACTGCCAATGCGCTGGCAGGCGAGGCCGAACGCTGCCTTGCGGCCGGCATGGACGATTTCGTCGCCAAGCCGGCCACTCTGGCCGATCTGGACAGGGCTCTCGCGCACGTTCTCGGCCGCGAGATCGCGGTCGCCACCGACGACGAGCCGGTCGGCGGGCCGGGCGGCGGCGAGGTCGATTTCGCCGCGCTCAAGCAACTCTATGGCGGCGACAGCGAGGACCTGCGGCAGGTCATCGGGCTCTATTTCGAGAACGGCGCGCGCCTCGTCGAGGAAATGGCCGCCGCCGCTGCCCTGCGCGACGCGGATGGCGGCAAGGATGCGGCGCATGCCCTCAAGGGCGCTTCCAGGACCATCGGCGCGCTTGGCGTCGGCGAGGCGGCAAGCGTTCTTGAGGCGGCCTTTACGGCGGCGGACTGGCCAGCCGTGGACGCAGAAATCGGGTCTGTCCGGTCGAGATTCGAGGCCGCGCGCGCGAATCTCCTCTTGGCGCTCTCGCCTGCCGGCGGCGCATTGCGCTAGTGTCTTGCAATGACTGAAGAACGCTATTCAAAACTCGGCGCAATGGTGGTGGACGACCAGGCCGTTGTCCGCACCATGCTGCACAAGATGCTCGAACGTCTCGGCTTCGGCTTCGTCGAGGTGGCGGCGGACGGAACCGCGGCACTCGACGCGATCCGGGGCGCCGACAGGCTGCCGAGCCTGATCGTCTGCGATATCGCGATGAAGCCGATGGACGGCCTGACGTTCCTGGCCGAACTGCGCGCGATGCCGGAGATCCACAGGGCACGCATTCCGGTCGTGCTTCTGACCGCGACCGCGACCGGCGACCTCGCGCAACGGGCGCGCGAGCTGCGCGCCAATGGCTATATCGTCAAGCCGGTTACACCGGAAGTGCTGGCTCTGCGCGTCGAACGCGCGCTGGCGACCGGCTAGACCTCGACGTCGAGCGTATGGCTGCCGGACTTGCGCTTCGATTTGGCGTCGAGAGCGTTGGCGTCTTCGTCGATGGCCGCGTCCGAATCGCTCCCGGACCGGCTTCGTCCGGCGCGATCCGCCTCACCCGCATGTTTGACCGCCTTTGCAGTCTGCGCACGGACACCTGGTGCCGTTGCATGGGGCAATGGCACGGCGGTCGGCTGCTGATGTGGATGCGCGACGGCGACCTGCGCCGGCATCGGCGGCAAGACGGGAGCAAGCGGCATGACAAAACCATACCACAACTTATATTTTTACGCAAAAAACGTCTCTTAAGTACCTAATATAGAACTATTTTATGACGTGAATTTCGAATTCAAGCACGGCCGGCGGACCGCTCGCGAACGTCGCGTCGATCCTGACCTTCCGGCCTTCGCGTGGAACCGGAAGCACCGACGTGAAGCTGCCATCGGGATTGAAGACGGTCTGCGCGTCCGAGATCCGGACGTCGCGCAGAGGTGCGTCGCCACGGACCCGCCCGACAATGCTGACAAACCCCGGTTCGGCCACACCCATGCGTTTTCCGGCCCGGCCGGCGTCCCATTGTGGAAAGCTGATCGAGATTTCGCGCGTCGCACGAGGCATGGCAGCAGATCCGGGCGTCGCCGTCGCCGTCTGCGTCGACTGGACGTATCCGACCGTACCGCGGGCATCCGCAACCAGCAGCCACCCGCGGGCGGTGGCTTCACCGAGCCGGACAAGTGGCGTTCCGCCGGCAAGTTGAGACACGACCGCACCCGCCGCTTCCGGCGTCGCGCGCAAGGCCGTGGGCCGTGCCGTCGAGAGATCGGCGACGACGCCGCGCATCGAAATGCGCGGCGTGGTCGCAGCAGATTCCGGCCCCGACGTGCGCGGGGAACTGCCGCGTTGGCGGAGTTCACCTTCGACCCGGCGGATGCGTTCGATCAGCACCAGGTTTTCCTGGCGCAGCTTTTCGATCTCCGGGACCACATAAGGACCGTCGATTTCGGCCAGCCGTCCGCTCGCCGCCGCGTAGGCCTGGCGCAGGGCTTCCACCGATTCCGGCAGCCGGCCGTCGAGTTCGAACGCGTAGTTCGGGTAGGCGAGGCGGCCGGTAAGGCGTCCATCGGCGATGGTCGCGTCAAGGACGATTTTTCCCGATGGCGTGCCGGTATCCGGCGCTTCGGCGTGAAATTTCCGCCCGCCGAATGCGAGCCCCTTGAACGCGAGGCTTCTCGACGGGATTTCGATCGAATAGCCGTCGCCTTCACGCCGGATTTCCCAGATCGCGCGCGGATTGCCGATCTGCGCTCGGACGGCGAGCCCCAGAAGCGGGATTGAAGCGATCCCCTGATTTACCGGCGGGCCGGTCTCGGCCACGAGCCAGAATCCCGTCGGATCTTCGAGCGGCGAGGCGACGTCCTGCGCATGGGCCGGAATGGCATGGACGAGCCATGCCAGGACCGCCAACGCGCGCAGGATCAGTCCGATGGGATTTCCTTGCATGCGAGGATCACGAACCCCTGTTCCTGCGGATAGCGCGCACGGATGCGCGCGGTCGCGTCCTTTTCATTCATGGCGGTCATTTCGATGAAATGCTGGTTCTGCCACTCGTCCTTGTAGATCTTGTGCTGTTCGCCACGCGCGACGGCCGCACGGACGTGCTCGTTGAAAATGGCGAACTCGAACTTCTTTCTCTTGAACATGAAGGCTCCGTCCCCGACCGCTCGGCGTCCGGCGGTCAATTGCGCCGGATTCTGCCGAGTATGAACCACAGCCATGCCAGAATTTGCAACCCGGTCACGGTCGATAGTGCGACAGTATGTCCGATCGCGGGATCGGATGCATAGCCGGTCAAGGTCGCGCCGACACCCCACTGGACGGCAAACGCGACGAGAAAAACCACAAGATTTATCGCGGCGTTGACCCGGCCAGCCATTTCCGGCGGCGAAGCCTGCGTCAAGGCGGCATAGCCGACGACGGTGCCGCATCCGAGAAAGCCGAACGCCGCCCAGCAGGCGAGCGGCCAGCTTGACCATCCCGCGGCCAGCGGAATCTGGAGCAGAATGAACAGCGTCGCGTAAATTCCAAAAGTGTCGGCGGTCGAAAGCCCGCGCGCGGACAGCCGGTCGGCGATCGCGCCGAGCATCGGATATCCAAACGCCATCATGCCGGTTACCAGTGCCATCCCGACGGCGATATCGGCGCGATCGAGCCCTGCGACGTCGCGCATCCATGGCCCTGCCCAGAGGGTCTGGTAGGCGAGGTACGTTCCGTGTGAAATGCCGGTAAGCGCCGTTATGCGCCAGAACGGCGCGCCCGCGAGCAAGCGCACGATGCCGCGGGCCTGATCGGCGAAGGTTGCCGACTTCGTGGCGGGTGCCGGATCTGGCGACGCGAGCCATATCAATGCCGCGACCGCGACCGTTGCGACCGCCATGAGATCGATCACGCTGCGCCAGTCGCTGACCTTGAGCAGCATCTCGACCGGAATGGTCGCGCTCGCGGCCCCGAGCCCGCCGAACCCCATCAGGAGGCCGTTCGCCAGCGGCAGCCGCGAAATCGGCCAGAACAGGGAATTCGCCTTGAAAGCCGCCATCAGACACGATGAGACGCCGAGGCCGATCAGGGCGCGCCCGGCCAGCAATTCGCCCGTGTCCGCCGCATGCGCGAAAATGACGGCTCCGACAGCAGCGGCGCACAGCAGCGTCGCTTCCGTCCGACGCGGCCCCCATCTGTCGAGGGCGACGCCAAGCGGCAGTTGGGCGAGCGCGAAAGTCGCGAAATAGACGGATGTGATCGCGCCGAACGATCCGGGCCCCAATCCGAGGTCACGGGACAGGTCCGGACCGATCGCCGCGTTGACCGCCCTGAATGCATAAGACAGGAAATAGCCCGCCGCAAAGGGCAGGAAGCAGCGCGCGACTTGCGCGACGAAGCCATTCTGGACAGTTTTCACGAAATCAGGCTGCCGCGAAAAGGCCGCGCCCTTTATCTGTAAGTTTGCAGACAAGCCAGTCCGGCTTGGTCGGATTGACGTACCAGGGCTCGCACCATCCTTTGTCGATACATGCCTTCACGGTCCGCGGATCGACCTTGCGTGCGTCGCCGAAGAACAGCGGCAGTTTGCCCCCGGGCTGCGCAAGGCCGCGTTCGAGCCATGCGCGTTGCAGCGCCGTCGGTTCGCCCGGAGCCGGCGGCAGGCCTTTTGGCCTGCTATCGGTATCCCGGGGTGGGGCAGGCGGCTCGTCGAATCCGGACACGCGGCGCACCGGAAAGGGAATTGGCGAAGAAGGCATCGACCCGACATTTGTGCGAGGGACAGCCAATCTATCCTCGAAAAGCGATTCCGCCAAGTTTTAGGGCAGTTTGTGGCATTTTCGGCGCAATGCGACTCGCAGGTGGCGGTGCGGCGAAATGCAGCACAGCCTTTGGTAGCGCACTTCGATGGGTGTAAAATTTTGGAAACGGACAGCCAACGATATGTTGCATGTTAAGCAAGTTCTTTTGACTGCTTCAGGAAAAGCCCCTTTAAAAACCGGTCGACAGTACTTATTTGAGTGCGTGCGTGAATAATTTTAATGTCATTATTTGAACCCAATTGGGGGTTATGTATGCAAAATGGTTCGCAGCCAAAACGGGTACTACGATTGTGCGCCAAATTTGTTGTGTCAAAGATACAAATAGGGGTAAGAGTGCAATATCCCGTGCATCTGTTGAGTCCCTAAGGAGCCTAACAATGAGCAGTTCTGATATGCCTTCTCGCGTCAAGCCGAAGCGCCGCCGTTCGCGTGCGGAGACCCGTCGCACCACTCCGGTCGACGTTCAGGTCGGGCGCAATGTCAGGCGTCGGCGCATCGAACTCGGCATGTCGCAGACTGCGCTCGCACAGGCATGTGGGATCACATTCCAGCAGATCCAGAAGTACGAGAATGGAGCGAACCGGGTTTCGGCATCGCGCCTCTGGCAGTTCGCTGCCGTGCTCGGCGTCCAGGTCGTCTATTTCTTCGAGGGTCTCGGCTCTCCGAAGACCGAGATGAAGGCCGCCATGCCGAGCAAGGCGGAGCGCAAGATCGACGACGAGACCGCGAAGATCGCCCGCAAGATCGCATCGATCCAGGACGAGCGGCTGAAGAAGCGCCTCAAGACGATGCTGGCAGCGCTCGCGGCGAAGTAGAAGTTAGGGTATTTCCCGATGCTGCCGGCGTCAGACGCCGGCAGCATCGGCTATTTCGGCTCCGGCTTCAGGTCGGCCGAAACTGCATCTGGCCGGGAAGCGGCAGGCTGTGGAGCCGATTTGTGACTCGGCTCGCCACTTCCTTCCAGCTGCGCGACCCGCGCCATCAGGATCGCGATTTGGTTGTCGAGGCGGGGCGTGGTCTCCGGCGCCAGCGGCAGATCGAACACCTCGGCGATGAAGCGATGGCGATCATGCCAGTCGTTCCGGCGAAGCGCCGCACATGCCGCGATACGGTCGAGCATCTGCGCATCGAGCTTGCGCGTGCGACCGCCCAACAGGCGCTCAAGCGTATCGGAATGGATGCTGCACATGCGTGCGGCTTCCTTTATCGAAATTCCCCGTCGCGCGAGTGCCGCGCGGAAGTTTTCAATTAGATCGATTTCCGCCATGGGAGGAGGTCCGGCTGCCCAAGTGGTCCTGGGGGAGTTTTGAGTCGTTTCGATCCTAGCAGGTTCCGGGGCGATGCGAAGTGTGTGGAAGCATTCTTCGGAAATGTTGCTGCGGCTCGAAAATGCCTCGTCAAATCCTTTGGAAAATTGACGGAACAGCTCCTGCAGTTCTGCGCTTCTGAGCCAGTAGAAATGCCTAGAGGCTCTGCGATTGTATTCATAGGTCGTTCCGGAACCAACAGGAGAAACCATACAATGGCACCCGACAACACCGCCCGCACGCTTCGCATCCGCCCCCTCTCGACAGAGCCTGGGCAGGTCGTCCAGCAGCCGACGTCCCTGAAGCCGCGCATCTCGCCGGTCACGCCGCCCGTGGAAGCCGAGGCGCAGCCGGCACCTGGCGGCGCAAAGCCCGCAAAGCCTTCATATCCCTGCATTGAAATTACGCCGCGCAGCGTCTGGATCGGGTCGCGGCGCACTTCTATCCGGCTCGAGCCGGAGTTCTGGACGGCGCTTGGCGAGATCTCCCGCGAGCAGCGTTCGACCATCTCGGGCGTGCTGCTCGACATCGAGCGGATCCATGGACGCAGCCGGTTTGCATCGAAAGTTCGGGTCGCCATTTTGGCCTACTACCGGCGTTAACTTTCGAGAGTCGGTGAGCCGGAGGGGCGGGTAGTTGTAAGGTGACATTTGGAATGTTGCCGCATTAGCGGTCCCGCCGCATTCTTGACGGCATGACCGCCGCTACCCCCCGCCGGACCGCTCTGCCACAACTCGCCCAGGCATTTTCCAATGTCGGGCACGCCTATTCGCATCTGATGACGATGCTCTTCCCCACCGTCGTCATCGCTCTTGAGCGGAGTTGGGGGCTTTCCTACGGCGAGTTGATCACGCTGATGCTCGCCGGGCAGATCCTTTTCGGTGCTGCTGCCTTGCCGGCGGGCTGGATTGGCGATCGCTGGTCCGCCGTCGGCATGATGATCGTCTATTTCGTCGGGACCGGCGCAGCCGCGATCGCGACGGGAGCCGCGCGTTCGCCCTTCGAGGTGGCCGTCGGGCTCGCGGCCATCGGCCTGTTCGCGTCGATCTACCATCCGGTGGGAATGGCGTGGCTCGTCCGGACGGCGGTCAATCGCGGACGCGCCCTCGGCGTGAATGGAGTTTACGGCGCGATCGGAATTGCGCTGGGCCCGCTCGTGGCCGGCGTTCTAACCGATCTCATCTCGTGGCGTGCCGCGTTCGTGATACCCGGGATCACATCCGTCGCGATCGGGTTGGCGCTGCTCGTTTGTGCGCGACGCGGGCTCGTGATCGATACGGCCCGTGATGTCCGGCCCGTCCCGGAGCCGACACGCAACGATGCCGTACGCGCTTTCGTTCTACTGTCTTTCACGATGACCTTTGTCGGCCTTATCGGATCGACGTTCATGGTGATGCTGCCCAAGCTATTCGCCGACCGCCTGTCGGACGTGACCGATGGCGGGGCGCTCGGAGCGGGCGCCCTCGTCACGCTCGTCTATCTTTTCGGGGCGACGGCGCAATATTTCGGCGGTCGCCTTGCCGATCGGTACGCGATGAAGAACGTCTACGTTGTGGCCTTCGTTATCCAGGCGCCGATCCTGATATTCGCGGCATATCTCGACTCGTGGCCGCTGCTTTTTGTCGCGGTCGCGATGGTGTTCGTCAATGTCGGCGCGCTGCCCTCGGAAAACGGGATGCTCGCCCATTTTACGCCGGGTAAATGGCGCGGGACAGCCTACGGTGCGAAGTTCGTGCTCGCACTTGGCGTTGCCGCGGCATGCGTGCCGCTCGTGGGCCAGATCTACGACCGGACAGGTGGCTTCTTCTGGCTGTTCATCCTGCTCGGCATTTGCGCCGCGCTCGTCGCGCTGATAGGCGCGTTCCTGCCCAACGACAGAGCCTCAGTGATTGCCGCGACCGACACGGCACAGGTCCAGCCGGCGGAATAGATGCTATTTCGGGACGCGCCCGAGCGCGACCGACAGATCCCGGATCAGGTCGTCCGCGCTTTCGAGCCCGACCGACAGGCGGATCGTATCCGGCCCGGCACCGGCGGCGATCTGCTGTTCGGTGGTCAGCTGGCGGTGCGTCGTCGATGCCGGATGGATGATCAGCGAGCGCGTGTCGCCGACATTCGCAAGATGGCTGAAAAGCTCGACGCCTTCGACGAGCGCCACGCCCGCGTCGTAGCCGCCCTTGACGCCAAAGGTGAAGACCGAACCCGGTCCCTTGGGCATGTATTTTCGGGCAAGCGCGTGATACGGGCTGCCGGGCAGTCCTGCATAGGATACCCACGCGACAGCGGGGTGCGACTGCAGGAAATCCGCCACGGCCAGCGCATTCTCGGCGTGCCTGGGCATGCGCAGGTGCAGAGTCTCGATGCCGGTGATGGTCAGGAAGGCATTGAGTGGCGCCATCGTCGGCCCGAGATCGCGCAGGCCGACGGCGCGCGTCTTCATCGAATAGCCGAAATCGCCGAACGTCTCGGCGAATTTGAGTCCGTGATAGGCGGGGTCCGGCTCGGTCATCGAGGGGAACTTTCCGCCGGTCCCGAACCAGTCGAAGCGACCGCTTTCGACGATGGCGCCGCCCATCGCATTGCCGTGACCGGACAGAAACTTGGTGGTCGAGTGCAGGACGATGTCGGCGCCCCAGTCGAAAGGCCGGCACAGGAATGGCGTCGCAAGCGTGTTGTCGACCATCAGCGGGATTTTCGCTTCACGGGCGATTTCTGCGATCGGTTCGAGATCGACGATGCTCCCGCCGGGATTGGCGAGAACTTCGCAGAAGATCGCTTTCGTCTTCGGCGTCAAGGCGCGCTTGAAGTTCTGCGGATCGCCCGGATCGACGAACTTGCAGACCCATCCGAATTTGCGGAACGCGTGCATGAACTGGGTGATCGAGCCGCCATAGAGGTTCCGGCTCGCGACGAACTCGTCGCCCGGCTCCATGATCGAAAAGAACGCGAGCAACTGCGCGGCATGCCCGGACGCCGCGCAGACCGCCGCCCGTCCGCCTTCGAGATTGGCGATCCGCTCCTCGAGGACGGCAACGGTCGGATTTGTCAGGCGCGAATAGATGTAGCCGAAGGTCTGCAGATTGAAGAGCGAGGCGGCATGATCGACATCGTCGAAGACATAGGCTGTCGTCTGGTAAATCGGCGTGGATCGCGCGCCGGTCGTCGGATCGGGCGTCGATCCGGCATGGATCGCGCGCGTGGCGAAATCGAACTTTTCGTCGGCCATGGTTCTTGCCTCGTCGGTTGCCGTGCGGGCATGTTGCATGGGCGCGGTCGCTATTGGAAGACTCGCAAGCGGGGATAGATGGCCGAGTGGCGGCTCGTCGGAATACTTTCGCTCGGACAGCTCGTCGTCTGGGGCGCGCTCTATTACGGATTCGCCGTCGTCGTCACGCCGATGGAAGCGGAACTCGGGTGGGCCAAGACGCAGACCAATGGCGCGCTGACGATCGGATTGTTGGTCGCGGGCATATCCGCGATTTGGGTTGGGCAATGGATCGACCGGCGCGGCGCGTTCTGGCCGATGACTCTCGGATCGGTCGTCGGCGGGATGCTGTTGGTGGTCTGGTCTTATGTCGATACGCCGTGGCAGCTCTATGCGGTGTGGGCGCTGCTCGGCGTGACGCTCGCTGCCACGCTCTATGAACCCGCGTTCGCCGTGATCGCGGCAAATGTTTCCGAATGGCGACGCGGCATCCTCTATCTGACATTCGTCGGCGGTCTAGCCAGCACGGTCTTTGTTCCGTTTGCCCAATGGCTCGTCGACGGCTGGGACTGGCGCATCGCGCTCCGCGTGCTCGGATTCATCGTGGCGGTCGTCGCTGGCGGGCTCCACCTAGCCGTGCTGCCGGGTACAAAGGCCAAGGGCGCGGCTGCGGCGGCCGCGGATGCGACCGCGGGCAGTGGCCCGTCGGCACTGCGGGCCGCGATGGCACGCCCCGCGTTCTGGGGAATTGCGGTCGCCTATTTCGGATACAACTTCACCGGTGCGGCGATGATCTTCCATCTGATCCCAATGCTCGCCGAACGGTCGGTCGCAGCCGGCATGATCGTCGCGGTCTGGGTGACGATCGGCCCCATGCAGGTCGCCGGGCGGATCGTGCTCATGGTACTTGGGAGCCGTGTCGACGCGCGATCGACCGGTCGGGTCGCGATCGTCCTGTTGCCGTTTTCCATCCTGCTGATGATGGGGGCAGGCGCCTCGGTGCCGGTCCTGTTCCTGTTCGCGATACTCTATGGCGCATCGAACGGGATGATGACGATCGTCCGTGGAACGATCGTCCCCGAACTGATGGGGCCGCGCGGCTATGCGACGATCAGCGGCGCGTTGTCGTTTCCGGCAAACACGGCCCGCGCCGTCGCGCCCGTCGCCGCAGCGGCGATCTGGGGGTGGGGCGGCTACGCTGCCGTGCTGTGGGTGCTGCTGGGCGTGTGCAGCCTGGCGGCGATCGCTTTCTGGATGGCGTCGGCCCGGCGTAGCAACGCTGCGAACACCGACCCGTAAGCCGCAATTCGCAGCTTCTGCGCGTTGGCGATATGCGATTCCATGATTTCGGCGGAAATGTGCGGCATCTGGATCTCCTCGATCTGATGAGAGGACGATGCAGCGGATTCGTTCTGGCGATAATCCGTGTCTTTGGACTATGATTTGTGAATATTAGTCATGAATGAAGCGGGGCCATATGGACCGTTCCGGTGAGATGTCGGCATTCGTCGAGACGGTGGAGCGAGCCAGCTTCTCGGCGGCAGCGAAGGCATTGAAATTGACGCCGTCGGCGCTGTCGAAGCTCGTCGCGCGGCTCGAGGCGCGCCTCGGCGTAAGCCTGATGAAGCGTACGACGCGAAAGCTGTCGCTGACGCCGGAAGGCGAGGCCTATTTCGAGCGAGCACGCCGGATCGTGGAGGATATCCGCAGCGCGGAAGCGGAGGTGGCCGGCTTCCGCGAGCGGCCACGTGGACTATTGCGGATCAATTGCGGGAACGCATTCGGCATTCATCAGCTCGTGCCGGCGCTGCCTGAGTTCTCCCAGCGCTTTCCCGACTTGAAGCTTGAGCTTTCGCTCGCCGACACGCAGGTCGATCTGATCGAAACGGGTGCAGATTTGGCGGTCCGAATCGGGCAGGTAGGCGACGAACGTCTCATCGCGCGCAAGGTGTGCGACCTGCGTCGGATGATCTGCGCCGCGCCGGCCTATCTCGCGCGGCGCGGCGTTCCGCGCAAGCCGGAGGATCTGGCGAGGCACGATTGCATCACGATGGCGGGGATGCCGAACCTGTCGCGCTGGCCGTTCCGTAGCGGCATCGTGAACGTATCCGGGCCGGTCTCGGCCGACAGCGCGAATGCGGTGCTGGAACTGGGGCTTCGCGGGATGGGGATCATCCGGTTCGCGGACTTCGCTTTCGCGCAATATATCCGCGAGGGGCGGTTGGTCCCGGTGCTCGTCGATTGTCACAAGGTCGATACCGTTCCCATCTCGGTCGTCTACCCGCAAAGCCGGCATCGCGTGCCGAAAACAGCCGCGTTCGTCGATTTTATGCTGCGGCGTTTTGCCCATGCGCCTTGGCGCATCGATTGACGCTTGATCGTGCGGATGGGGGCAGGCAGTCTCGTGCCGGTTTCCGGGGGGAACAGACGTAGGTGCGCAACAGGATCTATTCGACGTTCGAGAACGATGGCGTGCCTTCCTGGTCGCGCACGGCATGCAATTTCGTCTTCACGGTCGCAATCCTCCTGTGGCTGGCAGAAGGCGTCCTGCGAACCGTGCCCGAACTCGGACGGGACGCGATGGGAAGTTTCGGCAGGCTCGAACTTTCGGTCGCCACGCTTTTCCTGATCGAATGGGTCATCCGCGTCTGGATCGCGCCGGACCGCTACCATGCTGGCGCGATGTCCGATACCAAGGCGCGCATCACGTACATCGTCTCGCCTCTCGGCTGGATCGATCTCGGCGTGCCACTGGTCCATTTCGTCGGCGACAGGATCTTCGGTCTCGGCGGGGCGACGATCGAGATCTGCGAGCTGCTCGCCGTCTTCAAGCTGACGCGCTATTTCCCCGGACTCGATCTCGTCTTCTCGGTCCTGCGGACCGAGATCCGGCCACTGGGAGCAGCACTCGCGGCCATGCTCACGCTGCTGCTGCTCGCGTCGAGTGCCATGTACTATCTCGAGCGCTTCGCGCAGCCCGAAATGTTCGCGTCGATCCCGCATGCCATGTGGTGGGGAATCGTGACGATCGCGACGGTCGGCTACGGCGACATGGCGCCCGTCACGCTCTGGGGGAAGCTCACGGCGGGCGTGGTGTTGCTCGTCGGCATCGCGCTTTTCGCGGTTCCGGCCGGTATTCTCGCGAACGGGTTCGCCGTCGAACTTAAGAAGCGCGAGTTCATCGTCACCTGGCGGCTGATCGCCAAGCTGCCGATCTTCGCCGACCTGGATGCGGCCGTCATTGCGTCGATCGCCCGGTTGCTGCAGCCGCGTTCGATGCCGAAAGACAGCGTCATCGTGCGCAGGGGCGAACCGGGCCACGCGATGTATTTCATCCTGAGCGGCCTGACGGAGGTCCATGTCGAGCCACAGAAGGTCGTGCTGGGGCCGGGAACCTATTTCGGCGAGATCGCGCTGCTGATGGACGTGCCGCGGAAGGCGACAGTCGTTGCCGCGACCGACTGCGAGTTGCTCGAACTCGGAGCGATCGATTTCCAGCGCGTCTGCGCGGAGTACCCGCAATTGAAAGAGCGTGTCGAGCGCGAAGCGGCCGCGAGGCTCGCGAGCGATGTCGGCGCGCCCGGGCCAGCAAAATGAGCCGGAATGCCATGCTGAAACCGAAGATCCGATGACGAACATCCGCCAGGACAATATCCGCGCAGCCGGTTTCCTGACGCTGTCGACGATCTTCTTCTCGGTGAACGACGCGACGATGAAGTTCCTCTCGCAGGAAATCCCGATGCTTCAGGCGATGGCGATCCGCGGCGTGATCGTCACGGCCGGCCTCGCGATCCTCGCGCATTACAGCGGCGCGTTGCGGAAGTGGCGCAAGCTTGCCGATCCGGTGGTGATTGCACGCTCGACCTTCGAGACTGTCGGATCATTCGCATTCATGCTCTCGCTCGCGCACATTCCGCTGGCGACGGCGATCTCGCTCAATATGGCGACCCCGTTGGCGGTGCTCCCCCTCGCGGCGGCTTTCCTCGGCGAGCGCTACGGCTGGCGGCGCGTCGCGGCCATCGTGGTCGGCTTCGTCGGCGTGATGCTGATCCTGCAGCCATCGGCAGACGGGGTCGATCCCTGGCTGCTCCTGTCGTTCAGTTCATCCCTGTTTTTCGCGATGCGCGATGTTTCGACGCGGCGCATTTCCGCCGAAATCCCATCGCTTCTGATCGCCATCGCGATGGCCGGGATCGTTACGGTGTCGACCGGAATCTGGAGCGCGATTGACGGCTGGGTTCCGCTGGCCGCGCGGCAGGTTTCGCTGCTCTTTCTGGCGGCGGTCATGGTCGGTTTCGGCTACACGCTGGTCGTCAAGGCGATGCGGCTGGGTGAAGTGAGCTTCTCGGGCGCGTTCCGCTACACGGCATTGCTATGGGGAACGCTGTTCGGCTGGTTTCTCTGGCGGGAAACGCCGAATGCCACGGCATGGGCCGGCATATTCCTGATCCTTGCCGCGGGGCTCTATGCCCTTCACCGCGAGCGCGTTCGCGCGCGGCAGCCATGATGTCGTCAAACACGCGCGGAATCCTGGCAATGACGGCATCGATGGCCGTGTTCGTCGTTTCCGACACGCTGATCAAGATCGCCAGCGACGCGATCGGGGCGGCGCAGCTTCTGTTCGTCCGCGGCCTGCTCCTCACGCCGGCGATATTCGTCATCGCGCTGCAGATGGGCGCGCTCAACAGCCTGCGGGCCAGCCTTAAGCCCAAGCCGATACTGCGTACGCTTTGCGAAGGGACGGGAACATTCGCGTACGTGATCGCCTTGACGCACATCCCCATCGCAACGGCGCTGGCGATCAATATGGTGACTCCGCTTCTGGTGCTCCCGCTGGCGATGTGGCTCCTCGGCGAGCGGATCGCGTTCCGGCAGCTCTTCGCCGTCCTTGCCGGCCTATCGGGCGTCCTGCTCGTTCTTCGACCGTCGATCGAAGGGATCGACTTCTGGCTGCTGGTCAGCCTGTCGTCGGCGCTGATCTTCGCCATCCGCGACACGGTCACGCGCGGGATCCCGAGGGGTGTGCCGACCGTCCTGATCCTGCTTTGGGGGGCGTTCTCGGGAGCGGTCGCGGGTGCCATCGGGACGTGCATTTCCGGATGGCGGCCGATCGATCTGCCGACTGCCGCGATGATCGCGGCGTCGGCGGTGCTCGTCGGCGTCGCGATGATGCTGCTGATCCAGTCGATGCGCCTGGGTGAAGTCAGCGCCGTCTCGCCATTCCGCTATACGGCGATCCTGTGCGCCGTGCTTTCGGGCTATCTCGTCTGGGGACAACTGCCGGACGCGACGACGCTGGCAGGGATCGCGCTGATCGTCGGCGCCGGCCTTTTCGCTCTGGCCGGCGGGCGCTTCAGCGCCAGAGACCGCGCTCCGCCAGCCAGCGGTTGATGACGCCGGCGACTTCGGCGTTGTTCTTGTCCATCATCATCATGTGGCTGTTGCCGTTTATTCCGATCGCCGGGAGATCGACGACCGAAACGGTGCCGCCAGCGGCCCGGATCGCGTCGTAGTAGCGAAGGCCGTTTCCTTTGATCGTCGGCCAGCGCGCGTCCTGATCGATGTAATCGCCATAGACGGCAAGCACGGGGATCGTTTTCAGGCGCTCGACATTCGCCGGGTCACCGAATCCGGCCGGCTCGACGGCGACGATCGCACGGACTTTTTCGGCGCGCGCCTCGGCCGCACGGAACACGAACTGTCCGGCCTGGCTGTGTGCGAGCAGGACGCACGGGCAGATCCGGTCGATCGCCGCGACATAGGCCGCGACGATCGCGTCGTCCGTAGTCGTCCAGCGCGGCACAATCTGCTTGACGAAGCTGTCATACGCCTCGACCGGGAACTGGCTGCCGGGCAGGACCTCCTGCTTGGCATAAGTACCCGGCCCGCCACCGATGCGGAACCTCTCGTAAGCGTCGTGCTTGGCGAGGAACACCGGCGGACCCGCGAAAGTCTGAGACCAGCCGGCGCGACCGCGCTCGACGGCATCGGCGTTGTAAACCGACCAGCCGCGCCGAACGAAGTAATTGACCCATCCTTCACGGCCGTCGGGCGTCGTCTCATAGCTGACTCCCGTCAGGCCGCCGCCGTGCATCAGCAGCAGCGGTGCCGTGGAGCGGCGGAAGGTCGGTATGAAGAATTGCACGTAAGCCTGTTCGACGGTGAACGTGCCGTTTGGATCGACACGCGCCGGGACGCCGCCGGGCGTGAAGACGACTTCGCGCACGGGCTGGCCGCTGATCGTGACGTCGCGCCCGCCGACATGGAAAGAGCCCATCTGCGCGAGCTGGAGCTCGCCGCCGCCACTTCCGGCGCCGCCGCAAGCGGCGAGGACCAGGACGGCGAAGAGCACGGCTGTCCGCGCAAAGAAACGCATCTTCGTCATCCTTGTTCTTCTTCGGGCTTGGGATCTTCGAGCGCGTCGCCCCATGCGGCGCGCAGTTCTTCCTGGCGCCGCTCGAGCTGCCCGAACTGGTCGCCCTGGCTGCGGCGGTGGATCGCGCGCCCTATCGCGGGGCCGAGAAAGGCGACGAAAAAGCCGACCCCGGCCGCGACGAGCGGGAAGATCCATGCCGAAGGGTCGGCAGAAGGATTGCGGATCGGGTCGAGGAGTCCGACGAGAATGACCGGTCCGGCCGCGGCGAGCGTCATGGCGCCGCCGCCAAGAGAGACGAAACGTTTGCCGCCGCCTTCGAGAAGCGCGACGACCGCGCACGGCGCGAAGATGCCGAAAACGTAGATCAGCATCGACGGCTTGAGCACGACGACGGCGGCGATCAGCAGGGCCGCGGCGAGGATCGCGAAAATGAAAAGCAGCGTCCGGAAGCTCATTGGCCGATCTTCCCGATCTGCGTGAAGAGCTGGAACAGGACGGTGACGACAGCGAGCCCGGACAGGATCACGAGCGAGATCTCCTGGCCTTTCTCGCTACCCATGCGCGCCGTGGTCTCGACGATCGCGTCGCGCATGTTCAGGATACGCTGGTTGGCATCGTACTCCTGCTTGGCGCGCTGGAATTCCGCATTGTCGGCGCCGAAAATGTCCGGGTCAGTCGCGATGTCGGCAAGCGACTGGATGTCGTAGGAAGCCGCCGCGGCGTCGGCCTTGGCATGCGTTTCCGCGCGGACCCCGGGATTGCGCAAGCGGTCGATCATTGCGCGCGCCGCGGCATGGCAGATCTTCGTCAGGTTCGGCAACTGCTTGCCTTTCGCCTCGACGACGATGCGCACGCCCAGCTTCAGGATCGCGGCGGCCCGCCGCGGGTCCTTGCCGTCGAAGGTTTTCAGCGCGCCGAGGTCGGCCGCGGTGATGCCGCCGCGAGCGCCGAGGAAGGCGACGATATGCGCGTCTGGCTCGAAATTCCCCCGACCGAGACCGGCCTCGAAGACGTCGAGGAGATCGCCAAGCGTGTCCACCCATCGGCCCTGGACCTCGGGCGACAGGCACGGCGCGTCGGCGTTGAGTTTGTAGAGCGCGCTTTCGAGTTTCTCGAGACCGTTCGAGACGCGATCTTCGAGATCGAGAAGAGCTTTCGCCGCCTCGTCGATGAGGCCGAGGGGATTTGCGGCCTTTGCCCACAAATGCACGAGGCGAGCGGAGAACATCTCCTCGAACTGCTGGCGCTTGTCGCCGTCAAGCAGTGCGGCATAGATCACCGCGCCGGCGCCGTTCGGGAAGAAGCTCAGGTCGCGATAGCGGATCGGACCAACCGGATCGAGGCGCACGGCCTCGCGCGCGAGAAGGACGGCCTGCGAAACGCCGATCTGGGTCGGGCCACTCTCGTCGATGTTGAGCGCGATCGCACGCTGCACGTCGTTCGCCTTCAGCCAGTTCGCGATCTCGCCGTGATCCATGGCGGTCGCCGCCTGATCGGGAAAGCGGCCGATGGCAAACGCGAGTTCGCGCGGTTCCAGACACTGGATGGGGCCGATCTGGAGCGGCGATCCGCGCCGGGCCGCCGGCCGCTTCTGCGGAATCTGCGGGCGGCGTCCGCTCGTCCAGTCGGTAATCGCGGCGAGAGACCAACGCGTCTTCACGTCGTCGTCGATCAGGGCCATCACCGGATCGAAAAGCTCGCTCGGGATCTGCGAGGTGTCGATCATCGCGCTGGTCGAACCATAGGCGAGCCGGCGGCCCATCAGGGCATCGGCCTGCTGGCCTTCGCCGGGGTACTTGCCCGTCGCGAAGCAATAGAGCGTCATGCCGAGGGCGAACATGTCGTCGATCGATCCGCCTGCGCCTTTGCCATCGGGTGTCGCGAGGGCACGCTCGATCGGCTCGAACGGGGCAGGCTGGTCGTAACCGACCGGACCCAGGACGCAGGGCCCGAGCGCGAACAGCTGGCCCTTGGTGTCCTGGTTGAAGACGTTGTCGGGGCGGATCGAGCCGTGGATCTCGCCGCGTTCGACAAGATCGGCCAATGCGGCACACATCGGCTTGAGGAAATTCTGGATCAGGATCTTGGGTGCCCAGCCGCCCCACATGCGGCGTGGCGGCGCGGTGCCGACCGGCTTCTCGTAGACGAAGGCGTAGCCGTCCCGCGTTCCGTTGCGCTTCAGCACGCCTGCGTCGAGAAGCGAAAGCAGGCCGGAACGCGATACGCCACGCTGGCGCTGGGCGGCTCGGATGCGCACCGAACGGTCCGGCTCGCAGACGAATGCAAGGTGCTGCCCATCGGGAAAGCGCCTGTCGACCGCGGCATAGGCCTTGGCGCCGATCCGGTCGAACGCGGGCAGCGGCGTTCCGAGATCGACGACGATGTGCTCGCCGAGATCGGCGCCGTTCACGACGCCGGCGGGCGAATCCGGGGCGCGGAGCAGGGGACGTTCATTGTGAAATGGGCGCAACACGGGCTATCGAACTCGGCGCGGTGAAATACGTGCGTAGCGTGCGCCAAACGCGGGGCCGGCGCAATGGCCGGCCCCGGTCGCCGGGTCGATTCAGCTCATCGCCTTGACGAGGTTCTGATCGAGCTTTTCGAGGAACTTCGTCGTGGTCAGGTACGGCGCGTCGGGCGCGATCAGCGTGGCGAGATCCTTGGTCATGAAGCCCGCCTCGACCGTATCGACGCACACCTTCTCGAGGGCCTTGGCGAAGTTGCAGACGTCCGGGGTCTTGTCGAACTGGCCGCGATACCAGATGCCGCGCGTCCAGGCGAAGATCGAGGCGATCGGGTTGGTCGACGTCTCCTTGCCCTTCTGGTGCTCGCGGTAGTGGCGCGTGACCGTGCCGTGCGCGGCCTCGGATTCGATGCACTGGCCGTCGGGCGTCGTCAGGACCGACGTCATCAGGCCGAGCGAGCCATAGCCCTGCGCGACCGTGTCGGACTGCACGTCGCCGTCGTAGTTCTTCGTCGCCCAGAGGAAGTTGCCGGGCCACTTGAGCGCCGAGGCGACCATGTCGTCGATGAGGCGGTGTTCGTAGGTAAGACCCTTGTCCTTGAACTTGTCCTTGAAGTCTGCGTCGAAGACTTCCTGGAACAGGTCCTTGAAGCGGCCGTCATAGGCCTTGAGGATCGTGTTCTTGGTCGAGAGATAGACCGGGTAGCCGCGGTTGAGGCCGTAGTTGAAGCAGGCACGTGCGAAACCGCGGATCGATTCGTCGAGGTTGTACATGGCCATCGCCACGCCCGGCCCCGGGAAATCGAACACCTGATGGCGGATGTTGGTCTCGCCGTCCTTCGAGGTGAACGTGATCGAAAGCTTACCGGCCGACGGCACGACGAAGTCGGTCGCACGGTACTGGTCGCCGAACGAGTGGCGGCCGATGACGATCGGCGCCGTCCAGTTCGGAACCAGACGCGGCACGTTCTTGCAGATGATCGGTTCACGGAAGATCGTTCCGTCGAGGATGTTGCGGATCGTCCCGTTAGGAGAGCGCCACATCTGCTTCAGGTTGAATTCCTTTACCCGGGCCTCGTCGGGCGTGATCGTCGCGCACTTGACGCCGACCTTGTGCAGCTTGATCGCGTTCGCCGCATCGACGGTGACCTTGTCGTCGGTCTTGTCGCGGTATTCGACGCCAAGATCGTAGTATTTCAGGTCGACGTCGAGGTACGGCAGGATCAGCCGCTCGCGGATCATCTTCCAGATGATCCGGGTCATCTCGTCGCCGTCGAGTTCGACGATCGGATTTGCGACCTTGATCTTTTTCATAAGTGCGGACTCCCCTGAAATGCGCGGACCTTCGCAGTGAGGGATACGATACGCGCCGGTGGAAATCCAGCGTCGCGGGCAGGTGCGGCCGTGTGCCGCGAAAGACGCCGAAATCGACCCCGGAAGTCGGCCATTTCCAGCTGCCAGATCAGGTCTTTTCCGGTTGCGGAACGATCCGGGACGGCGGTGCCGCGCGGAGGGCGGGCAGGATCGCGTCGATGCTGTCCACGACTTGATAGAAAGCGCGGAACGACGGGCGCGCATAGCGCGCATCGATGATCCCGTCGATCATCGCAACGAGCCCGTTCCAATAGCCATCCAGATTGGCGACGATCAGCGGTTTGTCGTGCAGGCCGAGCTGGCGCCAGGTCAGGATCTCGAACATTTCGTCAAGCGTGCCGGGGCCGCCGGGCAGAACGACAAAGGCGTCGGACCGCTTGAACATCATCTCCTTGCGGAGATGCATCGAAGGCACGACATGGAGTTCGGAAGCCTGCCCGTGGCCCACTTCCGCCTTCATCAGGTGGTCCGGGATGATGCCGACGACATGCCCGCGACTGGCGATCGCGCCATCGGCGACCGCCCCCATGAGGCCGACCCTCCCGCCACCATAGACAAGGGCGATTCCGGCGGCCGCGAGCTGCCGTCCGAGATCATTCGCCGCCTGCCGATGGGCCGGCGAGGCGTCGTTCGAGGAACCGCAATAGACGCAAACAGAACGAAGGTCAGCCATAATTGTTGCCTTAAATAAAACAGTGTGTTGCCTGGAAGCACATTGTTAACCGGCTTGCCGCTGTCGTCGGGCCGATGCTTAAATCGGACCGCGCCTCACCACAAGCATGGCGCCACCGGCATTTATGCCGCGCCGTTAACCGGAATCCAGAAAAGGATATCTCCTATGCAAGCTGTCGTCCGTCAAGCCGCACTCGCCTTCGGTGTCGGCGCGGTGGTTCTCTGCTCGTCTTTCGCCGTCATGGCGCAAGCACCGGCGGAAATCGCCCAGCGCCAGGAACTCATGAAGGCCAACGGCGGCGCGATGCGGGTGCTGACGCCGATGGTTCGCGGGGACGTGCCGTGGAATGCGCAGGCGGCTGGAGCCGCCGCAGCGAGCGCACGTGACGCCGCGACGCGCGCCAAGGCGCTGTTTCCGGCCGGCACGGGCCCGGACAAGGGCCAGACGGCGGCACTCCCGGCTGTCTGGGAACGCAAGGCCGAATTCGAAGCGCTGTTCGATCGTGAAGCCGCGGCGGCTGATGCGCTCGTGAAGCTCGCATCGGCCGGTGACGAGGCCGGCTTCAAGGCGGCATTCCCGGCGCTGGGCCAGTCGTGCGGTGCATGCCACACACCGTTCCGCAAGCCGGCCAACTGAGCTCCGATCCGATGATGGGGTGCGCCCGCATGGTGGCGTCTATCCGCCGTGCGGGCGCTCTTCTTTTCGTAGCCGCACTCTGGTCCTTGCCGGCATTCGCCCAAAGCGGCGACGCGAAGAAGGGCGCCTATGTCTTCGCGGCTGGCGGATGCGCGGGCTGCCACACTGACACCAAGAACAACGGCCAGCTGCTGGCCGGCGGGCGCGAACTGAAGACGCCGTTCGGCAGCTTCTACGGCCCCAACATCACCGCCCATCCGATTGCCGGCATCGGCAACTGGTCGGACACCGATTTTGTTCGCGCGATAAGGCAGGGGCGCCGGCCTGACGGTGCGCACTATTTCCCGGTGTTTCCCTACACCTCGTTCACGAGGATTTCGGATGCCGATCTCCTCGACCTGAAGGCGTACATCTTCTCGCTGCCGCCTTCGGACAAACCGAGCCGGCCGCACGACATCGGCTTTCCCTTCAATCTCCGATTCCTTCAATTCGGCTGGAAGCTGCTGCATTTCGCGCCCGGCGAGTTCAGGGCAGATCCTGCGAAAAGCGCGCAAGTGAATCGCGGCGCGTATCTTGCGGAAGCGCTCGGCCACTGCGCGGAATGCCACTCGCCGCGCAATCCGCTCGGTGGGCTCGATCGCACCATGCTTTTCGCCGGCGACCGCAATCCGCCGGGCGGGGGCAAGATTCCGAACATCACGCCCGACCCGGAGACAGGTATCGGCAAATGGTCTGACGGCGATCTTGAAGACCTGCTGGGCAGCGGGATGACGCCGGACGGGGATTCCGTCGGCGGCGAAATGGGCGAGGTGGTCGCGAATTCCACGTCGAAACTCACGCCCGACGACCGCAAGGCCCTGATCGCGTTCCTTCGCCAGCTGCCACCGATCGCCAACAGGGTAAGAACCGGCAGTCCCTGAGGGCACCGCTGCTCGCGATTGCGGGGCGGGACGCGCAGGCATAGTCTGCGCCGTACATCCTGTTTCACACCCGAGTCGAATTCCGCGCATGAACCGCAACACGCTCCTTGCCCTGGTCGGCGCGATATTCCTGATCATCGCGAGCGTCATCGCGCTCCGCAGCTGGCAGTCGGAAGATGCCCGCCCGGCAACCCGGCCGACCGCGTCGGCGCCCCCGCCGATCGCTGCACCCGCTTCACCGGCGCCCGTGGCGGCGCCTTCGGCGACCGCAACGCAGGTTCGCCCGAGCTTTGACGTCGTGCGTGTCAGTCCGTCGGGCGATGCCGTGATCGCCGGGCGCGCGGCGCCAAACGCGCCGGTCGTCATCCTCGACGGCGACAAGGAAATCGGGAAGGTCACGGCCGACGGGCGCGGCGAATGGGTCTTTGTGACGGTCGAACCGCTGGCACCTGGTCCGCACGATCTGCGTCTGCGGACAGAAGGAGCGGACGGGACGGTGCTCACGTCGGACCAGAGCGTGGCGATGGTCGTGCCGCCGCGCGGCACGATCGCACCCGGCGGCGGGCCGCTCGCGGCCCTGCTGCCGACCGAACCGGGACGTGCACCGAACGTCATCCAGGTTCCGGGCACGCCCGTTCCAGGGCAGCGCGTCGCCATTGACGCACTCGACTACGGCGAAAAGGGCGACGTCGTTGTTGCCGGTCATGGTGAGGCCGGCTCCGCGGTCCGGCTTTATGTCGACAACAAGCCGGTCGCGACCGCGACAGTCGGCCCCGATGGTCGATGGCAGATGCGCATCGACGAGTTGGCGCCGGGCAGCTACACGCTGCGCGTCGACTCTTTGGGGGCGGACGGACGTGTCGTCGCGCGTGCCGAAACGCGCTTCCAGCGCGATACGATGACGGCGCCGTTGCCGGGCCAGCAGATCGTGGTCGTACAACCCGGCAATTCGTTGTGGCGGATCGCCCGGCGGGTCTACGGCGAAGGGCTTCGCTTCACGACGATCTACGAGGCCAACAGAGGCCAGATCGGCGACCCCGATCTCATCTATCCGGGACAGGTTTTCTCGGTTCCCAAGACCAACTGACCTAGGCCATCAGTGGCACAAATCGGGGCGAGGGGGTAAACTCGCCCCGTTCGTTCCAACACGACATGAAATTCGGCGGTTAAATATATGAGCGATATGTGGAAATCAGTCTCCGCGCCGATGCATCGCGCGGGCGTCCCGTTCGTTGTCGGTGGCGTGATCGCCACCTTCCTTGCCGCGATCTCCTGGGCGCCGCTGGCGGCCGTTTTCGCGATCGTCACGGCGTGGATGATCTATTTCTTCCGCGATCCTGACCGCGTGGTGCCGACCAAGCCCGGCCTGATCGTAAGTCCGGCCGATGGCATGGTTCAGCTGATCGTGCCGGCCGTGCCACCGCCGGAACTCGAGATGGGCGATCGCCCCCTGACCCGAATTTCGGTGTTCCTCAACGTATTCAACGTGCACGTCAACCGCGTGCCCGCCGGCGGCCATGTCGTGCGCGCCCGCTACCGCCCGGGCCTGTTCCTCAATGCGGCACTCGACAAGGCATCGGATGACAACGAGCGCATGTCGGTGCGTGTGGCGATGGGCGACGGGCGCGAGATCGCGTTCGTCCAGATCGCCGGGCTCGTCGCGCGGCGCATCCTCTACGACATCAAGGATGGCGATACGGTCCTGACAGGCCAGCGCTACGGCCTGATCCGTTTCGGCAGCCGCTGCGACATCTACCTGCCGGACGGCGTGGCACCGCTGGTGTGCGTCGGCCAGACGACGATTGGCGGCGAAACGGTGATCGCCGACCTCAATTCCGGCGAGGCGCGACGGGAAGGGGAGACACGCTGATGTTCGGCAGGGCCCGCAAGCGACGCATCCGCGAGCGCGAAGAGCGGATCGGCGGCGGTCACATGAACCGCCTGATCCCCAATGCGATCACGGTCGGCGCCCTGTGCGCGGGGCTTTCCGGCGTGCGCTTCGCGATCGACTCGCGCTGGGAGATGGCAGTGGCGGCCATTGTCGTCGCCGCGATCCTCGACGGGCTGGACGGGCGTATGGCGCGCCTGCTCAACGGCACGTCCAAGTTCGGCGCCGAACTCGACTCGCTGTCGGATTTCGTCAGCTTCGGTGCGGCACCGGCCCTGATCGTCTATCTCTGGACGCTCAATGCCTGGGGCGGCTTCGGCTGGGTGATCGCTCTCAGCTTCGCCGTCTGTTGCGCGCTGCGGCTTGCCCGCTTCAACACGGCCCTCGCGGACCCCAATCCGCCGCGCTGGTCCGGCCATTTCTTCACCGGCGTGCCGGCTCCGGCCGGCGCGGCGCTGGCACTGCTGCCGATGATGCTGCATTTCGAAGTCGGGCCGGGCTGGGTCGACAAGCCTGTGATCGGCGCGTTGACGCTGGGCATCGTCGCGTTCCTGATGGTCAGCCGGATACCGACATTCTCGGGCAAGAAGGTCCATATTCCGCGCGGCTGGATGGTGCCCACGCTCGCGCTCGTCGGCCTGTTTTTCGCCGTTCTGGCCAGCGCGCCCTGGGCCACGCTGTTGACGCTCGGCATTGGCTATCTTGCCGCGATCCCGGTTTCCATTGTCCTGCAGGAGCGCATGCGGCAGGCCGATGCCGCTGCCAGCGATGCGGTTGCGACTTCGGTAGGCAAGCCCATCTTCACGGTGGTCGGCGAGCGCACCGGCAGCGGGGATGCCTCTTGATCGACGCCTGAAGCGGGTTCATTGTTATCGAATTGCGTAGTTGCCGTGCGGCAACCGGCTGCAAAACTTCAGATTTTCCCGAAACTTACCAAGCGTTAACCAGTCGCCGTTAAGGTATCGAATCGGATTTTTCTCCGTCGGGGTCCCAAGGAGGGCCGGATGTTCGCGATCGTCGGTTTGCTGCTCGTGTTGTTCTGCGTGTTCGGCGGCTACATCATCGCCGGCGGCAAGATCGGCATCATCCTGAAGGCACTGCCGTTCGAGTTCCTGATCATCGGCGG
This sequence comes from Tagaea sp., assembly GCA_044224405.1. GTDB lineage: Bacteria > Pseudomonadota > Alphaproteobacteria > CACIAM-22H2 > CACIAM-22H2 > Tagaea. The sequence continues at coordinate 9,744 of JBGAKN010000004.1, read as the reverse complement.
CTCGGCGGCAGGTTCGTTCCTGGTCGGCAACTCCGGTTCGGTCATCAGCCACGCGTTGAAGGATTTCGGCCGCGTTTTCAGCGGGCCGAAATACAAGCGCGAGGATTACATCGATCTCCTGTGCCTTATCTTCACGATCCTGAAGCTGGCCCGATCGAAGGGTACGCTGGCGGTCGAACCGCACATCGAAAAGCCGGACGAGTCCAACATCTTCATGGCGTACCCCAAGGTATTGGCCAACAAGTACGCCATCGCGCTGATCTGCGACCACATGCGCATGCTTTCGATGGGCGTCGAGGACGCGCACCAGCTCGAGGAGATCTTCAACAAGGAACTCGAGAAGCACCATCACGAGGTCATGCGTGGCGGCAATGCGCTCGCCACCACGGCGGACGCCTGCCCGGCGCTGGGCATCGTCGCGGCCGTCATGGGTGTCATCAAGACGATGTCGTCGATCGACCAGCCGCCGATCATCCTCGGCGGCCTGATCGGTTCTGCGCTCGTCGGTACGTTCCTCGGCGTGCTTCTGTCGTACGGCATCATTGGTCCGATGGCCGCGCGCCTGAAGCAGGTCTACGAGGACGAGTTCAAGTTCTACGAGATCATCCGCGACACGTTCGTGGCGCACCTGCAGGGCAACGCGCCGCAGATCTCGACCGAGATCGGCCGCAAGAGCGTGCCTTCCGAGCTTCAGCCGACGTTCTATGAGCTTGAAGAGGCGATCGCCTCCAAGCCCGCGGCGTGACCGAGCAGATCTTCGCGTCCATCGCCACGATCGCCCGGCATGCGAATGCAGGCGCGTGGCGCGAAGCCTTGGCGCATGCCCGGGCACTTGACCACGAGCAGGAAGCCGCCACCCACGCCGACGCCAAGCTCGTCTGCGCGCAGGTCTATCTGGCAACGGGTTTCGTCGACGAGGCGCGGCGCACGGCGGCCGAAGCCGTGGCGCTCGCAAACGATCTGCCGGGCCCGTATCTCGTCCGCGCGCGTGCGGCAGCGAGCGTGGGCGACGGCGATGCTGCCATCGCCGACATCGAAACCTGCCTGAAGCTGGCGCCTGATTCGCTCGAAGCGCGTTTCGTCCATGTCGACCTGCTGCATCGACTGGGGCGGTACGAGGCTGTCGCCGCATCGCTGGACGCGGCCGAAAGGGCCGGCGTGTCCTCGCCCGAACTGGCCCAGCGCCGGTCGGTCAACGCGATGGCGTTCGGCGATTTCGCGCTGGCCGAGCGCACGGCACGCCAGGCGATCGGCGGAGCGGCCGAGCCTGCGCGCGCGCATCAGTGGCTGGGCACCGTGCTTCTGCAGGAAGGCCGCCTTGCCGAGGCACGCGCGTCGTTCGCGACGGCAAAGGCGTTGGCACCCGATCTGGAACAGGTCTGGACCGACGATCTGTTCGCCGCGAATTACGATCCCGAACTTTCCGCGGGAGCACTCCGGCAACTCTATGTCGATTGGTCGGCCAGGTTCGCGCCGAGTGTGCCCCGGCCGGCGACGGCGGCACCTGCCATCGGCAAACGCCGGCTTCGCGTCGGCTATGTGTCGCAGGATCTGCGCGGCCATTCGATCCGGCATTTCATTCGCCCGCTGGTCGCCAATCACGACCGCAATCGCGTCGAGAGCTTCGCCTACAGCGCGACGACGCAGCCCGACGCCGAAACCACGAAACTGCACGGGAATTTCGAGAACTGGCGCGATGTCTCGGCGATCGACGATTCCAAGCTTGCCGAAGCGATCCGCGCCGACGGGATCGACGTGCTCGTGGATCTGGGCGGCCACACGGCCGCGACGCGCCTGAAGGTGTTCGCCCTGCGACCCGCCCCCGTGCAGGTCACGTGGCTCGGCTATGGCGGGACGACCGGAATAGAGGCGATCGACTGGTATCTCGGCGACGCAAGGATGCTGCCGCCGGGAGCCGAAGCCGGCCTCGTCGAGGGCGCCTGGCGCCTGCCGCGCGCCAGCTTCGCCTACGATCCGCCGTCGGAAATGCCCGAGCCGGGACCCTTGCCCGCGCGAACGGCGGGGCGGATCACGTTCGCCAGCTTCTCGCGCCTTGCGCGCATCAATGACAGGCTTGTCGCGACGTGGGCGAAGATCCTCGCGCAGTTTCCGGCGTCACGCCTTTTCCTGAACGCGCTCCCCTTCGTCGATTCGAGCGCGCGGGCGCACATGGCGGCGCGCTTCGCGGCGCACGGCATTCCGGCCGACAGGCTCGATCTGCGCTACACGCGCCCGCAGCCGTCGACCTGGGCGGCCTATCGCGAAGTCGATATCGCGCTCGACCCCTTCGTCCACAATGGCGGCGTCACGAGTTTCGAGGCGTTGTGGATGGGAGCGCCGCTGGTTTCGAAGCGCGACCGCGCACCGCTGGGACGTTATGGCGACTGCCTGCTCGGCGCGCTCGGAATGGATGATTGGTGCGCGGACACGGACGAGGCCTATGTCGCGCGTGCCGTGCGGGCCGCGAACGACCTCGATGCGCTCGAAGCGACGCGGGCCGGCTTGCGCGCGCGGATGCGGGCAAGCGAACTGTGCGACGGGCCGGGCCTCGCCCGTGCGGTGGAAGCGGCGTTCCTGGAGATGCGCGCGCGCGCCTGAGCCTGTTTCAGCGCTTCGCGCCGGACGAATATTTCTTCGCGGCGACGGTCTGGCCCGGCAGCCATTTCTTGACGCTCTGCGCGCGGGTCGGACGCTTGCCGACGGTCGCTTCCTCGAGCTTGTCGGCGAGGCTCTTGTAGTTGTCCATCGTCAACGCAAGCAGGTCCTTCTCGGCGATCCCCATTGCGATGGCGGAGTCGCCCTTCATCTGCGCCTGGCGAAGCAGATAGACCATCAGCTTGGCCTCGTCGGCCGTGATCTTGAGCGTGTAGCCGGGACCGGCCATGGTGGCCTCGCTGGGTTGGAGAATCGAATCGCGATCGGTCCCGATATTACCATGACCGGCCGGCAGTCCGTGCTTGACCCGATCGTCCGGTCCGGAGATTTTCGCGGCCCTCGGACCGGTTCGGACGGTGTATCCTGAACGCGTCCCGGCAAGGAAGGACCTGATGGCCATCGGCCTCACCACGCACCGCGCGAGACCGGGCGTCTTCGGACGCCTGAAGGAAGTGCCGTGGCTGCTCGTGCTGCTGGTCGTGCTGCTGACGGCCGTCAGCTGCGCGATGCTCTATTCGGCCGCCGGCGGCGACTGGGAGCCGTGGGCCCAGCGCCAGGCGATCTTCATCGCGATCGGCCTCGCGATGATGCTGGCTGCGGCCCTTGTCGATATCCGCGACTGGTTCCGCTTCGCCTATGTCGTATACGCGTTCGGCGTGATCCTGCTCGTCGGCGTCGAGATCGCGGGCGTGGTGGGCATGGGCGCGAAGCGCTGGCTCGATCTCGGCATCGTGCGCGTCCAGCCCTCGGAGTTCGTCAAGATCGGCGTCGTTCTGGTCGTCGCGCGCTATTTCCACAGCATGTCGCAGGAGCGCATGGCCAACCCGCTGTTCCTGATCTGGCCGGGGCTGCTGGTCGTCGTGCCCGCGGCCCTTGTGCTCGTGCAGCCCAAGCTCGGCTCGGCGCTTCTGATCGGCTTCACCGGCCTCGTCGTGTTCTTCGCCGCCGGCGTGCGGCTGTGGAAGTTCGCGCTGCTGTTCGCGGGCGTGGCGGGTGCCGTTCCCGTCGCGTGGAGCTTCCTGCACGACTACCAGAAGCGCCGCGTGCTCACCTTCGTCAATCCCGAGAGCGATCCGCTGGGGGCGGGCTACCACATCATCCAGTCGCGCATCGCGCTGGGTTCGGGCGGCATCTGGGGCAAGGGTTTCGCGCAGGGCTCGCAGAGCCAGCTTCAGTTCCTGCCCGAGAAGCAGACCGACTTCATCTTCGCGGTGCTGGCCGAGGAATTCGGCCTCGTCGGCTCGATGTCGCTGCTGGGCGTCTATGCGGTGATCCTGATCTTCCTGCTGGCGATCGCCGCGCGCGCGCGCAGCGTGTTCGCGCGTCTGCTGGCGATCGGCATCGCCGCGATGTTTTTCGCCAATGTCTTCGTGAACGTGGCGATGGTGGCGGGGCTGCTGCCGGTGGTCGGCGAGCCGTTGCCGCTGCTCTCGCTGGGCGGATCGGCGATGATCGCGAGCCTGATCGCGATGGGCCTGGCGATGAGCTGCTTCGTCGGGCGCGACCGGACGATCTCGCGTTCGGGCGAAGACGCGCCCTAGCCGCCATAGAGCTGGGGAAAGCGCCAGAAGGCGGCATTGAGATTGCCGGGTCCCGGCGCGGCGAGCAACGGATGAGGTTCCTTCGCCGCGGGGCGTCCGGTGGCAAGCCTGTAGAGGAAGAGCCGGCGGACCGTCTGGGGCGTCGCGAGGCCGGCGGCGATCACGAATTCGAGCGCTTCCTCGCGCCCCGCCGGTTCGGCGAACAGCGACGACGGCGCGTTCAGGTCGTGAAAGCTTTCGAGGACCAGGGCCCGGAACCATGCCGTCCGCCCTTGCGGCGATTGCCGCCCTTCATAGCGGGCAAGCGGGCAGAGGAAGGGCGCTACCGGAATCTCGAGCGTGCCCGCGAGCGCGGCGGCGACATGCGGCTGGACAAGCCGCGACGCGCGCCGGCGGCGGCCGAGATCGGCGAAGACGCGGGCGGCGGAGAGATCGCGCACGAGGGACGGCGGGGCGCCTTCCAGCAGAGCAAGGGCGCGCAGCAGGTCGCCGTAGCGCTGCCCGGGCGGGCGTGCCGCATCGAGCGAGCGGGCATGGTGCGCGAGGCCGCGCGCATACCCGTCCGCGCCGGGCAGTTCGTCGACCTCTTCGGTCCGGCAGAGCAGGCCGAGGCCCGCGAGCGTCTGCGCGCGGGCTGGTTTCGCGGCGAAGGCGTTGAGCTGGTCGGGCGCTTCGGGGCTGCCGCCCATGGGCACGAGGCAGTTGAGCGCGGGGACGAGCCTGTATCGTTCGAACCCGTGCGCTTCGAGGGCCTGCAGGGGCTTGAGGTCGTAGTTGGCGCCGTCGCGGATCTCGATCATCACGAGCGGATTGCCGGCTTCGAGGAATCCCGCGGCCCCGCGGATGGCGCTGAGCTCGGCCCCCTCGATGTCGATCTTCGCGAAATCGACGGCCTTGACATAGGCTGGCGGCAGCACGTCGTCGAGGCGCTGGACCTGCACGCGCAGCGCGCCACCGGCACCTAGATGCGCGCCCTCGTGGAATTCGTGGCCGCCGAAATCGGCCGTGCCGGGGGCATCGCCCAGCGCCGTCTCGAACACCGCGAGCTGCGCGCCCGGCATCGCGGCCGCCGAGCGGCGCAGCTTGTCGGCGAGTGCCGGCTGAGGTTCGAAGGCAAGCACGCTCACCCGCGCGGCGGCAAGCGTAGCGGCGTAGAAGCCGAGATTGGCGCCGATATCGAGCGCCACGTTGAGATGCGGGGCGAGGGCGCGCACGAAGGGTGCTTCGTCCTCGAACCAGTCTTCCTGTTCGAGGAAAACGAAAGTCGATATCCCGCCGAGCCCGGCGGGAACGACGAGGCGCACGTTTCCGGCAAGTTCGAGCAGCCATTCGTCGGGGCGGAGATCGGCCATGCCGGAGTTAGCCGCCATTCGCCGATTCGTGGCAAGAGCCGCTTGAGCGGACGGCGTTCCCGGCGCATCCTGCCGCGCATGGACCGCCGGACGATCCTCTTTTCGGCCTTCTGCATGGGTTGGAACCCGATGGCGCGCGCGCAGGAAATCCGCAACGTGGATCGCGATCTGCAGCGTGCGGCGGCGCGCGGCGACGCGGGCGAATGCGCGCGGCTGCTGGCTGCGGGTGCGGCGATCGACGCGCGCGACGGGGAAGGGCGCACGGCGCTGCTGCTGGCGACGCACGCCAACCATGTCGAGGCCGCGCGCGTGCTGGTCGAAGCCGGCGCCGACGTCAACGCGAAAGACCGCATCGACGACAGCCCCTATCTCTATGCCGGCGCGGAAGGACGCGACGCGATCCTGCGCCTGACGCTGGCGCATGGCGCGGACCTCAAGTCGGTCAACCGCTATGGCGGCACGGCGCTGATACCGGCAGCCCATCACGGCCACGTGGAGACGGTGCGCATCCTGCTCGACACCGCGATCGACATCGACCATGTCAACCGGCTTGGCTGGACCGCGCTGCTCGAAGCGGTCATTCTCGGCGACGGCGGGCCGGTCCATACCGAGATCGTGCGCCTGCTTGTCGGCAAGGGCGCGGACGCGCGCATCGCCGACCGCGAGGGAACGACACCGCTCGAACATGCACGCCGTCGCGGCTTTCAAGGCATGGCGCGGATCATCGAGGGAGCGAAGGCGAAATGAACGTCACGGGCATGAACCACTTCACGATCCTCGCGCACGACATCGAGGAGACGCGCAGCTTCTACACGAAGATCCTCGGCCTCAAGGAAGGCTACCGTCCCGACATGGGCTTTCCCGGCATCTGGTTCTATGTCGGCGAGCAGTGGGTGCTGCATGTCGTGGTCGGGCGCAAGATCCCCAGCCCGCCGGCCGGCGTGATCGACCACATGGCGTTCAGCGCCACCGACATCAACGCGACCATCGCGCGCCTGAAGGAAAACAATATTGCCTATCGCATGTTCCAGCAGGCGGGCACGAAGGTGTGGCAGATCTTCTTCGACGATCCCAACGGCGCGAAGGTCGAGCTGGATTTCGATCCGAAAGAAATGCCGGCGACCGCGTGACCGCAAAATTAAATGGGAGACAACAGGTTACGGTAACCCATTTAAGTCATTGAAATAACTGGCAGGTAACCTGAACCGGACTTCCGGTTACAGGCCGCGCACCGCAATCGCCGTGCAGGTTGCAGACGATACCGCAGCGCCCTCCGGTTGTCACGGAATTAAGCGGCCGGCCGCCGCGCCAGTGCCTCGACGACGCGCAGCCGGTCTTCGACGAGACTGGCGAAGACGTTGTCCTGGTATTCCCACATGCGCTCGCCCATCAGCACGTGCGTGAACAGGGCCGGGCGCCCGTTCGCTTCCATCTTCGCGCGCATGGCCATCAGCGTGTCGATCACGTGCCGGGTTGTGTCCTCGATGCCCACGATCTCGAACCCGGCGGCTACGAGGTCGCGGCGTGTCGTATCGAGCGTGGAGAGGAAACTCGACCCGGCATCGCCCGCCCAGGGCGTGGGATAGTGCGGCGGGCCGGCGGGCCCGGCGGCAAGATTGGAAAGGGCGAAAACGCCACCTGGTTTCAGCACGCGCAGGGCCTCGCGATACATCGCGCCCTTGTCGGCGACATTCATCGCCACGTTCTGCGAATAGGCGCGGTCGAACGCGGCGTCGGGAAGGGGCAGGGCGGTGGCGCTGCCGACGAGGATGCGCACCCGGTCCTGCAGCCCGGTCGCCGCGGTCAACGCCGTGCCGGCAGCGCAGAATTCCGGGACCAGGTCGATGCCGGTGACGAAGCAGCCGGCGGTCTTGGCGATCCAGCGCGCCGGCCCACCGATGCCGCAGCCGATGTCGAGTACGCGCTCGTCCGGCTGCGCGTCCAGCATCGCCAGCAGCTCGCGCGTGGCGACGACGCCGCGATTGTGGAAATGGTCGAGCGGGGCGAGCGCTTCGGGCGTGACGGTGGCATCCGCCCCCCGGGCCGCGCGCAAGGCGGCCAGCAGGCGGGGGGCGATGTCGTCGCTGGCGTAGTGGTCGGCAAGCCGTTCGGTCATGGCGTCCGACATTGGCCCGGACGACGGCCGCCGGTCCAGTGCCGCACGATCAGGCCGCGAGCTTCGCGGGATCGTGGCTCGCCTGGTCGGGCAGCGAGACGCGGAAGCGGCTGCCTGCACCCTCTTCGCTTTCCACGTCGATCTGCCCGCCGAGCCGTTCGACGAGCTGGCGGGTCAGCGACAGGCCAAGCCCCGTGCCGCCCTTGCGGCGCACATACGAGCTGTCCTTGCGCCAGAACGGCTCGAAGATGTTCTCGATGTCTTCGGCCGCGATGCCTTCGCCGGTATCGGTGACGACAAGCTCGACGCCGCCCCCGACGCGCGGATGCCAGCCGAGCGTGACGGTGCCGTCCGCGCTGCAGAACTTGACCGCGTTGCCGACGAGATTGACGAGGATCTGGCGCACGGCACCGGCATCCGTCGTCGCGACGAACGCCTTGGCGGGCGCTTCGACGACGATCCGGATCCGGCGCTTGGTCGCGAGCGGACGCATCATCTCGGCGACGTCGCGCACGATGTCGCCGGGATTCACTGCTTCCGCGCGCACGGAGAAGCGGCGCGCCTCGATCGCCGCGAGATCGAGAAGCTGGTCGACGATCCCCAGCAGGTGCCGGCCGGCGGAAAGCACGTCGTTGACATAGCCGCGATAGCGTTCGTGGATCGGACCGAAGGTCTGCAGCGCGACGAATTCGGAGAAGCCGATGATCGCGTTGAGCGGCGTGCGCAGCTCGTGGCTGACATTGGCGAGGAACTCGCGCTTGGCGGTGTTGGCCGCTTCCGCCTCTTCGAGGGCCTCGCGCACGCGTTCGGCCTCGCGCTCGCGCAACGCCAGGAACCGGAGAACGGCGCCCGCGAACAGCAGCACGCCCAGCGACGTCGCGATCGCGAAGCCGTAGGTCCAGGGTGCGCGCTCCGCATGCTTGGCTTCGAGGTCGCGGATGCGGAAGCTGCCGTAGACATAGAGCGGCTGCCCGTCGACGATCTTGAAAGCCGTCACGATCTGCTGGCCGGCAGGGTCGATGCGGACCTCGAAAAGCCCGGACTGGCGCCGCGGATTTCGGATGCCGCCGGGAACGATGTTGTCGAGGTCGACGCGCCGGTCGGTGAATCTCTCCGGGTCCGGGTTGCGAAACAGGATATAGCCGTCGTCGCGCACGATGCCGACGATGGCCGGGGCCGTCACGAAGATGCCCGAGAAGATCTCGGCGAGCGGATCGACCGGAATTCCGGTGACCGCGTAGGCGACGTTGAGCGCGTTTGGCCGTACCCGGATCGAGACGGGGATCTGCCGGATTCCGTTGTCGCGCGCGATGATCTGACGCCCGATATGGATCGTGCCGGCCGCCTTGCCGTCGAGCGCGCGGACATATTCGCGGTCGGCGACATTGACGGCAATGTCGGGCCGCGTGCCGGATGCGACCGGGTTTCCGTTCGCGTCGAACAGGCGGACGTCGAGCGGAAACAAGTGCCGTCGCTGCAGGCGCGCGACGAGGCTCGCGAGGTCGGCGAGGTCGGGCGCGCCGGTCTGGTCGCTCACCCACTCGTCGACCGATTCGAGCAGGCTCTGCGCGGATTCCATCGTGCGCCCGACTTGCGCGGCGAGGATGCTCTGAGAACCGAGCAGTTCGGCATGCGCCATCCGGTAGATTTCAGCGCGATCGCCCGCACGGTTCATGTAGGCGACGACCCAGATGCCGATCAGGACCGCCACGGCGAATAGCATCGTCGCGACAAGCGGCGATGAGTAGGTCGGTAAGCGGAAGCCGGTCCCGGAACGCGCTGGCATGCTCAAAAATGTAGGTCTTACATTGTTAAGATACGGTAATTCCGACGATATAGGCTAATCGTGTAGCTAATCCACAAAAGTCGTGGTCGGAAGGTATCAAGGTAGGCCGCCGAACCCGGCCCGGGGGTGGCCTCGTCTAACAGGTGATCGAGCGCGACGTGCCGCAGACGCGCGCCGTCGCCTGCGCATCACGCCGAAGAATTCGAGATTTAATCGGATTGGTGTGCTTTCGGCCGCAGGAGGGATTGGCTGGGGGACTAGGATTCGAACCTAGACTAGCTGAGTCAGAGTCAG
>JBGAKN010000009.1:0-115149 GCA_044224405.1 Tagaea sp. | reverse complement strand
GAGGCCGTGCGCGCCGCAAATGCATCGGCTCGACTGATGGCAGCCTTTCAGGACGCGGCGCTGACCCTCTCCCGCATTCGAGATGGCGGCAGGCAGACCGTCGTGGTCCAGCACGTTCAAGTCAACGAAGGCGGGCAAGCTGTCGTTGCTGGCAAGTTGGGCCGGGGGGACAAGCGCCGTGGGGGGTAACTCCGAAAATACTCGGCAACCCTACCGACCCGACTGGCGCAACGGGCTGGCCCATGCCCGTGTCGCGAAACGATGCGGGGCCAAGACGCGGCGCGGGACACTTTGCCAATCCCCTGCGATGCCGAACGGCCGGTGCAGAATTCATGGCGGCGCATCGCCCGGCGCACCCACTGGCCAGCGCAACGGGAACTACCGGCACGGACGCTACACACTTGGTGCGCAGGCCGAGCAGCGCGAAGCCCGGCGCGTGCGCGCCGAGTTGCTAGCACTCTTGCGAACACTGGATTGAGAGGCCTTCGGACCGCTCATCGGCCGAACCGCCGAACTACCCGATTCCACTAGCACTTTTCCGTACGCATTCCGTACGAGGCCGTGCGGTAGGCCAGTATGAGATTTAAACTATTGATTTCGCTGGCGTCCCCACGGGGATTCGAACCCCGGTCTGCACCGTGAGAGGGTGCCGTCCTGGGCCTCTAGACGATGGGGACCCGCTGCGACGAGCGGAGGGTTTAGCCTATCGGGGGGGCCGAATCAAGCGAGCGCGGAATTCGCTGGCGTCCCCACGGGGATTCGAACCCCGGTCTGCACCGTGAGAGGGTGCCGTCCTGGGCCTCTAGACGATGGGGACCCGCTGCGACGAGCGGAGGGTTTAGCCTATCGGGGGGGCCGAATCAAGCGAGCGCGGAACGTGCCGTTTCGACGAATCCGTCGACGTCGCCGGGCTTCGTGGACCAGGCGCAGACGAGGCGCAGGAGCTGCGTTCCCGGCCCCATCCAGCGATAGGCCTTGTAGCCGGCCGCCTCGGTCGCCGCGATCGCCTTCTCGGGCAGCTCGATGAAGATCTCGTTGGCCTCGACCGGGTGGACGAGGCGCGCGCCCGGCAGCGCCTGCAGGCCCTTCGCGAGGCGGGCGGCCATCGCGTTGGAGTGGCGGGCGAGTTCGAGCCACAGCCCGCCTTCGAGATAGGCGTCCATCTGCGCGGCGATGTAGCGCATCTTCGAGAAGAGATGGCCCGCGCGCTTGCGCCGGAAGGCGAGCGTCTCGGCGAGGCCTGCGTCGAACACGACGATCGCCTCGGCCGCCATGCAGCCGTTCTTCGTGGCGCCGAACGAAAGGATATCCACGCCCGCGCGCCAGCTCGCATCGGCGGCACTGCAGCCCAGATGCGCGATCGCGTTGGCGAAGCGAGCGCCGTCGACATGGACCTTGATCCCGTGGCGGTGCGCCACGTCCGCCAGCGCCGCGGTCTCGGCCGGCGTATAGGCGGTGCCGGCTTCGGTCGCGTTGGTCAGCGAAAGGACGGCCGGCTGCACATGATGGACGGTTCCCTTGCCCGCACCCGCAAGGGCCGCGTCGAGATCGGCGGCAACGAGCTTGCCGTGCGCGCCCTCGACGCCCACGAGCTTGGCGCCGCCAGTGTAGAACTCCGGCGCGCCGCATTCGTCGTCGTCGATATGCGATTCCGGATGGCAGTAGACCGCGCCCCACGGTGGGCACGCGGCCGCCAGCGAGAGCGCGTTGGCCGCAGTACCCGTCGACACGAGGAACACAGCGCATTCACGCCCAAACAGAGCCGCGAGCTTCTCGTTCACGCGCTGGGCGAGCGGATCATTGCCGTAGGGCATCGCCGTGCCCTCGTTGGCGCGGGTCAGCGCCTCAAGAACCTTGGGATGCATGGGGGCGGTGTTGTCGGAAGCGAAGTTCATGGCTTACCCGTGGCTATGTTTCCGATGAGGGTCCCCGAGCGGGGATCGGCGATGACGACCCGTTCGCTGCCGTCGGCAGCGCGGACATGGATTGCGATCAGGTCGCCGGCCGGCACGATCGACACGATCCGCGTTCCGGCAGGCATGTCCAGATCGAGATCGGCCCAGCGCGGTACAGGCATGGCGGCCGCGGCCGCCGGCGCCGATTTGTCGACGTGGGCGCCGGTTTTGGAGGCCACGAGCCACACCAGCACCCCGAAAGCGCCCAGGCACAGCACGCCCAGCGAGATTACGACGGCCTTCAGCGCACGCATGGATGGATTTGGGCGCGCATGTCGGGTACCAAGTTCGGCATGATGTCCGGCTCCGAGAGTTTCGAGACGCACGTGCCGCCCGAGCTTGCGGGCGAACGGCTCGACCGCGCGCTGGCGGCACTGCATCCGGCCGGACTGTCGCGCAGCCGCCTGAAGGCGCTGATCGAGGAAGGCCAGGTTCGTGTCGCGGGCGCGACGATAACGGAGCCGTCGCGCAAGGTCAAAGCGGGCGAACCGCTGCGGGTGAGCCTACCCGCCGCCCGCCCCGCGCACCAGGCGGCGCAGGACATCGCGCTCGTGATCGTCCACGAGGACGAGAGCCTGATCGTCGTCGACAAGCCGGCCGGCCTCGTTGTTCACCCCGCCCCCGGAAACGCGCAAGGCACGCTAGTGAACGCGCTACTGGCGCATTGCCGCGGCTCGCTGTCGGGCATCGGCGGGGTCGAGCGACCGGGCATCGTCCACCGGCTCGACAAGGACACGAGCGGCCTGATGGTCGCGGCGAAGAACGACCGCGCGCACCGCCATCTTGCCGAGCAGTTCGCACGCCACGACGTCGAGCGGCTCTATGCCGCGATCGTGCGCGGCGTGCCGCGCCCCGCCGAAGGCGACATCGAGGGGAACATCGGGCGCGATCCCAAGAACCGCAAGAAGATGGCCGTCGTTCGCGGCGGCGGGAAGACCGCGCTGACTCACTATCGGACACTTCAGCGCTTCGCCGACAAGGCGGCCCTCGTCGAGTGCAAGCTCGCGACCGGCCGCACGCACCAGATCCGCGTGCACATGGCGGCGCTGGGCTGCCCGCTCGTCGGCGACGCGACCTATGGCCGCAAGCCGCGGCGCGCGGCCGACGCGGCCGATGCCGTGCTTGCCGCCTTTCCGCGCCAGGCGCTCGACGCGTTCGTGCTCGGCTTCGAGCATCCGGAAACAGGCAAGCGCCTGCGCTTCGAGCGTCCCTTCGCGCCCGATCTCGAGGCGCTGCGGGCCGATCTCGCCGCGGCGGTGATGCGCCGATGAGCGAGGAGAAGCCCAAATCAGGCACGCACCTGCCGGTTCCCGGTGGCGAAGGAAACCTGCGCCGCTACCTGCACGAGATTCGCCAGTTCCCGATGCTGGCGCCGGACGAGGAGTACATCCTCGCCAAGGCGTGGCGCGAGCGCGCGGACAAGGAAGCGGCCCACCGCCTGGTCACGTCGCACCTGCGGCTCGTCGCCAAGATCGCGATGGGCTATCGCGGCTACGGCCTGCCGATCGCGGACCTCATCTCGGAAGGCAACGTGGGCATGATGCAGGCGGTGCGCCGCTTCGAGCCCGAGCGCGGCTTCCGCCTCGCCACCTACGCGATGTGGTGGATCCGGGCGTCGATCCAGGAGTACATCCTGCACGCCTGGTCGCTGGTGAAGATCGGCACCACGGCCGCGCAGAAGAAGCTGTTCTTCAACCTGCGCCGCCTCAAGGGCCAGATGAAGCAGATCGATTCCGGCGACCTGCCGCCCGAAGCGGTCGCGAAGATCGCGACCGACCTCGACGTCAGCGAACAGGACGTGGTGCAGATGGACCGGCGCCTCGCCGGGCCCGACCAGTCGCTGAACGCCCCGATGCGCAACGACGGCGAGGAAGGCGGCCAGTGGCAGGACTGGCTTGTCGACGAGAGCGCGAGCCAGGAATCCAAGCTCGCCGACGACGAGGAAGCCGCCCGCCGGCGCCGGATGCTGGAGAAGGCGCTGGGCAAGCTCAACGCGCGCGAGCGCGCGATCCTGGTGGCGCGGCGCCTTAAGGACGAGCCCGACCGCCTGGAAGATCTCGCGCAGAAGTTCGGCATCAGCCGCGAGCGCGTGCGCCAGATCGAGACGCGCGCCTTCGAGAAGCTGCAGGGCGCCGTGCGCGCCGACGCCGCCGCGCAGGCGGCGGCCGCGAAACTCAGGAAGCCGGAGTGATCGGCTCTTCGCGCACGCCGTCGCCCCATTCGGCGATCAGGTTCTGCTGACGGCGCTGGAGCTGGCGCAGGCGCGCTTCGGCGCGACTTTCGTAAATGCTGTTCATCACAATCGGGAAGAGCCAGCACAGCGCATAGGCGAACACGGCCGCCGCGTAGACCGAAAACCACGCGAACGGGTTGCCCAGGATGTCGCGCCCGCCCGTGCGCCCGGCATGCGCGAGACCGTCGAGCAGGAAGGGCAGCATCGCGCCGGCGCTGAGCGTGCCCACGGCGATGGCGTCGTGCTTCTCGCGCGAATTGTCGGTGACCCATGCCGCGAGCGTGGGCAGGAAGCCCGCGACGACGAACAGGCACAGCCACGGCACGTTCCAGCCCAGCCACGCGAGCACGGCGAGCACGCCCACGCCGGCGGTAGCGAGCGTCATGGGGCTGCGCTGGGACTGCTTGGGTTTGGGTTTCTTGGCCATCAGAGGAGCCTCAGCAGCAGCGAGCCGATGCCCACCACGCCCGAAAGGCTGGCGGCCGTGAGGGCGGCGGTCTCCTTGCCGGTCTTCATCGCGTAGGCGGCGCGCGTCTTCGCTCCGTTGCGCAGCTCCACGATCTCGATCTCGGCATTCGTGTACGCCTCGCGTGCGGCATCGAAGCCCCAGCTGTCGACCTCTCGCATTTTCTCGTTGTCGACGAGGTCGAGGAGCTGCTTGAGATCGCCTTCCTCCGAGACCTTGTTGAGCTGGCCGATCTGCGACTGGCGCAGTGGCAGGTGCCGCAGCCCGTCGACGAACTGGCGCACGAGGCCCGCGCACCACGCGGTGAGCTTGGGCACCGACGGCGGCCCGAACTGGGCCTGCAGGTCGGCGAGCAGACGCAGGATCGAGAGCCCGCCTTGCACGTCCACCTGCTCGGGATTCATCAGCGCCTTGATCTGCCCGGGATCGGCGCCGGCGTGCACGGCCAGGAACGCCGCGATGTGCCGGTCGATCGGCTTGCGGCTCGAGCCGGCCGCCGCCTCGAGCGCCTCGAGCACGTGATCGGGCTCCGACACCCACAGGCCCGCCGCCATCTCGGAGAAGCACGGCAGGTTGGGGTTGAGCTCGTAGAGGCAGCGTTCGATGCCGTTGCCCGGCTGCGGGTCGTCGATCCACTTCGACAGGCGTTCGACGAAGCCGTTGGGCGGCGTGTGCTTGCCGCCGGCCAGCTTGTGCTGGTGCGCCCACAGCCCGAGCGTGCGCGCGCGGACCAGATCGGCGAAGATCGGGCCCATGCCCGGCTTGCGCATGGCCGCCGCCAGCGCGGTGCCCAGCCCGTCGAGCGTGATCGAAAGGCCGCGGAACCGGATCGGCCCCATCGGGTCGAGCAGGATGCAGATGCGCGAGACGATCGTCGCGTCGTTGAAGGTCGGGTTCGGGTCGCCGGTCGGCTCGTTGACGGCCGCCTGGATGCGGTCGTGCAGCTTCTGGTCGCCCAGCGTGTTGCGCACCCACAGGGCGATGTTGCCGTTGCGCAGCTCGCGCGCGGCCGTCTCCCAGCGCTTGCCCATGCCGTGGGCAAGGTCGCGCGCGTTCTTGTACTCGCGCCCGCCGAAGCG
Source organism: Tagaea sp. (assembly GCA_044224405.1). Taxonomy (GTDB): domain Bacteria; phylum Pseudomonadota; class Alphaproteobacteria; order CACIAM-22H2; family CACIAM-22H2; genus Tagaea. The sequence continues at coordinate 109,416 of JBGAKN010000009.1, read as the reverse complement.
GAAGCCCTTGGCCGCGCGCAGCAGCGCCGGCGCGGTCTGCGTCGTCTGCTGACGCTTGCCGTCGATCCAGCCGCGCAGCATCTCGACCGTCCAGCGGTCGCCTTCCCAGTCGTTGGTGAGACCGCGCATCGCGTCCATCAGCACGGCCGGCAGCTTGTTCATGTCGGCGAACGTGTCGAACGAGCTGCGCTCGATGCGCCGCGAGATCGCATCCTCGGGATCGAAACCGCCGCCGGGCATCGAGCCTTGCGCGAAGGCCATCACCGTCATGCCCAGCGCGAACATGTCGTCGGCGCGCACGCCTTCGCCGCGCGCCTCGGGATCGGCCATGGCGCCTTCGAGCGGTTCGAACGCGGCCGGCTGGTCGTAACCTGGCGGTACGGCGAGGCACGGGCCCAACACCACGCGCGTGCGCGCCTGGTCAAGCCAGAACAGGTTCTGCGGGCGCACCGCGCGATGGATGACGTTGCGCAGGAACATTTCCGACAGCGCGCCGGCCAGCGGGCTCAGCAGGTGGCTGATGATCTTGGGCGGCGTCCACGCGTCGCGCGGGCCCGACTGGTTCCACAGCGGCCCGCCTTCGGGAAAATCGTAGATCAGCGCGAGGCGCTTGCCCGTCGTACCGGGCCAGTCGACGAGGCCGAAATCGTAGAGGCGCAGCAGGCCCGGCCGGTCGATCGACTTCATCGCCTTGGCGCCTTCGAGGCGCGCGGGCAGTTCCGGCCCGCACACCAGCGCGACGCGCGCGAGGCCCGGATCGCGCGTGTCGGTCGCGGCATAGGCGCGCACCGTCGCCGAGGACATCTCGGTTATCGGCGTGGAGGGAAAGATCGAGAAACGGTTTCCAAGCGCGACCGCTGGGCCCGACGGCCCGGCAGGTGCCGCCTTCTCTTCCGGCTCGACGATGTTGGCAGGCTCTGCCATGGACGAACGGTTGCCTTCCCCGATCGCCGGCCGCCCCGAATCGAGCACCCGGCAAAAGCGTAGAATTCTACGCCGTTAAGGATTCACAAACCGTTAACTAGGCTAAAAAACCTAGAATGTCAAGCCCGCTCAGCCGGCGAACGGATCCTCGACGAGGATCGTGTCGTTGCGCTCGGGGCTGGTGGAGAGCAGCGCCACGCGGCAGCCGATCAGTTCCTCGATGCGCACGATGTACTTGATCGCCGCCGCCGGCAATTCGGCGAACGAGCGAGCGCCGCGCGTGGATTCCTTCCAGCCGCGCATCGTCTCGTAGACGGGCTTCGCCTTCGCCTGCAGATGCTGCGCGGCCGGCAGGCGGTCGAAGCGCTGGCCGTCGATGTCGTAGGCCACGCACACCTTGAGCTCGTCCATGCCGTCGAGCACGTCGAGCTTGGTGAGCGCGATGCCGCGCAAGCCCCCCACGCGCACGGTCTGGCGCACGAGCACGGCGTCGAACCAGCCGCAGCGGCGCGGCCGGCCGGTGACGGTGCCGAACTCGTGCCCGCGTTCGCCCAGCCCCTTGCCCACGTCGTCGGTAAGTTCGGTGGGGAACGGGCCCGAGCCCACGCGCGTCGTGTAGGCCTTGGTGATGCCCAGCACGAAGCCGGTGTTCTGCGGTCCCACGCCCGACCCCGTCGCCGCCTGTGCGGAAACCGTGTTGGACGAGGTGACGAACGGATAGGTGCCGTGATCGACGTCGAGGAGAGCGCCTTGCGCGCCCTCGAACAGGATGCGCTTGCCCTTGCGGATCGCCTCGTCGAGGAACGGCCACACCGGATCGGCATAGGGCAGGATCTGCGGCGCGATCTCGGCCAGCGCCTTTTCCAGCGGCGCGCGGTCGACGGGCGCGAAGCCCATGCCCTTCCTCAGCGCGTCGTGGTGGCGCAGCAGCTCGTCGAGCTTGCCCTTCAGCGTCGCGGGATCGGCGAGATCGCACAGGCGGATCGCGCGGCGCGCGACCTTGTCCTCGTAGGCCGGGCCGATGCCGCGGCCCGTCGTGCCGATCTTGCCCGAACCGCGCGCTTCCTCGCGCAGCTTGTCGATCTCGGCATGCAGCGGCAGGATCAGCGCCGCGTTCTCTGCGATACGCAGGTTCTCGGGGCTGACCATCACGCCCTTCTCGCGGATCGCGGCGATCTCCTTCAGCAGGTGCCACGGATCGACGACCACGCCGTTGCCGATGAGCCCGAGCTTGCCCGGCCGCACGACGCCCGAAGGCAGCAGCGAGAGCTTGTAGGTGATGCCGTCGATGACGAGCGTGTGGCCGGCATTGTGGCCGCCCTGGAAGCGCACGACGATTTCCGCGCGCTCGGACAGCCAGTCGACGATCTTGCCCTTGCCTTCATCGCCCCACTGCGAGCCGACGACGGTGACGTTGGTCATGTTTCTCTTCCCTAAAGGGCGACGGTTACGCCGTCGCGAAGGATGTGCGTGCAGCCCAGACGCCGCGCCTCGGCCGCCGGATCGGCGGCGGGCGCAAGGCCGTGGACCACGCGGGTCCCGCCCGCGCGCAGTGCCGCGAGCGCGGCGGCGGGCGTTCCGGCGGGCGCGAAGGTGCGGGGCGTCGTCTCGGGGAACGGGATCGCGCGCAGCACCGTGTCGGTGAAGAGCGTGACGCCCGTGGCCGTCTCGCCCGCCCCTTCCATCAGGTCCTCGCCCGCGAGGTAGCGACCGCCGCGGCCCAGCTCGCCGCGCACGCCGCGCGCGAAGATCGTGAAGGAGAGACCCTTCTGGTACTCGAATCCGCGCCGCTCGACCGCGTCGACGGTCAGCGACAGGTCGGGCAGCGCCGCCTGCACGAGCGCGACGGCTTCCTTGAGGCGCGCCACTTCCTTGCGCGCCGTCGGCGGCAGGTCGAGCGCGTCGAGCTTCGCGATCGCGTCGGGCACGGGCCCGCTGGCGGCGATGAGATCGGCGAGCAGCTTGCCCACCTTGCCGCCGCGCGCGGCGACGGCTGCGGAATCCTTCCGGTCGAGCGCCGCCCGCAGGTCTGCCGCCACGTCGGGCGGCACCTGGCTCCAGCCGATGACCGCCGGCACGAGATAGGGAATGGCGAGATCGACCGAGACGTTGGCGGCCCCCACTTCGGCGAGCGCCGTGGCCGACATGACGATGATCTCGGCATCGGCCGCCGCCTGGTCGGCCCCGATCAGCTCGGCGCCGAACTGGCCGAACTGGCGTTCGGGGCGAAGCGTGTCGCCTTTCACGCGCATGACCTGGCCGGCGTAGGAAAGGCGCAGCGGGCGTGGCTCGCCCTTCAGGCGGGTCGCCGCGATGCGCGCGACCTGCGGCGTCATGTCGGCGCGCAGCGCCATCATGCGCTGGCTGTCCGGGTCCATCAGGCGGAAACAGTGGCGCGACATGCCGGCCTGGCTGCCGGCGAGCAGCGAATCCTCGAACTCCACCATCGGCGGCTTGACGCGGCTATAGCCGAAGCGCTGGAAAACCTGCGTGACGCGCCAGACGATCTCGGCTTCCTGATCCGCTTCGGGCGGCAGGGCATCGCGCAGGCCGGCGGGCAGCAGCGCCCGTGTGACGAGTTCGTTCATCCGAATCCCCGTGGGAACCCCGCACGGGTTCGCGCCTGATTAGCCGTTTTTGCGGTGCCGCGCCAAGCCAAAACGGGAGGAGACGGAAGGAGACCGTCACGCGACCGTCTCCTCACCCAAACCCCTGTTCGGATTGAAGAACCATACAGAAAAGGAGACAGGAGACGGCCCTTTTTCGCCGTCTCCTGTCGCGCAAATCTTCCGGCCAGCAACATGATTCCGCAAAACGTCTTCATTATCCTATGATAGGATAATTTAGATTATCACGTCAACAAAAAGACGACGGCCCGGGGGATGCCCGGGCCGTCGCGATCAACGGAAAATTTCAGCGAAAATCAGAACGCCACGCGGACCGTGCCGCCGACGCCCCATTCCTTGTAGTCCGTCTTGCCATAGAGCGTGTTGGCCGAAACGTCGCCCGACACGGACGAGCTGACATTGAAGCGCAAGCCGCCACCCAGACGATAGCCCGTGCGGTTCGCAGCCGGCTGGGCGCCCACGCCGCTGTTCAGCACCAGCGTGGGCTGCAGGAAGTTGTGCTCGATGCGTGCCATGCCGTAGGGCGTCATGCTGCCCAACTGGTAGCCGGCCGTGGCGCCGAGGCGCCCCTGCCCGATCTTCACCACCGGCGACGTGAGATTCCCGGCAGCGGCGGCCGAACCGGTCTCCGTGTAGGCGTCTTCCTTGGCGTTGATGTACTGGTAGCCGACCTGGCCGCCGATGACCCACTTGCCGCGCGTCCAGTTGCCGTTCAGGTTGCCGCCCACGTTCCAGCGCGACCCGGAATAGCTCGCGCGCGCCGTGCCCGCGTTGCGGCTCACTTCGTTGTCGAGCAGCCAGTAGCCGGCGGAGAAGTCGAGATAGTAGTTCTGGTTGAGCAGGACGGCCATGTACGGCGTCACGCCGAAGCCCGTCTGCTTGATCTTGCCGGAATTGAAGGTCGTGTCGATATCGACGAGCTGGTAGCCGCCGGCGACGCCCAGCGTGACGCGCGACGATGCCCTGTAGTCAGCGCCGACGACGCCGACCCAGATGTCGCCGCCGAAACGCGTGTCGTTGTTGGCGCCGCCGTTGAACGAGTTCTTCGAATTCGTGTAGCCGCCCTGCGCCCAGATGTTGATGCCGCGGGCGGCCGCGGCTGCCGCGAGACCGGTCTGGTTGATCGACCAGAATGGCTGGGCGGAACTGCCCTGCAGCAGGTTGCCGCCGCCGGTGGGCGCGAAACCGCCGCCTGTGGGGCCGGCGGGCGCGAAGCCGCCGCCGATTCCGCCACTGATCGAAGAGGAAATGCCCGACGAAATCGTCGAGGCCGCGAGGGAAGCGACCGTTGAAACCGTCGCCGAGGTGGCGATCTGGCCTGCGCCCGAGGTGCTGTAGGCCGCCTGGGCGGGGGCCGTGTATCCGGCAGCGAGAGTGAGCGCCATCAGGGACGATCGGAGGAGGATTCTCATTCTCGACTTGCCCGCCTGCTTGAATGGCCGAACTCAAAGACCGGTCCGAAGCCCTTTGAATCGTTAGCGACTCGAAGCTTCAGAATCGCTGTACAACGGGTTTTCGAGTCGCACCTAGAAAATTCTGCACACCGATGCGCGCGATCAGCCGCCGGAATTCACCTGCCGGAGGGTCTCCTCCGGCAACGGCACCATCCGCCCGAAGCCGAGGGCGAGCGCCGTGCGCAGCCGCGCAAGCCCTGCCTGACGGACGGCCCCCTCGGGCGAGCGGATCATGCCCATGCCCGAGAACCACAGGCCGACCGGATCGCGCGGGTCGCTTGCGTTCATCGCGTCGGCACGCGCGGCAAGCTGCGGCCAGTCGCCGATCTCGACCAGCTTCGCGAGATAGGGAATTGCGAGATCGGTGCGCCGCGGCGCGAACGCGAGCAGCGCGTCGATATAGACAGGCCAGTCGGCCCGCATGTCGCCGGTCTCGGCCCGATAGAACGCGCCCGCGGCCGCAAGATGCAGCGACGGGGCGGCCGCGAAGCGCCGGTCGACCGCGCAGACGAGCGCCGCGATGCGTGCAGGCTCGCCGCCGCGCACCGCATCGCCCAACGCGTAGCGCAGGCCCATGTCGCCGCGCATCGGATCGTCGGGAAAATCCGCAAGGCACGTCGCCTGCGTTGCCGCATCGAGTGCTTGCCGCGCGCGCGTTCCGTAGCCGACGAGCCACAGCGCGCCGACGCCAAGCGCCGCAGCCGCGATCACGGGAATTGCACGCGCGGACGCCGGAACGCGGATCGTCCCGCTCCGACGCGCGACGAGCGCCATGGCGACGGCGCTTGCCGTCCAGCCATAGGCTTCCTGATACCAGAGCACCGAATGCCCCGCCCACACCGCGGCGAACGCGATGGCGGCGGGCAGATCGCGGGACTTCGCGCGCCACACGACCAGCCCCGGCAGGCTCAATGCGAAGGCGAGGCCGGGCAGGCCGGCCGCGAACCAGAAATCCAGCGCGACGTTGTGCGCGTTGCTGAAATCGCGCGCGAGCATGTCCCAGCTGTCGCCGTAGAGCCTGTCGGCCCCGGCCGCCAGATGGCGGAAGAATTCGTCGGCCACGCCGCCCCAGCCGAAGCCGAGGACGAGGCCCGCCGGGCGGTCGGCGAAGGCGGCGGCGAGCACGTCGTAGATGCGCGCGCGCGAGACGAGCGATTCCCCGTATCCGTGCGCGCCGAGCCACCAGACGGCGGCGCTCGCAAGCGGGATCATCGCGCACGCGAGCACGATGCCCGCAAGGCGCAGCTTCGCCGGAGCAACGAAGCGCGCGAGCGCGAACGCCGGCAGCCCCACCGCAAAAACGAGCAGCGCCGCCGACCTGTTCTGCGCGACGACCAGCGCGAGGCCGAGCACGGCGCACGCCGCGATCAGGTTGTTCCGCCGGTTGCCGGGCGCTGTGGCAAGCGCTGCCCACGCCGCGATGCCGAGCCATGCGAGCGGTGCCGGAACGCTCCACGGGATCAGGGTCGGCGCAAGCAGGGCCTGCCACAAGGAAGCGCCGACGGCCGCCGCCGCGCACGACCATGCGAGCACGCCGCGTTGCTCAACGATAGCGACCGCACCCGCGATTGCCGCAAGGGCGGCCAGCAGCAGCACGCCGTCGCCCGCTTGCGGCAGGCCGAGCAGCGAACGCACCGGGTATTCGGCGAACGGCGAAACCGCGAAGCTCCACAGCGCCACGCCTGCGAACGCGGCGGCGAGCGGCGAGGCGGCGCGGCGCAGGTCGGGCAGGAATGCGAGGCCGGCCGCGCACAGCATGCCGGCCGCCAATGCCGCGACGATGACGATCTCGCCGCGGCCGAAGATCCCGAAACGCGACGGGGGCAGGAAGGCGAAAACCGCCCCTGCCCCCGCAACGATTCCGCCCAGCGCCAGACCGCGCGCGATTTTGTCGGCGGCGGTCATGGCGCGAACGGCCGGGCTAGAACGTCAGCGCGCGGGCGCGCAGCACCTGCGGCAACGCGCGGACCTTGGCGAGGACCGCATCGCCGATGGGCTGGTCGACGGCGATGAGGCAGATCGCCTCGCCGCCGCGCGTCTGGCGGCCGAGATTGAACGACGCGATGTTGATCGCGGCGTCGCCCAGCAGCCGGCCGATCGAGCCGATGAAGCCCGGCTTGTCCTGGTTGCGCACATAGAGCATGTGCGGCATGAACTCCGCCTCCAGCGGAACTTCCGCGATCTCGACGATGCGCGGCTTGGCGTTGCCGAACAGCGAGCCGGCGATCTTGCGCACGTTGCCTTCCGATTCCACCGTCACGCGGATCAGCGTCGGATAGTCCGACGCGCGGTCGTGGCGCGTTTCGGTGAAGGCGATGCCGTGCTCGCGCGCGGCGGCCGGGGCCGAGACGGTGTTCACGCTCTCGAGTTTCGTGCCGAGGAAGCCCGCGAGCACGCACGCCGTCAGCGGCTTGGTGTTGAGGTTGGCGACCGCGCCCTCGTATTCGATCGAGATCGACTTCACGTTCTCGTCCTGGAGCTGGCCCAGATACGAACCGAGATTCGTGGCGAGCTGCATGTAGGGGCGCAGCTTGGGCGCGTCCTCGGCCGAGACCGACGGCATGTTGACGGCGTTGGTCACCGCACCGGTCAGCAGGTAGTCCGACATCTGTTCGGCCACCTGCAGCGCCACGTTCTCCTGCGCTTCGCTGGTGGAGGCGCCCAGATGCGGCGTGCAGATCACGTCTTCGCGCCCGAAGAGCGGGTTTTCCTTGGCGGGTTCGGTCAAGAACACGTCGAGGCCGGCACCCGCGACATGGCCGGATTCCAGTGCTGCCTTCAGGTCGGCTTCCACGATCAGGCCGCCACGCGCGCAGTTGACGATGCGCACGCCCTTCTTGGTCTTGGCGAGCGCCTTGGCATCAATGATGCCCTTGGTCTGATCGGTCAGCGGCGTGTGCAGCGTGATGAAATCGGCGCGCGCCAGCAGCGTGTCGAGATCCACCTTCTCCACGCCCAGCGCCTGCGCGCGTTCGGCCGACAGGAACGGGTCGAACGCGACGACCTTCATCTTCAGGCCCTGCGCGCGGTCGGCGACGATCGAGCCGATATTGCCGGCGCCGATCAGGCCCAGCGTCTTGCCCGCGACCTCGACGCCCATGAAGCGGTTCTTCTCCCACTTGCCGGCCTGCGTCGACTTGTCGGCGGCGGGGAGCTGGCGGGCGAGTGCCATGATCATCGCGATGGCATGCTCGGCCGTGGTGATCGAGTTGCCGAACGGCGTGTTCATCACGACGATGCCGCGCGCGGTGGCGGCGGGAACGTCCACGTTGTCGACGCCGATGCCCGCGCGCCCGATGACCTTCAGGTGCGTGGCGGCCGACAGCAGGTCGGCGGTCGCCTTGGTCGCCGAGCGGATCGCCAGGCCGTCATAGTTTCCGATGATCGCCTTGATCTCCTCGGGCTTGAGGCCGACCTTCATGTCGGTCTCGATGCCGCGCTGCTTGAAGATGTCGACGGCGCGGGGCGACAGGGCGTCGGAAATGAGGACCTTGGGCATGGGATACTCCTCGCGCGGGGATTCCGCGCGTCGATTGGAAAGACAAAAGGATCAGGCGGCCTTGGCGAGTCCGGCCTTGGCTTCCGCGAAGGCCCATTCGAGCCACGCGAACAGGGCTTCGAGATCGGCCGTCTCGACGGTCGCGCCGCCCCAGATGCGAAGCCCCGGCGGGGCATCGCGGTAGGCGTCGATGTCGTAGGCGACCTTCTCGGCCTCGAGCAGCGCCACCATCTTCTTCGAGAAGGCGGCCTTCGCTTCGGGCGCGAGTGCCGCGACGGCCGGGTCGTTGATGACCAGGCACACCGACGTGCACGAGCGGATCGCCTTGTCGGCGGCAAGGAAGCCGATCCACGGCGTCTTCGCGGCCCACGCCTCGAAAGCGGCGAGGTTCTTTTCCGATCGCGCGACGAGCGCATCGAGCCCGCCGATCTTCTCGGCCCAGATCAGGCCGTCAAGCGCGTCTTCGACCGCGAGCATCGAGGGCGTGTTGATCGTCTCGCCCTTGAACACGCCTTCGATCAGCTTGCCGCCCTGCGTGAGGCGGAAGAGCTTGGGCATCGGCCAGGGCGGGTTGTAGGTGGTGAGGCGTTCGGCCGCGCGCGGGCTGAGCACGATCATGCCGTGCTGGCCTTCGCCGCCCAGCACCTTCTGCCAAGACCATGTGGTCACGTCGAGCTTGTCCCAGGGCAGACGCATCGCGAACGCGGCGGACGTGGCGTCGCAGATCGTCAGGCCCTTGCGTGTCGCGGGGATCCAGTCGCCATCGGGAACGCGCACGCCCGAGGTCGTGCCGTTCCAGGTGAAGACGACGTCGTTGTCGAAATTGACCGACGCAAGATCGGGGAGCTTGCCGTAGCCCGCTTCCAGCGTGCGCGTGTCCTTGAGCTTCAGCTGCTTGACGATGTCCGAGACCCAGCCGGAACCGAACGATTCCCACGCCAGCACGTCGACGCCGCGCGCACCCAGCAGCGACCACAGCGCCATCTCGACGGCGCCCGTGTCGGACGCCGGCACGATGCCGATGCGGTAGTCGGCCGGGATGCCGAGCACGCGGCGCGTGCGCTCGATCACATCGACGAGCTTGGCCTTGCCGAGCTTCGATCGGTGCGAGCGCCCGAGGGCGGCATCTTTCAGGTTTTCAAGGGACCATCCGGGGCGCTTGGCGCACGGGCCGGACGAAAAATTGGCGCAATTGGGACGCGTGTTCGGTTTTGTCATGTGAGCTCTTCCTTTCAGAAGAGCCGGGGTCCGTTGGGAGACCCTGGCCCGGCGCCGCTTCTAAAGAGAAGCCGGCGTCCGCGCAAATGAATTTTTCTTCAGATCTCCACGCGGGTCCCCAGCTCCACGACCTTGCCGGGCGGGATGCGGAAGAAGTCGCCCGCATTGGCGCCGAGCTTGTAGAGCGCGATGAACAGCCGTTCCTGCCAGCGCGGCAGCTGCGGCTTCACGGCCGATGCCAGCGAGTTCCGCCCGATGAAGTACGAGACGCGCATCTCGTCCCACGCATGGCCGAGTCGCGACAGGCGCGCGAGCGCCTTGGGCACGTCGGGCGACTGCATGAAGCCGAAGCGCAGCCGTACGGCGAGGAAGCCCTTGCCGAGATCGGTCACCTCCACCCGCTCCGCCCCGGGCACGCGCGGGACCGAGACCGTCTCGACCGTCGCCAGAACGACGCGCTCGTGCAGGACCTGGTTGTGCTTGAGATTGTGCAGCAGGGCGCGCGGGATCTCGTTGCCGCGCGCGGTCATGAACACGGCCGTGCCCGACACGCGGTGCGGCTTGCCCGGCTCGACGCGCTTCAAGAACAGGTCGGTCGGCAGCGAGTCGGCGCTTTCCTGTTCGGCCAGCGCGACGCGCCCGCGCCGCCATGTCCACATCACGGCGAAGACGAGCGCGCCCACCAGCAGCGGGATCCAGCCGCCCGAGGCGATCTTCAGCATGTTGGCCGACAGGAACGCGAGATCGACGACGAGGAAGCCGCCGAGCACCAGCGCCACGCGGCCCGCACTCCAGCCCCACAGATGGCGCGCCGCCGCCATCGCCAGCACGGTCGTCACCGTCATCGTGCCGGTGACGGCGATGCCGTAGGCGTTGGCGAGCCTCTCCGACGAACCGAAGCCGACGACCAGCACGGCGACGCCGGCCATCAGGCCCCAGTTGATCGTCGAGATGTAGATCTGCCCCATCTCGCTGTGCGAGGTGTGCTTGATGCGCATGCGCGGCGAGAGGCCCAGCAGCGTCGCCTGCTGCGCCATCGAGAACGCGCCGGAGATCACCGCCTGCGAGGCGATGACGGTGGCCGCCGTGGCGAGCGCCACGAGCGGCAGCAACGCCCAGCCCGGCGCCATCAGGTAGAACGGGTTCTCGACCGCCGCGGGATCGGCGAGCACGAGCGCGCCCTGCCCAAAATAGTTCACGAGCAGCGAGGGCAGCACGAGGCCGAACCACGCGAAGCGGATCGGCTTCGCGCCGAAATGGCCCATGTCGGCATAGAGCGCCTCGCCGCCCGTGATCGCGAGCACGACCGCGCCCAGCGTGGCGAACGCGATCCAGCCATGGTCCATGAAGAAGGCCACCGCATGGCGCGGGTCGACCGCAAGCAGCACGCCCGGATTGCCGGCGATATGGACGAGGCCCAGCACCATCAGCGTGGCGAACCACACGACGGTGACCGGCCCGAACAGCGCGCCGACTCCTCGCGTGCCGTAGCGCTGCGCCAGGAACAGCACGACGAGCACGACGAGCGAGATCGGCAGCACGAACGGTTCGAACGTGTCCGTCGCGATCTTCAGCCCTTCCACCGCCGACAGCACCGAGATCGCGGGCGTGAGGATGCAGTCGCCGTAGAACAGTGCGGCGCCGATCACGCCAAGCGCGAAGAACGTGCGCTTGGCGCGCGCGTCCAGCCCCTTGCCCTGCATGGTGAGCGCCATCAGCGCCAGCACGCCGCCTTCGCCGCGATTGTCCCAGCGCATGGCGAGCACGACGTATTTCAGCGTCACGACGCCCACGAGCGCCCAGAAGATCAGCGACAGGATGCCGAGCACGGTGGCCTCGTCGAACCCGCCGGCGGCGTTGAGGCATTCGCGCAGCGTGTAGAGCGGGCTGGTGCCGATGTCGCCATAGACCACGCCCACGGCGGCGAGCGTCAGCTTGAGCACGTCCTTTGCCGACGGCGCCGAAGCGCCGTCGATGGCGGTCGTCATCGATTTTCTCCTGTGTCGGGTCCCGGACCCGATTGCCTTTCGAGGCTTCTACATTGGAATGCGGCGGGATGGATAGACCCGTAGCCGTGGCCGGTGCCCGCGCCAAAAGCGCATGGCTGGCGCGGCCATGTACGCATGCCGTTCCGGTAGCGTTTCTTGCATCCGCCCTTGCCGCACACGGGCTATGTCCTTGATCCGATTCGTTCGGTTAGGATCGCGTATGGCAAACGCGGTCGTGAAACCGAACGGTATCGTTGGCACACTTACAATTGCAGAACGCATCTTTGCCTGCGCGTTGGGCAAAGGCGGTGTGGTAGCGGCCGACGCCAAGCGCGAAAGCGACGGCGCCACGCCCCTCGGCACCTGGAAACTGCGGCCCGGCTTCTGGCGCGCCGACCGTCTCGCGCGGCCGCGCAGCACGCTTTCGTTTCGCGAAATTGAGCCCGGCATGTACTGGGACGATGATCCCGCCTCGCCTTCCTACAACACGCTCCAATATGGCGGCCCGGCCGACCACCCCGAGCGGCTGATGCGTTCGGACAGCGTCTACGACATCGTCGTGCCGATGGGATTCAACGACGACCCCATTGTCGCGGGGCGCGGCAGCGCCATCTTCCTGCATGTGGCGCGACCCGACCTTTCGCCCACGGCCGGTTGCGTGGCGCTCGCGCGCGACGACCTGCTGGCCGTGCTCGAAGCGCTCGGCGAGGCGCCCGTCATCGACATCCGGCGCGACTAGGTCCAGACTCGCCGGCAACGAACCGCAACCGGAGGAACGCCATGCGCATCCAGGCTCTCGCAACGACATTCCTGCTCGGCATGTCCGGCGCAGCGTTCGCCCAGATGCCGCCGGCAATCCAGATACCGGCGACGCCGCAGATCCCGGCGATCCCCGCCCCGGCCGCGGCACCCGCACCTGCCCAGGCGCCGGTCGCGCGCGCCAGCGGCACGATCTTGAACCGCGAGGGGCGCGAGATCGGCAGCGTCGCGTTGGTCGAAGGACCGCGCGGCGTGGTGATCAACGTGCAGGTCCGCGAAGGCGGCCTTGCGCCGGACCGCAAGGGGATACATGTCCATTCCGTCGGCACCTGCGCCGACGGCGCGGCCGGGTTCGTGGCATCGGGCGCGCATCTGGGGGCGCCCGGCCTTCCGCACGGCCTGCTCAATTCGACCGGCGACTACGGCGACCTTCCCAACCTGATCGTGGGGCGCGACGGCTCGGTCGAGGTCGAGATGTTCTCGAACCTGATCTCGATCGGCGGGGCTTCGGGGCGGGGCACGCTTCTGGACGCCGACGGTGCCGCCATCGTCGTGCACCAGAATCCCGACGACCACGCGAGCCAGCCCATCGGCGGCGCCGGCCCGCGCCTGGCCTGCGCGGTGATCCGGCGCCAGAACTAGGCCGCTTCGCCGCGAAGAAGCAGGCGCACGTCGCACGCACCGCCGGGAAAGCGCCGCTCGACGAGTTCCGCCTGGCCGCCGCGGACGCGGAACCGCGCGATGCGCGTTTGCGCCGTGCCCGCTTCGCCGTCGGCCGGCGGCGCGACCGCCACGCCCCAGCGCGCGACGGCAATGGCATAAGCGCGCTCGAACGATTGGCGGCAATGCGGTGGTGCGCCGTCGATCGCCTCGATCCCGGCGACCCGGCCTTGCGCGAATTCCGCCATGGCGCTGTCGGCGCCGCGCTCGACCATCACGGCATCGATCCCGCCACACAGCACGCCGGCGACGGCTTCCGGTCCGGCAAGCGCGAGGGCGACGTTCTTCTCCATGCCGAGCGCGAAGGGCGAGCCCGTCCCCGTGCGCACGCCCGCCGACGCGTCGAGCGCGAGCAGTCCGCACAGGAGTGCGGGCGCGAGTTTCATCCGCGGTCCTTCGGGCCGAAGACCCAGCTGCCGTCGGGTGCGGCGCGCGCCTGCAGATCATCCACTGGATACTCGACCCCGTCGCCCGGCGTGCGGTCGCCCACCTCGAGATAGACGACCTCGCCCGACGTGCGGTTGACGAGCTGGTGCGCGACGCCACCCGCCGGGAAGCCCGCGCACATGCCGGCATGCATCTGCACTTCGCCCTTGTCGGTGACCAGCACGGGCGAACCGGAGACGATGTAGACGAATTCGTCCTGCCTGAAATGCCGGTGCAGCAGCGCGGATTCCCCGCCGGGCGCCAGCGTCGTCATGTTGACGCCGAAATTCTTCAGGCCGAATTGATCGCCGAGCACGCGCTTGGCGCGCCCGGCCATGCGCGAGAAGAACGGCTCGGGATAGTTCGAGCGTTTCGTGCGGACGGGAACGTCCATCGCCGCCACGGCCAGCGACGGATCGGCCGCGCGCGTCGGCACGGGCGGCACCGTGCCGTCGGCAAGATGCTTCAGCGCGTCGCCTTCGAGGCGCACGCCGATCCATTCCGACGCCTCGACGGCGCCGAGGGAGCGGTAGAAATCGCGCGCCGACACGTTCCAGTCGAGCACGAGCCACTGGTAGCGCGCGAAACCGCGTTCGACCGCCAGCTTCGCGCCCCAGCGGATCAGCGCCTTGCCGATCCCCCGTCCGCGCGCGGCTTCCTCGACGAACAGGTCCTCGAGATAGAGCCCGCGCGAGCAGGTGAAGGTCGCGAAATTCTCGTAGAAGATCGCGATCCCGACCGCGCGCCCGTCGGCCGTTTCGGCCAGGGCCGCCTCGATGCGCGGCCGTTTGCCGAACAGCGCCTCGCGAAGATCGGCCTCGGTCGCCGTCATGCGGTGCGTCAGCTTCTCGTAGACGGCGAGTTCGCGCACGAGACGGTCGACCGCCTTCATGTCGCCGGGCTCTGCCTTGCGGATGGTGAACGTCGCGGTCATGCGTCGCGGCTCCGCTTCACGAGGATGATCATCGTCACGGTCATCACCGCCTCGTTCTTCTGGTTGATCGCCGTGAGGTGCAGCTTGAGGATGCCCCGGTCGGGCTTGGATTTCGACGGCACGATCTCCTTCACCTCGCCAACGCTGCGCAGCGTGTCACCCGCATAGACGGGCTTCAGCCAGCGCAGCTCGTCCATGCCGGGGCCGCCGAGCGAGGCCGATTTGAGGAAGCCCGTCTGGTAGAGGAGCCGGAAGGCGACCGCCAGCGTCTGGAAGCCCGACGCGATCAGGCCGCCGTAGTTCGATTTCGACGCCGCGTCGACGTCGATATGGAAGGGTTGCGGATCGTACGCGAACGCGAAATCGATGATCGCGGATTCGGTGAAGGTGAAGCCGACGCTCTCGAAGCGGTCGCCGGCTTTCAGCTCGTCGAGGTAATAATCCTGGCGCGGTGTGCTCATCGTCGCGTTCCCCGGTTGCGGAGAACGAGACTAGCCGTGCGCGGCGGCGCCTGCCATCCCCGACGCGCCTGCGCTTTCCGCATGGGCGGCTTCCCATCCGATCATGGCGAGCTTGCGCGGCCGGCCCCAGTGATAGTGGCTGATGGCGCCCGACTTGCGGATCACGCGATGGCACGGCACCAGCCACGAGATCGGATTGGCGCCCACGGCCGTGCCCACCGCGCGGCTCGC
Source organism: Tagaea sp. (assembly GCA_044224405.1). Taxonomy (GTDB): domain Bacteria; phylum Pseudomonadota; class Alphaproteobacteria; order CACIAM-22H2; family CACIAM-22H2; genus Tagaea. Next base: position 94,175 of record JBGAKN010000009.1, on the reverse strand, counting down.
CGAGGGCGAGCCGATGCGGAGCGCGATGTCGTCGTAGGCGACGAGCTGGCCCGGCGGGATCGTCAGCAGCGCTTCCCACACCTTGATCTGCCAGGGCGATCCGTAGAGCACGATCTTGAGATCGTCGCCCGGCTTGCGCCTGGGATCGAACAGGCGGGCCGCGAGCTTCGCCACCGCGCGCGTGTCCTCGCGGTAGTTCGCCCCCGGCCAGCGCATCTTCATGTCGTCGAGTGCGGCTTCCTTCCCGTCCTCGCCCGGCATCGCGAAGGCAAGGCCGCAGATGCCGCGCGCCGTCGTCATCACCAGCGCCTCGCCGAACGGCGACTGCGCCCAGCCCCATGCGATGTCGAGCCCTTCGCCGCGGCGCTTGAATTCGCCCGGCGTCACGGCCTCGTAGGCGACGAACAGGTCGTGCAGGCGCCCCGGCCCGGAAAGCCCGGCTTCGAGGCTCGCGTCCAGCACCGAGCCGGCACCTGCGAGACATTTCTTCGCGCGGTCGAGGCTCAGATACTGAAGGAACTTCTTGGGGCTCACGCCCACCCAGCGCGTGAACAGGCGCTGGAAATGGAAGGGGGACAGGCCGAGTTCGGCGGCCGCACGGTCGAGATCCGGCTGGTCCTCGACGTTTTCCTCAAGGAAGGCGAGTGCCTTCGCGATGCGTTCGTAATCGTTCATGGAGGCCAAAATAGGGATTCGCGGATGCGCAGACCACCCGGAACTTGCGCCGTCAGCCTCGGCCCGCCTCCGGCCCCAGTTTGAGACGCGGAACCACATGTTCGCGGAAGACGTCGACGATCCGGAGCATCAGCTCGAATTTCAGGCGCTCGCGTTCGGGCACGTCGGCCCACGGGACCATCCCCGGATGCAGGCGCCGCGCCTCGTCGCGCTTTGGCCCGTATTGCCAGCCATCCTGGATGCGCGCGGCAAGCCAGTGGCCGTGCAGGTCGGCAAGATCGGCCTTGGGCACCTCGAGAAGATAGGCGACGGCGCCGGAAAAGCTCTCGCGCACATGCGGGCGCGCGTCGGCCCAGCGCAGATAGGTCTCGCCGACGGTCTTGGCATAGGCGCGGATCGCGTCGTAGCAGATCCGGGAAAGTGAGACATGGTTCATGGCGCGTGCTTGTGCCCGAAATCCCGCGCCCGGGAATTGATCCAGATCAGACCCAGAGCACCGGCACGAGCGAGGCCACGAGCAGGACGGCCATGGTCCAGTTGAACCGGCGCACGACGCGCGCATCCGACAGGAAGCGGCGCAGCCAGACGCCGAAAAGCACCCAGATCGAGATCGTCGGCAGGTTGACGAGCCCGAACATGCCGGCGACGACCCCGAGGCTGGTGCCGTAATCCTCGGGAATCGTGTAGGCCGCGATCGACGAGATCGCCATCGCCCACGCCTTGGGATTGACCCACTGGAACGCCGCGGCCGAAAGGAACGTCATCGGGCGCCCGGAGCTGCCGCCCTCGCCGATGGTGCCCGCGTTCGCGATCTTCCACGCGAGCCACAGCATGTAAACGACGCCTGCGATCTTCAGCGCCGAATGCAGCCACGGCAGCAACGCGAAAAGCTGGCCGATGCCGAGCCCGACCAGCACGATCATCAGCGTGAACCCGCACGCGATGCCCAGCATGTGCGGAACCGTGCGCGCGAAGCCGAAATTGACGCCCGAGGCGAGCAGCATCAGGTTGTTCGGCCCCGGCGTGCCCGACGTCACGAACGAGAAGACGGCCAGCGCCATGAACTGTTCGAGGGGGAGCACGCTATTCGCTCGCCTTCAGGCGCTTGTAGATGCCCGGGTCCGCGCGCTCCATGAAGCGCTCCGGCCCGACAAGCGGCGCGAAGCCGTAGCGCGCATAGAGCTTCTGTGCATCGCGCGTGACGAGCAGCCAGCGCCGGAATCCCTGCAGGTCCGGATGCGCGAAGATCGTGTCGAGCAGGAACTTCGACAGGCCACGCCCGCGCAGCTCCGGCACCACGAACACGTCGCCCAGATAGCCGAACGTCGCGCGGTCCGTCATGACGCGCGCGAAGCCGACCTGCTCGCCGCCGGGGGCGTAGATGCCGAAGCACATGGCGCCATCGACCGAGCGCTCGAAGATCTCGCGCGGGATTCCGGCCGACCAGTAGGCATCGCGCGACAGCCAGCCATGGACCCGGTCGCGGTCGATGCGCGCGGCCTCGTCGCTGACGCTATGGCCGTCGGGGCGCGTCCAGACGCTCAAAGCTTCAGCTCGTAAAAGCGCACGCCGGGCAGCGGATTGTCGTTGTAGGGCGGTATCTCGGCGAAGCCGAGGACGCGGTAGAGCTCGATCGCCTCGACGAGGTGCGGCAGCGTGTCGAGCCGGATCGCGCCGTAGCGGCGCTTGCGCGCCTCGTCGATGATCGAGACTGCAAGCTTGCGGCCCAACCCGAGGCCGCGCGCCGTGGGGCGGACATAGAGCCGCTTCATCTCGGCAACCGCATCGCCTTCGAGCGAACGCAGCGCCACAACACCCGCCGGCTTGCCGTCGGTCTCGGCGAGCAGGATGCAGCCCTGCGCGCCCGCGTATTTTCCCGGCAGGCCGGCAAGCTCGGCATCGAAATCCTGGAAGCACAGGGAAACGCCGAGCCCCTGCTGGTATTCGCGGAAAAGCGTGCGCACGACATCCATGTCGGCGGCACCTTCCGCATAGCGCAGCAGCAGCAGTTCAGACATGGATCGTGCCTTCGAGATAGAGCTTCGCGCCCCCCGCCATGATTGTACGTTCGCCGGCATGTTCGCAATGGAGCGTGCCACCGCGCGGGCCGATCTGGCGGGCGAGCAGCTTCGCCTTGCCGAGCCGCGCCGCCCAATAGGGCACGAGCGTGCAATGCGAGGAACCGGTCACCGGATCCTCGTCGATGCCCGCGCCCGGCGCGAAATAGCGCGACACGAAATCGCAGTCGGTGCCCGGCGCCGTCGCGATGGCACGGCCGCCGCCGATGGCCGCGAGGGCGCGCAGATCCGGATTCAGCGCGCGGACCGTCGCGGCATCTTCATAGAGCGCCATGTAGCGGTCGACCGAAAGCTGCACCGACACGGGCTCGGCACCCAGCGCCTTGCCGACCGCCACGGTATCGTCCGTGGGCACGAGACCACGCGACGGAAAATCCAGCGCGAACAGCTCGCCCGCACGCGACACATGCAGGTCGCCCGACTTCGTCGCGAAGCGCACGCGGCTGCGGCCGGGATCGAGGAGCGTCAGGATCACGAAGGCGCTGGCAAGCGTCGCGTGGCCGCATAGCGGCACTTCGATCTTCGGCGTGAACCAGCGCAAGGCGTAGCCGTCGCGATCCGGCACGAAGAACGCCGTCTCGGCGAGATTGTTCTCGGCCGCGACGGCAAGCATCGTGGCGTCAGGCAGCCAGCTTTCCAGCGGCACGACGGCCGCGGGATTGCCGTCGAACAGCCGCTCGGCGAAGGCATCGACCTGATAGATCGGCAGGCGCATGGCGCTTACTTCGGGCCGCTCGCGTCGCGCATGGCGCGCGCGAGGGCGGCGTCGTCCGCGCGCCCGGTCGCCTCGAGCCCGGCGATGGCGCCCGCACGGTCGGCCGCGTTCCGGTTCTGCGACAGCTTGAACTTTCCTTCGAGGCGCGCGACGGGAATCTCGAACCCGACGATGGCGCCGAGCATCTTATCGATAAAGCCGGGGTCCTGCGCGTCGATCGTCCAGCCGTGGCTTTCGTACTGGCGCGCGAGATCATCGACGATGGCGCGCAGCTTCGCCTTGTCCGACGTCATCTTCGGCACGCCATAGAGATGTGCCGCCTCGTAGTTCCAGGTCGGCACGGTATTCGACTTCGTCGCGTACCAGCTCGGCGAGATGTAGCCGTGGCGGCCCTGAAAGATCGCCAGGACCTCGCGGCCCGCGCGCGCGCAATCGTCGAGCGCGTCGGCCAGCGGATTGGGGCCGGCAAGATGGCCGGTCAGCACGCGGCGCTTCGCGTCGTACTGCATGGGCAGATGTGCCGCGACCGGAGTGCCGGTCGAATCGTTCGCGACCAGCAGGCCGAAGCCATTGTCGGCAATGACTTTCGCCGTCGCCGCTTCGTCGGGGCTGGCGAAATGGGGCGGGATGTACATGGGCGGAGACTCCCCCGAAACGGGCCGCGGCGGCTCATCGCCGCCACGGCCTTCGCGTCAGTTCAGCCAGAACGGCTTGCTCGCTTCGCGCTCGACGTCGCCGGCGCTGAGACCGAGATCGGCCCGCATATAGGACGTCATCTCGGCCAGTTGGTGGCGCTGCCGCGCGCGCTCCTGCCAGACATAGACTTTATCGAAGGCCACCAGGAGCACGCGATCCAGCGTGCGGACGAGGGCAACAGCGAACGGGCGAAGGCTCCGTGCGGTTTGCTCGATCGGTCCGTATTGCAGAATTGTAACCATACAAACCTCCTGTTTGGCAGATAATGTCACGAAAATTGTCACGGTCAGGAAACTGACATTGACACAATATGGGGTCAATAATTACATTGTCATCATGACAACTTGGATCCCCGCGATCGCCACCCGCATCGGCCCCCGCTATCTGGCCATTGCCGACATGCTGGCTGCCGATATCGCCGCCGCCCGCCTCAAGCCCGGCGACCGCCTGCCGACCCATCGTGATCTTGCGTGGAAGCTCGGCGTCACCGTCGGCACCGTCACCCGCGCCTATGCCGAAGCCGAACGGCGCGGCCTGATCGCCGGCGAAGTCGGCCGCGGCACGTTCATCCGCGAGCGCATCGGCGACGCGATCAACGTGATGCCGGCCCCGACGCCGACGACCGACGACTATGTCGACCTGTCGCGCAACCTGCCCGCCGTCGTCGGCCCGGCAAGCGGCCTGATCGCGCGCCACATGGCGGACCTCGCCAAGGAAGACCTCTCCCCGCTTCTCGCCTATGTCCCCAACGCCGGCCTGCCCGAACATCGCGAGGCGGGCGCGGAATGGATCGCGCGGCGCGGCATCAAGGCCGACCCCTCGCGCGTCGCCGTCGTCGCCGGCGCGCAGAACGGCATGATGCTGGCGATCGCGGCGCTGGCGCGCCCCGGCGACGTGGTGCTGACCGAAGCGCTGACCTTCTATGGCATGAAGTCGATCGCCAACCTGCTCGGCGTGCGGCTCGTGGGCGTGGAGATCGACGACGACGGCCTCGTGCCCGACGCGCTGGAAGCCGCCTGCCGCCAGCACGCGCCCAAGGCCATCTACACGCTGCCCACCTTCCAGAACCCGACGACGAGCCTGATGCCGCTCGACCGACGCCGCCAGGTCGCCGAGATCTGCCGCCGGCACGGCGTGGCGATCATCGAGGACGACATCTACGGCTTCCTCGACGAGGCGAACGCGCCGCTCTGCTCGCTGGCCCCGGAACTCGGCATCTTCATCACGTCGCTGTCGAAGTCGATCGCGCCCGGCATCCGGCTGGGCTTCCTGCACGCGCCCGAGGCGATCGTGCAGCGCGTCTCGGCCGCGATCCGCGCCAGCGCCTACATGACGACGCCGATGGTGGCCGAGATCGGCGCGCGCCTGATCCGTTCGGGCGACGCGCACAAGGCGGCCGCCTGGCAGAAAGGCCTTGCCGAGCGGCGCCAGGCGCTCGCCGCGCGCATCCTCGAAGGCCAGGATTTCACCGCCCATCCGGCCGCATTCCAGATCTGGCTCAAGCTGCCCGAACCGTGGCGGCGCGAGGAATTCGTCGATGTCGCGCGCCGGCGCGGCGTGGGCGTGGCGCCGGCCAATGCCTTCGCGGTCGGCCGCGCGCCGGTTCCGCACGCCGTGCGCGTGGCGCTCGCCGCCCCCGACCAGGATGAGTCGCTGGTCCGCGCGCTCGGCACGATCGTCGAGATTCTCGACGAGCCGCCCGAGGGCAGCCTGCCGATGGTGTGACGTAAATTTTTCTTTGGTTGCTGGTTTTTTGAACAGCAATTATTGCGAGCATACGAGCGATCTTCTCCGCACGATTCGGGTCGGCTGATCGCTTACACACCGCACGACGCCGGACATCCGTGTGCCTGGCTTACAATTGCAGAGCGTCCGGCATGATTTGCCGTGCGTCCAAGCGCATGTCCATGTCCCGCGCGCGATGCATGCAGCGCTGACCTCTTTGCTGAATTTTTGAATGCCTGCACTACTGAAACATTTGAAACATCAAGTTTCACTTGTGAATACGCGCGCGCAGGCGAAGAGTGAAGTTGCCTACAACTTCGGATTTGGATCGAGCACGATGACCAAATGGCTTCCTGCGATCACGATGCGAACCGGCACACGCTACATGGCGATCGCCGACCAGTTGCTGTGCGATATCTCAAGTGGGCGATTGAAACCCGGAACGCGTCTTCCGACCCATCGCGAACTCGCGGTGCGCCTCGGCGTCACGATCGGTACCGTGACGCGCGCCTATGCGGAGGCGAAGCGGCGCGGCCTGATCACCGGCGACGTGGGCCGCGGCACGTTCGTGCGCGAGCGCGCGGTCGAGGGTTTCGCGGTCAAGGAAGCCAAAGTCGTCGCCGAAACGGACAGCACGTTCGTCGATCTGTCGCGTAACGTGCCGGGGACCGGCGGGCCGTCGCGCGAGATGTTCGAACGCCATCTTGCCGACATCGGCAGCACCAATGTCGCTTCGCTGATCGCCGACGGGCCGACCGTGGGCATGGCCTGCCACCGCGAGGCAGGTGCGGCGTGGATCGCCCGTCGCGTCGGCCGCGCGGACCCCGCGCGCGTGGCCATCGTGGCGGGCGCGCAGAACGGCATGCTGCTGGCCGTCACCGCCCTCGCCCGCTCGGGTGACGTGGTGCTGACCGAATCGCTTTCGTTCTACGGCATGAAATCGCTCGCCAACCTGCTGGGCGTGCGGCTCGTGGGCGTGGACATCGACGCTGACGGCATCATGCCCGAGGCACTGGAGATGGCCTGCCGCCAGCATGCGCCCAAGGCCATCTATCTCGTCCCCAACTTCCAGAGCCCGACGACCAGCGTCATGTCGTTCGAGCGGCGCGAGCTGGTGGTCGCGATCTGCCGGCGGCACGGCGTCATGATCATCGAGGACGACATCTACGGCTTCCTTGACGAATCGACGGTGCCGCTCGCAGCTCTTGCTCCCGAGCAGTGCGTCTACATCACGTCGTTCTCGAAATCGATCGGCGGCGGATTCCGCCTTGGCTACCTGCACGCGCCGGAGTCGGTGGTCGACCGGGCGGCCGGCGCCATCCGCGCGACGACGAAGGCGACGATGCCGCTCGCCGCCGAGCTTGCCGCCAGGCTCATCCGCAGCGGCGACGCACTTCGGGCGGCCGCATGGCAGCGCAGCCTCGCCGGGCGCCGGCGGATGCTCGCTCTTTCCGCGCTCAGGGGCTGCGACGTGGTGTCGTATCCGGGCGCCTCGTCCGTCTGGCTGCGCCTTGCCGATCCCTGGTGCGGCGAGAATTTTGCCGAAGAGGCCCGCCGGCTCGGCGTCGGCGTTACGCCGGCAAGCGCCTTCGCCATAAGCCGGACGAACATGCCGCAGGGCGTGCGGATCGCGCTCTGCCCGGTGGAAAGCGATGCCGTGCTTGCCCGCGGGCTCGAGATCATCGCGGGCATGCTGGGCGTGCGCAATCCCGGTACGCCGGGAGACAGCCCCGTCCTGCTCAGCGCCTGAGGTTTCCTAGCGCCGGACGAACGTGTGGGCGTGGTTGAGCGGGCCGTGCCCGCCGCCGTAGCCCGGCGCCGTCTCGATGGCGCGGCGTACGTATTCGCGCGCGCGCGCCACGGCGATTTCCAGATCGAGCCCCTGCGCCAGCCCCGTCGCGATCGCGGAGGCGAGCGTGCAGCCCGTCCCGTGGGTCGATTTCGATTCGATGCGCGGGGATTCGAAATTGCGGATGCCCGTGTCGGTCGCCAGCACGTCGACCACGGTGTCGCCCGCCATGTGGCCGCCCTTCAGCAGTACCGCCTGGCAGCCAAGCGTCACCATCGTCTGGGCGGCATGGCGCTGGTCGGCGAGCGTGCGAATGCGCATTCCCGACAGTGCCTCGGCCTCCGGCAGGTTGGGCGTGAGCAGGCGCGCGAGCACGAGCAGGCGGCGCTTCAGCGTCGCCACCGCCTCGGGCTGCAGCAGCGCGTGGCCACCCTTGGCGTACATGACCGGATCGACGACGAGCGGCACGCCCTTGGCCGCCGGCTCGCTCTCCAGCACGTCGGCGACCGCGTCGATCGTGCCCGAATCGTGCAGCATGCCGGTCTTGATCGCGTCGGCCCCGATGTCGCGCAGCACGACGCGCATCTGCTGCGCGATGAATGCCGGCGGCACCGGCATCACGCCGTGCACGCCGTGCGTATCCTGCGCGGTCAGCGCGGTGACGGCGGTGGCGGCGAAGCCGTCGAGCGCCGTCACCGACTTGATGTCGGCCTGGATGCCGGCCCCTCCGCCGGAATCCGAGCCAGCGACGATCAGGACGCGCCCGCGCATCGCGGCTACTCGCCCGCGCCCTTGCGCGACTGCGCGCGCCGGTCGAGATAGCGCGGATAGTCGGGTGCGGCGTCAGGACTTGCCGGGGCCGACTTGCCGCTCGTCTTTGTCCCGCCGGCAAGCGTTCCCCCGGCCGCGAGAAGCGCGTCGACGACGATGTCGACCGCCGTCGCGACCAGCCCCGGATCGCCCGCTTCGGCCATCACGCGCACCAGCGGCTCGGTGCCGGACTTGCGGATCAGCAGGCGGCCATCCTTCGCGAGCATCGCTTCGGCGGCCGCGACCGCCTTGACGACCGGCTCCTTGTCCATCGGCGGTTTGCCTGCGAAGCGGACATTCTTCAGCAGCTGGGGATAGGGATCGAAGACGTGCGCGACCTCGGACGCGGGCTTGCCGGAATGGACGATCGCGGCAAGCACCTGCAGGCCGGCCAGCAGCCCGTCACCGGTCGTCGCGTAGTCCGACAGGATCACGTGGCCGGACTGCTCGCCGCCGAGATTGGCATCGAGCTCGCGCATCATCTCCAGCACGTGGCGATCGCCGACCTTGCTGCGCGCGAGCTTCATGCCCGCACCGGCCAGCCAGCGCTCGAGGCCCAGATTCGACATTACGGTCGCGACGACGTTCTTGCCGCGAAGCTTCTCTTCCGCCTTCCAGCCGCGCGCGATGCAGGCGAGCACCTGGTCGCCGTCGATCGAATGGCCGCGCTCGTCGACGAGCTGGATGCGGTCGGCGTCGCCATCGAGCGCCAGGCCGATATGCGCGCCGTGCGTCAGCACGGCCTGCTGCAGCAGCTCGATATGCGTGGCCCCGCAGCCGCGGTTGATGTTGAGGCCATCGGGATCGACGGCGATGGGAACGATCTCGGCACCCAGCTCCCACAGCACGGTCGGCGCGACCCGGTAGGCGGCGCCGTTGGCGCAGTCGACGACGACCTTGAGCCCGTCGAGACGCAGGCCCTTAGGGAAGCTCGCCTTCACGGATTCGATGTAGCGGCCGGCCGCGTCGTCGAGACGGCGCACGCGGCCGAGCTTCTCGGGCGCCACGCGCCCGTCGGCATCATCGAGGATGCGCTCGATCTCGGCCTCCAGCTCGTCCGACAGCTTGTAGCCGTCGGGGCCGAAGAGCTTGATGCCGTTGTCGTGATGCGGATTGTGCGAGGCCGAAATCATGACGCCCAGATCCGCGCGCAGCGAGCGCGTCAGCAGCGCGACCGCGGGCGTGGGCAACGGCTCAAGGATCACCACGTCCATCCCGATCGAAACGAACCCGGCGGTGAGTGCCGGCTGGAACATGTAGCCCGACAGGCGCGTGTCCTTCCCGATGACGACACGATGGCGGTGGCTGCCCTGGCGCAGGATCTTGCCCGCGGCGATGGCGACCTTCATCGCGATTTCCGCGGTCATCGGGGCCGAATTGGCCGCCCCGCGAATCCCGTCCGTGCCGAAAAGCTTGCTCATAGGGGCGCTTATAGGGGCTGGGTCGAGGGGCGTAAAGTCACGAAGGATTTCGGAATCTTTCGACCGCATGCCACACCGCCAGCGCCTGGCGCGTGGCCGCGACGTCGTGGACGCGCAGGATGTCGGCTCCGCCCGATACCGCGGCCAGCGCCGCCGCGAGCGACCCCGGCAGGCGCTCCTTGGGGCGCTCGCCCTTCGACAGCGCGCCGATGAAGGCCTTGCGGCTCGCCCCGATCAGCACGGCCACGCCCAGATCGCGAAACAGGTCCACGCGCGCGAGGATCTCGGCATTGTGCGCGACCGTCTTGCCGAAGCCGATCCCCGGATCGACGCTGATCAGTTCGCTTGCGATCCCCGCCGCGCGGCATGCCTCGATGCGACCGCGCAGATAGCCGGCGATGTCGCGCGGCGCATCTTCGTAGGTTGGATTGGCCTGCATCGTCTGCGGGTTTCCCTGCATGTGCATCAGCACCACGCCGACCTTGCGCGAGGCGACGAGCGGCAGGCTCGCCGGATCGCCGGTCAGCGCGGTCACGTCGTTGACGATGGCCGCACCCGCATCCAGCGCCGCGCGCATCGTGCCGGCATGCCAGGTATCGATCGAGACGACCGCGCCGGCCTTCGCCAGCGCCTCGATCACCGGAACCACGCGGCGCGTCTCTTCTGCTTCCGGAACCGGCTCGGCGCCGGGGCGCGTGGACTCCCCGCCCACGTCGAGGATATCGGCCCCCTCCTCGCGCAAGCGCAGCCCGTGCGCGATGGCGGCGTCGGTGTCGTAGAAATCGCCGCCGTCGGAGAACGAGTCCGGCGTGGCATTGACGATGCCCATCACCAGCGGGCGGGAAATCTCGAATCGTTCGAAGCGTCGCATGAGCAATGGAATAGCCGAAATCGCGGTTTCGCGTCCCGGAAATCCGGCGTTCGGGCCGGAGAGCGCGGCCGCCGGCGACCGGCAAGGCGGGAATGATCTGTCACCCGCTGACGTTGTCTTCCTGAGACACTCCGGACGGGTGCGATCCACAAAGGGAGAAGGATATGCTCGTTGCGCCTGCAGTCGCCGTTTCGCTTGCCATCGCGGTGGCGAACAGCTCCTACGATCTCAGACAGCAAAAGCTCGCCAACCAGCCCTTCCCGCCCAAGATCAGGGCCGTGGTTCCGCAATCGGAAGATACCGGATCGTTCCCGGGCCGATACATGCGCGATCCGACATGGCCCAATCTCTGCGTCCTTTTTTCTGACAAGGCGCGCCGGAAAGTCCCGGAATGCCTGATGTGACGCCGCCATTGCACAGACGCCTGCCCTGAAGCCGCGCCGGAATACCGGGCGTCCCGACGCCGTTCTCAGGCAACACGGATGCGGAGGCAGATCATGCGTCACATGAAGATCGCGGCGTTCGCGTTCCTCACGGCGCTATCGACGGCGGGCTGCGTCGAGGTCGGCGGCCCTTACTACGGGCGGCCGGTCGTCCGGCAGTACTATGGGCCGAGCTACGGGTATTACGCGCCGCCGCCGCAGGTCGTCTACGTGCAGCCCTATTATCCGCGCCACCGGCATCACCGGTGGCGCGACTGAAGTAAGCGGAGCTAGGCGCCCGGCTGGGGCTGCGGATCGAAACCGCCGGCAGGCTTGCCGCCGGAACTCGGCACCGAGCCGCGACGCCCGCCCGGCTTGGTCGCCGGCGGCGGTTCGTCCGCCTCGGGGCGAACGATTGGTTCGCCGCGCAGCAGCGCCTTCACCTCGTCGCCCGACAGCGTCTCGAATTCGAGCAGCGCCTTGGCGAGCTTGTGCAGGTCATCGATGCCCTTGGTCAGCAATTCGCGCGCACGGCTCTCGGCCGTCTCGATGATCCGGCGGACTTCCGAATCGATCGTGTTGGCGGTCGCTTCCGACATGTTCTGCGTCTGCGTCACCGAATGGCCGAGGAACACTTCCTGCTCGTTCGCCGAATAGCGCACGCGCCCGAGCTTCTCGGACATGCCGTACTCGGTGATCATGCGCCTTGCCATGCTCGTCGCCATCGAGATGTCGCCCGATGCGCCGGTCGTGACGTTTTCCTCGCCGAAGATGATCTGCTCGGCGACGCGCCCGCCGAACATCATCACCAGACGCGCTTCCATTTCCTTCTTCGACTGCGAATACTTGTCGCGCTCGGGAAGGCTCATCGTCAGACCGAGGGCCCGGCCGCGCGGGATGATCGTGACCTTGTGCAGCGGATCGTTGGCCGGCTCCCACAGGGCGAGCAGCGCGTGCCCGGCCTCGTGATAGGCGGTCAGTTCCTTTTCCTTCTCGGTCATGACCATCGAGCGCCGCTCGGTGCCCATCATGACCTTGTCCTTGGCGTCTTCGAGCTCGGCCATCGTCACCATGCGCTTGCCACGCCGGGCGGCAAGCAGGGCCGCCTCGTTGACGAGATTGGCGAGATCGGCGCCCGAGAAGCCGGGCGTGCCGCGTGCGATGACCTTGGGCTCCACGTCCGGCGCCAGCGGCACCTTGCGCAGATGGACCTTGAGGATCTTCTCGCGGCCCAGCACGTCGGGGTTCGGCACCACGACCTGGCGGTCGAAGCGGCCCGGACGCAGCAGGGCGGGATCGAGCACGTCGGGCCGGTTCGTCGCGGCGATGAGGATCACGCCCTCGTTCGCCTCGAAGCCGTCCATCTCGACGAGGAGCTGGTTCAGCGTCTGCTCGCGCTCGTCGTTGCCGCCGCCGAGGCCCGCACCGCGATGGCGGCCGACCGCGTCGATTTCGTCGATGAAGATGAGACACGGCGCGTTCTTCTTGCCCTGCTCGAACATGTCGCGCACGCGGCTGGCGCCGACGCCCACGAACATCTCGACGAAGTCGGAACCCGAGATCGTGAAGAACGGCACGTTGGCTTCGCCCGCGATGGCGCGTGCGAGCAGCGTCTTGCCGGTGCCGGGCGGGCCGACGAGCAGCACGCCCTTGGGAATCTTGCCGCCGAGGCGCTGGAACTTCTGCGGGTCGCGAAGGAACTCGACGATCTCTTCCAGTTCCTGCTTGGCCTCGTCGATGCCCGCGACGTCCTCGAACGTCACGCGGCCGACCTTCTCGGTCAGCAGGCGGGCCTTCGACTTGCCGAAGCCCATCGCGCGGCCGCCGCCGCCCTGCATCTGGCGCATGAAGAAGACCCACAGGCCGATCATGACCAGGAACGGCGCCCACGAGATCAGGATCTGGAGGAGCGGATGCATCGGCTCCTCGAGCGGCGCGGCCGAGAACGCGACGTTGTTCTTCTGGAGCCGGTCGACGAGCGAGGCGTCGTTGGGCGCGTAGGTGACGAAATTGCGCCCGTCGGGCTGCAGATGGCCGCGCAGCTGCGGGCCGGAAATCGTCACGTCGCGCACCTGCTGGCGCTCGACGAGATTGAGGAACTCGGAATACTGGATCTGCGAGGCGTTGCCGCGCGGGCTCGAGCCCTGGAACAGGTTGAACAGCGCGATCAGCAACAAGCCGATGATCACCCACAGCGCCAGATTTTTGCCGAAATTGTTCAAAGACTTGGCCTCTCGTGACGACTAGCCGGACACCGGTGCTCGGGAGGGGCCGGCGAAAAGCGGGCCAGCCAGTGCGTGCCGGGGGCGGAAACGGATCTCCACGGTATCAAGGGCATACCGTTCCCGTCCATAAAAGAGGTGGGGAACGAGAGCCAGCCCGTCAAGGTCCCGCAGGGCCGGAAGGGTCGCCCGGACGGCCGGCGGCACGGTTTTGGCCACCTTTTGTCTGAATTCGCGCGGCAGTTCAGCCCAACCGGCCATGCCGAGCGCACCGAGGACAAGTCCGGAACAGGAACGTCGCTGGACCGCCTCAAAACGATCGTCCCATCGGATGCGCTGTCCTTCGGCCAGCGCGACATCCGGCGCGAGGTTGGCAGGCTCGCGCGCGACAAGAAGGCGCCCGTCGGCGCGCGGCACGATCCGGCAGTGGCCGAGCGTGCGCGCGGCCGGATCGGGTGCGGCAAGGGCGCGCATCGTCGCCTCGGTGCGGGGCCCTCGCGGCGCATATTCCCCGCCGCCCACCGTTCGGACGATGCGCGCGAGCGCCGCGCACGCAAGTTCGAACGGCGCGCCGAGCAGCGCTGCGGGATCGACGAACGCGAACCCGGCCGGATCGAGCGAAACGCCGCGCGCGAGGATGTGGGCAAGTGCCGTTTCGCGTGCGATGCGCGATTCCGCCAGTCCACCGGGCGCTTCCGGCACGCCGCCCGCAAGGCGCAAGGCCGCGCGCGCAAAGCGCGGATTGGCGTTGCCGGGATCTTCGAGCCAGTCGAGCCCCCGCGCCCGGCATGTCGCCAGCAGATCGGCATGCGCGAACCCCAGCAGCGGGCGCAGCACGCGCATGTACGTGCGCTCGACGATCGCCGACATGCCGGCAAGACCGTCCGTGCCCGATCCGCGCGCGGCGCGCAGTGTGGCCGTCTCGTTCTGGTCGTCGGCCGTGTGCGCGAGCAGCAGGTGCCAGATGCCGACGGCGGCGCACATCTCCTCGAGCAGGGCCATGCGCGCGTCGCGCGCGGCCGCCATCACGCCGCTCGAAGGCTTGTCGCCAGTCCAGCGGCGGCTTTCGAAAGCGATGCCAAGCGCCGCAGCCTTGGCGCCAAGAGCCGCGGCTTCGTCGGCCGAATTGGCGCGCAGGCCATGATCGATATGGAAGGCCGTGACGCTGCCGCCGCGCGCGCTTGCCCACGCCTGCGCCAATGCCAGCAGCGAGGTGGAATCCCCGCCGCCCGACCAGGCGACGGCCACACGCGGGTTCTTCTCGAAAAGCGCGAGGCGGGCGAGCGCCACGGCGAACGCGGCGTCGGAAATCGGCGTGCCGCCGCTCACGGCACGCGGCGGCTCAATGGCACTGCAGACGGGCGCGTTCGCGCTGGGCGGCGATCTTTATCGACTGGCTGGCGTTGGGATAGCGCTTCTCGAGCTCGCCCAGCGTGCCGCACGAATCCGCCTTGCGGTTCAACTGGCCAAGCGACTGCCCGAGGCGCAGCAGGCTGTCGGGCGCCTTGGCGTTCTGCGGGAAGCGGCGGAACTGTTCGGCGAAGGCGGCCGAGGCGTTGTTCCAGTCGCGCCGCGCGTAGAAGGTTTCGCCCAGCCAGTATTGCGCGTCGCCGGCAAGCCGGTGCGCGCCGTTGGCGGAGACGAAGCTGCGCAGCGCCGTCTCGGCGCGGCCGAAATCGCCGCGGTCCTGCACGGCCTGCTGGTAGAGGCCGTAGGCGAATTCGTACTGCGTCTCGGGCGGGCCGGCGGGCAGCGTGACGGGTGCAGCGGCCGCAGGGGCGCCGCCAGCCGCGGCCTGCGGGGCCGTCGCGGGGCCGCCGGGGACGAGTTGCAGGCGCGCTTCGCCGGGACGGACAACCGGCTGGCCGGGCGAAGCGGGAGCGGTTGCAGGTGCCGCCGCGTCGGCAGCGGCGGGCGCAGACGCCCCGCCCTTCTCGAGCGCACCGAGTCGGAAATCGACGTCGCCGACCAGCTTTTCCAGCCGCTGCTGCAGCAGGCCGATGCTGTTGACCGCTTCTTCGAGGCGACCCGTCATGTCGCGCAGCTGCCCTTCGAGGGCGGAGAGGCGCACGTCCGTCTGCTCGACGAAACCGTTCGACGGCGTGGTGCCGAGGCCGGGCGCCATCTGCGGGGGCGGCGGCGGGCTGACGGGCTGGACGGCCCCGCCGGACGTGCCGCCGCGCGCGAGGTTGCGCTGCATGACGTCCATGTCGCGCTGCAGTCGATCCATGCGGTCGATCAGCGGGCGGAGGTCCTGCGACTGGGCATGGACGGGCGTCGGCCCGGTCCAGGCGGCGGCCGCGGCAAGCGCGGCACAAAGGGCGAATCGGCGGATCATGACGCCAGAGTTTACGGTTCGCGGACGGCGAAATAAAGGCGGGTGGACGCCCCCTGAAAACGCAAACCAAAACGAAAAAGGGCGGCGCGAAAAATCGCGCCGCCCTCTTCGTTCGGGTGCAGACCGGTGTTTAGTTAACCAGCATCACGCCGCGGCGGTTCTGGCTCCACGCGGCCTCGGTCGAGCCGAGGACCTGCGGGCGTTCCTTGCCGTAGGAAACGGTGGCGAGGCGGCGCGCCTCGATGCCCTGGGTGATCAGGAAGTTGCGCGCGGCGGCCGCACGGCGCTCGCCCAGCGCCAGATTGTATTCGCGCGTGCCGCGCTCGTCCGCATGGCCTTCGATCGTGACGGAGACCTGCGGGTTCTGGCGCAGCCAGCCCGCCCAGCCTTCGACCGTGCGGCGCGCGTCGGCGCGCAGGTCCGAGCGGTCGGAGTCGTAGTAGATCCGGTCGCCGACCTTCGCGTTGAGGTCTTCCTGGCTGCCGGGGCGGACTGCGTTCGCGCCGAGCGAACCCGAGCCGATGCCCGAACCGCCGGCGCCGGGCGCGTTGGCCACGGCCGGGACGCCGCCCGTGCCGCTGAGACCGCCACTGTTGGTTCCGGCCGTGTCGCACGCCGCGAGCAGTGCGAGGGCCGCGACGGCGGCCAGCAATTTGATACGCATTTTTCTTCGATCCTCCGGTTGGACGCCGCGCCTTTTCGCCCGCGAATCGGCGTGCATGCAACCTGCATCGCAAAGATGTCGCCGCGACGGCCGGATCGCGGCGCTTTTGCGGCGTGCCGGCGCCTCAGTCGACGCGCACGACCACGCGGCGCAGCAGGGCCGAGGCGCGCTCGCCCGCCCCCAGCACTTCGGCCGCTTCGGCGCCGAAGGAAACGGTCGTGATCCGCGCCATCGGGATGCCTTCGCTCGTGAGATACGCGAGCACGGATCCTGCGCGCCGCTCGCCGAGCTTCACGTTGTAGCCGGCCGAGCCGACCGCGTCGGTATGGCCTTCGATCGTCACTTTCGCCTGCGGGTTGCGGATAACGCGCTGGGGGAGCTTTTCCAGCGCCCGGCGTGCGGCGGGCGTCAGCTCGTAGCTGTCGGCCTCGAAGAACACGAGATAGACGCGGGGTTCCGGCTCGGGGGCCGGCGTCGCGGCGCAGGCGGCAAGCAGGCCGGCAAGGAACAGGAGCGGCAGGTGGCGACGCAGCAGTTTCATGGCGGACCCGTGCTTCTTCTCGTGGCGTTCAAAAGAAAACGCCCGCCCGGGATTTCCCGGACGGGCGCTTCGTACCTTGAACTAAGCGGAGCGGCGAACCGCCGACCGGCTTAGTTGACCTGCATGACCGCGCGGCGGTTCTGCGACCAGGCCGCCTCGTTCGAGCCGAGGACCGCCGGGCGTTCCTTGCCGTACGAGATCGTCGCCACGCGGCGGGCGTCGATGCCCTGCGAGACGAGGAAGTTGCGGGCCGCGGTGGCGCGACGCTCGCCCAGCGCGATGTTGTATTCGCGCGTACCGCGCTCGTCGGCGTGACCTTCGACCGTCACGGTGACCTGCGGGTACTGCTTCAGCCAGCCGGCCCAGCGCTCGATCGTGCGGCGGGCTTCCGGACGCAGTTCCGACTTGTCGAAGTCGTAGAAAATGCGATCGCCGACGTTGCGGACCAGGTCTTCCTGCGAACCCGGACGCGGGCCCGACTGAGTCGGGGCGGCCGGGGCCGCAACAGCGGCGCCGGAACCGCCCGTGGCGGCCTGGTTCTGCGGGGCGGTTTCGCATGCAGCCAGCAGGGCAACTGCGGCAAGCATGGTCATCAGCTTAAAGCGCATTTAATCGAACTCCTCTTTCTTACTACCCACGTCTCGGGATGTGGCGTGTTGGTGTTTGTTCGTTCGGACGACAGCGGCGGATCATCCCCGGTCGCAGTGCGAAACCGCATTTTGCGCAGGCGTCATACCCGAAGGCAGGCGTAATGCGCATAGACAGTTTGTCGCAATGCGTGCACCGAAAATGCGCCCGCTCTGGCAAAACCGAGCGGAATATAAAGGCCGAGTCGTTACAAATCAAGGATCGTCAAGGCAGTAGCGGGGACCAGGCGGGGTCGGAACCGTCCGCCGGGGTGAGGATCTCCCGTTCGTTGTAACCCGTTAGATCGATTGAATAAAGTCTCGGATTCCCCCCCTGCCCGCGGGCATCCGAGGGGCCTTGGCGAAAATACATCACCACGCGGCCATTCGGCGCCCAGGTGGGTGCCTCGACCAGGAAGGCGCGCGTCAACAGCCGCTCGTCCTTGCCGTCGGGTTTCATCACGCCGATGTAGAATTCGCCCTCGGTCTGCTTGGTGAAGGCGATCAGATCGCCACGCGGCGACCAGACGGGCGTGGCATAGCGCCCCGTGCCGAAGCTGATGCGCTGCACGTTGTCGCCGCTGGCCGACATCGTATACAACTGCTGCATGCCACCGCGATCCGAGTTGAAGACGATCTGGCGCGCGTCGGGCGAATAGGACGGCGAGGTGTTGATCGAGGGATGGTTCGTCACGCGCAGCTGCTGGCGCGTGCGCAGATCCATCGAATAGACGTCGGTATTCCCCTGCTGGGACATCGACATGATGATGCGGTTGCCGTCGGGCGAGAAGCGCGGCGCGAACGTCATGCCGGGGAAATCGCCCACCACTTCGCGTTGCCCGGTATCGATGTTGTAGAGATAGACGCGCGGCCGGACGATGTTCGGATTGTTGGCCACCGGCACATAGGCGAGGTAGGTGATCTCCTGCGCGGTCGGCGAGAAGCGCGGCGTGAGCACGAGCTCGCGCCCGTCGGTGAGGAAGCGGTGGTTGGCGCCGTCCTGGTCCATGATCGCGAGACGTTTCACGCGCCGCTGCGCAGGGCCCGATTCCGAGATGTAGACGATGCGCGTGTCGAAATAGCCGTCCTCGCCGGTGACGCGCTTGTAGACCGCATCCGAGACGATATGCGCGATGCGCCGCCAGTTGGCGGCCACAGTCGTGTAGACGCGGCCCTCCATCTGGCTCTCGCCGTAGACGTCCCAAAGGCGGAACTCGACCTTCAGGCGGCCGTCGGGCTGGGTCTCGACCGAGCCCTGCACGAGCAGGGCGGCATTGAGGCTGCGCCAGTCGGGAAAGCGCGGCGGGGCGTTGCGCATCTGCGCGGGCGTCTGGATATAGGCTTTCTGGTCGATGGGGCGGAACAGGCCCGAGCGGTCGAGATTGCCCGCGATGACCTTGGCCATCTCGCGGCCCGTCGCCTCGTTGGGGCCCTCGCCGAAGAAATTGGACACCGCCGTCGGCACCGGGTCGACGCGGCCGCGCGTGATGTCGATGCGCACCTGCGCCGCGGCCGGTGCGGCGGCAAGCGCGAGCCCGCCCGCGAACAGCGCGCGGCGCGACATCGGGAAACCGGAGCGTTCGATCATCGTCATCGGCATGCTTCCATCGAGGGGTTCTGTGAAGTTCTAGACGATTCGGGGGTCAACGTCTCTGGCCGAGCATTTCGCTCGCCTTGAAGGCGAGAAGAAGGTTTCCGTTGGTCATCTGCTGGGCATTGTTCGTCGGCATCGGCAGCGGCGAGGCGCGCTGCACGGCCCGACGCGCGCCTTCCGCGAAAGCCTGGCGGAACGCGCTGTCCTCGCCGGTGGCCCGCTCGATGCGAACGTCCTGCACGGTGCCGTCGGGCAGCACCCAGACGCGCAGTTCGACCGCAAAAGTTTCCACGCCGCGCGCGCCGGCATCGATGTTCCAGAACTGCGAGACGCGCTGGCGGATCGCGTCGGTCTCGGTCATCGAGAGCGGCAGCAGCGGATTGTTGGGCGCGTTCGAGGCCGCGCGCGCCGACTGCTGGGGCGTCGGCGGCGTCTGTGCCGGGGCAGCCTGCGGAGGTGCTGGCCGCGGCTTGGTGAGGTCGCGTAGCACGTTGTCGAGACTGAACTGGGGCGCCTGCTGGCGGGGTGCGGGCGCCGGCGCGGGCGGCGTGGGCTGCGCCACCGGGCGCGGCGGCGCAGGCGGTGCCGGAGCTGGCGTGGGGGCCGGTGCCGGCTCGACGCGTGGCGCAGGCGCCGGTGTCGGCGGCGGCGGGGCCGGCGGTGCGGGCGCCGGCGGCGCCGGGGGTTGCGGCGGCGGCGGGGTGGCGGTGGCGCCGGCGAGGGCGCGGCGGCGTAGGCGCTGGCGGCGCGGGCCGTTCGGCCGGCGGCGCCTCGACCTTGGGCGGCGTCGGCGCCGGCGGATCGGGGCGCGGCGGCGGCGCGTTGGTGATCGCGGCGATGGGCAGCACTTCGAAGATCAGCGGCGCCTCGATCACTTCCACGCGCGGGCGCAGCAGGCTCAGCGGATCGAAGATCGCGAACAGGAAAACCGCGACGTGCAGGACGGCCGAGGCGACCATGCCCCAGCGCATGTCGAACTCGGACTTGTCCTCCAACGCTGCGTTTGCCGCGATCGCCGTCATGCCGCCGCCCTAGCGCCTCGGCGCGTTCTGGCCGGCGCGGGCACCGGCCGGCACTTCGGCGACCAGCGCCACCTTGCTGTAGCCGGCGGCCGCGATCGCGCCCATCACCTCGAGCACGCGGCCGTAATTGATGGCCTTGTCGCCGCGCACGAAGATGCGCGCCTCGTTGTTGTTCTTGGTGATCTCGCGCAGGCGCGCGATCAGCGCCTCGATCTCCAGCTCGCTGTCCATCAGGAAGACCTTGCCGCCGGAATTGACCGAGACGATCAGCGGCTCGTCCTGCCCGGTGGCGCGCGCGGCCTGCGTCTGCGGCAGGTCGACCGGCACGGTCGAGGTCAGCAGCGGGGCCGTGATCATGAAGATCACCAGCAGCACGAGCATCACGTCGACGAACGGCGTGACGTTGATCTCGGCCACGAGACGGGCCCCGCGGCGCGAAGCGCCCCGGCGACCCGACTGCATGAGGGGGCCTGCCATGGCCTAGTTCTTCTCTTCGAGCTGGCGCGACAGGATGGCGCCGAATTCCGAGGAGAACGTCTCGAGCCGGCCCGCGTAGCGGTTCAGCTCGGTCGAGATCTTGTTGTAGGCGATGACCGCGGGGATCGCGGCGATGAGGCCCAGTGCCGTGGCGAACAGCGCCTCGGCGAGGCCCGGCGCCACCGACGCGATCGACGTGTTCTTGGTGACGCCGATCGAATGGAACGAACGCATGATGCCCCACACCGTGCCGAAGAGGCCGATGAACGGCGCCGTCGAACCGACCGAGGCGAGGAAGGTCATCTGCTTTTCCAGGCGATCCATCTCGCGCGACAGCGTGACCTGCATCACGCGCTCGATGCGCGCCTGCAGCGAGGCGCGCATCTGGCCGGCGGCGACGAGGCCCTTGGCGGCCGTGCGGCGCCATTCGCGCATCGCGGCGCCGAACATCGCGGTCATCGGGTCGGCGGGCTGGTTGCCCACGCGGTCGTAGAGATCCTCGAGCGAACCGCCCGACCAGAACTGGTCCTCGAACTGGTTGGCGGCCGCCTGCAGGCGGCGAAGGCGCAGCCATTTGTCGATGACGATCGCCCACGTCCAGAAGGACGCGATCAGCAGGATCAGGACGACGAACTGGCCGACGAGGTCAGCGTGCAGGAAAAGGGCCCACGGCGTGAACTCGGGCATTCCGGAGCCACCCAGGGCGGTCGTTTCGACGGTGCGGTCCATTTCTTCTTTGCTTTCCTGAAAGTTCGGGTTGTCTCAGGCTTTCGTGACGACAATATGGCGCGACAGGGCGGCGCGGACGGGTTCGGGGATGCGGGTCGGCTTTCCGCCCGCCAGCCGGATGCAGGCAAGCTTTACCGCGATCCGGGCCAGTTCGGCACCGTCTTCGGCCCGCCGGACGGTCTGGAGGCCATCCGCCGTCGCCCCGCCGACCGCAAGGATCGTCGTTTCGACGACCAGCGCTTCGTCCAGCCGGGCCGGGCTTAAATATTCGACGTTCACGGACCGGACCGCGAAGGCGATCCCCAGTTCTTCCGCCATCGTGCGCTGCACGATGCCGGCCTCGCGCAGGATCTCGGTACGCGCGCGTTCGGCGAATTTGAGATAGTTCGCGTAGTACACGATCCCGGCGGCATCGGTGTCTTCGTAGTAGACGCGCGTGGCGAAGCGGTGCGGTGCGTTCAAGGGGCCGCCTCGTCGTCGGGGGCCGCGAAATCGATCTGCACCTGGGCGCCCGCCGGCGGGGTGAGCCCCAGATGGCGCCAGCCCTTCTCGCCCAGCACGCGCCCGCGCGGCGTGCGCAGCAGCAGCCCTTCCTGGATCAGGAACGGCTCGATCACTTCCTCGATCGTGTCGCGCTGCTCGGCCAGCGCCGCCGCAAGCGTTTCCACGCCGACAGGTCCGCCGCCATAGTTCTCGGCGATGCAGTTCATGTAGCGCCGGTCCATCGCGTCGAGGCCCAGGAAATCGACGTCGAGACGCGCGAGCGCGGCGTCCGCCGCCTTGCGATCGATCACCGCCACGCCCGCGACCGAGGCGAAATCGCGCACGCGACGCAGCAGCCGCCCGGCGATGCGCGGCGTGCCGCGGCAGCGCCTTGCGATCTCGCGTGCACCGTCTTCGGCAAGGTTGCAGCCGAGCACGCCGGCCGCCCGGCGCACGATGGCTTCGAGTTCCTCGGGCGAATAGAAGACGAGGCGCAGCGGAATGCCGAAGCGGTCGCGCAGCGGCGTGGTGACGAGGCCCGCGCGCGTCGTCGCCCCCACCAGCGTGAAGGGCGGCAGGTCGATGCGCACCGAGCGCGCGGCCGGCCCCTCGCCGATGATGAGGTCGAGCTGGAAATCCTCCATCGCAGGATAGAGGATTTCCTCGACCGCGGGCGCAAGCCGGTGGATCTCGTCGATGAACAGCACGTCGCGCGGCTGCAGGTTCGTCAGCAGCGCCGCGAGATCGCCCGCGCGCGCGATGACGGGACCCGACGTGGCGCGGAAACCCACGCCCAGCTCCTTGGCGACGATCTGGGCGAGCGTGGTCTTGCCCAACCCCGGCGGCCCGTGCAGCAGCACGTGATCGAGCGCCTCGTCGCGGCCCCGCGCGGCCTCGACGAACACCCGCAGATTCTCGCGCACCTGGCGCTGGCCGACGAAATCGTCGAGCGACAGCGGGCGGATCTTCAGTTCCGGCGCGTCGTCGGCAAGGGCTTCGCGCGCGATCTCGCGCGCCGGCGCGTCGGGCTTGGCGGACTTCATGCGCCGAGCTCCTTGAGGCCGGCCGGGATCAGCGCCTCGACGCGCGCCCCCTCGCCCAGCTTCTTCGCCGCCTTGTTGACGGCCGCGATCGCCTCGGCCCGGCGATAGCCGAGATTGACGAGCGCGGACACGGCATCGGCCGCAGCGGCACCCGCCGGTGCCGCACCCGCGACGACCGCAAGCCCGCCGGCGGCCTTGCCGGCCGCGACCGCGAGGCCGAGGGCGGCGACCTTGTCCTTGAGTTCGGACGCGATGCGCTGGGCGAGCTTGGGGCCCACGCCGTCGGCGCGCGTCAGCGTCGACTTGTCTTCGGCAAGGATCGCGGCGGCGATTTCGCCGGGTGCGAGCGCCGACAGCAGCGCCAGCGCCGCCTTCGGCCCCACGCCCTGCACCGTCGTCAGCAGGCGGTAGCAGTCGCGTTCTTCGGGCACGAGGAATCCGAACAGCTCGAACGCGTCTTCGCGGATGCTCGTCTCGATATGCAGCGTACACGCCTCGCCCACGCCGGGAAGTGCTGCAAGCGTGCGCGAGGAAGCGCGCACGAGATAGCCCACGCCGTTCACGTCGATGACACAATTGTCCTTGTTGCGCTCGTCCACGCGGCCTTTGAGTCTCGCGATCATCGCGCACCCGCCATGACAGTGCCTTTGGCCCATGCGTTGCGGCTGGCGGCGTGGTGCGCGTGGCAGATCGCGATGGCGAGCGCGTCGGCGGCATCGGGTCCGGCGAATTCCACGCCCGGCATCAGGCGCTTCACCATCGACTGGATCTGCGTCTTGTCGGCGTGCCCCGCCCCCACGACCGCCTTCTTGACCGCGTTGGCGGCATACTCCGCGACCGGCAGGCCCATGCGCGCAGGCGCCAGAAGGGCGATGCCGCGCGCCTGGCCGAGCTTCAGCGTCGAAGCGGGATTGGAGTTGACGAATGTTTCCTCGACGGCGGCTTCCGTCGGGCGCCAGCGTTCCAGCACGGCGATCAATCCGTCATGCAGCTGCATCAGCCGTTCGGCCATCGTCGCGGCGGCATCGCTGGTCACCCGGCCGTTGGCCACATGCGTCAGGCGGTTGCCTTCGGCCTCGATCACGCCCCATCCGGTCGTCCTGAGGCCCGGATCGATGCCGATGAGGCGCATGCCGCTCAGGCCGCCGAAAGCTTGGCGAGCACGGCGTCCGAAACCTCGAGATTCGTCGTGACGGTCTGGACGTCGTCGTTGTCTTCGAGCGCTTCCACCAGTTCGAGCACGGCGCGCGCCTGCTCTTCCTCGAGCGGCACGGTCACGCCCGGCTTGAAGACGAGTGCCGCGGATTTCGGCTCACCGAATTTCGCTTCCAGCGCCGAACGCACGGCCCCGAACCCCTCGACCGAGCACGTCGCCGTGTGCGTTTCGCCGGCGGACTCGACATCGTCCGCGCCGGCCTCGATCGCCGCATCGAGAAACGCGTCGGCGGCGATCTTGCCGGCGGCGAAAACGATCTGCCCCACGCGGGCGAAATTGAATGCGACCGAGTTCGCCTCGCCCAACGCCCCGCCGTGCTTGGAAAAGATCGTGCGGATCTCGGGCGCGGTACGGTTGCGATTCTCGGTCATCGCCTCGACGATGAACGCCACGCTGCCGGGGCCATAGCCCTCGTAGCGGAACTCTTCGTAGACAACGCCGTCTTCCTGGCCCGAACCGCGGCGGATCGCGCGGTCGATCGTGTCCTTGGGCATGTTCTCGGCCCGGCCCGCGATCATCGCGGCGCGCAGGCGCGGATTGGAGGCGGGATCGGGCGAACCGGTGCGCGCGGCGACCGTGATTTCGCGGATGATTTTCGTGAAGATCTTCCCGCGGCGGGCGTCCTGCTTGCCCTTGCGGTGCATGATGTTCTTGAACTGGGAATGGCCGGCCATGGGTCTCGTCGTCCCGCTCGAATCGCGTGCGAATCGGCTAGATATAAGGGATTCAGCGCGAAATCTATACCAAACCTAGCCGGCAGTCACGGTTTGTTCCCGTACAGCCTGCGGCTAGGGCATCGTCGGGATCAGCCGGCCGCCGACGCGCACGGGCGCCACGCGCGTGGCAAGGCCGCCCGCGCCAAGCTCGGCATAGATCGCGCAGAGCGTGCCTTCGCCTTCGGCCGGCGTCAGGCGTTCGCCCGGCAGCTTGCGCACGAAGCGCTGGATGGCCGCTTCCTTCTTCATGCCGATGACCGAATCGTAGTCGCCGCACATGCCGGCATCGGTCTGGTAGCCGGTGCCGCCGACAAGCACCTGCGCGTCGGCCGTGGGCACATGGCTGTGCGAGCCGACGACGAGCGAGGCCCGCCCATCGCACAGATGGCCGAGCGCGTATTTCTCGCTCGACGCCTCGCCGTGCACGTCGATGAGGATCGCGGCAAGACCGCCCTGCCCGAGCCGATGCTGGGCAAGCAGCGTCTCGACGGCGGCGAACGGATCGTCGAGCGCGTCCATGAACAGGCGCGCCATCACGTTGGCCACGACGATCGACTGCCCGCCCGGCAGGCGGTAGGTACCCGCCCCCTTGCCCGGCGTGCCCTTGGGGAAGTTGAGCGGGCGCAGCAGCTTCGGGTCGCGGTCGATCGTCAGCATCAGCTCGCGCTGGTCCCAGACGTGATTGCCGGTCGTGATGCAGTCCACGCCTGCGGCGTAGAGTTCGCTCGCGATCTTGTCGGTGATGCCGAAACCGCCCGCCGCGTTCTCGCCGTTCGCCACGACGAAATCGAGGCCAAGCGACTTGCGCAAGGACGGCAGATGCCGCGCCACCGCGTCGCGCCCGGACCGGCCGACGATGTCGCCCAGGAAGAGCAGCTTCACCACGGCCACCACGACAGCCATCCGCGCGCGCGCGCATCCGTGCGCATCGACAGCGCTTCCTTTTCGGTCACGACCCAGTCGAGCTTCTGGTCGTCGATCGAGACCGGGATCCGGTCGACCCTCTGCACCGAGAAGCCGACGCCGACCGCGCGCATCGGATGGAAATGGCGCTGCTGGAGGATCGTGCGGTCGTAGAATCCGCCGCCGTAGCCGATGCGGTTGCCTTCACCGTCGAACGCAAGCAGCGGGACGAGCAGGACGTCGGGATCGACCTGCGCCTTCGTGGGCAGCGGTTCGTTCATGCCGAAACGGTGCGTGGCCATCTCGTCGCCGGGTTGCCACTGGCGGAATATGAGGGGTGCGCGCCGGCGCACGACCACCGGCAGTGCGAGCTTGTGGCCGCGCGCGTGCAGCGCCTGCATCAGCGGCATCGGATCGAGCTCGCTGCCGAAGGGGAAGTATCCGGCGACGATCGCGTCGTGCGCGAGCGGCACGCTGGCGAGGAAGCGGTCGCGCACCGAACGCGCGGCCGCTGCACCCTCGACCGCGTGGGCGCGCTCGCGACGCTCGCGCGCGGCAGCACGAAGTTCGGTCTTCGCTTCCTGGAGTTCCTCGTCGGTCGGCTTGTGCGCGGTCAAGGGCGGCCCGTGTCGTCCTGTCGGCTCGACTGATAGGAGAAGGTGGACGGAGCCACAGTGGCCGTCGGCGTTGCTTTCCTCCGTGGCCCGCTAACAGCAGGTGGGAACCATATGTCAGCACCAGAGTGCCGATAGGGACAGTCCCCTAGGAGTTATTATCGCCCCGGGGAATACGCTTGCCTGAACGCACCCCGCAGCCCCGTCCGAGGCGGACCATAGGCCGAATGCCGTGCAAGGGCAACCGGACCCGGAATGGCAAGAAATGTCGCAAAAAAAAGGGCTCCGCCACAAAGGCGAAGCCCTTCAAGTTAGGGTAGGTCCACGCCGGTGGAGACTACCCGGCCCGCCCGGCCGAAGCCGGACGGGCGAGACGTTGCAGGCCTTAGCGCTGGCCTTCGTAGGTGTAGATGTCGCGGTCCTTGGTCTCGGGCACGAAGAGCAGCCCGATGACGAAGGTGCCGAGCGCCACGATGATCGGGTACCAGAGGCCGTAGTAGATGTCGCCCGTCTGGGCCACCATCGCGAACGACGTGGCCGGCAGGAGACCGCCGAACCAGCCGTTGCCGATGTGGTAGGGCAGCGACATCGAGGTGTAGCGGATGCGCGTCGGGAAGAACTCGACGAGCGCCGCGGCGATCGGGCCGTACACCATGGTCACGTAGATGACCATGATCGTCAGGATGACGATCACCTTGAACGGCTGGCCGCGGAACACGTCGAACACGCCCGTGACCTTGACCCGCTCCGGATCGTTCGCACGCGGATAGCCGGCCGCGTAGATCGCCGCGGTGGCCGCCGTGTTGAACGCCGTCGCGGCCGCGCCGGCCGCGGCGCCGAGCTTCTCGGCGTCGTAGGACGGGATGACCACCGAACCGATGGAGATCTGCGCCGAAGAACCGGGTGCGCCGGCTTCCGACTTGTACGCCACCGAGTTGCGCGCCAGGAACGACTTGGCGATGTCGCACGAGCTGGTGAACTTCGCCGTTCCGACCGGATTGAACTGGAACGAGCAGTCCGCCGGATCGGCCGTGACGACGACAGGCGCGCTCTTCTGCGCGGCTGCCAGCGTCGGGTCGGCCGTTTCGGTCAGCGCCGTGAACAGCGGGAAGTACGTCACCGCCGCGATCAGGCAGCCGGCCAGGATGATCGGCTTGCGGCCGATCTTGTCCGACAGCGCGCCGAAGACGATGAAGCCGCCCGTACCGAAGATCAGCGACCAGGCGATCAGCACGTTCGACGTGTACAGGTCGATCTTGAGGATCGCCTGCAGGAAGAACAGCGCGTAGAACTGGCCCGTGTACCAGACCACCGCCTGGCCGGCGACCATGCCGAGCAGGGCGAGCAGCGCAATCTTGGCGTTCTTCCACTGGCCGAAGGCTTCCGAGAGCGGCGCCTTGGAGTGCGTGCCCTCTTCCTTCATCTTCTTGAACGCCGGGCTTTCTTCCATCTGCAGACGGATCCAGACCGAGATCCCGAGCAGGAAGATCGAAGCCAGGAACGGAACGCGCCAGCCCCAAGCGGCGAACTCCTGCTCGCCGAGCTGCGTGCGGACCACCAGAATGACGATCAGCGAGAGCAGCAGGCCGAGCGTGGCCGTCGTCTGGATCCAGCTGGTGAAGAAGCCGCGGCGCCCTTGGGGCGCGTGCTCGGCGACGTACACCGCCGCACCGCCGTATTCACCGCCCAGTGCGAGACCCTGGAGCATGCGAAGCGCGATGAGGATGACCGGCGCGATGACGCCGATCGTGTTGTAGCTGGGCAGGCACCCGACGAGGAAGGTCGAGGAACCCATGATGACGATGGTGACGAGGAAGGTGTATTTGCGGCCCACCATGTCGCCGAGGCGGCCGAACACCAGCGCGCCGAACGGACGCACGAGGAAGCCGGCAGCGAAGGCGAGCAGCGCGAAGACGTTGCGCTGCGCTTCGGGGAAGGCGCTGAAGAACTGCGCGCCGATCATGGCGGCCAGCGATCCGTAGAGGTAGAAATCGTACCATTCGAAAACGGTACCGAGGGAAGAGGCCAGAATGACCTTCTTCTCTTCGCGCGTCATCGGCGCGACGCCGTCCATGGCGGCTGCATTGGCGCTCATTCGGGGAAACTCCCTTTTTGTTATCCGGTGATTTGGCGTGGATATTTTTGACTCGGCGTGCGTTCGAGGACTGCCGTTCGAGTTGGACAAGACCCCGGATGGGCGTAAAAATGCAACGCCACGAACCGCGTGATCGCATAACTTTTCCGTAAACACAGACGGACGCTGGATATGGACAACGTCAAGCCGCTGATCCTGACGAGCACCATGGTCTTGCTTACGGCGATCGTCGCGCACGCGCTGCTCCAGTCGGCGTCCGTCGCGACGATATCGCTGCTCTTCGTGCCGTCGGTGCTGCTGTCGGCCCTGCTGTGGGGGCCGCTGCACGCGCTCGTCGCGGTGACTCTCGCCGTCGCCGCCGTCAGCTTTTTCCACTATCCGCCCATGTATAACTTCTATGTCGAGGACCCCGAGCACGCGCTCGACATCGTGGTTTTTGCGCTCGTCGCCACGGTCGTGGGCGGCGTCGCCGACTGGGCGCGCCACTCGACCGACAGCGCGCGCCAGCGCGAAGAACGCATGCGCCATCTCTACGAATTCAGCCGGCGCGTCGCGACCGTCGCCGATTTCGCCGAGTTGCCCCTTCTCGTCGTGCGCGAGATCCACGGCCTTGCGGATGCGCCGGTCTGTCTCTATCGCCCGGTCGGCGACACGATCGGCGTCGTCGCCGCGGAAGGCGCAAAGCAGCCGGGACCCGCGCAGCACGCGGCGGCCCTGGAAATCTGGAACGACTGGAAGGCGCTCGGCCGCGCGATCCCGCCACGCCAGAAGGATGACTGGTGCCTGCGCGCCATTGGCCACGGAGCCGAACCTTCGGGTTTGATCGCGATCGAGTCTGACGGATTCCTGCGCGGCATCGAGCGCGTGTTCGTCGATGCGCTGCTCGCCTTCATCGCCAACGTGCTCGTGCGATCCGATCTTGCCGCGCGGATCGACGCGATCCGCGTCGACCAGCGGGCCGACGCGCTGCGCGACGCGATCCTTAGCTCCATTTCGCACGACCTGCGCACGCCGCTGGCCGCGATCCTCGGCTCGGCCACGACGCTGGAACGCTATGGCGAGCTGTGCTCCGTGCAGGAACGCAACGAATTGAAAGTGACCATCCGCGACGAGGCCACGCGCCTCGACCGGCTGATCGCGCGCATGTTCGATCTCACGCGCATCCGTGCCGGCCGCCTGCAGACGGTGATCGAGCCGGTCGATCTCGTCGACATCGTCGACGTGGCGCTTCGCCAAAACCGCCGTGCGCTCGAACGTCACCGCGTCGACGTAAGGCTTCCTGCCGATCTCGCGATGCCGGATGCCGATGCCGTGTTGCTCGAGCAGGCGTTCGCCAACATCGTCGAGAACGCGGCCAAGTACGCACCGCCCGGCTCCACCATCGAGATCGGCGCGGCGCCTGCCGCCGACGCCGCCGACCGCATCGACCTTTTCGTGCGCGACCAGGGCCGCGGGCTGACGCCCGATCAGGGCCGCCACATCTTCGACCAGTTCTATCGCGTGGCCGACGGGCTGGGCGAACCCGACGGCAGCGGGCTCGGCCTCGCCATCAGCCGCGCCTTCGTCGAGGCCTGCGGCGGTTCCATCGAAGCCACGAGCGCCGGCCTCGGCCGGGGTACACTCGTGCGAATCCGCCTGCCGGTGGCGCAGGCGCGCAACTATGCGGACGAGGGCGAAGCGGCTTGAACCGGACACGCAAAATATTGATCGTCGACGACGAACCGCAGATCCGCCGTTTCCTGCGTACGGGCCTTTCGGTCCAGGGATATGAGGTCGCCGAGGCCGTTTCGGGCGAGGAGGCGTTGCGCGTCGCGCCCACATCCGGTGCCGACCTGGTCGTGCTCGACCTCCAGCTTGGCGACATGGACGGGCTCGACGTGCTGCGCCGCCTGCGCGAATGGACCTGGCTGCCGGTGCTGATCCTGTCGGTGCGCGACCGCGAAGCCGACAAGGTCAAGGCGCTCGAGCTGGGCGCGGACGACTACATGACCAAGCCGTTCGGCGCCGCCGAGTTCGTCGCGCGCGTCAACGCTTTGCTTCGCCGCATTCCCGAGATCGCCGCGCAGCCGAAATTCGCCGTCGGCGAGCTTGCCATCGACATGGCACGCCGGCAGGTCTTCATCGGCGAGAGCGAGATCAAGCTGTCCCCCAAGGAATACCAGCTGCTGCAATTCCTCGCGCGCCACGCCGGCAAGGTCGCGACGCACCAGCAGATGCTGAACGAGGTCTGGGGACCGGGCCACGCGGAAGACGCGCACTACCTGCGCATCTTCATGCGCAAGCTGCGCAACAAGATCGAGGCCGACGCCACGCGCCCGCGCTACATCATCACAGAACTGGGCGTGGGCTATCGCCTGCTGGCGCCCGACCAGTACGAAGCCGCGTCCTAGGCGGGCTTGCGGAAGACCAGCGTGTGCCAGCCCGCGATGGCAAGACGGCCGCGGAACGAAAGCCGCCGCGCGAGATACGCCGCCTTCACCCACGCTTCCTGATCGGCCAGCAGCCCTGACAGGACAAGCGTGCCACCCGGCGCCAGCGCGCGCGACAGCGACGTCGCCAATTGCGTGAGCGGCCGCGCGAGGATGTTGGCAAGCACCAGATCGAACGATCCGCGCGTTGCGCCGAGTTTGGCAAAGCCGGCCGAGTGCACGACGCGCACGCGCGCCGCGAGGCCGTTGTCGCGCATGTTCTGGCGCGCGAGATTCGCGGAATCGACATCGATGTCCGATGCGAGCGCACGGCACGGCTTCGCGCGCGCCGCACCGATGGAAAGGATGCCTGAGCCGCAGCCCAGGTCGAGCACGCGATGGAAGCGCTTGCGCCGCGCGAGCCGCCCGATGGCCGTGAGGCAGCCCTTGGTCGTCGCGTGCTCGCCCGAGCCGAAGGCGATCGACGCATCGAGCGCGATGGGCCAGCAGCCCGCCGGCACCTTGCGGTCGATATGGCTGCCGTAGACGTAGAAGCGGTCGATCGCCAGCGGCGGGAACGAAGCGCGGTTCTCGGCAAGCCAGTCGCGCTCGGGGATTTCTTGCACGTCGAGCACCGGAACGGGCCGGCCGAGCGACTTCGCGACGCCGAAGATCATCGGCGCCAGGCGGCCGAGTTCGGGCTTCGTCTCGAAGAACGCCTCGACGAGCCACGGGCCGTTGGGGCTCGTCTCGAACGCGGTGAGGGCGCCCGCCTCTTCCTCGATCGCCTGCACATAGGCCTGCTGGCTCATCGCGTCGGCCTGGAAAACGAGACGCCAGATCGTGCTCATGCTTTCTCCACGAAACTTTCCATGACGTGCTTGAGGCCACTGTGCTCGAACTCGACTTCGAGCTTGCCGCTCTCGGCGGCGACGACGCGACCGTAGCCGAATTTCTGATGGAACACGCGCATGCCGGGTGACAACGCGGAAGCACGCCGGCCGATTTCGGTCGCACGACCTTCGATGACCGGCGAGCGCCGCGAACCATAGTCGAAACGCCGCGAAGATTCGGCGCGTGCAGGCGCGAATTGCGGGCCGTCGCCCCAAAGGCCCGCCTCGCTTTTCACGTCGATCCGGTCGGGCGGCAGTTCGGCGACGAAACGCGAGGGCACGCTCGACTGCCACATGCCGTGGATGCGGCGGTTGGCGGCGAACGTCACGTAAGCGTGCCGGCGCGCGCGCGTGAGGCCAACATGCGCGAGCCGCCGTTCCTCTTCCAAACCGTCCTCACCCTTCTCGTCGAGGGCGCGCGGATGGGGGAACAGCCCCTCCTCCCAGCCTGGCAGGAATACCGTGCCGAATTCGAGGCCCTTGGCCGCGTGCAGCGTCATCAGGCTCGTCATGTCGGCGGGTGCGGCCTCGGCGTTTTCCATCACGAGACTGACATGCTCGAGGAAGGCCGGCAGGTCGTCGTACTCCTCGAGTGCCGCGACGAGTTCCTTGAGGTTCTCGAGCTTGCCGTCCTTCTCGGGCGACTTGTCCTCCTGCCACATGCGCGTATAGCCGCTCTCGTCCAGCACGGTCGCGGCAAGCTCGGCGTGGTGCGCGCGTTCGACCATGGCTCGCCAGCGCGCGAAATCCTCGGTCACGCGGCGCACGGCATTGCGCGCGGCGGGCTTGAGCTCGTCGGTCGTCACCAGCGTCTCGGCGGCGGCGAGCAGCGGCATGCCGCGCGCACGCGCGAGACGCTGGAGCAGCTGCACCGTCGCGTCACCGATGCCGCGGCGCGGCTTGTTGATGATGCGCTCGAAGGCGAGATCGTCGTCGGGCTGCACGATCACGCGGAAATAGGCTATCGCGTCGCGGATCTCCTCGCGCTCGTAGAAGCGCGGGCCGCCGATCACGCGATAGGGAATTCCGAGCGTGATGAAGCGCTCTTCGAATTCGCGTGTCTGGAATCCGGCGCGCACGAGGATGGCGATGTCGCCCAGCTTCTCGCCCGCGCGCTGCAACGTCTCGATCTCGTCGGCAACGAAATTCGCTTCCTGCTCGCCGTCCCACACTGGGCGCACGGTCACGGGTTCGCCGCCGGTCTTGGCCGTCCACAGCGTCTTGCCCAGCCGTGCACGGTTGTGCGCGATCAGGCCCGAGGCGGCCGCGAGGATGTGCTCGCTCGAACGGTAGTTCTGCTCCAGTCGCACGATCTTGGCGCCGGGGAAATCCTTCTCGAAGCGCAGGATGTTGCCCACCTCCGCTCCGCGCCATCCGTAGATCGACTGGTCGTCGTCACCCACGCAGCACAGGTTGCGCGACTGCTGGGCGAGGATGCGCAGCCACATGTACTGGGCGACATTGGTGTCCTGGTATTCGTCGACCAGCATGTAGCGGAAGCGCTTGTGGTACTCGGCCAGTACGTCGGGCCGCGTCTGGAAGATCGTCAGGTTGTGCAGCAGCAAATCGCCGAAATCGCAGGCGTTGAGCGTCTTCAGCCGCGCCTGGTACATCGCATAGAGCTCGGCCGCGCGGCCACCGGCGGCCTCACCCGACGGATCGCTGCCGACCTTGTCGGGCGTGAGGCCGCGATCCTTCCACCGTTCTATGACGCCATGGACCACGCGCGGCGGCCATTTCTTGTCGTCGATGTTCTCCGCCTGCAGCAGCTGCTTGATCAGACGGATCTGGTCGTCCTGGTCGAGAATCGTGAAATTGGGCTTGAGACCGACATGCTCGGCGTGCCGGCGCAGGATCCGGGCGGCGAGCGCATGGAAGGTTCCAAGCCACATCGCCTCCACCGAATCGCCGACGATCGCGGCGATGCGCGCGCGCATCTCGGCGGCGGCCTTGTTGGTGAAGGTGACGGCCAGGATCTGGTTGGCGAACGCCTTGCGCGTGACCATCAGGTGGCACACGCGCGTGATCAGCACGCGCGTCTTGCCGGTGCCTGCACCCGCCAGCACCAGAAGCGGCCCCTCGGTCGAGGTGACGGCGTCGAGCTGCGGCGGGTTCAGGTTGGCAAGATAGGCCGGCAGGGCGGCCGATTCGGGAGCCGTGTTCATATTCGCGCTGTATAGCACGCAAGGGCCTTGGCGAAACCCGTTCGGACGTGGACAATACGTGTGTACGGAGACACCCGATCCGGGAGGCCGACATGCGCTTCATGCTGCGTTCGCTCGCCGTCCTATTCGCCTTCGTTCTGGCAGTCGGCGTTCTGGCGGCCAGCCCTGTCCGCGCCCAGTCCGGCGGGCTCGAAAGCACCTTCGGGGCCATCGTCCATCTCAAGACTTACGTGCCCGCCGAGGCGCGCACCGCCGCCACGCTGGGGCGCGAACGCGAGGGTACGGCCATCGTCATCGACGGTACGGGCCTGCTGCTGACCATCGGCTACCTTATGGTCGAGGCATCGGGCGGCGAAGTGCGCTTCGCCGACGGGCGCACCGTGCTGGCGCAGGTCATCGGCTACGACCAGGACAGCGGCCTCGGCCTGATGCGTGCGGCCGAAGCGCCGCGCGGCGTGAAGCCGATCGCACTCGGCAAATCGTCCGATCTCAAGGCGCGCGACCCGGTGGTGATCGCGGCCGCCGGCGGGCCCGACGCGGCGATCCCTGCTTTCATCGTCTCGCGCCGCACCTTCGCCGGCAACTGGGAGTACATGCTCGACCAGGCGATCTGGACGAGCCCGCCGCATCCGAGCTGGAGCGGGGCGGCGCTCCTCGATACGTCGGGCAAGCTCGTCGGCATCGGCTCGCTGATCGTCGCCAACGCGGCGGGTGCGGAATCGGCCTCGCCCGGCAACGTCTTCGTGCCGATCGACCTGCTCTCGCCGATCCTTGCCGACCTCATCGACGACGGCAAAGTGGCAGGGCCGGTGCGCCCGTGGCTCGGCATGACCGTGGAAGCCGTGCGCGGCCGGCTGTTCGTCGCGCGCGTGACGCCCGAAGGCCCGGCCGAGAAAGCCGGCATCAAGCGGGGCGACGTGATCGTCTCGGTCAAGGGCGCACAGCCCGACACGCTCGACGAGCTGTTCCGCACGCTGTGGGCGCAGGGCCCGGCCGGGACGACGCTGGAGTTCGAGCTGCTGCAGGACGGTGCGGTACGCAGGATGGCCGTGCCGTCGGTCGACCGGCGGAGCTATCTGAAGCTCAGATCGTCGCTCTGACCGGCCTCAGCCGAGGGCGATAAAGCGGCGCTGCAGCCAGGCCGAGGCCACGCCGAGCGCGAGCCAGAAGGCAGCCGCGGCCCCCAGCGACATGATCGCGAAGCGCTGGACGAGTCCGACGGGCATGCCTCCCTCGCCCACCGTTCCCGAATGCGACATGAGTCCGACAAGGCCCATCGCCTCGCCGGGTGCGCCGACCACATGTGGCGCAAGGATCAGCGCCAGCCCCAGCAGCCAATCCATCGCGCGCCGGCCGAGGACCATCAGCACCGCGCCGCTGAGCGTCGCCGCCGCGGTCGCGAGCCACCAGACCTGCCGCGCGACAAGATCGCCTTCCGCCATTCCCGGCAGCGCCGGGGCAAGCCCGAAGGCCGGCGCGAGTGCGAAGGTAAGGAAGCCGAACGCGCCAACGATGGCGCCGACGCGCCAGTCGAGCGGCGTGGCGCGCAGGCTGCGAAGGATGAGTAGCGCCCCGTTGGCAAGCAGGCCGAAGCCCACGCCCGTGAGCAGATTGAAAAGCACGGACCAGCCGATCCGCTCCATGCCTTCGGGCGACCATTCTTCGGCGGCAGCCGCATCGGCGACCTCGAAGGTCTCCGCCTGCGCGATCAGCGGCCAGGTGCCGACCGCCTGGACACCGGCCGAAAGAAGGCCCGCAATGATTCCAGCAAGCAACCCGACCCAGAAAAGGCGGGTGATCATCGCGCTGTTCCCGCCGCTCAGTGGCAGGGGAACGCGAAACTGTGGCGCGAATCGTGCGCCGTATTGTGGATTTCCATGGCGCCCGCGAAGCCGACCGTGGCGACGACGAAACCGCCGAACACCATCGCGACGAGTGCTGCGGTCAGGGCCCGCGTACGGGCCTGCACGGAATGGATGGCTGTGACGGTCTGATCGTTCATGTCAGTCCCCCGAAGGAAATATATCTTGGACTTTTAGACTTTTGCCCCCGGTGCATGCAAGGGCGGCATCGCGATGCGTCGTCCGACCGCCTCGGGAACCGGCATGCCAGCATGCGCGCGGGCAAAGGAATCGATCCGCTGCCGGTCGTCAGGGCGGAACGGAACGGCCCGACGGCTCGCCATATCGACATGCAGCGACAGGAACTCGACCGTCGCAGCGACCGCCCCCGTGGCGGCATTGCGCATCGTGTGGAAATAGTGGATCCGCTTCGCGTCGGCCGCGATGAGGTGGGTCGAGACCGCGATCATCTCGCCGAGTTTAAGTTCGCCCAGATAGCGGACATGGCCCTCGACCGCGAAGAACGAACAGTTCGAGCGCTTGCGCCAGACCGCGCCGAAATCCATCGCCTCGAAGAACGTGTCGGTCGCGTTGTCGAACGCCAGCACGTAATAGGCGACATTCATGTGGCCGTTATAGTCGATCCAGTCCGGCCGGACGGGTTCGGCATGGCGGTCGAACGGGGCGGGAAACGCGGCGGGCTTCTGCATGGGACGCGCACCCTAGCGCAACTTCCGGCCACGGCAAGTCCCTGTGCTAGGGTCCCCGCACCCATGCCCGTCCGCTTCCTCGAATTCCTCAACGCGCGCGCCTCGACGGTCCTCGCGCTGTGCCTTTTCGCCGGCATCGCGCTGCCCGATGCCGCCGCATTCGCCCGGCCCGTGCTGGTACCGGCGGTCACGTTCCTGCTCGCGTCGGCGATCCTGCGCATGGATTGGGCGCGGCTGGCCGAACCGCTGCGCAGGCCCGGGCCGCTCGTCCTGCTCGTGATCCTGCTGATGGTCGCAATTCCGGTCTTCGCGGCGTGGCTCGTGCGCCTGCTGCCGCTGTCCGACAGCCTCCGGCTGGCGATCCCGCTTTTCGCCACCGCGCCGATGCTCGTCTCGGTCACGGCCTATGCGCTGATGCTGGGGCTCGACGCGCGCCTCGCCCTCGTACTGCTCGTCGCGACGTCTCTCGCTTTGCCGGTCGTGCAGCCGCCGCTCGCCCTCTGGCTGCTGGGTGTCGAGATCGAGATCGGCGCAAGCACCCTGATGCTCCGGCTCGCAGGGCTGGTCGGCGGCGCGTTCTTCGCCGCATGGCTTGCACGGCGGATGATGGGTGCGGAAAGCGTGCGCCGCCACGATGGCGCTATCGGCGGCATCGGCGTGTTCGTGCTGGTCATCTTCGCATTCGGCGCGGTCGACGGGCTCGCGCTGCGCCTGCGCGAAGATCCGATGCAGGTCGCCGCCTATCTCGCGGCGGCCTTCGCGACGAATTTCGGTTTGCAGGGATTGACAGCCCTGCTGCTTGTCGCGCTCGAGAACCTGCTCGGGCTTTCGCGCGCGCAGTCGCTTGCGGCGGCGCTTGCGGCAGGAAACCGGAATTTCGCGCTGCTGATCGGCGCGATGGCGGTGCCAACGCAGTCCGACCTTTTCCTGTTTTTCACCTGCATGCAGTTCCCGATCTACATGATCCCCGCGCTGCTCGGCCCGCTCTATCGCCGGGTCCTGCGCTAGACCGCGACGTTGTCGATCAGGCGCACGTCGCCCATCCACGCGGCGGCGAACAGGCGCGCGGGCCGGCCGGTCGCGGGCGCAAGCGTCTCGGGATGGCGCAGTTCCAGATAGTCGATCCGCGTGAAGCCGTTCGCCGCCAGTTCGGCGCGCGCGGCATCCAGCAGCGGCCCGGGCGCCATGTCGCACGCAACCTTCGCCGCGATGTCGCGCATCAGGTGGTTGAGAAGCGGCGCCTTCGAGCGCGCCTCGCGCGTCAGGCGCGCATTGCGCGAAGAAAGCGCAAGCCCGTCGGGCTCGCGCACCGTCGGGCAGCCGACGATCTCGACCGGAATATCGAGATCGCGAACGAGCCGGCGGACGACCTGCAGCTGCTGCCAGTCCTTCTCGCCGAACATCGCCGCATCCGGCAGGCATTGCAGCAGCAGTTTCGTGACGATCGTCGCCATGCCGGCGAAATGGCCGGGTCGCGCGGCGCCGCACAGGCAGTCGGTCAGCCCTTCGACATTGACGCGCGTGGCGTGACCTTGCGGATACATCTCGCCGACCGGCGGGATGAACGCGACCTGTGCGCCGACATCCTTCAGCAGGGCGACGTCGGCCGCTTCCTGGCGCGGGTATTTCGCGAGGTCCTCGTTGGGGCCGAACTGCGTCGGGTTGACGAAGATCGACACGACGACGCGATCCGCCTGTCGGAATCCGGCCTCGACGAGCGAGATATGCCCGGCATGCAGCGCGCCCATCGTGGGTACAAGAGCCACGCGCAGGCCTTCGCGCCGCCAGTCCGCGACCGTCGCGCGCAATGCGGCAACGGTCGGAACGATCGCGGTCATACGCTGAAGTACTTCGCCTGCGGATGATGAAGCACGATCGCCGAGGTGCTCTGTTCGGGATGCAGCTGCCATTCGTCGGAGAGCGAGATGCCGATCTTCGGCGCGTCGAGAAGGCGCAGGATCTGTTCCTGGTCGGCGAGATTGGGGCACGCCGGATAGCCGAACGAATAGCGCGAACCGCGATAGCCCTGCTGGAGCATCTTGTCGATGTCGCGGTCGTCCTCGCCCGCGAAGCCGAGTTCGGCGCGAATGCGCTTGTGCGAATACTCGGCGAGCGCCTCGGCGAGTTCCACGCCCAGGCCGTGAAGGTAGAGATAGTCCTGGTAGCGGTTCTCCGCGAACCATTCGCGCGCCACGTCCGACGCGCGCTGGCCGACCGTGACGACCTGAAGGCCGATCACGTCAAGCTCGTTCGTCGTGCGGTCGCGGAAGAAATCGGCGATGCACAGCCCGCCCTCGCGCGCCTGGCGCGGGAACGCGAAGCGCGCGACTTCCTTCGTGCCGTTCTCGTCGACGAGGACGACGCTGTCGCCTTCCGAATAGCAGCGCCAGTAGCCGTAGACGGCCTGCGGCTTCAGGATCGCGTCGGCCTCGACGAGGGCGAGCATGCGCTTGAGGATCGGCTTCAGCTCCAGCGCCGCCCACGCCTTGTATTCGTCGAGCGACTTGCCCGCCTTCCGGAAGCCCCACTGGAACTGGTAGAGCATCCGCTCGTTGAGATACGGGATCAGCGTCTTGACCGGGACGTGCTCGAGCGTGCGCGGGCCCCAGAAGGGTGGTGTCGGGATCGGCGCCTTGGCCGCGAGTTCCGCGCGGCGCAGCTTCAGCTCCTCGACATCGACGGGACGCAGCGGCTTGGCGTCGGCCGCCTCGCCGAGCTTGCGCGACTGGTTCGACGGCCGGCTGGCGCGCTTGGCCTGCAGGTTCTTGAGATGGTCGTCGATCTTCTTCGAGACGACCTTGTCCATGAGGTCGAGCCCGTCGAACGCGTCGGACGCATAGGCCACGCGGCCAGCGCCATAGGCGGCGACGCAGTCTTCTTCCACGTACCGGCGCGTCAGCGCGGCGCCACCGAGCAGGACGGGCACGTCGAGCCCTTCGCGCGTCATCTCCTCGAGATTCTCGCGCATCACGACCGTCGATTTCACGAGCAGGCCGGACATGCCGATGCAGTCGGCCTTGTGCTCCTTCGCGGCCGAAACGATGCTCGCGAGCGGCTGCTTGATGCCGAGATTGACGACCTTGTAGCCGTTGTTCGTGAGGATGATGTCGACAAGGTTCTTGCCGATGTCGTGCACGTCGCCCTTCACCGTCGCGAGCACGATCGTGCCCTTCTGCTGCCCCTCGACGCGTTCCATGTGCGGCTCGAGATAGGCGACCGCCGCCTTCATCGTCTCGGCCGACTGGAGCACGAAGGGAAGCTGCATCTTGCCGGCGCCGAACAGCTCGCCAACCACCTTCATGCCGTCGAGCAGGAAGGTGTTGATGATGTCGAGCGGCTTATGCCCCTGCATCGCGAGAGCCAGATCCTCTTCGAGACCCTGCTTGTCGCCGTCGACGATGCGCTGCTTCAGGCGGTCCTCGACCGCCTCGTGGCGCTTGCGCGCGACCTTGGCCTCGCCCTTGCGGTTCTCGAACAGAGCGATGAACGCCTGCAGCGGGTCATAGCCCTCGCGGCGGCGGTCGTAGATCAGGTCCTCGGCGACTTTCGCCTCTTCCTCGGGGATCTTGTGCAGCGGCATGATCTTGGAATGGTGGACGATGGCGCCCGTCATCCCGCGCTTGACCGCGTGGTCAAGAAAGACCGAATTCAGGACGTGGCGGGCCGGCGGATTGAGGCCGAACGACACGTTCGAGAGGCCCAGCACGATCTGGCAGTTCGGCATCTCGCGCGCGATCGCCTCGATCCCGTCGAGCGTTTCCACCGCCAGGCGACGGTCGTCCTCGCTGCCCGTCGCGACCGTGAAGGTCAGCGGATCGATCATCAGATCGTGTTCGGGCAGGCCGAAACGCCCGCACGCGAAGTCGCGCAGGCGCTTCGCGATATCGAGCTTGGTCGAAGCGCCTTTCGCCATGCCGGTCTCGTCGATCGTCAGCGCGATGACGGCGGTGCCGAAGCGGCGCGCAAGCTCCATGCGCTTGGCCGCAGGCTCCTCGCCGTCCTCGAAATTGATCGAATTGAGGATCGCCTTGCCGCCATAGAGCTTTAGCGCGCTTTCGAGCACGATGAGCTCGGTCGAATCGACAACGAGCGGCGCCGTCACCGAACCGCGGAAGCGGCTGATGACCTCCCCCATTTCCTTCACCTCGTCGCGGCCGACGAAGGCCGTGCAGACGTCGAGCGCGTTCGAGCCTTCGCGGACCTGCTCGCGCGCCATGTCGAGGCAGCCTTCCCAGTTTCCCTCTTCCTGGAACTTGCGCCACGCGCGCGAGCCGTTGGCGTTACAGCGTTCGCCAATCGAGAAATACGAGTTCTCCTGGCGCAGCGGCACCTGATGGTAGAGCGAGGCGACCGAAGGAACCCAGACCGACTTGCGCGCCTTGGGCGCGGGACGGTGCGCGCCCGCACCGGCACGTCGGCGCAGCATCGCGTCGAGGGCGGCGATGTGGCCGATATCCGTGCCGCAGCATCCGCCGACCATGTTGATGCCGTCCTCGGCGACGAACCGCTCGATCCACTTGGCCATCGCGTCGGGTGCCAGCGGATAATGCGTCTTGCCGTCGACCAGCTCGGGCAGGCCCGCATTGGGCTGCACCGTGATCATGCCCGGCCAGTTCTCGGCTACCCATTTGACGTGCTCGGCCATCTCCTGCGGCCCCGTCGCGCAGTTGAGGCCGATGGAATGCACGTCCATCGCGTTGATCACCGTCGCCGCGGCGGCGATGTCGGCGCCCACCAG
This sequence comes from Tagaea sp., assembly GCA_044224405.1. GTDB lineage: Bacteria > Pseudomonadota > Alphaproteobacteria > CACIAM-22H2 > CACIAM-22H2 > Tagaea. The sequence continues at coordinate 52,935 of JBGAKN010000009.1, read as the reverse complement.
CAGCGTGCCGGTCGTCTCGATCGTCACCTGCACCATCAGCGGCACGTCGCGGCCGTATTCGAGGCGCGCGCGCTTGGCGCCGTTGATCGCCGCCTTAATCTGCAGCGGGTCCTGGCAGGTCTCGATCAAGATGCCGTCGGCGCCGCCGTCGACCAGTCCGCGCGCCTGCACGTAAAGCGCGTCTTCGAGATCCTGGTAGCCGATATGGCCGAGCGTGGGCAGCTTCGTGCCCGGCCCGATGGAGCCCAGCACGAATCGCGGGTTTCCGTCCTTCTTCGCGAAGGCTTCAGCCTCCTCGCGCGCATACTCGACCGCCAGCTTGTTGACCTCGTGCGCCTTGTCCTGGAGGTCGAACTCGGCGAGCGTGATCGGCGAGCCGCCGAACGTGTTGGTCTGCACGACATCCGAGCCCGCCTCGAGATACGAGCGCGCGATCGAACGCACCAGATCGGGGCGCGACAGCACGAGCACCTCGGTGCAGTTCTCCTTGCCCCAATAGTCGCGCTCCACGTCGAGCGTCATCGCCTGCACGCGGCTTCCCGTGCCGCCGTCGCACAGGAGGACGCGATCCTTGAGGGCATCGAGCAGATGGGGGCGCATCGGGCGTGTTCCTTCAGGCGGCTTTGACGGTGTTCGCGACGGGCCGGAGGCCCAGCACATGGCAGATCGAATAGGCGAGGTCGGCGCGGTTGAGCGTGTAGAAGTGGAACGTGTTGACGCCGTGTGCCTGCAGGCGGCGGCACTGTTCGGCCGCGACCATCGCGGCGACAAGGCGGCGCGTGTCGGGATCGTTGTCGAGCCCCTCAAACAGGTGCGCGAGCCACAGCGGCACCGAGGCGCCGCACATCTTCGAGAATTTCACGACCTGCCCGAAATTCGTCACCGGCAGGATGCCCGGCACGATCTCGGCCTTGATCCCGCGCGCCGCGCAGCGGTCGCGATAGCGCAGATAGACGTCCGTATCGAAGAAGTACTGCGTGATCGCGCGCGTGGCGCCCGCGTCGAGCTTGGCCTTCAGGAAATCGAGATCGGCCTCCGGCGACGGCGCGTCGGGATGGGCTTCCGGGTAGGCGCCGACGGAAATCTCGAAATCGCCGATCTTCTTGATGCCGGCGATGAGATCGTTCGCATAGGCGTAGCCGCCGGGATGCGGCGCATAGCGGGTCTGCCCGGCCGGCGGATCGCCGCGCAGCGCCACGATGTGGCGCACGCCGGCCTCCCAGTAGCCGCGCACGACATCGTCGATCTCGGCGCGCGTGGCGGCGACGCAGGTGAGGTGCGCGGCCGGCTTGATCTTGGTTTCCTGCGCGATGCGCTTGACGACGGCGTGCGTGCGCTCGCGCGTCGTGCCGCCGGCGCCGTACGTGACCGACACGAAGCGCGGGCCCATGGGTGCCAGGCGCTCGAGCGACGTCCAGAGCTGCTTGTCCATCTCCTCGTTCTTCGGCGGGAAGAACTCGAAGCTGACGTTCAGCTTGCCGGCCAGACGATCGTCGCCGAATAGACGGTTGGACATGGGATCAACGTTCCTTCACGTTCAGTGCGTTGCGTGGACAGTCTCGGGCTTGTCGGCCGCCCACAGGCAGACGGTCAGTTTCTCGCCCGGCAGGGCGACGGTTTCGGCAGGGGCAAGGCCGGCCGACCGCAGCCAGCCCTGCACTTCGGCATCGGCGAACCCGAGGCGACGGTGCGCGTGTTCGGTACGCAGCCCGTCGAGTTCGTGGGGCGCGAAATCGGCGATCACGATCCGTCCGCCTGGCTTCAGCACGCGCGCGGCCTCGGCGAGGACGAGCCCCGGATCATCCGCGAAATGCAGCACCTGATGGACGGTGACCGCATCGAACGACGGTTCACGCCACGGCAGGCGGTACATGTCGCCTTGGCGCACATAGACGTTGGCGAGATTCGCCTTGGCGAGGTTGGCGCGCGCTATGCGCAGCATCTCGGCCGACTGGTCGATTCCCACGCCGCGCGCACCGCGTGCGCCGAGAAGCTCGAGGATGCGCCCGGTACCCGTGCCGATATCGAGGATTTCCTTGTCGGGCCCCACCGGAACGAGGGCGGCGAGATGCTGTTCGACGTCGGCATCGCGCACATGCAGCGAGCGGATGCGGTCCCAGCCCTTGGCGTTCGCGTCAAAATAGGCAGCCGCCCGCTCGGCGCGCGCCCGGCGGACGGCCGCAAGGCCTTCGCGATCGCGCACGAGCTGCGCGTCGTCCTGCGGCAGCATGTCGGCGAGCTTGCGCACGAGTCCGTTGGCGCGCGAACCCTCGGCCAGCCGGTAGAATACCCAGCTCCCCTCCGGCAGCCGGGCGAGCATGCCGGCATCGCACAGCAGTTTGAGGTGCCGCGACACTCGCGGCTGGCTCTGGCCGAGGATCTGGACGAGTTCGCTGACCGTCAGCTCTCCCTGCGCGCACAGCGCAAGCAGGCGCAGCCGGGTCGGCTCCGCGGCAGCGCGCAATCCATCGAGCAGGTCATCGAGCGTCTGTGTCATGATCGTCTTTCGCTGATTAATATAAAGACATCTTTATATCTTTCAACGGATATTAATTCTTCAACTCGGAAACGAGCCGGCGTGTGTGCCTATTCCGCAACATTCCGGTGTTAACCTTTCGGGCTGCACCCCCGGCGCTAGTTCTGTTTGGCGTCGCTGTGATAACAATCACTGCTTCCCGACGGATTCGCTGTCACAAGGTGGAAAGCGCGGGAAAACGCGGTGCATTTACGCTCTGGAAAGGGCGGCAATGTAATGGTGTCGCGCAGTCGCAGTCAGTCCTGAAGGGTACGCCGTAAAGATGTCCACTTCCCGTCCTGCCCGCTCTTCTTCCTGGTTGCTGATCGCGCCAATTTTTGCAGCTTTCCTGCTTCTGGCGCCGGTCGCGCGTGCCGACGAACCGGCGATCGCGCAGGCAGGCGACGAGATCTGGGATCCGCTCGAAGGGATGAACCGGTACTTCTTCGAGGTCAACCGCTTCCTCGACGCGATCGCGCTGAAGCCGATGGCGACATGGTATGGCGCGCTGCCGCAGGGCGTGCGCACCGGCGCCGGCAATTTCCTCGGCAATCTGCGCAATCCCTGGACGGCCGTGAACGACGGCCTGCAGGGCGAAGGCAACCGCGCGGGCACGGCGATCGCGCGCTTCTTCGTCAACACGCTGATCGGTTTCTTCGGCGTCTTCGATCCGGCAACCGAAATGGGCCTCGTCCAGCACAACGAGGATGCCGGCCAGACCTTCGCCCGCTGGGGCGTGAACGACGGCCCGTATCTGATGCTGCCCTTGCTGGGTTCCTCGAACGGACGCGACATCTTCGGCACGGCCGTCGACGCGCTTCTCGATCCGTTCAACCTGGTCACGCGCGGCGCCGACGCCAACTGGGCGCCCTATGCGCGATCCGGCGCCACAGCCGTGCACGAGCGCGACGCCAACAGGCAGCAGATCGAAGACATCGAGCGTTCGGCGACGGACCTTTACGCGACCGTCCGTCGCATCACGGCCGACCGTCGCCGCAGCGAGATCCGCAACGCGAATCCCGGTTCGAGCACGCCGTCCCCGCGCATGACGGAGCTCGAAGCGCCGGCGATTCCGGGGTCGAGCGCCGAAGTCCCGCGCTGAGGCGCACATAACCATGATCCGGCGCACTCTCCTCGCGGCAATGGCAGCGGCCTTCTGCGCGTGGAACCCGATGCCCGCCGCGGCGCAGACCAGCGCTTCCCCGGCCGCAGTCGCGTTCATCGACGATCTTGCCCGGCGCGCGATCCAGGGCCTCACCGCCAAGGACATCGACAACGCCGACCGCGCGACGCGCTTCCGCGCGCTTTTCACCGAAACCTTCGACGTGCCGACGATCGGCCGTTTCGCGCTCGGGGCGCCCTGGCGCTCGGCGAGCGAAGCCGATCGCGCGGACTATCTGAATGCGTTCGAGGATTTCATCGTCGCCACCTACGCGACGCGCTTCGCCGATTACGGCGGCGAGAGCATCCGTACGACAGGCTCGCGCAAGGGTGACGACAACGAGGTCTTCGTGAATTCCGAATTCGTGCGCGCGCAGGGCGCGCCTGTGCGCGTCGCCTGGCGGCTGCGCCCGACGGGCGACAGCTGGCGCATCATCGACGTCATCATCGAGGACGTCAGCATGGCGATAACGCAGCGCGATGATTTCTCGGCCACGATCCAGCGCAACGGCGGCAAGCTTTCCGCCCTGATCGATGCGCTGCGCTCGAAGACGGTCGCGTCCCCCAAGAAGGGCTGAACGGCGCCGTCGCGCGCTCAGTTGCGCGTCAGCGGCTTGAACTTGATGCGGTGTGGCTGGTCCGCGTCAGCACCCAGACGGCGCTTCTTGTCGGCCTCGTAATCCTGGTAGTTCCCCTCGAACCACACGACCTGGCTATCGCCCTCGAAGGCGAGGATGTGCGTGGCGATGCGGTCGAGGAACCAGCGGTCGTGGCTGATCACCATGACGCAGCCCGAATAGCCCAGCAGCGCCTCTTCGAGCGCGCGCAGCGTGTCGACGTCGAGATCGTTGGTCGGTTCGTCGAGCAGCAGCACGTTGGAGCCGGCCTTCAGCATCTTGGCGAGCTGCAGGCGGTTGCGTTCGCCGCCCGATAGCTGCCCGACCTTCTTTTGCTGGTCGCCGCCCTTGAAATTGAACGAGGCGACATAGGCGCGGCTGGGCACATTCCTGCCGCCGATGACGAGCATGTCGTCGCCGCCGGAAACTTCCTCCCAGACCGTCTTGTTGGCGTCGAGGGAATCGCGGCTCTGGTCCACGTAGCCGAACTTGACCGTATCGCCGACCGTCAGCGTGCCGGAATCCGGCTTGTCCTGCCCGACGAGCATGCGGAACAGCGTCGTCTTGCCGGCGCCGTTCGGGCCGATGATGCCCACGATGCCGCCGGCCGGCATGCGGAAGTCGAGCTTGTCGATCAGCAGCATGTCGCCGAAGCCCTTGGAGAGTTTCTCGGCGTTGACCACCGTGTTGCCCAGGCGCGGCCCGGGCGCGATGGCGATCTGCACGCTCTCGGGCGCGCGGTCGCGTTCCTCGGCGACCAGCGCGTCGTAGGCCTGGATACGCGCCTTGTTCTTGGCCTGGCGGGCGCGCGGGCTCGCCTTGATCCATTCGAGCTCGCGCTCGAGCGTCTTCTGGCGGTTCGTTTCCTGCTTTTCTTCCAGCGCCAGGCGCTTCTGCTTCTGGTCGAGCCAGGACGAATAGTTGCCTTCCCAAGGAATGCCCTTGCCGCGGTCAAGTTCGAGGATCCAGCCCGCGACGTTGTCGAGGAAGTAGCGGTCGTGCGTGACCGCCACGACGCAGCCCGGATAGTCGTGCAGGAAGCGCTCGAGCCATGCGACGGATTCGGCGTCGAGATGGTTGGTCGGTTCGTCGAGCAGCAGCAGGTCGGGCTTCTGCAGCAGCAGGCGGCACAGCGCCACGCGACGGCGCTCGCCGCCCGAAAGCTTCGTCACGTCCGCGTCCGCCGGCGGGCAGCGCAGCGCGTCCATCGCGATCTCGATCGTGCGGTTCAGGTCCCAGGCGTTGGCGGCGTCGATCTTTTCCTGCAACTCGGCCTGCTCGGCCAGCAGCTCGTTCATCTCGTCGTCGTCTGTGACTTCGCCCAGCTTGTTCGACACCTCCTCGAACCGGTCGACCATCCCCTTGAGCGGCCCGAGGCCGTCCATGACGTTCTGCGCCACGGTCTTCTTGGGGTCGAGATTGGGCTCCTGCTCGAGATAGCCGCACGTGGCGCCCTCTGCGAGGAAGTACTCGCCCGCGGTGTCGGTGTCGCGGCCGGCCATGATCTTCAGCAGCGTCGACTTGCCGGACCCGTTGAGGCCGAGCACGCCGATCTTGGCGCCAGGCAGGAAGGACAGCCAGATGTCGTCGAGCACCTTCTTGCCGCCGGGATAGACCTTGGCGAGGCGCTTCATCACATAGACGTACTGGTAGGCGGCCATTTATCTCGTCCTTCCGGGATTCAAGGCCCCGGAAATAGCACACCGGGGCGGGCGATCAAGCGCGAAGGCTGGCCCGCTTCGCGGCATCGGTCCGGAAGGCCGCAAGGGACTTTTCGATATCCGCACGCGACACGTCGCGCGTGATGAAGACGAGCTTGGTCCGCCGGTCGGAATCCGGCCAGGCCGGCAGGCGGGCCGGCGGATGGAACAGGTGCTGCACGCCATGCAGGACCACCGGCTGGTCCTCGCCGGCCACGTTCACGATCCCCTTCATGCGCAGGAGGTCGTTGCCACGCGATTGGGCGAGGCTGCCGAGCCAGGCCGCGACCATGTCCCAGTCGAGCGGCTCGTCGATCGTCAGGCAGTGCGCGCGGATGCGGTCGTCGTGGCGGTTGATGTCGTGGGCATGATCATGCCCGTGATCATGGCTATGATCGTGGTCGTGATGATGATCGCCGTGTTCGTGCGTATGCCCGTGCTCGGCACCGTGCGCGTGGCCTTTGGTCGCCGAATAGGCTTCCTCGTTGAGCCAGCGGCGTACGTCGGCCGTCTTGGTCGCCGGATCGTAGAGACCGGCATCGAACAGTGCGGCCGGCTCGGCCTTGCCCATCGTGGCAACGATGATCGGCGCACCCGGATTGATCGCTGCAAGACGCGCACGCAGATGCGCCACGTCATGCGCATCGGCGATGTCGGTCTTGGTCAGCACCAGCCGGTCGGCGACGGCGACCTGCTTGACGCTCTCGAACTGGTCGTCGAACTCGCGCATCGCGTTGACCGCATCGACCGTCGTCACCACGCCGTCGAGCCGGTAGTAGGCCGCGAGGACCGGATCGTCCATCAGCGTGTGGAGGATGGGTGCCGGGTCGGCAAGTCCGGTCGTCTCGATGACGACACGCTTGAAGTCGGGCACCTGACCGCGCACCCGCTTTAGGTAGAGGTCGCGCAGCGCCACTTCGAGATCGCCGCGCACCGTGCAGCACAGGCAGCCGGCATTCATCTTGACGAATTGGGTCTGGGCACCCGGATCGACATGGTTCAGCAGTTCGCCCTGAACCAGCAGGTCGTCGAGACCGATTTCGCCGAACTCGTTGATGATGACGGCCGTCTTGGCCATGCCGGGATGGCGCAACAGATGGCCCAGAAGCGTCGTCTTGCCGCTACCGAGAAAGCCCGTCAGCACGGAAATCGGGATCGGCGTCCAGCCGCCGGGGGCGCTCATGTCGGTCATCTCGTCTCGATAGCATGGGTTTTCGCGGGGCGCTATCCTGCCCGGATCATGGACCCGAAGCGGCTTCCTCCGACGGCTTTCGGCGCGGCGATCCTCGCCGGGGCAGCCCTGTCGGCCGGGCTGTTCTGGAGCCTCTCGCGCGGCGGACAGGTACCGGGCATCGGCGGCCTCACGATCGCCGCCGCCGCGGGTGCGGCCCTCGCCGCAGCACTCGTCGCGCGCGCCGCGCGCCACCTGTTCGCCGAACCGCTCGCCGCGGAAACCGAGGCTCGCCGGCTCGACGCCGAGCGCCTCGCCGGCGCGCTGGAAGCGGCGCGCGGCGCCGACGCACGACTTGCACACGACCGGCGCTGGCTGGAAACGATACTGCGCAGCCTCGGCGAAGCGGTGATCGTCGCCGCTCCCGATCACCGTATCCTGCTTCTCAACGACCGCGCGCACGACCTGCTCGCGCCGTGCGGCCCCGTCGGCCTGCAGCGCGTGCTGACGACGCTCGTCGCCGCCGACGCGCTCGATTCGGCGCTCGCTCGGGCGGGCGATGGCGGCAATGTCGCGTTTGAGGCGATGCTCGCCGATGGACGCGGCCCCTACGCCGCCCGGCTCGGCTGGACGAGCGGCAAGGACGGCATGCGCGAGGCGTATGTGCTTTCCCTGACGGTGCCCGGCGCCACGATCCATGCCGCCGCCGCTCCCCGTCCGGAGTTCTATGATTTCGATCTGGCGCGGCTGAAGCCGGCCGGCGGGGCGCTGGGCACGCGCCGGCTCTCGGCGCTGTCCTATGTCGTCTTCGATCTCGAAACGACGGGTCTCGACACGGCAAACGACGAGATCGTGTCGGTGGGGGCCGTGCGCGTGCTGGGCACGCGCATCCTGGCGGGCGAAAGCCACACGACGCTCGTCGACCCCGGACGGCCGATCCCGCCGGCTTCGACCGTCTTCCACGGGATCGACGACAAGGCGGTCGCCGGTGCGCCCGGCCCGGCGCAAGCCGCGCGCGCCTTCAAGCTGTTCGCGCACGACGCCGTGCTTGTCGCGCACAACGCGGCATTCGATCTCGCCTTCATGCGTCGCGCGGCTGCAGCGGCGGGGATCGCCATCGACAATCCGCCGTTCGACACGCTGATGATCGCGCGGTGGCTGTTCCCGGATCTCGGCGACCACAGTCTCGACGGTCTGGCGCGACGGATGGGCATCGAGATCGGCCGGCGCCACTCGGCCCTCGACGACGCAATCGCCACGGCCGAAATCTTCGTGCGGCTGGTGGATATCTGCGAGCGCCGCGGCATCGAAAGCTACGACGCGCTCGTCGAGACCTCGAACATGGCGCTGGAGATACAGGCCGCGGCGCGGCGCTTCAGCCCAGCAGGCGGCCCGTGAAATCCGCGCGCGTGCGCGTCAGGAACGCGTCGATCGCCTGAAGTGCCGAAACAAGCCGCGCACGTTCGGCCTTCGAAAGCTCATCTGGCCGCACGAAGGTGTCGGGCGTGCGGCCGGCCCGCGCGTCGGCAAGCTGGCCGCGCAACAGGAAGAACGTGACCGCCTCGAACGCCTGGACGAGATCGTCGGCCTCGGCCGCCTTGAGCACGCCTGCCGCGCGCAGCGCCGCGATCCGCGCGCGCGTTCCCGTCTCGACGATGCCGGCCGCCAGCGCCTGGATTCGCACGGCGGCCACCAGCGGCATCGTGCCGTTGAGCTTGAGGTCGGTTTCGCCCGCATGCGCGCCGGATCCCTGCGTGGACAGGCGGCCGAGAAAGCCGAGCGCCACGTGCAGGCGCCGGTCTTCGCCCAGCATCGCCTGGGCAAATCCCGGCGTTCGCTTCAGCGCGACCGCCACTTCGGCGCGCAGCGCGGCGGCCGGTGCTGGATCGCCCCAGATCGGCTCGAAATCGAAGAAGATGTCGGCATAGAGGAGCGCCGCCGGCGTGCGCCGCGCGATCCACATCGCGACCTGCGCGTGCCATTGCGAGGCGGTCTTGCGCCACAGCGGGTTCGACGCCATGACGTAGCCTTGGCAGAGCGGGAAGCCGACCTCGGCAAGGCCATCGGCGAAACGCACGGCGAGGTCGACGAACCACGCGTCGATCGCATCGTGCCGTTCGTCCGGATAGTCCGCGAGCACGAACCCGTGGTCCTGGTCGGGGCCGAGGAAGCTTTCGCCACGCCCGCCCGATCCCATGATCAGCAGCGTGAAGGGAACCGGCGGCGTTCCGCATCGGGCGATGCATGCGCGCAGGACCATGCGATGGATGTCGCGGTTGATCTCGGTGACGATCCGCTGGATATCGGGCGCGGACAGCCCGTCGTCGAGCAGGGCCTGCGCGAGTTCGACCTGCGCGCGCTTGGTCGCGCGATGGTCCTCGATTCCGTCCTCGAGCGCGCCGAGCACGTCCAGTTCGCGCAGCAGGCGCGCGCCGGCCGCGCCCAGCGCGTCGGCACGCGCGACGATTCCCAGCGGCCGGCCGGCCGCATCGACGACCGGCATGTGCCGCCAGCCCCGCCGGCGCAGACGGCCGACGATCCGATAGAGATGTTCGTCGGGTCCGACCGCGACCAGGTCGCGCGTCATGAACATGGCGAGCGGCGCGGCCGGGTCCGCCTTCAAGGCCACGCGCGTAACAACATCGCGTTCGGTAATCAGCCCCACAAGACCGCCGGACTCATCGACGGCGAGCAGTGCTGAACTCCGGCTCGCCGCCAGTTCGGCAAGCGCCCTCGAAATCGGGGCGCTCGCGGGAACGACAGGGGCCGGCGTCATCGCGTCTCGCGCCGTCCCGAGAAAAAGTGCGGTTGCCGTTCTCGGGGCCATCGCGGGTGGCCTTCTAGCTGACCGGGATCGCGCTTTCGCGGTCGAGCGGCTGGCCGGCCGCCAGCGCCGCGACAACGGACTCGGCAGCGACCCGGCGCCGGAGCCGGTCGCTGAACGCGACAAGGCCGAAATGGATAGCGTTGTAGACGACGTCGTAGTCACCGGCGCGATTGTCGCTGAACACCGGCATCGTCACGAATACGGACTTAGCCGTCGCCGTGGCAAGTTTTGCCGGATCGACTGGAAAATCCAATGCGCCGAGCCCGTTTGCGAATCGATCCGCCATGTCTGTCCAGCCGCCCGGCCGATGGGCCGGAAGCGGATATTCACGTAGAATTTCTGCATAAAGTTCGGGCATTCGCGCGGCGATCGAATTCCGGATGGCCGGACGGACTTCGGCTAGACGGCCGAACGTCAGCAGCGTCATGTCGGACGCGAGCAGACCGAAACTGTCCCACCGGCATTTCCGGAAGGCCTCGTTGAATCCGGCATCGGCGAAATAATGCTGCCCGTACCAAGCTAACGTATTGCGGGAAAACTCATAAGTTGTGCGCTGGGCGAGCAGAGATGCCTCGCCGCTCAGGAATCGGCGCAACTCCGACGGGTCGGCGATCGGTGCCGCAAACAGGCTTCGAAAGAACGTTTTCAGCATGTGATCCGGCGTGCCTCCCCTTGCGCGGGACGATCCCATGGATTTGAAACTATTGTCTAGTTCGCGAATCCCATGTTAGACCGAATATCAAGTGCGTCCACACGAACGCACGGAAGAACTTGGAACACGCCGGTAAGCCTTAAAAATAGTCGCCGTACCGGGGGGTCCATCGGACCAGCCGGTGTCCCCTGGTAACCAACCCGCCACAAGGCGGCTCGGGGGTCGGACGCACCGAATCCGTACTCAACTTGCGGAAGAGGTGCGTCTACCTGCGAAACGAGAGGAGACGTTGAATGAGCAAGAAGCTTTCTCCCGAAGAAATGAAGAGCTACTGGGGCAAGACGTCCTCGCTGATGTGGACGCTGCTCGCCCTGTGGTTTTTCTTCAGCTTCGTGGTGCATTTTTTCGCACCGCAACTGAACGGCATCCGCATCCTCGGCTTCCCCGTCGGCTTCTACATGGCCGCGCAGGGCTCGCTGATCGCCTTCGTCGTGATGTGCTTCTGGAACGCCAGCGCCCAGAACAAGATCGACGAAGAATTCGGCGTGTCCGACGAATAACCCAGGCAAGGAGACCGACATCATGGCCGGAGCCGCCGCAAACAGCAGCTTCCTCAACAACCTGGGACGCATCTACGGTATCTATACCGGGACGTTCGCCGGGTTCGTCATCTTCATCGGCATTCTCGAGTATTTCGGGGTGCCCGACAAAATTCTCGGCTACCTGTTCGTCTTCCTGACGATCGGCGTCTACGCGCTGATCGGCTGGCTGTCGCGCACGGCCGAAGTGTCCGAATACTACGTCGCCGGACGCTCCGTTCCCGCCTTCTACAACGGCATGGCGACGGGTGCGGACTGGATGTCGGCCGCTTCGTTCATCGGCATGGCCGGGTCGCTCTATTTCGGCGGCTACGACGGCCTCGCCTTCGTGCTCGGCTGGACCGGCGGCTACGTTCTCGTGTCGATCCTGATGGCGCCGTACCTGCGCAAGTTCGGCCAGTTCACGGTGCCGGACTTCTGCGGCGCGCGCTACGGCGGCAACACGGCGCGCACGCTCGCCGTCATCGTCCTGATCACGGCGTCGTTCGTCTATGTCGTGGCGCAGATCGTCGGCGTGGGCATCATCACGTCGCGCTTCCTGGGCATGGACTTCAAGACCGCCTGCTTCGTCGGCCTCATCGGCATCCTCGTGTGCTCGATGCTCGGCGGCATGAAGGCGGTGACCTGGACCCAGGTCGCCCAGTACATCATCCTGATCATCGCCTACCTGATCCCGGTCGTGATCATGTCGGCGCAGGTCACGGGCGTGCCCGTGCCCCAGCTGATGTACGGCCAGGCGCTCGAGAAGATCGAAGCCCTCGAGAAGACGCTCGGCATCGCGAAGAGCCACGTCGCAGCCTTCGCCGACGCACAAGGCAAGTACAGCGCGAGTTCGATGATTAACTTCTTCGCGCTGATCCTCTGCCTGATGGTCGGGACGGCTTCGCTGCCGCACATCCTGATGCGCTACTTCACCACGCCGTCGGTCCGTCAGGCCCGCGACTCGGTGGGCTGGTCGCTGTTCTTCATCTTCCTGCTGTATTTCACGGCGCCCGCCTATGCGGCGTTCGCGAAGCTGGAGGTGTACCAGAACATCATCGGGACGCCGATCGCCTCGCTGCCCGGCTGGGTCGCGTCGTGGGGCAAACCGGGCCTGGCACTCGTCGGTGCGTGCGATGCGGCCAACGCCGCGCAGATCTTCCCGCTCTGCGCCGGTGTCACGGGGAACGGGGACGGAATCCTGCAGTTGTCGGAATTCCGCATCCACCCCGACGCGATCGTGCTCGCCACGCCGGAAATCGCCGGCCTTCCGTACGTCGTCGCCGGCCTCGTGGCCGCCGGCGGTCTTGCGGCGGCGCTGTCGACGGCCGACGGGCTCCTGCTCGCCATCGCCAACGCGCTCTCACACGACGTCTACTACAAGATGATCGACCCGGAAGCCGACACGAAGCGTCGCCTCGTCATCAGCCGCGTGCTCCTCGCGCTCGTGGCCGTGATCGCGGCCTACGTGGCGGGTACGCTGGGTGCCGACATCCTGTTCCTGGTGTCGTGGGCCTTCTCCATTGCCGCCTCGGGGCTGTTCGCGGCCCTCGTGCTCGGCATCTGGTGGAAGAAGGGCGGCGACGGCAGCGGCGTGGCCAGCATGCTGGTCGGCTACGGCGTCTGCATGTTCTTCCTGATCACGACTGAGTTCTACGGGCCGGCCCTCAAGGGCATGCTTGGCGACATCGTCACGATCGTGAAGATCCGCGGCCGTGACGTCGCGTATCTCTGGGGCATCAACAACATCTCGGTCGGCATCTTCGGCATCCCGGCGGCGTTCATCGCCCAGTGGATCGCCGGCAAGATGGGTTCCGAGGCGACCCCGGAAATGCAGGCCTTCATCGACTCCATCCGCGTACCGGCTGGCGACGTTGCGCTCGCCCCCGGCATGGCGGCGAAGGAGTAGCCTGAACGCCCCGAGGGCACTACGGTGCCCCTCGGGTTTCGGGGGCGGGACCTTCCGGGTCCCGCCCCTTTTTATTGAGAGGATGCCGCGTACCGCATGAACGATTCCGCCTTCTTCCTGAGCTACCTGCCGTTCTGGTTCGTCAATTACGGGCTTGCGATCGTGCTCTGGTCCTGCATCGGCCGATTCCTGCTCGCGTTCTTCGTTCCTTCGATGCAGCCGACCAACTATATCTGGCGCTGCTTCGTGACGCTGACCGGCTGGGCCGTGCGCGCGACGACCGCCATCACGCCGAGTTTCGTGAGCCCGCTGCTGCTCCCGCCGATCGCCGCATTCTGGATCTATCATCTGCGCGTCTTGGCATTCATCGTCATGTGGCAGGCCGGGCTCGTGCCCGGCGTGTCGGCCGGCGGCGCGCCATGACCCGCCAGCAGACCTTCGCGATCGTGCTCGGCCTGTCGGCCGTCAACGGGATGTTCTCGCCCTACCTCGAACTCGTGCTGGCACTGGCGCCGCTCTGGGTCCCGAACTGGATGCCGGGCTCGCCGGGCCTGCTTTTCTACGCCGCCAGCATGCTTGTCGCGACGACGACGCTGCTTGCCAGCGGCATCCCGGTGGCGCTGGCCGAGCGCGCCCTGCCCCATCTGCGCGGCAGCACGCAGGCGATGGCGATCTGGGCCGCCGCGGCCTTCGCCTTGACCGTTCCAGGCCTCGTGCGCCTATTCTATCTGGTCGCGGCCTGACCCATCCGGTCCGGCCCGCCAGTCGCACGGGGCCGGCGCATGGACGAATTCGACCGCATCCGGTGGGCCGCCTCCCAGTCGATCGGGCGAGGCTGCCTGTTCGCGCTTCTCGCCATCGGCATGACGATGTTCGGCCTGATCGCATGGCCGGCTCTGGCTTTCAGGAGCGGCGCCATCCTGCTGTCGATGTTGACGGCTGTCCTGATTCTGCGCGGTGAACTCGCCCTGCGGCAGGATTATCGCCGGACGGAGACTTGGCTGCTGATGGACCGACGGCATGAACTGCCCGACGGCCGCGCCCAGCACGCCATCTTGGGCGTGTTGCAGGACACGTATCGCCGCTTCGCCACCTATGCGGCGATGCTCTCGATCCTGTGCTGGTCTCTGGCGGCCGTCGCGTGGGCCCTTCAGCCGCCCGGAGCGCCCTGGGTGTTCACGTAAAGGGCATAGAGCGACTGGCTGGCCGCCATGAACAGGCGGTTGCGGTGCCGGCCGCCGAAGCACAGGTTCGCGCAACGCTCGGGCAGATGGATATGGCCGATGGGCGTGGCGTCGGGCGCGAAGACGCGCACGCCGTTGAGCCCCGGCACGATCCCCCAGCCCGCCCACACGTTGCCGTCCACGTCCACGCGGAAGCCGTCGGGCGTGCCCTCGCCGCATTCGCCGAACTGCCGGCGGTTCGCCAGCGCCGCCCCGTTCTCGACCACATCGTAGACATGCAGCTTGCGCGGCCGCGAAGCGGATTCGACGAGATAGAACAGCTTCTCGTCGGGCGAGAAACACAGGCCGTTGGGGCCATCGATGTCCTTGGCGACGATCTTGATCTGGCCGGTCTTCGGATCGAGACGGTAGACGGCCATCGGCAGTTCGCTCTGCGCGTACTCGCCCTCGTAATAGCCGCCGATGCCGAAGGTCGGATCGGTGAACCAGATCGAATCGTCCGACTTCACGACGACGTCGTTGGGGGAATTGAAGCGCTTGCCCTCGAACCTGTCGGCCAGCACGGTGATGCTGCCGTCGTGCTCGGTGCGCGTGACCCGCCGCGTCAGGTGTTCGCAGGTCACGAGCCTTCCCTGCCGGTCGCGCGTGTTGCCGTTGGAATTGTTGGAAGGCTGGCGGAAGGTCGCGACCGACTGGTTCGCCTCGTCCCAGCGCAGCATGCGGTTGTTCGGAATGTCGCTCCACAGCATGTAGCGCCCGGCGCCGAACCAGACCGGCCCTTCGCTCCAGCGGCAGCCGGTCGCCAGCTTCTCGACGCAGGCATTGAACAGGCGGTATTTCTCGAACCGCTTGTCGAGAATCTCGATCGACGGATCGGGATAGGTTTCGGCCTGCGTCCACATGGTGCGTCTCTCCCCCTGCGATTGGCGCCCGGAAAAGGGCGCGCCAGACATTGCCGGCAGGACGGGAGTTTCGCGCGGATCGGCCGCTTCCGCCAAGCCCAATCCGGCGCGTCAGGCCGCGCGCGGGGGCTCCCGCGCCAGGTCGGCACGGACGACATTGAAGTCGGCGAAGCGCGCGCGATATTCCATCGGCGTCATGCCGGTCTGGCGCTTGAACACGCGTCGGAAGAATGCCTGATCTTCATACCCGACCTTCAGCGCGATGCTCTGCACCGTGTCTTGGCCGGTCTCCAGCTGTTCCTTGGCGGCCGTCACGCGAAGCATCTGTATGTATGCGCCCGGCACGAATCCGGTTGCCGCCTTGAAGCGCCGGATGAAATTGCGGGCGCCCATCGCGGCACGCTCGGCAAGCCCTGCGATCGGCAGATCGCGCGCGAAATTCGCGCGGATGTACTCCTCGGTCGCACGGATTTTCTCGTCGGAATGCGGCCGCACCTGCGGCACGGCCGCATAGCCGGACTGGCAGCTGCGCGGCATGCTCAGACACAGCGATTTCGCGGTCTGCAGCGCCACCTCGCGGCCGCAGAATTTTTCGACGAGAAAGAGACTGACGTCTGCCGCCGCGTAGACTCCGCCGCTGCACAGCACGCGGTCGTCCTCGGTGACGAACCTGTCCGGGTGCCAGCGCACCGCCGGATAGCGCTGCTTGAAAAGATCGGCGACGCCCCAATGCGTCGTCGCCATGCGGCCATCGAGCACGCCGCTTTCGGCCAGGAAGCCGACCGCCGAACAGATCCCGACGACATAGGCGCCTCTGGCATGCCAATCGCGGATCCACGCCAACAGCCGCCCGTCGCTCACGACATCGTCTTGCAGGTTCCAGCTCGACGCGGAAACGACGACGATGTCGGCCTTCGTCACGTCGGAAATCGCGCGGTCCGCGACTATCGACAGACCGCACAGGCCACGCACGCCGCCCCCGTCGAGCGAGGCGACCGAAACGCGGAAACGCGGTCGCTGGTCGATGCCGCACAGCCAGTTCCAGATCACGCCGGCGGAAGAAAATATCTCGATCGGCGCGATGCCTGTGGAAGCATAGCCGCCGTCAAGCATCACGACTGTAACGTCGATAACTTCGTCCGAAAGCTTCTGCCGGAGCACGAAGGGGGTCCGGCTATCCGGAACGGAGGGGCTTTGGGTTGTCATGGGCTGGACTCCCGTACGGATGGCAGCACGCGACAATTCCCGTCCCGACGCGGGCGGGCTAGGTGCAATATTGACATTGTAGCGTGTCGATAATGACAGCCCCTCGGCCGCCGTCAACCCGTCGTGCGGCCGTTTTCCCACAGACCGAGCACGGCACCGCCCGGATCAGCGACAAGGGAAATGCGGGCGATCCGCCCCGAGCTGGCATGCGTCACGTCGAAAGGACGCACCAACACCGTGCCGTCGGCGGAAGTCACCCGGGCGACTGACGCGTCGACCGATGCGACCGCGACATAGGGTGTCCAGTGGGCGCGCATGCCCCGCGCCCTTGCGCGCCCGTCGATTTGATAGAGCGAAGCCACGTCACGGCCGTCCGACGACAGGCGATGGTAGACCCCGCCATTCGCTTGGTCGGTCCGGCATTGCCAGCCGAACAGTGCCGCGTAGAAATCCGCCGCGCGTCCGACATCGTCGGTCGCCAGATCGAACCAGCCGAATGTTCCGATCGTCATCGCCGGACCCGGAAGTGCATCCGGCACGGCCGCAAGGCCGCGCCGGATACAGATCGGATCAAACCGCCGTCATCGGGCTGATGACGCTGCGGACTTCGTTGATCTTCGTGGCGGGAAACCCGCTGATCTTGGCATGCTCGCGCACGGCGGCCTCGTTCTCGGCGAGGTAGACGCAGAACGTCTTGTCGTCGATGACGTAGGATTCGACCCACTGCGCCTTGCCGGCAAGCTTGGCCAGCGCTTCGTTGGACGTGCTTGCCGCCTGCTTGAGCCCCTGGCTGTCCAGCTTGCCCACGCCGGGAATTTCACGCTCGATCACATAACGCTTCATCTTACGCCTCATTTGGTCACGTTGCTGGAGGCGCAATGTCGGCGAAGCGACGCCCGCCCGCCAGCCGGCGAAACTGCCTTTCAGCGCAGGCGATGGTGACAGGACGCTCCGCCCGCCAATTCGGGCGCGCTTCGTCTCATACAAATCTGCTTAGGACCCTAGAACCGCTTTCAGCGACTTCTCGGCGATCTGCCCGGCAGCGGAGCCGGCATCGTTCGTCTTGGCCATCGGGGCGGAGCATCCATCGCGTCCTCACCGTGGGGCTTGCTGGCGCTGGTGGTGCGCGCAGTCGCGCGCGAAATGCCTTTTCCTTACCATTGCCTGTTCCTCCTTCTCCAAAATCATACTTCAGGGAGGACCACTCGGTGGGGGTCGGTCAGGCGAATCACCGTACCCCGTTTGAGCTGCTCCAGCCGGTCGCCGTATCGCTCCTTAATCCGCGACGTTGTCAGGGTGACGCGCCACTCGGCCATCGGCTCTGTCGAGAGTGTTCATGCGGGCCATGTCCTCCGCATCTAGGCAGAAGGACGTCGCGCCGAAATTTTCTTGAATTCTGGCTGGGTTCGACGACCTCGTTACGACCGCGAGCCCGCTATCGAGGTGCCAACGCAATACGATCTGAGCCCAGGATTTCCCATGCTTGGCTGCAATCTCGCGAATGGCCGGGATTTCCGGCAGGTGCCCACGACCCAGCGGGCTCCAGGACTGCGTTACGATGCCAAGAGGCTCTTCAAACTGGCGCAACTCGCGCTGCGAAAATCGGGGGTGCAACTCGACCTGGTTGAGTGCCGGTACGATTCCGGTTTCGTCGATGATTCGTTGCAAGTGCTGTGGCGTGAAATTGGAAACGCCAATCGAGCGGACACGCCCTTCCTGCCGAAGGCGCACGAGCGCACGCCACGTCTCCACGAACAGGTTTTTCGACGGCACAGGCCAATGGATCAGGTAGAGATCGAGGTAGTCGAGCCCGAGCTCATTCATGCTGACGTCAAAAGATTTCAACGCCTGATCATAGCCATGTTCAGAATTGCGCAGTTTCGTGGTGACGAAGACCTCCTCACGTGGTGTGGGGCTTTCGCGAAGCGCCTCGCCGACTTCCTTCTCGTTTTCATAACCTGCCGCAGTATCGATCAGCGTGAAGCCCGCCTGCAGGGCAGTCTCCACAACCATCTTGGTTTGAGCAGGCGTGACCTGCCAGACCCCAAAGCCCAGTTGCGGCATGAGACGCCCATCGTTCAACCGGATTTTCTCATTCATGAACAGCATTCCTCCTGAATTTGGATTGACCATTTGAGTGGAACCGATGGGCGCTCCACTTGGTCGTTGTTGTCCTCAACTTCCGGCACTCTCCCACGCCGTGGCCGCACGCTGAATAGCAGATGGTCGCCTATGAAGAATGCGATTTTCTCGCACGGGAGCTTAGGCTTGCTTGCAGCTTGGTCATCAACTCTTCAGCTTGGCGAAGCCCCCGCAGTCATCAGAACGCAGCGGCACCAGCGCTCGTTGCCGGGCGTCAGCCCATTGACCTGACCCCGCTCCAACTCAAACGGATCGGCAACCTCCCCATTCGCTGGCAGGACCAGCCCCGTCGACTCGGATTCAGCGCTTAACGTCACATCCGACGGTATGGACGGGCAATAGCCCGCCGGAGACTTTCGGCCGGAAAGTGGTGACGCCGCGAGGAACCAGCGTCTCTGCACCATCACCGACCCGGGTAAACGGACCAATATCGGCCCGCTTCTCCGGGTACGGCTGCGCCTCTCGAAAGAGACGGACAGGATGGTGGGCCCGGCAGGATTCGAACCTGCGACAACACCGTTATGAGCGGCGCGTTCTGACCGCTGAACTACGGGCCCCCGAGGCAGCGTCCGACGGTTCTAGCCCGAAGGGCGCTCCCGCGCCAAGGACCTGAAAAATCCGCCACTTTTCCCCTTCGGCGCGGCAAGATGGCGGGATGAAAACATTCGATATCGCCTCGTCCCGGCTGGCCGCCGTGCTGATGCCCGAACTGGGCGGGCGCATCGTCGCCCTGCGCCTGACCGACGATGCCAAAGCCCCATACGACGTGTTCATGCCACTGGTGGGCGAGCCGCGCCTGCCGCCGGGCTGGCCCAAGGCAGGCGCCTATCCGCTTGCTCCCTATTCCAACCGCATCGCGAACGCGAACCTGACATTCCGCGGCGCCACGCACGTGCTGCCGCCGCATCCCGACGCGGCGCCACACACGGTGCACGGCCACGCGCACCGCAAGCCGTGGACACTCGCCGAGATCGGCGCGGACAGCGCCACGTTGACTTACGCGCATGACGGTACGGGCGAATGGCCGTGGCGCTTCGCGGTCGAGCAGCGCATCGCGCTTTCGGGCGCACGCCTGACCGTCGCGTTCACCATCACGAACCGCGACGCACGCCCTTCGCCGGCCGGCTTCGGCTGGCATCCCTATTTCCCGATCAAGGGCAGCCCGCGCATCGATTTCACCGCCGGCACATGCTGGGACCAAACGCCCGACAATGTCGCGACAGGCAAAGTCGATCGGCGATCGCCGGCCAACGCGCCCGTCGATCTCGATCCACACGGCACCACGCTCTATTTCGGCGAATGGAACGGGCTCTGCGAATTCGCGACGGGCACCGGCCTTAAGATCCGCATCCAGGCCGATCCGGTATTCGCGCATCTGGTGCTGCACCGGCCGGCCGGTATCGATTACATCTGCGTCGAACCGGTCACGCATGTGTCGGACGGCTTCAACCTCGCCGCGCGCGGGATCGCGGGCACGGGTACGCACGCCCTGGACCCGGGCGAAAGCATCAGCGGAAAAGTGACGATGGACGTGACGCCGGCGGCCTGACGGCCGCCGGGCGTCACGTATCGATGTCCTCTTACGTATCGAGGAAAGAGCGCAGCTTGCGCGAGCGGCTCGGGTGCTTGAGCTTGCGCAGCGCCTTGGCTTCGATCTGGCGGATGCGCTCGCGCGTCACGTTGAACTGCTGGCCGACCTCTTCGAGCGTGTGGTCGGTGTTCATGCCGATGCCGAAGCGCATGCGCAGCACGCGTTCCTCGCGCGGCGTCAGCGTGGCGAGCACGCGCGTGGTGGTCTCGCGCAGGTTCGCCTGGATGGCGGCATCGACGGGGAGGACGGCGTTCTTGTCCTCGATGAAGTCGCCCAGATGCGAATCTTCCTCGTCGCCGATCGGCGTCTCGAGGCTGATCGGCTCCTTGGCGATCTTGAGGACCTTGCGCACCTTCTCCAGCGGCATGCCGAGCTTCTCGGCCAGTTCCTCGGGCGTCGGCTCGCGGCCGATCTCGTGCAGGATCTGGCGGCTCGTGCGCACCAGCTTGTTGATCGTCTCGATCATGTGCACGGGGATGCGGATCGTGCGCGCCTGGTCGGCGATCGAGCGCGTGATCGCCTGGCGGATCCACCACGTGGCGTAGGTCGAGAACTTGTAGCCGCGGCGGTACTCGAACTTGTCGACCGCCTTCATCAGGCCGATGTTGCCTTCCTGGATCAGGTCGAGGAACTGCAGGCCGCGGTTCAGGCCGGACCGCTCGGAGATCTCCGACACGTCCTTGCGCAGCTGCTGGATCTCGTTCTTGTACTTGGTCGTGAACTTCTTCCAGCCCTTGCCGGTGAGGCGGCTGACGCGCCCGAACCAGCGCGGGTCGACTTCCTTGCCCGAATATTTCGACAGGAACTCGTCACGCTTGACGCCGCATTCCTCGGCGTAGCGCAGCAGGCGGCCTTCCGCGGCGATGAGCTTGCGGTTGAGGTCGTAAAGCTGCCCCATCAGCTGCTCGATGCGGGTGTTGTTCAGATGAACATCCGCGAGCTGGTCGATCAGGTCCTGCTTGAGCTTCTGGTAGTGCTTTTCGGAAACCGGGCTGAACTGCTTGCCGGCGAGAAGCGCTTCCATGCGCTTTTCCTGCATGCGGTAAAGCCGCTTGTAGACGCCGGCGAGCTTCTCGAGCCGCTCGAGCACTTCGGGCTTGAGCTGCTGCTCGAGCGCGGAGAGCGAGACGTTCTCTTCCTGGCCGTCGGCGTCCGCC
The DNA here is from genome assembly GCA_044224405.1 of Tagaea sp. Classification (GTDB taxonomy): domain Bacteria; phylum Pseudomonadota; class Alphaproteobacteria; order CACIAM-22H2; family CACIAM-22H2; genus Tagaea. The sequence goes on along the minus strand of JBGAKN010000009.1, from coordinate 31,623 downwards.
GCGGGCTGGCCTTCGCCGCCTTCGGCGTTCTCGGCGCCTTCGGCAGGCTCGGCCTCTTCCGTTTCGGCTTCGGCAGCGACCGCCGCGGGCAGGCCGCCGGGCGTGGCCGCACCCGGGCCGCCGCCGTTGGTCGCGTCGAGATCGATCACGTCGCGCAGCAGCATCTTGCCTTCGACGAGCGCGTCGCGCCAATGCACGACCGCGCGCATCGTCAGCGGGCTCTCGCACAGGGCCGAGATCATCTTCTCGCGGCCGGCCTCGATGCGCTTGGCGATGGCGATTTCGCCCTCGCGCGACAGCAGCTCGATCGAACCCATCTCGCGCAGGTACATGCGCACCGGATCGTCGGTGCGCCCGATCGAATCCGCGTCGATGTTGCCGCGCTTGGATTCCTCTTCCTCTTCCTCGGGCTCCTCGCCGCCCACGCGCGCGGGCACCGGGGCCTTCGGGCCAGCGGAATCGGCCGAACCGTCGGCGCCGTTGGCGTTGGCGCCGCCTTCCTCGTCCTCGCCTTCCTCGTTTTCGACGACGTTGACGCCCTGCTCGCTCAGCAGGGCCAGCGTGTCCTCGATCTGCTCGGAAGAGACCTGGTCGGGCGGCAGGACCGCGTTGATCTCGTCGTAGGTGACGTAGCCGCGCTCGCGCCCGCGGGCGAGCATCTTCTTCACGGCGGCGGCGGTGGCGTCCATCAGGGGACCGTCGGGGGCCTCTTCGCGCGGTGCGGCGGCGGGGACGGGCTTGGCCTTGGACGACATGCTTGGATGCCTCGCGTGGAATATCGAATTCGAAAAGTCGCGTACCGGTCGGCTCGACGCGCTCTAGCGGGCGCGCGTCCCTGCCCCCTTGCCCCTACCCGTCGTCCTCGGGCGCCAGTTCGGCGACCTGAGCCCGCAGGTGTGCGGCCTGCCCTTCGACCCGGGCCAGGTTCTCTGCCGTCGCGTCCCGGGCGAGCGCGAGCTCGCTTTCGCGCAGCTCGTCTTCCATCCGACGGCGGGACAGAAGCGCCAAAAGGTGGCCAAAGCCGGCCCGCGCCGCTTCGGGGGAAGCGGTCGGATCGGCAAAAGCCCCGTGTTCGTAAAGGGTTGGCCGCGTCAGCATTTCGGCGTCCTCGGCCAATCCCACGCGGGATAAGTGGGCAATCAGCGTGCTTGTGTCAAGCGGAGTCTCGCCCCCGGCCGCCTCGTGGGCGCAATCCACCAATGCCTGGCGCACACGCTCCAGCCGCCGGTCGGTCAGGTCGGCCAAAGCCAGGGTTTCGGCCTCGTGGATCAGCAATTCCGGGTGATTTACGGCTGTCGCCAGCAGAACCTGCTCCTGCCGCACCCGCAGCAGCCCCACGTCGCCCGGCGAACGGAAAGTGCCCATGACGGGGCCGGAGCCGGGCTTGACCCACGGCTTGCCGGCCGGTCGGCCGGCCGACGGCCCGCGCGGAACGAAGGCCGGCCGGCCAAGGGCCCGCAGCTTCGTGTAGATCCACTCGCTCTCGTAGGCGCGCCGGACCGTCGGGTCGACGATCTTCGCCAGCCGCTCGCGCAGCTGGCCTTCCAGCGCCGCGCGCCGGTCGGGCGTGTCGATGACCTTGCCGTCGGTCTCGGCCGACCAGACGACGTCGGCAAGACCGCGCGCCTGCGACAGCACGGCGTCCATCGCCTTGGGCCCGTCGCGCTTGATGAGGCTGTCGGGGTCCTCGCCCGCAGGCAGCGTCGCAAAGCGCAGCGCATAGCCCGGCTTCAGCAGCGGTAGCGCCACGTCGGCCGCCTTCTGCGCGGCGCGCTGGCCGGCGGCATCGCCATCGAGGCAGACGACCGGTTCGGGATGGATCTTCCAGAGAGCCGCGATCTGCCCGTCGGTCAGCGCGGTGCCGAGCGGCGCGACCGCCCCGCCGAAACCTGCCTGATGCAGCGCGATCACGTCCATGTAGCCTTCGGCGACGAGTGCCTGCGCCTTTCGCTCGCCCACCGCCACGCGGGCCTTGTCGAGCGCGTAGAGATTCTCGCGCTTGTGGAACAAGGGCGTGTCGCGGCTGTTGAGGTATTTGGGCTTGCTGTCGTCCATCACGCGGCCGCCGAACGCGATCACGCGCCCGCGCCGGTCGGTGATCGGGAACATCACCCGGTTGCGGAAGAAGTCGTAGGGATCGCGTCCGTCGTCGGGCCTGCCGACAAGGCCGGCTTCGACGAGCTGGCCGATCTCGTAGTTCTGCGCCTTGAGCGCCGCCTGGAGATGCGCGCGCCCGTCGGGCGCGAAGCCGAGGCGGAACCGCTCGATCGTCTCGTCGGAAAGGCCGCGCTCGCGCAGATAGGCAAGGGCCGCGCGCCCTTCCGGCTGGTGCAGCTTCGACTGGAACCAGACGCACGCGGCCTCGACGGCATCGCCCAGCGTCTTGGCGCGCTCGGCCTCCTTGCGCGCCTGCGGGCTGACGCGCGGCACTTCGAGGCTCGCCTCGCCCGCCAGCTTCTCGACCGCCTCGAGGAAGCCGAGATGGTCGATCTTCATCGTGAAGCCGATGACGTCGCCATGCGCGCCGCAGCCGAAGCAATGGAAGAAGTTCTTGTCGTCGTTGACGTAGAAGCTGGCGCTCTTCTCGTTGTGGAACGGGCAGCACGCCTTGTATTCGCGCCCCGCACGCGCGAGCTTCACGCGCCGTCCGACGACCGTCGACAGCGTCAGCCGGGCGCGCAGCTCTTCGAGGAAGGAAGGCGGAAAGGCCATGCCGGGCGCGCGAATTCCCGTTTGAGTGACAAGGACTTATCCCCGCGACTCACAGGGTGTTCCGCAGGGCCGCGAAGGCACGGAAATTAGGGCCCGCACCGGCCCCGGTCAACCCTGCCGCCGTCAGGCCAGCTCCGCCGCGATCGCCTTGCGCACGTTGGGCCGCTCGGCCATCCGGGCACGATGCTCGGCCACGCGCGGGAAGCGCGCAGGATCGACGCCGTCGGCCTCCATCCATTGGGCGAGCGTGAAGAGATAGGGATCGCAGATCGTGTATTCGGCACCCATCACGTAGGGCCCTTTGAACAGGTGTTCCTCGATCATTGCGAACCCTTCGCCGACCGATTTCGGAACGCCGCGCTGCATCGCGGCGATGGCAGCGGTATCGGCCGGATCGACCCAACGATGGCCGCGCATGCGGTGCGCGTGCGCCACATGCAGCGAGGAACACAGATAGCTGTTGAACGCCTGCGCGGTCGCGAACGCGAACGCGTTGTCGAGCGGGGCGAGGCGCGCGCGCGGGAACGACTGCGCCACGAAGGCGAGCATCGCGGGCGTCTCGGTCAGCACGCCCTGCGGCGCGACGAGCGCGGGCACGCGCCCCTTCGGGTTGACCGCGAGATAGGCCGGATCGCGCTGCTCGTTCTTCGCGAAGTCGATCTTCTTCAGCGCATATTCCGCGCCCGCATCTTCCAGCGCGATGTGCGTGGCAAGCGCGCAGGTGTGCGCCGTGAAATAGAGCGTGAGCATGCTAGCCTCCAAGCAGCTTCTTCACGGCTGCCGATGCGGCACCCAGATCCATCTTGCCGGTGTACTTGGCCTTCATCGCGGCCATGACCTTGCCCATGTCGCGGATCGTCGTCGCGGCGGCCGCGGCGATCTCGGCCTTCGCGGCTTCCTCGGTTTCGGCAGCCGACATCTGCTGGGGCAGGAAGCCTTCGAGCACGGCGATCTCGGCGGCTTCCTTGGCCGCGAGCTCCGGCCGGTTGCCCTTCTCGTAGAGCGCGATCGAATCCCGGCGCGAGGCGATCATCTTCTGCAGCATCGACTGGATCTCGCCGTCGCCGATGCCGTCGTTGTTGCCCGTCGCGCGCGCCTCGATGTCGCGCTTCTTCATCTCGGAAATCGCCATGCGCACGGCCTCGAGGCGCAGCGTGTCCTTGGCCTTCATGGCTTCCTTGAGCGTATCGGTAAATTTCACGCGCAGCGACATGGGAATTTCCTTCGGGGTTGTCAGGAACGCGCGAGACCGAAAGCGGTCTTGCGCAGGATTTCTTCGGCACGCGTCCACACCGACTGGCGCCAGCTCACGTCGTTGGGTGCGAAGGCGTCGCGCATCTGCGTCTTGATGCGGCGGGAATCCTCGCCGGCGAGGTCGCCGTGGACATGCAGCCAGTTGTCGGCGCGGATCGCATCCAGCATGTCGTCGAGCGGCAGCGTGCCGTATTCGAGCGCGATGGCCGTGAGCTGCGCGTTGGGGAGGAAGCGCACGAAGCCCTCGCCGTTCGTGCCGGTGAGTGCTGCCGACGTCGACGTGCCAAGCTCGGTCGAGGTCAGGTCCACCCCGTACCAGTCCAGCGCCCGCGCAAACCCCGGATGCCGGTCGGGCAGCGCGAAGATCAGCTCGCCGTAGCCGCGCGGCCCCAGGCCCGTGTGGAAATCGACGATGGCGACGTGCTTGGCCCGCGGGAGCCAGTCGCGGAACATCGACGCGATGACGCGGTTCGACCAGGTAGGCGCATGGCCGCCGAAGAACACGCCCTCGGGATGCGAATACTGGCCGGCGGAAATCGCCGACTGGAGAGCCGCCGCGCCGAAGCGCTTGGAAAAGTCCGCGAACACCGCCTTCGACGCGGCCTGCGAGGCCGTCGTCCATTCGGCGGGCGCGATGGCGCCGGCGAGCTTCTCGTAGCCGGGGTTTTCCGGATACGGCCCGATATGCGGCACAAAGTTGCGGTTGAGATCGACATTGTCTTCGTTGACGCGCCGCAACCACGCGAACCCGTGCGGATTGACCGCGTGCAGGTGCAGTTGCGAGACGCCCGGCGGCAGCTCGCGGTACGCCCCCGACGCGAACCAGCCGGTCTGGCAGCCCGAACCGCAGAAACCCTCGACGCCGTGCGTGGCCGAGATCGTCACCAGCACCCGCTCGGCATCCGTCGGGCCATACCACAGCGCGTCGCAGTAGAGCTGCTCGCCGCGCGGGCCGCGCAGCGGGTTCTGGACGGCGCGGAAACGGCCGGCGTGGCTGCGCGCGGCAGCCAGGAACTTCTCGCGTGCGCCCGAATAGTCGCGGGCGAAGAACTCGTTGACGCTCATGTCGTTACCGGCACGCGGGCGATCGGGGAAACGGGCGTAACTTTGACCCCGGCGGCCGCGAATTGTAAAGCGCCCGCACCTTTACAGGACTCCCGAATGCCCGCATGCTCGACGGCATGGAACGCGCTTTTCGCACCCTCCTGGCCTTCGCCGCCGCGCTCGGCCTCGCGTTCGGCGCGCCCGGGCCCGCACGCGCCCAGGCGCCGGAAAAGCCGCCTGCCGCCGCAAGCGGACAGCTCGACACCCTCTTCGACCGCCTCAAGACCACGCAGGACGCCAACGAAGCCCGCCGCATCGAAGCCCAGATCTGGCAGATCTGGCTCGAACCCAGCGACCCCGCCTCCGCTTCACTGATGCATCTCGCCCTCGACGCCCAGAACCGCGGCGATCTTTTCGGCGCCTTCGCGCTGTTCGACGCGATCGTCAACCTGCGCCCGGACTATGCCGAAGGCTGGAACCGCCGCGCGACGGTGCTCTACCAGCTCGGCAAGCTGGACGATTCGCGAAAGGACGCCGAAAAGGTGCTGGCGCTGGAGCCGCGCCATTTCGGCGCGCTCTCCGGCCTCGGCCTTATTGCCACCGCAAAGCACGACGACGATGCGGCCCTCGACGCGTTCGAACGTGCCCTTGTCTTCAACCCCCACATGGCGCAGATCCGCGCCCAGGCCGAAGTGCTGCGCAAGAAGCGGCGCGACGGCGCGATCTAGGAGCGACACGATGCTGATCAAACGCAAGCGCGGCTGGGAAATCGCGGAACGCGACGCGACGCCCGAGGACGTCTATTCGCGCCGGCGCGTGCTGGCTGCCGGTGCGGGCCTCGCCGCAAGCGCCTTCGTGCCCGCGGCCGGCGCGCAAACGCCCGACCCGTCGGCCGGCCTTTACCCCGCGATGCGCAACATGCGCTACCGCGTGGAGCGCGAACTCACCGAGGAGCGCTTCGGCTCGAACTACAACAATTTCTACGAATTCGGCTTCTCCAAATCGGTCGGGCAGGCCGCCAAGGCGCTCCCCGTGCGCCCGTGGCAGGTCAAGATCGAGGGCATGGTCGAGAACCCGCGCACCGTCGACATCGACGACATCTTCAAGGCGATGAAGCTCGAAGAGCGCGTCTACCGCCTGCGCTGCGTCGAGGCGTGGTCGATGACGCTGCCCTGGACGGGCTTCCCGCTCTCGTCGTTCGTGGAATGGTGCAAGCCGCTGGCGAGCGCCAAGTACGTGCACATGGAAACCTTCATGAACACGGACGTGGCGCCCAACCAGAAGTCGCGCGGCTATCCGTGGCCCTATATCGAGGCGCTGACGATCGAGGAAGCGACGAACGAGCTCGCCTTCATCGCTACCGGCATCTACGGCAAGCCCGCACCCGGCCAGCACGGCGCGCCGCTGCGCATGCTGGCGCCGTGGAAATACGGCTTTAAGTCGGGCAAGTCGCTCGTCAAGTTCGTCTTCACCGACAAGCGGCCCAAGACGTTCTGGGAGACGATGGCAGCCAGCGAGTACGGCTTCTGGGCGAACGTCAATCCGCGAGTCTCCCATCCGCGCTGGAGCCAGGCGACCGAGGAAGTGATCGGCAAGGGCGGGATGCGCATCCCCACCCAGCTCTTCAACGGCTACGGCGATTTCGTGGCGGGCCTCTACACCGACCTGCAGAACGAGCGACTCTGGGCCTGACGCGCTGGGCCTGACGGGGGGCTTCCCGAAGCACCCGCGCCCGCGTAAAAGACGGGCATGCCCGACTCGTTTCCTGCCGGCGCGGCCACGACACGCCGTGCCCTGCCCATCGACACGTTCGACAACCGCACCGGCGGCGACGCGCTGTTCCGCGCCGTCGGCCATCCGCTGGCGCTTGATCCGGCCCGCGCACTCGTCGCGAAGCTGAAGGCGGCGGGAAAGGTCGCCGTCTACGACCCGTTCGGCGCCTTCGCCACGCTGACGGCCTTGCAGGATTTCCCGGGCGTCGAGTTCGCCGGTCTCTATGGCCGCGACCACCAGCATATCGGCCGCAAGGTCAGCAAGTTCACGGTTGAGCCCGTCGCGAAGATCGCAGCCAGCGGAGCGCGCTGCGTGCTCGTCGCCGCATTCGATGCCGATCCGCTCGTGCAGCAGATCGCGCAGTGGCTGCCGAAGGACGCGAACGTCATCACGCTCGACGCGATGCGCATCCCCGCGGAACTGCTCACCGACAAGAAGCGCTATCTCTCCACCTACAACTTCGTCACCAACCTCGTGCTGTTCTGCGAAGGGCCGCAGCGCCATTCGCGGATGGTCAGCGCCAATTACTGGGCCGGCTACGGTGCCAAGAACGTGCGCGCGTGGCTTCGTCTGTTCGACGCCGACGGCCGCCCGCTCGCCACCTGGGAAGAGACACTACCTGAAGGCGTTGCCGCCTTCGTCGTCGACAGCCGCGACGTGGCGAAGCGCTTCGGGCTGGCCACGTTCGAGGGCCAACTCTTCATCCACATGGTCGACGTGACCGGGCACGACGTCCTCAAATACGCGCTCGATTTCTGGTCGGACAGCGAGCTCACCTGCACGCACGACGCCAATCCATGGCCCTCAGATTTCTATGCCGGCATCCCTGCACCGGCCGCGGGCGAGCGCGTGCGCGTGTGGGTGCAGAACTGCCATTCCTGCGCGATACCCGCCGACGGCGTGAAGTTCGCAGCCATGGGAACGGACGCATGGGTTCCCATGCCCGCCCCCATCCCCGCCTTCGGCATGCGCGCGGTCGATGTGGGTGCACTCCTCCCGAAGCTCGCATGGCCCCGTCAGGTCGAGATGGATGCCGGCAAGTACGTCGTGCGGCCGCGCTACGAAGTGGAGCGCGCGGGCAAGCGCCATGTCGCGCACGCGAATGTCGAGCGGAGCGACCTCAAGCCCGACCCGCAGATCGCCGAGATCGGCGCCAATTTCGGCAAGGGCTTCATCCTGCCCGCCCCGATCCTGCCGCAGGCGGATTTCACCAGCGAGGCATTGCCAACGCCCATGGCGCGCGGCCAGGCGAGCCTGCCGCTGATCGCGCGCTTCTACGACGCGTCAGGTGCGCCGGCGGGCGAGAGGTTCCTCGGCAATCTTCCACGCGACCATGCCGCGTCGGTCGCGACCGACGCGCTGAAGCTGCCCTCGGGCTACGGCCATCTCGAACTCAGCTACGATTTCCGCGAAGGCGGCGGCGGCGATGGCTGGATCCACGCGCTGTTCCGCTACGCGCGCAAGGCATCGCCCGCGCATGGCGCCGACACCAGCTTCGGCAGCCACATCTTCAATACAGCCCTCGTCTTCAAGAACGAGCCGCAATCCTATATCGGCCGTCCGCCGGGCCTGACGACGCGGCTGTTCCTGCGTCTGGGTACCGACGGGCACGACGCGCTGTGTCATCTAATCTATCCGGCTTCGACGCCGTGGCACGCGACATCCGAAACGGTGCTGGAACTCCACGACGCTTCGGGCACGAAGATCGCCGAGGCGAAGCTCGCGATCCCGTGCTCGGGCTCCCGGCTGTGGCGCACGCGCGAGACGTTTGCCGCCGGCGACCTCGCGCGCGCGGACAAGGGCGGCTACGTGCTGATCCGCGACCGCACCTGCCGGCTGTTCGGGTATCACGGCCTCATGGCGCCCGACGGCCGCTTCAGCCTCGATCACATGTTCGGGTTCTAGGCGAGGCGGACCGGGCTTTCCGGGAACGCCAATTCGCCGCGCGCGCGCCACTCGTCCTTCACGTAGTTGACGATCATCGATTTGCGCACGCCGTCGATGGTGCGGCGCCTGAAGCCGTGCCACGTGTCGCTGGCCGGCACGAAGATCAGGCCGCGGTTGAAGGCGCCCGACGCGGCGCCCAGATGCTTCTCGGCCGTCTCGTAGACGTCGGTGCCCCAGCCTTCGGCCTGTGGCACGTCGGAGAGGTAGAACAGCATTGTGTAGAGCTTGGCGCCGATGTCGGTGTGCGGCTCCAGCCAGAAGCCGTCGGTGTCCTGGCAGTATTCGATGCGCAGATAGCTGCCCGCGAGCGGCGCGCCGGTCATCCGCGCGAGCATGGCGACATTGCCGGGCTCCTGGAACGCGGCGGCGAAATCGGCGGCGACGGCGTGGGTGCGCTGGAACCCGGGCGAGAAGAAGACGCGCGTCGAATTGTTCGTCTCGCGCCGCCCTTGCGTATCGTCCACGTGCGCGACCGGCACGGGCAGGTTCGCGAGCCGGTGTGCCATCGCCGGCGGCAGCGCTTCGGCGAGCAGCCAGTGGCGATAGGGCTTCGTGCGGACCTCGGCGCGCGCGGCGAGATCGGGCAGCCAGGCGCTGGCGGCGGCAGGGAACAGGTCGAGACTGGGCATGGCGGGCACCGGCGATTCGGTTCGGGGACCGGCCTTGTTCGCATAGTCGCGTCCCGCTGCCTTTGATCGGGATCAATCCGGGGAGGGGCCGGATATTTAATTGACAAAGTCAACTTATCTGCCGACGATCCGTTTCCATGACCCGGCAGGTCCCCAACGATCCGGCGATCGGCGCCGTCCGCCATTTCACGCGCTTCTTCACGCGCCGCATCGGCGTGTTGCGTCGGGGTCTCTATGCCAGCCCCTTCTCGCTCGTCGAGGCGCGCGTGCTGTGGGAAGTGGCGCATCGCGCCGGCGTCAGTTCGGGCGAGATCGCGCGCGACCTCGGCCTCGACCCCGGCCATCTCAGCCGCATCCTGCGCGCCCTCGACAAGCGCGGCCTGGTACGCAAGCGCGCGGCAGCCGGGGACGCGCGCCGTCTCAGCCTCGACCTCACGCCCGCCGGAAAGCGCGCCTTCGCGAAGCTCGATCGCGCTTCGCAGCAGGAAGTCACGGAACTCCTCGCACCGCTCGACGGCGGCGCACGCACGCGGCTCGTGGCCGCGCTGGGCACGGCCGAGCGGCTGCTCGGCGGCGACGCGCCCGCACACGCGCCGATCCTGCGTACGCACCGTATCGGCGACATGGGCGCGATCGTCGCGGGCCAGGCGCGTCTTTATGCCCAGGAGTACGGCTGGAACGGCGAGTTCGAGGCGCTGGTCGCCGAGATCGTGGCGAAGTTCGTGCGCGAGTTCGACGCCAGGCGCGAGCGCTGCTGGGTCGCGGAGCTCGATGGCGAGGTCGTCGGCTCGATCTTCCTCGTCAAGGAGTCCGACCGCGTGGCGAAGTTGCGGCTCTTCTATCTCGATCCGCGCGCCCGCGGCACGGGCCTCGGCAAGCGCATGGTGACCGAGTGTCTCGATTTCGCGCGCGCCTGCGGCTACGTCAAGGTCGTGCTGTGGACGAACGATTGCCTTGCCGCCGCGCGACGGCTCTACGAGCAGGCGGGCTTCGTGCTGGTCGAAAGCGAGAAGCACCACAGCTTCGGCAAGGATCTGGTCGGACAGTACTGGTCGCTTGACCTTTAGCGCGCCGAGACGACGGGCCAGTTGGCATCGGCCTTCGTAAGATAGCCGGGCACGTCCATCAGCCAGAGCCGCCGGATCAGGCGGTTATAGTTGAGATAGAGCCGCCCCTCCGACACCGTCCACGCCTCGGGATCGACCGGCGCCTTGTAACCCTGCGACATGCCGTAGGCGCACCAGCCGCCATAGCGCGGCGCGTAGCGTTCGGGCTCGGCCGCGAAGGCCACGCGATGCGCGTCGCTCGCGAAGCGCCAGCGCGCGCCCTGCCAGTCGTGGACGTGCGCGTCGGTGCCGCGGCGCGCGCGGCCTTGCGTGAAATACGCCACCGCATCGTAGCCGCCGATCGCAAGACCGTCGGGCGCGTTGAGCGCATCCGCGCGGACCGGGGTCGCGAGGAGCAGCAGGGCGAGGAGGAAGAAACGGCGGCGCATGAACAGGAGTTCGGCCGCGCCGGCCCGGCGGTTACGGAAAAAAAACGCCCGGTGCCGAGGCACCGGGCGAGTTGAACAGGGAGGCTTCACGTCTGGGAGACGCAGGGTCCGGAGGGGACCCCGTCCGGACCCGAAGGCCCAGACCCGCCGAAAAAGTTGGTCCTCGGCTCGACCGCCGTCGCGGACAGCACAAAAGTGCGACGCGACGACCAATAGTGAAATAGATAGTCTAAAGAATGCCTTAAAAAATGGCATTTAATGCATGCGTGGCATGAACCGTTCGCATACCTACGATCGGATCGCTAAAACTGTGATTCCGCGACCTTTTGCACGAGGTAGTCGCGGAAAACCGCGATCCGCTTCGAGCTGCGCAGTTCCTCGGGATAGACGAAATACGCTTCGTATGTCGGCCCTTCGAGCTCGGGCAGCACCTGCTGGATCTTGGTGCTCTGCTGGGCGATGTAGTCCGGGAACGCGGCGATGCCGATGCCGTTCTCGACCGCGCGCAGGATGGCCGAGATGTTGTTCACCATCAGCGTGGGCGTGCGCTTCTTGCCGCCGCTGGTGCCCACTTCGAGCAGCCAGTTCACGTTGGGGAACGGGGGCGTCGGGTCGTCGCCGTAGACGATGATCCGGTGCTTGTCGAGATCGGCGGCGTTCTTGGGCGCGCCGAACTTCTTGATGTACTCCGGCGACGCGAAGACATGCACGTGCACCGACAGCAGGTGGCGCTGGATGAGGTCGGCCTGGCGGGGCGGATGCATGCGGATGGCGCAGTCCGCCTCGCGCATGCCGAGATCGAGCTCGCGGTCATCGACGCGCACGGAGACCTGCACGTCGGGATAGGCATCGGCGAAATCGCGCAGGCGGGGGGCAAGCCACACCGAGCCGAACGCCACGGTCGTCGTCACGCGCAGCAGGCCCGAGGGCCGCTCCTTCGTTTCAGCAAGCTGGGATTCGACGAACGCGAGCTTGTCGAACACGTCGCGCACGGTGTTGAACAGCAGTTCGCCCTGCTCGGTCAGGATGAGGCCGCGCGCATGGCGGTGGAACAGGGGTGCGCGCACCGACTCCTCGAGCGCGGAGATCTGGCGGCTCACGGCCGACTGGCTGAGATTCAGCTTCTCGCCGGCATGCGTGAAGGACCCTGCGGCCGCGACCGCATGGAAAATGCGCAGCTTGTCCCAGTCCATCGCCGACATTGCGGCTTCCCTTCTTCTTCTTGCTAATCGGCGGCGGCCTGGTGGCCCGCCTCCGCATGCGCCAGGAACTTCTCGGCCTCGAGTGCGGCCATGCAGCCCATGCCCGCGGCCGTCACGGCCTGGCGGAACACCTTGTCCTTCACGTCGCCCGCGGCATAGACGCCGGCGATGTTGGTGGCCGTGGAATCGGGCTTGGTGAGGATGTAGCCCTCGGCGTCCATGTCGATCTGGCCCTTGAACACTTCGGTCGCGGGCACGTGGCCGATCGCGACGAACAGGCCGTCGATGTCGATCTGCGAGGTGGCACCCGACACGAGGTTCTTGAGCCTGAGGCCCGAGACCGCCGCCGGCGTGCCCGACCCCAGCACCTCGTCGACGGCCGAGTTCCACACGACCTCGATCTTGGGATGCTTGAACAGGCGCTGCTGCATCATCTTCTCGGCGCGAAGCGTGTCGCGCCGGTGGATCAGCGTCACCTTCGTGGCGTGGTTGGTGAGGTAGAGCGCCTCCTCCACGGCCGTGTTGCCGCCGCCCACGACCGCGACCTTCTTGCCGCGGAAGAAGAAACCGTCGCACGTGGCGCAGGCCGAGACGCCCGCCCCGCGATACTTCTCCTCGGAAGAAAGGCCGAGCCAGCGCGCCTGCGCGCCCGTGCAGATCACGACGGTGTCGGCGATGTAGGTGTCGCCCGAGTCACCCATCGCCACGAAGGGCCGCTTCGAGAGATCGATCTTCACGACCAGGTCCTCGAGCATCAGCGTGCCGATATGTTCACACTGTTTATACATCTGCTCCATCAGCCACGGGCCCTGGATGGGCTTGTCGAAGCCGGGGAAATTCTCGACGTCAGTCGTGATCGAAAGCTGCCCGCCGGGCTGCATGCCGCGCACGAGGATGGGGGCGAGATTGGCGCGCGTTGCGTAGATCGCGGCGGTGTAGCCGGCGGGGCCGGAGCCGACAATCAGCATCTTCGTGCGGTGGGTCTGGGGCATCAGAATCGTCCTGCTATGCGTTATACGCAAACCTAGCAGGCATGCCCAAGCGACGGAAGGCGGCTTGCGGGTTATCCCCAGCCAAATCTTGTTCGCAACAAGGTGGCGGCGCGCGCCGTGTCGTCGGGCGGCGTGTAGGTCCAAGTCGCGTAACTGCCGTCGAAATTCCGCGTCAGGCCCTTGCGCTGCATCTCGGCCTGGAAAGCCGCGATGCGCCCCGAGCGGCCTTCGAGCGGCGCCACGAAAACCGGCTTGCCGGTCGAGAGCGCCTCGCTGGTCATCGACACCGAATCTTCCGTGACCACGATCGCGTCCGCGCACGCGAGCAGGCCGAGATACGGGTTCTCGCCCTGCCCGTCCCACGCATAACCGCCGGCGGCGCGCGCCGCGGCGCCAAGCTTTTCGCCCGCCGCCGGATCGGTGCGGCGCGATGGCGTGAGCGCGATGCCGCATCCCGCCGCGGAAAGCCGCGCGATGCCGTCGGCGATGCCGGCGACGGCGGCATCGGTCATCCGGAAGCGCCGCCAGCCGTTCGAGCCGCCGAGCAGGAAGGCGACCAGCGGGCGCTTCAATGCCGCGAACGCCGGCATCCACTGCACGCGCGCGGCATCGAGCTTCGCCGGCGTCACGTGATGGAGGGCCGCCACCGTCTCGATGACGTTGGCGCCCTTCACCTGGTCGTGCCAGGGCGCCACGACCGCATCGAGCCATTCGACCGGCACGCCCGGCCGCTGCACATGGATCGCGGTGACCGCGCCGCCCGAGCGCCGCTTCATCGCCACGCCGATGGGCGCACAGCGCGAACCCAGCGTGATCGCCACGTCGGGCCACGGCGGATCGACGCGCGCGCTGTCGTCGGCCAGCATCCCGAACGGGTTGCCGCACAGCAGCGTCTCGGGCAGCCACGTCCACGGGAACCGGAAGCGGATATCCTTGAACTCGTAGGCGAGCCCCAGCGCCTCGGCGATGCCGCGGCACTGCGCCTTCATGCCGACCTGGCCGGGGCTGATGATCCAGGCTGTCTTTGGGGAAATGGGGCGGGGGCTCATTGCCGGGGTCTTTTGGACCCGCTGGGGCGTCCCGCGCAATTTCTTTAGCCATTCGCCTTGCTTCCGGCATGGCGATTGCTAATAATATTTCAAGTTCAAGACAGGACGGACACAGAATAATGCGCGGCCACAAGCTCGACGACGTCGATCGCCAGATCCTCCACGACCTCCAGAATGACGGCCGGATGACCAATGTGGAGTTGGCGCGCCGCGCCGGCGTTTCGGCCCCGCCCTGCCTGCGCCGGGTGCGCGTGCTGGAAGAAGCCAAGATCGTGCGCGGCTACCACGCCGACATCGACCCGCTGGCGCTGGGCTTCGGCGTGACGGTGTTCGCCAGCGTCAGCCTCAAGAGCCAGGCTGACGCCGACCTGCGCGCCTTCCAGGATCTCGTCAACGGCTGGCCGATGGTGCGCGAGTGCCACATGCTGGCCGGCGAGACCGACTTCCTGATCCGCGTGGTGGCGCAGGACTGGGACGCCTACGAGAAGTTCCTGACGAACCATCTGACGGCGGCGCCCAACGTGGCCACCGTCAAATCGGCGCTGACATACCGGACGACCAAGATGCAGCCTGGCGTGCCGATCGAAGCCAAACGCCCGTAGATCTCCCGGCGGGAAATCCACCCGCCGGAAAAATGACGCGACGGGAGGAGACGCAAAGAGACCGCGTTTCGCGCCCAACCCGTTGATCGAAAACGAATGAGACGAGGAGACGGAGACGTCGCAAAACTCTGTCTCCTGTCGCATCAGGCCGCAACGCTTGCTTGACGGCAGTTGACGCAAGTTGACCGTCAACTGGCGATGTCGTTGTTCTTCCACGCTTTCGTCTGTTGACGTTGACGGAAAACAGAATCGGTCAACACGTCAACAACCGTAGACTTTCCTTTCACCGTCATGCTCGGCAAAGCCGCTCAAGGCAACACCTTGAGCCACGACTTTTGTAATTTTGCGGACACTTGGAGTCGTGGATGCCCGCATACGCGGGCATGACGGCGGGAAGACACACGAACCCCACCGGCCTCGACCTGCCGGCATGGTGAGCGCATATGCACCATGTCAAAGAGCGATATAGGAATTTAACCTATACCAATCCCGGGTTGGATTCAAGAAAGTTACATAACCAATCAAAGGTTATAAAATGGCTGCATCAAATACATGCTTGCTCATTGAGGGGTTCTTGAAAAGAACGGCCAGCCACTTTCCTGGATATTTCTTTTCGAGAAGGTCAACCATTGCATTGTAGGACTTCTCAGCATGCACATCGAGATTCTGACTCTTCAACCAAGTTGGGAACTCTGAAATGGGCTTCGAAAAATTCCCAGCACCGAGGCGATTAAAAATTGCAGCCGCTAAAATACGATTGCCATGAATCAGCACTCCCCATTTAGGGCCGCTCTTCTTCTTCGACAAACTTGCCTTTTTCTTATCGATCCATGCTTCGATATGCCGATGCGCCACCGTGACATTGAACGCGAATGCACCACTAACGCTCGGATTAAAAATTACCTTGTAGGGCGGCTTGGTGAGGTCACCAAAAAACCTTCCAATGCCAGTCTTCACTTGAACCGCTAGACTCGAATCTCCTGACGCACAAGCTAGCGCAGTTGTGACTTCGGCAAGCTCACATGAAGTTGGCGTCGCCAACCCACTCTCGTCACTTCTTACAAACTGATAATCAATCCCTTCCATATTCATTTCCTGCCGAATTCTCTTCTGCTCAGGATCGTGAGCAACAAAGTCACGAGCTTCAACACGATTTTGTAGATTGTTTGTTCTTGTGACTTGTTGCCCGAAACCAGACGGCGTCGTCTTAAGGAGAACAACTCGAATTGAAACTCTCACGTTGCTTAGTGCGGCATCGCTTTCCACACGGCTAAGAGAACTAACCGTCTGCGCACCATTTACAATTGATGCCCCTTTAAAGGAGAAGGCACCTGCCGAGCGAGAGGCAGCCCCTGCTGGCGCCTTCAGTGCTTCGTCAGCAATTAATGTGATTCCGTTGTTGAAGTACCAAAAGTTCTCAGGGACGGACGTGGCAGTTGCCACGATTTCCTTATTAACATCAGTAACCCCCAACGAGTGTCGGATGTTCTGAGCAACAAGCGCGCGCCCGTATTGCTTCCACCAAGTTTTCAATGTTTGCCCGTCAATTATCCCAAAGTATGCGGGGTATGGCGTGGACACAAACGACCAATCTAAAATCGTCGCATCAAGAGAAAAACTCGATTGGCTCGGATCTTTAGCTAGTCGCTCGAAGACCTCGTTGATTCCAAGAACTTCAAAAGAAGCCATTGGATCACTTCCAGAATCATTCAAGTCAGAGATTATCTTTGTTATCCTAGAAGTTGCGGGCGCAGAAAGTGCGCTTGCGCCCGTCGAGACCAGTATTAAATGTACGGTTGTTCCTGGCGTATTTAGATGCGCCGAAATATCGCCAAGGCGAGTCTGAAGTCGCGCATGAAAATTGGTACTTTCACTTTCAATTATGTCGCTTACGCCTTTTACAAAAGTGCCAACATCCTTTGCTTCAGGCTCACCACTGCCTTTAGAAATCCACTTCGACTGAACAATGACAACCTGCCCTGATGATGCGTCGTAGTAGACGGCATCAAGCCCATTGTCATCCGAACCGTCCCACACCGCCTCAGCCGCATCTTCGGGCTTACAGGCGGTGTGTTGATAGACTGCAAATGCCGCCAAACATCGAGATAGGATTTTTACATCACGCTCGGAATCTGTTGCGCCTAAGTCCGAAAGATCGAGCTTGCTTTCAAATAGCTCCCGAAGTCGTGCTTGGATCTGCCTAACCCTGAGCGTCGTCACTGGAACCTCTCGAAGCCTGACAATTCTTTATTGATCCAATCAAACAACTTTCAGTTCAGCACACTACGGTTAAAAATAAAATCGAAACCTTGATTCAACATCATTCTGTCGGTGTATTGAATTTACTGAAGCAGAACATGCTGCCGAGGTCACAATGACTTTTGAGGCCCAAGTCTCGCGGCCCAAGAATGCTTAGTAGCTCAAGTAATTCCATTGGATCGAAGGTTCCGTTTCTGGTCGGCGAGATTTTAGCATCACCCTCACCCCTGCATCGCGCTCGCCGTTGAACTGACAATTACATTGCGCGGCACGGCGATGCCGAAGTGTGGGAGGTGCACGCCGCGCAGTGCAGGCCGTAAGCGCCTACAGCCGGCTCAGATCCTCGATGGCGTCGAGGACCATGCCGGTGCCGGCCGCGATGAGGAGGATGTCGGCGCCGATCCGGACATAGCGCGAGCCGACCGGGATGTTCAGCCGGACGCTCAGGTCGGGCGGAAGCGCGTGGTAGATCACGTCGGCGGGCAGGCGCTGCCCCGCCGCCCATTTCTTCGCCTGCCCGGGCGGCATGCACCCGTTGTTCTTCTTCGCGAGGCCGGGCGGACATTTCCCGCTGCGGAACACGTCCCCGTAATAGGCCTGGATCGTGTCGCGATCCGACGCGCTGATGCGGATGTCGATCGAAGCGCCCGCCGCTTCGCCGCGCGCGGCGCGCGCCTTGCCGCGCCCCGGCGGATCGGCCAGGGCCGGCCCCGCAAGAAGGATGCAAGTCAGGAAAACCGCCGCGACCGATTTTGCCATCGCACCCTCCCCTTGATTCCGGATGCCCAGAGTCGGTCCGGATTGCGCCGGTTTTATGACGGCGCGTTGCGACGGGCGTGCCCCCTTCACACTGCACATCATCCACCCCCGCCGATCCCGTGCTAGGTTTGCGCCCATGAATGCATCCATCTCCCCCGACCGCGTCCACACCATCCGCGATTTCAGGCTCGTTTCCGGCGGCGTGCTGCCGGAAGCCAGGATCGCCTTCATCACCTACGGCACGCTTGCGTCCGACGGGCGCAACGCGGTGCTGGTGACGCACGGTTTCACGTCGAGCCACCGCTTCACCGACACGCACGGGCCTTCGGGCGAAGGTTCGTGGGGGCCGCTCGTGGGGCCGGGCAAGGCGATCGATACGGACCGCTTCTTCGTCGTCAGTTCCAACATGCTGGGCTCGTCCTATGGCTCGACCTGCCCGCGCGACACGAACCCGGCGACGGGCCGCGCCTGGGGCCCCGATTTCCCGGCGATCCGCCTGCCCGACATCGTCGCCGCACAGCGCCACATGCTCGAGGCGCTCGGCGTCAGGCACCTGCATGCCGTCGTCGGCCCGTCCTATGGCGGTTTCCAGGCGTTCGAATGGGGCGTGGCGCAGGCCGATTTCGTCGATCGGATCGTGCCCGTCATCTGCGACGTGCGCTCGCCGCGCAACGCGGGCGCCGACGAACGGCTCGTCACGCGCTTCGCCGCGCACCCCAACTGGAACGGCGGCCATTATTACGAGAAGGGCGGCATCTTCGAGGCGATGCGCGATCTGCGCGTCGAGACGCTGCTGAACTACGGCGCGATGGAAGAACTCGCCGCCGCCTTCCCCGACGAGCGCAAGCGGCGCGCGGAAGTGGACCGGCGTGCCGAGGTGTGGGCGCGCGAGTTCGACGCGAACTCGCTGGTGGCGCTGATGCGCGCCTCGCAGGCCTACGACGTGTCGGACCGCATCCCCGAGATCCGCGCGCGCGTGCTCTACGTTCTGTCGCGCACCGACAAGCTCTTCCCGCCGTTCCTGCGCGAGACGGTGATGGCGAAGTTCGCCGCCGCCGGCGTGCGCGCCGCGTATTTCGAGATCGACAGCGAGTTCGGCCATCAGGCGTCCGGCGCGGATGCCGCCAAATGGGGCCCGACGCTGAAGGCGTTTCTCGAACAGGATTGAGGGCCAGAACCGGCAGGTCTCTGTTTTATCTATCTATTATTTGATATTAAGAATCATTTGCATTTCAGATTTCAGCATGATACCTCTCCCGGAATGACGAGCGACGTGCCTTTTCCCCCGGGCTTTCGCCCCGCCGCGATGCCGGCCGATGCCAGATCCCAGCCGATCGACAGCAAGGTGCTGCTCGCCGGCCGGCAGGAGCTGAACATCCGCCACGGCGGCGACGCCTACGTCCTGCGCGTCACCAAGAACGGCAAGCTGCTGCTGACGAAGTAGACGCAAGCCGACCGACTGCACCCGCACCAGACCGTCCGCCAGCAAGCCGAACCGCGCGTTCCGCCGGAAAGCCAGCCAGCCCAGGTCCTCCCGCTTCCGAGGATTCGAGCCCATGGCTTCCGCCGCCCTTCGCACGTCCGTTTCCATCGCCGCCCTCCTGCTGGTCCCCGCCGCCGCGTCCGCGCAGAACGCGGTCACGCCGCTCGACGCGGTCGTCTCCAGCGCCACGCGCACCCAGCGCATCGCGGGCGACGCCGCCGCGTCCGTCTCCGTCGTCGACCAGGAGGAGATCGAGCGCCGGCAGGGCCAGAGCATGGACGACCTGCTGAAGGACCTGCCCGGCGTCGATGCCAACGGCGTGCCGCGCAACACGGTCAAGCAGATCACGATCCGCGGCCTGTCGGACGAGCGCGTGGTGATGCGCGTCGACGGCGTGCGCAACAACTTCTCGTCGGGCCATCGCGGCCGCATGTTCCTCGACCCCGACCTGCTGAAGCAGGTGGACGTGGTGCGCGGCCCCGGCTCGCTGCTGTTCGGCAGCGGCGCCATGGGAGGTGCCCTCAACATGCGCACGGTCGATGCCGAAGACATCCTGAAGCAGGGCGCCACGCTCGGCGGGCGCGCCAAGGTCGGCTACCAGACGAATAATTCCCAGCGCCTCGCGAGCCTCACCGGTGCGGGCAAGGCCGGCGGTGCCGACATCGTCGCCAACGTCTCGAACCGCTCCAGCGGCAACTATCACGACGGCCGCGGCACCGACATTCCCTACTCTGGCGACGACATCTATAGCGGGCTGTTCAAGGTCGGCTACGACGTGGCGCCGGGCAGCCGCATCGGCTTCTCGACGATCCAGTTCCGCGACGACCACACGATCCCGCTCGACGCCAATCTCGGTACCGCGACGGCGACGTCCTCGATCACCGACCGCGACACGCTGCAGAGCAGCTACGCGGTGAACTGGGCGCACGCGAGCACGGACAACGCCCTCGTCGATTTCAAGATCAACGCCTACCGCAACGTCGTCGAGATCACCGAGAAGGGCATTTCGCCCGCGAGCACGGCGGCCCGGCGCGACAACACCGACCTGAAGACCGACGGCTTCGACCTGCAGAACACCTCGCGCTTCGGCATTTCGGATTTCGACCGGCACGCGCTGACCTACGGCGTGGACGGCTATGTCGACCAGCAGGAGAGCCGGCGCAACGGTGCGGCGCGCACCGACTATCCGGTCGCCGAGAACCGCGTCTACGGCATGTTCATCCAGGACGAGATCGATTTCGGCAAGTGGGCGACCTTCACGCCGGGCGTGCGCTACGACACGTTCCGCCAGGAAGCCGCCGGCTTCGCCACGAAGACGGGCGAGCGCACCTCGCCGCGCGCCTCGCTCGCCGTGCACGTCACGCCGTGGATGTCGCCCTACGTCTCGTATGCCGAAGCCTTCCGCATCCCGTCGCTGACCGAGCGCTATGTCAGCGGCCAGCATTTCCCGGGCAACAGCTGGGTCCCGAACCCAAACATCCGTCCGGAGACGTCCGAGAACAAGGAAGGCGGCGTCAACCTGCGCTTCTCCGACGTGTTCGTGCCGGGCGACCGGCTGCGCGCGCGCGGCGCCTATTTCGTCAACGACATCTCGGACTACGTGCAGGAAACCGTGACCGCGACGACGTCGACGATCAACAACGTCGCCTCCGCGCGCATCAAGGGCGCGGAACTCGAGATGCGCTACGACGCGAAGACCTGGTTCGGCGCGCTGGGTGCAAGCGCGCTGCGCGGCGACAATCTCGTCACCAACCAGCCGCTGTCCGACACGCCGGCCGACAAGGTGTCGGCCACGCTCGGCTATCGCTTCCCCGGCACCGGCGTCACGCTCGGCGGGCGCGCAGTCGCCAACGCCGCGCAGAACCGCATGCCCACGGGAAGCCAGACGTCGGGCGGCTATGCGGTGTGGGACAGCTTCGCGAGCTGGCAGCCGACCGACGGCGGCCTCAAGGACATGCGCGTCGACTTCGCGATCGACAACCTGTTCGACAAGGCCTATCGCCGCTCGAACTGGAACACGTCGACCACGCCGCCCCCGTTCTACGAGACGGGCCGCAACGCGAAGGTCGCCGTGAGCTGGCGCTTCTAGCCATGCGCGACGGGGCCGCCTTCGCGAACGCCGGAACCGGGTTCGATCCGCGGGCGGCCCTGCTTTCGCTCGCCGGGCACGGCCTCGCGTTCGGCGTCGCGGCCGCGTTCGCCTTCGCGACCGCCACGCCTGACCCCGCCCCCGCCTACGCCGTCATCTTCGAAGCGCCGCCGCCGGCACCGGCCCCGGTCCAGCCGGCGACGCAAGCCGCCGCTGCCGAACAGGTGCGTGAAGCGGAACCGGTCGCGCATGCGGCACCGCCCGAGCCGGCGCCTGCCGAGATCCTGCCGCCGCCGCCGGTTTCCGAAGCGGCCCTGCTGCCTGCCCCCAAGCCGCCGCGCCCGCGCCCCGCGCCGCGCCCGGCGCGCATCGTCGAACAGCCGGCACCGCCGCCGCTGGTGCGCGAAACCGCCGCCGCGATCGAAACGCCGGAACCGGCCGCACCTGCGCAGGTCGCGTATGCGCCCGCCGTGCCTGCACCCCCGGCACCCGTCGCCGCCGCACCCGCCCCCATTCCCGTCGTGACCGACGCGCGCTTTCGCGAACGCCCCGCGCCGCCCGCCTATCCGCGCCGTGCGGCCGAACTCGGCCAGCGCGGCACGGCCGTGATGCGCGCCCTCGTCGAGGCCGACGGTTCGACCGTCGAGATCGTCGTCTGGCGTTCGTCGGGCATCGCCAGCCTCGACGAGGCGGCGCTGGGCGCCGTGCGCGGCTGGCGCTTCGAGCCCGCGCGCCGCGACGGCGACGCCATCGTCGCGTGGGTCGAGATCCCCGTGCGTTTCGAACTCAACTGAACCGGAGGAACCATGCTTTCCACGTCCGCACCGACCGACCTCGCCCGCCGCTGGCAGACGCTCGCCGCCGAGCGGCCGTCCTTGCGCATCTACGACGCCGCGCGCCTGCTGGGCGAACCGGAAGCCGCCCTGCTGCGGGTCGAGCCGGGCAGCGAGGTCGTCCCGCTCGTCGCCGACTGGGCGAAGCTGCTGCCCGCGATCGGTCGCCTCGGGCGCGTGATGGCGCTGACGCGCAACGCGAGCTGCGTGCACGAACGCAAGGGCCCGTACCTGAAGGTCGAGGCCGACGGCCCGATGGGCCTCGTGCTGGGCGAGGACATCGACCTGCGCCTGTTCCTGCGCAACTGGGCGCACGGCTTCGCGGTGCGCCCCGAGGCCGGTTCGAAGCGCAGACCCAGCCTGCAGTTCTTCGACGCGGCCGGCCGCGCGGTCCACAAGATCCACTGCCTTGAAGATACCGACATGGCCGCCTTCGACGCGCTGGTCGCCGAATTCGCGGCACCGGCCGATGCGCCGGCACCGGAATTCTCGGCCGTCGTGCCCGCGCAGCCCGACCGCGCGGACGCCGAGATCGACGTCGCGGCGCTGCGTTCGGGCTGGAACGCGCTGCGCGACACGCACGATTTCTACGGCCTGCTGCGCAAGCTGCGCGTCGGCCGCCTGCAGGCGATGCGCCTTGCCGGGCCCGAGCTTGCCCGGCCGCTGGGCACCGGTGCCGCGCGCCGCACGCTCGAAGCGGCGTCGGCCGCGAAGCTGCCGATCATGGTGTTCGTGGGCAACGAAGGCTGCATCCAGATCCACAGCGGCCCCGTCGACCGGCTGAAGGAGATGGGCGACTGGTTCAACGTGCTCGACCCGGACTTCAACCTGCACCTCAAGGAGAACGACATCGACAGCGTCTGGCTGGTGCGCAAGCCCACCGTGGACGGCATCGTCACGTCGATCGAGGCGTACGACGCCGCCGGCGCGCAGATCGCCACGTTCTTCGGCAAGCGCAAGCCCGGCATCCCGGAAGACCTGCGCTGGCGCGCCCTCGTCGACGAGATCGCGGTCGCGGAGGCGAACTGACGATGTGTGGCCGCGCCGCGATCGCCGCACTCCTGCTCGCGGCGGCGCCGGCCGCCGCGGGCGAGGCGCCGCGGCGCGTGGCGGTCGCGGGCAGCGGGCTGACCGAGATCGTCTACGCGCTGGGGGCGGCCGACCGGCTCGTCGCCGTCGACACGACCAGCCTGTTCCCCGCCGCCGCGCGCCGCCTGCCGCAGCTGGGCTATCTGCGCGCACTGGGTGCCGAAGGCATCGTTTCGATGCGCCCCGACCTGGTGCTCGCGGCCGAAGAAGCCGGCCCGCCGGCCGCGATGGCGCAGCTTGCCGCGACCGGCATCCCTGTCGTGCGCGCGGGCGACGGTTACGATCCGGATTCCGTCCTCGCGCGCGTGTCGGCCGTGGGCAAGGCGCTGGGCCTCGACGCGCAGGCAGGCCAGCTCGCCGATGCGCTGCGCGCCGATTTCGCGCGGCTTGCGGCCGACGTGGCGCCGCTGGCACGCCCGCGCGTGGTCTTCATCCTGTCGGCGGGCGGCGGTGCGCCGATGGCCTCGGGCAGGGAAACGGCGGCCGCGAGCATCATCGCGCTTGCCGGCGCAACCAACGCGATCGACGCCTATCGCGGCTACAAGCCGCTGTCGCCCGAGGCGCTGGCGGCGATGCGCCCCGACGCGATCCTGACGACCGAGCAGACGATCCAGTCCGCCGGCGGGATCGAGGCTTTCCGCAAATGGCCGCAACTTGCCGGCATCGGCCGCGCGGAGATCGTCGCGTTCGATGCGGTCTACCTGCTCGGCTTCGGGCCGCGCATCGTGCATGCGGCGCACGCGCTCGCGCGCGAACTCCATCCCGAGGCGAAGCTTGCCCCGCTGCCCGAGCGCGTCTGGCTCGCCGACAGCCCGTGACCTGGCGGATCAACATCGCCGCCACCGCGGCGCTCGCGGCCGTGGCCACGATGGCGCTGGGCATCGGCGCGCTGCACATTCCGCCGGCCGCGGTCGTGCGCGCGCTCGTCGCGGCCGCGAGCGGATCGGCCGACGGCGATGCGGCACAGATCGCCGTCGTGGCGATGCTGCGCCTGCCGCGCGTGCTGCTCGCCGCGTGCGTGGGCGGCATCCTCGGGCTTGCGGGCGCGATCATGCAGGGGCTGTTCCGCAACCCGCTCGCCGATCCGGGCGTGCTGGGCGTTTCCAACGGGGCCGCGTTCGGGGCCGCGCTCGCGATCTTCCTCGGCCAGTCGGGTAACCTGTGGCTCCCGGCGTCGGCCTTCGCCTTCGCGCTGGGGGCCGCGATCTGCGTGGAACGCCTCGCCACCACCGGCGGACGCACGCCGGTCGCCACGCTTCTGCTCGCCGGCATCGCCGCCAACGCGGCGGGAAGTGCCGCCACCGGCATCATCGTCTACGCCAGCGACGACCGGCAGCTTCGCGACATCACCTTCTGGCTGCTCGGCAGCCTCGGCGGCGCCACGTGGGAACGCCTTGCGCTCGTCGCGCCCGTCGCGCTCGCGGTCATTTGCCTCGCACCATTGCTCGCGCGCGGGCTCGACGGGCTGATCCTGGGCGAGCGCGAGGCGGGCCATCTGGGCGTGCGCGTGGAGCTGCTGAAGCGCGTCGCCATGGTCGCGGTCGCGGCCGGCGTGGGCGCGGCCGTTTCGGTCGCGGGGCCCATCGCGTTCATCGGCCTCGTCGTGCCGCATCTCGTGCGCATGGCGACGGGACCGCTGCACGGCAACGTGCTGCCGCTGTCGGTCGCCCTGGGTGCGGCCCTCGCCATCGCGGCCGACACGCTGGCGCGCGTGGTGCTGGCGCCCGCCGAACTGCCGGTGGGTCTCGTCACCGCGGCGGTGGGCGCGCCGTTCTTCGCCGCGATGATCTGGCGCGAACGAAAGCGGCTCGCCGCATGATCGCCGCGCGCGGGATCGTCGTCCAACGCGGCGCGCGCCGTCTGCTCGACCGCGTCGATTTCGCAGCCGACGCGGGCGAACTTGTCGGCATCGTAGGCGCCAACGGGGCGGGCAAATCCACGCTGGTGCGCGTGCTGGCGGGCGAACTCGCGCCCGATTCCGGCAGCGTGACCTTCGACGGACAGGATGTCGCGCGCATCCACCCGGCGGAAATGGCGCGCCGGCGCGCCGTGCTGCCCCAGCATGCGGCACTCGCCTTCGAGCTGGCGGCGATCGACGTCGCGGCACTGGGGCGGATCGCGCACGCGGATGCCGGCAACACGCGCGCGATCGCGGCGCGGGCACTGGAGGCGTGCGCGGCCGACCATCTCGCGCGGCGGCGCTATTCGACGCTCTCGGGCGGCGAGCAGCAGCGCGTGCAGATGGCGCGCGCCCTCGTCCAGCTCGATGCGAGCGGCGGACCCGACGGCCCGCGCGCCCTGCTGCTCGACGAGCCGACCGCCAGCCTCGATATCGCGCACCAGCAATCGACGCTGCGTCTTGCCCGTCGGCTCGCGCGCGAAGGCCATGCGGTCGTCGCCGTGCTGCACGACCTCAATCTCGCGGCGCGCTTCTGCGACCGCGTCGTGGTCATGGCATCGGGGACCGTGCGCGCCGACGCCGCCCCCGGCGCGGCGCTCCAGCCGGCCATTCTCTATCGTGCGTTCGGCGTGACGATGCACCGCGCGGAATTGCCCAACGGTAGATTTTTCCTGTTTCCGGATAACGACTTAAGCTGAAGTTCGCTGCGGCAAATTAACACATCCAGTGTGTGTTTTCATTCAGACGCCATTAACCAACGACATTCTATCTTCCCGGGAACGAACCGCCGCATGCGGCCAAAGGATTCCGGAGAGACCCTTATGAAGATCTCGACCAAGCTTTCGATCATCCCGGCCATTTCGATGGTGGGTCTCGCCCTCCTCGCAATCGTGGCGCTGCTGATGAGCCAGAGCCAGATGCGCAACGACGCCGGCCGGCGCAGCGCCGCCATCGTCGATGCCGCGACGAAGATCGCCGCGAAGTACGAGGCCGACGCGCGCGCAGGCACGATGCCGGTCGACGCGGCGAAGGCGACGGCGCTGGCCGCGATCCGGGCGATCCGCTACGGCGACGACGATTACATCTGGGTCCAGGATCACGTGCCAAACGTGATCATGCATCCGATCCGCGGCGATCTCGAAGGCAAGAATGTCGGCGAGGTCAAGGACCCCAACGGCAATTTCCTGTTCCGCAACTTCGTCGAGGTCGTCAAGAAGAACGGCTCGGGCTTCGTGCCCTATCTCTGGCCCAAGCCCGGCTTCGACAAGCCGGTCGAGAAGATCTCGTTCGTGCGCGGCTTCGAGCCGTGGGGCTGGATCATCGGCTCGGGCGTCTACATCGACGACGTCAACGCGGAACTGCTGCGCAACGCAACGCAGTTCGGCGCGATCGTGCTGGTGCTGGGCGGCGCGATCTTCGCGGCGAGCCTGCTGCTCGCGCGCTCCGTCTCGGGCCCGCTGGGCAAGATGGTCGGTCTCGTCGACGACGTCGCCAAGGGCAATCTCGACGTGACGGTCCCCGACACGAACCGCAAGGACGAGATCGGGCTGCTTGCCGCCGCCCTTTCGGTGTTCGTCGAGTTCGGGCGCGAACGCCGCCGCCTCGAGGAGGCCGCCGCCGCCGACCGCGCGAACAAGGAACGCCGCACACAGACCGTCGAGCACCTGACGGGCGAGTTCAACGCCGCCGTCTCGGGCGTGCTGCAGACGCTTTCGGCCGCCGCCGAGGAGATGCAGGCGACATCCAAGACGATGACCGACACCGCGACGACGACGCGCGCGCAGGCCGAGCAGGTCACGCAGTCGGCCACGCAGAGCTCGGAAAACCTGTCGGCCGTCGCGGGTGCCACCGAGGAGATGCTCGCGACCGTGCGCGAGATCGGCCGCCAGGTCGAGCAGGCCACGAAGATCGCGGGCGACGCGGTCGCCGAGACGGGCCGCACCGACAAGATCGTGGCGAGCCTCGTCGAGGCCGCCAACCAGATCGGCGACGTGGTGAAGCTCATCAACGACATCGCCGGGCAGACGAACCTGCTGGCGCTCAACGCCACGATCGAGGCCGCGCGCGCGGGCGACGCGGGCAAGGGCTTCGCGGTGGTGGCGAGCGAGGTGAAGAGCCTCGCCAACCAGACCAGCCGCGCGACCGAGGAGATCGCGGCGAAGATCAAGGCCGTGCAGGGTGCGACCGGCGAGGCAACCGGCTCGCTCGGCAAGGTGTCCGAGATCATCGCGCGCGTGAGCCAGATCTCGGCGACCATCGCCGAAGCCGTCGAGCAGCAGGCCACCGCGACGCAGGAGATCGTGCAGAACGTCCAGCACGCCAGCGATTCGACCCGCTCGGTCACGCAGGCGATCGTGCAGGTGTCGCAGGCCGCCGTCGAGACGGGCTCGGCCGCCAACGAGGTGCTCGAGGCGTCGGGCGACCTTGCCCGGCAGACGAGCGAACTTCGCGGCGAGGTGGAAGCCTTCGTCGAATCGATGCGCACGGCCGGCGAGCGGCGCACGTTCGAGCGCTTCGCGTGCGACCTGCCGGCGCGCGTCGAGGCCGGCGGGCGCGTCTACGAGGGGCGTATCGTCGACATCTCGGGTGCCGGCTGCCGGTTCGCGGGCGGTCTCGACGTGCTGCCAGGCGCGCCGCTGCGCGTGATCCTGACGGGCCATCCCGAGCCGCTGACCGGGCGTCTGGCGCGCATCGAGGGCAAGTTCGCGGGCATCAGCCTCACGCAGAACGACACGATCCACCGCATCGTCAAGACGATCACCGGCACGCTCGGCACGGCGGCGATCGCCGCCGCCTAGCTCGCGCGCGGCGGAGTCTTCGCAGGGGACGGGTCCGCCGGCGCGCCGGCGGCGAGGTCGTTCCATTCGGGATTCGTGCGGTCGATCATCTGGAGCCGCCAGATGCGCGGCCAGCGCCCGATCCGCTTGGCAAGTGCCAGTGCCGCGGGAATGTCGTCGAGGCGCTCGTACCAGAGCAGGCGCAGCGGCGCGACCGACGCGAGATTGCCCGTGGCACCGGCCTTCAGCACGCCCCTGCGGCTGCGCCCCGCGACATAGACATAGAAGGCGTTGTCCGCCGACGGCGAAAGAAGATCGACGCCCGCGGCCGCCGGCTTGCGGCGGCGCACCGATCCGGATTTCCCGGCTTTTCGTCGCGGACGGGTTGACGTCATGCGGTCTCCAGCGCCTGCCGCCGCGGATGTTAAGGCGAGGTCCAGCGCGATTGCAATCTTTGCGGTCGGCATCCTTTCCCCGCGGTTCCGGTGTTCTTTGTGCGCTTGCATTCCGCGCGATTGCCCATCCGCGTGATTGTCCATTGATCCCGTGCCGCAAGTTCTGTTCCACTCGCTCTCCCCGATACCGCGAGCGAGCCCGCCGACTGATGCCGATCCGCCGAATTGCCATTCTCTGCGTCTTTCTCGCATCGATCGCGGCGGGCGCAGCCCGTGCCGCCGGCGCCGATGCACCGCATGTCGACGGGTCGGTGATGGGGCTCGTCTGGCTGCTGCCGTTCGCCGCGATCCTCGCCGGCATCGCGCTGGGGCCGCTGCTGTTCGCGCACGCCTGGCACGCCCACTACGGCAAATACGCGCTCGGCTGTGCGGCCGCGTTCCTCGTGCCGTGCGCCGCCGTCTTCGGCATCCGGACCGCGACTTACGAGTTCGTCCACGCGATGCTGATCGAATACGTTCCCTTCATCGTGATGCTGTTCGCCCTCTATGTCGTGGCGGGCGGCGTTCGCCTGAAGGGTGCCGTCGCCGGCACGCCGGCGGCCAACACCGCGATCCTCGCCGCCGGCACGGCGATCGCCAGCCTCACCGGCACCACGGGCGCCTGCATGCTGCTCGCGCCCGTGCTGCTGCGCGCCAACGCGGGCCGCACGCGCAACGCGCACATCTTCGTCTTCTTCATCTTTCTCGTGGGCAACATCGGCGGGGCGCTGTCGCCGCTCGGCGACCCGCCGCTGTTCATCGGATTCCTCGAAGGCGTGGATTTCTTCTGGGTGACGACGCGCATGTTCGCGCCCATGCTGGTCCTCGCGCTGCCGCTGCTTGCGGCCTTCTACCTCCTCGACCGCCATCTGCTGGCGCGCGAAGCGACCCCGCCGCCCGCGCCCGCGCCCGAGCCGTTCGGCATCGAAGGGGCGTGGAACCTGCTGCTGCTCGCCGGGATCGTGGCGGCGGTGCTGCTTTCCGGCATCTGGCGCGCGGGCTGGCGCGTCGAGATCTTCCATACGCCGGTCGAGGGCGAGAGCCTCGCGCGCACGATGATCCTTCTCGTCCTCGCGGGACTGTCGCTCGTCCTCACGGGCGCCACCACCCGCGAACGCAACGGCTTCACGTGGGAGCCCATCGCCGAAGTCGCGAAGCTCTTCGTCGGCATATTCGTCACGATCGTCCCTGCCATCGCGATCATCCGCGCCGGCGGCGACGGCGCGCTGGGCGGGCTGGTCGCGCTGCTGTCGCGCGACGGGCGGCCCGACGATGCCGCCTATTTCTGGACGACGGGCCTGCTGTCGGCTTTCCTCGACAACGCGCCGACCTACCTGCTGTTCTTCAATCTCGCCGGCGGCGACGCCGAGACGCTGATGGGCCCGCTCGCGCGCACGCTGCT
This sequence comes from Tagaea sp., assembly GCA_044224405.1. Taxonomy (GTDB): domain Bacteria; phylum Pseudomonadota; class Alphaproteobacteria; order CACIAM-22H2; family CACIAM-22H2; genus Tagaea. The sequence continues at coordinate 1,899 of JBGAKN010000009.1, read as the reverse complement.
GGCGATCTCGGCGGGCTCGGTGTTCATGGGAGCGCTCACCTACATCGGCAACGCGCCCAATTTCATGGTCAAGGCGATGGCCGAGGCGCGCGGCGTGAAGATGCCCTCGTTCTTCGGCTTCATGGGCTGGTCGTGCGCGTTCCTGCTGCCGCCGTTCGCGCTCGTGGCGATGCTGTTTTTCCGGATGTAGCGACGCCTTGACGCGTTGGTCGCGAGCGGCGACTGTCAAGGGACGAATCCGAAATGTCCGGGGAAGCGATGGGCAAGATCCTGACGACCGTACTGTTCACGATATCCGCCGCGCCGGCCCTCGCCGCCGACGGCTTTGACGGTGCCGCCCTGTCGGTCTGGTGGGCTGTTCCTTTCGCGGGGATCCTGCTGTCGATCGCCGTGCTGCCGCTCGTGGCGCCCGCTCTCTGGCATCACCACTACGGCAAGATCGCGCTCGGCTGGGCGCTCGCCTTCGTCGTTCCCTTTTTCGTCATGTATCCGGCCGGCACGGTCGTCGAGACGATGGCGCATGTCTTGCTCGGCGAATACGTGCCGTTCCTGATCCTGATCGGCGCGCTGTTCGTCATCGCGGGCGGCGTGCTGGTGCGCGGCAACATCCACGGCAGCGCCGCGATGAACACGGGCCTGCTGGCGATCGGCACGGCCATTGCCAGCGTGGCCGGCACGACTGGGGCCGCCATGCTGATGATCCGCCCCGTGCTGCGCGCGAACGACGACCGGCGCCACAACGCGCACGTCGTGGTCTTCTTCATCTTTCTGGTCGCGAACGTGGGCGGCAGCCTGACGCCGCTGGGTGACCCGCCGCTATTCCTCGGCTTCCTGAAGGGCGTCGACTTCTTCTGGCCGGCCGTCCACCTGTTCGCGCCCATGCTGCTTGTCACGGCGATCCTGCTCGTCGCGTTCTTTCTCCTCGATAGCTGGTTCTACCGCTTCGACACGCACCTGCCGCCCAAACCCGATCCCACGCCCGACAACCGCGTGCGGATCGACGGCAAGTTCAACATCGTGCTGCTGGCCGGCGTCGTCGGCGCGGTGCTGCTGTCGGGCGTGTGGAAGCCGGGCACCGGCATCACCGTGCTGGGCACGCACATGCCGCTCGAAGGGCTGGTGCGCGACGCGATCCTGATCGGCCTTGCCGCCTGGTCCATGAAGGCGACGCCCGCTGAATTGCGCGCCGGCAACGACTTCTCGTGGGGACCCATCGTCGAAGTCGCCAAGCTGTTCTTCGGCATCTTCGCCACCATCGTGCCGGTCATCGCGATGCTGCGCGCCGGGTCCGGCGGCGCCTTCGCGGGGCTCGTGGGCCTGGTCACGGGGCCCGACGGCCGGCCGATCGACGCGATGTATTTCTGGATGGCCGGCGGCCTGTCGAGCTTCCTCGACAACGCGCCGACCTATCTCGTGTTCTTCAACATGGCCAGCGGCGACGCCGCCGAGCTGATGGGCCCGCTTGCCACGACGCTGGCCGCGATCTCGGCGGGCGCCGTCTTCATGGGGGCGAACACCTATATCGGCAACGCGCCCAACTTCATGGTGAAGTCCATCGCCGAGGGTGCCGGCGTGAAGATGCCGAGCTTCGTGGGCTACATGGCGTGGTCGGGCGCGTTCCTGATCCCGTGCTTCGCGCTCGTCACGTACGTTTTCTTCCGCTAGCCGCTTCGACCGCGGCCGCGCGCGCGAGTTCGAGCAGCGCGTCGCGATCGTCGGAATCCACCGTCTTGCAGCGACGCTCGGTGCGGCACTTCGTGCATTCGTGCACCAGCGTCCAGCCCCCGCCTTGCGTTTCCACGCGCAGCGGGCGCATCAGGCCGCCGCATTCCGCCGCCCGGTCGCCGGGATTGACGTCGACATGGCGCGACCACAGGCAGTGCGGGCAATGGTTGGTGT
>JBGAKN010000023.1:0-25160 GCA_044224405.1 Tagaea sp. | reverse complement strand
CCTGCACCGACGATCACGGCATCGGCGAGTGCACGCATGCGATGGAGATGGAGCAGGGCCGCATCGCAGTTCACGTAGTGCGAATGCCCGGAAAGCGTGGCGATCCGCCCATCGAGGCTCTGGCCGAGCAATGCCACGACCATCGTTCGGCCAGCCTGCGCACGCGCGGCGACGAGCGGCAGGAAGATCTCGAACACGCTCTCGGCGTCCGGCGTGTATTTTCCGGCGCATTGCCAGCCACCGTCGGCTGCCAGCGCCAACGGCCCGGCCCGGCCGGCAGCATCTCCGGCAGCGGCAAGTTGCAGGACCAGACGCCAAGCGTCAGCCCCGTCGAGCGTACGCGGCGCAGCGCGGATCGTGACCTGGGGGATGGAGCCGTCTTGCATGGCCGGTCAGGCTATCATAGGCGCTGGCCTGCACCCCAGCGCAGCAGCCGCCCGGCGACCGGGACCCACGCGATGCCCGCCAACACGTAAAAGGCGAGATCGGCCGCCCAATGGTCGGGCAGCAGATCGCCCGCCAACGTCGCCAGCCAGATATAGGTAGCCAGGAAGACGATGATCGCAAGGAAGCCGAGGGTCGAGCGGATGCTTGGCATTGCGCATATAAATGTTACGAATGCCGCAAATGTCCAGCCCGAATGGCCGCCTCAGCGAGTACTACGACCTGCTTTCGCGCTACGGGGCGTTCGCGCGCCTGTTCGGGCGCGACGGTGGGTACGCCCGCGCGACGGTTCACCGTCTGTTGCACTCCCCGGACGGGCTCACCGATCCGGCCGACGTCATACATACGTACATAGCCGCGCATCTCGCCGCCGCACTGCCGCGTGTCGCGCTCGATGCCGGCTGTGGGCTCGGCGGGACGTCGTTCCACCTTGCCAGGATCTTCGGCACGCAATGCGAGGGGATCACGCTTTCACCCGCGCAGGCCGAAACGGCGACGGCGAATGCGGCACGCCTCGACCTTTCGGGGCTCTGCCGTTTCCGTGTCGCCAGCTACGACGACACGCTGCCGGCAAGACGCTACGACGCGATCGTCGCGATCGAATCTCTGGCGCATTCGGCCAACCCGGCGCGTAGCCTTGCCAATCTTGCGATGGCACTGGCGCCGGGCGGGCGAATTGTGATCGTCGACGACGTGCGGACGCCCGATGCCGATCCTGCGGACGCGGCGCGATTCGTCGAAGGCTGGCAGGCGCCGGGGTTCCTGACGCACGCGCAATGGCTGGCGGCGTTCGCCGGGGCAGGGCTGCGGCTGGCAGTCGACGACGATCTCACCCCGCGCGTGCCGATCCGCGCGGCAGCGTCGCGCGAGGTGCTGGTTGCACTCAACCGCATCGCTTCGCTCGTTCCGCATTCGGGCTGGCGGAAGGTGCTGGCTTCCCATTCCGGCGGGTTGGCGCTGGAGCGGCTCTACGCGCGCGGCGAAGCGTCCTATCGCCTGTTCGTGGCGGTATAGTGCCCGCATGCCGATTCGAGAACCCCGCAAGTTGGCCGAATCGGCCGAAACCGTCGCGATCCAGGCTCTCGGCTGGATCGCCGCCGACGAGGAGCGGCTGGGCCGCTTCATGGGGCTTGCCGGCCTTTCGGTCGACGAGTTGCGCGCACGTGCCGCCGAGCCGGAGTTTCTCGGCGGCGTGCTCGATTTCGTTCTCGAGAACGAGGCGCTGCTCGTCGAGTTCGCCGGAATCGCCGAACTGAAGCCGGAGGCTGTCCTGCGCCTGCGCCGCCAACTCCCCGGCGCGCCAGTCTGGGAATGAAGGCGGCGCTCCCCATCGACGCGGTGCTCGACGAGCTGCGCGCCGGGCTCGCCGCGAAATCCAATCTTGTCCTGGAGGCCCCGCCGGGCGCGGGCAAGACGACGAAGGTTCCACTCGCCCTGCTCGACGCGGACTGGGCAAAGGGCCGCAAGATCCTGATCCTGGAGCCGCGCCGGATTGCGGCACGCGCGGCGGCCCGGCGCATGGCGCAGCTGCTGGACGAAACGGTAGGCGGCACCGTCGGCTATCGCGTGCGTCTCGACAGTCGCGTCGGCCCGACGACGCGCATCGAAGCGGTGACAGACGGCATCTTTGCCCGACGCATCCAGCGCGATCCCGCGCTCGAGGATGTCGCGGCCGTCATCTTCGACGAGTTTCACGAACGTGGTCTCGAAAGCGATCTTGGTCTGGCACTGGCACTCGACACGCAAGCCAACCTGCGCCCGGACCTGCGCATCGTCGTAATGTCGGCGACTCTCGACGGGCTCGCCGTCGCGAAGCTGCTGGGCGACGCTGAAATCGTGAGCTCTCAGGGCCGCGCCTGGCCGGTCGCCGTCGAATGGCAGGAGCGGCCCGAACTGCGCGATGTGGTCGATGCGACGGCCCGTACGGTGCGCCGGGCGCTTGCTGCCGGGCCGGGCGACGCGCTGGTGTTCCTGCCCGGCGTGGCCGAAATCCGGCGCGTGGCCGAACGGCTCGGCGGTCTCGGTTCCGATGTCGACGTGATGCCGCTTTATGGCGATCTTCCGGCCGAAATGCAGGACCGCGCGATCCGGCCCAGCGTGCCGGGACGACGCAAGATCGTGCTGTCGACATCGATTGCCGAAACCTCGCTGACCATCGACGGCGTTGCGATCGTCGTGGACAGCGGCCTGAAACGCGCGCCCCGCTTCGATCCGCGCAGCGGCATGTCGCGACTGGAGACGGTGCGCGTGAGCCAGGCGTCCGCCGAGCAGCGTCGCGGCCGTGCCGGGCGGTTGGGGCCGGGGATCTGCTGGCGCCTGTGGGGCGAAGCCGAGCACAGGCAGTTGGCGCTCTACGACAAACCCGAGATCGCCGAGGCGGATCTTGCGCCCCTTGCGCTCGAATTGGCGGCATGGGGCATCGCTAATCCCACGACGCTCGCGCTGCTCGACCCGCCGCCGGCCGCGGCATTCGCGCAGGCGCGCGGCCTGCTGGCCGAACTGGGCGCGCTGGATGCCGATATGCGCATCACGCCGCACGGCCGTGCGATGGCGGATCTCGCGGCCCATCCGCGGCTCGCGCACATGATGCTGGCTGCATCGGCGCAAGGCCGTGTGGCGCTCGCGGCGGACATCGCCGCGCTTGTCGAGGAGCGCGACATCCTGCGCGGCTGCCGCGAAGCGGACATGCGCCTGCGGCTTGAGATTCTGCATCGCGACACCGAGACGCGCCTGCCCGTGGGTGCAAGCCTCGACAAGGGTGCCGTCGCGCGCGTACGCGAAGCCGCGCGCGTCTGGCGCCGCCGGCTCGACGCTTCTGGTAACGACGGCGGGCTTTCGGCCGCCGGTGCGGTGCTCGCACTCGCCTATCCCGATCGGGTCGGCAAACGCCGCGGCGGCGCGACGGGCGGCTACCTTCTGTCGAACGGGCGCGGCGCGTTCTTTTCCGCACCCGAACCGATCGCGGCCGAAGACTGGATCGTCGCCGCCGATCTCGATGGCGGTGCTCGCGAGGCGCGCATCTTCTCGGCGTTGCCGACGACGCGCGCCGAGATCGAGGCAGATTTCGCCGACCGCATCGTGCGCGAACGCATCGTCGAATGGGATCCGCGCAGCGAAGCCGTCGTCGCGGTCGAGCGCCGACGCCTGGGCGCACTGACGATCGAGGAACGGCCGGCGAAGGATCTAGACGAGAGCGAGCGGCAGGCAGCAATGATCGCCGGAATTCGGGCAATGGGTCTTCTCTGTCTGCCTTGGACGAAATCGAGCGAGATGCTGCGCCAGCGCGTGGCGTTGCTGCGCCGCGTTGAGGGCGAAGCATGGCCCGACTGGTCGAATGCGGCCTTACTCGTGGGCCTTGAAACCTGGCTCGGGCCGTTTCTCGGCAAAGCCGCGCGCCGCGCGCACCTTGCCGACATCGATCCGGGCGAAGCGCTGCTCGCCAGTCTCGACTGGAAGCAGCGCAAGAAGATTGATGCGGAAGCGCCCACGCATGTCGAGGTGCCGACCGGCAACCGGATCGCGATCGACTATTCGGTCGATCCGCCGGTCCTCGCCGTCCGCCTGCAGGAGATGTTCGGGTGTCGCGACACGCCCAGGCTCGCCGGCGGACGCGTGCCGGTCGTCCTCCATCTGCTGAGTCCCGCGCGGCGCCCTGTGCAGGTCACGCAGGATCTCGCGGGCTTCTGGCGCGGCACTTACAAGGACGTGAAGCGCGACCTGAAGGGGCAGTATCCCAAGCATGTCTGGCCCGATGATCCGCTTGCCGCGGCCCCGACCGCTCGTGCCAAACCGCGGGGAACATGATGCTGGCCGAGATTCTTCTTTATCGGCTGACGCGCGCTGAGCCTTGGGCCCAGGCGCTCGGATATCGCGAAGGCGCGGTGCGGCTCTGGTCGCGCCATGGCCGTTGCAAGCGCGCTTGGGCACCGCATTTGGAGATGACGCGCAGATTCGTCGCCGAAGCGGCGCAGACCGCACCCGGCAACCGCACGGCACTTGTCTTCGGCTCCGGCCTGCTGGCCGATCTCCCGCTCGATACGCTGCGCGCGAAGTTCGCGCGTGTCGTTCTGGTCGATGTCGTCCACCTGCCCACCGTGCGCTGGCGCACGCGAAGGATGGCGGACGTCGAGCACGTCGTGGCCGACCTGACGGGGACCGCACGCCGACTTGTCGCCGATCCGGCTGGCGATCCGCCGGACCCCGGCAGCGAATTCGGTCTTGGCGATCCGACGGTCGACTTCGTCGTATCGCTCAATCTCGTCTCCCAGCTTCCGCTCGCACCGGCCGAATGGCTCGAGGCGCATGGCCGGTCGGAAGCCGACGGGGCGGCCTATGGCGGACGGATCGTTGCCGCCCATTTCGCGCATCTGGCGCGGTTTTCCTGCCCCGTCTGCGTCGTCGGCGACCGGGTACGGACGTATCTCGACAGGTCGGGCCGGACGATCGAAGCCGACGATCCGCTCTATGGCCATGTCCTGCCGCGGACGGACGCGCATTGGACTTGGGATCTGGCCCCGCTGGGCGAACAGGACAGCGAATACGCGATCCGCAATGAGGTTTTTGCCATTCGAGAGCTGCGCGAATCGCAACGACTCGTGTAAATTCACCGAGTCGCATCGATTCGCGGGAGCATCAGATGTGTCGCGTGAGGGTCGCCCTGGTGGCGGCGTTTCTGTCGATGTGGGCTTTTCCGGCCGGGGCGCAGGACCTGCGCGGCGGCCTCGATGCGGTAAAGCGCGGACAATGGGCCGCTGCCCTCCAGGAACTGACGCCGCTGGCCGAATCGGGTAACGCGGCGGCGCAATACGCGCTCGGCACGATGTACGCGAATGGCGACGGCGTCGAACCCGATCTCGTGCGGGCCGAAAAGCTCCTCCGGCAGGCCGGGCAGGGCGGCGAATGGCGTGCGCGTGCCCATCTCGAATTCATGCGCGTCTCGGGCCAGCTCGCGCCGGTCGCACCCGGCGTCGTCTCGAACGGTGTCGCAGCCGTTTCGGGTCCTGACGGATGGCGGGTCCAGCTCGCGACGGTTCCGTCTTCGGAATCGGCGCAGCGTGAGTTCCGACGCCTGTCGCGTCAATTCGGCGAATTGTTGGCCGGAACCGATCTGCTTGCGCCGCCCTTCACGATGCCGGACGGCGCGCAGGTCGTGCGCGTGCAGGCCGGCCCGTTGACCGAAGCGCGCGCGCGCGACATATGCGCCAAATTGCGCGATCTCAATGCGGGTTGCCGGGTGATCCGGCCGGAAGGCTGAAACTCAGGCGCCCGTGACGGCGACTTCAGTGCGCCGGAACATGTCCGGATTCATCAGCGCCGCGAACGAAAAGGTGCGCTGGATGGAGGCGTTGTCGAGCCGGCGAAGGCGCGCATGCGGAATCTTGTTGGGGTCCTGAAACACCAATTCGATTTCCCAGCTGATCGATTCGCGCCCGATCGCGACGAACCGGTCGCCGATCTTGAAGCCGTCATTCTTGTTTCGGAACATGCGTTATCGTCACTTCAAATGGTGCAAGACATGATTTGAATCTAGTCGCTCGTCGCCGCGCCGTAAAGACCTGCGCGCCGATGATGGCGGACACGACAGCTTGCATCTCGTGAAATTGTCGCAAGAGCGGAACACGTTGGTCTTCATGCCAACAGCGGACCCGCAGGCATGAGAGTGTCAGCGGAATTCGCAAATTGCGAACGGCGATTTGAGGTTCACCCCGAATCTGTGCAAAATGCAATTCAGCGAATGCCGCAAAAGCGCGCGACTCCATAGGGTTAATGCTAAACTTCGCGTCGAGTCGCGAGTTTATCGCCCGCGATCGACATCACGGCATGGACATGACCGATTTGCGCAAGCCATACCGCGCATCGACGCCGATTCTGGGAGCACTCGTTTTGCTTTCTGCGCTGTTCGGATTCGCGCGCGCGAACGATGAGCCGTTCCGCTGGGCGGTTTACTACGGTGCCGACGCGCCGACGGAAGCGTTTGCCGACTATCGCATGGTCGTTTTCGATTCCGACCGTCACCCCGACATCGAGCCCCTCGCCGCACGCCGCACGCAGGTGCTCGGTTATCTAAGCATCGGCGAAGTGCATCGCACGCGCAGCTATTTCGCCGAAGTAGAACGCGAAGGCCTGCTCGTCTACGAGAATCCGACCTGGCCCGGAGCATTCGCGGTGGATGTTCGCGATCCGCGCTGGCGCAAGCGCGTCGTCGACGAACTCGTGCCGGCGATCCTCGCACGCGGCTTCCAGGGCGTCTTCCTCGACACGGCGGACACGGCGATCGATCTGGAGCGGCGCGACCGGACCAAGTTCGCCGGCGCCACGCTTGCGACCATCGAACTCGTGAAGGCGATCCGCAACCGCCATCCGCAGGCCGTCGTCGTGCTCAATCGCGGCTACGAGATCCTGCCGGCGGTCGAGAACGCGATCGACATGGTGCTGGCCGAATCGTTCGTCACGGCGTGGGACTTCGAGAACAAGGCGCCGCGTCTCGCTGCCGCCAACCAGCACGCGGCAGAAATCGCGCTTCTCGCGGCGGCGCGCAGGCGCACTCCAAAGCTGCGCCTGCTGGCGCTCGAATACTGGGCACCGGACGACGCCGAGAAGATCAAGGCGATCTACGCGCAGGTTCGCGCCCTCGGTCTCGCACCCTATGTCGCGACAGTGGCGCTCGACCGCGTGGTGCCGGAACCGAGATGATGCGGGTCCTCGTCCTCGCCCTTTGCCTTGCCGGGATGTTCCTGTCCGGCGCGTCCAACGCGCAGGTTGTCGAGCGCCGCGTATTCGTTCTCTGGGATTCGTCCGTGACTGCCCGGTGGCGCGATACGTTCGCCCATCTGATGCTCGAGATGCCGCTCAACAGGCTCGGCTACGTCGTCGAGCCGGTCGATGTCGCACGGAAGTTACCCGACGTTTCGACATTCGACGGCGCGCGCGCGGTGATATCGTGGCTCGAGGCGGACACCGTGCCCGACGCGCGCGCCGCCTTCGGCTTCATCGACGCCGCGACCGCCCGCGGCCTGCGCTTCGTGCAGATCGGCGATGCGGCGTACCTGCGCGGGCGCGACGGGAGCGCGAGCGTGACGAATGCCGAAGCCAACCGGGTTTTTGCGCGCGTCGGCTTCCGACTTGCCGAAGATTTCGTCCGCCTGACGTTCGACGTCGAAATTCTGCGCAAGGATTCCGCCATGGTCGAGTTCGAGCGGCCGCTCGATCGCGTCCTGCCGCCCTATCCGGTTTGGCGGCCGCTCGACACGCGCACACGCTCGCTGCTGGTCCTGCGTCGTCAGGGTCAGCCGGAAACGGAAAGCCACGTGGTGATGCTCGGGCCGGGCGGTGGCCTCGCCAGCTTCGGCTATTCGCATTTCTACGAACCCGAACTCAAGCGCCGGCAATGGCGCATTGATCCGTTCGCGTTCCTGACGGCTGCCCTGGGTGCGGGCGAAGGGCCGGTACCCGACGTGACGACCCTGGTCGGGCGGCGGATCTATTTCAGCCACATCGACGGCGACGGATGGCGGAACGTCACCGAGATCATGCCGTGGCGTCGGACACGCAAGCTTTCTTCCGAGGTGATCCTCGACGAGGTGCTCCGGCGCTATCCCGACCTTCCCGTGACGGTCGGCCCCGTCGTCGCCGATCTCCATCCCGACTGGTGCGGTTCCGACGAAACTCGCGATATCACGCGACGGATGTTCGCCCTGCCAAACGTCGAAGCCGGCAGCCACAGCTGGACCCATCCGCTCGACTGGAAGTTCTTCGACGATCCCGACGTGGCCGCGAAGGAGCGCCCGTTCCTGAACCGCTATCCCGGCTGCCGGTCGGAGCCCTCGCGCCTAGCGGCGCTCTACGACCGGATCCGCAAGCGGATCGCAGGCATCAGCGTCGATGCGGACGACCATTCGGATTTCGACGGGCAGTACGGCACCATCGGCAGCTACAACACGCCGCGTTCGTTCGCGCAGATGCCCTTCGACATCGATCGGGAAATCGGAGGCGCGGCGGAATTTCTGTCGACGCTTGCGCCGGCCGGTAAGGGCGTGCCGGTCATCCAGTGGTCCGGAAACACGCTGCCGTTCGAGGCGGTGCTGCGCGCGGCCCGGCTGGCTGGCATGCGCAACGTCAATGGCGGCGATACACGATACGACCGCGAGTACAATTCGGTTTCATACGTGGCGGCCATCGGGCGGCGGGTCGGAGTGGAGCGCCAGATCTATTCCGGCGCATCGAACGAGAACACCTACACCGATCTGTGGAGCGACCGTTTCTTCGGATACCGTGCGCTCGTCGAGACGTTCGAGCGGACGGCGTCACCGCGCCGCCTCGTACCGATCAACCTCTACTACCATATCTACAGTGGCGAAAAGGAAGTCTCGCTCAAGGCACTGCACGAGAACATCGCCTATGTCCGCGCAGCCGAGATCGTGCCGATCTTCGCCTCGGAATATGCGGCGATCGCGGAAGGTTTTTACGAGACCGCCATTGAGCGTCTGGGCGAGTTTCGATGGCGGATAACGAACCGCGGCGCCTTGCAGACTCTGCGATTCGATCCGCCGCTCGACGGACTGGATGTCGACCTCGAACGGTCGACCGGCGTCTTGGGCTCCCGGCACGACATGGGCGTGCTCTACGTGGCGCTCGATCCTGCCGTCGAGACGGCCGTCGTGGCGCTTGCCCGCGAAGCAACGGTCACGCGTCCGTCACTCATCGACTCCCGTTGGCCCGTGTCCGCCCTGTGGTTCGATGGAGACGGCTTCGCTTTCATCTCGGGTGGCTTCGGGGCAGGGGAGATGCGCTGGCGCGCCGCGCCGCGTGCCCGCTTTCGTGTCACGGCCGGAAAATCCCCATCGGCGGAAGTCGCAGCGGACAGCGATGGGCTGCTCGCTTTCACGCTCGATCCGGTCGATGGCCGAAAGATCGACGTGCGCGTCGAAGGGCCGCTCAAATGACCGCGATGCATGCGCGCACCGGTGGGCAGTTCGCGCTGGCGGCAGCACTCGTCGGCACCAGCCTATTCGCGAGCCTGCTCATCGTCCCGAACACGCGCGAGCGCGCGGTCATGCATCTGCGCGATCGTGAATTCGACGAGGCACGCGAAATGTTCGAGGCGCGCCTTGCGGAAGCGGGGCCGCTGCTCGAGACGGTCGTGCCGCTCGCGCGGATCTATGCCCAGCGCGGCGAACTCGACCGCGCCATTGCGATCATCTCGGACCTGATCGTTTCCGGCCGCGTCGAAGGGCGTGGCGCTGTCGATGCGCGCCGGCTGATGTCGACCTATCTGCGCTGGGCGGGGCGCGAAGCCGAGCATCGCGCCAATCTTGCAGAAATCGCGCGACTTGACCCCACGCCGGAAAATCTGCGCGAGCTTTCCGCGCTCTACAGCTTCGCGGGCGATACGGCTGCACAGATCGATGTGCTCACCCGGCTGATCACCCTTCCCGATGCCTTGCCCGACGATTTCGTCGATCTGGCCGAACTGCAGGCGAGCCAACGCCGGTTCCCCGCCGCGATCGCCACCCTTTCGACGCTTGCGGCACGGATGCCGGACAAGGTCGACGCGGCGACGCTCGACCTTTGGCTGATCGTTTCTCTCGAAGCGCGCGATTTCGACGGTGCCGTCTCTCGTGCGCGCCGGCAGATGGCGCTTCGCTCGCCGCCGTCGGAAGTCGCCGCCGTGATCGGCGCGTTCGCCAGCCAGCGCGTCCCGAAACTGGGCGTGGCGGCTCTCGAGCCGCTGGCGGAACGAATGGGACCGGATGCGGCCACGAACATCGCGCTGATGCGTCTGGCGATCGATGCCGAGATGCCGGGGCTTGCGGCGGACCTTTTCGACCGCCAGATCGCGCGCGGGGCCGCATCGCTCGCGGCGTCGCAGATCGGCGACCTCGTCGATATCGGGCTTGTCGTCGAACGTGTCGATGCGGCGATGAATTTGGCCCGGTCGGTCGATCTGGCCGCTCTCGGCGTCGCCCAGCTCCAGGCATTGGCCGGACAGGCGCTGGAACGGCACCAGATGGAGTTCCTACGGGCGATCGCTGCGGCGGCCGGTCCCGAGCGGCTCAACGCGAATCCCGTCCTCGCTGCCCGCATTTATCTCGCGCTGGAGGATCGTACGCGCGCGGTCGAACAGGCACGCCGCGCAGTTGCGCAGCCAGGCCTTTCGCTGGAAGACTCTCTGACGCTCGTCCAGATTTTCGCGGGCGCCGACAGACCGGCCGAAGCGCTCGGCATGCTCGCGCGGCTGGCGGAGGATCCGGCCCTGCCCGAAGGCTCGATCGGCGACATGGCACAGCTCTATCTGCTGCTGAAGCGCGCGCCCGAGGCGGTTGCGGTCTTCGAGCGCCTGCGCGCACGCCGCCCGAATTCATTGGCGGTCGCCACCGGCTGGGCGCTGGTGATGGCGCAGGCCGGTCGCGGCGACGCGGTCGCCCGCTGGCTCGATGCGGGCGCGCCAGATGCCCTGCCGGGCCCGGTCGTCACGGATCTTTTCTTCATCGGCGGCGATGCCCGATCGCCTGCGTTGCAGCTGGCGGCTGCGCGTCGCCTTCGCGCGCTCGAAGGTCCCACGCCCGTCGCGCGCCTGCGGCTGGCGCAGGCGGCGCTGGCGGCGGGGCAGGCAAACGAGGCGCTGGACGAGGCCCGAAGCCTGCGCCCCCTTCTTGCGAACGACGAGGCCGATGCACTCTACCGCGAAGCCCTGACACTGGCCGCGCGCCGGGATACGCGCCTGCTGGGCGAATTGCGTGGCTATTGGCGTGCGCGTCTCGCCGACGCGGGCCTGACGGCCGCAGCGCGCGAGGAGGCCCTCTATGGCCTGATCGACGCGCGTGCCTGGGACGATGTGCTGCCCGAGCTCGCGCGACGCGCACGAACGGCCCCTGCCGAATGGCTCGGGGCGTTCGTGACCGCGGCCAGCGACGCCAAGCGCCTCGAACTCGCGATTCCCGTACTGCTGGACATTGCCCAACGCGCGGATCTTCCTGCCGCGACCCGGCGCGAGGCGACCTACGCGCTCATCGAGCGCACGCCGCCGGCCGTGCATCTTCCTGCCCTGCGCAAGGCCGCAGCCGATCTGGGCGGCGAATGGCAGGACGCGCTGGAGACGGCGCTCGAACGCGTCGGACGGCGCGACGAGTTGCTGGCGATGCTGATGCGGCGCGCGGCCGATCCGGCCTTGTCTGCCGATGCCCAGCGTGCACTTGCCTTCCGCCTGCTCGACCTGTCGGCGAAGCCTGCGGCTCTTGCGATCTTCCAGCGGCTTGCGGCCGGCGCCGGCGTCCAGTCGGCCGACGCGCAGCAGGCCCTGTTCCTGATGGGGCCGCGGCCCGATGCCGCGCAGCTCGACTGGATCGAAGCGCAGACGCGCGCGGCAACCCCAGCGGCACGGCTCGATTGGGCGCGCGCGTTGATCGACGCCGGTGCGCCGCGCCGGGCTGCGTTCGCGCTTGAAGCCGATGCGGCTATTCCTGGCCGCGTGGGCGGGCCGGCGGCACTGATGGCGGCCGAAGCCTACCTCTTGGCCGGCACGCCCGACGACAAGTCCGCGTTCGCGCGCGTGCTCGGGGCCCGCATCCCGCGCGAGGGCGATCCGGAAGGTGCGCGCCGGCTGGCCGAACTCGCCGCGGCGGGGAACCGTAGCGACCTTGCCAAGCTCGGCTACGAGCGTCTGCTGCTGCTCGATCCCTCGCAACGCGACGCGCAGCGCCAGATCGGTTTCGCGGCTTTTGCCGATGGCGATTTCGAGAAGGCGAAAATGCTTGTCGCCCGATATCTCGCCGGCGCGACGTCCGGCCAACCGGAAGACTGGGAAGCGCAATACTATCTTGGCGAATCCCTCTATCGTCTGAAGGACCGTACGGCGGCGCGGACGGCACACGAGCGCGCCCTCGCGGCGATCGAAGCACTCGCCCGGCCGCCTTTCGCCGCGCGCGCGGTTCAGGCGTACCTCTATCACCGGCTCGGCCGGTCGGAGGAATCGGTGACGCTCTACGGGCGTCTCTTGCGCGAGCAGCCGCGCAACCGCGACCTGCGCGCCGACTATGCCGGCGTGCTGCTCGAACTTGGCCGGACCGAACTCGCTCGCGGAGTTCTGGGAGGCGGAACATGATCGCTTCCCTGCGCCGCTTGATCGTCGCCGTTTCCCTATTGCCCGCCGCCGGTCTGGCGCAGACGGACGGCCCCGTTCGCCTCGATCTCACCTGGAGCATCGACGGGCCGCTCGCCAATGTCCGCATCGTGCCGTCGCAGCCGACCGATCTTCGCATCGAGACACGCGAGCGTGAAGTCGTCGTCCGTTTCGCTCGTCCGATAGCGCCGCCCGACGCTGGCATTCTGCCGCGCGAGCTCCCGCGCTTTGTCGAGGGTGTCAATGCCGGGTTCGACACGCTCCTGCTTCTCGCGACCCAAGGAAGCACGATCGTGGCGCGCCGCGAGGCGGAAGGTGTGGTCGTGGTCGTGCGACTACCGGAAGCCGCACCGCCCACGGACACCGAAGAAACGGATGCCATCGTTACCGAGCGAGCCGAACGCCGGCTGGAACGGCTGCGCGCCTCGCTGGAGGCGCAGACCGGGCGGCCCGATCTTGCGCGCGGGCGCCTGGCCGCCCTAGAAGCGAAGGACCCGGCCGACGTCGAGACATTGGCCCAGCTTTCCAGCGTCGAGCAGCAGATCGGCCGGATGCGGCGCGCAAGCGTGCTGCTCGACAGGGCGATATCGGCCGAGCCGACGAATCCCGATCTTCTTCAGGCACGTGCGGCATTGTCACGCGAGACCGCTGCATTCGTCCGGGCGGAACCGGAGTATCGTCGCGCGAGTTCCGGCGAGAAGCGCTATGCCGTCGGCACGCTGGCGGAAATGCCGATCGGTCTCGCCTGGCGAGCGACCGCGGCATTCGATCAGGTTTTCGTCGATAGCCCATCTGTCCGCCGACCGACAGGGCTCGTTGACCGGTTCAAGGGCATGCGCCAGCGCGGCGCGCTTGGCCTGCAGTACGAGGATGAGGGCGGCGCACACACGCATGCCCAAATATTCGCCAGTGCGCGCAATGCCGGCGCGGGCTTGACGCGCGAGTATGTTTTCGACCGTTCGCGCCTTTCTGCAGGAGTCGAAGTGGCGCGGCCCTATTGGGATTTCACCGAAAGTCTCGTTTCGGACGGAACACGAGATCGCGCTTTCGTCCAGTACGCGCAGCCTTGGCTTTTCGGTCTTTCCGCCCGCGCCCGGCTCGCGGCGAATCGGTACGGCATGCCTGGCCTGGCAGACGGGGCCCGTTCCGCGACATTCGACGGCGAACTGCGCTTGCCATTCGACGGTTTCGTGCGCGGCGGCGCGCTCGCCTATGTGCTCGACGGCGAATATCCTTGGCGGGTCGCCACGCGCGCTGACCCGGCGAATGCGGGCGCGGACTTCCGTCCGGTGCCGCTGCGCTATCGCGAGGTCCATGCGCTGCTGGCGAGCTATACGCTCGACTGGCGCCGCGATTTCGCGGGTTCGCTCCCGCTTGTCGTCGATCTTTCGGCCGGCCCCGGCTATGACCGCTATGGACATCGTGGCGGGCCGCTTCTGGGTTTCGGCATCGCGTGGATCGACGACGGCGCTTTCAGCGGCGGCCTGCGTGCCGGCTATGGGCGCGGCGTGGGCCGCGACGCGAATGAGTATTCGACTTTCGGAGGCTACGCGCAGTGGCGGATGTAGACCCGACAAAGGCGCCGCGCCGACGCCAGTCCGACGGGCTTGCCGTGCCGACCGTCGGTCGGGCGCCGATGCTGCTGGGCGTGCGACGGGCCGCGATCGTCGAGATCGCGGCATTCCTGATCGTCGCGCTGGCGATCGATTTCGCGTTCCTCGATTTCGACAGATTCGCCGGCCTGTCGCCGCATCCGTTCTGGGTGATCGTGATCCTGTGTGCCGTCCAGTACGGCACCACCGAAGGGCTGGTCGCGGCAGCGGCGGCAAGCGCGGCATTGCTGGTCGGCAATCTCCCGGCCCCGAAATTCGACCAAGATCTGTACCAGTGGCTTCTGGCGGCGACATTGCAGCCGCTGCTTTGGGCGGTTGCGGCGGTGATCTTCGGTGAGCTTCAGGGACGCGTCCGGCGCGAACGCGACCTTCTGCGCGAGGAGGTGCTGCAGTCGCGCAAGCGCGAAGAAGTCGTCGCCTCGGCGTATCGCAAGCTCGACGCCCGGCGCGAGAACCTCGAGGCGCGCGTCGCCGGACAGCTGCGTACGGTGTTCGCGATCTACAACGCGGCAAAGGGCATCGAGCACATGGCGACGGACGACGTACAGGCCGGCGTCTCCGAACTCGTCCGCACGGTCATGAGTCCGCGGCGATTCTCGCTGTTCCTGTTGTCCGGCGAGTCGCTGAACCTGGCGATCAGCGAGGGATGGGACGAATCCGAGACGGTCTATGCCCGCGCCTTCGACGGCCAGTCGCGCCTGTTCCAGGCGGTGGTGGGATCGCATCGCACGCTTGTCGCCGCGGTTGCCGAGGACGAGGCGGTCCTGGGCGGCGAAGGCCTGCTCGCAGGCCCGCTGCTCAATCTCGATTCCGGAGAGGTGATCGGCATGCTGAAGATCGAGGAAATGGGCTTCCTCGACCTGTCGGTGACGTCGATCGAGAATTTCCGCCTGTTGTGCGAGTGGATCGGAACCGCCTATGCGCAGGCGCGGCGCTTCGAAAGTGCCATGCATGGGATCGATTCCGGCAAGGTGGCGCCGTGAGCAGTCAGGGCGGCGACGACAGGCGACAGGCGCGCCGCAATCGCGAGCACGAGGAAATGCTCGCCCGGCTGGCGCAGGTTGCCGGATCCGCTCCGGTCGTCGAGACGGTATTCTATGCGTTCGCCATGGCCGTCGTGACGGGCTATGCGTGGTACGCGGCATCGCGAAACATGTTCGAATTCCTCGGCGTGCTTGGCGTCCACGCGGCCGTATGTGCCGTGGGAATGCTGTGGATATGGACGGTCATCCGGCGGTCGCGCGACCTGCGGCTTCCGCTCCTCGCAGTCGGATCGGCGACGGCGGTCGGGCCGTTCGGCGCGGCGGGCAGCGTGCTCTGCGCGCTGCTCTACGCCTGGTTCAGGCGCAGCACGACGAGCTTCGAAGAATGGTACGCGGCCCTTTTCCCCGAACAGCAGGTCGAGGGCGCCCGCACGCTTTTCCAGGAGATCGTTTCCGAAGGCCGCGACGACGAAGTCGCGGCTCGATCGATCGCATCTTTCACCGACATCCTCGCCTTCGGAACGTTCGACCAGAAACAGGCGCTGCTTGCATTGATCGCGACCTATTTCCGCCCCGCTTTCGCGCCGGCCCTGAAGAGTGCGTTGGGGCACCCCGAGCCGGCGATCCGAGTGCAGGCGGCAACGGCCGTGGCGCAGATCGAGCAGCGCTTTCTGCGCCGCTCGATCGACCTCGATGCCGAACTGGTGCGTCGGCCCCGCGATTTTCCGCTCGTGTTCGCCGCCGCGCGCCACTACGACGACTATGCCTTCACGGGGCTGCTCGATCACGACCGCCAGGCGGAAAACCAGCGTCGTGCGATGCGGCTCTACAGCGCGGCGCTGGAGCTGGCGCCCGAGGACGGGCGTCTCGAACTTGGCATGGGCCGTCTGCTGGTCCGCATGGGTGAATACCGGATCGCTGCCGATCTTCTTGCCAAGGCCGCCAATGCCGGGCGGCTGAAGCCGGGCGGGGCGGTCTGGTATCTCGAATGCCTCTTCCGCATCGGCGCTTTCGCGGACCTTCGCGAAGCGGCAGCGCGCATCGTCCCGCTGCTCGACGGCGACGAAGGCGCAGATCCACGTCTGCGGGAGGCGGCCCGCCTCTGGGCGCCGGTTTAGGCCAATGGCGGATTTCCAACCCTGCATCGACCACAAGCGCGACGACGGACCGGCCGACGTATGCCTGCTCCTAGAGGGGACGTATCCCTACGTGTCGGGCGGCGTGTCGACCTGGGTGAACGACCTGATCCGCGCCCAACCGCATCTGCGATTCCATTGCGTGGCGCTGCTCGCCGATCGCAAGGCGCGCGCGTTCAAGTATTCGATCGCAGACAACGTGGTCTCTCTCGCGCATGTCTATCTTCAGCAGCCGCCGGCCGGTCCAGCCTACGCGCGCGGCATGCGAAAGCTGTTCCGCAGGCTCGAGCCGCTGATGGTCTCAATCCAGAGCCGCGGCGGAATCGACGATCTTGCGGGCATCCTATCGATTCTCGGCCCGCGTCGAGGTGAGCTCGGTGCCGAAACGCTTCTGAACTCGCCAGAAGCGTGGGACACGCTCGTGCGCATGTACGAGAAGACGGTCCCCGACTGTTCGTTCCTCGACTATTTCTGGACCTGGCGCGCACAGCTCGGTGGCCTGTTCGCCTGCCTGCTGGCAGATCTTCCGGCCGCGCGGGTCTATCACACTATTTCGACGGGCTATGCGGGCCTTATGGCCGCGCGCGGCGCGCTGGAAACCGGCCGCCCGTGCTTCGTCACCGAGCATGGCATCTACACGAACGAGCGCCGGATCGAGATCACGATGGCCGACTGGCTTTCGGCAAACAGGCCGCGGGCGCTCGCCGTCGAGCGCGAGCGGCGCGATCTCAAGGATCTCTGGATCGACACGTTCGTCACCTACTCGCAGTGCGTCTATTCCGCCGCGCGTTCGATCGTCACGCTCTACGAAGGAAATCAGGCCATGCAGCGGCGCGACGGCGCGCCCGACGGGCGCCTGCGCGTGATTCCCAACGGAATCGACTACGACGCCTATGCGGCCGTGCCGCGCGAGGATGCCGGCCGCCCGCCGACGGTGGCGCTGATCGGTCGCGTCGTTCCGATCAAGGACATCAAGACCTATATCCGCGCGGTCGCCGTGGCGCATCGCGAGGTGCCGGACCTGCAGGCTCTCATTCTTGGACCCGAAGACGAGGATCCGGCGTATGCCGCCGAATGCAAGGATCTCGTGCGTCTGCTGAAACTCGAAGGCACGCTGAAGTTTATGGGCCGCCAGAAGCTGACCGATTGGCTCGGCAAGATCGACGCGCTGGCGCTGACATCCGTGTCGGAAGCACAGCCGCTCGTCATCCTCGAAGGCGGCGCTGCCGGCGTGCCGACCGTCGCGACCGATGTCGGTGCCTGCCGGGAGATGCTCGAAGGCCGTTCGGACGAAACCCCGCGTCTCGGGCCGGGCGGCGAGGTCACTGCGCTTGCCGATCCGGCGGCGACAGGAAAGGCTCTGGCCCGGCTCGTGCTCGACAAGGCTTGGCACGCACGCTGCTCGGCCGCGATCAAGCGGCGCGTCGAGATGCTCTACAACAAGAAGACGATCGATGCGGTCTATCGCGAGCTCTACGAAAGCTATCGCGATGCGCCCGACGCCCGTCCGGGCGCGGAGGCGGCCTGATGGCTGGCATCGGCTTCTCGCTTCGCGAGCTTGCGCGCTCGGACGACATCATGGGATCGCTGCGTGCGTTCATGCATGCGACGCTGGTCGCGGCGGGGCCTTGGCTGGTCACGATCCTGGCGCTCGGCACGCTGTCGCTGATCGCCGACGACGTCTCGCGCAGTGCCGAAGTGGCGCTGTTCCGGATTGTCGTCATCTATAATTTCGGATTCTCGCTGATTTTCGCGGGCCCGATCTCGATCGTGGTCACCCGCTATCTCGCCGACCGAATTTACCTACGCGACGTGACCGAAGGGCCCGGGATGTTGCTGGGAGCGTTCGCGCTGATGCTCGCGACGCAAGGACCGCTCGCCATCGCATTTTACGGATTCGCCGTCGATGCGCCCCTTGGCGTGCGGCTGGTGGCGATCGCCGGCTATCTGGTGACCGGCGCTCTCTGGATCGCGGCCGTATTCCTATCGACGTTGAAGGATTTCCGCTCGATCACGTACAGCTTCGTCATCGGCATGTTCGCCGGGCTCTGCTTCGGGGCGATCCTGTCGGACTATGGCGCGTTCGGGTTGCTGGCTGGGTTCACGATCGGCCTTGCAATCGTTCTTTTTGCGCTCGTCGCCCGCATCTTCGCCGAGTATCCCTATCCGGTCGTCCGGCCGTTCGCGTTCTTCAGCTATTTCGTCCGCTTCTGGGATCTCGCGGCGATGTCGTTCTGCTACAACGCGGCGATCTGGATCGACAAATGGGTCATGTGGGCATCGCCGCAGCGTGAGGTCGAGGCTCGCGTTCTCGTGTCGTACCCGGACTACGACAGCGCGATGTTCCTGGCCTATCTCTCGATCCTTCCGGCGATGGCGCTTTTCGTGCTCATCGTCGAGACGTCCTTTTTCGAGCGCTATCTCGCCTTTTTCCGGGAGGTCCAGCGTCACGGGACCTGGGCGCGCCTGCGCGCGGCGCAGTCCGAACTGATAGACAGCGTGGGCGAGGGGTTCCGCCTCCTCGTCGTCCTGCAGGGTGCGCTCAGTTACCTTGCAATCCTGCTCGCGCCGGCAATCTTCGAGGCGCTCGGCCTCGGGTTTACGCAGATCGCAATGTTCCGTTTCGGCGTGCTGGGTGCCCTTTTCCACGCGCTGCTGCTGTTCGTGCTGATCGTGTTCGCCTATTTCGACCTGCGTCGGCTCGCCCTCAAGATCGTCTTCCTCTTCCTTCTTGCGAACGGCGCCATCTCGGCGCTGACGCTGTGGGGCGGCTTCGCGTGGTATGGATACGGCTATTTCCTGTCGGCCGCCGCGACCTTCTCGATCGCCTACGCGATCATGCTGCGCAAGATCGCCAACCTTCCCTATCTCGTGTTCGTCGAGATCAATCCGTCCGTGCGGCACGACTGAACGAGGAGCCGAAATGTCCGTCTATCTAGTGACCGGGGGTGCGGGATTCATCGGTTCGCATCTCGTCGATTCGATGCTCGCCGACGGCCATTCCGTCCGCGTGCTCGACGACCTCTCGACCGGCAAGCGCGCCAATCTTGATCCGCGCGCGGAATTCGTCGAGGGCGATGTTGGCGATCCGGCGGTCGTGGCGAAGTGCGCTTCCGGCGTCGACGCGATCGTGCATCTGGCGGCGATCGCGTCGGTCCAGCGCGGCAACGAAGACTGGGCCGGCACACACCGCACGAACCTCACAGCCGCGATCCATGTCTTCGATGCAGCGCGCCGTGCACGACTCGGCGGGCCTGTGCCGGTCGTGTATGCGTCGTCGGCGGCGATCTATGGCGACAATCCGGATCTGCCGCTTGCCGAGACCGCGCGTCCGCAGCCCCTGTCCGCCTACGGAGCGGACAAGCTTGGCTGTGAGCTGCATGCGCGCGTGGGCGGCGTCGTGCATGGAGTGCCGAGCGCGGGGTTCCGCTTCTTCAACGTGTACGGCCCGCGGCAGGATCCAAAAAGCCCCTATTCGGGCGTGATTTCGATATTCGCAGATCGCGTGCGCGCCGGTGCCGCTTGCACGATCCAAGGGGACGGCGGGCAGGCCCGCGATTTCGTCTATGTCGCCGACGTCGTCGCGGCACTACGCGAGGGACTGGAGGCGGCAAGCGTCTCGTCGCCTGTATTCAATGTGGGCACGGGCATTGCCACGCGCGTCCTCGATCTGGCGCTGTTGCTGCAGCGTCTGGCACGTTCGAACGCCGGTCCGCAGTTCGTCGCGGCCCGCGCGGGCGACATCCGGCTTTCGCTGTGCGATCCGGCGAAGCTGAAGGCGCTCGGCTGGCAGCCGCGCATGCCGCTCGAGGACGGCCTCCAGCGCACGCTGGCGTCGCTGGACTAGGGGCGCATCAGAACGACGTCCAGCAGAGCTCATGCTTGTTGTGGAAGAGATGGCGTAGCCGGCCGCCGGGGAGCGCCGCAAAGCGCCGCGCGGTCTCGTGGTCGGTCGCAGCCTGGAACTTGATCGTGCAGACCATCCGTTTGGCGAGCCCGCTGGCTCGCCAGCGTTCAGCCAGATCGAACAGCCGTGCGGGGTAACAGATCACGTCGCTGAAAAGCCAGTCGACCGGGCCAATATCGGCCGGGGCAAGGCCGAACGCGCTTGCCTGTCGCAGTTCCACGCCCGGCATCGCCGCGATCGCGGGTTCGAGTGGCGCCTTGTCAATTGCCAGGACCGACGCGCCAAGCTTGGCGAGTACCCAGGTCCAGCCGCCGGGCGAAGCGCCCAGATCCACGCAGCGCTCGCCGGGCTTGGGCATTTCGCCGGCCAGTGTCAGCGCTTCCCAGAGCTTGAGGTAGGCCCGGCTGGGCGGCCCGGTCCGGTCCTCGACGAAACGGCATTCGCCGTTGGGGAAGGCGCTCGAACAGCGGGCGCTGACCAGCATCGTCTGCGGATCGAGCAGCATCCAGGCGCCCAGCGGCGCGGCCGGTGCCGGCGTGCCGAAGACGAGAGGTTTGGCGGATACCTTGGGCAATTCGCCCGCGATCAGAGCCGCGCGGCGATGGTGCGCGTGATCGTAGAGTGCCCAGTTGCGCTGGAATCCCCGCAGTGCCTTGGCCGCCTGCCCGATCGACGGGGCCGGTACGTATTGCGGCTCCATCCAGATGTTCTGTGCCCACGCGGCTGGGCGCGGCGGGCCGGGCGCCAGCAGTAGGCGGCCATGCTCGGCCGACACGTCGCCGAGCTCTTCACGCAGCGGCTCGACGAAGCCGTCGGCGGCCAAATAGGCGGTAAACTGTTCCAGCGGCGCGATCCTATTTCGCCAATGCCAAATTCAGGGCCGGATCGGCGGGGAATCCGGCGATCTCCTTGATCAGCTTGTTGACCATTGCATAGGCGAAAGTATCGAAGTCGTCGATGGCGATGACGAACGCGCCAGGTCCGCCGATCACGTTTTCCCGGTAAAACTCGTCGAGCGGCACCTGCGGCATGCCGCGCGAGCCTGGCGACGGCGTGTCGTTCAGGATGACGAGGCCGTTGATCGTGATTCCGCGGGCGAGCGCCTCGTCGCGCGCGGCGGAAGCCGTGCGACCCGAATTGTTCACGCCGTCGCCCGAGATATCGATCACCTTCCGCCGACCCTGAAACGCCGCGCCGAAGAGGCGGGCGGAAAAATCGATGGCGCCTGAGATCGAGGTCCAGCCCCAGAAGGCGCGGGGCTCGTCAAGGACATGGCGTGCGAACTGCCCCGCAGATGCCTCGTCCGAGATTGTGGCCCACGGCACGACAATTTTCTGGAAGTCCGAACCGGACCATTCGACGAACGCCACGGCGATACGTTGCGTGGCGGTCGCGTGTATCGCCTGGAGAACGGTGGGATGCGACAGCGCCTGCGCATAGCCGCGGCGCTGGAGCTCAAATTCCCGGTCGTCGATCGAACGGGAAACATCGACTGCGAGGATGAGTTCGAGATCGACCGCTTCGACGGCACCCGTAAAGGTAGGTGCCAGCAGGGCAAAGATCAGGACCAGCAGCGCGCCGACGGTTTTCCCCACCCGGACTCTCCTCGCACCCGCATCCAATATACGGCGTCGCCGCACGGCTTGCCAGCACCGGCGGTGACGCGCGACAGTACCAGCGTGAAATCGAATTCCTCCGCTAGGTGGCTGGCAAGATGGCTGCCGGTTGCGCTGACCCTGACCGTACTGGCGCAGACGGTCGTGGGGTTTCCGGCCCTGCGGCCCCTGGCTCTCTCGCTGCTCGTCATCTGGCTCGCGGCAGTGTTTCCTGCCACGCGCCCGACCGAACGCGTCTTCATCGCGGCGGCCGTTGCGTCCGCAGCCGCCATCGTCGCGATCGGCGCCGATTGGCGTACCCTTTTGGGAACCGGGCTCGACCGGGCAACGGCATTCGTCGCCCTTCTCGTGTCGCTCGGCCTGCTGAGGGATGCCGCGCGCACGTCGCGCGCGGTCCGTCGTGCCGGCAACTGGCTGATCCGCCAGTCCCCCACATGGCGATTTCTTGCCATCGCGGCGGGCGGGCACGGCTTCGGCATCGCGCTCAACATGGGCGCGATCACACTGCTGGGCACGCTGATAAAACGCGCAAACACGCTGGAAGCGGCGGGTGGGGATGCGGAAGTCGTGGCGATCCGCGAGGAGCGCATGAACGTCGCGCTCCTCCAGGGGTTCTTCTCGATGCTCGTCTGGTCACCGATGGCAATCTCGGTCGCCTTCACGCTGTCGATGATCCATTCGGTCACGTGGTTCGATATCGGATTGCCGGCGCTGTCGATCTCGATGCTGTTCCTCGTGGTGGGCTGGGCAGTCGACCGGATCAAGTGGCCACCGTCGCGACGCCGGTCAATTCCGCAGCCGGGCCCCAAACCGCCCGTCCGCGATGCGCTGCCGATGCTCGCGATCATCGTGGCACTGGTCTCGACAGTGCTTGGCGCAAAGGCGCTGATGGGGCTGGGCATGCTCGAGGCGATCACCTGGTTCGCCGGACTTTTCGCCACCGGATGGTTCGCCGTGCAGTATCTGCGCTTCGGTACCGGCAATGCGCTCGCCGCGACGCTCCAGCGGCTCGGACGGCACGTCGAGCGGTTCGTGCCTGATTCCCGGGGCGAACAGATCGTGCTGGGCGCAGCGAGTTTCCTCGGCGTCACGCTGGCGTTGTTGCTGCAGGATCTGGGCGTTTCGGCGCTGCTCGATGCGTGGAATCCGCCAGGTGTCGTGCTGGCGCTCGCGATCGTGCTGTTTGTCGTGATCGGATCCCAGTTCGGCGTCGTGGCGCTCGTAACCAGCGCCATCGCCGGCGGGGCGGTGATGGGCATGGCGAAAATGCCGATGACGCCCCTCGAACTCGTGCTGTCGCTCCAGGTCGGATGGAGCATCTCGGCGACGCTATCGGCCTATTCCGGCGGCACGATGCTGATGGCGCGGATCATCGACCGCGATCCGTCAATTTTCCGTAGATGGAACCTGCCTTGGGCGGTCGTCTGCTTCCTGCTCTATGCCACGATCGCCTGGTGGCGGATCTAGCCGCGAAGCGTGGCGGCGGCGGCGTCCCACGCGGCGGGCGACGCGGCGTGCAGCAGTGGGCCGACATGGCGGCGCGCGTCGTAGGCGCCCGAATTGTCGAGAAACGCCGCGTGGCCGCCAGCCTCGGTCACGGCGAGCGCGCCGGCGGCATGATCCCACGGCAGTGTGCGCGTGAAACAGGCGAGGCCCAGCCGCCCGCGCGCGAGATCGAGATAGACGGCGCCCGCGCAACGGTCGTCGACGAAATTGCCGAACCGGCCTGAATCCTCGGCGCGCTTGCGCAGCGTCTTGCCATAGATCGATACGTCGCCGCCCGGCGAAAGCCGCATCGGTACGCCGTTGAGCCGGGCGCCACCGCCCTTTTCGGCGACCAGGATGTCGCGCGTCAGCGGCTCGTAGATCCAGCCCGCGATGGGCGCGCCGCCGACGGCAAGGGCAACGATGGAGCAGAAAGGCGTACGGCTTGAGGCGAAATTGGCGGTGCCGTCGAGCGGATCGATGATCCAGACGGGTGCGGATTCGCCGAGCCTGTCGAGCACGGCGCGATCCTTGGCCACAGCCTCCTCGCCGACGACGACGCTGCCGGGAAGAAGAGACGCCAGCGCCGGCGTGAGACGTGCTTCGGCGTCGAGGTCAGCGGCCGTTACGTAATCGTTCGGCCCTTTGAGAGAGATGTCGGCGGCGTCGAGCGCGCGAAACCGCGGCACGATCGCGATATCGGCGACTTCGGCGACGAGGTTTGAAACGCGTTCGATGTCGGCAGCGGTCAGCATGTCTTCCGCGTTAAAGCACCGGCACGCCGACGGCAAGCCGAATTCGCGCGATGCGTGGCGGGTCTATGCCGCGCAGTGCCGGGCCAGCGGGCATGCCGCCGCGTCGATCTCGATCTGGACGGTCGCGTGGCCGATCCCGTGATGCGCGCGCAGTTCGGTAGCGATTTCGGCTAGGAACGCGTCGCCCGGATGCCCGCCGGGCATGACGAGATGCGCCGAGAGAGCCGTCTCGGTCGTGCTCGTGGCCCAGATGTGCAGATCGTGCAACGCGGCGACGCCCGGCTGCCCGGCCAGGAACGCACGGACCGATTCCGGATCGACATCGGCCGGCACGCCACCGAGCGACAGTGCCACACTGTCGCGCAGCAATTGCCACGTGCCCCAGACGATCACCGCGACGATGACCAGACTGGCAACCGGATCGATCCAGAACCAACCCGTCGCGGCCGCGATTGCACCTGCGACGACAACACCGGCCGAGATTAGCGCGTCGGCCGCCATGTGCAGATAGGCGCCGCGGATATTGAGGTCGTGCCGTCGGCCGGCTGCGAACAGCCAGGCAGTGAATCCGTTGATCGCGATGCCGACCGCGGCGACGGCCATCACGGTTCCGCTGGCGACAGGTTCGGGAACGCTCAGGCGGCCCAGCGCTTCCCACGCGATGGCGCCGACCGCAACCAGCAGGATCACGGCATTGAACAGCGCGGACAGTATCGATGCGCCGCGCATGCCGAACGTGAAACGCTGCGAAGGGCGGCGCCGGGCGAGCAGGGCCGCCGACCATGCGACGACGAGCCCGAGCACGTCGGAAAGATTGTGGCCGGCATCGGCGAGCAGGGCCATGGAATTGGCGAAGAAGCCGAAAGCCGCCTCGACCGCCACGAATCCTGTATTGAGGGCGATTCCGAGCGCGAAGGCCCGACCGAAATCGACAGGCACATGGGCGTGTGCATGCCCATGATCGTGCCGATGTTCGTGCGTGTGATCGTGCGGGGAGGCAGGCATGAGCGGCCTTTCCCGGCTATTCGGCCCGGAAGGGCTTCTGGCGCGCGGTATGGCCGAGTTCGTCGAGGAGCGCGCGCGCCATGCCGCCATAGGCGGTC
>JBGAKN010000022.1:0-27682 GCA_044224405.1 Tagaea sp. | reverse complement strand
GGCGCCATGATGGCGACGATGCGCTGCGACCATCCCGACATCGAGGCCTTCATCGAGGCCAAGCAGCAGCCCGCGCGCCTGCGCATGTTCAACCTCTCGGTCCTCGTCACCGACGATTTCATGACGGCCGTGAAGGAAGATGCGCCGTGGCAGCTCGTGTTCGGCGGCACGCATTACAAGACGATCCGCGCGCGCGAGCTGTGGGACAAGATCATGCGCGCCACGTTCGCCTATGCCGAACCGGGCGTGATCTTCATCGACCGCATCAACCGCACGAATAATCTCTGGTACGCCGAGAGCATTGCGGCGACCAACCCGTGCGGCGAGCAGCCACTGCCGCCCTATGGCGCGTGCCTGCTGGGCTCGATCAATCTCGCGGCACTGGTAAGCGACCCGTTCGGCGACAACGCCGCGCTCGACGAGGCGGAACTCGGCCGCATCGTGCCGCTCGCGGTGCGGATGATGGACAACGTCACCGACGTGTCGCGCTTCCCGCTGCCCGAACAGGCGCACGAGGCGCAGGCGAAGCGCCGCATCGGCCTCGGCGTCACCGGCCTCGCCGACGCCCTCATGATGTGCAAGTCGCGCTACGGCTCGGAAGGTGCGGTCGCACTCACCGAACGCTGGATGTCGCTGATCCGCAAGGCGGCCTATCGCGCGTCGGTCGATCTCGCGAAGGAAAAGGGCGCCTTCCCGCTGTTCGACCGCGAGAAATACCTGCAAGGGCCCGCCATCCAGGCGCTCGACGAGGAGACGCGCGAGGCCATCGCGAAGCACGGCATCCGCAACGCGCTGCTCACGTCCATCGCGCCCACCGGCACGATCTCGCTGATGGCCGACAACGTCTCGTCCGGCCTCGAACCGGTCTTCTCGTTCAGCTACACGCGCACCGTTTTGATGCCCGACGGCACGCGGCGCGACGAGGAAGTGTCGGACCACGCCTTCCGCCTCTACAAGCGGATGTTCGGCGAGAACGCGCAGCTCCCCGACTATTTCGTCGACGCGCAGCGCCTGACGCCCCCCGAACACGTCGTCATGCAGGCGGCCGTTCAGAAATACGTCGACGCGTCGATCTCCAAGACGATCAACTGCCCGGAGGACATGTCCTTCGAGGCGTTCAAGGACATCTACCTGCAGGCCTACGCGCTGGGCTGCAAGGGCTGCACGACCTACCGGCCCAACGACGTGACCGGCTCGGTCCTGACCGTGAAGAAGGACGACAAGAAGGCGCCCGTGCAGCAGTCGCTGCCGCTGGGCAAGACGCCGGCCAAGCACGCCGACGCGTTCGAGGCGGGCGGCGTGGTCTACATGACGCGCCCGCTCGACCGGCCTGAGGCGCTGCCCGGCCAGACCTACAAGATCAAATGGGCGGATGCCGAGCACGCGCTCTACATCACGATCAACGACGTGATCACCGACGGGCGGCGGCGCCCGTTCGAGGTGTTCATCAACTCCAAGAACATGGAGCACTACGCCTGGACCGTGGCGCTGACGCGCATGATCTCGGCCGTGTTCCGGCGCGGCGGCGACGTGTCGTTCGTGGTGGAGGAACTGAAGGCCGTGTTCGATCCGCGCGGCGGCCAGTGGATGCAGGGCCGCTACGTGCCTTCGCTGCTCGCCGCGATCGGCGAGGTCATCGAACGCCACATGATCCAGATCGGCTTCCTGCGCGCCGGCGAAGCGCTGGCGCACGACCCGGTCGCCGAGATCCTGCCCATGGCGGCATTGGGCGGCACGGGCGTGGCGGAAGCGCCGACGACGTCCTCGTCCGCAAGCGTGGCCGCCCTGTTCACCGACCAGAAGCCGGACGGCCCGCGCCCGCGCGTCGCGGGCGCGCGCACCTGCCCCAAATGCCAGGCGCCGACGCTGCTGAAGATGGAAGGCTGCGACACCTGCACGAACTGCGACTATTCGAAGTGCGGGTGAGGTCGGGACGGCGCTAGCGCGCCGTCGCGCTCTTTCAAGGAAAGTCGTGGATGCCCGCATGCGCGGGCATGACTGGATGGTAAGTGTCCGTCATGTCTGGCTGTGCCGGGCATGACCGTGTGTTTGAAACCGTCATGCCCGCGCATGCGGGCATCCACGACTCTTGCAGGACGCTTTGCTCATCGCACACTATCTAAGATACATAAATAGAAGTTCAATATCTGTATAGACGCATTCCTGCTCATGCCTCTGCAAAAAGGTACGTGTAATGAACGCTGAGATCGGAACGAAGTTGTACGGAATATTTCATCCTGTTGCTGCAAGGCAGCAAGCAGATCACAAGAAGAATGGTCTCAGATTTGCGCATTATACGACTGCAGAAACGGCTCTGAAGATAATCAGGTCGGGGAAAATTTGGATGCGAAGCACTGCATGCATGAGCGACTATCGAGAAGTCGTACACGGAAAAGAGCAGATAGAGAAATTTCTTGCAGACGCATTCAATCAAGAGAGGTTCTTTTCAGTATTTGAGAAATGCTCTCCAGGTAGCGCCCAGAAAGCCATGACGACTTTCCAAAATTGGTGGGAAAGCACAAGAACCCGAACATTTATAACTTGTTTAACTGAGCACTCAGGAGATCAATGGGATGATGATCACCTTGAAGATAGATTTGGTCGACTATCTATGTGGCGCGCATTCGGCAGTGGCCCGAATGTGGCAATTGTAATTGACGGAAATAAGATCGAGGTCCCTCATGGATATAGCACCACCATGAGTCCAGTTGCTTATCACGACGAGCCACAAACGAATGGCGCAATTCATGAAGTTCTAAACAATGTCGAGAATAACTTAGATTTCTTGAAATCTCTTCCATCGGAATGGATCGTCGGCCAACTCTTTAACGTAATGTTTTATGCAGTTCTATGCTTGAAACATCCAGCTTTTGGCGAAGAGAGAGAATGGCGCGTAATTTACTCGCCCGATCGACATCATAGTCCATCGATTGTGCGAGAGGAGCGATCAGTAAATGGGGTCCCACAAACGATTCATAAATTTCCTGTGGATTTAGCCGCCTATTTAGATCGTATCTTAATCGGACCAACTCAGTATGAGAGCGCAATACAGGATGCAATCATTTCCGAGCTATTGAATGCGAAAGTGCCCAACGCCCTAATGAAAGTGTATCCAACAAGAATCCCCATACGAACGATCAACTAGTTTTCTCTTCTAAACGGGCAGACATGCGGACCTTCCACGTAACCGCCGATATTAGCGCCCAAAAGTGCCGCGAGATCGGCAGATTCATAACTCATTTCTCGTTGATTGAATTTCTACTACAGCAAACGCTCTATGACATTTCAGGTACAGGCCCGAAGGTCGGCAGGTATGTTGTGCGCGAATTTAGAACTGATGAGTATCTCGACAACGTCGAGCGGGTTGCAAAAATTCGCAGTATTAAATTGGATTTTCCAATATCCAGTCTCGCCGAGTCCGTCGGGCTGCTGAGTATCGAGCGAAACAAGTTAGCGCACGGAGTATGGGTCATCGTCGATAAGAGAACTGAACCTTGGCTGCGTGTTGAGCGTGGTAAGTGGGAGACGATTCCATCTCCTAAATCGGTGTCCCGAAAAGAAAAGCCCGAAGCAATGCCAGTCACAATGATTGCTCTTCGCGCTTTAAATAAAGAAGCCGCAAGCACGCTGAAAAAGGTCCACGCGCTTCGGAAGCACGTAGAAGACCAAGTCGCTGCCTCTCAAGAGAAGCGCGATTCACCCCCTAGTGGCACATCGCCTCATCTGTAGTAGACGCACGGGCGTCCACGAGACTAATTGAGTGCGACAATAAAAATTATGGGTTTAAATTCTTGACAACCTATGCGCGTTCTGGCACGATGGCGTCAGGTTCGCCGTGCTCTTTGACAAGTGAATATGTGCTGTCGGAAATCGTGCCGGAAGGCACGAAGGGCGGGATTTATCGCGAGAAAGCTTGCGTTGCATCAATCCCGGTACAGGTTACCTGCGTGCAACTTCAAGGGGATAAATAGGTTACGGTAACCTGTTGTCTCCTTTTGTTGCGTCCGCCCCCTCACCCTAACCCTCTCCCGCAAGCGGGAGAGGGGATTACACCGTTGATGTCGATGCACGGTGCGAGCGTCACCAAAATTTGAGTCCCCTCTCCCGCTTGCGGGAGAGGCGCGACGTATACGTCGCGGGGTGAGGGTCATTTCTTCCCGTTCTCCTGCGGGTCGATGTAGCCGCGTTCGATCGCGCGGTGCAGCGCCTCGTAGGCCTTCACGCCCTCCTCGAACAGCGCGCGCTTCTCCTGCACGCTCTGGAGCTGTTCGGCATCGGCCTTGTCGTCGAGGAAGCAGTCCATCGCGGCCTTCAGGTAATCGGCGCGCAGCTTGGCGACCGAGGCCGCGAATTCGATGAAGCGTTCGCGCGTCAGGCCCGGGATCTGCGCGTGGATGATCTCGCGGTTGACGAGCCGGATCGACTTGTCGAGATAGGCGAGCATCTTCTTGAGATCCTCCGTCGGCGCCCAAGGATCGGTGCTCATCTTCTCTCTCCTTCCGAATTTTCTCTTGGGCGGCGGCAGGCGCGCCGGATCGAGGGCGAACGCATGCACCGGAACGGCGAGTTCCTCCGCCAGCAGGCCCGAACGGCCGAGCGAGGCCGCGAACTCGGCGAGGTCTTCCTCGCGCCCGCGCGAGATGACGGACGACACCACGCCGCCGCGCAGCTGGCGGATCTGCTCGACGATCCGCACGCGCTGGTCGGGGGCGAGCAGCGCATTCATTTCGCCGGCTTCTTGGGCGCTTGCTTGGCGGACGCGGCCTTTGCCGGTGCCCCGGCCGTCGCCTTGGAAAGCGCCTCGGCGCCGGCGGCACCGCGCGCACCCAGCATCTGCACGACGCGCGAATAGACGAGCGGCGGGGCGGGCGCGTCGATCTCGCGCAGCAGCTTCGCCGACGGCTCCACCTCCTGCAGGATCGCGCGCGCGTTGTGCACGAGCAGGCGGTTGCGCAGGTGGATTTCCTTGTTGAGCGCGTCGATCTTCTCGGCGTCGTCGAGGCTGAAGCCCTTCACCTCGTCGTCCTTCGGCGAGCGGTAATCCTCGAGGAACTTCATGCCGCCCCCTTGCGCGTGGCCGCGCTCAAGCCGGTTCCTTCACGGCCGCCAGCAGCGTCTGCAGCCGGCGGTCGCGGATGCCGAGCCGGTCGAGATGCTCGACCGTGTTTTCCAGATAGACGCGGTTGGCGCCGCGCTGGCCCGCCGAATGGCGGATGCGCCGCGCGGTCTCCGCCACCGCGAGCTTGCCGGCATAGCCGGGCTGCGTGCGGTCCACCACGAACGTGCGCGCCACCACTTCGCGCCCGTCGGCGAGCGTCACCGGCAGGTCCATGCAGTGGTACGAACGGTTCAGCATCTCGCGGTCCCACAGATAGGCCATCGTCTTGTCGCCGTCGGCCGGCGCCACGCGATACGCGATGCCGCGGCACGAGCCGCCCTTGTCGAGGCCGAGCACGAGGCCCGGCGTTTCGGGCGTGCCGCGATAGCGCGTGGAGTTGATGCAGAACGAACGGTGGAATCCCATCAGGCGCGCCGGTCGCGCTTCCTGGTAGGGGAAGCCCGGGTCCCAGATCAGCGAGCCGTAGGCGAAGACCCAGAATTCATCGGCTGCCGGCGGCGGCGGGCAGCCTTCGCAGGGCGCGATGCGCCCCGTCTTCACCTTGCCGTTCGCCGCCGCTTCCTTCACAGCAACCTTCGCCATGCGTCCCTTCTATCCCCGCTGCACCAGCGCCACGCCGAACGCCGTGACCGCCATGCCCGCCAGCGCCAGCATCCCCAGCGTCTCGCCGAACAGCAGCCACGCGGCCACCGCCGTGCAGGGCGGGACGAGATAGAAGAAGCTCGCCACCTTCGCCGCCGCCCCCTGGCGCACCAGCACCATCAGGAGCGTGACGGCCCCCACCGACAGGACGAGCACGAGCCATCCCATCGCGAAGACGAATTCCGGGGTCCAGCGTATCGCCATCGTCTCGAAAGTCAAAGCGAAGGGCAGCAGGAAGGCGACCGCGGCGGCATACTGGATGACCGCCCCGGTGCGCAGGTCCACGCCCGGGCAGTTCCGCTTCTGGTAGAGCGTGCCGAACGTGATGCCGATCAGCCCCGCGACCGACGGGATCACCGAGGCGAGCGACACGCCCTCGAAGGCGAGCTTCTCCCACAGCACGGCGATTACGCCGACGAGGCCCAGCCACAGGCCCGCCCACTGGCGCAGGCTCACCTTCTCGCCCAGCAGCGGGCCGACGACCGTGGCGGTCAGCAAGGGCTGCATGCCCACGATCACGGCCGACACGCCCGCCGGCAGTCCCCACGCGATCGACACGAACACGCCGCCCAGATAGACGCCGTGCAGGGCCACGCCCACGACCGCGACATGCCCGACGAGGCGCCGCGAAGGCCACGGCGCCCTGGTCAGCAGCACGACCGGCACGAACACCGCCAGCACCATCGCGAAGCGCACGACGAGGAACGTCACCGGCTCGGCATAGGGGATGCCGAGCTTTGAGCCGATGAAGCCCGTGGACCACAGCACGACGAACACCGCGGGTGCGGCGGCCGTCCAGAGGGCCGATCTTTGCGAAGGCCCGGATTTTTGCGAAGACATTGTCATGTGCGCGACCGGATCGACATTACCGGCCGCACGCGATAAGCCAAAGCGATGAAGCGCATGATTCGCATGACCGCAATCGGGGCCACCGTTGCGCTGGTCGCATGGACGGGCGTGTGGATGGTCGCCGCGCGCCACATCGCCGACCGCTTCGTGCAGTGGGTGGACGTGCAGCGCGCGGCCGGCATCGTCCTCGCCTTCGACAGCTTCGACGTGAAGGGCTGGCCCTTCGGCTGGCGCGCGGTGATCGCGAACCCTTCGGCAAGCGGGGCGGGTGCCGCCGGCTGGGCATGGTCGGGCCCGCAACTCGTCGCGTCGACCGATCCGCGCGACCTTTCCACGGTCGCGTTCCGCCTGCCCGGCCTGCACGAGGTACACGTGGGTGCGGGCGACCTCGCCACGCGCGTGAAGCTGCGCGCCGCCCGGCCCGACGGCAAGCTGCGCTTCGACGACAAGGGCCGCGTCGACCGGCTCGATCTCGATCTCGAGGCGCTGGAACTCACGCTCGACGACGCGCCCGAAGCCTGGCAGGTGCGCGCGCTGAAATTCGGCCTCGCGCCGCACCGCCCCGATAACCCGACCTACCGGACGGATACGCTCGATCTGTCGCTGCGCGCCGACGGCGTGCGCCTGCCGGCACCGGTCGAGCCGCTTGCATCTCT
This sequence comes from Tagaea sp., assembly GCA_044224405.1. GTDB lineage: Bacteria > Pseudomonadota > Alphaproteobacteria > CACIAM-22H2 > CACIAM-22H2 > Tagaea. The sequence continues at coordinate 20,416 of JBGAKN010000022.1, read as the reverse complement.
CGGGCGCGACATCGCGTCGGCGGCACTCGACGCGCGCGTGCAGGGCCGCATCGTGGGCACGAAACTCGCCGAAGCCGTGAAGGTCTGGCGCGACGACGGCGGCACGCTGGAGGTGAGCCGGCTCGCGCTCGCGTGGGGGCCGTTGCTGCTCGACGGCGACGGCACGCTGGCGATCGATTCCGACAACCGCCCGATGGGTGCTGCCACCGCGCGCATCGCGGGCTTCGGCGAGACGATCGACGCGCTCGCGAACGCGGGCGCGATCCGCCCGGCGATGGGGGCCGGCCTCAAGATCGCGCTGACGCTGATGGCAAGGCAGGACCCGCAGGCCGGCAACCGGCCGCGCGTGACAATCCCGATGACCGCGCAGGACGGCGCCTTCAGCGTCGAGCGTTTCCGCCTGTTCGCGATCCCGCCGTTGAAGCTCGACTGATCACATGTTCGGGTAGTTGGGCCCGCCGCCGCCCTCGGGCACGACCCAGTTGATGTTCTGGGACGGGTCCTTGATGTCGCACGTCTTGCAGTGCACGCAGTTCTGCGCGTTGATCTGCAGGCGCGGATTGCTCGCGGCATCGACGATCTCGTACACGCCGGCCGGGCAATAGCGCTGCTCGGGCGCGTCGTAGACCGCAAGGTTGAAGTCGACGGGGACGGACGCGTCGCGCAGCGTCAGGTGTGCCGGCTGGTTCTCCTCGTGGTTGGTGCTGGCGAGGAAGACCGAGGAAAGCCGGTCGAACGACACCTTGCCGTCGGGCTTGGGATAGGCGATGGGCATCGAGGCCGCCGCGGGCCGCAGCGATTCGTTGTCGGGATGATGGCCGAAGGTCCACGGCGCCTTGCCGCGGAACACGTAGGTGTCGAGGGCCGCGTGCGCGAGGCCGACCCACAGGCCCTTCGAGAAGGCCGGGCGGATGTTGCGCACGGCCGAAAGTTCCGCCCACACCCACGATTCCTTGAGTTTTTCGGGATACGCCGTCGGGGCCGCGATGCGCCCTTCGCCTGTACCCAGTGCTTCGAACACCGCTTCGGCGCACAGCATGCCGGACTTCATCGCCGTGTGGCTGCCCTTGATCTTGGGCACGTTCACGAAGCCCGCCGAGCAGCCCACGATGGCGCCGCCCGGGAAGACGAGCTTCGGGATCGACTGGAAGCCGCCTTCGTTGATGGCGCGTGCGCCATACGCGATGCGCCGGCCGCCTTCGAAGATTCCGCGGATCGCGGGATGCGTCTTGAAGCGCTGGAATTCCTCGAACGGCGACAGATACGGGTTCTTGTAGTCGAGCCCGACGACATAGCCGACGGCGACCTGGTTGTTCTCCAGATGATAGAGGAACGACCCGCCATAGGTTTCCCAGTCGAGCGGCCAGCCGACCGTGTGGATCACGCGGCCGGCATGATGTTTGGCCGGGTCGATCTCCCACAGTTCCTTGATGCCGAGGCCGAAGGTCTGCGGCTGCACGCCTTCGCGCAGGCCGAATTTCGCGAACAGCGTCTTGGCGAGCGAGCCGCGCACGCCTTCGGCGAAGATCGTGGCGCGGCCATGGATCTCGACGCCCGGCGTGAAGTTCGCGGTCTGCTTTCCGTCCTTGCCGATGCCCATGTCGCCGGTGGCGACACCCGACACGCTGCCGTCCTCGGCATAGAGCACTTCGGCGGCGGCGAAGCCGGGGAAGATCTCCACGCCCAGCCCTTCGGCCTGCTGCGCGAGCCAGCGGCACAGGTTGCCGAGGCTGACGATATAGTTGCCTTCGTTGTGCATTTGCGGCGGCGTCGGCAGCCGGATCGCGCGTTTCTTCGTCAGGAACAGGAAGCGGTCTTCGACGACCGGCGTGTTGAGCGGCGCGCCATTGGCCTTCCAGTCGGGCAGCAGCTCGTCGAGTGCGCGCGTCTCGACGACGGCGCCCGACAGGATATGCGCGCCGACTTCCGAGCCCTTCTCGAGCACGCAGACCGAAACCTCGCGCCCGGCGGCGGCGGCAAGCTGCTTCATCCGGATCGCCGCGCCGAGGCCCGACGGCCCCGCGCCCACGATGACGACGTCATAGTCCATGCGTTCGCGGTCGGTGCGCTGGCTCATCGTTCGGACGGCTCCCCTGGCTGGCAACGAACCTCATACTCGATCCCGAGGGGCTCATGGTAGGGTCCCGGCCGATGGACGACCTCGCCACCTTGCGCTGGCTGGTCGAGGCGGGGGCCGACGAGGCGCTCCTCGAAACCCCGCTCGACCGGTTCACGGCCCCGCCGCCGCCCGCCCCGGCTATTGCCCGGCCCGCGGCGCGCGCAGCCGCCCCGCGGATCGTCCCCGAGATCCCTGCCGCCCCGGCCGCCACCCTCGCCGCCCCCCAGCCGGCGGCGCAGGCCGTCGTCTCGGCCCGCACGGCCGCCGCCGCCGCAAAGTCGCTCGACGAGCTGAAAGCCGCCCTTGCCGCCTTCGAGGGCTGCGCCCTCAAGGCCACCGCGACCAACCTCGTCTTCGCCGACGGGAATCCGGCGGCGAAAATCATGCTGGTCGGCGAAGCGCCCGGCGCCGACGAGGACCGGCAGGGCAAACCCTTCGTCGGGGTCTCGGGCCAGCTCCTCGACCGGATGCTCGCCTCGATCGGCCTCGACCGCACGTCCGTCTACATCACCAACGTGATCCCTTGGCGGCCCCCCGCCAACCGGACGCCGAGTGCCGCCGAGATCGCCGCGTGCCTGCCCTTCGTGCAGCGGCACATCGCCCTCGTTAACCCGCAAGTCCTTGTTCTGGTGGGCGCTATTTCGGCCAAGACGCTGCTGGAAACGGCCGACGGGATCATCAAGCTGCGGGGGCGCTGGCGGACCTACCGCACCCCGGACATGCCGGCCGAGATTCCCGTGTTGCCGACTTATCACCCTGCCTATTTGTTGCGCCAGCCTTCCCAAAAAAGGGATTCGTGGCGCGATTTATTGTCGATCAAACAAAAGATCACGAACAATATCGAACAATATAAATAACACTCCAAGTAAATAGATCGCTCTAATCTTTGAACTAAATATGTGGAAAACTTGATATTTCGGCTTGCCTCGGTCCGAACTATTCGACTATCTCTTCGCCCGGCATGCAGAACCCATTCATCTATATTTCCCGGTTCGCATATTTTTTCAGCACAGGCCTTCTCGGCCTCGTGCTCGCGCTTCCGGCGTCTTCGCAGACCCGCACGCATACTGTCGTCATTCTTGCCGAGGCAGGCGACCGCGTCGAGACGGCGGCCCTGCCCCGCTTCGACATCCAGCTCGACAAGGCGGCGGAACTTCCCCAGCCGCTGACGGCCGCCGACATCCGCGCCTATCGGTCTGCCTTCCAGCTCCAGCAGCGCGGCGGCTATGCCGAGGCGGACTCGGTCCTGCGCGGCCTCAAGAACCGGCTGCTGGTCGGCCATGTGCTGGCCGAGCGCTATCGCGCCCCTCGCTACCGGTCGACTCCGGATGAACTGGCCGCATGGCTGCGCGAATATTCCGACCTGCCCGACGCGCGCGCCGTCTATTCGCTGGCGGTGCGCAAGCAGGGCGGCAAGGCCACGGGCCTTACCCGCCCGCGCGAGGAAGCCTCGTTCCTCGAACGCGCCTCGGCCGACGACCTGGGCCCTTCGCTCAACCGGCCAATCCCGCCGGGCCGGCCCGGCGTGCATGGCGCGCCCGCCCTGCGCAACCGGCTCAAGGACCTGCTCGGTGACGGCAAGTTCGAGGCGGCCGAGAAGATCCTCACGGCGCGCGACACGGGCCAGATCCTGTCGACGGGCGAGATCGACCATTTCAAGGCGATGCTCGCCGCGGGCTGGTTCGCGCGCGGCGAAGACCGGCTTGCCATCGAATTCGCGGGCGAAGCGGCCGCCCGCTCGGGCGCCCTCGTGCCGCGCGCCCACTGGATCGCCGGCCTCGCGCGCTTCCGCCAGAACGACTTCAACCGCGCCGCCGGCCATTTCGAGGCGCTCGCGCGCATGCCGCAGGGCCAGCCTTGGGACATCGCGGCCGGTGCCTTCTGGGCCGCGCGCACGCATCTGCGCGCCCACCGGCCCGAGGTCTATAATTCGTGGCTTGCGCAGGCGGCCGAATATCCGCGCACGTTCTACGGCCTGCTCGCGGCACGAGCACTCGGCGTCGATCCCGGCCTCAACTGGAATCCGCCGGCCCTCGGCCAGGCCGATCTCGACCAGCTCCAGCGCGTCCCCGGCGCGCAGCGCGTGTTCGCGCTGCTCCAGGTCGGCCAGGACCGCCGCGCCGAGGCCGAACTGCGCCGCGTCTACGCGCAGAGCGGCCAGGGCGTCATGCGCGCGATCCTCGCGGTCGCCATGCGCGGCAACATGCCGGGCCTGTCGATGCGCCTGGCGCGCGAGATCGCCGATCTCGACGGACGGCGCTTCGACGGCGCGTTCTATCCGATCCCGAACTGGCAGCCGATCGGCGGCTACGACGTGGACCCCGCCCTCGTCTTCGCGTTCATGCGCGTCGAATCGCAGTTCAACCCGTCGGCCGTCAGCCCCGCCGGTGCACGCGGCCTGATGCAGCTGATGCCCGCGACCGCCGCGGCGATGGACAGCCGTACCTTCCGCGGCCGGCTCGACCTGCTGCTCGAGCCCGAGATCAACGTCACGCTCGGCCAGCGCTATATCCGCCACCTGATCGAGGAACCGCTGGTCGGCGGCGAACTCGTGCGCCTTGCGGCGGCCTATAACGGCGGCATCGGCAATCTCTCGCGCTGGAAGCGCCTGCAGGACAACCGCGGCGACAAGCGCGAGGACGCGCTGCTGTTCATCGAAAGCCTGCCGGCGGCCGAGACGCGCCACTTCATCGCGCGCCTGCTCTATTCCTACTGGATGTACGCCGAGCGCCTCGGCCAGGCGACGCCGTCGCTCGATCTGGTCGCGCAGGGCGAATGGCCTGTCTACGCCCCGTCGGCCTCGATCGTGCCCGCGAAGCAGACGGCGGCCGCCGCCCCGGCCGCGCGCGAATCGGTCCAGCCGCCGCCGCCGCCGCCCACGCCGGCCCCGCGCGAAATGGCCCTGCTGGCCGCGGCAGCCCCTGCGACACCGGTGGCGGTTGCCACGCCGGCCCCGGCTCCGGCAGTCTCGAAGCTGCCGGAACCGCCCCGCCTGGCCCCACGGCGCGAGGCACGTCTCCGGCGCTGATCCACCGACGACGGTGATGCGCTTTATGCCCAAGATCGACGAAACCCGCCCGTTCCTTGCCTGCAACATCGCGGTCCTGACCGTGTCGGACACGCGCGATCCCGCGTCCGACCGCTCGGGCAACACGCTCGCCGAGATGATCGCGCGTGACGGCCACAAGGTGGCTGCCCGCGTGATCGTGCGCGACGAGGTGCCGGCGATCCAGGCGCAGCTGCGCAGCTGGATCGCGGACCCGGCGATCGACGTCGTGATCTCGACCGGTGGCACGGGTGTCACGGGCCGCGACGTGACGCCCGAGGCGTTCGAGCCGCTCTACGAGAAGAAGATCGACGGCTTCGGCGAGATGTTCCGGATGATCAGCTTCAACAAGGTCGGCACGTCGGCGCTGCAGAGCCGCGCGACCGGCGGCGTCGCCGGCGGCACCTACCTGTTCGCGCTGCCGGGCTCGCCGTCCGCGTGCCGTGACGGCTGGGACGAGATCCTGAAGTGGCAGCTCGACAACCGCCACCGGCCCTGCAATCTCGTGGAACTGATGCCACGCCTGCAGGAACATCTCGCGGTCAAGCCGAAGGCGACGGTCTAGCTAGCGCGTCTTTTCCGATTTCCTCGGGCCCGCTTTCGTCAGGAGTTCCGCCAGCCCCGCCACGTTCGCCTGCGGCTGGTCCTTGCGCCACACGAGCAGCGTCTTCGCGCGGTGGAACGGCGCCGCCAGCCGGTGCTCGCGCAGCCGCTCGCGGCTCGCGAATCCCTTGAGCACGCTGCGCGGCATCAGCGCCACGCCCATGCCCACGACCACGCAGCCCAGCATCACGTGATACGAGGAAAATTCCGCCGTGCGCGCGATGGCGCAGCCGCCGTCGTCGAACCAGTGTTCCAGCCGGTCGCGATGCGGGCAGCCGGGATGGAACGCCAGCACGGTCGCGGTGCGCACGTCGGACGGCTTGCGGACCGGCGGATGGTTGGCCTCGGTGACCAGCACCAGCTCCTCGTCGAACACGGCCAGCGTCTCGAGCAGCGGATCGTTCACCGGCTCGGCGACCAGTGCGGCATCGCTTTCGCCCGCAAGGACGCCCGCCACCAGATCGCGCGGCGAACCGGTGTGCAGTTCCACCGCGACGTCGGGATAGCGGCGGTGGAAGGCGTCGAGCGGTTCGGGCAGGCGCGCGGCGGCCGTGCTTTCCATCGTGCCGAGCCTAAGGCGGCCGCGCGGGGTGCCGTCGTGCAGCGCGGCCTTCGTCTCGTCGGCCAGCGCCAGCAGGCGGGCGGAATAGTCGAGCAGCGTGCGTCCGGCGGCCGTGAGCTGCAGGCGCTTGCCCTCGCGCACGAACAGCGCAGCACCCAGATCCTCCTCGAGCTTCTGGATGCGCACCGTGACGTTGGACTGCACGCGGTGCAGCCGCCTTGCGGCGTAGGTGATGCCGCCCGCTTCGACCACCGTGCGGAAGACCTGCAGGTCGGAGAGTTCCATGGCACCTTCTTCATCTTAAAACGAGAACGATATGATCTATATTATTCATTTTATATGATCCATCTCCGGATGCAAGGTGGCGCCGCCCTCCACCCCTCCATCCGAAAGGATCCATCCGATGATTCTCGTCGCTTTCCGCAGCCGCCTGCGCCCCGAAGCCGCCCAGGACTACGCCGCCATGGCCCAGCAGCTCGGCCCGCTCGCGCAGGGCGTGCCCGGCTATGTCGCGCACAAGGTGTACACGGCCGCCGACGGCGAGCGCGTCACGCTGGTGGAGTACGAGACCGAGGAGGCCGTGCAGCTCTGGGCCCGCGACCGCGAGCACGCCAAGGCGAAGAAGGCCGGGCGGGCGGACTTCTTCTCGTGGTATCGCGTGCAGATCTGCAGCGTGACGAGCGAGCGCAGCCACGGAACGCCCTGACGATCAGCCGACCTCGAACAGGTGCGCGTCGATGCGATGGACGATGTCGAATTCCGCGGGTGCGATGCGCGCCAGCAGTTCGGCGTGCTCGGCATCGAACGCGGCGACGGCCGAATCGTCGAGCGTGGCGCCCACGCCGCGACACGCGCGGATGCGCCCGCGCCAGCTTTCGGCCGTGAAGCGCACGGGCGCGTCGAACCAGAACATCGCGCGCAAGGCGATGCCCCTGTCGGCAGCCCATTGCGGCACGGGCGGCACGGCGCCGTTCCAGCCCGCGCCACGCCAGTCGGGATTGTGCTTCAGCACCAATGCCTCGCTTGCCGCGGCGATCGGGCTCGCGTGCGGCAGCCAGCTGAAATGGCATGTCGCCAGCAGGCCACCCGGCGCCAGCACGCGGCGCAGTTCGGCCAGCGTGCGGTCGGGATCGAAATAGAGCCAGCACTGGCTCGCCGTCGCCGCATCGAACGAACCGGCGGCAAACGGGATCGCCTCGGCCGGCGCCACCTCGAAGCGCGCGTCGAGCCCTTCTTCGGCAGCAAGCGCTCGGGCGGCATCGATCTGGCCGGCCGCGATGTCGATGCCGGAAACGGCACAGCCCTGCCGCGCGAACTGCCGGGCGAGCAGGCCCGTCCCCGTCGCAAGATCGAGGATGCGCTGGCCCGGCCGGCCGATACCCAGGGCAGCCAAACGCAGGAAAAATTCTTCCGGCGGGCCCGGCCGATGGCGGGCATAGTCGCCGCTGGTCTTGCCCCAATCGATGGCGCGGCCGGGGTCGATGCTGGAAATCCCGTGCATTCCCCATCATGGACCGGCTTCAAGGCATTCGCCAACCGCCCCGGAACCATTGTAATAATTGCGCACCATGACGTCGCCAGACACAGCCGCCCTGCTCGCCGCACTCCGCACCCTGCCGCGTTTTGCAGCAATTGCCGACAACGCGCTCGTGCCGCTCGAGCGCAAGGGGCTCGCCCACACCCATCTGCGCATCACCGGCGGGCGGGCACTCGTGCGCATCCCGCTCGGCGTCTACGGCAATCTCGATCCCGCGCGCAGCCTCGAACGCGAGGCCGAATGCTTCGCGCGCGCGCAGGCGTCCGACGCCACGCCCCGCCTGCTCGGCGTGCTGCCGCCGTCGGACGCGCTGGCGTTCGGGGCGCTGCTCGTCGACGACATTCCGGGTGCCGCCCCGCGCCTGCCGGGCGAACTGCCGGCAGTGGCCGCCGCACTCGCCGCGATCCACAAGCTGAAGCTGCCAGACGCTGCCCAGCGCGCGCCCATCGATACGCCGGCCGATCCGGTCAGCGACATCGCGACCGTCATCGCCGAGAACGTGAAGCTCGCCGACAAGGCCAATCTCGACCCCAAGGTGAAGCTGGCGCTCAACAACGAACTGGTCTGGGCGCGCGATTTCGCCGCGACCAACGCCAAGCGCATCTCGACGCTGACGCGGGCCCTCTGCCTCGTCGACACGCATCCGGGCAATTTCGTCGCCGCACCCGGTGCGCGCGCCTATGCGGTCGATCTCGAGAAATGCATCTACGGCCTGCCCGGCCTCGACGTCGCGCACGCGATCATCCCGCCCTCGACGAGCTGGGACCCCGACTGCGCCGCCACGCTCGATTCGAGCCAGGTCGATCTCTTCTTCCGAACCTGGGCCAGCAAGGTGGGCGAGCCGATCGCGCGCGAGACAGGCTCGCTGCTGCGCCCGTTCCGCCGGCTCGTGTGGCTGCGCACGACCAGCATGTTCATCCGCTTCCGCGTGGAAGGAACGCACAAGAATCTCGATCCGCGCCCGGCCGAGCACGCGACGCGCGCGATCGACGCGGCGCTCGATCCCGCGACCATCGCCACCCAGCGCAAGCAGTGGAGCTGACGCGCTTAATTCATATTTGTTCTTGAATTGTTCTAGTCGGTGGGATAGCCTCCCGCCCGATGGTCGATACCCTTCCAGATCGCGCCCGCAAGGGCCGCGGGGCGATTTCCAACCAGTCGGGGCGCTACGAGCCGCAGGGGCGCGTCGCCATCGACGACGGGTGGGAGAGCGACCCCGAGGACGAGCTGCCGGTGCTGCGCACGCACGTGGCGCGCGACGCCACGCGCACGATCATCGCGCGCAACGAGTCGCCCGACATTCCCTTCGCGCAGTCGATCAATCCCTATCGCGGCTGCGAGCATGGCTGCGTCTATTGCTATGCGCGGCCCACGCACGCGTATCTGGGCCTGTCGCCCGGCCTCGATTTCGAGACGAAGCTGTTCGCCAAGCCCGACGCCGCGAAGCTGCTGGCGGGCGAGCTGCGCAAGGCAGGCTACAAACCGCTTTCGATCGCGCTCGGCACCAACACCGATCCCTACCAGCCGGTCGAGCGCGAGCACCGCATCACGCGCCAGATCCTGGAGACGCTGCGCGATTTCGGCCATCCCTTCTCGATCGTGACGAAATCGGCGCTCGTGCTTCGCGATCTCGACATCATCGCGCCGATGGCCGCACGCAACCTCGCGCACGTCTTCATCTCGGTGACGACGCTCGACCGTGATCTCGCGCGCCGGATGGAGCCGCGCGCCTCCACGCCGCAGCGCCGGCTCGACGCGATCCGCGAACTTGCGAAAGCGGGCGTGAAGGTCGGCGTGATGGCCGCCCCCATGATCCCGGCGCTCAACGATGCCGAACTCGAATCGATCCTCGAGGCTGCGCGCGACGCGGGCGCCACCAGTGCCGGCTACACGCTGCTGCGTCTACCGCTGGAGCTGAAGGAACTTTTCGAGGAGTGGCTTGCCGAGCATGCGCCGATGAAGCGCAGCCACGTGCTGTCGCTGGTGCGCGACACGCGCGGCGGCGCGCTGAACAGCGCGCAGTTCGGCCAGCGCTTCGTGGGCGAAGGGGCGTACGCGCAGTTGCTGAACAAGCGCTTCCGCGCGGCACGTGCACGGCTGGGCATCGAGCGCAACGACTGGTCCTACGACCTGACCCAGTTCCGCCCGCCGCCGCAGGCCGGCGACCAGATGGCGCTGTTTTAGGGGAACCCCTCACCCTAGCCCTCTCCCGCAAGGGGAGAGGGAATCACAGCGGTGATGTCGCACGCATCGTGCGTCCAACTCGACAGGTGGAGTCCCTTCTCCCCTTGCGGGAGAGGGCTAGGGTGAGGGGTACGCTTCAGCCCCGGTCCTTGAACCGGTAGGGATGCGCGGGATAGACGCCGATGATCTTCACCATGTCGGAGAAGAACGCGAGTTCCTCGAGCGCCAGATCGAGGGCCCGGTCTTCGGGATGGCCTTCGACGTCGGCGTAGAACTGGGTCGCCGTGAAGCGGCCGCCCATCATGTAGCTTTCGAGCTTCGTCATGTTGACGCCGTTCGTCGCGAAGCCGCCCATCGCCTTGTAGAGCGCGGCCGGGCGGTTCTTGACGCGGAAGACGAAGGTGGTGACGGACGGGCCCTTCTTCCGGTCGGCGATCGTCGATTTCTTGGAGAGGATCACGAAGCGCGTCGTGTTGTGTTCCGCGTCCTCGAAATCCTTGTGCAGCGACTTCAGGCCGTAGATCTCGCCCGCGAGCGAGGACGCGATGGCCGCGCGCGTGGGATCGTTGGCGCGCGCGATCTCGGCGGCGGAGCCGGCCGTGTCGGCGCCGACGACGCGCTTGAGCCCCAGCTTCTTCATGCTCGCGCGGCACTGGTCGAGCGCCTGGACGTGGCTCTGCACCGTGCGGATCGTCTTCAGCGTGGCGCCCTTGGGCGCCAGCAGGTGATGGTTCACGCGCTGGAAATGCTCGCCCACGATATGCAGCCCCGCCACCGGAATCAGGTGATGGATCTCGGCCACGCGGCCGGCGAGCGAGTTCTCGATCGGGATCATCGCGAGAGCCGCCCGGCCGGTGCGCACCGCTTCGAACGCATCCTCGAAGCTCGGGCAGGGCAGCGGCTCGAATCCGGGCCGGGCCGCCTTGCAGGCGAGGTGCGAATAGGCGCCGGGAACGCCCTGGAAGGCGACTCGGGCGCGGGTTTTGCGTTCGGGCATGGGTATTTACCTTGTCGGGAGCGGCATCACGGGGCGCGGAGTATCGGGGCCGCGACGGGATGGCGTCAACAGGCCCCCTGCGGCAGGACGCCGCAGGCCCCCCGGCCTCGGCGGGGCCCGCCGTTGAGGGTTGCACGGGGCCCCCGTGGCATTTAGATTGCCGAAATTCGCGCCGGGCCGACCCGGACGCCAGCCGGACAGAGCGGGATCATGAACGCTTACGAACTCAACAAGATATTTGGCGCCGTCGTTTCCGCCTTGCTCGCGGTCACGGTCATCGGCTTCCTGGCCAACATCCTCGTGCATCCCCACCATCTCGAGAAGAGCGTCCTCGACATCAAGGTCGCCGACTCCGCCCCTGCCGCCGGCGGTGCCGCCGCGGCCCCGGCCGCCCTCGATCCGATCGCCCCGCTCCTCGCCACGGCCAACGCCGAGGCGGGCAAGGCCGTCACCAAGAACTGCACGTCCTGCCATACCTTCGACAAGGGCGGTAAGAACGGCGTGGGCCCCAATCTTTGGAACGTCGTGGGCAGCAAGCACGGCCACACGGAGGGCTTCGGCTATTCGCCCGCCATGCTGGGCCAGGCCGGCGACTGGGACTACGAGAAGCTCAACGCGTTCGTCGCCAATCCGAAGGCGGCCGTTCCCGGCACGCGCATGGCCTTCGCAGGCCTGCGCAAGCCCGAGGACCGCGCCAACCTGATCGCCTATCTGCGCACGCTGTCGGACAGCCCGAAGGCGCTTCCGTAAGCCAGGGGCGCCGCGCGCCCCGCCTGAAACGACGAGACGGCAATGGCTGAACAGACCTTCAACGTAGCCGCCGTGGCACTCGGCGGCGCCCAGATCGCCATCGTCCACGTCGACGCGGCGTCGTGCTCGACGCCCGAGATGCAGTCGCGTTCGATGAAATTTTTCCAGGCCCGCCTGCAGGGCAAGCATGTCGTCCTCATGTATGTGGACCTGACGCGCAAGCCTGTGTTCCTCGGCCCCGCCCATCTGGCGACGGCCCTGCGCGGCAAGGGCCTTTCCGAATTCCAGTGGCAGAAGGTCGTCTTCCGGTGACCGGCGGCCTGCCGCGCCGGCGCTGGCACGAGATGACGTGGCCGGAGTTCGACGCGCTCGACAAGGAGCGCGTCATCGCCGTGCTGCCCGTCGCCGCGATCGAGCAGCACGGCCCGCATCTTCCCGTCTATGTCGATACCTGCATCAACGAAGGCATCGTCGCGCGCACGATCGAGCTGCTGCCTGACTCGCTTCCCGTCACGTTCCTCCCCACCATGCCGGTGGGCAAGTCGAACGAGCACATCGATTTCCCCGGCACGCTGACGCTTTCGGCCGAGACGCTGACCCGCCTGTGGACCGAGATCGGCGAATCGGTCGCGCGCGCGGGCATCCGCAAGTTCGTCATCTTCAACAGCCACGGTGGCCAGCCGCAGGTCGCCGAGATCGTCTGCCGCGATCTGCGCGTGCGCCACAAGATGTTCGCGTGCGTCGTCAACACCTACGGCCTCGGCAAGCCTGCGGGCGCCTTCCCGCCCGACGAGCTGCGCTTCGGCATCCATGCCGGATCGAGCGAGACGTCGGTGATGATGCATCTGCGCGGCGACCTCGTGAAGACGTCCGAGCTTCGCGATTTCCAGCCCGCGAGCGCGCGGCTCGCCAAGGAAAGCCCGATGCTGGCGGGCGAAGGACGCATCCTGTTCGGCTGGCAGGTGCAGGACCTGCATCCGGCGGGTGCCGCCGGCAACGCGCTCGACGCCGATGCCGCGCGCGGCAAGCTGGTCGTCGACCATGCAGCCCAGCGCTTCGTCCAGCTGCTGGGCGAGATCGACCGCTATCCGCTGTCGAACCTGATCCAGCGGAACTGATCCCGCGCAACTGATCCACAGGGCGGAAAAGGCGGATTGCCCTTTTCGGGGGCAGCCTTATATTCGGCCGCCTGACCCGCGGCACGATCCCCGTGCCGCATTCATGGTACGGGAATTGCTGCTCGAATCCGGCCTCGATGGCCCCCTCGAAACGCATCGCCCGACAAGGAGCAACCCCATGAGCGGTAACCGGATTTCGCGTCGTCAGTCCCTCGGCCTGCTCGGCGCCGCGGCGGCGACGGCAACCCTCAACGCCCCCGCCCTGCGCGCCCAGACGCTCGACAAGTTCTCCTACCAGACCAACTGGCGCGCCCAGGCCGAGCATGGCGGCTTCTATCAGGCGGTCGCGACCGGCATCTACCGCAAGTACGGCATCGACGCCGACATCCGCATGGGCGGCCCGCAGCAGGATCCCAACGCGCTGCTCGTCGGTGGCCGCGTCGACGCGATCATGTCGAACTCGTTCGCCGGCTTCAATTACGCGCGCGAAGGCCTGCCCTTCGTCGTCGCCGCCTCGGTGATGCAGAAGGATCCGCAGGTGCTGATCTCGCATCCCGGCATGGGCAACGACAAGCTGCCCGACCTCAAGGGCAAGCCGATCCTGATCGGCGCCGGCGGGCGCTCGTCGTACTGGCCGTGGCTCCGGTCGAAGTTCGGCTTCAGCGACGAGCAGATCCGCCCCTACACGTTCAACATGGCGCCGTTCCTCGCCGACAAGACGATCTCGCAGCAGGGCTTCCTCACCAGCGAGCCCTTCGCGATCGAGCAGGCCGGCGTGAAGCCGGTCATCCATCTGCTCGCGGATTACGGCTTCGACAACTACCAGACCACGATCAACACGTCGTGGAAGCTCGCCAACGAGAAGCCGGACCTGCTGCAGCGCTTCATCAGCGCGTCGATCGAGGGCTGGGTCTCCTACCTCAAGGGCGATCCGGCTCCGGCCAACGCGCTCATCAAGCGCGACAACCCCGACATGGACGACGTCAAGATCGCCTTCGCCATCAAGGGAATGAACGCGTACGGCATCGTCGACTCGGGCGACTCCAAGACGCTCGGCGTGGGCTGCATGACCGACGCGCGCTGGAAGGGCTTCTACGAGCAGATGGTCGCCGCCGGCGCCCAGCCCGCGGGCATCGACATCACGAAGGCCTATACGCTCAAGTTCGTGAACAAGCGCGTCGGGATGGGATGAGCGCTGCCGGACTGACGACGCAGACGACGAACGATCCGGCCGGGCACGTCGCCCGGCCGGTCGTCCGTTGCCGGGGCGTGGCGAAGCTGTTCTCCAACGGAACGCTCGCACTCCAGAACGTCGACCTCGACATCGGCCGCCACCAGTTCGTCTCGCTCCTGGGACCGTCGGGCTGCGGCAAATCCACGCTGCTGCGCCTGATCGCAGGGCTCGGCGAGGCGTCCGCCGGCACGATCGACTGGCCGGATGCCGCGCACGACGCGGCGGGCGCTGCCCTGCCCAGCCTTTCCTTCGTGTTCCAGGAACCCACGCTGATGCCGTGGGCCTCGGCCATCGCGAACGTGATGCTGCCGCTGAAGCTCGCTGGCGTGCCGGTCGAGGAGCAGCGCAGCCGTTCGGCCGAGGCGCTGCGCATGGTCGGCCTCGCCGCGTTCGAGAACGCCTACCCGCGCGAACTTTCCGGCGGCATGAAGATGCGCGTTTCCATCGCGCGCGCGATGGTGACGCGCCCGCAGGTGCTGCTGATGGACGAACCGTTCGCCGCACTCGACGAGATCACGCGCTTCAAGCTCAACAACGACCTGCTGGAGCTCTGGCACGCCTCGAGCTTCACGGTCGTTTTCGTGACGCACTCGGTGTTCGAGAGCGTGTTCCTCTCCCAGCGCATCGTCACGATGGCCGCGCGCCCGGGCCGCGTCATCGCCGACATGGACGTGACGGCCCCCTATCCGCGCGCGGCGGACTACCGCACCTCGCCGCTCTACAACGCCCATTGCAAGCGCGCGTCCGAAGCGCTCGAGCGCGCGATGGGCCACGCACTCGGCGGGCACCACTGACATGACCGATACCCAGGCCGCACCCGTCATCACCATCGGGGACGACGCGCCCCCCGTCGTCCTGCACGAGCGCCGCGTCCTCGGCGTCAGCGTTTCCGTCTGGCCGAAGATCCTGATGCCGCTGGGCGTCGGGCTGCTGACGCTGGCGGTGTGGGAATTCCTCGTGCGCTACAACGATATCCCGCACTACCTGCTGCCCGGCCCGCTATTGATCGCCCAGACGATGGTGAGCGACTGGGCGACGCTCTCGGGCTCGCTGTGGGTCACGCTTTCCATCAGCCTTGCCGCCCTCAGCGTCGCCGTGCTGCTGGGCGTGTCGCTGTCGGTGCTGTTCGCGCAGTCCAAATGGGTCGAGCTTTCGTTCTTCCCCTACGCGGTGATCCTGCAGGTGACGCCGATCGTGGCGATCGCCCCGCTGATCATCATCTGGGTCAACGACGTGAAGCTGTCGCTGCTGATCTGCGCCTGGATCGTCGCGTTCTTCCCGATCCTTTCCAACACCACGCTCGGTCTCAACTCGGCCGACCACAACCTGCTCAACCTCTTCCAGCTCTACAAGGCGACGCGCTTCCAGACGCTGCGCTACCTGCGCCTGCCCTCGGCGCTGCCCTATTTCCTCGGCGGCCTCAAGATCTCGGGCGGGCTGTCGCTGATCGGCGCGGTCGTCGCGGAGTTCGTCGCAGGTACCGGCGGCAGCCAGTCCGGCCTCGCCTACCGCATCCTCGAATCGGGCTACCAGCTCCGCATCCCCCGCATGTTCGCCGCCCTGTTCATGATCTCGATTTCCGGGATCGTGATCTTCCTGTGCCTGTCGACGCTGTCGCACCTGCTGCTGCGCCGCTGGCACGAAAGCGCGCTGAAGCGGGAAAACTGAGATGACGAGCGGCTTCTTCGAGCTTCCGCGCGCCCAGCGCTATGCGCTGCGCCATGTCCGCGTGCCGGCGGCGCTCGCTTCCGTGCAGGCGCCGGCATCCGCCGACGGGCACCTCAAGGTCGATATCGCGGTCGCAGACGGCAAGATCGCCGACATCGTGCCCGCCGGCACGATCGACGCCGCCGCGGGCCCCGATCTCGACCAGGCGAGCGTCTGGCCGACCTTCGCCGACGTGCACACGCATCTCGACAAGGGCCATATCTGGCCGCGCGCGGCGAACCCCGACGGCACGTTCTTCGGGGCCCTCACGACCGTGATGGGCGACCGCCAGAAGAACTGGAACCCGGCCGACATCGAGGCGCGCTTCGATTTCGCGCTGCGCTGCGCCTACGCGCACGGCGTCAGCGCCGTGCGCACGCATCTCGACAGCTTCGCGCCCCAGGCCGAGATCTCGTGGCCGGTGTTCGCGAAGCTTCGCGACAGATGGGCCGGGAAGATCGCGCTACAGGCATCTTCCATCGTCGTGATGGATATCTTCGGCACCGACGACGGACGCAGGCTGGCCGACCTCGTGGCGAAGCACGGCGGCCAGTTCGGCTGCGTGACGCGCATGTCGGGCGAGGACCATGTCGGCATCCCCGCGAATTTCGATGAATACATGGCGCGGGTGTTCGCGCTGGCGGAAGAACGCGGCCTCGATCTCGACCTGCATGTGGACGAGTCCGGCGATCCGCAAGCGCGCACGCTGCTGCACATCGCGCGCATGGCGACGGCCCGCAAGTTCAAGGGCAACATCCTGATGGGCCATTGCTGCTCGCTCGCCGTGCAGCCGGACGAGGCCATCGACGAAGCGCTCGAAGCGTGCGTGGACGCGCGGATCGACGTCGTCAGCCTGCCGATGTGCAACATGTACCTGCAGGGCCGCGAGGCGGGGCGCACGCCGCGCTGGCGGGGCGTCACGCTGCTGCACGAGATGAAGGCGCGGGGGCTGCGCGTGGCGGTGGCGGGCGACAACGTGCGCGACCCGTTCTATGCCTATGGCGACCACGACATGCTGGAAACCTTCGTGCAGGCCGTGCGCATCGCCCAGCTCGACCATCCCATCGGCGACTGGGCGAAGGCCGCGACGACCACGCCTGCCGACATCATGAAGCTGCCGCAGACGGGCCGCATCGCGCGCGGCCTGCCGGCCGACCTGATCGTGCTGCGCGCGCGCGGCTATTCCGAGCTGCTGTCGCGCCGCCAGCACGACCGCGTCGTCATCCGCGACGGCAAGGCGATCGACACCACACTTCCCGACTATCGCGAACTCGACCGCCTGATGGGCGCGCGATGACCGACACGCTCGCTTCCTACGATCTCCAGGGCTACCGCAAGGCCATCGCCGGCGTTTCGGTGATCGACGATCCGCAGCTCGTGCGCCTCAAGAGCCGCGACTTCTTCTGGTACAGCCCGATCCTGAAGGCCGAGCTGAACCGCAAATCGGCCGACCTCGTCGTGGTGCCCAAGGACCAGGACGAGGCGCTGCGCGTCATCGGCGCCTGCGCGCAGTTCCGCATCCCGCTGGTCGTGCGCGGCGGCGGCACCGGCAACTACGGCCAGCTCGTGCCCTTGAAGGGCGGCATCATCCTCGACACCGCGAAGCTCGACCGCACGCTGTTCGTGAAGCCGGGCGTCGGGCGCTTCGAATCCGGCGCCAATCTCGTGGAGATCGACCGGCAGGCGCGCAGCCTCGGCTGGGAGATGCGCATGCATCCCTCGACCAAGCGCATGTCGTCCATCGGCGGGTTCGTCGCGGGCGGTGCGGCCGGCGTGGGCTCGATCACGCTTGGCCAATTGCGCGACTGGGGCAGCATCCCGGCGATCCGCGTCGCCACCTGCGAACCGAAGCCGCGCATTTTCGATTTCCGCGGGCGGGACGTGGCCGCCGCCACGCATGCTTATGGCACCACCGGCGTGATCCTCGAAGTCGAGATCACGCTCGCCCCCGTCTATCCGTGGTTCGATGCGGTCGTCGCGTTCGACGATTTCATGGATGCCGCGCGCTTCGGGCAGGCGCTGGGCGAGGCCGACGGCATCGTGAAGAAGGAAGTCGCCGTCGTCGCCTGGCCGATCCCCGCCTGGTTCAAGGCGCTGAAAGCCGAATGCCCGGAAGGCAAGCACGTCGCCTTCTGCATGATCGCGCAGTCGGAGCAGGCCGCGTTCGGGAAGCTGGCGTCCCTCCACAACGGGCGCATCACCGCGTGGCGCGCGACGCCCGACGAGACCGCGCAGGACGAGACGCCGATCTACGAATATTGCTGGAACCACACCACACTTCAGGCGCTGAAAGTGGACCGCACGGTCACCTATCTGCAAACCGTCTTCCCGCTGGGCCGCAACCTCGAAGTCGTCGAGGCGATGCACCGCCATTACGGCGACGAGGTGATGCTGCATCTGGAATTCCAGCGCCGCTTCGGGCGCGTGAACTGCTCGGCGCTGCAGGTCGTGCGCTGGACGACCAAGGAACGCCTCTACGAGATCATCCGCCACCACGAGGCGATGGGGTGCGTCATCCCCAACCCGCACAGCTACGTGCTGGAGGACAAGGGCCCCAAGGTGGCCGCGGGCGACCGGCAGCTCGATTTCAAGCGCCAGTCCGACCCGTTCGGCCTGCTCAATCCCGGCAAGATGACGCGCTGGAGCCCGCAATGAGCCTGTGGCCCGAACCGCCGGCAGCGGCCCCGCACGCGGCCGACTGGGCCGCGTTCAAGGCGGCGATCGCCCCCGTCGAGACGATCGACGAGCAGGCGCTGGTGCGCCAGAAATCGCGCGATTTCTACTGGTACTCGCCGATCCTGAAGAAGCAGCTGAACAGGCATTTCGGCGACATCGTCGCGATCCCGAAGGACGAGGCGGAGGTGATGAAGGTCGCCGCCGCCTGCGCGAAGATGCGAATTCCGCTGACCGTGCGCGGCGCGGGCACGGGCAATTACGGGCAGGCGATGCCGCTGGCCGGCGGCGTCATCCTCGACATGACGGCGATGGACAGGATCGTTTCGCTCGAAGCAGGCGCCTTGAAGGTGCAGCCGGGCCTGAAGCTGATCGACCTCGAAGCGCAGACCGTGCCGCAAGGCTGGGAGCTGCGCTTCCATCCCTCCACGCGGCGCACGGCGACCATCGGCGGCTTCATCGCCGGCGGATCGGGCGGCATCGGCTCGATCAATTTCGGCGTGCTGCGCGACCGCGGCACGGTGCGCGCCCTTCGCGTCGTCACGGTCGAGGAAAACCCGCGCGTGATCGTGCTGGAAGGCGACGACGTGCAGAAGGTCGTCCACGCCTACGGCACCAACGGCATCGTCACGGAACTGGACATCGCCCTCGCGCGCGCCTGGCCGTGGGCCGAATGCATCGCGAGCTTCAAGGAGTTCGGCGCGGCCGTGCGCTTCGCGCAGGCGCTGGGCGAGGCCGACGCCATCGTGAAGAAGGAAATCGCCCCGATCGACTGGGGGGCGGCCAAATACTTCAAGCCGCTCGCCGGCCACCTGCGCGAGGGCGAGGCCATCGTCGTGCTGATGATCGCCGAGCCCAGCCTCGAGCCCTTCAAGGACCTGCTCGCCGAGCACGGCGGCAGCTGCGTTTTCGAGCGCCTGCCGGGTGCGGACGAAAACGATATCCCACCGCTCTACGAATTCACGTGGAACCACACCACGCTTCAGGCGCTGAAGGTCGACAGGAGCGTGACCTACCTGCAGACGCTGTTCCCGCCGCCCGACCACGTGGCGCTCGCCCTGAAGATGCACGCGCATTTCGGCGACGAGGTGGTGATGCATCTGGAATTCGTGCGCCTGCAGGGCAAGGTCGCCTGCTTCGGCCTGCAGGTCGTGCGCTACACCACGCCCGAGCGGCTGAAGGAAATCATCGATTTCCACAACGCGAACGGCTGCCCGATCTTCGATCCGCACACGTTCCTGCTCGAAGACGGCGGCATGCGCGTGGTCGACGAGGCGCAGACGGCGGCATGCGCGTGGTCGACGAGGCGCAATACGAGTTCAAGCGCGCCGCCGATCCCCACGGCCTGCTCAACCCCGGCAAGATGCGCGCCTGGTCCGAGCGCGTGCTGACAGAGGGGAAGTGGGCTGAGGTTAAATTGTAACCCTCACCCTCCGCCCTCTCCCGCAGAGCGGGAGAGGGGACTCGACCGGTGCTAGCCATCCCCTCTCCCGCTTGCGGGAGAGGGCCAGGGTGAGGGTGAGGCGTTCAGAACGCCTCGAACGTCTTTCGCACTTTCTCGATGAACGCCGCCCGCGTTTCGGGCGTCGAGGCGTCCATCCTGTCGTGCGCGCGCCAGGTGAATTTGCAGCCGCGCGCGCAGATCGCGCGCACGCCGCGCGACATGAACATGCGCCCCGGATGGCCCATCAGCCACGCGAACCACCAGGGAGCCCCCATCGTGGTCACGGTCGCGACGTGGCGCATGTCGGTGAGCAGCGGGCGGATGACGCCGCCGTTGATGTCGAACACCACGCCCGGCGCCCAGACGCGGTCGAACCAGCCCTTCAGCATCGCGGGCAGGCCGTACCACCAGGTGGGATAGACGAAGACGATCGCCTCGGCGC
>JBGAKN010000003.1:0-525642 GCA_044224405.1 Tagaea sp. | reverse complement strand
CCGTCAGTTTCCGTGCTGGAACTGGCGAAAGAACCGAACATTCCCGTTGTAAAGCTTGTGCATCACGAACAGCGCGCCGGCGATCCCTGCAAAAAGTCCGAGCAGCAGGAGCAGGCCGTGCGGCTCGAATCCCAACTTATTCGAAGCGATCACCGGCAGCATGACGCCGATCACGACGCCAAGAAGAAGACCCGTTCCTGCTTCTTTGTTGGTCGCGCCGTAGACGATTTCGGCCGCGCAGCCGGTGCAGACGCGGGCACCTCGCGGCGCCGTGGTTCTGCAAAACGGGCAGAGTAGTTCCGGATTTTCTCCCATGCGCGCACCTTCAGCCGTGGATTCGGAAGGTCAATTCTCGTCCGGGAGCGCCGTACACGCCAAGATTTTAAAAATTGTGCATTCCCGCGATTTCACGACCGCCTGGCCGGCGCCGAGCCTTGCGGCGGCGTCAGGGGAATTCCTAAATCGTCATCAGCAAGATAGAGTGGCTTTCGACCGGATTGCCGAACAACATTTGGAGACACGAAATGGCCGAACCCGCCAGCGCCGCCGGCATGACCGGCATCGCCCTGAAGGACGCGAAGCTTTTCCGCCAGCAGGCCTATGTGGACGGCGCATGGGTCGACGCGGATTCCAAGAAGGTGATCGCGGTCGACAATCCCGCGACCGGCGCCACGCTCGGCACCACGCCGCTGATGGGTGCTTCCGAGACCAAGCGCGCCATCGAGGCCGCGAACAGGGCATGGCCCGCCTGGCGCAAGAAGACGGGCAAGGAGCGCGCGGCGATCATGCGCCGCTGGGCCGATCTGATGATGGCCAACATCGACGACCTCGCACTTCTGATGACGAGCGAGCAGGGCAAGGTGCTGGCCGAGTCCAAGGGCGAGATCACCATCGGTGCCGCGTATCTGGAGTGGGCGGGCGAGGAAGCCAAGCGCACCTACGGCGACACGATCCCGACCACGTTCCCGGACAAGCGCCTCGTCGTCGTCAAGGAGCCCATCGGCGTCGTGGCCGCCATCACGCCGTGGAACTTTCCCTGCAGCATGATCACCCGCAAGGCGGGCCCGGCCATCGCGGCCGGCTGCACGGTGGTGCTGAAGCCTTCCGAGTTCACGCCCTATTCGGCGTTCGCGCTCGCCGAACTCGCCGAGCGGGCAGGCGTGCCCAAGGGCGTGTTCAACATCGTGACGGGCGATGCGCCTTCCATCGGCAAGGAACTCACCGGCAACGGGATCGTGCGCAAGCTCGGCTTCACGGGTTCGACCCCGGTAGGCAAGCTGCTGATGGCGCAGTGCGCGCCGACCGTGAAGAAGGTGTCGCTGGAACTGGGCGGCAACGCGCCGTTCATCGTGTTCGACGACGCCGATCTCGATGCGGCCGTCGAGGGCGCCATCATTTCCAAGTATCGCAACAGCGGCCAGACCTGCGTGTGCGCCAACCGCTTCTACGTGCAGGACAGCGTCTACGATGCCTTCGCCGACAAGCTCGTGGCGGCCGTGGGCAAGCTCAAGGTCGGGCCCGGAACGGAAGCGGGCATGACCAACGGCCCGCTGATCAACGCCAAGGCGGTCGAAAAGGTCGAGCGGCACGTGGCCGACGCGCTTGCCAAAGGCGCCAAGGTCGTCACCGGCGGCAAGCGGCACGCGCTCGGCGGCAATTTCTTCGAACTGTCGGTCCTGCGCGACGTCACACCCGCGATGACGGTCGCACGTGAAGAAACGTTCGGGCCGCTGTCGCCGCTGTTTCGTTTCAAGGACGAGGCGGAGGCGATCAAGCTCGCCAACGACACCGAATTCGGCCTTGCGGCGTATTTCTACGGCCGCGACATCGGGCGCGTGTGGCGCGTGGCCGAGGCACTCGAATACGGCATGGTCGGCATCAACACCGGCCTGATCACGACCGAGGTGGCGCCCTTCGGTGGCGTGAAGGAGTCCGGCCTCGGCCGCGAAGGCTCCAAGTACGGCCTCGACGAGTTCATGGAGGTCAAATACCTCTGCATGGGCGGGATCTGATGGCGGAGAAGTTCGACTACGACCTGTTCACGCTGGGGGCGGGCTCCGGCGGTGTCGCCGGTTCGCGCCGCGCGGCGAGCTACGGCGCGCGTGTCGCCATTGCGGAGAACTGGCGCGTGGGCGGCACCTGCGTGCTGCGCGGCTGCGTGCCCAAGAAGCTGCTGATCTACGGCGTGCATTTCGCGCACGAGATGGAAGACGCGCGCGGTTATGGCTGGACGGTGGAAGGCGCGCTCGACTGGGGCAAGCTGATCGCCGCCAAGAACCGCGAGACGGACCGGCTGGAAGGCATCTACAAGAACCTGCTGTCCGGCGCCAAGGTCGAGACGATCCTCGGCCACGCGCGCATCCGGGATGCGCACACGGTCGAGGTTGACGGCAAGACCTATACGTCCAAATACATCCTGATCGCGACCGGCGGCCGGCCGGAGCGTCCCGACATCCCCGGCATCGGCCACACGATCACGTCGAACGAGGCGCTGGACCTGCCCGAACTGCCGCGCCGCGTGCTCGTGGTCGGCGGCGGCTATATCGCGGTGGAGTTCGCAGGCATCTTCCGCGCGGCGGGCGCGGAAGTGACGATCCTGATCCGCGGCGACAAGATCCTGCGCGGCTTTGACGAAGACGTGCGCGACCATCTGACGGCGGAACTGAAGAAGCAGGGCATCGCGATCCGCACGGGCGAGAAGATCGCGCGCATCGACCGTACCGATGCCGGCGACCGCGCGACGCTGGAAAGCGGCGGCACCATCGAGGCCGACCGGATCATGTACGCGACGGGCCGCGTGCCCAACACGCGCGACATGGGGCTCGAGGCGGTCGGCGTGCATCTCGACAAGCGCGGCGGCATCGCCGTCGACGAATGGCAGCAGACGACCGTGCCCGGAATCTACGCGATCGGCGACGTGACGAACCGCATCAACCTCACGCCCGTTGCCATCGCCGAAGGGCGGGGACTGGCCGAGACGCTGTTCAACGCCAATCCGATGACGATGGATCATGCCGACGTGCCGTCGGCGGTGTTCAGCCAGCCGCCGGTGGGCAGCGTGGGCATTTCCGAGGCCGACGCCGTGCGCCTCTACGGAAAGGACGGCGTCGACATCTACCGCGCCGTCTTCCGGCCGATGAAGCACACGCTGTCGGGCCGCGACGAGAAGACGCTGATGAAGCTTGTCGTCGAGGCGTCGACGGGCCGCGTGCGCGGCGTCCACATGGTCGGCGCCGACGCGCCCGAGATCATCCAAGGCATCGCCATCGCGGTGAAGGCCGGCCTCACCAAGAAGGATTTCGACCGAACCGTCGCGATTCACCCGACCGCATCCGAAGAATTCGTCCTGATGCGCGAGAAGGTGAAGCGCTGAACTAGCGCTTCACCTTGATGAAGCCCGCCGCGACCGAAGCGAGCATGCCGAGCGAGACCAGCGCCAGGCCCACGATGCCCGACAGGTGCAGCGGCTCGTCGAGCAACACGACCGCGAGCAGCGTGGCGATCGCAGGCACGAGTGCGGCAAACGCCGACGTGCGCGCGGCACCCAGCCAGCCCACGACGCGCGTGTAGAGGATCACGGCGATCACGCCCACGACGACGCCCTGGTAGCCCGCCTGCAGCAGCAGCGTGGCGGCCGGCAGGTCGAACAGGCGCAAGCCCGCCGTGGCGAGATAGAAGGGCAGGTAGGCGAGCGCCGAGATCACCGCGACGAACGCCGTCGTGGCGACGGGCGGCAGGCTCCAGGCGCGCGCGGCGACCGTGTAGGCGGCCCAGCTTGCGCCCGCGAGCACGAACAGCACGTGGCCGCGCCATTGGCCGGCGACGCCATCGGCGAAGCTCGCCCCGCCCAGCGCCACGATCCCGGCGACGACCGCAAGGAGACCCGCAAGGCGCCAGCCCCGGACCTTCTCGCCAAGGAAGAGGCTGCCGAACAGCGCGCCGAACACGACGATCGAACCCGCAATCAGCACCGCGCCATGGCCGGCGGGCGCGAGCTGATAGCCGGCATAGACCGCGATGCCATAGGGCAGGCCGGCGAGCGCCAGGATCGCGCCCACGCGGTTCCACGCCACGCCCGCGATGCCACCGCGCCCGATCTTCAGATTGAGGAACACCGGCAGCAGGACCAGCGCCGAGACGAAGAAGCGGAAAGCCGCGAGATCGAACGTATCGACCGCATGCAGCGCGCCGAGGCGCGAGACGACCGCCCATCCGGCATAGAGGCTCGCGACCACGACGCCGCCGACGACGCCGTAGAGAAGCTTGCGGTCGCGCGGCTGGGGCGATGCCACCGGTACCGGTGCCGGCATCGCGGCCGGCGGCGGGATGAGAAAGCGCGGGAAGCTGTGGACGACGGCCATGGGACACTCCGGGTGGGAGGGGACGTGCCGCGGAACATAGGCCCGGCAAATGTGCGAAAAAACGATAAGTATTGCAGAATTGATGTGCGAAATTGCACAATAAGGCGATGAACCGGATCGACTGGAACGACATCGCCTTTTTCCTCGTGGTCTGCCGGGCGGGCAGCCTGTCGGCCGCCGCGCGCAAGCTCGGCGTGGAGCACACGACGGTGGGGCGGCGGATCACGGCGCTGGAAAAGGCGCTGGGCAGCCGTCTCTTCGACCGGTCGCGCGACGGCTACGTGCCGACCGCGCGGGGTGCCGAGATCCGCGCGATGGCCGAAGACATGGAGAACGCGGCCGACGCGCTGGCGCGGCGCGCGGAAGGCGGCGACACGCGCGTGGGCGGCACGCTGCGGGTGACGGCGACGGAAACGCTGTCGGCGCATTTCCTCGTCCCCTGCCTGCCGCGGCTGATGGCGCAGCATCCCGATCTGCGGATCGAAGTCGTCGCCGACAATTCGACGCTGAGCCTCGCACGGCGCGAAGCCGACGTGGCGCTGCGCCTGATGCGGCCCACGGGCGGCGCGCTCGTCGCGCGCGGCATCGGCAGGATCGGCTACGGCGTCTATGCGTCGAAGGAATTCTGCCGCAAATACGCGGCCACGCCCGGCAGCTTCGAGCCGGACATCTATCCGGTCGTCGGTTTCGACGAGGCGTTCGCCGACGTGCCGCTGGCGCGCTGGCTCGCCGCCGCCTGCGCGCCCGTGGGTGCCACGCCGGTCCTGGTCAGCAACTCGCTCGCCAGCCAGTATGCGGCCGTCGCTTCCGGGATCGGGGCGGGCGTCCTGCCCTGCTACATGGCCGAGCGCGACAAACGGCTGGTGTGCCTGCTGCCGCCGCCGCGCGTCCAGAGAAGCGAATTCTGGATCGTCTATCACCGCGACGTGCGCGAACTCGCGCGCCTGCGCGTGTTCGCCGATTTCGTCGCGGGCGAGGCGGCAAGGGCGCGCGCGCTGCTCGCCGGCCCGGCGCGCTAGGGGCGGGGAACGACGCTGTCGCTCCGCCCCGTGACGTAATAGTAGATGAAGCCGGCAAGCTCGCGCGCCGCGACCGCGAGATAGAACATGCGCCCGTCGAACGTGAGCGCCGGGAACCAGCCGGCGACCGGATCGGGTTCGGTGAAATAGCCGACCGGGTAAGGGACGACCTGCCAGCCCGCCTTGCGGAAAGCGGCGAGCGAGCGCGGCATGTGGAAGGCCGATGTGACGAGAAGCCAGGTCTCGCCCGGCTTCGGCTTCGCCAGTTCCATCGCGTAGGCCGCGTTCTCGTGCGTGTTGCGCGAGCGGTCCTCGAAAAGCACGCGCGTAGGATCGAGCCCGAGCATCGGCAGCAGCTTTCGTGCGCCGTCGGCATCGGTGTCCGCGCGGTCGAGCACCTGGCCCGAGCCGCCGCTGAACACGAGCTTCGCGTCCGGATAGCGGCGCGCGAGATCGGCGAAGGCGATCTGGCGCGTGGCGTCCGCACCCGGCGTCGCGGGGCGCAGGCGCAGCATGCGGCTGTTGACGTCGCCGCCGAGCACGACGATCCCGTCGATCTGCGCGGGCATGGGTTCAGGCGGCGGGATGAGGTTCTCGATCCAGTTCACGGCGATCGTGCCGAGCGGGGCCGAACCCAGCACGAAACCGACGACGAGGACGGCCGCCAGCAGGCGCCGTGCGGCGCGCCCCCACGGCGTCCACAAGCCGATGACGCCGATCACGAGTGCCGCATAGAGGGCCGTGCGCGGGTCCGAGAACGGCCCGACCAGCTTTGAAAGGAAAAAGAGGATGTCCTGAAGCATGGCTCAGGGCGGTTTTGGACGCTTCAAGGCCGTCCGTCAACACATTGATACGATGCGGGAAAAGGGATCGGTTGCAGATGCGAAGATCGCCCTATAGTTTATCCCCAAGCAATTTTGGGGATAAACATGCCTGCCAAATGGACGCCCGACAGCTGGCGCAACCGTCCTGCGCGCCAGATGCCCGCGTATCCCGATGCCGGTTCGCTGGCTTCGGTCGAGAAGAAGCTTGCCGCCTATCCGCCGCTCGTTTTTGCAGGTGAGGCGCGCGACCTGAAGGCGCAGCTCGCCAAGGTCGCAGAGGGCAAGGCCGTCCTTCTACAGGGTGGGGATTGCGCGGAAAGCTTCGCCGAGTTCTCGGCGAACAACATCCGCGACACGTTCAAGGTCATCCTGCAGATGACCGTGGTGCTGATGTACGCCGGCGGCCTGCCGGTCGTGAAGGTCGGCCGCATGGCCGGCCAGTTCGCCAAGCCCCGCTCGTCCGACGACGAGACGGTCGGCGGCCTGACGCTGCCCACCTATCGCGGCGACATCATCAACGGCATCGAGTTCGACGCCAAGGCGCGCGTGCCCGATCCCGAGCGCATGCTGAGCGTCTATTCGCAGTCGGCCGCCACGCTCAACCTGCTGCGCGCCTTCTCGCGCGGCGGCTATGCCGACCTTCATCGCGTGCACGGCTGGACGCTCGGCTTCGTTGATCGCAGCCCGGCGGGCGAGAAGTTCCGCGAACTCGCCGACCGGATCTCGGACTCGCTCCAGTTCATGTCGGCTTGCGGCATCACGCCGGAAGCCGTCCCGCAGATCCACGAGGCCTCGTTCTTCACGAGCCACGAGGCGCTGCTGCTGCCCTACGAGGAATCTCTGACGCGCGTCGATTCCACCTCGGGTGACTGGTACGACTGTTCGGCCCACATGGTGTGGATCGGCGACCGCACGCGCCAGCTCGACGGCGCGCATGTCGAATTCTGCCGCGGCATCAAGAACCCGATCGGCCTGAAGTGCGGGCCGACGAGCGATCCCGACGAGCTCATCCGCCTCATCGACGCGCTCAACCCGGAGAACGAGCCCGGCCGCCTGACGCTGATCGCGCGCATGGGCGACGACAAGGTCGCCCAGAAGCTGCCGCCGCTGGTGCGCAAGGTGGCGCGCGAGGGCCGCAAGGTCGTGTGGAGCTGCGATCCCATGCACGGCAACACGATCAAGTCGGCCTCGGGCTACAAGACGCGGCCCTTCGACCGCATCCTTGCCGAGATGCGCGGCTTTTTCGACGTGTGCCGCGCCGAGAACGTCTATGCCGGCGGCGTGCATT
This sequence comes from Tagaea sp., assembly GCA_044224405.1. Lineage (GTDB taxonomy): Bacteria > Pseudomonadota > Alphaproteobacteria > CACIAM-22H2 > CACIAM-22H2 > Tagaea. The sequence goes on along the minus strand of JBGAKN010000003.1, from coordinate 518,150 downwards.
TCGAGATGACGGGCCAGAACGTGACGGAATGCATCGGCGGCGCCGAAGCAATCCAGGACGCCGCGCTCGGCGACCGCTACCACACGCACTGCGACCCGCGTCTCAACGGCACGCAGGCGCTCGAGCTCGCCTTCCTGATCGCCGAGAAGCTGCGCGCCCAGCGCGTCGACGATTCGCGCCTGCGCGCGGTCGGCGACGACGACTGAGCCTGCCAGCCGGTCTCCGGTGTCAAGGAAAGGGCCCGAAATGGCCGACGGACGCGCTTCCGATCCCGAACAGAGCCCGCTCGGCCGCATCCCCGACGAAAGCGCGGTCTCGCGGCTGACGGATCACTATTTCAACAAGACCAAGGCGGCCGTCGGCCGCTTCGGCGACAAGCGCGTGACCTATGCGGTCTTCATGCGCCGCCCGGTCGTCTCGGCGCCGCGCCTGGCGCTCGAATGGCTGGAGCGCATCGCTGCCGCGCGCGGCACCAAGTTCGACATCGACCTGCGCCACAAGGAAGGCGAGTGGACGGGTGCCGGCGATCCGCTGATGTACATCTCGGGTTCGCTCTACCATCTCGTCGATCTCGAGACGCTCTATCTGCAGAAGCTCGGGCCGGCCTGCGTCGCGGCCTACAACGCCTACACGATGTGCGTCGACCTGCCGCGCACGGCCTTTCTCGCGATGGACGCGCGCCATTGCGCGGGTGCGGAGATGGCCGAGATGATGGCCTACGCCGCCTCGGTCGGTTCGGAAGCCGCGCGTCGCGAAGTGGGCGCCAAGGGGTTCGTGGGCAACGCGACGGATGCCACTGCGCACTATTTCGGACAGAAGGCGGGCTTCGGCACGATGCCGCATGCGCTGATCGGCTATGCGGGCTCGACGCTGCGCGCGGCCGAAATGCTGCTCGAGGTCTTCGCGACCGAGAACGTCACGGTGCTCGTCGATTATTTCGGTCGCGAGGTGACGGACTCGCTCGAAGTCTGCCGCCGCTTCCCCGACGTGGCGCAGTCCGGCCGCATGGCGATGCGCCTCGACACGCATGGCGGCCGCTACATCGAAGGCCTCGACCTCGCCAAATCCTACGACGTGCTGGAGCGCAACGCGCCGCTGTCGCTTCGCGGCTACCGCACCGAACAGGAGCTGCGCTATCTCACGGGCACGGGCGTCTCCGCCGCCGCGATCTGGCACATGCGCGAGGAGCTCGACCGCGCGGGCTTCGCCAAGGTGCGCATCGTCGCCTCGTCGGGCTTCACGCCGGCCAAGTGCAAGACGATGGCCGTGGCCAACGCGCCGATCGATACGGTCGGCACGGGTTCGTACCTGCCGGAAGTCTGGACCGAGACCTACGCGACCGCCGACATCGTCGAGTACGATGGCCGCCCGTCGGTCAAGGTCGGCCGCGAGTTCCTGCTGCGCAAGCCGGGCTGAGCACGATGGCACTGTCGACGCGCCTCACGCAGCTTCTTGGCCTGACGCATCCGATCATGCAGGCGCCGATGGCCGGCGGCATGACGACGCCCGAACTGGTCGCCGCGGTGTCGAACGCCGGCGCGCTCGGCTCGTTCGCTGCCGCGACAACGGCACCCGCCGCGATCCGCGCTCAGGTCGCCGCGATCCGCGCCGCGACCGACAGGCCCTTCGCCGTGAACCTCTTCGTGCTGTCGCCGGCCGAACCCAAGCCCTCGGAAGTCGCCTTCGCCAACGCGCTGCTCGCCAAGTACCGGCTCGAGCTCGACATGGAAACGAACGCGGCGCCGCCCGCCAAGTGGGCCGAAGATTTCGAGGCGCAGTTCGAGACGGTCCTCGATCTGGCGCCGCCGGTGTTCTCCAGCACGTTCGGCGCCATCGGCGCACGCAAGACGGCGGCGCTGAAGGCGCGCGGCGTGTTCGTCATCGGCACCGCGACGAACGTGGCCGAGGCGAAGATGCTGAAGTCGCAGGGGGTCGACGCGATCCTTGCGCAGGGCGCTGAAGCCGGCGGCCATCGCGGCACGTTCATCGGTTCCGCCGAAGATTCGCTGATCGGCACGATGGTGCTCGTCCCGCAGATCGTCGATGCGGTCGACCTGCCGGTCATCGCGGCCGGCGGCATCATGGACGGGCGCGGGCTCGCGGGCGCCCTGGCGCTTGGCGCTTCGGCCGTCGCGATGGGCACGGCCTTTCTGGCCGCACCAGAGGCGGGCACGCATCCCTTGCACAAGGAAGCGCTCGGCAAGACCGACGACACGGGCACGAGCTTGACGCGCGCGGTCACCGGGCGTCATGCGCGCGGCCTGCGCAACCGCTATTTCACCGAGATGGCGCCGCATGCGGCCGAAATGCCGGCCTATCCGATCAGCAACGCGCTGACCATGCCGATGCGCGGTGCCGCCGCCGCGAAGGGCAACACGGACCTGATGGTCATGTGGGCCGGGCAGGGTGCGCGCATGGCGACCGGACGGCCGGCCGCGCAAATCGTTACCGACACGGTCGCCGAGGCCGAGAACGTTTTCGCGAACATGCAGGGAAGCAAATGAGGCAGGTCGAACGCGCCGTCGAGAAGGTCATCTTTGCCAGCCGCTGGCTCCAGGTGCCGCTCTATCTCGGCCTCGTCGCCGTGCTGGTGATGCTCTCGGTCAAGTTCGTCCTCGAACTCGTCCACCTGTCGGCCGAAATCTGGACGATGGGCGAATCCAAGGTCGTGCTCGCCGTGCTCACGCTGGTCGACGTCGTGATGGTCGCCAACCTGATCGTCATGGTCGTCATCTCGGGCTACGAGAATTTCGTCAGCCGCCTCGATCTGGGCGAGGTCGAGGACAAGCTCTCGTGGTTCGGCAAGCTCGATGCGGGCTCGCTGAAGATCAAGCTCGCCTCGTCCATCGTCGCGATTTCGTCGATCCATCTCCTCAAGGCATTCCTCGACGTGAACGACATCGCGAACGACAAGCTGCTGCTGCTGATCGCGATCCACTTGACGTTTATCGCCTCGGCCCTGCTGCTCGCGTTCCTCGACAAGATGGTCGGCCACAAGGCCGATGCCGGGGCAAAGCATTGAGCGAAATCCTCGCCCTCGCACTCGCCCAGATCAATCCCACCGTCGGCGACGTCGCCGGCAATCTGGCGAAGATCCGCAAGGCGCGCGCCGAGGCGGCTGCCGCCGGGGCCGCGCTCGTGCTGCTGCCGGAACTCGTCGTGTCGGGCTATCCGCCCGAGGATCTTGTGCTCAAGCCTGCCTTCCAGGCCGCGTGCCGTACTGCGGTCGAAAGCCTCGCGACCGACACGGCCGACGGCGGGCCGGGCCTGATCGTCGGCACGCCATGGGTCGAGAACGGCAAGGTCTACAACGCCGTCTGCGTGCTCGACGCGGGCCGCGTGCAGACCGTGCGCTTCAAGCACCACCTGCCGAACTACGGCGTGTTCGACGAGAAGCGCGTGTTCGAGCCGGGCCCGCTGCCGGGGCCGGTCGCGTTCCGCGGCGTGCGCCTCGGCCTGATGATCTGCGAGGACATGTGGTTTCCCGACGTGGCCGAATGCCTCGTCGAGAGCGGGGCCGAGATCCTCGTCGTGCCCAACGGCAGCCCGTTCGAGACCGACAAGCGCGACCAGCGCCTGCAGCTCGCGCTCGCGCGCATGGCCGAGACCGACCTGCCGCTCGTCTACGTCAACCAGGTCGGCGGGCAGGACGAACTCGTGTTCGACGGCTCGTCATTCGCGATCAATACCGACCGTTCTCTCGCGATCCAGCTCGAAGCGTTCGCGAACGACATGGCCGTCTCGCGCTGGTCGCGCGATGCCAAGGGCAGGCTCGTCTGCGCCGCGGGCCGCATCGCCGCACCCCAGGAAGCGCTCGCCGCCATCTACGGCGCGCTCGTGCTGGGCTTGCGCGACTATGTCGACAAGAACCGCTTCAAGGGCGTGATCCTCGGGCTTTCGGGCGGCATCGATTCAGCACTCACCGCCGCCATCGCGGCCGACGCGCTGGGCCCTTCGCGCGTCCATTGCGTGATGATGCCTTCGCGCTTCACCAGCCGCGAAAGCCTCGACGACGCCGCCGAATGCGCGCATCTGCTGGGCGTGCGTCTCGACGAGATCTCGATCGAGCCCGCCGTCGCCGCCTTCGGCCAGATGCTGGGGCCGAGCTTCGAGGGCACGAAGCCCGACATCACGGAAGAGAACATCCAGTCGCGCAGCCGCGGCCTCACGCTGATGGCGCTTTCCAACAAGTTCGGCCACATGGTCGTCTCGACAGGAAACAAGAGCGAGATGAGTGCGGGTTACGCCACGCTCTACGGCGACATGTGCGGCGGCTTCGCGATCCTGAAGGATGTCTGGAAGACGACGGTGTTCGAGCTGTGCCGCTGGCGCAACGCGCACGTGCCGGCCAACTCGCTCGATCCGCGCACGCCGGTGATGCCCGAGCGCGTCATCACAAAGCCGCCGACGGCCGAACTGCGCGAAGGGCAGACCGACGAAGCCTCGCTCGGGCCCTATGCGCAGCTCGACGGCATCCTGCGCGAACTGGTCGAAGGCGAACGCACGGTCGAGGAGATCGTCGCGAAGGGCTACGCGGAATCCGAAGTGCGCCGCATCTGGCGCATGCTCGATCTTTCGGAATACAAGCGCCGGCAGGCCCCGCCGGGCGTCAAGATCACCAGCCGGTCCTTCGGGCGCGAGCGGCGCTATCCGATCACGAACGGCTTCCGGGGCTGACATGACGGTGCGCGTCCGCTTCGCCCCGTCGCCCACCGGGCGCCTGCATCTTGGCAACGTGCGCGCGGCGCTGTTGAACTGGCTCTACGCGCGCAAGAGCGGCGGGAAATTCCTGCTGCGCATGGACGACACCGACCGCGAACGCTCGACGGCCGAATTCGCCGCCGGCATCGAGGAAGACCTGCGCTGGCTCGGTCTCGAATGGGACGAGTTCGCGCGCCAGTCCGACCGGCTTGATCGCTACGCGGCGGCGGCAGAGGCGCTGAAGGCCAAGGGCCGCCTTTATGCCTGCTACGAGACGCCGGAAGAGCTGAAGCTGCGCCGTGTCGGACAGGGTGGCGAACAGGTCTATGACCGCGCGGGGCTGCGCCTGACCGACGCGCAGAAGCAGGCCTATGCGGCCGAAGGCCGCGCGCCGCACTGGCGCTTCCTTCTCGATCACGTCGAGACGGCGTGGGACGACCGTATCCGCGGGCGCTGCGCCTATCACGGCAGCAAGGTGTCGGACCCCGTGCTGCTGCGCGCCGACGGCATGCCGACCTATACGCTGGCGTCCGTCGTCGACGACATCGAGCTCGAAGTCAGCGACATCGTGCGCGGCGAGGACCACGTGACCAACACGTCGGTCCAGATCCAGATCTTCGAGGCGCTGGGCCGTGCGGGCAGCACCATCGCGTTCGCGCATTTCCCGCTGATTTCCGATGCGGCCGGGCAGGGGCTTTCAAAGCGTCTCGGTTCGCTGTCACTGGCCAACCTGCGCGCGGAAGGGATCGAGCCGGCGGCTATCGCCTCGCTGATCGCGCGGCTGGGCACGTCCGATCCGGTGGAACCCAAGGAAAGCCTTGCCGACCTCGTGCCCGGTTTCGATTTCGCCAAGTTCGGCCGGTCCTCACCCAAGCTCGACCCCGACGAGATCGCGCGCCTCAACGCCAAGATCGTCCACAGGATGGCGTTCGCTTCGGTCGCCGCGCGCCTGCCGTCCGGCGCCGATGAAGCCTTCTGGGAAACGGTGCGCCCCAACCTCACCAAGGTTTCCGACGCGGCCGACTGGTGGGCGCTGTGCCGCGAGCCGGTCACGCCCGTGGCATCCGATCCCGGCTTCCTCGAACAGGCTGCCGCCTTGCTGCCGCCCGAGCCGTGGAATGCCGAGACCTGGGGGGCGTGGACCAAGGCGCTGGGCGCCGCCACCGGCCGCAAGGGCAAGGAGCTGTTCCTGCCGCTGCGCCTGGCACTGACCGCGCGCGAGCACGGGCCGGAGATGAAATCGCTGCTGCCGATGCTGGGCAGATCGCGTACGCTCGCGCGCCTCGGGGGCAAGGCCGCGTGATGGAACTGCACGTCCACAATTCGATGTCGCGCAAGAAGGAGCGGTTCGAGCCGCTCGATCCGTCGCACGTGCGCATGTACGTCTGCGGGCCGACGGTCTACGACCGCGCGCATATCGGCAACGCGCGCCCCGTCGTGGTGTTCGACACGCTCTATCGCGTCCTGAAGCGCCTCTATCCGAAGGTGACGTACGCGCGCAACATCACCGACATCGACGACAAGATCATCGAGCGTGCCCTGAAGCGCGGCGTGCATATCGATACGGTGACGGAAGAGACGATCGCCGCCTACCATTCCGACATGGCGGCTGTGGGCGCGCTGTCGCCTGACGTCGAGCCGCGCTGCACGCGCACCGTGCCGCAGATGCTGGAGATGATCGGCACGCTCGTCGACAAGGGCCACGCCTACGCCGCTGAAGGCCACGTTCTGTTCGACGTGACGAGCTTTCCCGACTACGGGAAGCTGTCGGGGCGTTCGCGTGACGAGCAGATCGCGGGAAGCCGCGTCGAGGTTGCGCCCTTCAAGAAGGATCCCGGCGATTTCGTGCTGTGGAAGCCTTCCACGCCCGAGCAGCCCGGCTGGGACAGCAAGTGGGGCCGCGGCAGGCCGGGCTGGCACATCGAATGCTCGGCGATGGCCAAGGACGTGCTGAAGACCAAGACCATCGACATCCACGGCGGCGGGCACGACCTGATCTTCCCGCACCACGAGAACGAGATCGCGCAGTCCGTCTGCGCGCATGGCGGCATCGCCTTCTCGAAATACTGGATGCACAACGGCTTCCTCGTCGTGAACGGCGAGAAGATGTCGAAGAGCCTCGGCAACTTCTTCACCGTGCAGGACCTGCTGGCCAAGTGGCCGGGCGAGGCGATCCGCCTGCTGCTGCTGAAGACGCATTACCGTGCGCCGCTGGATTTCACCGAGAGCGGCCTCGCCGAGGCCAAGGGCGATCTCGACCGTTTCTACACTGCGCTGCGCGCGGCGTCGGACATGACGCCTTCGGTCGCGAAGGCCGAAGCGGTGCAGGCGGCCCTGTGCGACGACCTCAACACCGCCAAGGCGCTGGCGGAAATGCACGAAATCGCCCGGCAGCTGAACACGACCCGCAGCGCCGATGCGAAAGCGGCTCTCCTCGACGCAGGAAAGCTCCTCGGCCTGTTGCAGTCCGACCCGGAACTCTGGTTCAAGCAGGGCGCAGGGGAAGGGCCGAGCGAGGCCGAAATCGAAACTGCCATCGCGGCGCGGCTCGCCGCGCGCAAATCCCGGGACTTCGCGGAGGCCGACCGAATTAGGAACGGCCTGAAGGCGAAGGGCGTGGTTCTCGAGGATGTGCCCGGTGGCGGCACGATTTGGAAGCGGGGCGGGTAAGATGGACAAGCGGGTCTACATATTCGATTCGACGCTGCGCGACGGGGCGCAGACGCAGGGCGTGGATTTCGGCGTGGCCGACAAGATCGCCATCGCGCGCGCGCTCGACCGGATCGGCGTCGACTATGTCGAAGGCGGCTGGCCCGGCGCCAACCCGACCGACGACGCGTTCTTCGCGGCCCTACCGGCACTGTCGCATGCGCGCATCACCGCCTTCGGCATGACGCGGCGCAGCGGGCGTTCGGTCGGCAACGATCCGGGGCTTGCCGCCGTGCTGGGCACGGCGGCACCGGCCGCGTGCCTCGTGGGCAAGACGTGGGATTTCCACGTCGATGTGGCGCTCGGCATCACGAAGGCCGAGAACATCGACATGATCGCCGAAAGCGTCGCCGAGACGAAGGCACGCGGCAAGGAAGCGATGTTCGATGCCGAGCATTTCTTCGACGGCTACAAGGCCAATCCGGGTTTCGCGCTCGACTGCCTGAAGGCGGCCCATGCGGCCGGTGCGCGCTGGATCGTGCTGTGCGACACCAACGGCGGCAGCGTGCCGCGCGACATCGAGCGCATCGTGGGCGAAGTCGTGAAGACGATCCCCGGCGAGCGGCTCGGTATCCATTGCCACAATGACACCGAGAACGCGGTGGCGAACTCGCTTGCCGCCGTACATGCGGGCGTGCGCCAGGTGCAAGGCACGATCAATGGCCTCGGCGAGCGCTGCGGCAACGCCAACCTGATCTCCGTCATCCCCAATCTCGTCATCAAGATGGGCTATGACGTCGGCATCGATGCCGAACGGATGACGCATCTGACCTCGCTGTCGCGCCTGCTCGACGAACGGCTCAACCGCACGCCGGCGCGCAACGCCGCGTATGTCGGCGAGAGCGCCTTCGCGCACAAGGGCGGCCTGCACGTCTCGGCCGTCGAGAAGGACCCGCGCACCTACGAACACATCCCGCCCGAGACGGTCGGCAACCGGCGGCATGTCGTCGTGTCCGACCAGTCGGGCCGCTCGAACCTGCTGGCGCGCTTCAAGGATATCGGCCTCGAGATCGACGCGAAGAGCCCGGTGATCGGCAAGCTGCTCGACGAGATCAAGGCGCGCGAGCACGAAGGCTACACCTACGACGGGGCGGACGGTTCGTTCGAACTGCTGGCCCGCCGGCTGATGCACGGCGTGCCTGAGTATTTCCGCCTGCATTCGTTCCGCGTGATCTCCGAGCGGCGCTACAACGCGCGTGGCGAGCTGATCACGATGTCGGAGGCGACCGTAAAGCTCGATGTCGGTGCCGAGCGCCGGCTGACGGTGGGCGAGGGCAAGGGTCCGGTCGAAGCGCTCGACCGAGCACTTCGCGCGGCCCTGCTGTCGTTCTATCCGGGCCTCGGCGAACTCAAGCTCGTCGATTACAAGGTGCGCATCCTCGCGCCCGAGCGCGCGACGGCCGCCGTCACGCGCGTGATGATCGAGAGCGCCGACGGCCACGCGCATGGCGAGGTCCGCACCTGGGGCACCGTCGGCGTGTCGGAGAACGTCATCGACGCCTCGTACACGGCGCTCCACGATTCGATCACCTGGAAGCTCTATCGCGACGGAACGCCGGCGCCGGTGGCGTGATGGCGCTACCCGAGGCCGCTCCTGCCATAATCCTCGTGCGGCCACAGCTTGCCGAGAATATCGGCACGGCCGCGCGCGCGATGCTCAATTGCGGCCTGACCGACCTTCGCCTCGTGCGTCCGCGCTGCGGCTTTCCTGACGAGCGCGCGAACCGCGCGTCGTCGGGGGCGGATGCGGTGCTCGCGGCTGCGCGGCTGTTCGACGATCTGGAAAGTGCCATCGCGGACCTGACGCGCGTCTACGCGACGTGCCCGCGCGACCGCGACATGGTGAAGCCGGTGCTCACCCCGCAGGCCGCGATCGCGGCGACGCGCGCCGCACTTGATGCCGGCGAGCGCGTCGGTTTCCTGTTCGGGGCCGAACGCACGGGGCTGGAGAACGACGAGGTGACGCTCGCCGACGCGATGGTGCCGTTCCCGGTCAATCCGGAATTCAGCTCGCTCAACCTTGCGCAGGCCGTGCTGCTCGTGGGCTGGGAATGGGCGCGTTCCCATGACGAAACGCCTGCGCGGCGCGTGCGCACGGGCAAGGGCGAGCCCGCGACCAAGGAAGAGATCGACGGATTCCTCAAGCGTCTCGAAGCCGAGCTCGATGCCTGCGGCTTCCTCAGGAACGAGAAGATGCGACCCGCGGCGGTACGGAACCTGCGGGCCTTCTTCCTGCGCGCGCGCCCGAACGCGCAGGAGATCCGCACCGCGCACGGCATGCTCACGGGGCTGGTCGAGCGGCCCCATCAGGCGAAAGCCGGTAGATCGAAACCGGCTCCTCGCGGCCGCGGAGACTGAATTTCCCTGCCGGGTGGAAGTCCGCCGGCGATCCCGCGACCTCGAAGGTGGTCTGGCTCGTCAGCACGCAGGACCGTTCGTCCGGCTTCATCAGGTCGTGGCCGAGCTGCTCGATGCGCTGCGTGACGTTCACGGCATCGCCGAGGATCGTGTAGTTGAGCCGCTCGCGGCTGCCGACATTGCCCGCGACGACGGTGCCCGTATGGATGCCCACGCGCAGGCGAAGGTCGCCCGATGCCGCGTTCGCGGCGATCGCGCGGGCCGAGGCGAGGGCCGCGCGCGCGTGCGCGTTGTGGCCTTCGGGCGCGCCCCAGAAGGCCATCACGCCGTCGCCCATGAACTTGTCGACCGTGCCGCCGGTCGCCTCGATCGCCGAGATGACCTGCGCGAAATGGTGGTTGAGCATGTCGGCCATCGCTTCGGGCGCCATGGTCTGGGCAAGCGCCGTGAAGCCGACGATGTCGGTGAACATGATTGTCACCTCGCAGCTCGTCGAGGCGATGCCGCCGCTGTCGGCGCTGCGCGCGAGCTGGCGCACGAGCTTGCGCGGCACGTAGGCCTCGAACCAGCGCAGCGCCGCGATCAGGCGGTTGAAGGCGAGGGCCTGTTCGTCGATCTCGCGGATGCGGCTGCGCTGGAAGGTGTCGGTGCGGTCGAAGTCGAGTTCGGCGAGCTGGGCGGCGGCGCGCGCGAAGCGCCGGGTCGGCCGGGCGAGACGCCGCGCGAGGATGACCGCGCAGACGAGGGCGATCGCCAGCACGCCGAGGCCGGCCAGGCCGGCAAGGTACATGGTGCGGATATCGTCGGCGAAGTCGCGCACGCGGAAATAGGCGCCGACGTTCCACGGCACGTTGCCGAATTCGGGGAGCTGCGTGTGCAGGAACAGGTAGGCCTGCCCGTCGACCTCGACCGCGCGCATGCTGTCGCTCTGCGCCAGCAGCGGCGCCGCGCGCCGGCCCGACCAGATCTGCGCGAGGACCGGATCGCCGAGTTCGGCCAGCGTTGGCAGCGGATGGGCGTGCGACAGGCCGGGGAAGGGCGTCATCAGGCGGCGATGGGCGAGCACGGTCTCGTCGCCGTAGAGGATGAAGGGCGTGCCGGCATAGTCGCCCGCGGCCGACTGCTCGATGATGTTCGAGAGCTGGCGCAGCGGCACGAGGGCGGCGAGCGCGCCGACGAACTTTCCCTCCCGCCACACGGTCTGCCGGCGGTTGACGGCCGGGCCCGCGTCGGGCGTGGCGAAGATGAATTCGCCCCAGCGCCCGCCGGTGGTGGCGTTCGCCTCGCGCAGGCCCTCGCGGACGTCCGCGTTGTCGGCGAGGTTGGGGAAGGTGACTTTCGGCGCGTCGGCGCCGCGGTCGACGACGATCGCCCGCGCGTCGGGATAGAGGAAGACGAGCCGGTCGATCTGCGGGGCGCCGGCCAGCGCGCCGGTCATCAGGTCGGCGATTCGGTTGCGGGAGTAGTTGACGTCGGGCTGGGCAAGGATCTCGGCGATGAAGGAAAGCTGGGCGGAGGCCGGATCGAGCTGTTCGCGCACGCGGCTGGCGATCAGCTCGACCAGCAGGTTGCCCTTGGCGCGGAAAAGCTCGGTCGTGGCGTTGCGGCCGACGAAGATCTGGATCGCCAGCGCCACGGCCAGCGCCAGCCCGACGAGTCCCGCGATCGCCACGCTGAGCACGCCGGTCATCGACCAGCGCCCCGAAATCCTCCCAAGCCATTCAAAAATCATGTAAATCCTGCGTTTGACTAAACCCCGGCGATCACTATACTCCGCCGCCTTCGGACGAGGTTCCCCTGCCTGGCAAGGCTTTGCCCCGTTTTCACGACGGGCCACTACCGCGGGATCGCTCGTTCACTTTTTTCGGCGGCGCGTCACGGGGTTGCGCCAGGCTCCACGAGGCCGCCGAGGAGACGATGAAACCATGTCGAAGCGTCAAGAGTCCAAATACAAGATCAACCGCCGCCTCGGGGAAAATCTCTGGGGCCGCGCCAAGAGCCCGGTCAACAAGCGCGAATACGGCCCCGGCCAGCACGGGCAGCGCCGCAAGAAGCCGACCGATTTCGGCACCCAGCTGCGCGCCAAGCAGAAGCTGAAGGGCTATTACGGCAACATCACCGAGCGCCAGTTCCGCAAGATCTACACGGAAGCGATCCGCAAGAAGGGCGACACCTCGGAGAACCTGATCGGCCTGCTTGAGCGCCGTCTGGACGCCGTCGTCTACCGCCTGAAGTTCGCGCCCACCGTGTTCGCCGCCCGCCAGATGGTCAGCCACGGCCACGTGATGATCAACGGCAAGCGCGCCGACATCGCCTCGATGTTCGTCAAGGAAGGCGATCTGGTCGAGCTCAATTCCAAGATGCGCGAGAACGTCCAGGTGCTCGAGGCGGTGTCCTCGCAGGAGCGCCAGGTCCCCGACTATCTCGAGGTCGTCGACCAGAAGGCCTTCAAGGGCAAGTTCGTGCGCACGCCGAAGCTGACCGACGTGCCGTACCCGGTGCAGATGGAACCCAACCTCGTCATCGAATTCTATTCGCGCTGACGGTTCGGGAGTTCCCCAAATGGAAAGGCCGGTCCCTCGGGACCGGCCTTTTTCTTTTCAGGCGCTTTTGATTCAGGCCGCGCGCTTCTCGGCCGGCTTCCTGCCGCGCTTGGTGTCTTCCTCGCTCCAGCGGCGCGAGATCTCGTCGAGCTTGCGGAACACCAGCGACAGCTCCTCGCCGCGCGCGGTGAGAGAATAGGTGACCTGCGGCGGGATCGTGGGCGTGTATTCGCGCGCGACCACGTCGGCGCTTTCCAGCAGGCGCAGCCGCTCGGTCAGCATCTTGGCCGAGACGCCCGAGACGCGGCGCTTCAGCTCGCCGAAGCGCGTCGGCCCGTGGTTGCGCAATACCCACAGGATATAGGTCGTCCACGGCCCCATCAGCAGGCGGAGCAGGGCGTCCATCGGGCAGCCCATCGGGCTTTTCGGCATCGGCATGGCAGGTTCTCCGCGCGCGAGGGTAGTTACCAAACGGTACCTACTTTACGGATGATACCAAAACGGCGATATACACCCGGTATCGAAATGTAACTAACATCGAGGGGCAGTACAATGGCAAAGGTTGCGATCGTCTATCACAGCGGATTCGGCCACACGAAGATCCTGGCGGAAGCCGTCGCGCGCGGTGCGGCGTCCGTCGCCGGCACGACCGTCGATCTCGTGCCGATCGCGGAAGCGGAAGCAAAGCAGGCGACGCTCGATGCGGCCGACGCGATCATCTTCGGCTCGCCGACCTACATGGGCACCGTCTCGGGCCCGTTCAAAACCTGGGCGGATTCGACGGCCAAGACGTGGTTCGGCCAGGGCTGGAAGGACAAGCTTGCCGCCGGATTCACGAACTCGAACAGCCCGTCGGGCGACAAGTTCAACACGCTGCAGACGCTCGCGACGCTCGCGGCGCAGCATTCGATGCTCTGGGTCAGCCTCGGCCTGCTGCCGCAGACGCAGAAGGACGGGCTCGTGCTGAACCGTCTCGGCTCGTTCTCGGGCGCCATGTCGACCGCGCTGAACGAGGCGCCGGGTCCGACCAACCCGTCGAAGGACGACCAGACGACAGGCGAGTATCTGGGTGCGCGCGTCGCCACGCTCGCCAAGAAGCTCAAGGGTTGAACGAAAAGGGGCGTCCGGTTCGCCGGGCGCCCCGCCGCATCGGAGACTTCCATGATCGAATTCCACACCGCCGGCACGCCGAACGGCCGCAAGGTCGCCATCTTCCTCGAGGAGACGGCGCTGCCCTACCGCGTGCACCGCGTCGACTTTTCGACGAACGGCCAGTTCGCACCCGACTTCCTGAAGATCTCGCCCAACAACAAGATCCCCGCCATCGTCGATACCGACGGTCCCGGAGGCAAGAGCCTGTCGCTGTTCGAGTCCGGCGCGATCCTGTTCTATCTCGCGGAGAAGACCGGCCGCTTCCTGCCTGCCGATCCGGCCGCGCGCGCCACGACGCACCAGTGGCTGATGTGGCAGATGGGCGGCGTCGGCCCGATGTTCGGCCAGCTCTGGCACTTCGCGAAGTCCGCGCCCGAGCAGGTCCCCTATGCGATCGACCGCTACCAGAAAGAGGTCGACCGCCTGGTCGGCGTGCTGGAAAAGCGCTTGGGCGAAGCACCGTACCTCGCGGGCGAGTATTCGATCGCCGACATGGCCGTCTATCCGTGGGTCGCAGGCGACTGGTTCGGCGCCGATCTTGGGAAGCTGCCGAATTTCGCGCGCTGGCGCGATGCCATCGCCGCGCGCCCGGCGGTGCAACGTGGTATGAAGGTGCCATGACCCTTCCGGCGATCTTCGTCTCGCACGGTTCCCCGACGCTGCCGCTCGACGACGTTCCGGCCCGCGATTTCCTGCGCGGGCTGGCGTCGTCGATGCCCGCACCCAAGGCGATCCTCGTCGCCTCGGCGCACTGGGAAACGGCGGCGCCCGCCGTGTCGCTGGCGAAGAAGCCCGAGACGATCCACGATTTCTACGGCTTTCCGCGCGAGCTCTACGCGCTGTCCTATCCCGCACCCGGCGCACCCGAGATGGCGGCGAAGGCGGCCGGCCTGCTCGACGCGGCGGGCATCGAGACCGCCGGCGATCCGGGGCAGGGGCTCGATCACGGGGCATGGGTTCCGCTCCTGCTCGCATGGCCCGAAGCGAAGATCCCGGTCGCGCAGATCTCGATCCAGCAGGCGCTCGGCCCCGCGCACCACATCGCGATGGGCCGCGCACTCGCACCCTTGCGCGAGGAGGATGTCCTGATTCTCGGCTCGGGCGGCGCCGTCCACAACCTGCGTGCGCTGGACTGGCAAGGTGGAGATGGCTCGGTCGCGCCGTGGGCCAAGGAATTCGATACGTGGCTCCACGACAGGCTGCTCGACGGCGACGAAGCGGCGCTCGCCGACTACCGCGCGCAGGCGCCCCATGCGCGCCAGGCGCATCCGCGCGACGAACACCTGATCCCGGTCTTCCTCGCGTATGGCGCCGGCGGCAAGGGCGCCAAGGGCAAATGCATCCATTCGAGCTACACGATGGGCGCGCTCTCGATGGCGGCGTATTCGTTTGCCTGAAACGAAAACGGCGGCCCGAAGGCCGCCGTTTCTTCAACCAATATGCGCGATGCTCAGGCCGCCTTGACGGTGATGCCCTTGGTCTGCAGCAGCTCGGCGAGTTCGCCGGACTGGTACATCTCGCGCACGATGTCGCAGCCGCCGATGAATTCGCCCTTCACGTAGAGCTGCGGGATCGTCGGCCAGTTCGCGAATTCCTTGATGCCGTTGCGGATCTCGGGGTCCTCGAGCACGTTGATGCCCTTGAACTTGATGCCGAGATGCGTGAGCACCTGCACGACCGCGGACGAGAAGCCGCATTGCGGGAAGACGGGCGTGCCCTTCATGTAGAGCACCACGTCGTTCGCCTTGAGGTCGCTTTCGATCCGGTCCTTGACGGTATCCATGGTCGTGAACTCCGGTGGTTGTCGGGTTGGCGGCGCCTCAGGCGTCCGCCGGAATTTCGGTCTGTACGGCCAGCGCGTGCAGTTCGCCGCCCATGCGGCCCTTGAGTGCGGCGTACACCATCTGATGCTGCTGCACGCGGCTCTTGCCCTTGAACAGGGCCGAAGCCACGTGACAGGCGTAATGATCGCCGTCGCCGCGCAGATCGTCAATGCGTACCGCAGCGTCGGGCAGCGCTTCGCGGATCAGCTTCTCGATATCGGCAGCGGCCATCGGCATCGCGAATAACCCTAATTTTTCGAGGACATATAGCCCGGCAGCCAGCCCTCGTGGGCCTTGTGCAGGGCTTCAAGGGATATACGGACGCGCCCGGACAGTGTCAATTCGGGCGCCTTGGAGACCGTCCCGACGACCGTGGCCGGCACTTTCGCCTTCTTGGCAGCGGCGAGCAGGCGCTTGGCGTTCTTGGTCGAAACGACGTAACGCGCCTGGTCCTCGCCGAACAGAAGCCCGGCATCGCTTTCGGCAAGTGCCAGGGCCGCCCCGCGCTTGCCGGCGAGCGCCATCTCGGCCAGCGCCACGAGCAGGCCGCCGTCGGCGAGGTCGTGGCAGGCATTGACCTGCCCCTTGACGATCAGCTTGCGCACGAAGTCGCCGTTGCGCTTCTCGGCCTTGAGGTCGACGGGCGGCGGCGCCCCTTCCTCGCGGCCTTCGATCTCGCGCAGATACAGCGACGAGCCGAGCCAGCCCTTGGTCTTGCCGATCAGCACCAGCGTGTCGCCTTCGTCCTTGAAGGCGAGATCGGTCGATTTCGACGCGTCCTTGAGGATGCCCACGCCGCCGATGGTGGGCGTGGGGAGGATCGCCTGCCCGTTGGTCTCGTTGTAGAGCGACACGTTGCCCGACACGACCGGGTATTTGAGCGCCGTGCACGCCTTGCGCATGCCTTTGATGGCGCCGACGAACTGGCCCATGATCTCGGGCCGCTGCGGGTTGCCGAAGTTCATGTTGTCGGTGATGGCGAGCGGCGTGGCGCCGACGGCCGTGAGGTTGCGCCACGTCTCCACCACCGCCTGCGCACCACCCGTCTCGGGATCGGCATGGACGTAGCGGGGCGTGGAATCCACGCACATCGCCAGCGCCTTCTTGCGGTCGGGCAGGCCGACGATGGCGGCATCGCCGCCCGGGCGCTGCAGCGTGCGGCCGCGCACCAGATGGTCGTACTGCTCCCAGATCCAGCGCCGCGAGGCGAGGTCGGGGCAGCCCATGAGTGCGGTCAGCGCCTTGCCAGCGTCGCACTTGCCGATCTTCTTGGCGTCGATGGGCTTGCGCTTCTTCGTGGGCTTCCAGGGGCGCGAATATTCGGGGCTCGCCTGCACCATGGGCGCGATCGGCATGTCGGCATCGATCTTGCCGTTCTTGCGCACGACGAGATTGCCCGTCGTCGTGAGATGCCCGATGGTCGCGCAGTCCAGCTCGTATTTGGCGAAGATCTTCTCCGCGACCTTGATGCGGTCGGGCTTCAGGATGATCAGCATGCGCTCCTGGCTCTCGGAGAGCATCATCTCGTACGAGGTCATCCCGGTCTCGCGCGCCGGCACGTTGTCGAGATCGAGATCGATGCCGAGCCCGCCCTTGCCGGCCATCTCGACCGACGAGGAGGTGAGGCCCGCGGCGCCCATGTCCTGGATCGCGACGATCGCGTCGGTCGCCATCAGCTCGAGGCACGCCTCGATCAGCAGCTTCTCGACGAAGGGGTCGCCGACCTGCACGGTCGGGCGCTTCTCGTCGGAATTGTCGTCGAACTCGGCCGACGCCATCGTGGCGCCGTGGATGCCGTCGCGCCCGGTCTTGGCGCCGACATAGACGACCGGGTTTCCCGCACCCGCGGCGGCCGAATAGAAGATCTTGTCCTGGCGCGCCACGCCCACCGTCATCGCGTTGACGAGGCAGTTGCCGTTGTAAGAGGCGTGGAAGTTCGTCTCGCCGCCCACCGTCGGCACGCCCACGCAGTTGCCGTAGCCGCCGATGCCCGCGACTACGCCCGCGACCAGGCGCTTGGTCTTCGGGTGCTTGGGCTCGCCGAAGCGCAGCGCGTTCAGGTTCGCGATGGGCCGCGCCCCCATCGTGAAGACGTCGCGCAGGATGCCGCCCACGCCCGTCGCCGCACCCTGATAGGGCTCGATATAGCTCGGGTGGTTGTGGCTCTCGATCTTGAAGATGCAGGCGTCGCCGTCGCCGATGTCGATGACGCCGGCATTCTCGCCGGGGCCGCAGATGACCCACTTGGCCTTGGTGGGCAGCGTCTTCAGCCACTTCTTCGAGGATTTGTACGAGCAGTGCTCGCTCCACATCACCGAGAAGATGCCGAGTTCGGTGTGAGTCGGCTCGCGCCCCATGATGTTGCAGGCGAGGTCGTATTCCTCGGGTGCGAGGCCCATCAGGTCGTTGGGCTTGCGCCAGGACTTCTTCGGCTTGGTCTTGGTTTTCATTTCGCGAGCGCGTCCACGATTGCGTCGAACATCGGCTTGCCGTCGAGCGAACCGCCCAGCGCGCCGGCCGTGGCCGCGTCGGTGGCGTTCTCGGGATGCGGCATCAGCCCCATCACGGTCTTGGTCTCGTTGAACACGCCGGCGATGTTGGCGATGGAGCCGTTGAGGTTCCCTTCGGCCGTCGTCTCGCCTTCGGGCGTGCAATAGCGGAAGGCGACCTGGCCGCGATCCTCGATGCGCTTGAGCGTATCCGCGTCGGCGAAATAGTTGCCGTCGTGATGCGCCACGGGGAAGCGGATCACGTCGCCCGTCGAATAGCGGTTCGTGAACATCGACTGGCTGTTGGCGACCTTGAGGTACACGTCGCGGCAGATGAACTTGAGCCCCGCATTGGGCAGCAGCACGCCCGGCAGCAGGCCCGCCTCGCACAGGATCTGGAAGCCGTTGCACACGCCGACGACGGCCGTGCCCTTTTCCGCGCGCGCGACCACTTCGCGCATGATCGGGCTGCGCGCCGCCATGGCGCCGCAGCGCAAGTAATCGCCGTAGGCGAAGCCACCTGGGATCAGGATCAGGTCGAGCTTCGCGGGAAGCTCGCTGTCCTTGTGCCAGACGATGGCGGGGCGCTTGCCCGAGGCGCGTTCCAGCGCGTCGGCGGCGTCGTTCTCGCGGTTGGACCCGGGGAAGACGACGATGGCGGCTTTCATCGCGCCTACTCCGCGATCTCGATGCGGTAGTTCTCGATCACCGTGTTGGCGAGCAGCTTCTCGCACATCTGCTTCACGGCGGCTTCCGCCGATGCCTTGTCCTTGGCGGCAAGCTCGATCTCGACATAGCGCCCGACGCGCACGTCGCCGATGCCCGCGAAGCCGAGGCCGGCGAGGCCCGCGCCCACCGCCTTGCCCTGGACGTCGAGAACGCCGTTCTTGAGAGTGACGTGGATCTTCGCCTTCATCGCGTTCGCTGCCCCGCCTTACTGGAGAGTGCCGGTACCCTTGTGGTCGCGCGGGCCGCCTTCGGGCAGGATGCCGAGGCGACGCGCCACTTCCTGATAGGCTTCCTCGACATTGCCGAGGTCGCGCCGGAAGCGGTCCTTGTCCATCTTCTCGTTCGTCTTGAGATCCCACAGCCGGCAGCAGTCCGGGCTGATCTCGTCGGCGAGGATGATGCGCATCTCCTCGTGCTCGTTCCAGTGACGGCCGAACTCGAGCTTGAAGTCGACGAGCTTGATGCCCACGCCCAGGAACAGGCCGCACAGGTAGTCGTTGACGCGCAGCGCCAGCGCCATGATGTCGTCGAGGTCGCGCGTGTCGGCCCAGCCGAACGCGGTGATGTGCTCTTCCGACACCATCGGGTCGCCGAGTTCGTCGTTCTTGTAATAGTACTCGACGATCGAGCGGGGCAGGGCCTGGCCTTCGGCCACGCCGAAGCGCGTGCTGAACGAGCCGGCCGCGATGTTGCGCACCACGACCTCGAGCGGGACGATCTCGACCTCGCGCACGAGCTGCTCGCGCATGTTGAGGCGGCGGATGAAGTGCGTGGGCACGCCCATCTCTTCCAGCCGCATCATCAGGAATTCCGAGATGCGGTTGTTGAGAACGCCCTTGCCGGTGATGACGCCCTTCTTCTTGTTGTTGAAGGCGGTCGCGTCGTCCTTGAAATACTGGACGATGGTGCCGGGCTCGGGACCCTCGAACAGGATCTTGGCCTTGCCTTCATAAAGCTGCTTGCGACGGGACACTGGCGCCCCCTGGCGTCGATGGGGTGGGTTCCGCCCCGAAAAACCGCGCCGCGCCGTCGATTCCGACGGGCGCGGCGGGGCGGAAAAGAGAGGTCTGTATAGCCCACGGGCGCACCCCTCGCAATGCGCCCTTAAGCCTCTGGATTAACGGGTTTTCACGCGGTTGTACGGGTGCGAATCGGGCGCCCCGGCGGCGAAGCGCCAGATCGCGTGGCGCTCGCTCTCCTTCGAGCGGTCCGGCAGGGCGAGAAGGCTGCTCGACGACGTGCCGAAACCCGACGGCAGGGCGACGTTCATCCGGCTCTCGGGCTTGCCGTCGGGGCCGACGTCGCGGCTGGCGAGCAGGGCTTCCCACGCCTTCCAGTCGTCCGCGTCCGGATCGGGCGCGGCTGCCGTCTCGAAGCGTGGCCGGTTGAACGCGATGCGCGCCGAAGCCGGATCGTCGAGATCGTCGGCCGTGACCATCGACAGGCCCGCCTTCAGCGGCGCGACCTTCACGCGCCCTTCGCCGGCGGATCTGAGCCAGAAGGCGTCGCGGTCGTCGGCGATCACCATGTTGAAGGGCCGGTACGCCTCGCTCGCCAGCGCGCCCAGCGCCTTGGCCGCATCGGCGGCATCCGCGAAATCCAGCGCGTCGAGCACGAGTTCGCCGCGCGACCGCTTGCCGGCGGCCGGCCCCAGCGTGCCGCGGCGGTTGAGGATCGTGGCGACCACGCCCTGGTCGTTGAGGCCCATCCACGAGCCGCCGGCGAGTTCGTCCATGCCGGCGACGATCTCGGGCCGGTCGGGCCAGTGGCGCGCGGGCGGCAGCCAGGGACGGTCGCGCATCTCGTCGCGGTTGGCGCCGAGAATCAGGGGCCAATCATGTCCGGGGCGGCGCAAAACGACGACAGTGCACATGCTCGAATAAATCCGGGGGTCGGCGATTGCCGGGTGCGCTCAGGCTCGCTATATAAACCCCATCAGGTCATTCACCGACGAGGCAGGAATATGAGCACGTTCGACGATCGCCAGAAGGGTTTCGAGAACAAGTTCAAGCACGATCAGGAACTCCAGTTCAAGGTCATGGCGCGTCGCAACAAGCTGCTCGGCCTGTGGGCCGCGGGCAAACTCGGCCGCGCCGACGCTGAAGCCTATGCCAAGGAGGTCGTCGCCTCGGACTTCGAGAAGGCAGGCGATTCCGACGTCGTCGAGAAGATCCTGAAGGATGCCAAGGCCAAGGGCGTGGCGATGAGCGAAGCCGAACTGCGCGCCCAGATGGAGCACCTGCTGCCCGTCGCCAAGAAGCAGATCATGGAGCAGGCGTAAGCGCCTCGCGCCTTACGGCTTTTTTTGCGTCATGGCCGGGCTTGACCCGGCCATTCCGTTTCCGGCCTAGCGCTTCTTCGCCTTCTTCTTCGCGCCCCCGAACACGCGGCGGAAGATCGTGTCGACGTGCTTGGTGTGGTAGCCGAGATCGAACAGCGCGTCGATCTGCTTGGCCGACAGGCGCTTCTTCACGGCCGGATCGGCCTTGAGGCGCGCGGCGAAATCGCCGCCGCCGGCCTTCCAGATCTCCATCGCGTTCGCCTGCACCATCCGGTAGGCGTCCTCGCGCGGCATGCCGGCTTGCGTCAGCGCCAGCAGCACGCGCTGCGAATGCACGAGCCCGCCGAGGCGGTCGAGATTGGCCTGCATGGCTTCGGGATAGATCGTCCATTTCTCGATCAGGCCGGCCATGCGGTTGAGCGCGAAATCGAGCGCGATGGTGGCATCCGGCCCGAACACGCGCTCAACGGCCGAGTGCGAGATGTCGCGCTCGTGCCACAGCGCCACGTTCTCCATCGCCGGGACCACGGCCGCGCGCACGATGCGCGAGAGGCCCGTGAGGTTTTCCGAGAGCACCGGGTTGCGCTTGTGCGGCATCGCCGACGAGCCCTTCTGCCCGGGGCTGAAGAACTCCTCGGCCTCGCGCAGTTCGGTGCGCTGGAGATGGCGCACCTCGATCGCAAAGCGCTCCATCGACGCGGCGACAACGCCGAGCGTGGCGAAGAACATCGCGTGCCGGTCGCGCGGGATCACCTGCGTCGACACGGTCTCGGGCACCAGCCCCAGCTTCTTCGCGACGTATTCCTCGACGAACGGATCGATGTTGGCGAACGTGCCGACGGCACCGGAGATGGCGCAGGTCGCGATCTCGGCGCGCGCGGCCAGCAGGCGCGCGCGGTTGCGCTGGAACTCGGCATGGAAGCCCGCGAGCTTGAGGCCGAACGTGACCGGCTCGGCGTGGATCGCGTGGCTGCGGCCGACGGTGGGCGTGTATTTGTGCTCGAGCGCGCGCTTCTTCAGCGCCGCGAGCACGCGGTCGATCCCTTCGAGCAGCAGGTCGGCCGCGCGCACGAGCTGCACGGCGAACGTTGTGTCGAGCACGTCGGACGACGTCATGCCCTGGTGGACGAAGCGCGCGGCCGGGCCGATATATTCGGCAAGGTTGGTCAGGAACGCGATGACGTCGTGCTTGGTCTCGCGTTCGATCTCGTCGATGCGCGCGATCTCCCACTTGCCCTTCTTCCAGATCTCCTTCGCGGCCGATTTCGGGATCACGCCGAGGATCGCCTGCGCGTCGCAGGCGTGGGCCTCGATCTCGAACCAGATGCGGAAACGGGATTCGGGTTCCCAGATGGCGGTCATCTGGGGGCGGGAATAGCGCGGGATCATGCTTGGACCTTGTAAGTGGAGTTAGACGACCGGCACCGTCGTGCCGATCAGGCTGTCGCGCCCGACGATTCCGGCCAGCCGTTCTTCCGACCAGCCTTCCGTGCCCGCCGGGCGCTTGGGCACGACGAGATAGCGCAGATCGGCCGTGGAATCCACGACGCGGATTTCGACGTCGTCGGGCAACACGGTGCCGAATTCGGCCAGCACGGCCCGGGGCTCGATCACGGCGCGCGCGCGGTAGGCGGACGTCTTGTACCAGGCCGGGGGAATCCCGAGGATCGCCTTGGGGTAGCACGAGCACAGCGTGCAGACGACCATGTGGTGGAGCTTCTCGGTGTTCTCCAGCGCCACGACGGCGGCGGTGTTGGTCGTGTCGATGCCGAGTTCGTCGGCGGCCTTCTTGGCGTCGGCGAGCAGGCGCGCCTTGTAGGCCGGGTCCGTCCAGGCGCGCGCGACGATCTTGGCGCCCATGCCGGGATTGCGGCTGTCCATCAGCTCGATCTGCTTGCGGATCTCGTCGGCGCCGATGATGCCCTTGGCGACCAGCAGTTCGCGCACCGCGCGTTCCAGCCGGCGGAATTCCGGGCGCGGCTCGTGGCCGGGCGGGAGCGGGGCGTGGTCGTGACCGGCGTGGATATGGTCGTGATGATGGCCGCCGCTCATGCGCGCGTCTCCGGTTCGAGCCAGCTTTCGTAGATGTCGGCCGTCAGCGTCTCGCGGCCCTTCACGGTGCCGGGGAACAGCGCCTCGCGCTCGAAGCGCACCATGTAGAGCGGCAGCTTCGGCAGGCCCGGCCCGCCGAAGGCGAGTTCCTCGGGATTGTGGAATTCGCCCATCACGCGCTCGACCGTGCCCGCCCGGCCGCGCACGAAATGCGGCGTGCGGACATGCACCTTCTTGCCGGCCGCCTCGGGCCAGGCGTCGATCACGCGCACGCGGTCGCCGGGGCCGAACCTCATCCTTCTTCTTCCTGCTTGATTTCGGCGAGCTTGAGGACGAGTTCCTCCTCGCCGATCACGTCCTTGTGGACGAGTACGTCGGCGATGGCGTGGATCCATTTCTCGTAATAGGCGAGATCGTCGTATTCGGCCGGCGGCAGCGATTCGATCGCGTTGCGGAGTTCGTCGACCCGGACAAGGCGCCGCGAGGCGTGCGAGAGCAGGTTCATCAGCGCGTCGACCTGCTTGTCGAACTGCGTGAGTTCGTGCTCCGAGCGGTCGATCTTTTCCGAGACGAACGGCGCGACGCCGCCCATGTCGTGGTGCGAACGGGGATGGTTTTCCATTGGTCCCGAGCCTAGCCGAGCAGCGTGGCCGTGTCGACCACGCGGGCATATTCGCCGTCGATGTTGGCGAGCGAGATCGCGTGCATGTCGGCGGCCGGGATCGTGCGGCCGTCGTGCAGCTTCTTGTCGAACGTCCAGCACGCGTCGCCCGCGAGATACACGTCAAACCCGAGATTTCCCGCCATGCGCACCGTCGCTTCCACGGAGTTGGCGGTGGAAACGCCCGCGAACACGACCGGGGGCTTGCCCTGCGCGTGCAGCCAGGCTTCGAGGCCCGTGCCGATGAAGGCGCTGTTGGTGCGTTTGTGCTCGACCCGCTCGCCTTGTATCGGGACAAATTCGGGCAGGAACTCGTTGCCCGGCTGGCCGGGCCGGTAGCCGGAGTTCGGCTCGGTCGAATCGTGGCGCACATGCACGATCCGCCGCCCCTTCGCGCGCCAGTGCGCGAGCAGCGACGCAATGTTCGCTTCCGCGCCCGGATTGTTGCGCGGCCCCCAATAGGGAAAGCGGATCGCCTGCTGCAGGTCGATCAGGATCAGGATGGCGTCGTGCATGGCGCGAGAGTAGCGCAACGTGAACCCCTCACCCTAGCCCTCTCCCGCAAGGGGAGAGGGGACTCCAGTCTTGGTGACGCACGCGCTGTGCATCCATTTCAACGGTGGGATTCCCTCTCCCCTTGCGGGGGGAATATTCGCTTTTGCAAACCCGACCATCCTTTTCTCCTGTCACGGGGTTACACCCACGGTTTCGCCATGCGCTCTTTCCGCATTTAACATCACCCCCATTTCGAGTTTGGAAGTGCATGGCGCGCCTTATAAGCCGACCCCGGTGTCGCTCTGGGCGTCGTAATCGAACGAAAGCTGTTTGCTGCCTTCTAGCGACTTGATGTCAAGTTTGGGGCGCAGCCTATCGAGCTTAGCCATGAAATCATGCCAATCGCTGCTAAGCTGCATCATCGTCAACACAGCGCCTAAATGTTCACGAAGTTTTGGGTAGCCCCTGTTCTCAGTCAGCCGCTGGAATAGTTTGTCTTTGTGGCGTCCCGATGCGCTGCGCGGAGTGACGCGCTTTAATTCTTCCAGCACCCCAGGGGCGAGGCGTTTGTAGACAATATCGTTCGTGATGCTGCCGAAGTATTGCGGCCTTTTCACCGAGTCTTTCGGGTACTCAAGCTTCCGCAAGCGATATATTTCCTTGTAGAAGTCGGATTCGAACGTGGGGACATACGGCTGGAGTTCCTTCGCGATGAATGCTTCGAGAATCCGATTAAGTGCATCGGTCGCGCGAAATTGCTGGAAGCCCGTTGCTTCATCGACGAGGGCTATGATGCCGACGTTGGCTAAAGCCCGCATCAAGACGTCAGCTGCTGCGATCATGCGTTCATACCGAGCAGGCACCTCTCCGCGCTCCGCCACGGCAGCATCCCGAAACTTTAGATAGACCTCGGCCACCAGCGGGAGCAGGCGCGCGTCGTAGCCGACGCCTTTTGTACCGGATTTCGCGCGATAAAATAGCGGCGTCGTCGACTGAACTAAGTCGCTGGTAACAAATGGCTTTAGTACTTCCGCCTGCAAAAAGAAGGGCAGTTCGTCGACTGTCGATAGAACGCCGGTTCCACCTTTCGGGCGGCCCGCTCGTCCCAAGGCCTGCATAAACGCCGCTTGCGTGATGATGCGCGTCCCGTTCTGAAGAACGGCGGAAGAAATTTCCTTCCCGCCCAGCGAAAACGTCCCCTCGTATTCCGCCACGGGCAGGTCACCCGCCCACCGGCTTTCGGCGGCTTTTTTGGCGATTTCAGCCCGCCTCTCGGGGCTAAGGGCCGCCTTCCGGGCCTTTGCGGCCTTAACCTTTAGGGCGTCTTTCTTCGGTTCCATGCGGAGTCTCCATGCTTGCGACCGCCAAATAATACTGCTTGCATAAATTTTTGCAAGCATTATGATTCATACCACCGCAAGCATCGAGGCCCCCAATGAGCATCCTGAGCCGCCCGTACTTCAGCGACGAAACCGCAGCCTTTGCGTTCCTTGAGCGCATTCTGTGGCCGTCCGGCACGGTCTGCCCGCACTGCGGAGTGGTTGGCACGGCGAGCAAGATCACGGCGAACCCCGCGAAGCGCGTTCGGCATGGCCTGTGGAAGTGCCGCGATTGCCGGAAGCAGTTCACCTGCAAGATCGGAACGGTTTTCGAGCACGCGCGCATTCCGCTGCACAAGATGCTTCAGGCCGTCTATTTGCTCTCGTCGGCGAAGAAGGGGATTTCCAGCAACCAACTCGCGCGCGCTTTGGAAATCACGCTGAAGGCCGCATGGTTCCTGTCGCATCGCATTCGGGAAGCGATGCGCGAAATCAACTTCACGGATCAGCTTGGCGGCGAAGGCAAGATTGTCGAGGCGGACGAAACCTACGTCGGCGGGAAGGAGCGGAACAAGCATCGCTCCAAGCGCAATAAGTCGCACATCGGCGGCGTCGGTAAGCAGATGGTTCTTTCGCTGGTTGAACGAGGCGGTCGGGTCCGTTCCCTGCATCTGCCGTCGGTGAACGCCGCCAATCTTCGCCCGATCCTCAATGCGCAGATTGACGCCGAAAAGACGCGCCTGATGACCGATGGCGAGGGCCAGTACCGCCTTGTCGCCCCGATGTTCAAGAGCCATGAGGTCGTCAATCACGGCATCGGTGAGTACGTGCGCGGCGACGTGACAACCAACACGGTTGAGGGCTATTTCAGCATCCTCAAGCGCGGCATCACGGGCGTTTACCACCACGTCAGCGGCCAGCACCTGAAGCGCTACGTTGCGGAGTTCGATTTCCGGTATAACAATCGTGTCGCGCTCGGGATTGACGACTTCGCCCGCACCATGACGGCGCTGGCTGGCATCAAGAACAAGCGCCTGACGTATAAAGAAGTTGATAACCGATAAGGCGCGGTTCGATGCCGAAAGAGCGACCTTCCAAGCCGAAAGAATCTCAGCACGAGAAATTCGTGAAGCTGGCGCGCGCTTCTGGCGCGGACGAGCGCGAATCGGCGTTCGTTGGGAAGTTGCGGAAGATCGCCAAGCAGCCGCCCAAGACAAAAGGCAATTGAAGTTCCTGTTTGAGGAATAGCGCTCACTCACGGTTTTGGCACCGTGGTTTGCAAAAGCGAATATTCCCCCTTGCGGGAGAGGGCTAGGGTGAGGGGGCTCCTACAGCAACCCCAGACTCTTGAAGCTCGCGTGGCCCTTGCGGCCGATGACGAGGTGGTCGTGGACGATCACGCCGATGGCGGCGAGCGCCTTGGCGATGTCCCTGGTGATGTCGATGTCGGCGCGGCTGGGCGTGGGATCGCCCGAGGGGTGGTTGTGCACGAGGATCACGGCCGTGGCCGAAAGCTCGAGGCAGCGGCGCGCCACCTCGCGCGGATAGACGGGCGCATGGTCGACGGTGCCGACCTGATGCACCTCGTCGTGGATGAGCTGGTTGCGCTTGTCGAGGAACAGCAGGCGGAAATGCTCGGTGTGCTTGCGCGCCATGTCGGCCCGGCAATAGTCGAGCAGCTTCTGCCAGCCCGACAGCACGGGCTGCGCCATCGCCTCCTCGCGCGCCAGCCGCACGGCCGCCTCGCGCACGCCCAGCAGCGTGTCGACCGCGACGTCGCCCAGCCCCTCGACGCGCGCAAGCTCGCTGCGCGAGGCCGATAGCACGCCGGCATAGCTGCGGAAACGGTCGATCAGCGCCTTGGCGAGCGGCTTCACGTCGCGCCGCGGGATCGCGGCGAACAGCAGCAGCTCCAGCAGCTCGTAATCCTCGAGCCCGGCGGCACCGGCGCGCCGGAAGCGGTCGCGCAGGCGCTGGCGATGGCCGAGATAGGTGGGGGCGTCGGAATCCGTCACGCGACGGATATTAACCATCCGCCCGCGCGTTACAATCTCCGGTGATTATTGTAGGACGGCCGCCGAAGCGATCACGCCGCGTAAGGCGGCTTGTCGAGGCCCTTGGGCGATTTCGTGAAGATCTCGACGCCCGTCTCGGTCACGCCGATGGAATGCTCGAACTGGGCGGAGAGCGAGCGGTCCTTGGTGACGGCCGTCCAGCCGTCGGACAGCACCTTCACGCGCCAGTCGCCGGCGTTGATCATCGGCTCGACCGTGAAGAACATGCCCGGGCGCAGCACCATGCCTTCGCCGCGCCGGCCGTAATGCAGCACGGACGGCGAATCGTGGAAGACGAGGCCGAGCCCGTGGCCGCAGAAATCGCGCACGACCGAGAAACGCTGCGCCTCGGCGTGCTTCTGGATCGCGTGGCCGATGTCGCCGAGCGTGGCACCCGGCTTGATCTGGGCGATGCCCAGCATCATCGCTTCATACGTCGTGTCGATCAGCTTGCGCGCCTTCACGCCGACGTCGCCCACGAGATACATGCGGCTTGAGTCGCCGTGCCAGCCGTCGAGCGTGGGCGTCACGTCGATATTGAGGATGTCGCCTTCCTCCAGCACCTTGTCGCCCGGGATGCCGTGGCACACCACATGATTGACCGACGTGCAGATCGATTTGGGGAAGCCCTTGTAGCCGAGCGGGGCGGGCACGCCGCCGCGCTCCACGATGAAATCGTGGCAGAGCTTGTCGAGCGCGCCCGTCGTCGTGCCCTGCTTCACGTGGGGCGCGATGAAATCGAGCGTTTCGGCCGCAAGACGGCCGGCGCGGCGCATGCCCTCGAAATCCTTGGGGCCATGGAACTTTACGGCACGCCCGTCGGTGTCGAGGAGGGGGCCTTCGAGGAGGACATCGTTCATGGGGGGCAATCTAGTCGTTTGGCGATGAATCTGCCAGTGGCGGGGCAAGTCGCGCGGGGCGGAACACGTCTGCACCCGCCGCATAGGCCACACCCGCCTCGGGATCGTCGGCAAGGATCGCCAGCGCGTGGATCAGTTCCAGCGCCTCCACCGCCACGCCGCGCCCGCGCAGCGCCAGGGCAAGGCCCCTGAGGATGGCGTCGCCCGCTTCCACCGGCTCGATCGGGATCGGCCGTGCGGCGGGCACGGGTTCGTCGACGACGCCCAGATAGCGCCGGTGGCAGTAATCGGCGTCGCGCGAATGCACCGCGCGGCAGCGGTTGGGCCGCACGGCATAGACGGCGCAGCCCGCCGCGCTGACGAACGGGCAGGGGATGCGCGCGGCGCGGCGTTCCTTGGGCGTGGTTCCGACGATGGCGGGTGCGGCTTCGCGAAGTTTTCGCTCCAGCTCCGTGCCGCGGATGAATTCGTGGATCGCCAGCGCCTCCGCCCCCAGCACCGTCACGTGCTGGTGGCAGCACCAGTTGCATCCCTGCTTGCAGGCGACGGCGCCTTGGGCTTCGATGTCGGGCATCATGTTGGCCTTCGCGCGATCGAAGATCTCGTAGGCCGCGCGCGCGGCGGCCGCGAGCGACGCAGGCGTCGTGCCGTTGGCGAGGGCGTCTTCGGCGCGGAAGCGCGTGGCAAGCGTGGCGGGGTGCTGCATGGACGGCAAGGATAGCACGGTTGGAGAGGTTGGCCCGGTGCTGGAAACGGCGCGGCTGACCTTGCGTCTCGTGCGCGCGGACGACGCGCCCGCCATGTCGCGCCTGATGACCGAGGCGGTGAGCCGCTCGCTGGCAAACTGGCCGATGCCCTTCACGCCCGAACGCGCGGCCAGGCGCATCGCCGACGGCATCGCCCAGGCCAAGGCCGGCACCGGCCTTCTGATGGGGGTCGAGCGGCGCGCCGATGCGGCTTTCCTTGGCTGCGTGTGGGCGCGATTGCGCGCGGACGCGCCGCGCAAGGCCGGGTTCGGCTACTGGCTGGGCACGCAGTTCCAGGGACAGGGCTATATGCGCGAGGCGGCCCGCGCCCTGTGCGCCGAAGCCTTCCGCCGGTTCGACATCGACGCGATCGAGGCGGGCAGCCAGCCCGACAACGCGGCGTCGATCGCCGTCCTGCGCGGCCTCGGCATGGAACCGGCGGGCGAGGGGATGCATTTCGTGCCCGCCCGCGGGCGCGACGAACACGTGCTCCATTTCGTCGTGCGCCGCGCCGCAAGCGGCCCTATTCTCGGGGCATGACAGACACAGCCCCCACCGCCTGCATCCTCGTCATCGGCAACGAGATCCTCTCCGGCCGCACGAAGGACACCAACTCCGGCTGGCTCGCCGAACGCCTGACCGCGATGGGCATCCGCCTGCGCGAAATCCGCGTGATCCCCGATATCGAGGAAACCATCGTGTCGGTCGTCAACGAGGTGCGCGCCAAATACACCTATGTGTTCACCAGCGGCGGCATCGGCCCCACGCATGACGACATCACGGCCGAATGCATCGCCAAGGCGTTCGGCGTGCCGTGGGAATTGAACCCGGAAGCGCGCGCGATCCTGCGCTCGAACTACAAGAGCGACGACGAGCTCACGCCCGCCCGCCTTCGCATGGCCACGCTGCCGCGCGGCGCCGAGATGATCCCCAACCCGATCAGCAAGGCGCCGGGCTTCCGCACCGGCAACGTCTACACGATGGCCGGCGTGCCGCGCATCCTGCAGGCGATGTTCGAAGGCATCGCAAGCCAGCTCAAGGGCGGCCCCGTGCTGATCGCGCACACGGTCGTGGGTAACGTCGCCGAGGGCCGCATCGGCGACGCGCTCGCCGAAATCCAGAAGCGCAACGCCGATCTCGAAATCGGCTCCTACCCCGGCCAGCGCCCCGACGGCACCTTCCGCAACGCCGTCGTCATCCGCGGGCTGGACCGCGCGCGGCTCGCCGCGGTCGCGAAGGAAGTGGCGGCACTGATCCGCTCGCTGGGCGGCGAGGCGACGGACGAGCCGCCGGTCTGAGCAAACCGCGATGCGAGTTCTTTTGTCAATTAGGCCTATCTACGCCGACAGCATCCTATCTAATCTCAAGACGTTTGAATTTAGGCGGCGTTTATTTTCAAGAAAAGATGTATCAAGGGTTGTTATTTACAGCACAAAACCGGTTGCTAAGATTGTGGGAGAGTTTGAAATCCAGAACATTTTGGAAGCTTCGCCTGAGGTACTTTGGCAAATGACGAGTAATGGATCAGGTGTTTTGAAACAAAATTTTGATGCTTATTTTAAGGGAAGATACCGAGCATTCGCTATCCAAATTGGTGGCACGCGACGTTATGCGCATCAGTATGATCCAGATGAAATTTTTCGTGATTTTTCACCACCCCAATCCTTTACGTATCTTCGAAATGAGTATTTCAAGAACGGTTTTCGATATGAGGATTTAAAATAGTGCAGAAGTTTGGAACTACCATTCTCATTTTTGGGGTGTCTGGTGCAGGCAAAAGCACGGGGTGCCTGTCGTTTGTTTCGCGTCACCCTAGATTTCTCTATTTTCGAGCGAGTTCTATTTTAGGTAACCTCACCAATCTCAATCGCGACGAGTTGCGAAGACTTTCGCGTGATGAGATTTTAAATAATCAGGCCCTTCTATCAGATGGATTGCGTGCAGCCCGTGCGGGGAAAGAGGCGAGGCCGGCGATTGTTGACGCGCACAGCGTCATAGTAACCGACAGAGAAATGATCCCTGTTCCGGTTGAAGCTGTTAAATCCTTGGCGCCGGACGGTTTGGTATTTTTAGACGTCGAAGCTGTTACCCTCGGGGTACGGCGCTCAAAAGAGCCCGTGCACTTTTACGAAGAAATGACAGTCGCACGCGAATTGGTTTTCGGATATTCCCAAAATCTTAAATTACCCCTAGAGATTGTAGAAGGCAATGGAGCAAACATTCTAGAGGAGCCAATTCGCCGAATTCTAAATCAGATACGAACTACTCGGAGCAAACTTCGCCGATCACAGGCGACGGCTCGTTGAAACCAAGTTCGCATAGGCTTGGCACATACAAGCCGCGATGCGCTGAGGTTAGCTTAAACCCGTACGAGTCAAATATCCTCTGAAACGCGGGCAATTTCGTGGAGCTCACAGTAAGATGTGGCCGATCATCATTCAGCCATCGTAGCAATTGATCAAAGATACGGACGCCTATCCCGCGGCCAAAATAATTCGGCGCTACTCGAACGGTGCAAATTTTCCGCTCGTCCTCGTTTTTCGCGATACCCAATCCGACTAACTGTCCGTGACGCTCAATAGGCAGAAGGAGCCTTGTGCCCGCACGCAAGCCAGGAACAACTTTCGTGCAAAACCAATGATCAATATCAGGGTAGTCTTCAGAGAGTGGGCGCAAAAATGCAAGCGCCTGAGATTCCTGATCCTGAAGCTGGAAAAAGCCACGCGCCCCGACCGTCTCGAACCGGCGGTAGCTTTTAGGAAGCACCAATGAATGATGCAGCATGGTGATGTGACCTACTTTAGGGAGAATCGATTCGTTCGAATCATACACGAAATCATATCAACAAGGCCAATGCCCCTACTTTTTTCGTCGGAAAAGCCGCGGAAACAGTACATATCCGATGGAACCCAAAATTAGAAGCACCGCAAGGCATAGCTTGTAGGCTGTTGGTATTTGATCGGCAAAAAGATTAGAAGAAATGGCCAGCGCGAACGCAAGCGCGATTGAAATTAGAATTGTGGCTGTGTTGGCGTTTCGTGCCTGTAGCTTAACAAACACAGAAAACTCACCGTCTCGCGACGCCGGCATTTTCTTCCAATGATAGACGACCATGTCATCTCGTACTTTATGTGGACGCGCATACTGCTCCCATATTTTGTCCTCTAACAGCCTCATCTTATGAAGTTCAGGGTTCGATGCGATCAAGCTGCGATCGACAGGAACTGCCGTCAAGAAGGCGACTGAATTGATCGGTGCCTTAGGGCAGTCTTTGGCATTAATTGCACCATCAATTTCTCGGCTTAGTGTCCGAGCTTCATTTAAGCGAAAGTCAATATAGTTCACCTCATCAAAGCCACTAAACAATGCGGCATCTGTGGGTTTTTTCTCGCGAACAAATGCCTTGGCCCCTCCCGGGGTTAAGCTAAAGCGCAAACGAAAATAGATGCAATCCGCTGGGGGGTGACCATTTCCTTCACGTGCGTGTTGAATCGCATCTCTCTGAATCGTGAAAAGCGTTCCGTCATCCGCGCGTTCAATGCGCAAATATGCCGGATCAAATGTGCTCCCAGTGGTGACGGAGTTTGTGTGTGTCTCAGATTCTCCGATTTTTCGTGGAAAATTAAATACTCGAAATAGGCAATTTTGATTCCGGTCTAGTAGATCTGTGCATTGTATTTTGTCCTTGAGGATTCGAGTTTCTAGTGAAAGCATAGTGTTAAAGATTGCTTGAGCAAGGGACACTTCTTCAAATTTTGGCCCACAGTCTGAAATTGTTATTTCTTTTTCCATTATCGGTAGGAAAATCTTAATGCTCTCTGCGGTGGCCGGATTCTTGAGAGCTATCCCCACTTCAAGGAAATCATCGGTTGCGCGGTCCGATGACGCTTGATCCTCCCCCACACCGCTCGATAGCCGCCAATAGTTCAAATGGACGTCAATGGAGCATTGTGCGCTTGGCGCGACTAACTCACACCAGACCGCAGTGCTAATGTTGATATTCACATGAAATCTCCGATTTAGATCTCAAGCATTTGGCGTTAGGTGTAAGTTGTCTTGCGCCTACTCACATAAGTTGGGCGATAAATTCTTAGCATATTCATGCTATCGTTCAACTAATCGTAGTGTGATGAACTCGCCGCTACCCACGGCGAGAGATGCGAACTTATCTAGTTTCTTAGCGCGAAAATCTGCCGCGCCTTCCACCGGCCGTCCGTGTTCTCCAGCAGCGCCACCTCTGCCGCGTGCACCTTCAGCGGCAGGCTCGCCGCGTATTCCAGCGTCAGCATCTCGGCGTTCGCGTCGAGTTCGTCCTGTGTCTCGAAGCGGCCCAGCGAGAGGTGCGGAACGATGTCGGTCCATTGGCCGGCATAGGGCGGGTGGTCGGGAAAGAGTTTCCAGATCGCCTTGGTGAGGGTGCGGAACGGCTCGGCCGGTTCGGGGGCGAGGTAGAGCACGTCGCCGGGGAACTGGCGCAGTTCGGTCAGCGCATAGTCGAACGGCGCGAAGTCGCGGAAGCATGCGGCGAGCGTGTCGGCGATCTTGGCGTCGATCTTCTCAGGTGCCACGAACGGATAGAGCAGCGTGATGTGCGCGGGCACGCCCAGCGAGGCCGAGGGATCGAAGAAGCTGCGGAAGGGGCCGACGAGCGCTTCGGCCTCCGGGACCAGGACGACGAGGGCGGATTCGGTTTTCGTCATCGGGGCCGTTCCGGAGATCCATGTGGTGACCCCTGCAGGACTTGAACCTGCACGCCTCGCGGCAGAAGATTTTAAGTCTTCCGTGTCTACCGTTCCACCAAGGGGTCGCGGCAGCGAAATCATCACGGGGCGCGTTTCGAATCAAGCCTGCGGGTTTTGCGGGACTCCGGGCGCCGTGCGATAGAGCGCCATGACGTACCTACCTGTCCGGAGTCGCGGTGCACCGATGGGCTATGTCCCGATGCTCAGCGAAGTCGCTTACGACTACCGCCCGCCCGATGCGGGCTGCTTCATCTATGGCGCCGATACGCCGTGGGGCCGGCTGGAGGTCGAGGTGACGGTGACCGACGCCGGCATCTACGCGCTCGAGGTGTTCCACACCGCCGACCGCGCCGAGCGCGTGCCCTTCCGCCCGTCGCTCGAAGAGGCCTATCACTGGACGACCCTGCATCCCGAGCAGGCCGCGATGTTCGCCGCGACCATCGCCGCGCGCTATCTCGAAGAACGCGCCGCCGGCGGCGCGATGGTGGACGCCGGGCAGCTTCAGCGGCTGCTGGCGGAATTGCTGAAGCGGTAGGGCTGGGGGCGCGCGGCTCCCTCTTTCAAGTCGTGGATGCCCGGGTCAAGCCCGGGCATGACGATCCTAATTTTTCCGTCATGCCCGGGCTTGACCCGGGCACCCACGTCTTTTAGGCCTATTTTCTTGACAACCGAAAGGCGTCCTGTCAGAGTCCGCACGCTGTGGACGTGCTCTTTGACAAGTGAATATGCGGCGTGAAGGTTCGGTAACGCCAAACCCGGTTGCAGTAACGATGCTGCAACTTCAAGGGGATGATTGCGTTACGGTAACATCCGGTTGCCGGAAGGTTTGCGTCGCGCGAAAAGCGCGGTTCAGGTTACCTGCCTGCAAAATCAAGCGCTTAAACAGGTTACCGTCGCCAATGGTAACCTATTTATAGCCGGCGCTCAGGGAACGTGGCGGCCGCTCAGATCGTATTCGTCGGCGTTGGTGATCTTCACCTTGACGATCTCGCCGACCTTGAGGGGCTTGGCCGACTTCACCTGCACCAGCCCGTCGATCTCGGGCGCGTCGCCCTTCGAGCGGCCGATGGCGCCCTTGGGGCCGGCCTCGTCGATCAGCACGTCGATCGTCTTGCCGACCTTCTGCTTGAGGCGCTTGGCCGAGATCACCTGCTGCGCCGCCATGAAGCGGTGCCAGCGTTCTTCCTTCACCTCGTCGGGCACGGTGCCCGGCAGGTCGTTGGCGGCGGCGCCCTTCACGGGCTCGTACTTGAAGCAGCCCACGCGGTCGAGCTCGGCTTCTTCCAGCCAGTCGATCAGCAGCTCGAAATCCTCGTCGGTCTCGCCGGGGAAGCCGACGATGAAGGTCGAGCGCACCGTCATGTCGGGCACCTGCTTGCGCCACGACTGGATGCGCTCCAGCACGCGCTCCTGGTCGGCCGGGCGGCGCATCGCCTTCAGCACTTCGGGCGAGGCGTGCTGGAAGGGGATGTCGAGATAGGGAAGGATCTTGCCCGCCTTCATCAGCGGGATCACCTGATCGACGTGCGGGTAGGGATAGACATAGTGCAGGCGCACCCAAACGCCGAGTTCGCCGAGCGCCGTGCACAGGTCGGTCATGTGGGCGCGCACCTTGCGCTTGCGCCACGGGCTTTCGGCATGGCGGATGTCCACACCATAGGCCGACGTGTCCTGGCTGATGACGAGCAGCTCGCGCACGCCGGCCAGCGCCAGCCGCTCGGCCTCGATCATCACATCGCCCGCCGGACGGCTGACCAGCTTGCCGCGCATCGAGGGGATGATGCAGAAGCTGCACGAGTGGTTGCAGCCTTCGGAGATCTTCAGATACGCGTAATGGCGCGGCGTGAGCTTGATGCCTTGTGCGGGCACCAGATCCACGAACGGATCGTGCTTCGGCGGCACCACATCGTGGACAGCCTTGACGACCGTCTCGTACTGCTGCGGGCCCGAGACCGAGAGCACCTTGGGATGCGTGCGCTTGATGAGGTCGCCTTCGGCACCCAGGCACCCGGTGACGATGACCTTGCCGTTTTCGGCCAAGGCCTCGCCGATCGCCTCCAGCGATTCCTGGCGCGCGCTGTCGAGGAAGCCGCACGTGTTGACGATGACGGCGTCGGCGCCGGCATAGTCGGGCGCGATCTCGTAGCCCTCGGCGCGCAGCTTGGTGAGGATGCGTTCGGAATCGACCAGCGCCTTCGGGCAGCCGAGGCTGACGATGCCGATCTTCGGATTGGCTTTGCTCATGAGGCCGCCTTATAGGCGCAACCGCCGCAAATGGCCAGCGGGCCGGGGATCAGGCGGAGGCGGCGGTCGGGGGCGGCTCGTCCGCGGCCGCGGACGGGGGCGGCGGCCCGGCATCGTTGGCGCTTGCCGTGGCGGCAGCGCCTTCTTCCTCGGACACGAAGTCCTTGCCGATGACGGCGCGCGCACTGGCCGGGCGGCGCAGGCGCTGCTCGGTCCAGATCTCGATCAGCTCGATGCGCCGGCGGTCGAGCTTGATCTCCGAGAGCTTGTGCCGGGCGACCGCGATGCGCTCGCCCAGCCACGGCGCCACCAGCGCCACGCTGTAGCCGAAGAACGCGGCGCCGAGCGCGATCAGCCATGAGCGCACTTCCATGTGGATGGGCTGCGTCGCGTCGAACAGGCCGCGCGTGACGATGGGGGCGATGGCCGCGACCGTGACCGTGCCCGACGACCACGCGAGGAACATCCGGTTCGGATGGCGCATCATGAAGGGCATGGCGGTGGGCACCAGCGCGCCCGCGATGAAGATCAGCAGCGAGGGATGCACGAGCAGGATCGCGACCACGAGCATGCCGACGATCGCGGCGATCAGCAGGACCAGCGCGCCGAACAGCAGGCGGCGGCCCAAGGGCTGGCGGCCAGCGCTCATCGGCCCCTCAGTTCGACGAACATCATGATGATGAGCCCGGCCATGCACGCGAGCGACAGCAGGCCGTAGGCCACTTCCATCCCGCGGTCGCGGCCCATGCGGCGCGCGCGCTGGAGCAGGCCTTCGCGGTCGGAGAGGATCGCGTCGAGACGGTCGAACTCCTCCTTGGCTTCCTTGAAGGCGCGCTCGTCCGCGGCGCGCACTTCCTCGTCCATCACGATGTCGAACATGTCCGACACCGCGCCGTTGTTGGCCTTCTGCACGATCTGCTGGCGCAGCTTCTCGCGCGTCTGGGGATGGTGGATGTCCTCGATGACCTTGTCGGCCATGCGCAGGCACACCTTGGCGAGGTTGGGGAACTGCTTGCCCTGGCAGTCCTGCTGGAAGCGGCCGGCGACCCGCAGGACCGACGGGGCGGCCGTCTTGTTCGGTTCGTTCAGCTTGTACCAGTGGCCGAGCGCCCGGTCCGAGATCTCGGCGCGTGCACCGAAGAAGCCGATCATGTGCCGGTCGAGTGCCGGCTGGATCTCGTTGGCGCAGGCGCGCTCCATCGGATCGGCGAGATCGGTGTGCGTGGCCGTCCACTTGCCGCCGACCGCGGGCGACAGGCACGGCGCGTCGGGGTTGAGCTTGTAGAGCGCGGCTTCGAGGTTGTCGCCGTAGCGCTCGAAGTTCTTCTCGATCTCCTGCAGGCGCTTGGCCGGCAGGTCGACGAGGCCGAACGCGCCGGCCGACTTCATCCAGTACGAGAAGATCTTGCCCTGCAGCAGCTCGACGAATTCCTGCCGGCGCGCGGGATCGTTGACGATCTGCTGCAGCAGCGTGCCGACGCCCGCGGGATAGAACGACAGCGACTTGTAGCGGATCGGGCCCGACGGATCGCAGCGCACGATCGCGCGCGCGAGATCAAGCGCCTCAGCCACCGCCTCGTCGACGCCCGCGGTCGGCTTCACGACGTTGGCCGCTCCGTGCTCGCCGACCAGCGCGTTCTCGACGAGCCACTTGTCGACCTGGCCCTCCTTCACCATCCGGATGCCTTCGGCCTGGTTGAGGAACATCGCGTTGGCGACTTCGCGCGGGTTGTCGCACTCGACCGAGCCGATGCGGATCGTGAAGCGGCGCTTGCCGAGATTGGCGCGCGGCGGCGCCTCGGGCTTGCGGCCGGCGGCCCACTCGTTGACCTTCTGCATGTCCCAGCGCTGGCGCACGTCGTCGTCGGTGAGGCCCATCACCAGGTCGTAGAGGTCGCGCGGAAGCTGGGCGGTGTCGAGCAATGCTGCCTGCGAGGAATAGCGCAGGCGGCGCTGCATGATCTCCGCGTCCTCGAAGCCTTCGCCCGGCATCTTGCCCGAGGCGAGGCAGTAGATCGTGAGGCCGAGCGCGAAGAGGTCGTCGGCCGGGCCCGGCATGCCCTTGGCCTCGCGCTTGGCGAGCGCGCGCTCGATCGTCTCGAACACGGGCGGCTGGTCGTAGCCGGCCGGGCACAGCGTGGGCGGGCCGAGCACGAACAGCGACTGCTTGCTGTCCATCGAGAACAGGTTGTCGGGCCGGATGCCGCCGTGCGCCTGGCCGACATCGAACATCTCGCTCAGGACGGCGAGCGCGGGGCGGATCAGGTTCGTCGTCAGCAGCTTGGCGTTGTAGCTGCCCCACATGCGCCGCGGCGGGGCGGGCGCGATGGGCCGCTCGTAGATGAAGCCGTAATGGTCGGGCTTGCC
The DNA here is from genome assembly GCA_044224405.1 of Tagaea sp. Lineage (GTDB taxonomy): Bacteria > Pseudomonadota > Alphaproteobacteria > CACIAM-22H2 > CACIAM-22H2 > Tagaea. The sequence goes on along the minus strand of JBGAKN010000003.1, from coordinate 479,825 downwards.
GGGCAGCGTCAGCGTGCCGTGATGGAAGAGCTTCAGCAGGCCGCTGCGCTCGATCTGGCGCGTGCGCTTGGCGGTCTCGATCCGCACGCCCGGATTGGGCGCGCAGATGTACGCGATCAGCGGAAGGTCGGGATGGTCGACATGCTTCGCCACGAAACACGGCGCCCATGCGCGCGAATACTCCACGATCGGCTGGTCCAGCCGGATCGTGTGTTCGGGGCCGAACGGCACCGCGAACTCGGGCGTCGGTCTGGTCGTGGTCTCGAACGTGTCGGTCACGGAAGGCAGCGCCCTGCGGGTCGGAAATTGCCCGGAATCTCGGACTAATCGATTTACACCGTTGGCTAATTTCTTCAAGCGGGATCGTGTTGCCGGTGCGAAATGCAAAATGCAACTTCCGACCGCGCGGCGTTTTCAGGCGGGATTCGCAAATAGCGAATCCCGGGTGGCCCGATCAGCCGCCCGGAACGGTACCCGGCGGCAGCGCGATCGCGTGATCCGCGATGGCACCGGCCGTCGTGAACCACACGCCCGCGCGGTGGCCCGCGATATGCGACAGCGCCCGGCGCAGGTGGCGCAGCCGATAGGGCTGGCCGACCAGATAGGGATGCAGCGCTATCCCCATGACCAGCGGCTGGGCGCGGGACTGCGCGAGCATCTCGTCGAAATTGTCCACGATCATGTCGGCGAACGCGTCGCCGCCGATCTTGCGACCGACGATCATGGGGATGTCGTTGAGCTCCTGCGGATAGGGCAGGGCGAGGATGCGGCCCTTGCGCGTGCGCATCCACACCGGCTGGTCGTCCATGCACCAGTCGAGCAGGTAGCGGTAGCCGGCTTCCTGAAGCAGGTCGGGCGTCGCGCGGCTCTCGCTGATCCACGGGCCGAGCCAGCCGCCCGGTGCCTTGCCTTCGCCGCGCGCGATCACGGCGGTGGCTTCGGCGATCAGGGCGGCTTCGTCCGCCTCGGGCAGCGTGCCCTGCCGTTCGGCGTTCGTGCGGCCGTGGCCGACGAACTCGTCGCCGCGCTTGCGGAAGGCGTCGAGCAGTGCAGGCGCATACTCGTACATGCTCGAATTGACGAGGACCGAGCTCGGCAGCGACAGCTCGTCGAACAGCTCCAGCATGCGCCACGCGCCGACGCGGTTGCCGTAGTCGCGCCACGCAAAGTTCAGCACGTCGGGCGCGGGACCGCCGGGCGCCAGCTCCGCGCCCAGTCCCTCGCCGAACGCGAAATGCTCGAGATTGAGACCGAGATAGACCGCGAGCCTGGTGCCGTTGGGCCAGTCATAGACGGGCCGTCCGCGGATCGGCACATAGTCGTAGCGGTCGTGGCCGGGAAGCGTCATGTCGCGCACCTTAGGGTCTCGGCTATGATCCATGCAAGAATCGGGGCGGAGGTCCGCTTGGACAAGACAACCGAGATCGTCGCGCAGCAATACACGGCCTATCGCTATCCCCAGCCGATCGACGACCTCGCCAAGGCGATCGGGGGTGGCGGCGTCGATCTTTCCGATCCGCTCCATTTCCACCTGCGCTACTGGCCGGACCGCCCCTACCGCCCTGACATGCGCATCCTTGTCGCGGGTTGCGGCACGAACCAGGCGGCGCACATCGCCTTCACCAATCCGGGTGCAAGCGTGCTCGGCATCGACCTGTCGGGCCCGAGCCTCGCGCACCAGAAGTTCCTGCAGGAGAAGCACGGGCTCAAGAACCTGCGCCTGCGCCAGCTCGACATCATGCGCGCGGGCGAGATCGGCGAGACGTTCGACCTGATCGTGTCGACCGGCGTGCTGCATCATCTGCCGGACCCGGACGCGGGCCTTCGCACGCTGGCGCCGCTGCTGGCGCCCGACGGCGCGTTCCAGGTGATGCTCTACGGGCGCTATGCGCGCGTCGGCGTCTACATGATGCAGGAGATGTTCCGCCGTCTCGGCGTCGGCCAGTCGGCCGACGACATCGCCTTCGCGCGCGACGTGATGGCCGCACTGCCGGCCGAGCATTACCTCAACTGGCATCGCCGCCGGTCGGGCGATCTCGAGCACGATTCGGGGCTTGTCGACACGCTGCTCCATCCGGTCGATCGCGCGTACACGGCTGACGAAGTCGTCGAGTTCGCGACGCGCAACGGGCTGGTGTTCCAGAACTGGGCCGACAACCGCCTCTACTATCCCGACGCGCGCGTGCCGGCGGGCCATCCGCTCGCCCGGCGCCTCGCGACGTTGCCCGAGCGCGAGCAATGGGCCTGTGTCGACCTGTTCGTGCAGGACACGATGCTGCACTCGGCCGTCTTCTGCCGGCCCGAGAAGGATCCGGCGAGCTATCGCGTCACGTGGGACGGGCCGCACGCGCTCGACTACGTGCCGCAGTGGAATGTCGGCATCGAGACGCTCGACCAACTCGCGCAGCCCGGTCCCGTCACGCTCAAGCGCCTCGACGACAGTTTCACGCTTTCGCCGGACGTGGCGCCGCTGCTCGCGCGCGTCGACGCACGGCGCACGATCGGCGAATGTATCGATGGCTGGAAATTCGCCGGCACGCCGGGCCAGCGCGCGGGCCTTGCGGTCGGCCTGTTCGCCACGCTTTGGCGCCGGTCGCTCGTGCAGGTCCGGATCGGATCGAAGCGCTGAGTTCGGGGTTCAAGCGGCCCCGGCGCGAGGGGGGGCTTGCGCCGGGGCCTTGAACGGTTCGCCCTTGGGGGAAGGGTGGAACCAACGATGGGCGAGCCGGGGTGGCTCACGCACCTGATTGAAAGATAGGCATCGATTTGCGTTTCGCAAGAGGGCCGCGTCGGATTTTTCCGAAAACCGGCCCTAATCCACACACTTCATCCGTTCTTTCTGAAGATCGCCCAGCCCGGCGCCTCGGCGTCTTCGGCAAGGCGCGCGACATGCAGCGGCTCGCCGTACAGCGACCAGATCCGCAGGCATTCGCTCCACTTCATCGAGCCATCGCCGCCCCAGACCATGTAATGCGCACCCGCTGGAAGATGCCGCAGGCCCGCATCGACGCGCCGCGTCCAGAAGGCGAGCGGGGTTTCCGGTGTCTGCGACAGCGGCAGCCAGCGGTTCGCCATCAGCGAATGCACGAGCTGGTCGTCGATCGTGTACTCGTCGAGCCCGCGCGTGGGCGGATTGACGGCCGCGAAAACCGGGGCCCGGAGCTTCAGCTTCGCCGCGACGTCCTTCATGTCGGCGCAGAAAAGCCTCGCACTTGCCGGCCCGATCGTTTCGACCGCGGCATTCAAATCGCGCACGAGCGCGGCGAGCACGCGTGCGGGGCTGCGCGCGCGGGAAAGATACGCCGACCAGTCCACGTCGCGCGTGCGCGCGAGCCGCGCCAGGTCGTGCGTGTAGAGGATGTCGAACCCGTCTTCGACCGTGCGCGCGAAGCCGAGCGCCCAGCGCACGGCGAGATACTGCAATCCGGTCCGCTCGGCCGCGGGGACGTCGGCGTGATAGAGGCGGTCGAACACGTCGCACGCGCTTTCGACCAGGTAGTCGCAGGCGAAATGGAAAGTCGGCACGTGCGGAAGCAGCTTCGGGCGCCGTGCGGCAAGCAGGGCGGTGACGCGCCGCGCGTCGATCCTGCGCCGGCCGAACAGGAAGCGCGCGGCGAGGTGCGAACGGGGGGCGAAATCGTTCACCACCAGCCGGCGCACGCCGGAGGCGGCGAACAGCGTGGGCATCAGGCACGAGCCGGCCGTGAAATCGACCATCGTGATTCTCGGCCAATCGCGCTCGGGTACGATGCGCGCATAGGCGTCCATGATCCCGGGTACCCAGTCGGCGATGGTGCCGTCGAGCGGCAGCATCGCGCGCCGCAGAACTTCAAGCCTGTTCATCGTGACGTCCATTGCCGATGAAGAATCCGAAAAGCACGAGGCCCGCGAAGAACCCGCCGAGATGCGCCACCCACGCGATCGGAGCACCGCCGTCGCCGGGCAGCCCCGTCATCCCGATGAGGACCGTCGAGAGCGCCCATACGGCCGCGAGCCCGAGGAGGCCGCCGTTGTGGGGGCCCCGCGCTTCGCGCAGCATCCGCATCACCCCACCCATCAGGCCCGAGATGGCACCGGACGCGCCGATGACCGGATCGTCGCTGTCCGGATAGATCGCGAAATGCGCGGCCGCCGCCAGGACGCCGCACAGCAGGAAGATCGACAGCATCGTCGTGCCTCCGGTGCGCCGTTCGATCCCGGCGCCGAATGCGGCAAGGCTCACCATGTTGACGCCCAGATGCATCCAGTCCCCGTGCAGGAACAGGTAAGTGACCGGCGTGTAGAAAAGGGCCGCGCCGGCGGACGGATCGCCGTCGTAGCGGGCGGGAACGAAGCCGAACGCCTCGTACGCCGCCCAGAACGAACCCTCGTCGAGCAGTCGGACGGCGGCGAAGGCGGCGACGTTCGCGACGATGAGCGCGAGCGTGACAGGCGGCAGGTTGATGGCGGGTTCGCGTGCGGGATGCTGCATCGTCAGGCGGAAGAATCGGCGGGTGCGTCCATCACTTATATATAGGGAGTCGCTGCACCCGGTGTCGCGCGCAAAAGAAGTGGTGCTGGCGCTGGCCCGGCGAATTGGGCAATGTCCGGCCCGACGGCGAGGGGGCCGGAACAAGAATCATGACGACGACGACGGACGCAGTCGGGACCGACAAGCGCATCATGTCGCTGGCGGTCGCTGCCATCGGCGTGGTGTTCGGCGACATCGGTACGTCGCCGCTCTACACGATGCGCGAGGCATTCACCGGGCCCCATCCGATGGATTCCTCGTTGCCGCATATTCTGGGCGTGCTGTCACTGATCGTCTGGACGCAGGTGATCGTCGTCACGCTCAAATACGTGACCTACATCCTGCGCGCGGACAACCGCGGCGAAGGCGGAATGTTCGCGCTGATGGCGCTGGCAATGAAAGCCGCGCCCGCCGGCATCCATCGCGGCGTGCCGATCCTGGCTGCCGGCCTGTTCGGCGCGTCGCTTTTCTTCGGCGACGCGATCATCACGCCGGCGATCTCGGTTCTTTCCGCAGTCGAAGGCCTCAAGGTCGCGACGCCCGAGTTCGAAAGCTATGTCGTGCCGATCGCGTGCGCGATCCTGATCGGCCTGTTCATGATCCAGCGGCGGGGAACGGCGCGCGTGGGCGCCTTCTTCGGGCCGATCACGATCGTGTGGTTCCTCGTGCTCGCGACGCTCGGTGTCGTCTCGGTCTTCCAGACGCCGGCCGTGCTGGTCGCGCTCAATCCTTATTACGGGCTCCACTTCCTGTGGAGCGACGGCTGGCGCGGGTTCCTCGTCATGGGCGCGGTGTTCCTGGCCCTCACCGGCGCCGAGGCGCTCTATGCCGATATCGGGCATTTCGGCAAAAGGCCGATCCGGCTTGCGTGGGTCGGATTCGTCCAGCCGGCGCTGGTGCTGAACTATTTCGGCCAGGGCGCGCTGCTGATGCGCCAGCCGGATGCGTCGGCCAATCCCTTCTTCCTGATGGTGCCGGACGCGCTGCTCTATCCGGTCGTCATCCTTGCGACGGTCGCGACGGTCATCGCTTCGCAGGCCGTGATCACCGGGGCCTTCTCGCTGTCCCGCCAGGCGATCCAGCTCGGCTACCTGCCGCGCATGGAGATCCGCCACACGTCGGAGACCGAGATCGGGCAGATCTATATCCCGCGCGTGAACTGGATCCTGTGCGCCTGCGTGCTGGCGCTCGTCATCGGGTTCCAGTCGTCGACGAATCTCGCTTCGGCATACGGCGTATCGGTATCGGGCGAGATGTGCGTGGCCACGCTGATCGCCTATGTCGTGGCACGGCATATCTGGGGCTGGTCCCGCCTGCGCGCGCTTGCGGTGACGGCCGTGTTCCTGACGGTCGACATCTCGTTCTTCCTCGCCAATTTCGTGAAGATCGCCGATGGCGGCTGGCTGCCGCTGATCGTGGGTGCTGCGCTCTATTCGGTCTTCACCACATGGAAACGTGGCCGGCGCATCCTCGTCGAGCGCCTGCACGAGAGCACCGTGCCGCTCGAGCCGTTCATCGCACGGCTGCGCGACGGCAATCCGCCGCGTGTCGCGGGTACGGCCGTGTTCATGACTGGCACGCGCGACGGCGTGCCCTACGCACTGCTCCACAACATGAAACACAACAAGGTGCTGCACGAGCGCGTCGTGCTGCTGACTGTCGTGTTCGAGCAGATCCCGCAGGTCGCCGAGAAGGACCGGATGCAGGTCGTGGCGCTCGAAAAGAACTTCTGGCGCGTGACGCTCCGGTACGGGTTCATGGAAGGCCCGAACATCCCGCGCGTGCTGCGTCTGGCGCAACCGCTCGGCCTCAAATTTGATATGATGGACACGTCGTTCTTCTTCGGCCGCGAGAACCTGGTCATGAAGAGCAAGCCCCTGATGCCGCGCTGGCGCGAAAAGCTGTTCATCGCGCTCTCGCGTAGCTCGTACAGTGCTACCGCCTTCTTCCGCATCCCCTCCAACCGCGTCGTCGAACTGGGAACCCAAGTGGAGATCTAGCGATGACTCATCCGGCAGAGATCGATCCGAACGCGCTCTTTCCGTTCGGATCGGGTGCACGCCACACGGTGTTTCTGAAGCCTCTCCTCGCCGAGATCGATTCCCCCCGCCCGCATCTGACGGCCGGGGAGTACAGCTACTACTCGGATTTCGACGATCCCACGCGGTTCTTCCTGCGCAACGTGCGCTACGATTTCGGTTTCTCCGGCGCGCGCCTCGACATCGGCAAGTACTGCGCCTTTGCGCACGACACGACCTTCATCATGTCGGACGCCAACCACTCGATCGCCGGCCCATCGACGTATCCGTTTCCCGTCTTCGGCGGGGACTGGTCGGCGAAGATGTCGGCGCGCGACTATCCCGCGGTGAACAAGGGCAGCATCAAGGTCGGCAACGACGTGTGGTGCGGCTACCGCAGCACGATCATGCCTGGCGTGACGATCGGATCGGGGGCCATCGTCGCGGCCTGCGCGGTCGTCACGCGCGACGTGCCGGCCTATGCGATGGTCGCCGGCAACCCGGCGCGGGTCGTCAAGATGCGCTTCGATGCCGCATCCGTCAGCCGCCTGCTGGAAATCGCCTGGTGGGACTGGCCGGCGGCGAAGGTCGCTGCCGCCGTGCCGCTCTTGGTGAAGGGCGACGTCGCGGCGCTGGCGAGCTTCGTGGGCTAGACCCCCGGCCGTCGAATGGTTACTTTTCCGACACTGCGTATCGGGCGGAAAGGGGAGGCGAGGATGTCGGGACTTCAAATGTGGTTCGTCGGGGTGATCGTCGCCATCCTTGCGGGCATCGGGCTGTACGTGGCCTCGAACGCCCACGGCGGATCTGCGTATACCGGTGGTCTGGTGTTCTTCGCCGCGTGTACGGCGATCGAGTTCTGGCTGATCAAGGCGTACTTCGACCGAGAGGAAGGTCACTGATCGAGCGGGTGTTGCGGAGTCCGCACAAACAGCCGAAATAACGATCAATCGGCTTCGCTGGCGTGAAAACAGGCTTTCCAGCGGCCATCCAGTAAATTTGATGGCTTTGATTCTAAAAGATGAATCACTTCTAAATGGTTAATTTTCGTCGGTAACCTAAAAACGACTCCCGCATCGGCGGGTCGTATGTTATCCCGAAGCCACTGCAACAAATCGAAATAATCATTTCTGCAGGACGGCTTGGATGATTGAACTACTCGTCGCAGCGGCAGTCGCCTCGCAAGGGGCTGATATGCCTCCCCAGCAGGACCCGCAGACGACGTCGTTCTCGGCGGCCGTCGAAGCGCCGGTAACGCTCGCGCCGAACTATCTCCTCGACCCCAGTCTTCCTTTTGTCTTCGTTCCCGGATCGCCAGAAACGGGTGTGGCGCCGGCGATCGTTTCCGTCCCGGCGACAGGCAAGGCCGCGACGGCGCCGGCCAAGTCGGCGGGCGTGGTCCGCGGCGGCGCCGCGACCGGTCCTGAAGACGATCTTGCCATGCTCGCCCGGCTCGAGAGCGGGCCGCAGGCCGCCCCCGAATGGGCCAGCCGTCCGCCAGGTGCAGCCCCGCGCGACGCTTTCGGTGCCGGTTCGGATCTGCGTCGCGTGGCGACCCAGGTTTCCCGTGCCGATGCCAAGTACAAGGTCGGCAAGCGCCAGGTGAAGCTCGAGATTTACCGGCCCGACACGGAAGGCCAGCGCCCCGGCGTGCTGCTGCTGCATGGGGCGTCGGGCATGGGCAACGGGGCGTTCTATCGCGGCGCCGCCGAAAGTTTTGCTGAAGCGGGCTACATCGTCTATCTGCCGCACTATCTCGGCGAGCGGAACCGCAACCGGCCGCGCGGCCGTGCGCTGATCGCCGAGTTCGAGGAGCAGCACGACGTCGTGCGCGCGGCCCTCGACGAGATGGCCAAGGACCAGCGCGTGGATACGAGCCGGCTCGCGGCGTTCGGCTTCTCGCTGGGCGGCTTCCAGGCACTTGGCCTGTCGAGCCGGGACAAGCGCATCGCTGCCGTCGTCAATATGGGCGGCGGCATGCCCGGCAACGTGGCCCCGGTGACGACGCGCCTGGCACCGACGCTGGTGATCCACGGCCAGAAGGACCGCACCGTTCCGGTCTCGCGCGCAGCCCAGACGCGCGACCTGCTGCGCCGCCTTTCGGTCCCGCACGAAGTCGTGCTGGTCCCGAACCAGCCGCATTTCTTCCAGGCGTCCGCCAGCCGCGACGCGATCGACCGCTCGATCGGCTTCTTCGACCGCTATCTGCGCCCGGTCGAGCCGGTCGCCACGGTCGACCTCCTGAAGGGGCGCTGACCCTCAACTTTTCCTTTTCGCGGACCGTGCTAGTTTATCGGGCATGGTCAGTTTCCGTGTTTCCGCTTTCGCCTTGATTCTTGCCGTCTGCGCGCCGGGCGCGCACGCGCTTGTGCCCGCCGATCTGCGGCCGAACCTGCGCGACGGCCTTGCCGGCATCGATGGGGCTGCCGACGAGACGCGGCGGAGCGCCATGCTCGCCATCTACCAGTCGCGCGATTTCTCGCCGCTCTGGCTGGACAAGGACGGGCCTGATCAGCGTGCGGCCCGGCTCGTCGAGACGTTCCGCTCGGCCGCCGCGCGCGGCCTGATCGCTTCGGACTACAGCATCCAGGACATCGAGCGGTTGCTGCACGCGGGAGATCCGGCGTCGCTCGCGCGCTTCGACCTGCTGCTGACGCAGGCGGCTCTTCGCTACGCCGCCGACCTGCAGGGCGGGCGGGTTGCCTCGGTCAGTCTCCCGTCGGACATAAGGATCACGCCGCGCCCCTTCGATGCCGACGCGTTCCTGCGCGACCTCACGCGCGCGGAAGATCCCGACAGCGTGTTCGACCGGCTTGCGCCGGCCGATCCGGCCTATGCGCAGCTGCTCGACTGGCTCGCCCGCTATCGCGACATCAAGGCGCGCGGCGGCTGGCGCAATATCCCGGGCGGGCCGACGCTCGAACCCGGCGCGCACGATCCGCGGGTTCCCGCACTCCGGCGCCGGCTCGTGCCCACCGACGGCGCCGCCGCCGAGCCGCCCGTTCCCGACGAGCCCGATCTCTACGATCCCGCCCTCGTCGCCGCGACGATCCGCTTCCAGGTCCGCCACGGCCTGTCGCCGGACGGGCGCATCGGGCCACGCTCGCTTGCCGCGCTGAACCGCTCGGTCGATGCGCGCATCGCGCAGATCACCGTCAATCTCGACCGCATGCGCGCGCAGCCCGCGCGTCCGGGCGGAACCTTCATCGAAGTGAACGTGCCCGGTTTCGCGCTGCGCGCTGTCGAAGGGGGTGCCGAGCGGATCGTGATGCCGGTCGTGGTCGGGCGCGAGGCGCGCTCGACGCCGATCTTCTCCAGCCGCATCACCGAAGTGATCTTCAATCCGACATGGACCGTGCCGTCCAAGCTCGTGCGGGAAGACTTGTTGCCGCGCTTGCGCGCGAACCCGCAGGCGCTCGTCGATCTGGGCTTCCGCTTCTATCGCGGATCGGGCGACGAGCGAGTCGAGATCGATCCGCGCAAGGTCAACTGGCGCCAGATCCGTCCGCGCGCGATGCCCTACTGGGTGCGCCAGGACCCCGGCCCGAAGAACGCGCTTGGCCAGGTCCGCCTGACATTGCCGAACACCTACGACGTGTTCCTGCACGACACGCCCGACCGCCACTATTTCGCACGCGCCGAACGCGCGCTTTCGTCGGGCTGCATCCGGCTCGAACGGCCGCTCGATCTCGTCGAATGGGTGCTGCGCAATACCAACGGCTGGACGCGCGAGGCGATCGACGCCGCCGATGCCGACGGCCAGACCCGCAACGTGCAGGTCCGCACGCCCGTGCCCGTGCATCTCGTCTACTACACGGCCTTCGTGAAGAACGGCGACCTGCATCTGCGCGAGGACATCTACGGCCTCGATGCGCTGTTCGTCGCGGGCATCGAGAAGCGGCCGATCGTCGAGGCGCGCCTGCCGCGCGACAGCGTTGCGCCGGCCCCGACGCTGGCGCCCTGAGCTACGCGAACAGCCGCCAGACGATCCGCAGCACGCATGCGGCCAGCATCAGCATCGTGGGATAGAATGTCAGCCCGAAGCCCATCGCGCGGCCGGGTGCGCCGCGCGCGTAGCCGTACCAGAACAGCGCGCGCCCGCACGCGAACAGCAGCGCGGCGGCAGGCACGACGCCCTGCCAGGCATCCGGCATCAGTGATGCCCAGAGGGCATAGGCGATGCTGGCGAGGATCGCCTGTTCCAGCGTGTTCTGGAGCGTGGCCTGCAGGATGCGCGCCTTGGGCGTGGCGACGGTGAGGCCGCTGCCGTCGATATCGGCCGGACTGTAGAAGCGGTGGTTCGCCATCGCGCCGATGTTTCCCGCGAGGCAGAGGGCCGGCACAAGGCAGCAGATAAAGGCGACCTGCAGCGTCGCCGGGAACGGACCGGGCGGGAGGAAGAACATAGGTGGGGCGAACATCGCGGTTCCGAGGATCGCGAAAGTCGCGGCGTAGGCGGGAAGTGCTCCCGATACGACTCCGCGCTGCTTTTCATTGAGCATCGAGGCCTCGTTCCATTCAGGTTTCTTATTTTAAAATCAGATACCTGTAGAATTGTTTCAAGATGTTTCTTCGGCCTTGCCTTCGGTCGCCGTGCTGTGCATTCTGCCGAGCATAGCAACCGATGAAGGACTCGCCCACCGGCCATGATCGACCGACACGAGCCTCCTAGCCGCCGCGGCTTTCTCCTCTTTGCCGCGAGCGCCGCTTCCAGCCTGATCCTGCCTGCCGCACCGGCCTTGGCTGCCAAGCCCAAGAAGCCGAAGCTCGCGCCGTCGTCGCCGGTTCCCGTGCGGCCGTCGAGCGTGCGCGCCCTGCGCCTCCAGATCGTCAATACGGGCGAGCGTTGGGAAGGGGTCTACTGGCGCGACGGCAACTACGTGCCTGAAGCGACCCGGAAGCTTGATGCCCTCCTGCGCGACTACAAGGCCGGCGCCGTCACGCACATGGATTCCAAGCTCTACGACCAGCTTTGGGAACTGCACCAGCGCCTGGGTTCCAGCGAGCCGTGGCGCGTGATCTCGGCCTACCGTTCGCCGCGCACGAATGCGGTGGCGCGCAAGACCCATCGCGGCGTGGCACGAAACTCGTTCCACATAACGGGGCGTGCCATCGATGTGGATCTCACCGACCGTTCGGTGAAGGCGATCCGGCAGGCGGCCGTTTCAATGCAGGCCGGCGGCGTCGGCCAGTATCCGCGCAGCGACTTCGTGCATATCGACACGGGCCCCGTCCGGACCTGGGGCTAAGGGACTTTCAAGATCGCCGCACAGGCCGCCGGCAGCTTCGGGCGCGGAGCAGCCGGGGGCTTCGGCTTGGGCTCCAGCTTCCGGCGTTCTTCGGCATCGAGAAACCACCAGTCGAGCGAAGCATCGCACCCGTCGCCGGCCGTGATGGGAGCCTGCGGCGCGCAGTCCGGGCTTCCGGCCGGGCACGAGAGGCGAACGTGGAAATGGTCGTTGTGACCGCGCCACGGGCGGATCTTGCGCAGCCAGCCGCGATCGCCGGTCACGCTGCCGCACAGTGCCTTCTTGATCGCGAAATGCACGAAGATCCGGTCGACTTCGGGGAAGCCCGCGGCCGCGCGCAGGATTTCGGCGTGCTGCGGCCTGAAGGCGGCGGGATCGATGCCGCGTTCGTCCGGCGTCACCAGGTTGACGACGGCGATCTCCTCGCGCGCGGCGGGCGCCAGATCCGGCTTGGGATCGAGATTGAACCAGATGTCGGCATCGTTGCCGTTCTGGTGCGAAGCATGCCCGAACGACATCGGGCCGCCGCGCGGCTGTGACAGGTCGCCGACATAGAGCGGCGGCAGGCCGAGCGCCGCCGCCGCGCGCCCGAGCTTCTGCACATAGGCGACCGTCTGCGGATGGCTCCAGTTGCGGTTGCGCGACAGGCGGACGGCCTGATAGCCGGGCCCGTCGACGGGCAGCGCCTGCGCGCCGGCGATGCAGCCATTGGCCGGCCCGCCGATCAGATGCGTCGGCCCCGGTGTCGGCTTGCGGATATCGGCCCATTCCTTCGCGCCAGCGCTGCCGGCGCAAAGCACCAGCAGGGCGACGGCGAGGATGCTAGGCCGCATCGGCTTCTTCCATCGCCTCGGCGGCGGCAAGCCAGCGCGCTTCGGCCTCGGCGATCGGGGCCCCAAGTTCCTTGATGCGCTTGGCGTTGGCGGCGGATTTGCGCGGATCGTTGTAGGTGGCGGGCAGGGCCGCTTCGTTTTCCAGCTTGGTGCGCTCGGCCGTCAGTTTGGCGAGCGCTTCCTCGGCGGCCTTCAGTTCGCGCCGCAGCGCGCCGACATCGCGTGCCGGTTTTTTGGGTGCGGTCGCTTTGGGCTTCTCGTTCGACTGGCGCTGCGCGCGCCGTTCGGCCAGCGCGAGTTGACGGTATTCCTCCAGATCGCCCTCGAACGGCGTCACCTTGCCGCGCGCGACGAGCCACAGCCGGTCGCAGGTGAGTTCCAGCAGGCTCCAGTCGTGCGTGACGAGGATGACCGCCCCGGCGAAATCGTTGATCGCCGCGACGAGCCGCTCGCGGCTTGCCATGTCGAGATGGTTCGTCGGTTCGTCGAGGATCAGGAGCTGCGGGGCATGCGCGGTCGCCAGCGCGAACGCGAGGCGGGCCTTCTCGCCGCCAGAAAGGTTCTCGGCCTTCACGTCGGCCTTCGTGCCCGAGAAGCCGAAGCACGCGAGCCGCGAGCGCACGGCCAGCGGCGCCGCCTTGGGCCATTGGTCGGCAAGCAGCTGGATGGGCGTTCGGTTCGGATCGATATCCTCGATCTGGTGCTGGGCGAAGAATCCGGTCTGCAGCTTCGAGGCGCGCATCGTGCCGCCCGTCATCGGCTCCAGCCTGCCGGCGAAAAGCTTGGCGAGAGTCGACTTGCCGTTGCCGTTGGCGCCCAGCAGGCCGATGCGGTCTTCCGGATCAAGGCGCAGGTCGATGCCCGTCAGGATCGGCTTGCCGGGTTCGTAGCCGACCGAGACGCGGTCGAACGTCACCATCGGCGGCTTGGGAAGCTCGACATCGGGGAACTCGAAGCGCACCGCATCCTCGTCGCGCTCGACCACGATGGGCGTGAGCTTGGCGAGCGCCTTCAGGCGCGACTGGGCCTGACGGGCCTTCGTTGCCTTGGCGCGGAAGCGGTCGACGAAGGCCTGCATGTGCTTGCGCTGGGCGTCGACCTTCGCGGCCATCGAGGCCTGCAGCGCGAGGCGCTCCTGACGCAGGACTTCGAAGCGGTCGTAGTCGCCGCTGTAGACCGTGAGCTTCTTCTGGTCGAGATGCAGGATGTGCGTGCACACGGCGTTGAGCAGCCGTCGGTCGTGGCTGACGACCAGCAGCGTGCCCGGCCAGCGCTGCAGGTAGTCCTCGAGCCACAGCGCGCTTTCGAGATCGAGATGGTTCGTCGGCTCGTCGAGCAGCAGGATGTCGGGCCGCGCGAACAGGACGCCCGCGAGCGCCACGCGCATGCGCCAGCCGCCGGAGAATTCCGACAGCGCACGATTCTGCATCTCGGTGTCGAAGCCGAGGCCGGCGAGGATCGAGGCGGCCCGCGCGACGGCCGTATAGGCGTCGATCTCGGAAAGCCGCATGTGTATGTCGGCGATCCGCGCTCCGTCGGTTGACGTTTCCTCTTCGGCGAGCAGGGCGGCCCGCTCTTCGTCGGCGGCAAGCACGGCTTCAAGCGGAGTCGTCGCGCCGCCGGGCGCTTCCTGCGCCACGAAGCCGACGCGCGCGCGCCGTGGCATGGAAATGCTGCCCTGGTCGGGATGGAGCCGGTCGAGAATGGCGTCGAGCAGCGTGGATTTTCCGGCTCCATTCCGGCCGACGAGGCCGACGCGCCGGCCTTCCGGGATCAGGGCGGTGGCGTCCTCGATCAGGGTCAGGCCGCCGATCCGCAGGGTGAGATTGTCGATGGCGATCATGGTGCTTCCCTCTAGCAGATCGGACGGGTAACGTCCCGCGCCATGGAAAAGAAAATCACCCCGGACGGCATCGCCGCCCGCACCCTCGCTGCGGTGGGAATCGCCCGCGCGGCAGGCGAACTCCAGCGCCACTATTTTGCCAATCGCGCGTCGATCGGCACGACCTTCAAGGGGCCGCAGGATTATCTGACCGTCGCCGACGGCGCGGTCGAAAAGCTCGTTTTCGGGCATCTTGCCGCCGCATTTCCGGACGACAAGGTGCTGGGCGAGGAGACCGGCGGCAGCCGCGATCCGCGCGCGCTGTGGGTCGTCGATCCGATCGACGGGACGGCCAACTTCGCCAACGGCATTTCGCATTTCTGCATTTCCATCGCCTTCGTCGCCGAAGGGCGCGAGGAGATCGGCGTGATCTACGATCCCATGCGCGACGAGATGTTCCTCGCGCGTCGGGGCTTCGGCGCCTCGTGTAACGGCAAGCCGATGAAGGTCGTAGCGAACGGAGATCTCGCGCGCTCGCAGATCGAACTGGGTTGGTCGAGCCGCCGCACAGTCGAAAGCTATACCGCCATGGTGAAGAAGGCCGTAGACGCGGGAGCGTCGTTCCGGCGTGCGGGCTCGGGCGCGCTCGGGATCGCCTATGTCGCTGACGGGCGCTGCGACGGTTATGCCGAGCTGCACATCAATGCGTGGGACTGCCTTGCCGGCCTGCTGATGGTGCGCGAGGCCGGCGGCCGCACGAACGATTTCCTCGGGGCCGGCGGGCTTGGCGAAGGTGCTGCCGTTCAGGCGGCAGGCCCTGCGATCTACGACGCGCTCTCGAAGGTCACGGGCATCGTGTAGCGGATGGTGCGCATCGGGCATGCGGGGCGGGGCGAACGCCCGAATCTGACCGCAGGCCTGCTTGCGCAACTCGTCGCGCACGACGGGCCGTCTTGTCTCGTCGTCCGCCTTTCGATCGGCGAAGTCGAGCGAGCGCTTGCGGGCGTGCTGATCGACTGCCTGTCGAAGCGCGTGCGCCTCGCGATCGAAGTCGTCGAATCCGAACCCGGTTACGTGGCGAACGCCGTCGTGGCGTTGGCCGCGCGGCTCGGCAAGCGGCGTCCGCGCATCGGCCTGCTTCAGTCCCGCGACATCCTCGCCACGCAGGACGGCGCGCGGCTTCTGGCGGTTCCGTGTGATCCGCCACCGCCGCCGAATTCCACGCTCGTCGCCGTTTCGGCGCCGCTCGGTGCCGAGCCGCTGCTCGGTCTCCTGTCCAAGGGCTCCGAAATCCTCGTGACCGGGCCGTTGTCGCCTTCGGCCATCGCGATCGCCTTCGCGCGACAGGAGCATCGCTGGCCGTCCGGCGATTTCGATCGCATTGCGGGCGCAGCCGCCGCCGGGCGCATCCTTTCGGCAGGAGCGGCCAGTGCGGGCGGCGATCTCGACGATGCGCCGGAAAAGATCGGCCTTCCCTATGCCGACATTGCCGCAGACGGCGTGGCGACCTTCGGCACGACCGGGACGCCGCAGCGCATAGCAGGGCTGGCGCTGTCGCTTCTCGACGGCGTGCGCGACCCGCATGCGATCGTGGAACCCGATGCGACGGTCGATCTGGATGACGCGACGTTGCTTGGCCCCGTTTTGACCGGCGTGCGCGGTTCCGCGCCGACGGATTGGCTGGCCGGAACTCTCGAGTTCGAATCGGGGTTCGTCGCCGAGGGCGAGTTCGGCTACGGCGGAACGGGTTCGACCGTCCGTGCCATCGCCGCAGCGCGCGAGTTGGAAACGCGGCTCGCCGCGACAATGGGTGACGGCCGCTATCGGGTTGAGATCGTCGGGATCGACGCGTCGACGAAGGCGGCCGGCGATCGCGCGGCCAACCTCGCTGTCGTTCCGGGGCGCGACGCGCGCGTGCGGATGGCGGTGCGCGCTGCGACGCGCACGACGGCCGAAGCGGCGATCGCCGAATTCGCGTCCCTTGTGGCGTTCGGACCTGCCGGTGCCGGCGGATTGCGGACTTCGATCCTGCCCGAGCGCCGCCTGAGCGTCGCACGCATTCCGAAGGCCTACGTTCCCTGGAGCGCCACGCAGATGGCGGCGGAATCATGACGCCGTCCCTGCTGCCTTTGCGCCATCTTGCGCACGCGCGTGCGCGCGTCTCGGGCAGCGCCGTCGTGCTCTGCCTGGCATTGCGCGATCCCGCCAGCTGGCATGTCGTGCGTGACGGTGCCGCTGCCGGGCGCGTGCAGGCTTGGTTCGGCGCGTTCCGCGTCTCGCGTGTCGTGCGGCGCGAATTCGCGGGGCTGGCGACATTCCATTACGTGCTTGAGGATGCGGCCGGAGCGGGGCGCGGGCACGATCTTGCGATCGATCCCTTGGCGCGCGGGCTGGCTCAGCGTCTGCTCGACATGCCCATCGGCGTGCCGAGCGAACTGGCGGCGAAGCTCAGTCCTTCGTCGCCGCCGCCTCTTCCTTGAGCCAGGCGCGGAACGCGGCCACCTTCGGCCGTTCGGCGCGGCCCTGGGGGCTTACGACGAAATAGGCGAAGCGCACGGGTGTGGCGACCGCGAAGGGGCGCACCAGCCGACCGCTCGCGAGATCGTTTTCGGCTAGGCGCATCTTGGCCAGCGCCACGCCGCGGCCGAGGATCGCCGCCTCGAGCACGAGGCTCGACTGGTTGAAGCGCGGCCCGAGATGCGGATCGATGCCGGAGACGCCGGCGGCCTTCAGCCACATGCGCCAGTCCGGGCAGGTCTCGTCACCGTCGGAGGCCTCGTCGTGCAGCAGCGTGTGGTGCTTGAGGTCTGCGGGCGTCTTGATCCTGTGCTTTCCCTTGAGCAGGGCAGGCGCGCACACGGGCACGACCGTTTCGGGGAACAACCGCTCGACCAGCAGGCCCGGATACTGGCCAGAGCCGTAGCGCACCGCGACATCGACGTCGTCGCGCGCGAAATCGACCAGCGCGATCGAGGCCGAAACGCGCACGTCGATTTCAGGATGGCGCTCGGCGAAGCGGTCGAGGCGCGGGACGAGCCATTTCGCGGCAAAGGATGGCGCAGAGGAGACCGTCATCACGCCCTTGGTGTCACGCTCCGACACGTCGGCGACGGCGCCGGCGATCAAGTCGAAGCCTTCACGCAGGCCCGGCAGCATCAGCGCGCCTGCCTCGGTCAGTGTGACCTTCTGCTTGTCGCGCCGGAAGAGCTTGGCGCGGAGCTGATCCTCCAGCCCCTTGATCTGGTGGCTGATCGCCGCCGGGGTGACGGCAAGCTCGTCGGCCGCCTTCGAGAAGGACAGCAGGCGGGCGGCGGCCTCGAAGGCGCGAAGCGAATTGAGGGGCGGCATGCGGCGCGACATGGCGGGTAATTTCGGCCATTTGCCGCAAAAGTCCACCTTGTTTTCGCGCGCGAGTTGGCCCAGATGTACAGCCTCTGGCAACCGGAACCGAGGCAGCGATGAGTGATCCGCAGGATGTCGTGCGCGAAATCGACGTGACGCAGGCGCTGCCCCTGCTGCGCGCGGGCGATGCCGTGCATGTCGATGTGCGCGAAGTCGAAGAATTTGCCGCGGAGCGGATTCCCGGTGCACTGCTTTCGCCGCTGTCGACTTTCGATCCGGCGCTGCTTGCCGCCCTCAAGGGCAAGAAGGTGATCGTCTCGTGTCTCGCCGGCGGCCGTTCGATGCGCGCGGCGCAGGCGCTTGCGCCGGTCCTCGGGGCCGCGAACGTCGTTTCGCTGGCGGGCGGGATCAATGCCTGGAAACAGGCCGGCCTGCCGACGGTCATCGGCTAGCCGAGCCCGAAGGCCTCCGCGAGCAGTTCGTACGACCGGCGGCGGGCGACCGCATCGTGCGTGATTGTCACGACGGAGATATCCGATGCGCCGTGCGCCTGTGCCAATGCTTCGATCTTCGTTTTGACCTGTATCGGATCGCCGACGATCTGGCGGGCACGCGTCCGGCCGATACGCGCCCGCTCGATGTCGGTGTAGGGATAGGCGAGCGCTTCGTCGGGGCTCGGGATCGGGCCGAGTTCGCCGCGCTCGATGCGCAGGCGCCAGAGTTCGCGGCTTGACGCGAGCCGGACGGCTTCCGCTTCGCTTGCCGCACAAATCGCGAAGACGGCGAGCGCTGTCCGTGGTTCGGGATACACGGCGGAAGGCTTGTAGTTGCGCCTGTAATATTCGCTCGCGTCTTCGCCGCCTTGGCCGCTGATGAAATGCGCGAACGCGAAGGGCAGGCCGAACATCGCGGCGTACGCCGCACTCTGGTCAGAAGACCCGAGGACCCACATCTCCGGCATCCCGGGACCGGCAGGCTGGGTGAGTATCCGCCGGTAGGGATGCCCCTCCGGCAGGTCGTTGGTCAGGAAGCCGAGCAGATCGCGGATCTTCCCCGGAAACTCGGCGATGTCGTAGGGGCCACCGGGCTCGAGCGCGTGCGCTGTCCACTGATCGGAACCTGGCGCGCGGCCGATCCCCAGGTCGATGCGTCCCGGGAAGAGCGTCTCGAGCATCCGGAACGTCTCGGCGACCTTCAGCGGCGCGTAATGCGATAGCATCACGCCCGCCGAGCCGACGCGGATGCGCGTCGTCAGCGCCGCGATCCGCGCGATCAGGATTTCCGGAACAGTGCCCGCGAAGCCGGGCGCGTTATGGTGTTCGGCCACCCAATAGCGCGCATAGCCGAGCTTTTCGGCGAGTTGTGCCAGTTCGAGGGTCGCGGCGACCGCGCCTGCGGGCGTGCCGCCGTCGGGAATCGGCGACTGGTCGAGCACGCCAAGTACGATAGGTGGTTGACTCATGTGGCAAGCGTAGCCATGTACGCACGACAATTCCACCGCGGACGGCCATGGACCTCGCCTATATCCTCGAACTGATCCGCAACCAGGGCGATCTCGCCTATGGGTTCGTCGCGTCCTATGCGGCGTCTAACTCGATGCTGATGCCGCTTTTCGCGGGCTACGCCGCGCACATGGAGGCCCTGTCGTTCTGGCCGACCGTGATCGCGGTCTGGATCGGCGGCATCGCGGGAGACGAGTTGCGCTTCTGGCTTGGCCGCAGTTACGGCGCCAAGCTGTTCGAGACGATGCCGCGCATCCGCAAGGGCGTGGAGAAGGCGGCCCGGCTGATCGACCGGCATCATTGGTGGATGATGTTCATCTATCGCTATCCGCACGGCATCCGCGGCTTCGCCGGCTTCGCGTTCGGCATGTCGAACATGCCGCGCTGGCGTTTCACGGTTCTAAATATTCCCTCGGCGGGGATATGGGCGCTGGTGCTCGTCGGAACCGGCTACGTTTTCAGCGAGATTTCCGACAAGGCGCTCGGCGAAGTCGCCGGGCAGGCGGCGCTCGTCATGCTGCTGGCTTTCCTGGCACTCGCCTGGTTCCTGTCCAAGCGCCTCGACGAGGCGCTCCCCGACAAGGGCTGATCAGGGAAAGCGCGACATCGCGTATTCGCACAGCGAGCGGTAGATCGCGCGCAGGAACGCGCTGCGGATCTCGAGCGGCCCCCCTCTGTCGCGCGGATCAAGGGCTCTCTGCACGGCGGCAAGATCACCAAGATGTTCGCGTGGAAACGTTCCGCTGGGCCAGGTGGCACGCGCCGGTACGGCGCGGATGAATGCCATCAGCACGCGGATGCGAGCGGCCAGCTCCGGCGTCGCCTGCTGGAGATGCATGTCGAGCTGGCCCGGCGATACGGCGACGCATACCGTGTTCTCGGCCGCACGGGCGCTTGCCGAACGGGGCATGCCGTCGATCAGGGCGAGCTCGCCGAAAAGCGCGCCGACAGCCAGAGACGCGATTTCGGCCTCGACCGGCTCGTCCTCGACGACGTATTCGTGGATCGCGACGCGACCCGGCTCGATCATTGCCGCCGTGGTGTTGAGCGTCTGCTTGGGCGCGACGAGCGTCGTCTGCACGATCGACACGCTGCCGCTTTCGATCAGGAAGGCATGGTCGCCCGGATCGCCCTCGCGGAAGATCGTGGCACCGGCGGGAAACCGGAAGCGCTGGAGCTTCGGGCCCTGCGTGATCTCGAAATCGTGCAGCGCGCCATCGGCGCCTTTGAGCGTCATGACGACCTTGCGTTCGAATTTCGGGCCTTCACTCATGGAACGGGGGCGCGGTGGCAGGGGGGATGCACCGCACAAATGTAGTCGGGATTTGCAGAATGCAAAGGCAGAATCAGGATCTTCTCCACAGGAAATTTTGCGGAGACTAAGCCCTCGAAATCCGGCCGGGTAGTCGGACTAAAGCGCCTTTTCGAGGCCCGACGTGCCGCGCGTATCGGCACCGGTCAAGTTCGCTTCGCGAAGGTCGGCGCCCGAGAAGTCGCAGTCCAACAGGATCGCGTCCGACAGGTCGGCGCCGCGCAGGTCCGCGCGGCGCAGGATCGAGCCCGTCAGGTCCGCCTTGTGGAGATTCGTCCCGCGCATGTCGGCGCTCGACAGGTTCGCTTCCTTGAGCTTCGTGTTCCAGTTCCGCTGGTTCATGTTGTCGACCGGCATCGGCGACAGGTCCGCGTCGCGTAACTTGGCGCCCGTCAGCGTCGCCTTGTCCAATTTCGAGCCCTGGAGCCGCGCGCCCGTCAAGTCGCAGTTCGCCATGAACGCAGAAGAGAAATCGGCCATCTGGAAATAGGCCCCGGCCAATTTGGCGTTGCGCAGGATGCAGAGGGCGAGGCGGCCGGCCGAAAGGTTCACGCCGGGCGCGTTGAGATCGGCGAGATTTACGCGTTCGAAATCCGCCTGCGCGCCGTTGCGCCCTTCGGATTTCAGCCATTCGAGATGGTCGATGAAGATCTGCTGGATCGATTTCTCGAGGCTCGCGATGTTGACCGGCAGCACGGCCTTCGATGTATCGACGCGCGCGAGATCCTTTGTGCCGAAGTTCGATGCCGTCAGATCCGCGCCTTCGAGATTTGTGTTGTCGAGAAGGGCGCCGGCCAGAGTCGCGCCGTGCAGGATGCAGTTGGACAGATTGGCGTTGGTAAGATCGGCCCCCGTCAGAACGACGCCGCTGAGGTCTGAATTCGACAGATCCGCCTGGCGCAGGATGGCGCCACGCATGATGCAGCCCGTGAGGTCGGTACGCGGGCCGAACACGCGGCTCATCTTCGCGTTCGTCAGATCGGCGTTGTTGAATTTCGCGTCGGTGATCACCGCGCCCTGCGGCTGGTTGTTGTGGTAGCTGAAGTTGCCGTCCTTGTCGCGGACGATGATGAACCCATCGCGGATGTCGGCGGCCGTCAGGTTCGCGCGCTCGAGGTTGGCGCGCTTTAGCTGCGCGCCGCGAAGGTCAGCCTTCGACAGGTCGGCTTCGTGCAGGTCACAGCCCGTCATGTCGGCGCCGAAAAGATTGGCGCGCGACAGCTTGGTCTTGCCGAAATTGGACTCGCACAGATAGGCGCCGACAAGTTCGGCTTCCGAGAGGTCACGGTTCTGGAAGTTCATCCGTTCGGCGACCTTGAACGAAAGCACGAGGCGCACGCCGCCCGTCTGCCCCTTGGCCATCTTTTCGTGAAGGCCGACGGCGTGGTTGATGTCGTGCTGGCTAACTTTGGTGCTGGGCGGCATGTGCGGGTTGCCCGTTCGTTGTTTCTGGAGCGATAATGCGCGCAAAGATGCGGTGCGGTAAAGCCGCTCGAAAGGGACGAAGGATGGCGCGATTGAAGACCCTGGCGGCCGTGGCCGCGTGCGGGCTCTGCGCCTATGCAGTGGTTGAGGTGCTTGTGGTCCTTACACGGAAAATCGGCTTTCTGCAGT
This sequence comes from Tagaea sp., assembly GCA_044224405.1. Lineage (GTDB taxonomy): Bacteria > Pseudomonadota > Alphaproteobacteria > CACIAM-22H2 > CACIAM-22H2 > Tagaea. The sequence continues at coordinate 457,623 of JBGAKN010000003.1, read as the reverse complement.
GGCTGGCGTCGTGACGTTCGGGCTTCCGGCCGCACGCGCGCTCCTGGCGGAAAAATTCGCGCCGTGGATCGTTGAACTCGGAATCGAGGTTTCGGCACTGGATGCCACAGGCAGTGCAGAACTGCGGATGCCCGGCGGACCGCGGATCGCCCGCGAAGGCGGGATCGTTTGCGGCCAGGCGAGCATGGCACTTGCCGATACGGCAATGGTCTTCGCGATCGCCGCCGCTTCGGGCGGATATCGGCCGATGACGACGGTCAGCCAGACCTCGACCTTCCTCCGGCCGCTCGTCGGCACGATTGTCGTCGCTCGGGCGCGCCTGTTGAAACTCGGACGCACGCTTGCCTTCGGCGAAGTGGCGCTCGCGAACGGCGACGAAGAGGAGACAGCCGTTCAGGTCTCTTCCACTTACGCCATTCTCGGGCCGGTCGGATGAATCTCGCGTCGCATCTTTTGCGCAATGCGCGACGCGATCCGAATGGCCCGGCTCTCGGGGTGGGCGTTCGTATCGTCGCCGATTGGGCTGGCATGGCGCGCGATGTCGCGGCACTCGCCGGCGGTCTGCGCGCATCCGGACTGAAGCCCGGCGCCCGCGTGGCGATTGTGGCTGCGAACGGGCCGGATTATGCGCGTGCACTCTACGCGATCTGGCATGCGGGCTGTGCCACCGTCCCCGTCAATTCGAAACTGCACCCCAGGGAAATCGCCTACTGCCTGGCGCATAGCGAAGCCGCTCTCGTGCTCTATTCGGGCGACATGGCCGATGCGGTCGGCGAGGCCGCGCCGGCCGCGCGCGCAATCGAGATGGGCGGGGCCGACTGGCGACGTCTGCTTGCCGTTGACCCGGTCGAAATCGCGCCGGCCGCACCTCACGATCTCGCCTGGCTCTTCTACACGAGCGGCACGACCGGCCGCCCCAAAGGCGCGATGCTGTCCCATCGCAACCTGCTGGCGATGGCGACGAGCTATTTCATCGACATTGATCCACCATCACCGGGCGGATCGATTCTGCACGCAGCCCCGATGTCGCATGGCTCGGGCCTCTACATGCTGCCGATGCTTGCCATCGGCAATACGCAGGTGGTGCCCGAAAGCGGGCATTTCGACCTGGCGGAGATCGCGACGTTGCTCGGGCATTGGCCGGCAGTGACGATGTTCGCCGCGCCGACGATGGTGAAGCGGCTGGTGGCGAATCCGGTTTTGGCAGATCCGGGGAATCTGCGGGTGATTGTCTATGGTGGCGCGCCAATGTATCTGGCCGATCTGAAAGCCGCGATCGCGCGCTACGGCTTCCGGTTCGCGCAGCTTTACGGGCAGGGTGAATCGCCGATGTGCATCACCGGCATGACGCGCGCGAGGATCGAAGCGGCTTTCCGTGCCGGCGACGACGGGATCCTGTCGTCCGCGGGGACCGCGCAGTCGGTTGTCGAGGTGCATCTGGCGGACGATGGCGAGATCCTCGTGCGCGGCGAAAGCGTCATGACGGGCTATTGGCGCGATCCGGCCGCGAGCGCCAAGGCGCTGGCCGGCGGCTGGCTGCATACGGGCGATATCGGATCGTTCGACGCGCACGGCAACCTGACGCTCAAGGACCGGTCGAAAGACTTGATCATCACCGGCGGCTCCAACGTCTATCCGCGCGAGGTCGAGGAGGCGTTGCAAGCGCATCCGCGCGTGGCCGAGGTCTCCGTGATCGGCGCACCCGACCCGGAATGGGGCGAGCGGATCGTGGCCTACGTCGTGGCGCGCGATGGAAGCCTTGATCCGGCGGAACTCGACGCGTTGTGCCTGGAGCGCATCGCGCGGTTCAAGCGCCCCAAGGACTATCGGTTTGTCGACGCGCTGCCGAAGAACGCCTACGGCAAGATCCTGAAGACGGCGTTGCGCACAAGTTTTGCATCGGAGAGCGGCAATGGCACGAAGGCTTGAAGGCAAGGTCGCATTGGTGACGGGGGCGGGTTCGTCGGGACCCGGTTGGGGCAACGGCAAGGCGGCGGCTGTGCTCTATGCCCGCGAGGGCGCGCGTGTCATGTGCATCGACATCCGCCGCGAGGCGGCCGAGGAGACTGCGGCGATCATCGCGTCCGAAGGCGGAACGGCCGTCGCGCGGGCGGCCGACGTGGCATCCGCCGCCGACGTGGCGGCGATGGTCGATGCGTGCCGGTCGGCGTGGGGACGTCTCGACGTGCTGCACAACAACGTGGGGATCGTCGCGCTCGGCGGGCCGGAAGAACTCGCCGAAGCCGATTGGGACCGGGTCGTGCGCGTCAATCTCAAATCCATGTTCCTGACCTGCAAGCATGCGCTGCCGGTCTTCGTCGAGCAGCACAAGCGCGAAGGCCGCGGCGGCGCCATCGTCAACATCGCTTCGATCGCGGGCATCCGGTATCTCGGCGTGCCCTACATCGCCTACAGCACGACCAAAGGCGCGATCGTCCCGTTCACGCAGTCGATCGCGGTCCAGTATGCGGCAAAGGGCGTGCGGGCGAACTGCATCCTGCCGGGCCTCATGAACACGCCGATGATCGTCGAACCGCTGAAAGGCGCCTATGGCGGCGGCGACGTGGACAAGATGATCGCCGTGCGCGACGCGATGTGCCCGACGGGCAAGATGGGCGACGCCTGGGACATCGCGCACGCGTCGCTATTCCTCGCGTCGGACGAGGCCCGCTACATCACCGGCGTAGCATTGCCGGTCGACGGCGGCATCACGCTCAAAATTCATTAGGGCGGGGTGGCGGGACATTGAATCGGCGGAAGATCACCGGCGCAAGCGTCACGACCAGGATGATCCGGATCAGGTGGTGCGAAGCGACGAACGCGGAGTCGACCGACAGGGCGAGCGCGATGAGGCTCATTTCGGCGAACCCGCCGGGCGCATAGGCGAGTACCAGGCCGGGAAAGGTCTGCCCGGTAAAGCCTGCGAAAATCGCGGCGAAGACGATTGCCAGTCCCAGCATGATTAGCGTGGAGACGACGCCATGCATGGCCGTCGCCGCGATGCTGCGCGGCGTGGTGCCGGCAAAGCGCTGGCCGATGGCGCTGCCGAGCACGACCTGCGCCGCGGCGGTCAGCACGTAGGGCGGCTGGCTTTCGGTGATGCCTGTCAGATGGACCGCGACCGAAAACAGCAGCGGGCCGAGCATGCCCGCGGCCGGAATCCGCAGACGGTTGGCGACAAAGCTGCCGCCGATTGCGCAGGCCGCGAGGATGGCGTAGTCGCGCGGCGCCACGTCGAGCAGACCGACAAGCGCTCGCGACGACTGGGCCGTGATCACGCCTTCGAAGCGGAACCAGATCGGGATGACGAGCACGACGAGCATGACGCGCACGGCGTGGCTGAGGGCGAGCGTGGGGACGTGGGCGCCGACCTGGCTGCCGACCAGCACCATTTCGGCGAGTCCGCCCGGCGTCGCGGCGAAATAGGCCGTCGGCGGATCGAAGCCGGCAACGCGCCGGAGATAGACGTACGCGCACGCGCCGGCGACGAGCGCCCAGGCGGCGAGACCGGCTGCCGTCCAGACCCATTCGTGCATCCGTGAGATGATCGCAGGCGTGAAACTCGCGCCGAGGAGAACTCCCAGGATCGTCAGGAATCCGCCGCGGATATGGCGCGGCATCGTGATCCTGACGGAACCCGACATCGCCGCGATCGTCGTGAACGTCACCGCGCCGAGCATCCAGGGCAGCGGCATCGTGAGCCAGCGGAACAACGCGCCGCCAGCGGTTCCCAGGGCGATCGTGACGGCAAGCGCCCTCCAGTCGATCCCGTTGGCCGGCGTGCCGGCCATCAGGAGACGTAGCGGCCGAGACGGACGGCGGTCTGCCCCTTGCCGAGGCGGCGGGACGGCATGATCAGCACGCACCTGTCGTAGGGTGCGCGTACGACTAATTCGCCATCACGCGCGATCTCGTCGCCTGCCTTGGCGATCTCCTCAAGGCCGCGGAAGTCGGAAACGAAGCGGAACTCGTCGCTGCCGATCGTGATCGCGTGGGTGACTTCGATCGTCCGCTGCGGTGTGACCTTGGCGGCGGGCAGGCGGGCTTCCACCCAGTCGCGCGCGACCGCTCCGGTCGCATGCAGAAAACGGAGCGCCGTTTCCTTCGCCACGTCGACGGATTTCGCTTCCCAGTGCTGGCCACATTCGACAAGCAGCGCGTTCTTCGGACTCGCCGGATCGCCGAACGCGCCATAGTCGCGCATGCGCTTGCCGGCGGAGTGACCTTCGTCGGCGACGATCGTCGCAGGCACGCCGACGTCGCGGGCGAAGCGGCGGCCTTTTTCGAGCGGGCCGCTCAGCATCAGGGGCAAAGTCGGGTGCTGCATCGAATGGATGTCGAGCAGCAGGTCCGCCTGCCCGATCAGGGGCCGGATTTCGCGCGCACGCAAAAGCTCGCGCGACGTGCGGGGGCCGTCGAGAGCCGACTCACTCCAGACGCGGTTGAAATCCTCGTCGACGAAGCGCGACGCTTGCGGCGACGCGGGATCGAACGACAGATAGGCCGCGATGTTGCAGAACATCAGCGTGAGCTTTCCGCGCGCCGGGCGGACATTCTCCTTCATCAGCCAGTCGAGGGTGATTGCGCCGCAAAGTTCGTTGCCATGCACGACTGCCGTGATCATCGTGTGCGGGCCGGCGACGCCCGAATCGTAGGTCGTCGCATAGTCGACCCCGGCATTGCCGGACCGGTAGGCCGAGATGTCGGGCGGAACGATGTTCACCGGATAGCTTTCGTCGATCACGTTTTCCGCCCTTCGATACGGTCTGTTGCTGTTTTGCGGGGAGTCTACGCGTGCCTTACAGGAATCCCAAGCCCGCGAGTTCGCGCGAAAGCCGCTCGGGCCCCGTGAAGTGGATCGCATGGAAGCCCAAAGCCTGTGCCGCCGCGACGTTCTTCGGGCTGTCGTCGATGAAGACGCACGCTTGGGCCGGCTTGCCTGCGACCGCGAGCACATGCCGATAGATCGCGGGATCGGGCTTGGCAAGTTTCAGTTCTCCCGAAACGGTGATGTGCCGGAAGCGGCGCAGGAAATCGAATTTCCGCCGGCCGATCGGGAATGTCTCTGCCGACCAGTTGGTCAGCGCATAGAGCGGCGTTCCTTTCGCGTCGAGCCGCTCGAGGATGTCGACGGTGCCCTGGACGGGGCCGGCCATCATCTCTTCGAAACGGCCGTAGAAAGCCAGAATCAGGTCTTTCTTGTCGGGGTGGCGCGAAATGGCCTCGGCTTCGGCTTCGGCGATCGTCCGACCGGCATCCTGCGCGACGTTCCAGTCCGGATGGCAGACTTCCCTGAGAAACCATTCGCGCTCGGCTTTGTCGGGGATCAGCTTGCGATAGAGATGGCGGGGATCCCAGTCGACGAGGACGCCACCAAGGTCGAAGACGACAGTATCGGGATTCATGCTTTTGCTTCCTGACGTTCGATCAGCCTGCGCAGGAACTGCTCGCACTGGGCAATCTGTTCGAGCGCGATGAATTCATCGGGCTTGTGCGCCTGGTCGATGTCGCCCGGCCCGCAGATCACGGTCGGAATTCCGATGGCCTCGAAAAGGCCGGCTTCGGTGCCGAACGCGACCTTGCCCGTGGCATTGCCGCCCGATGCCGCCTTCGCAGCCTGCGTGACCTCGGCATCTTCGTCGCCGGCGAGGCCGGGAAACTGCGAAAGTTCCTCGAACACGAATCCGGTGTCTGGATTGATCACCTTCATTTTCGGCTCGAGTTCGACCCGGATGAATTTCTCGAATTCGGCAAAAAGCGTGCGCGGATCGTGCACCGGAAGATGCCGGAACTCGAAATCGAAGCTGCAATCCTTCGGCACGATGTTCAGCGCCGTGCCGCCGCGGATGGTGCCGACATGAACGGTCGTGAACGGGATGTCGAACTCGCGGTCGAAAGGACCTTCGGCGGCAAAGCGATCGCCCGTCTCGATCAGTCGTGCGATTGCACGCGCGGCGAACTGGACTGCATTGACGCCTCGGGGCGCAAGCGAGGAGTGGCATTCGAAGCCACGGACATGCGCGCGCAGCGACAGCTTGCCTTTGTGTGCGCGGATCACCTTCATGTTGGTGGGCTCGCCGACGACGCAACCCATCGGGCGGATGCCGCGCGCCTGCAGATCGGCCAGCAGACGGCGCACGCCGAGGCAACCGACTTCCTCGTCGTACGAGAATGCGAAATGGACCGGCCGGTCGAGCTTCTTGCGGGCGAGCTCGGGCGCGAGCGACAGGCACACGCCGACGAAGCTCTTCATGTCGGTGGTGCCGCGTCCGAAGAGCTTCCCGTCGCGCTCCATCGGCACGAAGGGCGCCACCGTCCATTCCTGTCCGTCGATCGGAACGACGTCGGTATGGCCTGAAAGCACGAGGCCGGGCTTGTCCGCCGGTCCCACCGTTGCCCAGAGATTGGCTTTCTTGCCGGTTTCGTCGAATACCAGACGCGACTTGATGCCGAGGCCGCCCAGATAGTCGCTCACCCATTCGATCAAAGCGAGATTGCTGTCGCGGCTGGTCGTATCGAACGACACGAGCTTCTTGACGAGGTCGAGGGCTTCCTTGCTGGGCAGAGCGGGCATGATCACTCGATTGACGACGATAAGGCATGAGACTTGCGGGGGAATGCCGGAGTATGCCCAACTCCGGCGTCGCAATGAAGAGGAGGATTGCATGGCAGCATTGCCGCGGATTGCGCTTGTCGGCATGCACCTCGAGAGCAACTCGTTCGCGCCGCCGACGACCGAGGCCGACTTCCGCCGCCTCTGCTATCTCGAAGGGCCCGCCATCGTCGCTGAAGCCGCGAAAGCCGCACCGGCGATGCCGCTGGAAGTTCCGGGATTCGCCGACGAGCTTTCGCGTCTTTCTTTTGCGTGGGAGCCGGTGCCGATCCTCGTGACCGGCGCCGAACCGGGTGGCCCGATCGAGCAGGCCTTCTTCGAAGATTGCGTGCGCCGGATCGTCGCGGGACTGCGCGCGGCCGGAAAGATCGATGCCGTATATCTGACCAATCATGGCGCCATGACGGCGACCGCGGAATTCGATCCCGATGGCGTGCTGTACGCCGCCATCCGCGCGGAGATCGGCTCGGTACCGTTCGTCGCGTCGGTCGATCTGCACGCGAATCTTTCCGAACGCATGATCGGCAGCGTCGATGCGTTCGTCTCTTACCGGACGAACCCACATGTCGATCAGCGCGAGCGCGGGGCGGAATGCGCGCGCCATATCGTCGAGCTTCTCGGTGGCACGCGCTCGGCGACGGCGCTGGTCCGCCTGCCTTTGACGCCGGCGTCGGTTACGTTGCTTACCGCCAGTGGCCCCTATGCCGACCTGATGAATGACGCGGAAGCACGCATGGCGTCTGATCCGGCGCTGATGAATCTTTCCGTGGTCGGCGGCTTCGTATTTGGCGATACTCCGAAGAATGGCGTGGCCATTGTCGCCACTTCGCGGTCGGGTGCCGTGCATGCACGCGCGGCCGCCCTTGATCTCGCGCGACAGGCGTGGGCCGACCGGAAGCGGTTCGTGCGCACGCTGACGCCGATCGCGAAGGCGGTCGAACTGGCGCATGCCGCGGCGGCCGGATCGCGCCCGCCGGCCATCTTCGCGGATTCCGGGGACAATCCCGGCGGCGGAGGGAGGGGAAATACGACGGAGCTGCTGCGCGCGCTGATCGCGGCCCGGACAAAAGGCGTTTATTTCGGCAACTTCGTCGATCCCGCTCTCGCCGCAGCGGCGCACGCGCACGGGATCGGCGAAGGATTCGTTGCCGAATTCAATCGGGCCGGTGCCGACATGTTCGGCGAGCGGTTCAGCGTGCCCGCAAGGGTAATTGCCTTGACGGACGGCAGGGTCGTGGGCCGGCGGGGGATCTACAAAGGGCGGAGTGTCGAACTGGGATTGACCGCCGCCCTCGAAGTGGGCGGGATCACGATCATTGTGGCAAGCCAACGCAAACAATGCGCCGACCCCGCTTTCTTTGAGATGCACGGTCTCGATCTGGCGCGTGCGACGGCGGTTGCGGTCAAGTCACGCGGCCATTTCCGGGCCGGGTTCGACGAGTTTTTCGCACCGGATTGCGTGTTCGAGATCGATACCGGCGGGTTGACCGCCCCCGTCCTCGAGCGGATCACCTTCAAGCATCTGCCACGACCGGTGTTTCCGCTGGATCCGGAAACGGTCTGGACGGCCCCCTGACAGGCCCGGCCGGACTTGCCAGCGTCGGACCATCCTGTATCCTCCCCAAGACAATAAGGGTCCGGGCGTCCGGCCCGTCGCTTGCTAGCCAGGACTGGCCATTTCGCAGGGACGGGTGGAACGAACCGGGGCCTCGAGCCGGGAACGGGACGCCGAAGGCGCTTTTGGGGACAATTCGATGCGCGTGACTTTTGCTTGTGCTTTGCGGCGAACGGTTCTGGCCGGACTGGTGGCTATCGGAACCGCAATCGGGCCGATCGGAGTGCATGCGCAGGATCTGGTGATGGCAGTCGGCGGAAACGTCACGTCGATGGATCCGCATTTCCACAATCTCGCGCCAAACAACGGGATCGCAGCGCATATTTTCGACCGGCTGGTCCATCAGGACAACCAGCAGCGCCTGATTCCCGGGCTTGCCACGGAATGGCGCGCGATCGACGACACGACCTGGGAGTTCAAGCTGCGGCCCGGCGTGAAGTTCCACGACGGATCGCCCTTCGATGCCGAAGACGTCCTGGCGACGCTGAAGCGCGTGCCATGGGTTCCCAATTCGCCGTCTTCGTTCGCGATCTCGACGCGTGCGATCGTCGAGGCGACGGCCGTTGACGGCCTCACGATCCGCTTCCGCACGGCAAAGCCCTACCCGCTGCTGCCCAACGATCTTTCAATCGTGAATATCGTCTCACGCAAGGCGGTCGATGCGCCGACGGGCGACTTCAACAACGGGAAAGCCGCGATCGGAACGGGGCCGTTCCGGTTCGGCGAATTCCTGCCGAACGACAAGGTCGTCCTTCAGCGCAACGAAACCTATTGGGGCGAGAAGCCGGCCTGGAACCGCGTGACGATCCGGATCATCACGAACGCGTCCGCTCGCACGGCAGCCTTGCTGGCGGGCGACGTGCAGATCATCGATCAGGTGCAGACGTCCGACGTGGCACGGTTGAAGGCCAGCCCGCAGGTGGCGCTTTCCAAGGCGACGTCGAACAGGCTCATCTACCTTGCCCTCGACCAGAACCGCGACCAGACCCCGTTCGTCACCGACAAGCAGGGGGCCGTTCTTCCCAACAATCCCCTGAAGAACCGCCGCGTGCGTCAGGCGTTGTCGCGCGCGATCAACCGTGCCGCGATCGTGCAACGCATCTTCGACGGCGAAGCGATCCCGGCCGGCGGGTTGCTGCCGGAAGGATTTTTCGGCGCATCCGACAAGCTTAAGCCGGATACGTTCGACCAGGACGCCGCGCGTAAGCTGCTCAGCGAGGCGGGCTACCCCAATGGCTTCGGGATGACCATCCACGGGCCGAACGACCGCTATCCGGAAGACGAGAAGGTGCTGCAGGCGATCGGCCCGATGTTCAGCCGCATCGGTCTCGACACGCGCGTGGTGACGAGCCCGTGGGCGGCATATGCGACCCAGTCCAGTGCGCCCGCCTATGCCTTCAGCGTGATGCTGGTGGGCTGGGGGGCGGGTACGGGCGAGGTTTCCTCGCCGCTCCGCTCGCTCCTTGCGACCGTCAACCGGGAGAGCGGCATGGGCGCCTCGAACCGCGGCCGCTATTCGAACCCGCAGGTCGACGATCTTATCGCGCGGGCTCTGTCGACCGTAAACGATTCCGCGCGCGCGAAACTTCTGGCGGAAGCATCGGAAGCCGCCATGGCGGATGCCGGTCTCATTCCACTCTACTATCAGGTGAATCTGTGGGCGCACCGTCGCAACCTGACCTACGCGCCACGCGCGGACGAATATACGTTTGCCCATCAGGTTCGGCCGGCGAACTGACGTGACAAGGGGGCGAGCGCGGTAAATTCGATGGGACAATCCACCAGACGCATCGTAATCTCGGGCCATGATCCGGATTCAACTCGGAGGTATCGATCAATGAATCGCTTTTCAATCCGCCTGGCGACGGCTGCCGTTGCGCTCGGTCTTGGCTGCTTATCGCCGGCCGCTCAGGCGCAGAACCTCGTCATCGCTGTCGGCGGCAACATCACGTCGATGGATCCGCATTTCCACAATCTGGGCCCGAACAACAACATCGCCCAGTATTTCTTCGACCGGCTCGTCCATTTCGACCATCAGCAGCGCCCGATCCCTGGCCTGGCCGAATCCTGGCGCGCGCTCGACGATACCTCGTGGGAATTCAAGCTGCGCCGCGGCGTGAAGTTCCACGACGGTTCCGATTTCGACGCCGAGGACGTCCTGGCGAGCTTCAAGCGCGTGCCTTGGGTTCCGAACTCGCCTTCATCGTTCACCGCGATGGTGCGCGGCATCGAGGTCACGGTCGTCGATCCTTACACATTGCGCTTCAAGACCGCTGCTCCCCGTCCGCTGCTGCCGCTCGACATGGCGATCGTCAACATCGTCAACCGCAAGAGCGTCGAGGCGCCGACAGCCGACTTCAATCTCGGCAAAGCCATGAACGGAACCGGCGCATTCAAGTTCAAGGAATTCGTCGCCGGTGACCGCGTCTCGATGGAGCGTAACGACGCCTACTGGGGTGCCAAGTCGCCCTGGGCATCCGTCATCACGCGCATCATGACGAACCCGTCGGCGCGCACCGCGGCACTGCTGTCGGGCGACGTGCAGATCATCGATCAGGTGCCGACCGCCGATATTCCACGCCTGAAGCAGAACGCGAACCTGCGCCTCGAGACGGTCACGTCGAACCGCCTCATCTATCTCCATCTCGACCACAACCGCGACGTGACGCCGTTCGCGATGGACAAGGCCTCCGGCCAGCCGCTTGCCAAGAACCCGCTCAAGGACCTGCGGGTCCGTCAGGCGCTGTCGAAGGCTATCAATCGCCCCGGCATCGCGCAGCAGATGTTCGACGGACAGGCGATCCCTGCCGGCGGCCTGCTTCCGGACGGCTTCTTCGGCGCTTCGCCGAAGCTGAAGCCGGATGCCCTCGATACGGCCGGTTCCCAGCGCCTCCTGCGCGAGGCGGGCTTTCCCAACGGCTTCAAGCTGACGATCCATGGACCGAACGACCGCTATCCGGAAGATGGCAAGGTCCTCCAGGCGATCGGCCCGATGTTCAGCCGTGTCGGCATTGATACCCAGGTCCAGACGCTGCCGTGGTCGACATTCGTGAGTCAGGCAGGCAACCCGAACTACGCGTTCTCGGTGATGCTGGTCGGCTGGGGTTCGGACACCGGCGAGACGTCCTCACCGATCCGTTCGCTGCTGGCTACGCCGAACCCGACGCTCGGCTACGGCGCTTCGAACCGCGGCCGCTACTCGAACCCGAAGGTCGACGAATTGCTCGGCAAAGCGCTGCAGACGGTCGATACGGCGGCGCGCGAGAAGCTGCTGTTCGAATCTTCGGAGATCGCGGTCGCGGATCTCGGCCTGATCCCGCTCTACTATCAGGTCAATCTCTGGGCGATGCGTTCGAACCTGACGTATCAGGCGCGCACCGACGAATACACGCTGGCGCATCTCGTTAAGCCGCGTTGAGACCAGGGGCCCGGCTTCGGCCGGGCCCCGTTCCTTCCACGCATGACGGTCTTCATCATCCGCCGACTGATGCAGAGCGCGCTCGTGCTCGTCATCATGTCGCTGCTCGTGTTCTTCGGCGTCTATGCGATCGGCGATCCGGTTGAGATCTTCGTCGCCGCGGATGCCGATCAGGCGGAGCGCGAGCGCGCGATGAAGGCGCTTGGCCTGGATCAACCGATCTGGATGCAATACGGGCTTTTCGTGGTCAACGCGTTGGCCGGAGATCTGGGCAAGTCGTTCGTCTTCAGCATCCCGTCGATCGAGCTGATCCTCCAGCGGATGCCGGCGACACTCGAACTGGCGCTCTGCGCCGTCACGCTGTCGGTCATCCTGGGCATTCCGTTGGGCATGTACGCCGGTTACCGGCCGGAAAGCCGGACCGCAAAGACGATCATGGCGACGTCGATCGCCGGATTCAGCCTGCCGACTTTCTGGGTCGGGCTAATGCTGATCATGATTTTCGCGGTCGAGCTCGGCTGGCTGCCCTCGACCGGCCGTGGCCAACTCGGCCAGTTCCTCGGTATCCGTTCGAGCCTGTTCACGCTTGACGGGCTCTCGCACCTCGTGTTGCCGGCGCTGAATCTGGCGCTCTTCAACATTTCGCTGGTGATCAGGCTGACGCGCGCCGGCATGCGCGAGAACATGCCGATGGATTACGTCAAGTTCGCGCGGGCGAAGGGGCTTTCGCAGAACCGCGTCGTCTTCGTACACGTGATGAAGAACATCATGATCCCTGTCGTCACCGTGATCGGGCTGGAGATCGGGCAAGTCATCGCATTCGCCGTCGTGACGGAAACGATTTTTGCCTGGCCCGGCATGGGCAAGCTCATCATTGACAGCGTCAACAATCTCGACCGGCCGGTGATCGTCGCCTACCTGCTGGTCACGGTCTTCATGTTCATCATCCTCAACCTCGTCGTCGACATCCTTTATTCGGTCCTCGATCCGCGCGTGCGGCTCGCGGACGCGGGGCATTGAGATGAAGGACGCCGTTGCCCCCATCGCGCCGGTCGAAACGCCGTTTCGGCGGTTCGTGTCCGACTTCTGCGAAAGCCGGATGGCCGTCGGCGCGCTGTGCGTGTTCGCGGTCATCTTCGTGGCCGCGATGCTGTGCGGCGTGATCAGCCCACAGAATCCCTACGATCTGCGCCAGCTCGACATCATGGACAGCAAGATGAAGCCCGGTTCCGTCAGCGGCGAAGGGCTCGTCTTCTGGCTGGGGTCGGACGGGCAGGGGCGCGACATGGTCTCCGCCATCCTTTACGGGCTCCGCACGTCGTTTTTCGTCGCTGTCACCTCGGGCGTTCTCGCGGCGATCGTGGGGACGTCCGTCGGCCTGTTTGCCGCGATCTACGGCGGCACGTTCGACACGATCCTGATGCGCATGGTGGACATCAAGCTGTCTTTTCCGGCGATCCTGATCGCGCTGATCCTGCTTGCCGTGCTCGGACAGGGAGCCGGCAAGATTGTGCTGGCACTCGTCATCATCCAGTACGCCTATTACGCGCGCACCGTGCGCGCCTCCGCTCTCGTGGAGCGTCGCAAGGAGTATGTCGAGGCTGCGAACTGCCTCGCCCTACCGCGGCATCGCATCCTGTTCAGACACATCTTGCCAAACTGCCTGTCGCCGCTGATCGTCGTCTGTACGATCCAGATCGCCAATGCGATCGCGCTGGAAGCCACGCTGTCGTTTCTCGGGGTCGGACTGCCGATCACCGAGCCGTCGCTCGGACTCCTGATCGCCAACGGGTTCCAGTTCATCCTCTCCGGTGCGTACTGGATCAGCTTCTTTCCCGGCCTCGCGCTTCTGGTCACCATCGTGTCCATTAATCTCGTCGGCGACCATCTGCGCGACGTACTCAATCCACGGCTCCAGAAATGACCGCGCCGACGCTTTCCGTCGAGAATCTCCAGACGCACTTCTTCACGAAGGCCGGCGTCGTTAAGGCCGTCAACGACGTGTCGTTCTCGGTCAGCCAGGGCAAGATACTGGGCCTGGTGGGCGAGTCCGGCTCCGGCAAGTCGGTGACGGGTTTCTCGATCATGGGCCTCGTCGATCCGCCGGGGCGGATCGTCGGCGGCAAGGTGCTGTTCAACGGCAGGGACATCGTCGGCCTGCCGGAAGACGAGATCCGCAAGCTGCGTGGCAACCGCATCGCGATGATCTTCCAGGACCCGATGATGACGCTCAATCCGGTCCTCAAGGTCGAGACGCAGATGATCGAGGCCGTGCAGGCGCACGGAGAAATCGACCGCAAGACCGCCTGGACGCGCGCGCGCGATGCGCTTGGCCAGGTCGGGATCCCGAGCCCGGAGGAGCGGCTTGCCGCCTATCCGCACCAGTTCTCCGGCGGCATGCGCCAGCGCGTGGCGATCGCGATCGCGCTGCTGAACAAGCCCGATCTGATCGTTGCCGACGAGCCGACGACGGCGCTGGATGTCACGATCCAGGGTCAGATCCTCTACGAGGTCCAGAAGCTCGCGCGCGAGACGCGCACGGCGCTGATCTGGATCACGCACGACCTTTCCGTCGTCGCGTCGCTTGCCGACGAGATCTGCGTGATGTACGCCGGCCGCATCGTCGAGCGCGGAACGGTCGACGAGGTGCTCGACCGGCCGGCGCACCCCTATACGGCCGGACTGATCGGCTCGGTCCCGAGCCGCAACGAGAAGGGCAAACCGCTGGTCCAGATTCCGGGCGTCATGCCGTCGATGCTGAATCTGCCGTCGGGCTGTTCGTTCCGGATGCGCTGCGATCGTGCCGACGCAGTTTGCGCCGCCGAATCACCGGCACCACTCGGAAGTCTGCGGCAGGTGCGTTGCGTGCATCCGCTGACGGAGGTCGCGTGATGGCCGCTCCGATCGTCGAGCTGAAGGGCGTCTCCAAGCGCTTCGTGAAGCATCTCGACATGGCGGGCCGTCTTGCCGCCCGGCTCGGCGCCAACGTGCGCGAAGAAGTCGTGCATGCGGTCGACAAGGTCGATCTTGCGGTCAATCAAGGCGAGGTCGTCGGGCTGGTCGGTGAAAGCGGGTGCGGAAAGTCGACGCTCGGCCGCATTGTCGCCGGCATCCTCCCCCAGTCCGAAGGCAAGATGCTCTACCGCGGCCGTTCGTCGGTCGAATTGGCGGGTGCCGAACGCGTTCGTGCAGCTCTCGCCGTGCAGATGATCTTTCAGGATCCCTTCGCCTCGCTCAATCCGCGCATGCGCGTGGCCGACATTATCGGGGAGGCGCCGCTCTATCACGGGCTGACCGATGCGGCGAATGCGGAGGGCTATATCGACGAGACGATGCGCCGCGTGGGCCTCGATCCGGGTTACAAGCGCCGCTATCCGCACCAGTTCTCGGGCGGGCAGCGCCAGCGCATCGGAATTGCGCGTGCACTTGCGGTGAAGCCGGAGTTCGTCGTCTGCGATGAATCGGTCGCCGCCCTTGACGTGTCGATCCAGGCGCAGATCCTGAACCTGTTTATCCAGCTGCGACAGGAACTGAACCTCACCTACCTGTTCATCAGCCACGATCTCGGCGTCGTGCGGCACCTTTCCGACCGTGTCGTGATCATGTATCTGGGGCGCGTGGTGGAGGAGGGGACGACCGACGATCTCTTCGACAAGCCAAACCATCCCTATACCGTGGCGCTGCTCGGCGAGATCCCGCGCCTCGACACGCGCAAGCGCGTGTTCGCGCCGGTGAAGGGCGAGATCCCGTCGCCGCTCAATCCGCCGACGGGCTGCCATTTCCACCCGCGATGCCCGCATGCTTTCGCCCGCTGCAAAAGCGAAGTGCCGGTCTTGCGCGAGATCGCGCCGGGTCGCCGGTCGGCCTGCCATCTCAACGACGCGCGATGAATCCGGCGTACGATCTGCTTGCGCCTCAAGGCACGGCGATCCCGCTCGTCCTGGACTCGCCCCATAGCGGCACCGACTATCCGGCCGATTTCGGATATGCCTGCCCGTACGAGACGCTGCGCACCGCGGAAGACACGCATGTCGACGCGCTGTTCGGCCACGGACCGGCAATCGGCGCCAGCCTGCTGGCGGCACGGTTTCCGCGCAGCTATGTCGACGTCAACCGGGCGATCGTCGATATCGATCCCGACATGCTCGACGCGCCGTGGGTCGGTCCGATTTCGCCCGGCGAGAAGACGCGGATGGGTGTCGGGCTGATCCGCCGCATGGCGACGGCGGAGATTCCGATCTATGCGCGCCGCCTTTCGGTCGACGAAGTCGAGGCGCGCATCACGCGCTGTTACGCGCCCTATCACGCCGCCCTGCAGGAACTGGTCGATGGCGCGCGCGTGAAATTCGGTCACGCCTACCACATCAATTGCCACTCGATGTCCGCGCGCGGCAACGGCAAGACGACGCCCGACGGGACGGCCGAGCGGCCCGATTTCGCTATGGGCGACCGCGACGGCACGAGCTGCGATCCGGCATTTACGCGTTTCGTCACGGATTGGTTATCGGCACGCGGATACGATGCCCGCATCAACGATCCCTACAAAGGCTCTGAGCTCGTCCGCCGCCACGGCCGGCCCGCCGACGGCCTCCATTCCTTGCAGATCGAGATCAACCGCCGGCTCTACATGGACGAAAGCACGCGCGAGCCGAACGCGCATTTCTGGAATCTCAAATCCGACCTGGATGGTTTGCTGGAAGCCGTACGCGACTGGATTGCGGGCAGGTAGCGGGAGCGACTGGATCTAGAATTTTTCACCGGAACCGACGCAAGCTCGATCGGCATTCCTGAGCATTCTATTGGATGCAGCCGCCAACATAGTTGAGCGTATATAGTTCAGTGCCCTGACGTCGAATGTACTCGACGCCTGAAAACCTGAAGATGTCACCTGACACAATGTTCTCGTATTCGAAGTCGTCAGATTTCATCGTCGCTGGCCCACGAAACGGAAAATTCGGAGTTACCTCCAGCAGTGCCTTGCGAAGGAAGGCGTACATTGAAATGATTTCACTATGTTTCGCGATCGCTTTCTGCGTGCCGCCCGCATAGCACAACGACCAAATGACTTGTTCATCGAGCGAGGCAGTTTCCTGGCCTGCAAAGAACGACATTCCAAAATAGATGTCGCGATAAAAGTATCTGCCGGAACGGTGTTCCAACTGCTTTGAGCCAGGCAAAGCTAAAGAAGATATCGTCGCCGAATCATCCGCTCCGGCATATGTGCGGCGCTTGGCTGCCACAAGAAATTCAGCCAATGCGTCAATGTCGGTTTGTTTGCCGAAATTCAAGGCGCGAACTGTTCCTTGAGGACCCGTTCCTCGAAATTGTGCTCGGGATCGAACAGCAGCGTCAGCCGCTTCGTGCGGTCTTCGGCGACCTCGACGCGAACGACGTCGCGGATTTCCGTGTGGTCGGCAGTCGCGCTGACCGGGCGTTTTTCCGATTCGAGGATCTCGAATCCGACTTTCGCGACCGACGGCAGGAGCGCACCGCGCCACCGGCGCGGCCTGAAGGCGGTGATCGGCGTGAGGGCGAGCAGTTCGGCGCCCATCGGCACGATTGGCCCGTGCGCGGACAGGTTATAGGCGGTCGACCCGGCCGGTGTGGAGAGCAGGACGCCGTCCGCGATCAGTTCGTCCATCCGCACGACACCGTCGATCAGGATGCGGATCTTGGCGGCCTGGCGCATCTGGCGCAGCAGGCTTACCTCGTTGATCGCAAGCGCCACCGATTTGCGGCCGCTTCGCCGCCACGCGGTCATGCGCAGGGGATGCAGCGTGACGCGCTGGGTGTTGCGCAAGCGACCAATTAGGCCGGTCAGGCCGAAATCGTTCATCAGGAAGCCGATTGAGCCGCGATGCATGCCGAAGACAGGCACGCCTCGGTCGATGTTCGCGTGGAGGGTCTGCAGCACGAATCCGTCACCGCCGAGTGCCACGACGATATCGGCACGGCTTTCCGGCACGTGCGCGTAGCGCCGCTTCAGGGCTGCAAGCGCCGCTTTCGCAGGCGGTGTATCCGCAGCGACGAAGGCGAGTTTCGGATTCGGTTCGGACATCCCGACCCCACTCATACGACGACGGAGGGGTGCCGGGCCAGTTCCAAACGTAAAGGCGGGTCAGCCGCCGGTGACCGACATATGGCGTTCGACGGCCGGACCGGAATGCCGGCGGTCGATGACGAAATCGTGACCCTTGGGCTTGCGCGCGATCGCGGCCCGGATCGAATGCTCGAGCGCCCGGTCGTCCGGATTCTCCCGCAAGGGCGTCCGCAGGTCGGCCGCGTCGTCCTGGCCGAGACACATATATAGCGTACCCGTGCAGGTGAGCCGGACGCGGTTGCAGCTTTCGCAGAAATTATGGGTAAGCGGGGTGATGAAGCCGAGGCGCCGGCCGGTCTCGCGGACGGTGAAGTAGCGGGCCGGTCCGCCGGTCCGGTAGTCGGTCTCTTCGAGAGTCCATTTTCGCGAAAGCTGCGCGCGGACCATCGACAGCGGCAGGTACTGGTCGAGCCGGGTTTCACCCCCGATATCGCCCATCGGCATGACTTCGATGAAGACGAGATCGAAGCCTTCTGTCCCGGCCCAGGCGACGAGGCGGTCGAATTCGTCGTCGTTCGAGCCTTTCAGGGCCACGACGTTGATCTTGACCTGCAGCCCCGCGCGCTTGGCTGCCTGAAGGCCGTCAAGCACCTGGTCGAGCTTGCCCCAGCGTGTCAGAGCGGTGAACTTCGCCGCATCGAGCGTGTCGAGCGACACGTTGATGCGCCGCACGCCCGCGTCCACGAGTTCGTCGGCGAACCGGGAAAGCTGCGAGCCGTTCGTCGTGAGCGTCAGCTCGTCGAGCGCGCCCGAGCGCGTATGGCGCCCGAGATTGCGGATCAGGCTCATGACATTGCGGCGGACGAGCGGCTCGCCGCCGGTCAGCCGCAGTTTGCGCACGCCCATGCCCACGAATGCCGAGCAGAGCCGGTCGAGCTCCTCGAGGCTCAGGATCTCGGCCTTCGGCAAGAACGTCATGTCCTCGGACATGCAGTAGACGCAGCGGAAATCGCACCTGTCGGTGACGGAGACGCGCAGATACGAGATCGCCCGTGCGAACGGGTCGATCAGCGGGGCGTTGTCGTGCGGCGTTGCGGTTCCGTCCATGCGCGTACGGGATTTTCCGGGAAGGGCGTTATGTCGGGACGAATATAGCGCTCCGGCTCCGGCAATTCGACCCCTCGCTGGTGCGGGTTATTCGCGCTTTCAGGCCTTCGCGGGGCCGTCGTTCCGGTTTTCGGCCGTCCTTTTGGCCCGTTCGGCTTCGCGCAGGTAGTCCTCGGTCGTGCGCGTGACCGGCCGGGCGGGGCCGGCAAACGGGTCGATCGCCGCTTCGGCCTGGCGGACCAGACGGCAATCCTCGCACATGCGGATGCGCTCGACGACTTCGCCGGTCTGGAACATCCAATGCTTGCCGGCGAGCTTTTCCGTGATCTTCTCGATCGCTGACAGCGTTCCGAACGGCTTGCCGCAGCGCACGCAGCAGGCCGGTTCCTCCTCCTTGACCAGTCGCGGCGATTTCGCGGCGGCGGTGAAGTCGATCTGCGGTTTGAGCTGGATGACCTTTTCCGGACATGTCGCCTTGCACAGGCCACACTGCACGCATGCCTCCTGGATGAAGCGGAGCTGGGGCAGGTCCGGATTGTCGATCAGGGCGCCCGTCGGGCAGGTGCCAACGCACGAAAGACACAGCGTGCATCCGTCCGTATCGATGGCAAGCGTGCCGAATGGCGAGCCGGCCGCGAGCGGCAGCACGTCGACCGGTGCCGGCGCCACATCGTGCAGGTGGCGCAGCGCCAGCATCGTCACTTCCCGCTTGCCGCCCATCGGCAGGAAGCCGCCGGCCTTGGCGGGATCCTGCGCGCGCGTCCCGTAGAGTTCGGCCTCGACGGCTTCCGGATCGCTCGCGTCGATGACGGCCACGCGGCCCTCGCCGAACCCGAGCCCGACCATCGCCGTTTCGGCAAGGCCGACCTGTCCGGCGAGGCCCGCAAGTTCGTCGCGCTTTGCCGGGTCGACGAGCAGTCGGATCTGTGAAGCGCCGAACGCGAGGCCGGCCATCAGGAAATCGAAACCGATCTGGGTGATCTCGCTGATCGCGAACGGCAGGACGTTCGCGGGCAGGCCGCGCCCGTGCCGTGCGATCATGTCGATCATCGCTTCGCCATGGCGCGAATCGTGAACGAGCAGGACGGCGCGCTGTCCGCCGGCGCGCGAATAGGAAAGCAGTAGTGTGCGCAGCCGCTCGAAGACTGTTTCCTGCGGTGGCAGCGCGTAGGTGACGGCACCGGTCGGGCAGACCGACGCGCACGACCCGCACCCGGCACAGACATAGGCGTCGAACTCGACCTTGTCGCCTTTCGAGGAAATGGCGCCGGTCGGGCACATGTCGAGACAGCGCGTGCAGCCCTTTTTCGTGTTTCGGCCATGGGCGCAGATCGCGGCCTGATAGTCGACATAACGCGGCTTTTCGAATTCGCCGACCATTTCGGCCATCGCGAAGATGGTGCGCTCGATGTCCAGCGGGTCTTTCGGGTCGGGGCGGAAATAGCCGTCGCGCTTCTCGTGCGCCTGGAACAGCGGCGTGCCGCCGGTCAGGTCGAGGATCAGGTCGCATTTCGAGGCGGCACCGTCGCGCGCATGCTCGAAGCCGAGCTGGCCGCGCGACGCGGGCAGGGCGGGCGCGTAATCGTCCACCACGATCTCGAACGCGCCGAGATGGCCGCTGGCGCGCTGGATCGTCCCGCGGAAGATCGGAACGTCGGTCAGGCGCGGCGGGCTGACCGATGCGGGCTTGGAGAGCAGCACGGTGCAGTCGAGCCTCTCGCCAAGACGCTTGGCGGCCTCGATGGCAGTCTCGTCACGCCCGTAGATCAGGGCTATCCCCTGCGATCGCATCTGCACGCTTGCAGTGGGCGGCACTTCGATGGCGGCCTCGGCAAGCAGCGCCGCGATCTTGGGCATCGCCTTGTCGGCTTCGTCGGACCAGCCGGCGCGTTCGCGAATATTCACGAAGCGGATATTGTTGTCGACGCCGATCTCGGCGCGCGTTTCGGCGAAGAACGGAGCTTCCTGGGTGCAGGCGACGACGAGCTCGTCGCCCGAACGCAAGGCCGCCTCGAAATTGCCGAGCTGCGCGCGGCACAGGATCGTATCGGGCGCGACTTCGCCGACATCGTATCCGGTCGCGGCCGAGCAAGCCTTGCGCAGCGCCTTGCCATCGAGCGGAATGGTGCCCGTGCAGTCGCAGACCAGTACGCGCTTGCCGTCGATTTCCATCGCTTCTCCCGGACTCCCGAGCGCGACCGCGCGGGGCGTACGGCTATGTTGCAAAGCTGGCGCAGGCGATCAAGGCGTTTCTCTGGAGCCTTGAAAGCGGCAGGCCGCGGGGCCATTCTCGCTGCATGGGCGACGAGTTCCTCCTGAAGCCGGCTCCGCAAGATCTGCGTCTTACCGAGCGCGTGCGCGGCATCGACCAGACCGGCGCCGAAGTCGAGACGTCCGTCGTCGTCGAGCGCCCGCTGACGCTCTATCTCAACGCGCGCGAGATCGTCACGATGATGACGATCGCCGACTATCCGGAATATCTGGCGATCGGCTATCTGCTGAACCAGAACATGCTCGGCGCGGACGAGCGCATTGTCGGCGTCGAGCACGACACCGAGCTCGACGTCGTCGTCGTGCGGACGGACCGGACGACGGACTTTGAAGACAAGCTGCGCAAGAAGACGCTCACGTCCGGCTGCGCGCAGGGGACCGCGTTTGGCGACCTGATGGAGAAATTCGACAAGGTTTCGCTGTCGAAGGATGCCCGCCTCCGGACATCGTGGCTCTATCGCCTGACCCGCAAGATCAATATGGCGCCTTCGCTCTATCTTGAGGCCGGAGCGATCCACGGCTGCGTGCTGTGCGAACAGGATCGCGCGCTCGTCTATATGGAAGACGTCGGCCGCCACAATGCCGTCGACAAGATCGCGGGCTACATGTTCCGCCATGGCCTGAAAGCGCACGACAAGATCTTCTACACGACCGGCCGCCTTACCTCGGAGATGGTCATCAAGACGGTCCAGATGGGAATCCCGATCCTCGTGTCGCGCTCGGGGTTCACGGCCTGGGGAGTCGAGCTAGCCCGCAAGGCCGGACTTACGCTGATCGGCCGGGCCAAGGGCGCGCGCTTCGTCGTTCTCGCCGGTGCCGAGCGCGTTGTGTTCGATGCCGATGCGCGTACGGTGGCCGAAGAGGATGCGGCCGCACGTCGCAAGGGTGCGCGCGATGACGGGTAAGGTCGTCGGCGTGATCCTCGCGGGTGGCCGTTCCTCGCGCATGGGCGGCGGCGACAAGTGCCTGCGCGATCTCGGCGGGCGCCCGATCCTTGCCCATATCGTCGCGCGTGCCCGTCCGCAGACGGATCGCCTCGTTCTCAACGCGAACGGCGATCCAGGGCGGTTCGAGGCATTCGGCCTGCCCGTCGTCCCGGACAGCGTCGAAGGCTATGCCGGGCCGCTGGCCGGCGTGCTTGCGGGGCTCGACTGGGCAGCCGCCAACATTCCCGACGCGGTGTGGGTCGCAAGTTTCGCGTCCGATGCACCTTTTTGTCCGCGGGATCTCGTAGTGCGGATGCTCGACGCCGTTGCCGCAACGGGGGCAGATCTCGCCTGCGCGACCTCCGGCGGACAGGCGCATCCGGTCTTCGGCCTTTGGCAGGTCGCCTTGCGGGAAGCCCTGCGCGACGCAATGGTCCGCGAGCAGATATATAAGGTGGACCGCTGGACAGCCCGCTACCGGCTCGCCACCGTCGAATACCCCGCTACGCCGTTGGATCCTTTTTTCAATGCGAACCGTCCGGACGATCTGGACGCGGCCCGCCGGCAGCTGGAGCAGACCGCGCAATGACCCAGGATCAGACACCGCGCGTATCGCGCGACGAACGGATGCCGGTCGGCGTCCTGATGGCGTCGCGCGCGCCCAAGACGGCGTGGGGCGACGAACAATGGGCACCGCACGATGTCGTCGCCGGCGCGACGGACATCGCGCCGTGGACGAAGGTCCGCGTCGAAGGTGATGCGACGATCTGGTTCGCGGGATCGTTCGAACTCAGGTTGTTCGTCGCCGAGACGATCATGTACCGGGCCAATCTCGCCGAACCGGTTCCGTCGATCTATGTCGTTCATCGCCGCGATCCCTCGCTTCCAGCACCCGGAATCGTCGTGCGCCATGTGACCGCGAGCCCCGGCGAAGCCGAAGCCTTCACGGTCGACGGCGTGCATTCGGTCGAGAAGGTGGCGATGCCGCCGGCGCTGGTGCAGTGGCTTTCCGATTATGTCGCGGCCTATCACGTCGAGCAGACGTTCAAGAAGCGCAAGCGGACCGCGATCGATCCGCGCAAGGGCTTCGGCAAAGGGGCGGAGGGCAACGACTATCGTGCATCGTTCGCGCAGAAAGAGAACGATGGCTGACGGCAAAGACACGGCAGAGGGCTTCGCCGGCCGCTGGTCGCGGCTGAAGGCCGAATCCCGTGCGGCGGCTGCACCGGTGCCCCAGGCCGAAAGCGAACCGCCGGCGGTCGTGCCCGCGGGCGAAACCGATGCGGCCCAGCTTCCGGCCCGGCAGGTCGATGATTGCGAGGAAAAGCCGCCGGAGTTGCCTGCACTCGAAACACTGACCCGCGATTCCGATTTCTCGCTGTTCATGCGGCCGGATGTCGGCGCGGATATCCGCACGCAGGCGCTGCGCAAGCTCTGGACGCTCGATGCCCATTTCGCGTCGATCGATATCACCGAGTGCCATTCGATCGACTTCAATGCGGTGCCGACATTTCCGGAAGGCCTCAAGAACACGATTTATCGGGTCGGGTCCGGGATGGTCGAGGCGGTGGAAGAAATCGAACGCGCTGAAGCCGAGAAGGCGAAACTCGCGGCCGCCAAGGCGGCTGAGTCCGATTCGCCCGGCGAAGTAGGCGATCCCGATCCGGAGCCGCCGCAAGAATCGGCCTGAGCAAACCTGCTGCGCTGCAGCAGGCATGCGATTTCATCCTGTCGATTGCGCATTTTTCACGCAACATGAATGCTGCGTCGCAACATGTCCACCGGGTGGCATCCGGGTATTGACACCCGGGCCCCGCGCTCTATCTACTAAAGTCCTTGTTGATACCTTTTTTCCTTCCGGACGAAGGTGTTGACGGCAAAGAACGCGAAGAACGACCGGCGATACGGTTGCCGACTGAAGGAACGCACTTTCCGCGACGTGGAGCGAATGGGTCAGACGACGTTTCAAACGTACGTGACTAATATCTTTGTAGCGGTGTCCGCATGAGCGACACCGGCGGGATTTCCGCGCTCGAACGCGCGATCGCCTCGGCCGGCGGACAATCGGCTCTCGCGCGGATGATCGGAAAGACGCAAGGGCATGTCTGGCACTGGCTCAAGGTCGCCAAGCGCGTGCCCGCGGAAGTCGTCATCGCCATCGAAGGCGCGACCGGTGTTCCCAGATACGAACTTCGCCCCGACGTCTATCCGGCCGGAGGCGGGATCGCGAAGATGGAAAGCAATTCGATCAAGACGGAAGTCGATCCCGACGAGGCCGCGCGCGCCGGCTGGTACGCACTGCTCGGCGAGCTTCTGGCCGAAGTCCCGTCCGAAGCGCTGCTGAAGCGCCTCGGCGAGATGGAAGGCGACGACAGCGAGATCGGCGGGCACGTCGCCGCGCTGGCCGCCGTTGCGCGCAAGACCACGCCGGTCGAGGCGAACGAGGAGTTCCACGATCTCTTCATCGGTCTGGCGCGCGGCGAACTGCAGCCCTACGCCTCGTTCTACCGGACGGGCTTCCTGCACGAGAAGCCGCTCGCGAACCTGCGTGGTTCGATGGCCGAACTCGGCATCGCGCGGGCGGAAGATCGCCCCGAACCGGAAGATCACATCGCCTCACTGTGCGAGATGATGGCCGGATTGATCGTCGGCGCCTTCGGTGAGCCGGCGCCGCTCGCCGTGCAGAAGCAGTTTTTCGACGAACACGTCGCGCCTTGGGCCGAGAAGCTGTTTGCCGATCTGGCAAGCGCCAAGGCGGCTCGCCTTTACATGCCGGTCGGACAGATCGGCCGGACTTTCATCGAGATCGAACACGCGGCATTCGCCATCGACGATGCGCCGCAATCCAACGGACACGCGGGATAGAGAGGCAAAAAGCCAATGAGCCAGAACCCCGAAAGCAAGACGGCATCGCGCCGCCAGTTCTTCAAGGTTGCCAGCCTCGGTGCTGTTGCCGCCGGTGCTGCCGGTATCGGTGGCGCGGCAGGCACGTCGCCGGCCAAGGCCGCCGAAGCGTCGCAGCCGGCGGCAGGATATGCCGAGACGGCGCACGTGAAGACCTATTACGCCCTCGCGAAGTAAGGAGGCCGCCAGATGCTGACCAAGAAATCCTCCGGCAAGGCCGCCGGCATGCGCCTCACGGCAGCGCTCGCGGGTGCTGCGGGCGGGGCGATGGATCGCCGCGCTTTCCTGCGCCGCTCGGGCCTTGCGGCCGGCGGCGTGGCCGCCGTCGCCACGCTCAAGCTCAAGACGGTCGAAGCCGCCGGTGCGTTCGGACCGCCGAAGGCCGGCGTCGAGACCAAGATCGTCAAGAACATGTGCACGCACTGCTCGGTCGGCTGCACCGTCACGGCTGAGGTGCAGAACGGCGTGTGGACGGGGCAGGAGCCGACATTCGACTCACCCATCAATCTCGGCGCGCATTGCGCCAAGGGCGCCGCGATCCGCGAACTGGTGCACGGCGATCGCCGCCTCAAGTATCCGATGAAGCTCGAGAACGGCAAATGGGTCCGCATGACGTGGGACCAGGCCGTCAACGAAGTCGGCGACCGGCTGCTCAAGATCCGCGAGACCGCTGGGCCTGATTCCGTCTACTGGCTCGGTTCGGCGAAGTTCACCAACGAGGCAGCCTATCTCAACCGCAAGTTCGCGGCATTCTGGGGCACGAACAACTCGGACCACCAGGCGCGCATCTGCCACTCGACGACGGTTGCCGGCGTGGCGCAGTCTTGGGGGTATGGCGCGCAGACGAATTCGTACAACGACATCCAGAACTCGCGCTCGACCTTCCTGATCGGCGGCAATCCGGCCGAGGCGCATCCCGTCTCGATGCTGCATGTCCTGCGCGGAAAGGAAACGAACCAGGCGCCGTTCATCGTGTGCGACCCGCGCTTCACCCGCACGGCCGCCCACGCGACCGAGCATGTGCGGATGCGTCCGGGCACGGACATCCCGCTGATCTGGGGCATCCTCTGGCACGCGATGCAGAACGGCTGGAGCGACGAGGAGTTCATCAAGCGCCGCGTCTACGGCTGGGACGACGTCAAGAAGGAAGTCGCGAAGTACACGCCGGAAGAAGTCGAGCGCATCACCGGGGTTCCCGGCGCGCAGCTGCGTCGCGTCGCGCAGACGCTGTGGAACAACCGTCCTTTCAGCATCGTCTGGTGCATGGGCGGCACGCAGCACACGGTCGGTTCGGCAAACGTGCGTGCTTACTGCATCATGGCGATGAATTTCGGCACGATCGGGCGCTCGGGCGGCGGCACCAACATCTTCCGCGGCCACTGCAACGTTCAGGGCGCGACCGATCTCGGCCTCGATATCCTGAACCTTCCCGGCTACTACGGTCTGACCGAGCAGGCGTGGCGCCATTTCGCTCGCCAGTGGGGCGTGTCGTACGAGTACATGCTCGGCCGCTTCAAATCGAAGGCGCTGATGGAGCTACCGGGTACGCCTGAATCCCGCTGGCACGATCTCGTCCTTGAATCCAAGGCGAACATCCAGGGCCAGCCAGAGCCGCTCAAGGCGATGGTGTTCTGGGGGCATGGCGCCAACACCCAGACGCGCGGTCCCGACGGTAAGAAGGCGATGGAAAAGGTCGATACGCTCGTCGTCATCGATCCGCATCCCGTGCAGATCCCGGTCATGGCGGCCGAGCGCAAGGACGGTGTCTACCTGTTGCCGGCCTGTACCTCGCTCGAGATGTCGGGCAGCCGCACGGCTTCCAACCGTTCGCTGCAGTGGGGTAACCAGATCGTCGAGCCGATCTTCGAATCGAAGAACGACTACGAGATCATGTACCGCCTTGCCGAGAAGTTCGGCTTCGCGACCGAGATGTTCAAGAACATCAAGGTCACGGATAAGAAGCCGCTTGCCGAAGATATCCTGCGCGAGATCAACAGCACCTGCTTCACGGCCGGGTATTCGGGGCAGAGCCCCGAGCGTCTCAAGGCCCACATGGCCAACCAGGACATCTTCGATCGCATCAGCTTGCGCGCGCTCAAGGACGTTCCGGCGAAGGACGGAATGGCAGCGATCGCGAAGGACGAGTTCTACGGCCTCCCGTGGCCATGCTGGGGCAAGCCCGAGCATGGCCACACCGGCACTCACGTCCTCTATGACCAGTCGCTCCCGGTCGCCAAGGGCGGCGGCAATTTCCGTGTCTTGTTTGGCGCCGAGCGCGAAGGCGTCAGCCTTCTCGCCGACGGCGTCGCTTCGAAGGACTCGGAGATCAAGGACGGCTATCCCGCCTTCAGCTACGGCATGCTCAAGCGCCTCGGCTGGGACAAGGACCTTACAGCGGCGGAAATCAAGGAGATCGAGGAAGTCGGCCGGATGGTGTTCGGCGGTAATGTTGACAATGTCACCTGGAACTTCGACACCTCAGGCGGCGTCATCCGCGTGGCAATCCTCCACGGCTGCGATCCGAAGGGCAATGCGCGCGCGAGAGCGAACGTGTGGAACTTCCCCGATCCGGTGCCGACGCACCGCGAACCGCTCTACTCGCCGGATCGGCAGATGGTCGCCAAGTATCCGACCTACACCGACCGCATGCTTCACCGCCTGCCGACGCTGTTCAAGACGATCCAGGACCGCGACGTCTCGAAGCAGTTCCCGATCGTCCTCACGTCCGGTCGACTGGTCGAGTACGAAGGCGGCGGCGACGAGACGCGTTCGAACAAGTGGCTCGCCGAGCTGCAGCAGCAGATGTTCGTCGAGATCAACCCGGCGGACGCCTCGCGGATCGGCACCAAGAACAACGAGGATGTCTGGGTCTTCGGTCCGGAAAACAACGCCCGGATCAAGGTCAAGGCGCTGGTGACCGAGCGCGTCGGGCGCGGCGTGGCGTGGATGCCGTTCCACTTCGCCGGGCACTGGATGGGCAAGGACATGCGATCGTCCTATCCGCAAGGAACCGATCCGATCGTGCTGGGCGAAGCGGTGAACACCATCACCACGTACGGCTACGATCCTGTGACGCAGATGCAGGAAACCAAGACCACCTTGTGCCGCATCGAGAAGGCCTAAGGGCTAGGGAGCGATTGACATGGCTCGTATGAAGTTCCTCCTCGACGCCGAGCGCTGCATCGAATGCAACGCCTGCGTCACCGCCTGCAAGAACGAACACGAGGTGCCGTGGGGCATCAACCGGCGGCGTGTCGTCACGCTGAACGACGGCAAGCCGGGCGAGCGTTCGATTTCGATGGCCTGCATGCACTGCACGGACGCGCCGTGCATGGCGGTCTGCCCGGTCGACTGCTTCTACAAGACGGCCGAAGGCGTGGTTCTCCACTCCAAGGACCTCTGCATCGGCTGCGGCTACTGCTTCTACGCATGCCCCTTCGGCGCGCCGCAGTATCCTCAGGCCGGCAATTTCGGCACGCGCGGCAAGATGGACAAGTGCACATTCTGCGCGGCCGGACCCGAGCCGTCGAACACCGAAGCGAGTTTCGTCAAGTACGGCCGCAACCGTCTTGCCGAAGGCAAGCTGCCGCTGTGCGCCGAGATGTGCTCCACGAAGGCGCTGCTCGCTGGTGATGGCGACGTCATCGCGGGCATCTATCGCGAACGTGTGGTCACGCGCGGCTACGGGTCGGGTGCCTGGGGTTGGGCGACGGCCTATGGCGAGGGAACGCGCACCTGACATGCGAACCACCGGCCCGATGCCGGACGATCCGCTTCGGCGCGTCGTCCGGCAGGGCCGGGTCGATGAAGTGACGGGCAAAAGCGGTTGCCCGCGTTGCAGGGGTTAGAAATTATGTCCAGCGGTCAACGCAATCTGATGTGGCTGGTTTTCTCGGCTCTGATCGTCGTGGCGGTCGCGTTCAGCGCGCGCGACGGCGGTCTTCGGGACGGTTCGACGGGGAGCTATCTGGGACGGGACGTCCGGCAAGCCCAACCGGTGCCGGCACAGGCGCGCGACGCGCTCGCTAATCGTGCCGCGACCCAACGCTACTAGGCCGGAACAGGAGACAACGAACATGATGTTCAAAACGACATTCCGCCGCCTGGCCTGCACGGTGCTGGCAGTCGCCGCGATCGGCACCGCCACGCTGCCAGCCGATGCGCAGACCCCGCCGCCCGCGCCGGTTACGGCGACGTCGACACCGCCTGTGAGCGCGACCGACAACGCGCGCCTGCTGCCGCCAGCCGTCGGCGACTATCGCAGCCCGTCGCAGCGGCCCGAAGTGGGGCTGATGGCGACCGATGCCGAACTGCTGCATGCCCTGACACCGACACGCGGCAACGTCAGCATCCCCGACCAGAAGTCGGCCACGCTGATCCAGCCGGGCGGCCGCGACTGGCGGCAGACCGTCAAGGGGCCGATCCGGATCGCCGGTTCCTGGGTCATCCTCGGCATGTGCTGCCTGCTGATCGCGTTCTATCTGCTGCGCGGCAAGATCATGGTCGACAGCGGCCTTTCCGGCCGCACGGTCGAGCGCTTCAACGGGGCCGAACGGTTCGTCCACTGGATGACGGCGGGCGCGTTCGTCGTGCTGGCGCTTTCCGGCCTCAACATCACCTATGGGCGCTACGTGCTTCTGCCGCTGCTCGGGCCCGACGTGTTCGCGAACCTGTCGACGGTCCTGAAGTATGCGCACAACTATCTTTCGTTCGCGTTCATGCTCGGCGTGCTGCTGATGTTCGTGATGTGGGTACGGCACAACATCCCGTCGAAGATCGACCTGCAGTGGCTCGCAGTGGGCGGGGGCCTGTTCTCGAAGGGCGTGCATCCGCCGGCCGACAAGTTCAATGCGGGCCAGAAGCTGATTTTCTGGTCGGTCGTGGCGGGCGGTACGGCGCTGAGCATCACGGGGATTTGGCTGCTTTTCCCGTTCCAGTTCGGCGACGTCGCCTCGATGCAGACGATGCAGGTGATCCATTCGATCGTGGGCATTCTCCTGACGGCGATCGTGATCGCGCACATCTATATTGGCTCGCTCGGCATGGAGAACGCCTTCGACGCGATGGGAACCGGCCAGGTCGACGAGAACTGGGCCAAGGAACATCACGGCGTCTGGCTCGCCAAGATGAAGGGGCAGGCGATGCCCGTCTACAAGATGGGCCACGACTGATCCGACAGGCTAGAATGGGCCCGCGCCGAGCGATCGGCGCGGGCCTTTTTCGTTTCAGGACCTGCCCGCCGCGATGCGATTTACCTTACTGGCACTGCTCCTGCTGACGACGATGCCGTCCGCCCGCGCGGAAATGGCGGGGCACGGCGCGATGGTCAACGCGATCGCCGTCTCGCCGGACGGCACGCGTGTCCTCACCGGGTCGTGGGACTATTCGCTGCGCCTCTGGGATCTCGCGACGCAGCGCGAAATCCGCGTCCTCGACGAGCACAAGGCATCGGTGAACGGCGTGGCTTTCCTGCCCGGCGGCCGCAGGGGAATTTCGGCCAGCTGGGACGGAACGCTCCGGCTCTGGGATCTCGCGACCGGCCAGTCGGTCCGCACCTTCGAAGGCCACAAGGCCAATGTCGCGGCTGTCGCGGTCAGTCCGGACGGGCGGCATGCGGTGTCGGCAAGCTGGGACCGCACGATCATGGTCTGGGACATCGAAAGCGGCCGTCTCCTGCGCACGCTGGAAGGGCACAAGGCCAACGTGATGTCGGTCGCCTTCCTGCCGGATGGCCGCGGCGTACTTTCCGGCAGCTACGACCTGACGCTGCGCCTGTGGGACAGCGAGACGGGCAAGGAACTGGCGACGCTCGAAGGTCATACCAACAGCGTCAACGCCGTTTCCGTATCCGCCGACGGCAAACTGGCAGCATCGGCATCCACCGACGCGACGGTGCGCCTGTGGGATCTGCCGGGGCGCCGCGAGATCGCGGTCCTCGAAGGTCACCGCGGCTTCGTCACATCGGTGGCGCTCTCGGCCGACGGGCGCAGGGTGCTATCGGGCGGCGGCGACCGTACGATCCGTCTGTGGAGCGTTCCCGAAGCGCATCAGGTGCGCGAACTCGTCGGCCACAAGCGGCCGGTCTGGGGTGTCGCGTTTGTTCCCGGCGGCAATTTGGCCGTTTCGGCCGGCTACGACGAGGTCGCGAAAGTCTGGAACCTGGAAACCGGCGAAGAGGTTGCCGGCGGCAACTGAACGCCGCCCGTCAAAACGAAACGGCCCGCGCGAGGCGGGCCGTTCGGGCAGAAATTCGAGTAATGCCTAGAGGCGCACGCTGACCGGTGCCGCGAAGCGCTCGGCAGTCGTTACCTGCATCGAACCGAGCACGAAATGCACGCCGATCGCCAGCACCAGCGCCGCCGCAAATCCGAGGATCATCGCTTTCATTTCGGTCTCCTGCCTTGGCGCATTTCCAATCCGGAACGGCATCCCGTTCGATCTCCGGAATCTACCGGATTTTCCCGTTTTTGCAATTGATTCCGGGGTCTTGGCGGTAGGCGCCTACGGTGCCGTGACCTTGCGCAGATAGGCGATCAGGTCGGCCCGATCCGCGTCGAGCGTCAGGCCACCGTACATCTTGGTCCCCGGCACGAAACCTTCCGAATCCTTCAGGAACGCGTCGAGTGTCGTGTCGTTCCAGACGATGCCGGACAATCGGAGTGCGTCCGTGTAGCGGAAGTCCCCGACGGCGCCGGCCGTGCGACCGAACAGTCCGGCAAGTCGCGGACCGACTCGGTTGCGCCCGCCGGCCTCGGTCGTGTGGCAGGTCGCGCATTTGCGGTAGACCTGCTCGCCACGCGCGGCATCGGCGGCAACTGCGGCCGGGCATTGCCAGAGCACGACGGCAGCAAGCAACACGGACAAGGTCCAGCCAAACCGCATTCAGCGTTGATCCAGTGGTTCCGGGTCGGCTGGCTCGAGATCGACCACGTCGGCATCGATGAGCAACTTGCCGCGATGCTCGAAATTGACCGTGACGCGCGCCCCGATGGCGGACTGGATCTGTCCGATCCCCCAATCCGGGCAATCGGGATGACGCACGAAAGTGCCGGGAACGAGATGGCGCATTCGTTTATCCTATCGCAGGTACCGCCAAACTTGAAACCCGGGAGTGTTTCGGGCGAATCTGTCGGGATCATGTCGGAAAAGAACCCCCTCAGACTCGTCGAACTCATCGCCGCCCGGATGAGCCACGATCTGGTCGGCCCGGTCGGGGCGACCGTCAACGGCGTCGAACTGCTCGCGGAAGATCAGGCCGCAGACGCCGAAGTCGTCCGGCTGATCGGACATTCGGCGCGACAATCAAGCCGCCGGCTGCAGGTGTTCCGCGCGATCTACGGAACTGCAGGGGCATTGCCGGCCGGCGCGCCGTTCGCGGCGGCATCGCAGCTTTTTGCCGGAATGTTGGACGGCGAGAAGGTATCTGCCGTGCCGTGGCTGGCCGACCCGGCGCTGGAGGCGGCGGCAGGGCGTTCTGGCGCGCGCGTTGCCCTCCTGGCGGCATTCCTGCTCGTCGAAGCGCTGCCGCGTGGCGGAGAGGTCCGGTTCGCCGGGAAGTTCGAAGCGAACGTCGCGAAGCTCGAGATTTTGGCAAGCGGGCAGGGCGCGCGGCTTTTCGAAGAAGTGAGCGCGGCGCTGGCAGGCAAGGTCCCGGTCGAAGAATTGACAGCCAAAGCCGCGCCGGCCGAATTGCTGCGCCAGTTGGTCGCTGGATTGGCTGGAAGCATCGCCCTGGCCGCCGGTAAGGATAGTGTAACTTTATCCATTGTATTCTCGGCACTTGGCGACGGCTGACCGGCCGTCCGGCGACGGTTGGCGCGGACAGCGGCCTCGGCTATACCTGTCTGGGGAAAGTTCCGCTCGACCGGTTCCTGATGCCGCGGGGTGTCATGCGCCGTCGCGATCGTGCCGGAACGGGGGGCGTCGATGAAGTCGTTCTTGGTAGTTGATGATTCGCGGGTGATCCGGAACGTGGCGCGCCGCATTCTGGAAGCGCTGGGTTTCAAGATCGAGGAAGCGGCCGACGGGCAGATCGCTCTCGATGCGTGCAAGCGCGCCATGCCCGACGGCATCCTGCTCGACTGGAACATGCCGGTGATGAATGGCATCGAGTTCCTGCGTGCGCTCCGCGCGACGCCCGGCGGCGACAAGCCGATCGTCCTGTTCTGCACGACTGAAACCGAGATGACGAAGATCCAGCAGGCGATCGAGGCGGGCGCCAACGAATACATCATGAAGCCGTTCGACAGCGAAATCGTCGAATCCAAGCTTTCGCAAGTCGGCCTGCTCTGAAATGACGCTGGCCCCGTCCGCACCGGTGACGAGCGCGCCCGCCGGGCCATCGCCGGTCCGCGTGATGGTCGTCGACGATTCGGCCGTGATCCGGGGGCTCATCACGCGCGCGCTTGAAACCGATCCCGGCGTGCAGGTCGTCGCGACGGTGGGCAATGGTCAGCTCGCCATCGGCCAGCTCGGCCGCAGCGACGTGGACGTGATCGTCCTCGATATCGAGATGCCGGTGATGGACGGACTGACCGCGCTGCCGAAACTTCTCGAGGTCGCGCCCGACGTCAAGATCATCATGGCGTCGACGCTGACACAGCGCAACGCGCAGGTCAGCCTCGAGGCATTGCAAAAAGGTGCCGCCGACTACATCCCCAAGCCGACATCCACCAGTGCCATTCACGGGTCCGAGGAATTCAAGCGCGATCTTACCGAGAAGGTGAAGGCGCTGGGGCGCGCACGCCGCGACAAACGCGACCGTAACCGCGCCGCAGGAATTCCCGACTCAAAGCCCCAGTCCACGGCCGCGACTCGTGCGGCGACGGCTGCCGGTACCGTCGCGCCGCGCACTTCGCTGCTCTCGCCGACGGCGCCGATTTCGCTACGCCAGGCCTCGCGGACGATCCCGCAGATCGTCGCCATCGGCAGTTCCACGGGCGGGCCGCAGGCGTTGTTCACGTTGCTTGCCGCCCTGCCGGCGACGATGCGCCTGCCGATCTGCATAACGCAGCACATGCCGGCGACGTTCACGACGATTCTGGCCGAGCACATCACGCGCACGGCCAAGCGTCCTTGCGCCGAAGGCGTGGATGGCCAGCCGATCGAGCCGGGCCGCATCTACCTCGCGCCCGGCGACAATCACATGAAGATCGAACAGCAGGGCACCCAGCGGGTGATCCGGCTGAACAAGGAAGCGCCCGAGAATTTCTGCCGCCCGGCTGTCGATCCGATGTTCCGCAGCCTCGCCGCCGCTTACGGGCCGGCCGTTCTCGGCGTGGTGCTGACGGGCATGGGTTCGGATGGCGCCAAAGGCGGCAAGGTTCTCGTCGAGGCCGGTGGTACCGTCATCGCGCAGGACGAGGCGACAAGCGTCGTCTGGGGCATGCCGGGGGCCGCAGCGAATGCCGGAATCTGTTCGGCCGTTCTTCCGATCGACAAGCTTCCGGGCGAGATCGTCCGCTTGGCGGGAGGCCGCCCGTGAAGCCGGAGGATTTCTCGTTCTTCACGAAATACATCTACGACCAGACCGGGCTCGTGCTCGGCCCGGACAAGATGTATCTGATCGAAAGCCGGCTCGCGCCGCTCGCGCGCAAATACAACGTCGCCAACATCGATCTGCTGGTCGGCCAGCTGCGCGCGAGCAAGACGGCCGACCTCCAGCGCGACATCGTCGACGCGATGATGACGAACGAATCGTTCTTCTTCCGCGACGGCAAGCCGTTCGAGCAGTTCCGCCAGCTCGTGCTGCCGGGGCTTCTGCAGTCGCGCGCGACGAAGAAGAGCTTCCGCATCTGGTGCGCGGCCGCGTCGACGGGGCAGGAACCCTACACGCTGGCGATGATCCTCAAGGAGGAGGCGGCCAAGCTGAACGGCTGGCGCGTGGACATCGTCGGGACGGACATCAGCCACGAGGCGCTCGAACGCGCCAAGTCGGGCCTCTACACGCAATTCGAGGTGCAGCGCGGCCTGCCGATCCAGCTGCTGGTGAAGTATTTCAAGCAGCAGGGCGACAAGTGGCAGATCGCGCCCGAGATCCGCACGGCCGTGCAGTACCGGAGCTTCAATCTCCTCTCGGATTTCGCCGGGCTCGGCAGCTTCGACGTGATTTTCTGCCGCAACGTGCTGATCTATTTTGACCAGAAGACGAAGGGCACGATCCTCGACCGGATGGCGAAGCTATTGCCGACGGACGGGTTGCTCTATCTGGGCGGTGCCGAGACGGTGCTTGGCGTCACCGAGCGCTTCCAGCCGATGCAGGGCCAGCGCGGGATCTACCAGGTCGTGGCCCCGGGCGGCGCCGCCAAGGTCGGCTGACGGTTTCCCGTCAGGCCGCTTTGCCCTTGGCCGGCGGATCGCGCAGCACGTAGCCGCGGCCCCATACCGTCTCGATGTAATTCTCGCCTTCGCAGGCCGTCGACAGCTTCTTGCGAAGCTTGCAGACGAACACGTCGATGATCTTCAACTCCGGCTCGTCGATGCCGCCGTAGAGATGGTTGAGGAACATCTCCTTGGTCAGCGTCGTGCCCTTGCGCAGGCTGAGGAGTTCGAGGATCGCGTATTCCTTGCCGGTCAGGTGCAGCGGCCGGGCGCCGGCCTCGACCGTGCGGGCTTCGAGGTTCACGATCAGCTTTCCGGTCTTGATCACTGACTGCGAATGGCCTTTGGCGCGGCGCACGATGGCGTGGATGCGCGCGACGAGTTCGCGCTTGTCGAACGGCTTGGTGAGGTAGTCGTCGGCACCGAAGCCGAGGCCCTTGATCTTGGCGTCGAGCTCGGTGAGGCCCGACAGGATCAGGATCGGCGTCTTGATGCGGCCGGCCCGGAAGCGGCGCAGGACCTCGTAGCCATCCATGTCGGGCAGCATCAGGTCGAGAATGATGATGTCGTAATCGTAGAGTTTGCCGATCTCGAGGCCGTCTTCGCCCATATCGGTCGTGTCGCAGACGAAACCTTCCTGCTTGAGCATCAACTCGATCGAGCGGGAAGTGGCCTGGTCGTCCTCAACCAACAAAACGCGCATCGCCGCCTCCTTGATAGCGTTAATAAGTTAACACGCGCCGATGCGGCAAAACAGATGGAATTAACGAATTCACCACGTCCGAATTGCATCCGGAAATGGCGAATCGGGCTTCCTATTTACGTAGTACAATCAACCAATTAAACAATTCTTCACAGATCGTTAATCAAGCCCGGCTACAGTCGCTTTCGACTCGAATTTGACTCGAATTCTACCTATTTCGGAGCTGCCCGCCGGATGTCCGCCCATGAGCTGATCGCGTCGGTCGATCGCATCCCGAACTATCGCTATTACGGCCGCGTTTCGGCCGTGCAGGGCATGCTGGTCGAGATCGGCGGCGTCGAGGACATGCTTGCGGTCGGTTCGCGCTGCTTCGTCGCCACACGCGATCGCCGGCGTGTTCCCTGCGAAGTCGTCGGATTCCGGCAGGGCCGCGCCCTGCTGATGGCGTTCGGCACGGTCGAGGGGATCGGCGTTGGCAGCCGCGCCGAGATCGCCGACTCAGATCCGGTGGTCTATCCGCACAAGGGCTGGCTCGGTCGCGTCGTCAACGCGCTGGGCGAACCGGTGGACGGCAAGGGCCCGCTTGCGATGGGGCCGGCGCCGTACACGATCAAGGCTTCGCCGCCGTCGGCCCACAAGCGCCAGCGCGTGCGCGGCAAGATCGATCTCGGCATCCGTGCGATCAACACGTTTCTCACCTGCTGCCGCGGCCAGCGCATGGGCATCTTTGCGGGCTCGGGCGTGGGCAAGTCGTCGGTCATGTCGATGATGACGCGCTTTACGGCCGCCGACATCGTCGTGATCGGCCTGATCGGCGAGCGCGGCCGCGAGGTGCAGGAATTCATCCAGGACGATCTCGGCCCCGAGGGTCTCGCGCGGTCGGTCGTGGTGGTCGCGACGGGCGATGAAAGCCCGCTGATGCGCCGGCAGGCGGCGTATCTCACGCTTGCCGTCGCCGAATATTTCCGCGATCAGGACCGCGATGTCCTGTGCCTCATGGATTCCGTGACGCGCTTCGCGATGGCCCAGCGCGAGATCGGCCTTTCGGCGGGCGAGCCGCCGGCCTCGAAGGGCTATACGCCGTCGGTCTTCGCCGAACTGCCGCGGCTGCTCGAACGTGCCGGCCCGGGCATCGGGCAGGGCAGCATCACCGGCCTGTTCACCGTTCTCGTCGAGGGCGACGACACCAACGAACCGATTTCCGACGCCGTTCGCGGTATCGTCGACGGCCATATCGTGCTGGAGCGGGCGATCGGCGAGCGCGGCCGGTATCCG
The DNA here is from genome assembly GCA_044224405.1 of Tagaea sp. GTDB lineage: Bacteria > Pseudomonadota > Alphaproteobacteria > CACIAM-22H2 > CACIAM-22H2 > Tagaea. Next base: position 420,431 of record JBGAKN010000003.1, on the reverse strand, counting down.
GCGATCAACGTCCTGCGATCGGTCTCGCGAACCATGCCCGGCTGCAACACGCCCAGCGAGAACGCCGTCGTCTCTCGCGCGCGCCAGTTGATGTCGCAGTACGACGACATGGCCGAGATGATCCGTCTCGGCGCCTATCGCCGTGGCTCTGATCCGCTTGTAGACGAGGCGATCCACTACAACCCCGAAATCGAAGCCTTCCTCAAGCAGGGAAAACGGGATCGCGCCCTGTTGGCCGATGGATACCGCCTGCTTGCCGGAATCCTCGGCATGCCCGATCCGACGGCGGCCGGCGACCTGCCGGAAGAAGCCGCGCACGCGGTCTGAACGCTAGATGGCCGCCAAGAACAAAGGCCTGACCTCTCTTATCCGGCTCGCCGACGCGAACCTGAACGAGAAACGGCGCGAGCTGCACGAGATCGAGCGGCAGGAAGAAGAACTGCGCAACCGCCTCGACGCGCTCGAGACGGAGAAGATCCAGGAACAGCAGAACGCGCGCAGCCTGGAATTCGGTGCCTTTGCCTATTCGGGTTACGCGCGCGGCGTGATCGAGCGCCGCGAACGCATCGAGGCGCAAATCGCCGCGATGCAGGAACCGCTCGAAGCGGCCAGGCAGGCGATGTCCGAGGCATTCCAGGACCTGAAGCGGTACGAGATCGCGCTCGACATCCGCGTCAAGTCCGCGAAGGCGGAGTTCGAACGCAAGGACACGATCGCGATGGACGAGATGAGCCTCAACATGCACCGGCGCAAGCAGGCCGCCGCCGCGCAATGACCAGCGGTCCCACGCTGCGGACCGCGCGGCTCGTCCTGCGGCCCTGGCGTGAAGCCGACCGAGAACCCTTTGCCGCCATGAACGCGGACCCGGAAGTCCGGCGCTATTTCCCGTCGGTCCTGTCGCGTGCCCAAAGCGACGTGAACGCCGATTTCCTTTCGTCCCGGTTCGAGCATACGGAATATGGCCCCTGGGCAGTCGAGATTCCGGGCGTGACGCCGTTCGCCGGTTTCGTCGGGATGTGGAACGTCAGTTTCGACGATCCACCGCGCGGTCGCGTCGAGATCGGCTGGCGGCTCGCGCGCGCGTACTGGGGGAAGGGCTATGCGAGCGAGGCCGCGCGTGCCGCGCTCGCGTTCGGGTTCGAGCGATGCAATCTCGAAGAGATCATCGCGTTCGTCGTTCCCGCCAATGCCGCGTCGCGCGCGGTCATGGACCGGATCGGTCTCGTCGACCAGCCGGCCGAATCGTTCGACCATCCGCGCGTACCGGAGGGACACCCGTACCGCTGGCATCTCCTCTATCGGCTACGTCGGGCAGACTGGCGGCCGGACCCGGAATTCCCCTACACTGTCCAAGGTTGAATGCCTTCAATTTGGCTGTGGTTTTGGGCTGCATGGCTGATCTGCAGTCCATAAGGCGTAAGGCGACAATCTTCGGCTTGCCGCGGCTCGATTTCCTGAATGACAATCGCCGCTCTCCAGAAAGGACACCCCATGGAAGCGCGCAAGAGCAGCTATGTCACCATCCTGATCTGCGGTTCCCTCGTGCTGACCGTGATGATGGGCCTGCGACAGACGCTCGGCCTCTTCATGAAGCCGATGACGATCGAGCTCGGTGTCGGGCGCGAGGTCTTCGCGTTCGGCCTGGCCGTTTCCAATCTTCTGTGGGGCGCCGCGGGCCCCTTCGCGGGTGCAATCGCCGACAAGTTCGGGACGTCGCGTGCGGTTCTCGCCGGCGGGCTGCTCTACATCGCCGGCTTCTGGTTCCTTTCCGAAGCGCATGACGGCACGCTGATCCTCGTCGGCAACACGCTGCAGGGCTTCGCGATGGCTGGTGCCGGCTTCTCGATCATTCTCGGCGCCGTGGGTCGTGCGGCTCCGCCGGAAAAGCGTTCGCTGGCGCTCGGCATCGTCGCGGCCGGCGGCTCGTTCGGCCAGTTCGCGTTCATGCCGTATGCGCAGGTCATCCTCGACATGCTCGGCTGGCGCGGCGCCCTGTTCGCCATCGCGATGACCGCGTTCGCGATACTGCCGCTCGCGCTCGGCCTGCGCGGGCTTGCGTCGCCGGCCGGCGCCCAGTCGCAGCAGTCGCTTGGCACGGCGCTGAAAGAGGCGCTTGGCCATTCCGGCTTCTGGCTGCTGACGATCGGGTTTTTCGTGTGCGGCTTCCAGGTCGTGTTCGTCGGCGTGCATTTGCCGGCCTATGTGGCCGACAAGGGGTTGCCTGGCTGGGTCGGCGCCTATGGTCTCGCGCTCGTGGGCCTTTTCAACATCATCGGCACCTATGTCGCGGGCGTTCTCGGTCAGACCAAGCGCAAGAAGTACCTGCTCGCGGGCATCTATATCGGCCGCTCGCTCGTCTTCATCGTCTTCCTGCTGACGCCGATCAGCGAGGCGAGCGTGCTCGTCTTCACTGCGGCCCTTGGCCTGCTTTGGCTGTCGACCGTGCCGCTGACTTCGGGGTTGGTGGCGCAGATCTTCGGCACCACCTACATGTCGACGCTCTACGGCATCGTGTTTTTCTCGCACCAGATCGGCAGCTTCATGGGGGCCTGGCTCGGGGGCAAGGTCTTCGACCTCTACGGTTCTTACGATGTCGTCTGGGGGCTCTGCGTCGTGACGGGCTTCATCGCCGCGGCCCTGCACTGGCCGCTGCGCGACGCCCCGCAGGCGCGCCTGACGATGCCGGCAGGGGCCTGACGGGCACGCCATGCGGACCCCGGCGCAAATCGGCCTGATTGCCGGCGTCGGGGCCGTGTTCCTGGGTTCTGTCTGGCTGTGGGCGACGCGAGGTCCGTCGATTCTTCTCGACCTTGCGTTCCTCGCCTGTCTTTGAGAAAAGTTGCGCCTGATTTCGCGCGCCGAATTGACGGCGTGCCGTGGGAGGATTTTGACGATGGCCAAGCTGGCATTTGTGGGATTGGGCGTGATGGGCTTCCCGATGGCGGGCCATCTTCAGAAGGCCGGCCATTCGGTCACGGTCTATAACCGCAACGCCAAGAAGGCCGCCGACTGGGTCGCCAAGCACGGCGGCGCCAGCGCCGCCACGCCCGCACTCGCCGCGAAGGGCGCCGACATCGTTCTCAGCTGCGTGGGCAACGACGACGATCTGCGCTCGGTCATCTACGGCGACAACGGCGCGCTCGCGGGCATGAAGGCCGGCGCGATCCTCGTTGACCATACGACCGCCTCGGCGGCCGTCGCGCGCGAGATCGAGAAGGCGGCGACGGCCAAGGGCCTCGGCTTCCTCGACGCACCCGTCTCGGGCGGTCAGGCGGGGGCGGAGAACGGCCAGCTCGGCATCATGGTCGGCGGCGCGGATGCCACGTTCGCCACGGCCGAACCGGTCCTGAAGATCTACGCGAAGGCGCTGACGCACATGGGGCCGGCCGGTGCGGGCCAGCTCACCAAGATGGTCAACCAGATCTGCATCGCGGGACTGCTGCAGGGCCTGTCGGAAGGCATGAATTTCGCAGTCAAGGCCGGGCTCGACACCGACAAGGTGCTCTCGGTCATCACCAAGGGCGCCGCCGGCTCGTGGCAGATGGAAAACCGCGCAAAGACGATGGTTCAGGGCAAGTTCGATTTCGGCTTCGCGGTCGACTGGATGCGCAAGGATCTCGCGATCTGCCTCGACGAAGCGAAGAACAACAAGGCCCGCCTGCCGGTGATCGCGCTCGTCGACCAGTTCTACGCGACGGTCCAGGCGCGCGGCGGCGGGCGCTGGGATACGTCGTCGCTCATCCACCTGCTCGCGAAAGAGTAAGCAGGGCCGGCAGTTCGGCCATCCTGTCGAAGACCGTCGCACCCGTCGCCGCGAGTTCCGCGTGCGGCGTGTGCCCGGCACCGGCATAGGCGAAAGCGGGCATCCCGGCCGCCTTCGCCGCCGCCAGCCCGACAAGAGTATCCTCGACGACGGCGCAGCGCGCTGGTGCCACGCCCATCCGCTCGGCCGCGAACAGGAACAGGTCTGGCGCGGGCTTCCCGTTCTTCACCTGTACGGCGCTGAACGCGCGTCCTTCGAACCGTCCGGCCAGCCCGCAAAGACCGAGGCTGCGCTCGATGCGCAGGGGATCGCTGGACGAGGCAAGGCAATAGGGAACGGGAAGCGCATCGAGAACTTCCTTGATCCCGTCCACCGCCCTCAGCTCGCCTTCATACGAGGCAAGCGTGCGTTCGCGCAGGCGCTTCTCGAAATCCGCGGGCAGGACGATGCCCCAGCGTTCGCGCACGTTGGCGACCGTCCAACCCGCCTTGCGGCCGACGAAGCTTCGCGTCGACTCTTCCAGCGTCAGGTCGACGCCGTTGGCGCGCAGGTCCTCGTGAAGGATCCGGTTTGCGATGCGTTCGGAATCGACGAGCACGCCGTCCATGTCGAAGATGACGAGCGCGGGGTTCATCGGACGGTGCCGGGGGTAGGCCACACGAACCGAAGGGCCTTGTGCATCCGTCCGTCATGTTCGCGTTCCTCGAACGGTTCCGATGCGACGCCACCCATCCGCCGATAGAACGCGCATGCGTTCTCATTGGCGAAAAAGACGGTCAGATACATCGGCGTGCCGGGGAAACGCTCGGCAATCCACGCGGCGGCATCGCCGAGGAGCCGCCGGCCGATGCCGGTTCCGTGTAGGCCGGGCAGGACGTGCAGATTGTCGAGAAGGGCGCCGTGTTCAGGTGCGGCATCGCGCATGACGCACACAAAGCCGCACGGCTTGCCATCCGTCTCCGCGATCTCGGCAAAGCTGCGCGCCGGGTTCCACGATGCCATGCGGGACGTCCAGAGTTTCTCGCGCTCGGCCACGATCTCGTTCGCGAGGAACTCGTCGGAGAGGATGCCGCGATAGGCGCTGCGCCAGCTCCGCACATGCAGGTCGGTGAGGACCTGCCGGTCTTCCGGACCGGCGGGGCGCACCTTGAACGGCATGTCAGTTCCGGCCGCGCTTCAGGTCCCGCTCGACATCGACCGCGAGCTGCGTGGGCTGCAGGTTCCGCCGGTAGACATGGAGGTTTTCCATGACGCGCTGGACGTAGGTGCGCGTCTCCTCGAAGGGGATCATCTCGACCCAGTCGATGGCATCGACTTCGGGCGAGCGCGGGTCGCCAAAGCTGCGCATCCATTCGCGCGCGCGCCCCGGTCCCGCGTTGTAAGAGGCGACCGCGAGCACGTACGATCCGCCGAAATCATCGACCAGCGAGGCAAGGTAGCTGCGCCCGAGGCGGATGTTGTAGGCCGGGTCGAACAGCTTGGCGTCCGGACCGGTACCGAGCCCTTCCGATTTCGCGACGGAGCGTGCCGTTGCCGGCATCAACTGCATCAGGCCGCGCGCGCCGGCCCGGCTCACGGCGTCGGCCTCGAACTGGCTCTCCTGTCGGATGATCGCGTAGGTGAGGGCGCGTTCCGGCTTGTCGCCGGTCAGCGGCAGCGTCGGCCAGCCGAGATCTTGGAGCTGGACGCCGGCGACCTGTGCCGAGCGCTTGGAAACGATGACGGCGAGATCTGTGCGGCCGAGCTGGTGGGCGAATTCCGAGACGAGCGCATGCTGCGCGGGCGTGCGCGCGACATTGGCGAGCCGCACGAGGAAGGGGCGCGCGCGTTCCGGCTTCTCGCGCGTCTCCACGAGGATGCGCGCCGCGCGAACCGCTTCGTTGCGCTCGAACGCGCGCCGTTCGTCGGCCGTCGGCACGATCGGAGCAGGCCATTTCTGGCGGGCTTCGCCGGTAAGACGCGCGTTGGCGAGCTGTCCGTAATAGGTCGTGTGATAGCCCGCCGCGCGCACGTACCATTCGCGCGATCCGTCGGCGTTGCCCTGCGCTTCCATCGCGCGGGCGGTCCAGTAGGCCCCGCGCGCGCGGGAAACGGGGAACCGTGCTGTCTCGTGCACCTTCTCGAAATGCGCCTGAGCCGCGCGCGGATCGTTTTTCCGGCGCAGCGCGATCCAGCCCGACAGGAATTCCGCTTCGAGGTAGTTGGCGCCATTCGTCGGCGTCATCCGGTGTTCGGTCGCGAGCCTGTACGCTTCGGCCGCATCGCCAGCCGCGATGGAACGGCGCGCGAGGACGGCGCGTTCGTTCCACCACAGGTCCGGGCGCGAGATGTCGCGGGGGAGAGCCCGCATGATGTCGCGCGCCTTCGCCTCGTGGTTGGCCTTGCGCTGTGCGCGCACGCGCTCGTATAGAAGTCCGGAATCGTCGCGCAGGCTCTCGGGCACGCGCCGGTTCTGCGCTTCGGCGTTGCCGCCCGACCGGATGCGGATGCGCGCGTCGGCCAGCAGCCGGCGCTCGGCGCTGACGAGCGGCATCACGCGACGCGCGTCTTCGATCTTGCCTTCCCAGATCAGCTTGTCGAGTTTCGCCCAGTGCATCTCGGGCGTGAACTGGCCGCGATAGCGGTCGAGCCAGCGCTTGTGCTGGACGGCATTGAACGAGCCGGAGACCCAATGGTCGCGGATCACCTGCTGCGCGCGTGCACGGTCGCCGGATGCCGCAAGCGCGTCGGCATAGCGCATCGCGCCGTCCGGCGTGAGCGGGTTGCGCGTGCCGAACCAGGCGAGCACGAGCGTGTCGTTCGTCGGGCGATCGAGCAGCGCCTCCTCGGCGCGACGCGAGATGGTATCGAGGGCCGGCCAGTCGGGATTCTGGTCGACGAACTGGACGATGTCCTCGAAGGCCACGCCCGAGCGGGGCAACTGCAGCTCCAGCCATCGGAACAGCTTGTTGGCGACCGGGTGCGAGCCGCGGGCGAGCAGCGTGCGCGCCGCTTCCCAGCGCCCAGCCTCGACGGCCGAGAAGACCTGCGTATAGAGCTCACGCTGCTGGGCATTCAGGACCGGCGGGCCAAGTGGCGGGATCGACCGGGCGGCGCTGTTGACGGCAGCGATCTGGGTGCTGACGGGGTGGATCTGTGCGACCCGCTGATCGCCGGGCTCCCCGACGGCAGCCATTTCGACGGCGACGCCGGTGTCGGCAGGCACGTCTTTGCCGGCGGGCACGGCTGCGGCATCGCCGCGCGTGCAGGCGGTCAGTGTCAGGGCAGCCCAAGCGAGGGCCGTTGCGAATCGGGGGTGCCGGTTCATCGGAAGAGTTAAGACCGTCGGCCCCCTGAAGCGCAAGGCGCGAGGTGCGTGTTGCGCGCCGGCCGCCGCGGGGCTAAGTTCCCGGCCCGACAACCAGAAACCGTCCGGAGTGCGTTCCCATGTTCAAGGGTTCCTTCGTCGCCCTCATCACGCCGTTTCGCAACGGCCAGGTGGACGAGCCGGCATTCAAGAAATTCGTGGCGTGGCAGATCGCGCAGGGAACCGACGGGCTGGTGCCGTGCGGCACGACCGGCGAGTCCCCGACACTGAGCCACGAAGAGCATCAGGCCGTCGTCGAGATGTGCGTGGCCGCCGCCAAGGGCCGCGTGCCCGTCATGGCCGGCACGGGCTCGAATTCGACCGACGAGGCGATCAGCCTCACCAAGCACGCCGAGCAGACCGGCTGCGACGCGGCTCTCGTCGTGACGCCCTATTACAATCGCCCGACGCAGGAAGGCCTCTATCGCCATTATGCGGCGATCGCCAAGTCGGTGAAGCTGCCGATCTTCATCTACAACATCCCCGGCCGCTGCGCGGTCGACATGTCGGTCGAGACGATGGGCCGTCTCGCGCAGATCAAGAACATTGTCGGCGTCAAGGACGCCACCGGCGACCTGACGCGCCCCGGCCTCCAGCGCCTGGCGTGCGGACCGGATTTCGTCCAGCTCGACGGCGACGACGGCACGGCGCTCGCGTTCAATGCGACGGGCGGCGTGGGCTGCATCTCGGTCACCGGCAACATCGCGCCCAAGATGGTCGCGCGCATGCAGGCGGCCTCGCTGAAGGGCGACGGCAAGGCGGCGCTCAAGCTGCAGGACCGGCTGATGCCGCTGCACAAGGCGCTGTTCGTGGAATCGAGCCCGGGGCCTGTCAAGTACGCGGCCTCGCTGCTCGGCCTGTGCACCGACGAGGTGCGCCTGCCGCTCTACGCGATCAAGCCCGAGACCCGCGATCTCGTGCGCGGCGCAATGAAGGGGGCGGGCCTCCTCGGCTGAGGAAGCCCGCCGGCGGCACCGATGGCAGCACCCGATACGGGCCGCAAAGTCGCCGCGACCAACCGCAAGGCGCGGCACGACTACACGATCGAACGCACGCTCGAGGCGGGCCTGGTGCTGCTCGGCACCGAGGTCAAGGCGCTGCGCGCGGGCGCTGGCGTCGCCATCGCCGAGGCCCATGCGGTCGAGCGCAACGGCGAGCTCTTCCTGATCGATGCGCATATCCCCGAGTATTCGGGCGGGAACCGCCAGAACCACGAGCCGCGGCGCCCGCGCAAGCTGCTCGTCAACCGGGCCGAGATGCAGAAACTGATCGGCGCCGTGACGCGCGAGGGCATGACGCTGGTGCCGCTGCAGGTCTATTTCAACGCGCGCGGGATCGCCAAGGTCGAGCTCGGCCTCGCCAAGGGCCGAAAGAAGGCCGACAAGCGCGAAGCGGTCGCGACGCGCGACTGGAAGCGCAGCCAGGCCCGCCTGCTGGCCACACGCCGATAGAAGGGGCCGGCACATGATGCGCGTGCCGCTGCTTTACACGATCAACACCGCGGTGCTGCATTCGCCCCGGATCGAGCTGCGACCGCTGGTCCCGGATGATGCGCGGCATTTCGCGGCCCTGCTCGGCAACGACGGTGCCGCGATCGCGATGCTCTCGCACATGCCCGATCCGCTGACCGTTCCCGCGGCGCGCGAGTGGATCGAGCTGCGCACTGGGCCCGGCGGGCACGTTTTCGCGCTGCGCCTCGCCGACGGCACGTTCGTAGGCACCAGCGGCTTCGGCGGTCCGCGCGAAGGCGTGCCGGGCTTCGGCTACTGGATCGGGGCGCCTTTCCGCGGCCGCGGTTTCGCGACGGAAGCAGGGCAAGCCTGCATCGCGCATGCGCGCAGCCTCGGCGTGCGCGCCATGGTCGCGGAAACCTTCCCCGGCAATGCCGCGTCGGTGCGCGTTCTGGAAAAGCTCGGCTTTCGTGCGGAAGGCCCGGTCGAGCGGAACTACCCGCTGCGTGGCGGACGCCGGCAGCTCACGCTGCATACGCTATCGATCCCCGAATACGTCGTCTGACGCGAGCTCAGGCGAGGCGGCGCTCGATCTCGGCGAAAACCGCGTCGAACATCTCCGGCGTCAGGCGCCGCGTGTTCGTGTTGTAGCGCGAGCAGTGATAGCTGTCGGCAAGCAGCCGTCCGTCGGGCAGTTCGTGCAGGGCGCCGTGTGCGAACTTCGCCGAAGACGCGCGACGCCCGACAGCGGCAAGCACCGCGTCGTGCGCGATGCGCCCGAGCGCGAGCACGATCTTCAACCGGGGCATCGAGGCGATTTCATCGGTAAGGAACGGCCGGCAGGCGACCGCTTCCGCCGGGACAGGTTTGTTCTCCGGCGGCAGGCAGCGCACGGCGTTGGCAAGGCGTGCACCCGTCAGTTCGAGATCGTCGGGAACCCACGCCGCGTCCTCGCGCCCGGCGCGGTAGGTTCCGCGCGCGAGACTGTACTTCTTGAGCGTCGAATAGAGCAGGTCGCCCGCGAAATCGCCGGTGAAGGGACGCCCGGTGCGGTTAGCCCCCTTGAGGCCCGGTGCAAGACCGACGATGAGCAGACGCGCGCCGATCGTCCCGAAGCTCGGCACTGGCGCGTTGTGCCAGGCCGGGTGCGCCGCGCGCAGCGTCTCGCGCAACGCCACCAGGCGCGGGCAGAGCGGGCAGTCCCGGGTCGGTCTTTGCACGATCGGAGTTCAGGCGTTGCTGTCGGACGAGCCGGGCGGCAGGACCGGCTGCGTGCCGGCAGCCGCGTTCGGCCCCTCGCGACGCTCGCCGCCGGCGCGCTGGATGTGCTGGGCGAGGTCGAACAGCTCGATGAACATGTCGGCCTGGCGGCGCAGCTCGTCCGAGACCATCGGGGGCTGGGTGCGGATCGTCGAGACGACCGATACACGCACGCCGCGGCGCTGGACGGATTCGACCAGGCGGCGGAAATTGCCGTCGCCCGAGAACAGCACGACATGGTCGAGCTTGTCGGCGAGGTCCATCATGTCGACGGCGATCTCGATGTCCATGCTCGCGCGGAAGCGCCGCCGACCCTGGCTGTCGGTGAAATCCTTCATCGGCTTGGTCACCATCGTGAAGCCGTTATAGTCGAGCCAGTCGACGAGCGGCCGGATCGGCGAATAATCCTGATCTTCCGAGATCGCGGTGTAGTAGAAAGCGCGGATCAGCCGGCCCTTGCTCTGGAAAAGCTGGAGCAGGCGGCGATAGTCGATGTCGAAATTCAGCGCGCGTGCCGCGTTGTAAAGATTGGGGCCGTCGATGAACAGAGCAAGGCGCTCTTGCGGATAGAAGGCCATGGGGCAAATCCTTTCGGACAAAAAATACCGGATGCAATCGAACGGAAATCAGGCGAACGCAAATCGGGAATGCGGTTTCCATATCGCCTTTGCGAAGGGCGCACAAGAAGGAGTGCGCGCATGATTTACGTTGCACTCGGCGCCAATCTTCCCAGCGAAGCGGGGCCGCCGGCCCGCACGCTCGTCGCCGCGATGGAAGCGCTCGACGCGGCAGGCCTGCGTGTCGCCGCGCGCTCGCGCATCTACGAAAGCCCGCCCTGGCCGCCGTCCGACCAGCCCTGGTACGCCAATGCGGTCGTTCGACTGGAAACGCGGCTGGATCCCGAAACGCTGCTCGCGCGCCTGCATGCGGTCGAGCGCGCCTTCGGGCGCGTGCGCAGCGTGCCGAACGCGCCGCGCGCCCTCGATCTCGATCTCATCGATCACGGCGGCGCGGTGCGCGGCGAAGGCGCACCCCTGCTGCCGCACCCGCGCATGGCGGCGCGTGCCTTCGTGCTGCTGCCGCTGGCCGAATTGGCCCCCGACTGGCGGCATCCGGTCGATGGCACCCCGATCACCACACTGATCGCACGCTTGCCGGCGGATACGATCTGCCGGCCGCTTGCGGAAACGCCCCCAAGCGATTGACGGCAAAAAGAAATCTGACCGCGAAATCGATTGTTTTGCGGTGCGGCAGGGGTTATATTCTTTCCCCCTTTTGCGACTAGTTCGCCTTTCCCTCCGGAGCACCCTAATGGCCCGCGTTACCGTCGAAGACTGCGTCGTCAAGATCCCGAACCGGTTCGAGCTCGTCATGCTTGCCGCCCAGCGTGCGCGCGAGATCCAGGCCGGCTCGCCGCTGACGGTCGAGAAGGACAACGACAAGAACCCGGTCATCGCGCTGCGCGAGATCGCCGACAATTCACTCGATCTTGATAACCTCAAGCAGTCGCTCGTGCAGGGCCTCCAGCGCCAGGTCGAGAGCGAGGAGCCCGAGGAAGACGCGATGGAACTGCTCGCGGCCGATCGTGATGTCGCGGGCGTTGCCGAGGATGCCACGATGGACGGCATCGAGGACGAGATGGAAATCGAGGACGCCGAGGAAAAGCTGGCGGGCGCCGCCGACGCGGCTGCGGTCGAAGAGTAAAGCGGGGCGGGGGCAGAGGTGAACGCCGACGGCGCCACCGACACCCCCAGCACGGCGGCCGAGGCCGGACTGGTTCCGGCGCCGGCCGCGGGCGTCGAGGCGCCCAAGAAGGTCCGTCCGCCGATGATGCGGGCCTTCGAACTGGTCGAGCGCGTCAAGGCCTACGATCCCGACGCCGACGAAGACCTCATCAATCGCGGCTACGTCTATTCGCTGAAGGTCCATGGCGCGCAGACGCGCGCTTCGGGCGATCCCTATTTCTCCCATCCGCTCGAAGTCGCCGGCATCCTGACGAGCTACCGGCTCGACACCGCGACGATCGTCACGGCCCTGCTGCACGATACGGTCGAGGACACGCTCGCCAATATCGACGAGATCGAGCGGCTGTTCGGCCACGAGATCGCCCGGCTCGTTGACGGCGTGACGAAGCTGTCGCGCCTCGAACTGCAGGCGCAGTCCGACAAGGCCAAGCAGGCCGAGAATTTCCGCAAGTTGCTGCTCGCGATGTCGGAAGACATCCGCGTGCTGCTGGTCAAGCTCGCCGACCGGCTGCACAACATGCGCACGCTGGGCTTCATCCCCAAGATCGAGAAGCGCCAGCGCATCGCGCGCGAGACGATGGAAATCTACGCGCCGCTGGCCGAGCGCATCGGCATGCGGCGCATCCAGGAAGAGCTCGAGGATATCGCGTTCGGCGTGCTCAATCCCGACGCGCGCGAGTCGATCGCGCTGCGCCTCCAGCATCTGCGTTCGCGCGGGCAGGACGTGGTCGCGCGTATCGCGGACCAGATCGGCGATGCCTTGAAGGAAGAGGGCATCGACGCCCAGGTCTCGGGCCGCGAGAAGACGCCGTTCTCGATCTGGCGCAAGACGCAGCGCAAGAACGTCGCGTTCGAGCAGCTCTCCGACATCATGGCGTTCCGCGTCATCGTCGCGGACACGGCCGAGTGCTACCGGGCTTTGGGCACCATCCATTCGCGCTGGCCGGTCGTGCCGGGGCGCTTCAAGGATTACATCTCGGTCCAGAAGCCCAACGGATACCGCTCGCTCCATACCGGCATCTTCGGTCCCGAGCGCCAGCGCATCGAGATCCAGATCCGTACGCGCGAGATGCATGAAGTCGCCGAGTTCGGCGTCGCGGCGCACTGGTCGTACAAGGAAGGCCGGCCGGTCGCGGCCGATACCAAGGGCACGTTCCGCTGGCTGCGCGAGCTGCTCGACATCCTCGAGCACGCCTCGAACCCCGAAGAGTTCCTCGAGCACACCAAGCTCGAGATGTATCAGGACCAGTGCTTCTGCTTCACGCCGAAGGGCGACCTGATCGCGCTGCCGCGTGGGGCGACGCCGGTCGATTTCGCGTACGCGGTCCACTCGGAAGTCGGCGACCATTGCGTCGGCGCCAAGATCAACGGCCGCATGATGCCGCTGCGCACGGCGCTGTCGAACGGCGACCAGGTCGAGATCGTCACCTCGAAGGCGCAGGTCCCGTCGCCGACCTGGGAGCGTTTCGTCGTCACCGGCAAGGCACGCGCCCGCATCCGGCGCTTCATCCGCGCCCAGCAGCGCCACCAGTTCCTCGATCTCGGCCGCTCGATCCTGCAGAAGGCGTTCAAGGCGGACGGCTACGACTATGCCGACAAGTCGCTCGAGGGTGCCGTCAAGCCGTTGAAGGCCGACGATATCGAGGACCTGATCGCGATGGTCGGCTCCGGCCAGGTGGGCGAGCGCGAGGTGCTGCACGCGCTGTTCCCCGAAAGCCGGCAGCAGCCCAAGCCCGCGAACGTGGTGCCGCTGCGCAAGCAGAAGCCCAAGGACGGCTCCTCGCACTCGCATGTGCCCATCAAGGGCCTTATTCCCGGCATGGCGATCCACTATGCCGGCTGCTGCCATCCGCTTCCGGGCGACCGCATCGTGGGCATCGTCACGACGGGGCGCGGCGTGACCGTCCACACGATCGACTGCGACACGCTCGAACAGTTCGCCGAACAGCCCGCGCGCTGGCTCGACGTGGGTTGGGACGTCGAGGGTGATGCCGCTGGCGCCGGGTTCGTCGGCCGCGTGGCGTTGGTCGTGCGCAATGAGTCCGGCAGCCTCGGTTCGCTCTCCACTGTCATCGCCAAGAGCGGCGGCAACATCACGAACCTGAAGATCGTCAACCGGACGAACGAATTCTGGGAAATGATCATCGATGTCGAGGTGCGCGACCTGAAGCACCTCACCAACGTGATCGCGGCCCTGCGCGCCACGCCCGTCATCAACTCGGCCGAGCGCGCGCGCGGATGATCCTCGGTCTCGGCTCTGATCTGGTCGACATCCGCCGCGTGGAGAAGACGCTGGCGCGCTTCGGCACGCGCTTCACCCACCGCCTCTATACCGAAGGCGAGCGCGTGAAATCCGAGCGGCGCGCCAACAGTGCCGCGAGCTACGCGCGCCGTTTCGCCGCCAAGGAGGCGTGCTCGAAAGCGCTGGGCACGGGGTTCCGCCAGTCGGTCTACTGGCGCGACATGGAGGTCGTGAATCTCCCCGGCGGCAAGCCGACGATGCGCCTGACCGGCGGCGCGCTGGCGCGCCTCAACAAGATGATTCCCCCGGGCATGCGGGCACAGATCGACGTCAGCCTGACGGACGACCCGCCGATCGCCCAGGCGATCGTCATCATTACCGCCGTACCCGCATCGACTTGACAGAAACCGGGCGCCGGGCGCCTTATCCCGCCCCGAACCCGCCACCGACGGACGATCCGAAATGCCGTTGCCGCAGACCGCAAAATCCCAGTCGAAGAACGACTTGATCGACGTCGTCAAGACGCTCGTCTACGCGTTCCTGATCGCGATGGGCATCCGCACGATGGCGTTCGAGCCGTTCAACATCCCGTCGGCCTCGATGGTGCCCACGCTGCTGATCGGCGACTACCTGTTCGTCTCGAAATTCTCCTACGGCTATTCCTTCGCGTCGCTGCCGAGCTGGGGGACCTGGCAGTTCCCCGGCCGCGTGCTCGCGAGCGAACCCAAGCGTGGCGACGTCGTCGTCTTCAAGCTCCCGAAGGACGGCAAGACCGACTACATCAAGCGCCTGATCGGCTTTCCGGGCGACCGCATCCAGGTGATCCGCGGCATCCTGCACATCAACGGCGAGCCGGCCCCGATCGAGCGCATCGAGGATTTCGTCGAGACCGAAGGCGGCTTTTCGCGCCGCGTCGCGCAGTATGTCGAGACGCTGCCGGGCGGGCGGCAGCACCGGATCCTGAAGATGAACAGCGACGGCTACTACAACAACACGCCCGAGTTTCTCGTGCCGCCGGGCCACTATTTCGCGATGGGCGACCACCGCGACAACTCGCAGGACAGCCGCGAGCAGAATGCGGTCGGCTTCGTGCCGTTCGAGAATCTCGTCGGCCGTGCCGAGATCCTGTTCTTCTCGACCGACGGCAGCGCCAATCTTTTGCTGCCATGGACCTGGTTCACCGCTGCGCGCTACAGCCGGCTGCTCGACCTGATCCGCTAGGCGCGCATGAAGGCCGCCCACGCCACGCTCGAAGCCGCCCTCGACCACCGTTTCGCCGATCCGGACCTGCTTGTCGCCGCGCTCTCGCATTCCTCGCTCGGCCGGCGCGGCAACGCGCAGCGCTCGGGTGCGGATTTCGAGCGGCTGGAATTCCTCGGCGACCGGGTTGTATCGCTGGCCGTAGCGGAATTGCTGACGGAACGCTTCCCGACCGAAGCCGAGGGCGATCTTGCCAAGCGGCACGCCTTCCTCGTGCGCGGCGAGCAGCTTGCCGCGCATGCGCGGACACTCGGTATCGGCGAGGCGCTGACGCTGTCGACCAGCGAAAACCAGGGTGGCGGGCGCGACAATCCGGCCGTCCTTGCCGACGCGTTCGAGGCCGTGATCGCGGCCGTCCATCTCGACGGCGGCTTTCTGGCCGCGCGCGAGATCGTGCGCCGCCTGTTCGCCCCGCTGGCGATCGCGGAGACTGAACCGCCGCGCGAGCCCAAGACCTCGCTGCAGGAATGGGCGCAGGGGCGGGGCCTCGCCTTGCCGCGCTATCGCACGCTGCTTCGCGAGGGGCTGGCGCATGCGCCCCGTTTCACGGTCGAAGTCGCCGTCGACGGGCACCTGCCCGAGACCGCGGAAGGAACATCCAAGCGCGAGGCCGAGCGCGCCGCCGCGGCTGCCCTGCTTGCCCGCCTGGAGGCGAAATGACGAGCGATACCAAGACGCGATGCGGCTACGTGGCGATGCTGGGTGCGCCCAATGCGGGCAAGTCCACGCTGGTCAACCGCCTGGTCGGCACGAAGGTCGCCATCGTCTCGCCCAAGGTGCAGACGACGCGCACGCGCGTGACGGGCATCCTCGTCGAGGATGGCGCGCAGGCCGTCTTCCTCGATCTGCCGGGTGTCTTCGCGCCCAAGCGCCGGCTCGACCGCGCGATGGTCGATGCGGCCTGGCGTGGCGCTGAGGAAGCTGACGCTCTCGTTTTCGTCGTCGACGCCAAGCGCGCCTTGCGCTCGCCCGACGACGAGGAAGAGGCGCTGATCCTCGAAGGCCTGCGGACCCGCAAGCTCCAGGCAATCCTCGTCCTCAACAAGATCGACCTGCTCGATCCGCCGGCGCTTCTGACGCTCGCCAAGCGGTACGATGCGACCGGCCTCGTCTCAGAGATCTTCATGGTCTCGGCCGGAAACGGCGACGGCTGCGACAGCCTCAAGGCCAAGCTGATCGCGCGCCTGCCGGAAGGCCCCTATCTCTACCCCGAGGACGAGATATCCGACCTGCCAGCCCGCCTGCTGGCAGCCGAGGCGACGCGCGAGCAGATCTACCGCCAGCTCCACCAGGAGCTGCCCTACGCGACCGCAGTCGAGACCGACAAGTTCGAGGAGCGGAAAGACGGTTCCGCGCGCATCGAGCAGACAATTTATGTGGCACGCGAGGGGCAGCGGAAGATCGTCATCGGCGCGAAGGGGGCCCAGATCAAGAAGATCGGCGAACTCGCCCGCATCGAGATCGCCAAGATGCTCGACCGGCCGATCCACCTGTTCCTGCACGTGAAGGTCCAGCCCGGCTGGGACGAAAAACGCGAATTCTTCAAGGACTGGGGCCTCGAATTCGACGCCTAATGCCGGCGGCCACTTCGCGCTGGCATGGGTTTCGCTTCGTGGGCATGATTGGCCCCAATGGTCGGCAAGACACGACCTGCCCTCGAACAGGAGTTGAACCCATGAAATTCGTCCACACGGCACTCGCCTCATTGGCGGTGCTCGCAATCGCCGCGACGGCGAATGCGCAGACCCCGCCCGCGCGCACATCCACGCTCGACGCGGTCAAGGCCCGCGGCACTCTGATCTGCGGCGTGAACACCGCCCTGCCGGGATTCTCCTCGCCCGATGCGAAGGGCGAGTGGAGCGGCCTCGACGTCGATATGTGCAAGGCGATTGCCGCCGCCGTTCTCGGCGATCCGTCGAAGGCCAAGTACGTGCCGACGACCTCGCAGCAGCGCTTCGTGGCGCTGCAGTCGGGCGAGGTCGACGTGCTGACGCGCAACGCCACGCAGACGCTGCTGCGCGACACCACGCTGGGCCTGCACATGGCGGGCGTGAATTTCTACGACGGGCAGGGCTTCATCGTGAAGCGGTCGATGAAGGTCACTTCGGCCAAACAGCTCGACGGCGCCACGGTCTGCGTGCAGCCGGGCACGACGACGGAGCTCAACCTCGCCGACTATTTCCGCTCCAACAAGCTGAAGTTCACGCCGGTCGTCATCGAGCGCCTGGAAGAGAACATCGCCGCCTACCAGGCCGGCCGTTGCGACGCATACACCACGGATGCTTCGGGTCTCGCCTCGGTGCGCTCCAACCTTGCCGCGCCGAATGATCACTACATCCTGCCCGAGCGCATCTCGAAGGAGCCCCTCGGGCCGATGGTCCGCAAGGGCGACGACCAGTGGTTCGGCATCGTCAAGTGGACGCTGACCGCGATGATCGAAGCCGAGGAATACGGCGTCACGAAGGGCAATGTCGACGAGATGCTGAAATCGACGAACCCCGGCATCCAGCGCATGCTGGGCGTCACGCCGGGCTTCGGCAAGGCGCTCGGCCTCGACGAGAAGTGGGCCTACAACGTCATCAAGGCGGTGGGCAATTACGGCGAGAGCTACGAGAAGAATGTCGGCCCGAAGACGCCGATCGGCCTCGAGCGCGGCGTGAACGATCTTTGGACCAAAGGTGGCCTGATGTACGCGCTGCCGCTGCGCTGATATCGCGGGAGCCGGATGCGTCGAAGGCCCGTCCCGCGCGAGCAGGGCGGGCCTTCAGCGTTTGAAGCCGTAAGAAGTGACGCCCTTCACGTTGACGTCGACATCGAGGCGATGCTGGAGCGGGGGATAGGCGCGCTGGCGGCAATGTTCGCGTTCGCACACGCGGCAACCCGCGCCGATCTCGACGACCGTGCCGAGTTTCTCCAGATCTTGCCCGTCGGCATAGACGAGCTCGTGCGCCTGCCCGATCTCGCAGCCGATGCCAAGCGCATAGGTCGTCGGCGGTTCGCGGAAGCCGCCGCCGGCCTTGGCGACCGTGCGCGCCACGCAGAAGAACGTGGCGCCGTCCGTCAGGCGCGCGACCTGCGTGAGGATGCGCCCCGGGCTTGTGAATGCCTCGTGCACGATCCAGCGCGGGCACGAACCGCCGAAGCGCGAGAAATGGAAGCCGGCGGCCGAGAAACGCTTCGACACGTTGCCGGCGATGTCGACGCGCACCAGCCAGAGCGGCACGCCCTTGTCGCCCGGCCGCTGGAGCGTGGAGAGGCGGTGGCAGGCCTGTTCGAAGCTGGCGCCGAAATGATGGCTCAGCAGTTCGATGTCGTAGCGCAGCGCGCGCGCGGCCGAAAGAAAAGGGCCGTACGGCATCAGCACGGCGCCGGCGAAATAGTTGAACAGGCCGACGCGCACCAGCGTCTCGGTTTCCTTCGAGGCGAGCTTCGCCGTCGCCACGATCATGTCGACGGGCTTGCGCGCCTCCATCAGGCCGATCTGGTAGGCGAGATGGAAGCGCCGCGAGGCGCGCGGCAGGATCTCGCTGAGGCGCAGCTTGCGGGTCTTGGTGTCGTAGTGGCGCACGCCGCCGGCAAGTTCGTCGGGTGCGACGATGTCGACGGCAATGGCGTGCTTGCCCTTCGCATAGTCGACGAGGCCGCGCCACGGTTCACCCACGGGCAGGTTCGCTTCCGCGACGGCCCTTTCGGCGGCGCTTTCGATCTCGTCGAAATAGTTGGTGCGGTCGTGGAAGAAGTCGCGCGCCTCTTCGGCGGGCAGAACCATCTTGCGCGTGGTGCCACTGGGCAGGCCCAGCGTCATCGACTGCGCGTCGTCGCGCGCGAGCCGGTAGGCACGGTAGAGTTCGAGGATCGCCTTCGCGGCGTTGGGTGCCGCTTCGGCGAGCGCCTTGATCTCGTCGCCGGTAACGCCTTGCGCGGCCAACGTGCCGTCGGAGAAGACCTCGCGCAGGCCGCCTGCGATCTTGCGGTCGTCGTCGTCCGACAGGTCGGTAAGCTCGACGTCGAACTGCTTGCCGAGCTTCAGCAGTAGCGAGACCGTGACCGGCCGCTGGTCGTGCTCGATGAGATTGAGATAGCTCGCCGAGATGCCGAGCTGCTCCGCCATGCGCGCCTGCGTCAGCTTCGCCTGTTCGCGCAGGCGGCGGATCTTGTTGCCGAGCAGGGTCTTGCGCGCCATCCGGGCTCTCTCTAACCGTAATTTACAAACTTTACACTGCGGCGCAGCCACTTGCAAATCCGACGACGGATTTACGGTTCTAGGAGGTTTTCAGGCTTCGGACTTCGCGCCTGCAGCGTGAAGATATTTACAGGCCGAAAGGTCGAACCCTCATCCCGCAAAGGAGTTTCCCATGAGCGCCACCTGGAACACCGACCCCCGCTGGAGCGGCATCAAGCGCGACTACACGGCCGAAGACGTGCGCAAGCTGGCCGGATCCGTGCGCGTCGAGCACACGCTGGCACGTCTGGGCGCCGAGCGCCTGTGGGACATCCTGAAGACCGAGCCTTACGTGAACACGCTGGGCGCGCTCACCGGCAACCAGGCCATGCAGCAGGTCCGCGCCGGTCTCAAGGCGATCTACCTGTCGGGCTGGCAGGTGGCGGCGGACGCGAACAATTCGGGCCAGATGTATCCCGACCAGTCTCTCTATCCGGTCTCTTCGGTGCCGGACGTGGTCAAGCGCATCAACAACGCGCTGCGACGGGCGGACCAGATCCAGACGCTGGAAGGCAAGGGCGACACGCACTGGATGGCGCCGATCATCGCGGACGCCGAAGCGGGCTTTGGCGGCGCGCTCAACGCATATGAACTGATGAAGGCGATGATCGAGGCAGGTGCGGCCGGCGTCCATTTCGAGGACCAACTCGCGTCGGAAAAGAAGTGCGGCCATCTCGGCGGCAAGGTGCTGGTGCCGATGAGCCAGCATGTGCGCACGCTCAACGCCGCACGACTGGCGGCGGACGTCGAGGGCGTGCCGACGGTGCTGCTCGCGCGCACCGACGCGCACTCGGCGCAGCTTATCACCTCCGATGTCGACGAGCGCGACCGGCCGTTCCTGACCGGCGAGCGCACGCCCGAAGGCTTCTTCCGCATCAAGCCGGGCAAGGGCGTGGAATATGCAATCGCGCGCGGCCTCGCCTACGCGCCGTACTCCGATCTGCTGTGGTGGGAAACGTCGGAACCGGATCTGGGCGAAGCGCAGGAATTCGCAAGCGAACTGCGCCGCCAGTTCCCGGGCAAGATGCTGGCCTACAACTGCTCGCCTTCGTTCAACTGGCGCAAGAAGCTCGATCCGAAGACGATCGAGACCTACCAGCAGCAGATCGGCGCGATGGGCTACAAGTTCCAGTTCGTCACGCTCGCCGGCTTCCACGCGCTGAACTATTCGATGTTCGAACTGGCGCGCGGCTATGCCGCCCGCGGCATGGGGGCCTATTCGGAACTCCAGCAGGCCGAGTTCGACGCCGAGAAGAACGGGTACACCGCGACACGCCACCAGCGTGAAGTGGGCACGGGCTATTTCGACGCGGTCGCCGTCGCGCTCTCGGCCGGCAAGGCCTCGACGACGGCGATGGCCGGCTCGACCGAGCACGACCAGTTCCACGACAAGCCGCGCGCCGTTCCGCACGCCGCCGACTAATCAAAAAGAAAAACGGGAGGCAGCGGGGAGGGCCGGTCCGAAAGGGCCGGCCCTTTTCGATATTGACGATTCAGCAGACGCTTCCGACGCACAATTGAGTCAGACAAGATCCAAGCGCATGACGTGCCGGCGCGTGCCCGCCATGTCGATATGGCGGAATCCCGCCGCTTCAAAGGCGGGCAAGTAACCCATGAAGCGGTAGCTGGGCGATCCTGGTTCGACTGGATAGGCCTCCACTACGCTCGCACCTTTGGCGCGTGCATGGGTGACCGCCGCGTCTATCAGCAAAGACGTGACGCCTTGGCCGCGAAGCTTTCGGTGTGCAAAAAAGCATGCCAACGACCAAACGCTGTCCGGATTCTGTCCGGCGACTTCCTGTCCCCCAAGGCGCCGGTATGTCGGTCGAGGCGCAATGGAGCACCATGCGACAGGTTCATTTTCCAGATAGCCCAAAATCCCGATCGGAACCTTGTTGCGAACCCGTCTCTCGATGGCAGCTTTGCGCTCGGGGCCTTTAGTTTGCCGGCTCTCGACACCCGTTGCTCGCCAGACCATGCACCAGCAGGATTTTGGCCCGCCGCGACTCGCAAAGAGCCGCTCGAAATCGTCCCAGCGACTTTCGTCTACTTCATGAAAATCTAGATTCAGCATTGGCAGGCTTATAGCGCTGTCATTTCTCACTTTAAAGCCTGCCAGGCGGTGGCCAGGGCACTTCCCATTGTCGGAAGACAATTGCGCCATTGCAGGATGCGCGCTCCCCGATTTAGATCGGCGCATAGGTCTTACACATCGAGGTCTCCATGCGTGCATCCTCCCTGAGCTTCCGCATCGCCGTGATTTTCGCACTCTTCGGCATGGGCTGGGGCATCCAGATGGCCGCGTCGCACGATCATTCCGCGATGCCGGCGCATGCCCACCTGAACCTGCTCGGCTGGGTGATGCTCTTCCTCTTCGGTGTCTTCTACCGTCTCCATCCGTCGCTGGACGACAGCCGGATCGCGCTCGTTCAGGTCGCGGTGTGGGTCGTCGGCTCGGCGATCCTCGCCGTCGGCGTCGCGATGGTGCATGCGGGCGACGCGGGCGGCGAGCCGGTCGCGGCGATCAGCTCGATCGTCGTGCTGCTCGACATGCTGCTGTTCGCCCTGTTCGTCTTCCGCAGCAACTGACGCAGAAGGCATCTTGCGATGACAGAGGAAGTGAACCTGCCCTTGATCCTGCTGGCCGCGTTCATGACCAGCGCCAGTCCCGGCCCGGCGACGCTCGCCATCGCGGGCACGTCGATGGCCTCGGGGCGCAAACAAGGCCTCGCACTCGCCTCGGGCATCCTCACCGGTTCGCTGTGCTGGTCGGTCGCGGCGGCACTCGGCCTCGGCGCGCTGATGCTGGCGAACGCCTGGGCGTTCGAGATCATCCGCTATGCCGGCGCGGCCTATCTCCTGTTCCTCGCCGCGCGGTCGGCGCGCTCGGCGATGCGAACGGGCGAGGCGGCCACGTCGATCATCACGGGATCGCTCAGGGCGATCTACGCGAAGGGCCTTGCCCTTCATCTCACCAATCCCAAGGCGATCCTGTTCTTCGGCTCGCTCTACGCCATCTTCATGCCGCCGGGCGCGCCCGCGAGCGAGCTCGTGAAGGTGATCGCGGCGATCGGCACGCAGTCGTTCCTGATCTTCCACGGCTACGCGCTGCTGTTCTCGAACGGCGCGATCGCGCGGCTCTATGCGCGCCTGCGACGCTGGTTCGACAGCGTGTTCGCGCTCGCGTTCGGCTATGCCGGGCTCAAGGTGCTTGCCGCGCGCCTGAGCTGAACCGCACGAACCCCGGCAGCGGCCCGCCGGTGGCGAGATACACGCCCGTGCTGATGACGGCCACGCCCAGCCAGTCGAGCGGGGCGGGCCATTCGCCCAGCAGCGGGATCGCGAACAGCGTGGCGAGGACGGGCACGAGCGAGGCGAGGGCCGCCCCGCGCGAGGCGCCGAGCAGCTGGAGCGCCCGGTTGTACGCGACCAGCGAGACGACGCTGGAGAGCACGCCCTGGATCAGGACCTGGAACGCAATCTCGCCCCAGCCGGCCCTTGCGAGGCCGTCGCCCGCGAACCACGCGTAGAACGGCAGATAGATGATCGCCGACCAGACGCACACCTGCGCTGCCGCATCGAGTGGCGAAAGGCCGCTGCGGCGCATCGCGATCGTGTAGCTCGCCCACAGGAAGGCCGAGAACATGAACAGCAGCTGTCCGCGCCATTCGCCGCCTTCGCCATGCGCGAAACCGGCCGATGCGAGGCAGATCACGCCGAGCGGGATCAGCAGATAGCCCCAGCGGCGCGACGGTGCGATCTTCTCGCCCAGCAGCAGCACCGACAGCAGCGCCACGAACAGCGGCATCGTGCCCGGCAGCATGACCGAGCCGTGGCTGATGGGCGCAAACAGGAACGCCGACGCGGCGAAGAGCTGGTAGACGAACCCGGCGCCCGCGATCATCGCGGCCCAGACGGGCCAGCTGCCCGCGCGCTGCGGGGAAAGGCCGCGGCGCAGTGCCACCGGCAGCAGGATCAGACCGGCGGACGCGAAGCGCAGCGCGGTCAGGTCCCAGAACGACAGGCTGCTGCGCACGCCCCAGCGCGTGGCCAGCATCCACGACACCCAGATCGAGATCGCGAACAGGCCCCAGGCGAGGCCGCGGATGGTGTTTCCGGAGAAACGGGATGGGGTAGCGGGCTGCATTGTTACCTGAAATAGAGCGGAGAAGCCTCGACGCTAACGACCCGACTGGATATAAGTAAAAGCGATTTCACGCATGGCTCACATGAGAAACGCTGATAGCCGATGAGCTCCGCGAATATCAATGTAGGACAGTTGCGGGCCTTCCTTTCCGTGCTCGAGGAGGGCGGCTTCACCGCTGCTGCACACAAACTCGGTCTCACGCAGTCCGGCGTCAGCCAGGCGGTCGCGGCCCTCGAAGAGGCGCTGGGCGTCGTCCTGCTGCTGCGAAATCGCGGGCGCGTGGCGCCGACGGCGGCGGGCGCCGCGATCCAGAACGACGCACGTGCGGCACTCGAAGCCATCGAACGCGTGCGCCATCGCGCGCAGGCGCTGACCGGCCTGCAGTCGGGTCGCGTGCGCGTTGGTAGTGTGGCCAGTGCCGCGGCGCGCCTGCTGCCGCCGATCGTGAAAAATTTCGGCTCGCGCTACCCGGGTATCGAGGTGGTGCTGATCGAAGGCACCGACAACGAGGTGCGCGACTGGGTTACGGGCGGCGCCGTCGATATCGGCCTCACGGCGGAACTGCCCAAGGATTTCGACGCGATCCCGGTCGCCGAGGACGATTTCCTCGCGATCATGCCCAAACGCCATCGTCTCGCGCAGCGCAAGGAAGTCAGCCCCGGTGAACTCGCCGAGGAGAACTTCGTGATGCCCAACGCCGGCTCCGAGGCCGACGTGCGCGCGATCTTCACGCGCCAGGGCGTGGCGCCGAAGATCGCCTTCTCCGTCCGCGATCCGGCGGCGTTGCTGGCGATGGTGCGCGAGGGCGTGGGTGTTTCGATCGTGCCGGAACTGATCGTGCCGTCGGGCGAGCGCCGGCTTGCCGCCATCCCGCTCGATCCGCCCGCGCGTCGGCGCCTGTGCGCGGTCAGCAGCCGCAGCGGGCTTTCGCCGGCGGCAAGCGCCTTCCTCGACTCTCTTGCGGCCGCCGGCCGGCAGATCCAGTCGCGCCACTGAGGTGCCGCGGCGGCGCGAATCTGCCGTAAACTGGCGGCATGCCCGAATCCAGACAGCTCGTATCGTGCCGTGTCGCCATCCGGGTCGGCGGCGAGGAACTCGCCAACCGCAAGTTCGCGTCGCCTGAAGAGGCGGCGAGCTGGATCCTGTCGACCGGTTCCAAGCTGCGCTCGGCCGTCGACGGCGAACTGATGGGCAAGATCGCCGAGAAATTCATGATCGATCTCGCGGCGAACGCCATCGAGGACGGCCACAGCGCGTCGCTGCCGATCTTCGCGGGCAGCCTGAAGGAGACCGAAGGCAAGCTCCTTGAGAGCGTGCGCAACTTCGAATCCCAGACGCTTGTCGAGTTTCATGCCGCCGCGGTCAGGCACGGGCAGACGCGTCGCAAGCGCCGCCTCGTCGTGCGGATCGTCGGGACGACGGCGGCGGCACTTGCCATCGCGCTCGCCTGGGTCGGCTTGAAGAAGCTCCCGGCCGCGTTCGATGTCGAGGCGCTGGGGCTGCAGCTTCTGTCCGGTCCGCCGTCGAACTTCGCGGGCGCCTGGCGGCCGGTGAACGCGACCGACGGCTGCGATTCGACCCGCATCGAATTCAAGCGCGCGCAGTTCGATTTCGCCGCCGCGGGGCGCATCCGCACCTACAACGCGCATTACGACAACCCGAACGCATGGACGCTCAACATCGAATATTCCGACGGCGGCGTGCGGGTCGCGCAGACCTACCGCCTGACCGAAGAGTCGGGCTCGCTGCAGCTCGTGTCGGTCACGGCATCCGATCCCGACGTGCAGACGGCGGCGCGTCGCCTGGTGGGCGTGCGCTTCGTGCGTTGCAAGCTCAGCTGAGCTTCAGGCCTTCCGCCAGCGCGTCAGCGCGCGGATGGCGCCGCCCGCGACGAGGCCCCAGAATGCCCCGTTGATCCCGTAGAACGTGAGGCCGGAGGCCGTGACGAGGAACGTCACGAGTGCCGCCTCGCGGTCGGCGGGGTCCTGCATGGCGCCCAGCAATGCGCCGCCCATCGCGCCGAGCAGTGCCAAACCCGCGACTGCCTGGATCAGCACGGGCGGCGAGGCGGCGATGAAGGCCGTCGCGGCGCCCGCGACCAGCGCGAACGCCATGTAGCCGGCCCCGCACGTGGCCGCCGCCCAATAGCGCCGCGCCGGATCTGCGTGCGCGTCCGGCCCGGCGCACAGCGCCGCCGTGATCGCCGACAGGTTCACCGCGTGCCCGCCGAACGGCGCGCCGAGGATGCTGAACAGGCCGGTGAGCCGGAACAGCGGGCCGGGCGGCGGGCCATAGCCGTTGACCTTCAGCACCGCGATGCCCGGGATGTTCTGCGAGGCCATCGTGACGATGAACAGCGGCAGCGCGACGCCGATCGCCGCCGACAGGCTGAAGACCGGCGGCACGAACACCGGCGGCGTCCACAGCGCGATGGGCGCACCCGTCGAACCGTCCGTGCCGTACACGATGACGAGCAGCGTGACGACGACGGCGGCCGGAACCGCGAACAGCCGCTTCACGCGCGCGACGATGGCCCAGGTGACGACGATGGCAAGCCCGTAGGCCGGCATCTGCGCCACGGCCTTCACGGGGGCAAGGCACAGGCCGAGCAGCACGCCGGCCAGCATCGCGTTGGCGAGCGAGGCGGGGATCGCGGCGACCCATCTGCCGAGCCGTTCCCAGTATCCGGCCGCGACGATCATCGCGCCACACACGAGGAACGCGCCGACAGCTCCCGCAAAGCCGCCTTCGACGGCGCCGGACGTTGCCAGCAGCGCCGCGCCCGGTGTCGACCACGCGATCGAGATCGGCTGGCGCGAGCGAAGGCTCGTCCACACGCCGGCCGCACCCATCGCGAGCGAGGCGGCGAACAGGCCCGAGGCGGCCTGCGCCTGCGTGGCGCCCACGCCGATGAGGCCCTGGATCACGACCGTGAACGAGCTGGCCCAGCCGACGAAGGCGGTGATCAGGCCCATCGTCACGGCCTGGAGGGAGATGTCCTTGCGCATCGTTCCGACGTAGCCGACGCGCGGTGGAATTGCAAACGGGGCGGCAACCTTCCCCCGGCGCTCGAATCGGCCCATGTATCGGGGATGGACTGGCGCGACGAAGGCATCGTGTTGGGGCGGCGGGTGCATGGCGAGCATGCGGCGGTCGTCACGCTGTTCACGCGCGCGCACGGTCGCCATCTCGGGCTCGCGCGCGGCGGCGGGCACGGGAAGGGGGCGGCGCTCTACGGTCTCGGCAACATCGTCAACGCGACATGGCGCGCGCGGCTGCCCGAGCATCTCGGCAACTACACCTGTGAGCCCGCCCGCTCGGTCGGCGCCTTGCTGCTCGACGATGCCGACAAGCTCGACGCGCTCTCGTCGGCGGCCGGAATTCTCGATGCGGTGCTGCCCGAGCGCGAGGCGCATGAAGAGCTCTATGTCGCCACGCTCGGCCTTGTCGATGCGCTGGAGCGGGACGACTGGCAGGCCGACTATGTGCGCTGGGAATGCCGGTGCCTTGCCGAACTGGGCTTCGGGCTCGACCTTGCCAGCTGTGCGGCAACCGGCAGCCGGGACGATCTGCGCTATGTCAGCCCCAAGACCGGCCGGGCGGTTTCGGGCGAAGCGGGGGCGCCGTTCGCCGCCAAGCTCTTCACGCTGCCGGCGTTTCTGACGGGTCCGGAAGCGGCCGGCCCGGCCGAACTCGTTCAGGGGCTTGAAATCGCAGGGCATTTTCTGACGCGGTATGCGCTGGCCCCCAATGGTCGGGACTTGCCCGGCGCCCGAGTCCGGCTCTATGAGCGGTGGCGTAGAACCACCTGAGCGACTTGCCGGAGCAGCTGACCAGATGACCGCCTCTTTCGCCGCCGACGTGCGTCCCGTCGATCTCAAGGACGCGCTTGGCGAACGCTATCTCGCCTATGCGCTGTCCACGATCATGGCCCGCTCGCTGCCCGACGTGCGCGACGGCCTCAAGCCCGTCCACCGCCGCCTTCTGTGGGCCATGCAGCAGCTCAAGCTCGATCCCGCGTCCGGCTTCAAGAAGTGCGCGCGCGTGGTCGGCGACGTCATCGGCAAGTATCACCCGCACGGAGACCAGTCGGTTTATGACGCGCTTGTGCGCCTCGCGCAGGATTTCGCGCAGCGCTACACGCTGGTCGACGGGCAGGGGAACTTCGGCAACATCGACGGCGATAACGCCGCCGCGATGCGATACACCGAAGCGCGCCTGACCGAGGTCGCCGCCGAGCTGATGCGCGGCCTCGACGAGAACGCCGTCGATTTCCGCCAGACCTACGACGGCGAGGGCGAGGAGCCGGTGGTGCTGCCCGCCGCGTTTCCCAACCTGCTCGCCAACGGCTCCGCCGGCATCGCGGTGGGCATGGCGACGAACATCCCGCCGCACAACATCGTCGAGATCTGCAATGCGCTGCTGCACCTGATCAAGACGCCGAACGCGCGCGTTTCCACGCTGGTCGACCTGATGCCGGGGCCGGACTTCCCCACCGGCGGCATCCTCGTGGAAAGCCGCGAGACGCTGGTGCAAGCCTACGAGACGGGCCGCGGCTCGATGCGCGTGCGCGCCAAGTGGGCGGTCGAGGAACTGCCGCGCGGCATGTGGCAGATCGTCGTCACCGAGATCCCGTACCAGGTGCAGAAATCGAAGCTGATCGAGAAGATCGCCGAGCTGCTGCAGGCCAAGAAGCTCGCGCTGCTCGCCGACGTGCGCGATGAATCGGACGAGAACGTGCGCGTCGTGCTCGAGCCGAAGGTCAAGACGGTCGACGCCAAGGTGCTGATGGAATCGCTGTTCCGCAACACCGAGCTCGAGACGCGCTTCGCGCTCAACATGAACGTGCTCGACGCCGACAACACGCCGCGCGTGATGGACCTGAAGGAAGTGCTGCAGGCCTTCCTCGACCACCGCCATGTCGTGCTGAAGCGCCGCTCGGAACACCGCCTCGGGCAGATCGACCGGCGGCTGGAGATCCTCGCCGCCCTGCTCGTCGCGTATCTCAACATCGACGCGGTCATCAAGCTCATCCGCACCGAGGACGAGCCTAAGCCGATCATGATGAAGAAATGGTCGCTGACGGAAACGCAGGCCGAGGCGATCCTGAACATGCGGCTGCGCAGTCTGCGCAAGCTCGAGGAAATCGAGATCCGCAAGGAGAACGACGCGCTGTCGAAGGAGAAGAAGGAACTCCAGTCGCTGCTGAAGAGCGACGACAAGCGCTGGGCGGCGATCGCGGACGAGGTGCAGGGGATCAAGACCAAGTTCGGCCCGCGCACGCCGCTGGGCAAGCGGCGCACCGAGGTGGCCGACGCGCCCGTCGAGATGCTGGTGCCGGTCGACGCGCTGATCGAGCGCGAGGACCTGACGGTCGTGTGCTCCGACAAGGGCTGGGTGCGCGCGTTCAAGGGCCATCTCGACGAGACGGCCGCGCGCGAGGTCCGCTACAAGGACGGCGACCGCGAGAAATACGTGATCCGCACGCAATCGGTCGAGAAGCTGATGGTGCTGGCCACCAACGGGCGCTTCTACACGATCCCGTGCGACAAGCTGCCGCGCGGGCGCGGCGACGGCGAGCCGCTGAAGGTCATCCTCGAACTCGCCAACGACGTGGATCTCGTCCACGTCTTCATCCACGTGCCGGACCGCAAGCTCGTCGTCGCGTCGAGCGACGGGCGCGGCTTCGTGGTGCCCGAGGCGGCGTGCGTCGCGCAGACGCGCCAGGGCAAGCAGGTGCTGAATGTCGGCGAGGGTGCCGAGGCCGCCGCGATGTGCGCGGTGGAGGGCGACACGCTCGCCGTGCAGGGCACCAACAAGAAGCTGCTGCTGTTCAAGCTCGCTGAACTCCCGGAGATGGATCGCGGGCGCGGCGTCATCCTGCAGCGCTATTCGAAGGGCGCCACGCTCTACAAGATGCAGACCTTCAATCTCGCCAAGGGTTGGCCGACCGGCTTCGCGCGTTCGGACGAGCGCGAGAATGCGCCGAAGAACTGGGTGGGCGAACGCGGCCAGGCCGGCCTGCTGCCGCCCAAGGGCTTCCGTTTCGGATGACTTGCGCGTCGCCCGGCGGGCGGCTAAGCCTAGGCATCATCTTTCCGGAGAATTCGCCATGACCGCTACCGTCCGTCATCCCACGCTGGTCGATCGCCTCTGGCCGAGCGAAGCACGGGGCGCCTATCGGGCCACTATTCTTGCGGTCATCGGTTCGGCGTTGCTGTGGGCGTCGGCGAAGGCGCAGGTCCCGATGTGGCCGGTCCCGATGACGATGCAGTCCTGCGTGATCCTGTTCATCGGTTTTGCCTACGGTTCGCGCCTGGGCGTCGCGACCGTGGCGTTGTACCTTGTCGAAGGTGCCCTCGGCCTGCCGGTCTTTGCCGGCACGCCCGAGAAGGGGATCGGGCTTGCCTACATGTTGGGCACAACAGGCGGATTCCTTGTGGGATTCCTTGCGGCTGCCGCTTTGCTGGGCTGGCTTGCCGAGCGCGGCTGGGGCCGCACTGTCGCAGGAACGGCGGCGGCGATGGCCATCGGGACCGTGGTGCTCCATGTGCCGGGCGTCGCCTGGCTCGCGACATTCGTCGGCTTCGAAAAGGCCGTGGCGCTTGGTCTGACGCCGTTCGTCGCCGGCGCGGTCGTCAAGGCGCTGCTCGCGGCGGCGCTGCTCATTTCGGTGCAGCGGCTGCGCCACCAGTAAATTCGACATAAAGAAGCCGACTATCCGCTTGAAATAACGGGAATCGGCATCTATAGAGCCCTGTGTACACGCCATAGCGGCCATTAAAGGCGCGCATGGCCGCAGGCTAGGTAGGAGATGCCCTCTATGTCAGGTCTGATGCAGATCAGCCGTCTGATCGACTGGCTAAACACGCTCGTCGGCCGGACGGTCT
The DNA here is from genome assembly GCA_044224405.1 of Tagaea sp. Classification (GTDB taxonomy): domain Bacteria; phylum Pseudomonadota; class Alphaproteobacteria; order CACIAM-22H2; family CACIAM-22H2; genus Tagaea. Next base: position 390,105 of record JBGAKN010000003.1, on the reverse strand, counting down.
ACTGGCTGGTTCTCGCGGCGGTGCTTGTCAGCTCGATCAACGCCACGATCCGCTATGCGTTCCATCGCAGCTCGAATTCGTGGCTCGAACTCCAGTGGTACCTGTTCGCTGCCGTGTTCCTGCTCTGCGCGGGCTACACGCTCCTGCACAACGAGCATATCCGGATCGATGTCTTCAGCTCGCACTTCTCGCGCCGCAAGCAGATCTGGATCGACATCCTCGGCACCATCTTCTTCCTGCTGCCGTTCACGCTGCTCATCATGTACCTGTCCTGGCCGATCGCCTGGCACAGCATCGTTTCGAACGAGCAATCGTCGGATGCCGGCGGGCTCGTGCGCTGGCCGGCACGCCTGCTGGTTCCGATCGGCTTCCTGCTGCTCGTCCTTCAGGCGTTCTCCGAACTCATCAAGCGCGTCGCCTTCCTGACCGGCGACGGACCCGATCCGCTCGAGAAGAAATCATCGCACGGCGCCACGCCGGAAACGGAGCACGTCTGATGGTCGAGTTCCTGATCAACAACATGGCGCCGATCATGTTCGCGGCGCTGGTCGTCTTCCTGCTCCTCGGCTATCCGGTCGCCTTCTCGCTCGCCGCGAACGGCATCGTCTTCGGCCTGATCGGCATCGAGCTCGGCCTGCTGCATCCCGTCCTGTTCCAGGCCCTGCCGGAGCGCGTGTTCGGCATCATGCGCAACGACACGCTGCTGGCCATCCCGTTCTTCACTTTCATGGGGCTGATACTCGAACGCTCGGGAATGGCCGAGGACCTGCTCGACACGATCGGGCAGCTTTTCGGGACGGTTCCCGGCGGCCTCGCCTATGCGGTCATCTTCGTGGGTGCGCTGCTGGCGGCGACCACGGGTGTCGTTGCCGCATCGGTCATCGCGATGGGCCTCATCTCGCTGCCGATCATGTTGCGCTACAACTACGACCGGCGCCTTGCGGCAGGCGTGATCGCGGCATCAGGTACGCTCGCGCAGATCATCCCGCCGTCGCTGGTGCTGATCATCATGGCCGACCAGCTCGGCCGCTCTGTCGGCGACATGTACGCGGGCGCCTTCATTCCCGGCTTCATCCTCTCCGCGCTCTACGCGGGCTACGTCCTGCTGATGACGATCCTGGTGCCCGGCTGCGCGCCGGCGCTGCCGCCCGAAGCGCGCACGCTGCGCGGCGCAAAGCTCGCCACGCGCTGCCTCGTGACGCTCGTGCCGCCGCTGGTGCTGATCTTCCTCGTTCTCGGCACGATCTTCCTCGGTATCGCCACGCCGACCGAGGGCGGCGCGATGGGGGCCACGGGGGCGATCATCCTCGCGCTGATCAAGCGCAAGCTCGACTGGGGCCTGATGCGCCAGGCGATGGATTCCACGGCGAAGCTGTCGTCCTTCGTGCTGTTCATCCTCGTCGGGTCGAGCGTGTTCGGCCTCACGTTCCGCGCCGTCAACGGCGACCTCTGGGTCGAGCACCTGCTGACAGGGCTGCCCGGCGGACAGGTCGGCTTCCTGATCGTCGTCAACATCATGGTCTTCGTGCTCGCCTTCTTCCTCGACTTCTTCGAGCTGGCCTTCATCGTCGTGCCGCTGCTCGGGCCGGTCGCGGAGAAGCTCGGCATCGATCTGATCTGGTTCGGCGTCCTGCTCGGCGTCAACATGCAGACGTCGTTCATGCATCCGCCGTTCGGGTTCGCGCTGTTCTATCTGCGAAGCGTCGCGCCGACGAAGGAATATATCGACAACGTCACCAAGAAGATCATGCAGCCGATCACGACGATGCAGATCTACTGGGGTGCGGTTCCCTTCGTCATCATCCAGTGCATCATGGTCGCGATCGTGATCGCCTTCCCGTCGGTCGTCACGTTCATGCTCGACAAGGGCAACGGCGTGGATCCGAACTCGATCGAGATCATCCTCGAAGGCGATCCGGCACCGGGCGAACCTGCGACGGGGCTGCCGTCCGTCGAAGGCGACGACGAGACGACGGACGAGAAGGAAAAGGAAGAAAACTAGGGTCGGAATCCGGCGGCGCCGTTCGCGCCGCTTCCGGTACCCGGAAACGAAAAACGCCCGCCCGGTTTCCCGGGCGGGCGTTCGCGCTTGCGCGCGCCTGAAGCGGTCAGGACTTCTTGGCGACAGTGCCCTGCGTGTTCATGAAGCTGTCGAAACGGCCTTCCGCGACCTTGAACCAATCGACCTGGTTGTTGCGGAACGAACGCCACGACGTGTAGACCTTCTTGAACAGCGGGTTCTTGGCCGACGTCTCTTCGTAGACCTCGTTCGCCGCATCAAGGCAAGCCTTCATGACGGTCGGGCTGAACGCGCGCAGCTTCGTGCCGCCCGCGACCAGCTTGCGCAGCGCCGCCGGGTTCACGGCGTCGTAGCGGGCCTGCATGTAGGTGTGGGCTTCGTAGGAAGCCGCCGTGAACGCGGCCTTGTTCTCGGACGACAGCGACGCCCAGGCCTTGTCGTTGATGATGGCCGAGAGCTGCGGGCCACCTTCCCACCAACCCGGATAGTAGTAGTACGGCGCGACCTTGTTGAAGCCGAGCTTCTCGTCGTCGTACGGACCGACCCATTCGGCCGCGTCGATCGTGCCCTTTTCCAGTGCCGGATAGATGTCCGGGGCCGCCAGCTGCTGCGGCACGAGGCCGAGCTTGGTCAGCACCTGGCCGGCGAAACCGCCGATGCGCATCTTGACGCCGGTGAAATCGCCCGGTTCCTTGATCTCCTTGCGGAACCAGCCGCCCATCTGGCAGCCCGTGTTGCCGCAGGGGATGGCGACGACGCTGTAGGCCTTGAACAGCTCCGACATCAGCTCCATGCCGCCGCCCGAAACCATCCACGCCGTCTGCTGGCGCGAGTTCAGGCCGAACGGAACGGCCGTGTCGAACGCGAATGTCGGGTCCTTGCCGACATAGTAGTAGTTCGCCGTGTGGCCCGTCTCGACCGTGCCTGCCTGGACGGCGTCGAGGACCTGGAGGCCCGGGACGATTTCGCCCGCCGCGAAGACGCGGATTTCGAACTTGCCGCCGGTGATGTCGGCCACGCGCTTGGCGAGGACTTCGCCCGCACCGAAGATCGTGTCGAGCGACTTCGGAAAGCTCGAGGCCATGCGCCAGCGGATCACGCCCTGCGCGATCGCCGGTGCGGCGAGCGGGGCGGCCGCGAGACCGATGCCGGCCGTGGTGATGAATTTGCGACGCTTCATTCCCTGTCTCCCTGTTTTCTGTTCGTAAGAATCACAGTTGATCCACGCACGGCCCGCCTTCGTTGGCGCCGGAGACGGCAACGAAAACAGCCCACGCGAATGGCCGAAGCTAACATGCCCGATCCGCTCCCGGCTACCTTCGAATGAGGGGTTGAGGGCCCGTTTATTGGGCAAATCCGGAAAACAAATCAGTCGCTTGACGGAAAGCGCGGGCGGGCCTTGGCGGCCGGCCAGGCCCGCTTGGCGATGCCGTTCTGATCGACCGGATGCCAGCCTTCCCGGGTCAGCGCTTCGAGCGGCTGGAAACGGACCTTGTATGCCATCTTGTCGCTGTTCTGGATCCAGTAGCCCAGATAGACGTGGTCAAGCCCGTTGCGGCGGGCTTCCTCGATCAGCCACAGGACCAGATAGCTGCCCAGCGAGCGGGCCGGCGTCTCGGGCTCGTAGAAGGAATAGACGGCCGAATAGCCGCGGCCCATCCGGTCGATCAGGCACGCACCCATCAGGTTGCCGTGCCGGTCGCGGACCTCGAGCACGTTCGAGGCGATGGCGCCGACCTCGATCATCGTGCGGTAGTCCTCGAAATCCATGCGCGCCATCTCGCCGTCGCGATGGCGGCCGACCTGATAGCGCGAGAACAGCGCGTACTGCTCGGCCGTGGCGACCGCGGGGCGGAACTCGCCCGCGATGTCGGCATTGCGCGCGAGCACGCGGCGCCACTGGCGCGTCAGGCCGAACTCGGCGACCGGGATGCGCACGGCGACGCACGCGTTGCAGCCGGGGCAGGCCGGCCGATAGGCGAAGCCGAGCGAGCGGCGGAAGCCCGCTTCGGAAAGCAGGTCATAGGAAAGCACCGCCTGCGGGCCGGTCAGATCGACGAAGATGCGCCGCTCCATCCGCCCGTCGATATACGGGCAGGGCGAAGGCATCGAATAATAGAAGCGGGCGGTGCTGTTTCCCTGTGCGGTCACGGGCTGGCCTCCGGTGCGGCACGGTGCGCTTCGAGCCCGGTCAGCAGGTCGTGGAACAGGGATTTGCTGGGATTGAAGAAGCTCCACACGAGCGCCACGCCGCCGGTGAAGAAGGTGCTGAGGTAGAAGAGGATGAAGTGCGTGGCGGCCTGAAGCAGGCCCGCCGCGCGCCCGTCGGGCGTTTCGATGCGCACGCCGGCAAGACGCTGGCCCCAGGTGGAACGCTTGGCACCCGAAATCAGGATCGCGTTGTAGGCAACAGGAACCAGTGCCACGACCAGGAAAGCCGGGCCGAGCAGGGCGCCGAAACTGAGCAGGCCGAGGAAAACTGCCGGCACGACCGCTGCCCACGAAAGCAGGCTGCAGATCGCGACGTCGATCATCCAGCCGAACACGCGCCGACGGCGCAAGCCCATGAAACGGCTCCGGTCGGTCGGGCCGGGCTCGCTGGCTGTGCGGGCGTTTATGGCGGGCAGGCGCGCGACCTCGTCCAAGGGGCCTCCTGATCTGGGTGATCAGCCTAAGTGAGGTTCCGCCGGATGCGCAAGCGCAACGGCGGTGCACGAACGCAGGTGCTTGTATTCCATTGGTTGTGATATCTATTATTTACGCAATTTACCGACGATACCGGTGAACGGCCAGCAGGAGAGACGCGATGTCGATCCACGAATTGCCGCCCGAGATGCCGAAAGAAGGCTGGGTCGTCCATCTCTGGCGCGAGCAGGTCGACAGCGACCCGGCCGTTCACGCGCATTCCCTGCATGTCGGCACCGTCGCCTCGCTTGTCGCGCGCGAGCTCGGCATGAACGATGCCGAGGTCCTGCAGATCCAGCTCGCGGCCACGTTCCACGACATCGGCAAGCTCGATATCCCCAGCGAAATCCTGTACGCGCCGCGGCGGCTGACGACGGCGGAGCGCGAACTCGTCGAGAAGCACTCGGTCTTCGGCTATCGCCGCCTGCAGAAGCTCGGCGCCACGCCGATCCTGCGCTTCGTCGAGGACGTGGCCCTCCACCATCACGAGCGCTACGACGGGACCGGCTATCCCGAAAAGCTGCAGGGCGCGCAGATCAGCCTGCCGTCGCGCGTGGCGACGGTGGGCGATGTCTATGCGGCACTGTGGGAGCGCCGCTCGTACAAGAGCGCGATGTCGCACGACGCGGTGCTGACGCTGATGACGCAGGGCGACGAGCGGATGACGCCGGCGATGTTCGATCCCGACATCCTGCTCGCCCTCCAGGGTGCCGCGCCGCAACTGCGCCGGGCGCTGCCGGATTGAAGCGTCAGCCCGCGCGGACCGCGGGATCGCCCGAAGCGACCTGGAAGCGGGCGCTCGTGCGCACGGGCGCACCTGGTCGCGCGACGCTTGCGACGCTGCGCAGGCTCACGTCCAGACTCCGGGCCGTAAGGGCGAACGACATGTAGCCGCGCTGGTCGCTGTAGTGGCTGACATGCGGGTTGGCCGCCAGCAGGCGCCTGCGCCGCGCGGCGTCGTCGGCGGGCTCGCCGTCCGAGCTGATCGACGTGGCCAGGAATTCCGGCGCCAGCGTGGCCGAACCCGGATCGTCGTAGTCCGCCTTCAGAACGCCGATCCAGTTCTTGTGCCAGTCGCCGGTCAGCACGACCGGGTTCGACGGGCGCAAGCGCGCCAGCATGTCGTGCACGCGGCCGCGCGCGGCCGTGTAGCCGGCCCAGCTGTCCATGTTGAAGTTCCGGCTGCCGAGATCGATGCGCATCATCGCCACCTGCTGGCCGATCAGGTTCCAGCGCGCGCGCGAGCCGGCGAGATGCGCGGCAAGCCAGGCCTCCTGCGCCGCTCCCAGCATCTGCGCGCCGGGGGCATCCATTTCCGCACAGGCCTGCTTGATTCCGTCGCCGCAGGGCTGGCGCGAGCGGTGCTGGCGCGTGTCGAGGACGGCGAACTGCGCCAGATCGCCGAAGGCGAGGCCGCGATGCGCGGTCACGCCGGCCGCGGTCGGGCGCTGGGCCGCGCGCACAGGCTGGTGTTCGTACCACGCCTGCAGCGCTGCATTGCGCCGCGCGAGGAAGGCGGCCGGATCGGGGCTGCTGTTGCTGTGGTTCGCCGACCAGTTGTTGGAGACCTCGTGGTCGTCGAACGACAGCACGAAGGGTGTCGCCGCGTGCGCCGCCTGCAGGTCAGCATCCGACTTGTAGAGCGCGTAGCGCTGCCGGTATTCGGCGAGCGTGCGGCACACGCCGCCGACATGCAGGCGTGGCCGGGGATCGGGCCCGCGATAGGCGCCGCTCTCGTAGATATAGTCGCCGTAGTGAAAGACGAAGTCCGGCGCCTCATCCGCGATGTGGCGATAGGCGGTGAAATAGCCGTGTTCGAAATGGTTGCAACCGCACGACACGAAGCGCAGCCGCTCGGGCGACGCGCCCGGTGCGGGCGCCGTGCGCGCGCGGCCGACGGCGCTTTCGTGGCCCGAGGCATGGAAGCGATACCAGTAGTCGCGCCCCGGCGGCAGGCCGGCAAGTTCGACATGGACGGCGTACGCGCCGTCGCCCGTGGCGTTTGCGGTGCCGCGCCGCTCGACCGTCGCGAAGCCGGGATCGCGCGCGATTTCCCATGCGACCTCGATCGCGCCGCGTGCTCCAAGGCCGCCGCCGGGGGCGAGCGGCTCAGGCGCAAGTCGCGTCCACAGCACGAAGCCGTCCGGCCACGGATCGCCCGACGCGACGCCGAGCTTGAAAGGGAAGTCGCCCTGCGTGCGGGGCGTGCGCTGGATCGAAGGTGCCGCGCAGCCTACGAGTGCAGCACCCGCACCGAGCAGGACGACACGGCGCGCAGGCGCGTGGATCCGCGACATCCGTCCGGTGTCAGGACGCGGGAATGTCGCGCAGCAGGATGATCGAGATGCGCCGGTTGCGTGGATCGTTGGGATTGTCGGCGATCAGCGGCTCGGTATCCGCGCGGCCCACCACGCGCGCGATGCGGGCCTGCGACAGGCCTGCCTCGATCATCGTGCGGCGCGCGGCATTGGCGCGGTCGCTCGACAGTTCCCAGTTGGTGTACTGGGCGCCGCGCGGGAAGGGCACGGCGTCGGTGTGCCCGGCGATGGCGATCGAATTGGGAAGGTTCTGCACGATCTTGGCGACCGTCGACAGCAGCCGGCGCGTGGCGTCGGCGGGCGCCGACGAGCCCGAGGCGAACATCGAATAGCGCTCCTGGTCGACGAGCTGGATGCGCAGGCCCTCGGGCGTGCGGTCAACGAGAAGGTTCTGCGCGAGCGGCTTCAGTTCCGGCACGTCCTGGATCGCCTGGCGGATGTCGGCCTCGGCGCGCTGGAAGCTCTGCTCCTCGCGCTTGCCCATCTCGGCCTGCATCTGCTGCTGGTAGGCGCTGGGCCGCACGACGACCACGCCGTTGCCGTCCTGCTGGTTGCCGTCGGCCTGGACGCCCGCGGCAAGGGAGCCCGTCGGCCGGTCACCCGGGCGGCGTTCGCCGGACGCTGCCGTGCCCGAAGGGCCGGGGCCGACGCCCGATGCGCCGCGCGCGTTGGGCTGCGGGTTCTCGCTGTCTTCGGATGCCGCGGCCTGTCCCTGCTTCTCGGCGAAGTCGGGGCCTTCGGTGTCGCGTTCCTCGCCGGTGGGGGCAAGGGGGACGCCCACGACGATGCCGCCGGTCATGTTGGGAAGATCGCCCGGGCCGAGTGTGACGCCGCCGAGCACGCCGCCGGCGCCCGAGGTGGAGCGCGACACGGCGTCGAAGGCGGTGAAGTACTGCGCGATGCCCTGGCGCTTTTCCTGGTCGGTCGCGTTGAGCAGCCAGAGCAGCAGGAAGAACGCCATCATCGCGGTCACGAAGTCGGCATAGGCCACCTTCCAGCCGCCGCCATGCGCGCCGTCGTGGCCCTTCTTGCCGCGCTTGATGATGATGACTGGATGATTGCTCTCGTCGGCCATTCGACTTCCCGAAGCTGCGCGGGCCCCCGGTCGATTCCGCATCGCACGCGCGCTTTGAATATGCGCTCGCCTTGATGCCGGAACAACCCGAGGGCTCGACCCGCTAAAATTCGATTAAAAACTATCCGAAGTTTGTTGATGACCCGTTAAGATTCGAGCAGATAGTTGAAATAACTTGTGTTTTTACTGCGGCAGCAGACGCAGCCGTTGCGAATCCTCGCCCAGTTCGACGCGCGTGCGCGCCAGCCGGACGTGCCGCCCCTCGGCCCATGCGCCCGCGAGATCGCGCCAGTGTTCAGATAGCGGGTTGCCCGATTGGCCCGGCGCGATGACGAACAGCGAGGCATCGAGATCGGCAAGATCGTAGATCGCCCGGTAGCCCGCGCCATGCACATGCGCGAAGGGCTGATCGGCGTCCGACATGCGCCCCGCACCGCGATTGACGGTGTAGTAGTCGCCCTGCGTGGGCACGCCGGCACCGAGCAGCGTGCCTGCGAAGGGCAGGCGCGCGAAGATCGGATTGTCGAAGGGCGCGACATGCTCCGCCCCCCAGCGCCAGTGCGCCATGTCGTTGCCGTGCCGTTGGCCGATCCAGTCGAGCGCCGCGACAAGCGCTGCCTCGGCCGCCGATGCGCAGCCCGCTTCGCCGCACCACCGCGAGTTCCCGGCGAGCACGTCGAGCACGAGGCGCGGCCGTTCGCGCAAGGCCGCGTCGCCGAGTTCGCCCAATGCCACGCCGAGCGTGCGCCGGGTAAGCTCGCGCATCCATGTCGCGAAAATCAGCGGCTCGGGCAAGGCGCGGTCCATCCGTCCGTCCCACGCGCGCAGCTTCTCGAGTGCCGCCTTCGCGCGCGGTGCGGACGGTGCCAGCGACGATGCCGCCTGAACCGCGGCGTGCGCGAACAGTGATGTCGCGTCGGCCTGCAACGCGGCGTGGAAGGCCGTGTCCTGCCCGTCGCGTGTACCCAGCATGTCGACGATGCGACGCTGCCGGTACGACGGATCGAACGAGAAGGCGAGATGGTGCGGCCAGTCAGCCGAGACCACGCGGTCGTTCGCGTTGGACAGGAACCCGCCTGGCGGATCTTCGCGCGCGGGCATCTCGTCGAACGGCACGAAGCCGGTCCAGCCCACTTCGCGCGTCCAGCCGCGATAGGGGACGGGCGAGGGTGCGGTCGCGCGCGTCGGCACCGCGCCCACCATGCGCAGGCCGATCGTGCCGGCCTTGTCGGCGTAGACCATGTTCTGCACCGGCCCCAGCCATTCGCGCGTCGCGGCGACCGTCTCGCGCGCGTTGCGCGCGCGGTTGAGGCGCATCAACGCCTGCGCGGTGCGGTCGGGCGCGAACATGAAGGGCAGGGCAAGCGACATCGCCTGGCCTTCGCCGGCGGCCGCGCGCGCCGCACCGTCAACGTCCGAGATGACGGCGCCATGCCGCGTGCGCCGTACGACGAGCGTTTCGGGCCGCTGACCCTTGACCTGCAGGATCTCCTCGCGCGTCTCGAACGGCTGTGGGCCACCGGGCGTCAGGTAACGCGACGGGTCGCCCGGATCGATGCGCTCGACGAACAGGTCGGCGGCTTCGGCGCCGGTCGTCGTGAAGCCCCACGCGACATTGCCGTTGTGGCCAAGCACGAGGGCGGGGGCGCCCGGCGCCGTGGCGCCGGCATAGAGTACGCCGGGCGCTTCGAGCCGCACGAGATACCAGATGCCGGGCGCGCCGAGATTGAGATGCGGATCGTTGGCGAGGATCGGCTTGCCGCTCGCGGTCTTCGATCCGGCCACGACCCACTCGTTGGAAGCGGTCGACGGGCCGAGCGGAGCAGGAAGATTGTCGAGCAAGGCGGCTGCGAGATCGGCAACCGGCTTCTGCGCCGGATCGAACGCGACGGCGGGCGCACCCGCTTCGCGCGGCCACAGCGTATCGAAAAGATCGGGCGTGAGACGTTCGCCCATGCGTGCGCGCAGCAGCGCGTCGCGCCAGCCGGCATTCAGCGTCAGGCCCATCAGCTGGCCCCACAGGAAGCTGTGCCAGCCTTCCCAGCGTTCGGGGCGATGGCCGAACCACAGGAACTCGATGGGCCAGGCACCCGTGTGCGCCGCGAGGCTCGCGTTCGCGCCGGCGGCGTAGGCGTCGGCTTGTGCACGCGTCTCGGCGTCGGCGATGGCGTAGGCGCGGCGCGCTTCCTGCGGCAGGCCGAGCACGCGGTTGAACCGGTCGAGCGGCAGGGCGCGCGGGCCGACCAGCTCGGCAAGGCGCCCCTGTCCGATCAGCCGCGTGAATTCCATTTGCACGAGCCGGTCCTGCGCATGCAGGAAGCCCAGCGTGAACCACAGGTCGCGGTCGTTCGCGGCCCACACATGCGGGATGCCGAAACCGTCGCGCACGATTTCCACCGGCGCTTCGAGCCCGACGGTGCGTAGCGTGCCTTCGGTCTGCGGCAGGCCGGTGCGAAGATAGGCGAAGCCCACACCGCCGATTGCGGCGAGCAGCAGGGCGAGGCCCGCGACCAGTCCGCCGATCCAGCGCAGGGCCCGCATCGCGCTACGCCATGCTGACGATGACGGTCTTCTTGGTCGTGAAGTGCTCGAGCATCGCTTCGAGTGTTGCTTCCTTGCCGAGGCCGGAAGTCTTCACGCCGCCATAGGAAAGACCGGGCTGCACGACGAGGTTCTGATTCACCTGCACGAAGCCGGCCTGCAGGCGGCGCGCGCCGTCCAGCGCCGTCTTCAGGTCCTTCGTCCAGATCGTCGCGGCGAGGCCGTATTCGCTGTCGTTCGCCGCCGCGATCGCCTCGTCGAACGTCTCGAATTTGATCACGGCCGTCACGGGTCCGAAGATTTCCTCGCGCACGACGCGGCTGTCCTTGGGAAGGCCGGTGAAGATCACCGGGCGCACATAGAGGCCCTTGGCGAGCGACTTATCGGCCGGCATGGCGGAGCATTCGTGCGCCGTGCCGCCTTCCTTCTTGCCCGTGGCGATGTAGGCGTTGACCTTGTCGTATTGCTGCTTCGACACGATGGTGCCGATGTCGGTCGTCTCGTCGAGCGGGTCGCCCATCTTCATCGCGTCGACCTTGGCCTTCAGCGCCGCGACGAACTTGTCGTGGATCTTCGACTGCACGTACATGCGGCTTGCCGCCGTGCAGCTCTGGCCCTGGCGCGTGAAGCGCATGCCGGCGATCGCGCCCGCGACCGCGCGGTCGAGGTCGGCATCGTCCATGACGATCATCGGGCTCTTGCCGCCCAGTTCCAGCGTGACGGGGATCAGCTTGTCGGCCGCCGCGCGGTAGATGATCTTGCCGGTCTCGACCGAGCCCGTGAACGTGATCTTGCCGACCTTCGGGTGCGCGACCAGCGGCCCGCCGCATTCCGGCCCCATGCCCGAGAGCAGGTTGAACACGCCCGGCGGCAGGATGCGCGCCATCAGTTCGCAGATGCGCAAGACCGCGAAGGGCGCTTCCTCCGCGCTCTTCACCACCACCGCGTTGCCGGCGACGAGGGCGGGCGCGATCTTCAGCGCCATCAGCATCATCGGCACGTTCCACGGGATGATCGCGCCGACGACGCCGATGGGCTCGCGCAGCGTCATCGTCAGCATGTCGGGATTGAAGGGGACCGTCTCGCCCTTCAGCTCGCTGCCAAGGCCGCCGTAGAAGTTGAGCGCGTCCGCGAGCACGCCCGCCTCGACGCGGCTTTCGGTGCGCAGCGCCTTGCCGGTTTCCAGCGCCACGAGGCGGGAAAGCTCTTCCTTGTGCGCGTCGAGCAGGCGGCCGCAATCGGCGACGAGCTTGCCGCGCTGGCGGGCCGGCACCTTCGCCCACGCGACCTGCGCGGCGGCGGCGGACTTCACGGCTGCGTCGACGTCTGCGGCGTTGCCCGAAGCGGCGTTGGCGACGAGTGCGCCCGTCGCCGGGCTGTTGACGGGGAAGGTCTCGCCCGAGGCGGACGCGACGAGCTTGCCGTCGATGAGTTGCTTGCCTTCGAGATGCCTGGCGAGAGCCTTGGGATCGAGGACGGGATCGGTCATTTGGAATCCTTGGCGAGTTCGGCGAGCAGGGCGTCGCGGTGCTGGTTGAGGGCGGGTGCGGGCGGGCGCGTGGGCGGATCGTCGAAGCCCGAGATCTTGATCGGATTGCCGATGACCTTGAGCTTCCGGCCGCCGGGTGTCGCGGTCTCGACGACCATGCCGCGCGCCTGCGTCTGGGGATGTTCGAGCGCGCCCTTCACGTCGTTGATGGGCCCGGCGGGAATGCCGGCGGCGTCGAGCTTGGCGAGCCAGCTCGCGGCGCCGTCCTTGCGCAGGATGTCGGCGATCTCGCCTTCGAGCGCCAGCACGTGCTCGGTACGCGAGCCGTTGGTGAGGAAGCGCTTGTCCTCGGCCATCGCGGGCGCCTCGAGCACCGCGCACAGCTTGCGGAACAGCGAATCGTTGCCGGCGGCGATGATGATCTGCCTGTCGGCCGTCGGGAAGATCCCGAACGGCGTGATCGAGGCGTGCCGCCCGCCCATCGGGCCCGGCACTTTGCCGGTGTTGAGGTAGCGCGCGGCCGGGTTCTCCATCAGCGAGAGCTGGCAGTCGAGCATGCCGATGTCGACGAACGTCGCTTCGCCCGTGCGCTCGCGGTGGAACAGCGCCGACTGCACGCCGATGGTGGCGTAGAGCCCGGCACCCAGATCGCCGATCGAGACGCCGATGCGCGCGACCGGCGCGCCCTCGTGGCCCGTCACGCTCATGATGCCGCCCAGGCCCTGCACGACCATGTCGTAGGCAGGTGCCGTCTTGAACGGGCCGGTATGGCCGAAGCCCGACGCCGCGCAATAGATCAGGCGCGGATATTTGGCGTGCAGCGTCTCCCAGCCGTAGCCGAGCTTGTCCATCGTGCCGGGGCGGAAATTCTCGATGATCACGTCGGACATGCCGAGCAGCTTCTCGAACACGGCGCGGTCTTCGGGCTTCTTCAGGTCGAGACCTATGCTTTCCTTGCCGCGGTTGACGGCCGCGAAATAGACGGACTCGCCTTCGAGGAACGGGCCGTACTGGCGCGAATCGTCGCCGCCGCGTGGGTCCTCGACCTTGATGATGCGTGCCCCCATCTCGGCCAGCAGCAGCGTGCAGTAGGGGCCGGCGAGGATGCGCGACATGTCGAGGACGACGATGCCGGCGAGGGGGCCGCGCGGCTTCAGGGGCGGAACGGACGGCATGGGCGAAAACACTCCCTGGAGGGTCGGACCGACAGTCTTAACCGACGCGCCGACGCAGGCCAACGGCCTCGTTCGCGACCAGCGCCGCGAGGATTATGGCCCCGCCGATCAGCGTGGCGTTGCTCGGCCGTTCGGCGAAGAAAATCCATACCCAGAGGGGCCCGAGCGTGGTTTCGAGAAGCGCGATAAGCCCGACATCGGCCGCGTTCAGGTGGCGCGTGGCGATGGTCATCAGCAGGCAGCCCATCCCGAGCTGGATCACGCCCATCGCCAGCAGCACGAGGATGTCGTGGATGCCCGCATGGAGCGGCCATGCCATCGGCAGGGCGATGGCGATCGAGAGCAGGCCCGCGACCAGCACGCTGGGAATCGCGTCGACTTTCGGGCCGATCTTGCGCAGCAGCGTGATCTGGATCGCGAAGCAGAACGACACGGCCATTGCCGAAAGCGGCCCGAGGATCGAGCCGAACACCAGCGCGTCGTTGACCATGATCGTCACGCCGATGGCGCAGGCCGCGATCGCGGCTAGCGTGCGCGCGGCGAGCGGTTCGCCCAGGATCAGGCGGCCGAACACGGCGGCCCAAAGCGGCGAGGTGCTCATCAGGAACAGGGCGGTCGCCACCGTCGTGGCGCTGACCGCGTAGAGGAAGAAGAAGAACGTCGCGGCGAGCATCGCGGCGGCCGTCGTCCCGCCCGCACCAAGAGCCCGCACCTTGGCGAAGGCATCGCGCCGGTACAGCCACATCATGTAGGCGCCGAGGAAGATCGCCATGCCGACCGAGCGCCAGAACACCATCTCGAGCGGACTCGCGCCGTCGAGCAGGCGCACGAAAATGCCGCTGGTGCTCCACGCGACCGAGGCGCCCACCATGATCGCCACGCTGCGGAGCGCCGCCGGCTTCATGCGGGTTGCGCCCTGCGCGACGTGACGACGGTGTTGAAAGCAAGCGCGCCGAGCAGTACGGCGCCGCCGACGAGCGTGCCGTCCGAGGGAACTTCGCCCACGCCGATCCACGTCCACAGCGGGCCGAGGACCGGCTCGATGAGCGTGATCAGCGTGACCTCGACCGCAGGGAGACGCTTCAGCGCGCCATAGAAGAAAGTGAGGCCGAGTGTCATCTGCACGAAGCCGAGGCCGACCAGCACCGCGATGTCGAGCGGATGCGTCGCCAGGGGATTTCCGGCGGCAAGCGCCACGAGGCACGCGACGAGCGCCGCCGGCACCATCGCCGGGCGCAGGTCGAGCGTGCCGCGCGTGCGGCGGATGACGATGACGTTGACGGTGCTGACGATGGCGACCGCGATGGCGGCGGACTTGCCGAGGAAGGCGCCGTCGCCGATCGAGGCACCCATGACGAGGGCGAGGCCGGCGAACGCGACCGTGATGGCGATCCAGCTTGTCGCCGAAACGGGCTCGCGCAGGAAAAACCACGCGAACAGGGCGACCATCAGCGGCGAGGTGGACTGGAGCAGCAGCGCGTTCGCCACCGTCGTCGAGGTCATGGCGATGACGTGCAGCACGAAGCTGGCGCCGAGCATCACTGCCGAGATGAGGGCCGGCCATCCGAAATCGCGCACGCTGCGGAAGACCGACACGCGCAGCAGGAAGACGAGCACGAAGGGGTAGAAGACGAGGTGTGCCGCCGCGCGCCAGAAGACGATGTCCCACGGGCCGGCTTCGACCGTGCGCATGACGACGCCGCCCACCGACCAGCACAGAGGTGCTGCAAGCGCGAAGAGGTAGCCTTGGGCGCGGGCCGAAAGCGCGGGCATGGGCAGGAATCGTGTGTCCGGCGGGGGTTTCTCGGGTGCGGTTGTACGGGCACCAGCGCGTGGTTGTCCATAGCCGCCCCGGCGCGGTAGAACGGGTGCCGATGACGCCTCGCGCCAACTCGATGCCCGTGCTCGGGCCCGCCGGATTTTTTCGCCTCGCCTGGACCGAATGGGGTCCCGCCAAGGCCGCCCGCACCGTGATCTGCGTGCACGGCCTCACGCGTAACGGCCGCGATTTCGATCCGCTGGCGCGCGCGCTCGCCGAGGAAGACTGCCGCGTGGTCTGCCCCGACATGCCCGGCCGCGGCGCGTCCGACTGGCTGCCCAAGCCCGACGACTACGCCTATCCGATCTACATGCAGACGGTTTCCGCGCTCTATGCGCGCCTTGATGTCGAGAAGGTCGACTGGGTCGGCACGTCGATGGGCGGGCTGATCGGCATGCTGCTCGCCGCCCAGCGCGGCCAGTTCATCCGCAAGCTCGTGCTCAACGACGTGGGCCCGTTCATCCCGGCGGCGGCGCTGAAGCGCCTTGGCGACTATGTCGGCCGCGATCCGCGCTTCGAGGATTTCGGGCAGGTCGAGGCGTATCTTCGCAAGGTGCATGCGCCCTTCGGCCAGCTCACTGAAGCCGAGTGGATGCATCTCGCCTTCCACAGCGCGGAAGAGTCCGGCGACGGGAACCTGCGCCTGCGCTACGACCCCGCCATCGGCAAACCCTTCCAGGACAAGCCGGCCGACGATCTGGCGCTCTGGCCGTTCTGGGACCAGGTGCGCATCCCCGTGCTCGCGGTCCGCGGTGCGGATTCCGACCTGCTGCTGCGCGAGACGCTCGTGCGCATGGCGAAGAAGAAGACCTGCGAAGCCGTCGAGATCGCCGGCTGCGGTCATGCACCCGCGCTGATGGCGCCCGACCAGATCAGCACGGTCGTCCGCTTCCTCCTCGACTGACGGACAGGGGCCGGTTCAAGCGTGCTGCTGGTTCCGCTCCACGACGACAATCCCACGCGCCGCTTCGCGGCCCTGACGGCGGCGATCGTCGCGATGAATGCGGCGGTCTTTTTCTATCAGGCGACCCTCGACGAGAACGCCGGCAACGCCTTCGTGCTCGGCTACGGCATGATCCCGGCGGTGCTCGACGGAACGGCCGAGCTTCCCGCCGACATCCCCACGCTCGCGCCGTGGATGACGGTCGTCACGTCGATGTTCCTGCATGGCGGCTTCATGCACGTGGCCGGCAACATGCTCTATCTGTGGACCTTCGGGAACAACGTGGAAGATGCGATGGGGCGCGGTCGCTTCGCGCTCTTCTATCTCGCCTGCGGCTTCGCGGCGGCGTTCTCGCAGGCCTTCGTCGACCTTTCCTCCGAGATGCCGATGATCGGCGCGTCGGGCGCGGTCTCGGGCGTGCTCGCCGGGTATCTGCTGCTGCACCCGCACGCGTCGGTCTACAGCTTCGCGTTCTACCGCTTTGGCTGGCTGCCCGCCTATTTCGTGCTGGGATTCTGGATCGTCGTGCAGCTTGCCAACGGCCTGCTTGCCGATGCTGACGCGGGCGGCGTCGCATGGTGGGCGCATATCGGCGGCTTCGCGGCCGGATTGGTGCTGCTGCCGATCTTCAAACGCCGCGACGTGCCGCTCTTCGCCGGCCGCAACCGCTCGGGGCCGTGGGGGTGACTATATGATCCGGCTGCGGATGTAGGTGACGATGATCTCTGCCGCGATGACGACCGAGAAGATCGTCAGCAGCGTGAGTGCCACCTGGTCCCAGTAGAGCAGGCTCAGCGCGTCGTCGAGCGCGGTGCCGATGCCGCCCGCGCCCACGAGGCCGAGCACGGCGGACTCGCGGATGTTGATGTCCCAGCGGAACAGCGCGATCGACCAGAACGAGGGCTGCACCTGCGGCCAGTAGCCCTTGAGGAAGACCGAGGCGGGTGGCGCGCCCGTCGCCGTCAGCGCCTCGATGGGGCCGCGATGGGATTCCTCCAGCGCCTCGGCCAGCAGCTTGCCCACGAAGCCGATCGAGCGGAACGCGATGGCGAGCGTGCCCGCGAGCGCGCCGGGGCCGAACACCGCGACGAACAGCAGCGCCCAGACGAGCGAATTGACCGAGCGCGACGAGACGAGGATGAACTTCGCGAACAGCCGCAACGCCGGCCAGCGCGTGATGTTGGTCGCCGCCATCAGCCCGACGGGGGCGGCGAGGAAGAGCGCGAGGATCGTGCCGAGCGTGGCGATGTGCAGCGTCTCGACCAGCGCCGCGTGGACGGTCTTGGGATAGTAGTTCCAGTCGACCGGCCACATGCGCGCGAACAGGTCGATCACCTGCTCGGGCGCGTCCTCGAGGAATTCCGGGATGATCTCGACCGAGCGCAGGCTCTGCACCAGTGCCGCGACGGTGAGCAGGTAGAAGGCGAAGCGCATCAGCCGCTGGCGCGGGGTGAAGCGTTCCCAGGTGCGGGATGCGGCCGTCACTGGAACGTCCTCCGCACCCAGCCGGAGACCACTTCGCCGATCATGATGAGACCGATGATCGCCATCAGGATCGTCAGCACGAAATCATAGTCGAAGCGCTGGAAGGCCGTGAACAGCGTGGCGCCGATGCCGCCGCCGCCCACGATGCCCACCATCGTGGAATTGCGCAGGTTGGAATCGAGCTGGTAGGTCGCGAAGCCGATGAAGCGCGCCAGCACCTGCGGCACCACGGCCATCAGCAGCACGTTGGCGAAGCCCGCACCCGTTGCGCGCACCGCCTCGACCTGCTTCAGCGAGATTTCCTCGATCGCCTCGGCGAACAGCTTGGCGATGAAGCCGATGGATGCCACGACCAGCGCCATGATGCCCGCGAGCGCGCCGAAGCCGACCGCCTTCACGAACAGGATCGCCACGATCATGGGATGGAAACTGCGGCACATCGCGATGAGGCCACGCGCGATCCACGTTACCCATACCGGCATCAGGTTGCGTGCGGCGAAGAGGCCGACGGGAAGGGCGACGATCACGCCAAGCGCCGTCGCGATCAGCGCGATCTCGACGCTTTCCGACATGCCGCGCCACAGAAGGTCCCATTTGTCGAACAGAGGCGGGAACATGCGGTCGAAGAACTTGGCGCCGTTCTCCAGCCCGTCGAGGAAGCGCTTCCACGTCAGTTCGAACAGCGAGGCCGCATAGACCGTGTAGGCGGCAAGCGCGATCCACGCGAGGCGCGCCGGCCAGTTCGCCGGGAACGGGTTCGCGCGCGTGGCGGCGTGCACGCTCAAAGCCACGCCTCGCCGCCATAGATCGTCTTCAGATGATCGTCGCGCAGCTCGTCGGGCCTGCCGTCGAACACGACGAGGCCGCCGGTCATGCCGATGATGCGCTGGGCGAAACGCTTGGCGAGTTCCACGTTGTGGATGTTGACGATGACGGGGATGTCGTAGCGGCCCGCAAGCTCCGCCATCAGCTCCATGATCTCGACCGACGTCTTGGGGTCGAGCGAGGAGGTCGGCTCGTCGGCGAGCAGCAGGTCGGGGCGCTGCATGAGCGCACGTGCGATGCCGATGCGTTGGCGCTGGCCGCCGGAAAGCGCGTCGGCGCGCTGGCCCGCGCGATCGGCGAGACCGACGGCTTCGAGAAGTTCGAACGCGCCGTCGATGTCCTCCTGCGGATATTTGCGCAGCCACGCGCGCCACGGCGAGACGTAGCCCAGCCGTCCGCACAGCACGTTCTCGATCGCCGTCAGGCGTTCGACGAGGTTGTACTCCTGGAACACCATGCCGATGCGCCGGCGCGCGGCCCGCAACGCGGCCCCGCGCAGTTGCGCCAGGTCCTGCCCGAGGAACAGGATCTTGCCTGCCGTCGGCTCGACCAGCCGGTTCACGCAGCGTATCAGCGTGCTCTTGCCCGTGCCCGACGGGCCGATGATCGCGGTCATGCCGCTGCCCGCGAAGTCGATCGAGACATCGCGCAGGACCGGCACGCCCGCCACGTATTCCTTGCGCAGGCCGGATAAACGAAGGGAGCGGTCGGGCTTCGCGCCGACCGCTCCCGGCTTCGTGTTCAATGCGTTCACGGCTTCTTCTGTTGCTGCAGCAGCTTTGCCTGGGCGCGCTTCTGCTCGTCGGCCTTTTCCTGCGCGGTTTCCTTCTCGTACTGCGCCTTGTTGTAAGGCGTGCCGCTCGCGGCGGCCACCGTGCGGATCACTTCCCAGTCCTTCTGGTAGGTGATCGGGAAGAAGCGGTCGTCGCCGTTGAACTCCTTCGTCATCTCCGGCGTGAAGCGGTAGTCGTAGAAGCACTTCTTCATCTTCTCGGCCAGCGCCGGTTCCAGATCATGCGCATAGGCGAAGGACGAGGTGGGGAAGGGCGCGCTCTGGTAGATGACGCGGATCTGCTCCTTCTTGATGGTGCCGCGCACGATCATGCGTTCGAGCACGTCAGAGGCGACGGCACCGCCCTCGAAGTCGCCCGACACGACGCCGAGCACCGACTTGTCGTGGCCGCCCGAATAGACGACCGGATAGTCCTTCTCCGGCGTCAGGCCTTCGGCCGGGAAAAGCGCTCGCGGCGCGAGGTTCCCCGAGTTCGACGAAGCCGACGTGTGCGCGACCTTCTTGCCCTTGAGGTCGGCGAGCTTCTGGTACGGGCTGTCGGCCTTGACGATGAAGGCGAGGCGGTAGGCGCGATACTCGCCCGCCGTGCCCTTCGCCGCGAACGGGATGGCGCCGGCCATGTTGACGGCGAAGCCCGTCGGGCCGCTGGAGAAGCCGGCCACATGCAGGCGGCCCGAGCGCATCGCCTCGATCTC
This sequence comes from Tagaea sp., assembly GCA_044224405.1. Classification (GTDB taxonomy): domain Bacteria; phylum Pseudomonadota; class Alphaproteobacteria; order CACIAM-22H2; family CACIAM-22H2; genus Tagaea. The sequence continues at coordinate 370,242 of JBGAKN010000003.1, read as the reverse complement.
CGCCGAGTTCGACTGGACGGGGTAATAGACGACCTTCTTGGCCGTGCACTTGGCCAGATATTCGGTGAAGTGCTTGAAGATGCCTTCGTAGACGGCGGGATCTTCGACCGGCGTATAGGCGAACACGAGGGTCGAGGGATTGCGGAGCTTCTTCTTGTCGCTCGGCACGTCGGCGACGAGATCGCGGTTGGCGTCGCAATAGATCTGGTCGAGATCGCCACGGTTGGCGCAGGCGGCTGCCTGCGCGTTCGCGTCGCCCGCCGCCAGGGCAAGGCCCGCGACGGTCGCGAAGAGCCCTGCGATCAAAGATGTCGTGCGCTTCATCGAATCCTCCCGTGTGTCATTTTTTTGAAACATAGCGGCATCGTCGCTGGGGGAGAACCCGATTTTGCGACCCCGATCGCGCGCGCAGGCACGCGATACACAAAAATAAGAATATTGCCCTATATGAACAAAGCAGGTACATAGCCGGTGTCTACAACCCCGGAGTGTCCCATGCGCGGCTTTGACGATTCCCTTCTTTCCGATGTGCGGGCCGATACGTCGGACTGGTTCGATCTATCCGCCGACGTGGGGCGCGGCTTCGCCACCGCGCGGCAGGACGCGATCAAGCTCGAAGCGATCCTCGCCAATGCCGGCGACCACGATCTCGCGGCGACCGACGGGCCCACCGGCTATTGGGGCACGGCACTGGATGCGGCGCTGCGCGGCTACCAGAAGCGAAACGATCTCGCAGTCGACGGCTGGGCGCGGCCCGACGGGCCGACGATCCGCCACATGCGCGATGCGTTGGGCGGCAAGCTCGGCGCTTTCGAGGCCCCTTCGCCCGACGAAGTGGACGCGCATCACGAAGCGCTCGATGCCGGGCGTGGTCCGCTTCTGACGGCCGCCCCGCAGACGAAGCTCGGCGCGTGGCCGGGCCTGCCCGACATCGGCAAGGCCGGGCGCGGCTCGAATGCCAGCCAGATCGACTGGCTGGCGCGCAACCGCATCGGCTTCGACGGCGTACCCGAACAGCTCGCGCGTTATGCAAGCGAACTCGGCCCCGAAGGCATCGCGCAGGCGCGCGACTTCGTCACGCAGTTCGCGGCTGCCAACCCGCAGGACGCGGACGCGCTGACCGCCGGCCTCCTCGCGCACCTGCCCGACGACGCCGCGCGCAGCCGCTTTCTGGGCCGCGATCCCGTCTTCGGCCGACCCGCCGGCGTGCGCCTGCCGCGCGGCGACCTGCGGCCGGAGATGCGCACGGCGGAAATGCGCTGTGAGGACGAACGCGATCCGCGCGAGACGAACCGCAACCTGCTTCTTCGCAACGACGCGCCGGTGGAGATGATGCTGGCGAGCGAACGGCAGGATGAAGCGGCGCCACATTCGGCCGACGAGAAAGCGCCGCCGCAGGTCGCGCAGTCGCCCGACACCGACTGGTACAAGGAGATTCCGGCCTATCGCGCCGATGTGTTCCGTTCCCAGCCCGACGTCTGGAACACCGTCCGCGACACGGTTCTGAAAAATCCGGAAATGGGCGAAGGCCAGCGCGCCGCGATCCTGTCGATCGTCGCGGCGGAAGGCGGCATGCGCAAGGACCCGGACAGCGATGCAGTCGCCGGAATCACGCCGAACTTCATCGCCCGCTCGCGTGCCGATGGAAGCTGGCCCGCCGAACTCGGTCACGTGAAGAGTCCGTCAGACCTGAAGCCAGCCGACGTGCCGCGCGCCGTGCAGCACTATTTCGACAGCAACCTCGCGAAGATCGGCGGTGCCAAGGCCCTCGACAGCATCCCCGACAGCCGCGTGGCCGCCGCCGTGGCCGACACGCTCTATCGCGACGGGCCGGGGAGGGGCGCGGAGCTGGTGCAGAAGGCGATCAACATGACGAACGGCGTCGATGGAAAACCCGATGGAATATTTGGCTCGGGTACGCTGGAAGCGGTAAGGGGCTTTGCCGGCGACGCCGGAAAGGCCGCAGATTTCCTGAAGAATCTCGAGGAATTCCGAAGCGATCTGCATGCCGGCGACAAGGTACGTAACGGCCAGTTCCGCATCCGCTAGTCCGGCTTCCGTTCCTTCTTCGGCCAGCGATAGTCGGGGATGCTCCAGTCGATGACGATCCAGCGATCTCCGGATTTCCGGAGCGTGAAGATGTTCGTGACGGGGATGTAGTCGGGCGGATTCGCCGTATCGCATCCCTCCTTGCCGCCGTACAGCATGCAATCGCGTCGAATGACATCGATCCGGATGTCGCCGGGCCGTTCACTATGGGCGGCACGCGGTATTTCCTTGATCGCAGGCAGAGTTAGTCGCCGGGTCCAGGCGAACCGATAAAGCGTGCGTGTAAAGCGATTCGAGGGCGGCAATTGATCGGCCGGGAAATAGTCCGGCATGTCGAGCGCTTCGTTGCATAGCGCTCGTCGGCGGCGCGCAAAGCACGCGATCACCGTCTCGACCGCGCAGGTCGGCGTGTCGAACGTGCCGACGCACTTGCTGGTCGAGGTCGCGTCGTCGAGTGTCATCTGGCGCCAGTAGCCGCGCGGATCGCGGGCGGGCACGTCGGGATCGTTGCGCCGGCCGGCGGCAAACGCCGGGGCGGCAAGGAGCGCTAGCGTCAGGGCGATGCGGAGGACTACAACCATAGGGAATTTTCGAATTCCCGACGCCGGATGTCAACGCGGCAATGATGGTTCTTGACGAATAGACCAAATAATCCTATCGTCTTTTGATGCTGCCAGGCGACCGGCGGCTGCGCTGTTTGACAATTAAATATTGGGCAGGAAGGTTTACGCGACAGGCGCGTGAGACGTCTCCGTCTCCTGGGTAAACCCTTGAAAAGAGAACAATGTCCTACGCGACCGTCTCCTCCCGTCTCCTGCCCGTCGCGTCACGCCTTCAGCGCTTCGGCCGCTTCCAGCGCGAAGTAGGTGAGGATGCCGTCGGCGCCCGCGCGCTTGAACGCGAGCAGCGTCTCGAGCACGATCTTGCGCTCCGCCCAGCCGCGCTCGATGGCACCCTGCAGCATCGCGTACTCGCCCGACACCTGATACGCGAAGGTCGGCAGCTTGAACGTGTCCTTCACGCGCCGGACGATGTCGAGATAGGGAAGGCCCGGCTTCACCATCACCATGTCGGCGCCTTCCTCGATGTCGAGCGCCACTTCGCGGATCGCCTCGTCGCTGTTGGCCGGGTCCATCTGGTAGGTGCGCTTGTCGCCCTTGCCCAGCGCCTTGCCCGAGCCGATCGCGTCGCGGAACGGGCCGTAATAGGCCGACGCGTACTTGGCCGCGTAGCTCATGATGCGGACATGATCGTAGCCGGCGGCGTCGAGCGCGTCGCGCACGGCGCCGATGCGCCCGTCCATCATGTCGGAAGGCGCGATGATGTCGCAGCCGGCCTTCGCCTGCAGGATCGCCTGCTTCACCAGCACGGCGACGCTGGCGTCGTTGACGACGTAGCCCTTGCGCACCAGCCCGTCCTGCCCGTGTGTGGTGTAGGGGTCGAGGGCGACGTCGCACAGGATGCCGATCTCCGGCACGGCCTTCTTGACCGCGCGCACCGCACGGCACACCAGATTGTCGGGGTTGAGCGCTTCCGTGCCGTCCTCGTCCTTCGCCTTGATCGGCGTGTGGGGGAAGAGGGCGACGGCGGGGATGCCGAGCTTCGCGGCCTTGCGCGCGTCCTTGACGATCTCGTCCACGCTGAGGCGGGCGGTGCCGGGCATCGAGGCGATGGGATCGCGCTTGCCCTTTCCGTCCGTGATGAACATCGGCAGGACGAAGTCGGCGGGCGCCAGGCGGTTTTCCGCGACCATGTCGCGCGACCATGCGTCGCGGCGGTTGCGGCGCAGGCGCGTGCGCGGATAGCGACCGAAGACTTCCATCGAAACCGTCTCCCTTTGACCCGAAAGCCGGGCTACCGTATCGAAAGCGGCTCAGGATTCCAACCGGACGGACGACGGAGACAGGTGTGGCGGATCGAAGCACGGACGAGATCGCATTCAGGCGCGCAGGGGCGGGCGGCTTCGTCACGTTCACGCGGGCGAAGGCGCTCAATGCACTGACGCTGGGCATGATCCGCGCCTACGAGCCCACGCTCGCCGAATGGGCGAAGGACCCGAACCTGCGCCATGTCGTGCAGTGGGGCGAGGGCGGAAAATCTTTCTGTGCGGGCGGCGACGTGCGCGCGGTGTGCGATGCCGGCCTCGCGGCCAAGCGCAGCGGCAAGGCCGATCCGCTGACGCGCGATTTCTTTTTCGAGGAATACCGCCTCAACCGCCGCCTTGCGCGCTTCCCAAAGCCCATCGTGTCGCTGGTCGACGGCATCTGCATGGGCGGCGGCGTCGGGCTATCGGTGCACGGGCGCTACCGGGTCGCGACCGAGCGCACGCTGTTCGCGATGCCGGAAAGCGCCATCGGGCTTTTCCCCGACGTGGGCGGCTCGTTCTTCCTGCCGCGGCTGGCCGGGCGCATGGGCGATTTCCTCGGCCTCACCGGCGAGCGCATCAAGGCGGCCGACATGCTGCATCTGGGCCTTGCCACGCACTATGTCGAGAGCGCGAAACTGCCGGAGTTGATCGCGGCCCTCGAAGGCGAGGCGGCCGATGGCGTGCTGAAGCGCTTCGCGTCCGACCCCGGGCCTGCGACGCTGCCCGCCCTGCAGGCGCAGATCGACCGCTGCTTCGCGCCGCGCACCGTCGAGGGCATCCTCGCCGCGCTCGATGCCGAAGGCTCCGAATGGGCCGGCAAGCTCGCCGCACGCCTGCGCAAGATGAGCCCGACGAGCCTGAAGGTGAGCCTGCGCCAGATGGAACAGGGCGCGGCACTTTCGATCGAGGACGCGCTGCGCATGGAATTCCGCCTCGTGCAGCGCTGCATGGCGGCTGACGATTTCTATGAAGGTATTCGCGCCGTGCTGATCGACAAGGATCACGCGCCCAAATGGAAGCCCGCGAGCCTTGGCGAGGTGAGCGACGCAGACGTCGCGCGCTATTTTGCACCACTCGCGGACGGCGACGAACTCACGTTCGTCGACTGAAGAAGACAAAGGGGAGGGATGAAACCATGGCGACCATCGCATTCATCGGGCTCGGCAACATGGGCGGGCCGATGGCCCGCAACCTCGTCAAGGCCGGGCATACCTTGCGCGGCTTCGACATGGTGGCGAAGAACGTCGAGGCCGCCGGCGCGAGCGTCTGCAAATCCGCCGCCGAGGCCGTGAAGGGTGCCGAGGTTGTCGTCACGATGCTGCCCGCGGGTCCGCACGTGCGCGCGGTCTATGACGAGATCCTTCCTGTCGCCGCGAAGGGCACGCTGCTCGCCGACTGCTCGACCATCGACGTCGATACCGCCCGCGCGGTCGCCAAGAAGGCCGAAGGCTACGGGCTCGACATGGTCGACGCGCCCGTCTCCGGCGGCACCGGCGGGGCGGAAGCCGGCACGCTCACGTTCATGGTCGGCGGCAGCGCCAGGGCGTTCGAGCGCGCGCAGCCGATGCTTGCGCAAATGGGCAAGACCATCGTGCATGCCGGCGGCCCCGGCAACGGGCAGGCCGCCAAGATCTGCAACAACATGATCCTCGGCATCTCGATGGTCGCGGTCGCGGAAGGGTTCAGTCTCGCCGAGAAGCTCGGCCTCGACGCGCAGAAGCTTTTCGACATCAGCTCGAAATCATCGGGGCAGTGCTGGTCGATGACGACCTATTGCCCGGTGCCCGGCCCCGTGCCGACGTCGCCCGCCAACCGCGACTACAAGCCGGGCTTCACCGCCGACATGATGCTGAAGGACATGAAGCTCGCGATGTCGGCGGCGCAAGGTGCGGGGCAGGCGACCCCGATGGGGGCGGCCGCGCAGTCGCTCTATGCGCTGATGGTACAGGGCGGCCGCGGCAGTCTGGATTTCTCGGCCATTATCAAGACGTTACAAGGTAAGTAATGACCTGTTAACCCGTTTCCCTGTATTTTGCTAAAAGTATCCGGGGTTTTGCGGGGCTATCAGTTATGTCGATGAAAAAGGACTATCTCGATTCAGTCTCTCTGGTCGAGCGGCTGCATCGGCAGTTTCTGGAAGTGGTCAAGCTCGAGCTTGATCGCATGGGCATCCGCGACATCAACAACGTCCAGGCGTTAATCCTGTACAACATCGGCCCCGACGAGCTGACCGTGGGCGAGCTCACGCAGCGCGGCTACTATCTCGGCTCGAACGTCTCGTACAATCTGAAGAAGCTGATCGACAACGATTACATCTCTCAGGCGCGCAGCCCGCATGACCGCCGTTCGGTGCGCGTGAAGCTGACGGCCGCGGGCCTCAAGCTGCACGGCCTGCTCGACAAGGTGTTCGAGCGCCATGCAGAGGAACTGACGCGCACGACCGTGAAGCCGCAGGACCTCGCGATGCTGGAGCAGACGCTGCGCCGCATGGAGCAGTTCTGGACCGGCGCCATCGGCCAGGGCGGTTACGCGCCGCAGGTCACCACAGCAGCCGAATAAGCAGCGGGACGAGTATCGCCGTCGCCAGCGCGTTGAGCCCCATCGCGAGGCTCGCAAACGCGCCCGCAAGCTCGTTCACCTGGAAGGCGCGCGCCGTGCCGATGCCGTGCGCGCCCACGCCCACCGCAAGCCCCCGCGCGCGCCAGTCCCTGATGCCGATGGCGTTCAGCGTCCATGTCGCGAAGACCGCGCCGAGGATGCCGGTGAGGATCACGAGCACGGCGGTGAGCGGCGGCAGCCCGCCGATCTGCTCGGAGATGCCCATCGCCACGGGCGTGGTGACGGACTTGGGCGCGAGGCTGAGGACCGTGCGCGACGAAGCGCCCATCAGCCATGCCGTGCCGACCGCCGTGACGATGGCGGTGAGCGAGCCCGCGACGATCGACACCGCGATGGCGAGTGCCGAGCGCCGGATCGTCGTGAAGTGCCGGTAGAGCGGAATCGCGAGCGCTACCGTCGCGGGGCCGAGCAGGAAGTGGACGAACTGCGCGCCCTCGAAATAGGTGCGATAGGGCGTGTCCGTGCCCCACAGCAACGCCGCCAGCAGCACGACCGCGACGAGCACGGGGTTCGCGATAGGATTGGCGCCGCTGCGCCGATAGACGGCCACGCCGATCTGGTAGGCGACGAGCGTGACTGTGAGCCCGACCAGCGGCGTCGCGGAAAGATAGACCCAGAGCTGGAAGAGCTCGTCCTTCACGGCTTGTCCTCCGCGCGCACGAGCCGGCGCATGACGAAGGCCGTGACGACGATGGTGGCGAGCGTGGAGACGACGAGTGCCGCGAGGATCGCCTTCCACTCGGCCGCGACGAGATCGAGATAGAGCACCACGCCCACGCCCGCGGGAACGAACAGCAGCGAGAGATGTTCGAGCAGGCCGCCCGCCGTCTTCGCCACCGCCTCGGGCACCTCGCCCTTGAACGTCAGCCAGCCGAACAGCAGCAGCATGCCCATGACGGGGCCGGGCACGGGCAACCCGGCCAGGCGCACGACCGCTTCGCCGAGCGCCTGGCAGACGAGGAGGAGGGTGAGCGCGCCGAGCATGTCCAGCGCGCCCCTGACTTCAGAAGAACGCCTGAATGCCGGTCTGCGCGCGGCCGAGGATCAGCGCGTGGATGTCGTGCGTGCCCTCGTAGGTGTTCACGGTCTCGAGATTCATCATGTGCCGGATCACGTGATACTCGTCCATGATGCCGTTGCCGCCGTGCATGTCGCGCGCCATGCGCGCCACGTCGAGCGCCTTGCCGCAGCTGTTGCGCTTGATGAGGCTGATCGTCTCGGGCGCGAGGCGGCCCTGGTCCATCAGGCGGCCGGCGGTGAGGCACGCGTTGAGGCCGAGCCAGATCTCGGTCTGCATGTCGGCGAGCTTCTTCTGCACGAGCTGGTTTGCCGCGAGCGGGCGGTTGAACATCTTGCGCTCCAGCGTGTAGCGGCGCGCGGCGTGCCAGCAGAATTCGGCCGCGCCCAGAGCGCCCCACGCGATGCCGTAGCGCGCGCGGTTGAGGCAGCCGAACGGACCTTTCAGGCCCTTCACGTTCGGCAGCAGCGCGTCCTCCGGCACATGGACTTCGTCCATGACGATCTCGCCGGTGATCGAGGCGCGCAGGCTGAACTTGCCTTCGATCTTCGGCGTGCTCAGGCCCTTCATGCCCCGTTCCAGCACGAAGCCGCGGATGTCGCCGGCATCGTCCTTCGCCCACACGACGAACACGTCGGCGATGGGCGCGTTGGAGATCCACATCTTCGCGCCCGACAGCACGTAGCCGTCCTTCGTCTTCTTCGCGCGCGTCGTCATGCCGCCGGGATCGGAGCCGGCGTCGGGCTCGGTCAGGCCGAAGCAGCCCACCCATTCGCCGGTCGCGAGCTTGGGCAGGTACTTCTTGCGCTGTTCTTCGCTTCCGTAGGCGTGGATGGGATGCATGACCAGCGAGGACTGCACGCTCATCATCGAGCGGTAGCCGCTGTCGATGCGCTCGACCTCGCGCGCGACGATGCCGTAGGCGACGTAGGAGGTGCCGGCGCAGCCATAGCCCTCGATCGTCGAGCCGAGGAAGCCCATCTCGCCCATCTCGTTGAAGATGGCGCGGTCGGTCTTCTCCTCGCGGAACGCCTTCTGGATGCGCGGCATGAGCTTGCCTTCGCAGAACTCGCGCGCGGCGTCGCGGATCATCCGCTCGTCTTCGGAAAGATCGGCGTCGATCAGGAACGGATCTTCCCACGTGAAGTCGGCCTTGGCGGATTTGCTCATGTCTGGGTTTCCGGTCGGAAAGGGGATGGAAGGATTATAGGGCGGCGGCAGGGCTTGGCGAGGTCAATCGGGCAACACGGCCGTCGCCTCGATCTCGACGCGCGCGCGCGGCTCCAGCAGCGACTTGACCTCGACCAGCGTCATGGCCGGGAAGTTGCGGCCCAGCGTCGCGCGGTACGCTTCGCCCACGCCGCGCAGGTTCGCCTGATACTCGGCCTTGTCGACGACATACCATGTCAGCCGCACGACATGCTCGGGGCCGGCACCGCCCGCGCGCAGCACGTCGACGATGTTGGAAAGCGCCTGGCGCACCTGCGCCACGAAATCGTCGGTCTCGAACGCCGACGTCGCCGGGTTCCAGCCGATCTGGCCGGCGACATAGATCTGCGTGCCGCGCGCGGCGATGCCGTTGGCGTAGCCCTTGGGCGCGTCCCAGCCCGGCGGCAGCAGCGCGCGGTTCATTTCGTCTCTCCGGCTTTTTCGGGTGGCATCCAGCCTTCGCAAGTTCTGCGATAGGCGTCGAACTTCGCACGCATCGCGTCGGGCAGGGGAACCGACTTGCGCGTGTCGAGATCCATATACACCGTCACGATGTTCGCTTTCAGGCGCAGCTTGCCTTCCGCATGGCCGTAGATGTCCATGGCGATCGACGTGCGGCCGACCTTGGCGAGCAGCAGCGTGAAGGAAACCCGGTCCCCCATCAGCGAGGGCGAATAGAAGTCGCATTCGGCATGGACGATGGGTGCCGAGCGCCGCTCGTCGAAGATCATGCGCGCATAGTCGATGCCGAGGCCTTTCGAGTACCAGTCTTCGACGACCGCGTTGCAGAAGTCGAAATAGTTCGGGAAATAGACGATCCCCGCCGGATCGGTGTGGCTGAAGCGGATCGGCAGTTCGACCGTGAAGGGAGCGGCGGACATCGAGATATTTTAGACCTAAAATATCTACCGGGCAAGCGCGGGCGCCTTGGCCGGCCGCGTGCGGAACTTCGCGGGACTGACGATCTCCAGCATCTCGACGTCGGCGCTGTGCGCGATCTCGCGGTGCCGGATGCCCGGCGGCTGGTGGACGCAGCTTCCCTTGCGCAGCGTGACCTTGCCGACACCCTCGTACTCGAACCTCACCCAGCCCTTCAGCACGTAGACCATCTGGAAGGCGAGCTCGTGCATGTGCCATTCGGGCGCCGGGCCGTGGCCCTTGCGCGCCTTGATGACGTGCGCCACGACCTTGCCCTTCGAGGCTTCGACCATGCCGAGATCGCGGTAGGCGAAGAACGCGCGCAGCCCGTCGACGCGGAACTTCGCGCCCTTCGCATGGCTCAGCGCGAAGCGGGCGGGCTTCCGGGGCTTGCGTTTGGCGGCTGTCGGCATGATTGAATCGTCCCTCACGTCTGCTTTCCCGGATTCGCCCCGATGCCGCGCGACGCGCTGTTCGAGTTCCACCGGATCGGCGCCTTCATAAAGGTGACCGCGATCGACACCGAGACCGGCATCGAGGTCTCGATCGTCGGCCCGTCGAACGGCGCCGAGACCATGCTGCGGGCCAACGCGCTGCGCAAGCTCGAGGCCGCCCTGCGCCGCCGCGCGACGGAAAGCCCCTGAAGGGCGGAAAAGCCCAAAAATCGCAACGCCTTGGGGGCGGATTGTGACAGCGCGACGACATATGGTAGCGTCCCCGCCGCATGTCACAGCCCATCGCCCTTGCCGCCGACCATGGCGGATACGAACTCAAAGCCTTGCTCGTCAAGGACTTGACCGACGCGGGCATCCCCGTCGTCGATCTCGGCACGAACTCGGCCGACAGCGTCGATTATCCGGACTACGCCGATCGTCTCGCAGCCGCACTCAAGGACGGGCGCGCCACGCGCGGCGTCCTCGTCTGCGGCACGGGCATCGGCATCTCGATCGCCGCGAACCGTCATCGCCACGTCCGCGCGGCGCTCTGCCACGACGAGACGACGGCGCGCCTTTGCCGCGAGCACAACGACGCCAACGTGCTCGCCCTCGGCGCCCGCGTCATTGGGCCGGAAGTCGCGCGCGCCTGCCTCAAGGTCTTCCTGTCGACGAAGTTCGGCGGGGGCCGCCACGAAAAGCGCGTCGCCAAGCTCGGCTGACGCGAACGAACGAAACGAACTGCCGGAGAGAGTCCTCGATGTCGCCTGCCGAACCCGCCCGCGTTCCCGAATCAGATTTCGCCAAGCGTTTCTTCGGCACGAGCCTGAAGGATGCCGACCCCGACCTGCGCGCGGCGATCGACCGCGAGCTCGGCCGCCAGCAGGACCAGATCGAGCTGATCGCGTCCGAGAACATCGTCAGCCGTGCGGTGCTTGAAGCGCAGGGCTCCGTGCTCACCAACAAGTACGCGGAAGGCTATCCGGGCCGGCGCTACTACGGCGGCTGCGAATTCGTGGACGAGGCGGAAGCGCTGGCCATCGCGCGCGCCAAGAAGCTGTTCGGCTGCAACTTCGCCAACGTGCAGCCCCATTCGGGCGCGCAGGCGAACCAGGCGGTGTTTTTCGCGCTGCTGCAGCCCGGCGACACGTTCATGGGCATGTCGCTCGCCGAAGGCGGGCATCTCACACACGGCGCGCCCGCCAACCAGTCGGGCAAGTGGTTCAAGCCGGTGTCGTACGGCGTGCGCGCCGACAACCAGCTCATCGACTATGACGCGATGGAAGCCAAGGCGCTGGAGCTGAAGCCCAAGCTGATCATCGCGGGCGGTTCAGCCTATTCGCGCCAGATCGACTTCGCGCGCTTCCGCGCGGTCGCCGACAAGATCGGCGCCTACCTGATGGTCGACATGGCGCACTATGCGGGCCTCATCGCGGGCGGCGCCTACCCGAACCCGCTGCCGCACGCGCACATCGTCACGACGACGACGCACAAGACGCTGCGCGGGCCCCGCGGCGGCATGATCCTTTCGATGGACGAGGATCTGGGCAAGAAGATCAATTCCTCGGTGTTCCCCGGCCTGCAGGGCGGCCCGCTGATGCACGTGATCGCCGCCAAGGCGGTGGCGTTCGGCGAGGCGCTGAAGCCCGAGTTCAAGATCTACGCGCAGCGCGTGGTCGAGAACGCGCGCGTGATGGCGGCACGCCTCGTCGAGCACGGCTTCGCTATCGTCTCGGGCGGCACCGACAGCCACCTGATGCTGGTGGATCTCCGGCCCAAGCGGCTCACCGGCAACAACGCCGAGAAGAGCCTCGAGCGCGCCGGCCTCACCTGCAACAAGAACGGCATCCCGGCCGACCCGGAAAAGCCGATGGTCACCTCGGGCGTGCGTCTGGGCACGCCGGCGGGCACCACGCGCGGCTTCGGCCCGGCCGAGTTCCGCCAGATCGCGGACCTGATCGCCGAGACGCTGAACGGGCTCGCCAACACCAACAGCGGCGACAACGCGGCCGTCGAGGCCGCCGTGCGCGCCAAGGTCGGCGATCTCGCCAACCGCTTTCCGATCTACCGCGGACTTTAAGAACACGAGAAGGGAACGCCCCGAAGATGCGCTGTCCGTTTTGCGGTCATGAAGACACCCAGGTGAAGGACTCGCGCCCGACCGAAGATGGCTCGGCCATCCGGCGCCGGCGCTTCTGCCCCTCGTGCGGCTCGAGGTTCACGACGTTCGAGCGCGTGCAGCTGCGCGAGCTGACGATCGTCAAGAAGAACGGCGTCAAGGAGCCCTTCGACCGCGAGAAGATCCTGCGATCGCTGATGCATGCGGTGCGCAAGCGCCCGGTCGAGCCCGACCGCGTCGAGCGCATCGTCTCGGGCATCCAGCGCCGCCTCGAAAGCCTCGGCGAGAGCGAGATCCCGTCGACGGTCGTGGGCGAGATGGTGATGGACGCGCTGCGCACGCTCGATCACGTCGCCTATATCCGCTTCGCCTCGGTCTACAAGAATTTCCGGGAAGCGAAGGACTTCGAAGATTTCGTCGGCAAGCTTGGTGGCGACGGCGACGAGTGAGGTCGACGTCGCCCACATGCGCGCCGCGCTGTCTCTCGCGCGGCGCGGATTGGGCGGCGTGTGGCCGAACCCGACCGTCGGCTGCGTCGTCGTGCAGGGCGGCATCGTCGTCGGGCGCGGCTGGACGCAGGCCGGTGGTCGCCCGCACGCGGAAACCGAAGCGCTGAAGCGGGCAGGGGCCGCCGCACGCGGTGCGACGGCCTATGTCAGCCTCGAACCCTGCAGCCATCACGGAAAGACGCCGCCCTGCGCCGATGCGCTGATCGCGGCGGGCGTCGCGCGCGTGGTGATCGCGACCGGCGATCCCGATCCGCGCGTGTCGGGCAACGGCATCGCGAAGCTCCGCGCGGTGGGCATCGCGGTCGAGAGCGGCCTGCTTGCCGACGACGCCGACGCGCTCAATGCCGGCTTCTTCCTGCGCGTGCGCGAGGGAAGGCCGCTCGTCACATTGAAGATCGCGACGACGCTTGATGGCCGCATCGCCACCCATCGCGGCGAAAGCAGATGGATCACCGGCGAGGCCGCGCGCGCCCGCGCGCACGCGATGCGCGCCGCGCACGATGCCGTGCTCGTGGGTTCCGGCACGGCCATCGCCGATGATCCCATGCTCGACGTGCGGCTTGCCGGATACGAAGACGCGAAGCGCGTGCGCGTGATCGTCGACGGACGCCTTCGCGTACCGCTGACGTCGAAACTCGTGCAGACGGCACGCGCAATTCCCACCTGGTTTTTCGTGCGCGACGATGCCGATGCTGCCCGCGCCAAGGTGCTTGCCGATTGCGGCGTCGAACTCGTGCGCCTCGCGCCCGATGCGGCGAGCGGCCATCTCGCACCTGCCGACATCGCGAAGGCGCTCGGCGCGCGTGGCCTGACGCGCGTCCTGCTTGAGGGCGGTTCGCATCTGGCGGGGGCCTTCCTGCGGGCGGGGCTGGTCGACCGGCTGGTCCGTTTCGGCTCCGGGCTCGTCATCGGCGGCGATGGCGTGCCCGCCTTGTCGCCGTTCGGGGTCGACCGGCTTGCCGACGCACCCCGTTTTTCCCGTATCGAACTCGCCGAATGCGGCGACGACGTACTGGAAACCTGGGCGCGGGCGACATAAGTTCCCCGCCATGTTCACCGGCATCGTCGTCGACAAGGCCCGCGTGCGGAAGCTTGCGCCAGCCACCCGCACCAGCGATACGCGTCTCGAGATCGAGACCGCGCTCGACACGGCGCGCTTCGCCATCGGCGCCTCCATCGCGTGCTCGGGCTGCTGCCTGACGGCCATCGAGAAGGGGCCCGGCTGGTTCGCGGTCGAGGCGTCGGCCGAAACGCTGTCGAAGACGACACTTGGCGAATGGCGCGTGGGCTCGGAAGTGAACCTCGAACCCTCGTTGCGCGTGGGCGACGAACTCGGCGGGCACATCGTCTCGGGCCATGTCGACTGCACGGCCACCCTCGTCTCCGCAACGCCCGAGCAGGGTTCGCACCGGCTCGTCTTCGAGGCGCCCAAGGCGTTCGCGCGCTATCTCGCCCCCAAGGGGTCGGTCGCCATCGACGGCATCTCGCTGACGGTCAACGAGGTCGAGGACCACGCCGACGGCACGGCGCATTTCGGCATCAACGTCATACCGCATACCTGGAATGCGACGACGCTGGGCCAAACGAAGGCCGGCCAGCGCGTCAACATGGAAGTCGACGCGCTCGCGCGGTATGTTGCCCGCATTCTGGGCCGGAACTGAGAGCTTACGTGTCCTTCAAGCCATCCAATCGCCAGACGGAAATCCTCGAGACCGGGAAGGTCGACGTGGCGTTCCTGTCGTCCATCGACGAGATCGTCGAGGACGCGCGCAACGGCCGCATGTTCATCCTGGTCGACGACGAGGACCGCGAGAACGAGGGCGACCTCGTGATCCCGGCGCAGTTCGCCACGCCCGAGGCCGTCAACTTCATGGCCAAGCACGGGCGCGGCCTGATCTGCCTGTCGATGACGCGCGAGCGCTGCGAGACACTCGGCCTCAAGCTGATGAGCGCGGACAACGCCTCGCGCCACCAGACGGCCTTCACCGTCTCCATCGAGGCGCGTGACGGGATCTCGACCGGTATTTCGGCCGCCGACCGCGCGCGCACGATCCAGGTCGCCATCGATCCCGGCAAGGGTGCCCGCGACATCGTCAGCCCGGGGCACGTCTTCCCGCTGGTCGCGCGCGACGGCGGCACGTTGGTGCGCGCCGGGCACACCGAAGCAGCCGTCGACATCGCGCGCATGGCGGGCCTGATCCCCGCGGGCGTGATCTGCGAGATCATGAACGACGACGGCACGATGGCCCGGCTGCCGGACCTCGTGCAGTTCGCGCAGCTCCACGGCCTCAAGGTCGCGACCATCGCCGACCTGATCGCGTTCCGCCGCAAGCACGACCGCATCATCGAGCGGGTGCAGGAAACGACGTTCGAGAGCGAGCATGGCGGCCAGTGGCGCATGCTCGTCTACGTGAACCGCGCGGCCTATGCCGAGCACATCGCGCTGGTGAAGGGCGACCTTTCCGGCGCCGATCCGGTGCTCGTGCGCATGCACGCGCTCAACGTGCTCGACGACGTGCTGGGCGACCGCACGCTCGGGCGCGCGGGCACGCTGCAGGCGGCGATGCGCACGATCGGCGAGGCGGGGCGCGGCGTGGTCGTGCTGCTGCGCGAGCCGCGCGCGACCAGCCTTTCCGACCGCGTGCGCGCGCGTCTGGGCGGCACGGTCGAGAACGCGGCGCCGCAGGCCAAGGCCGCCGGTTCGGGCGAGCTTCGCGATTATGGTATCGGCGCACAGATCCTGCTCGATCTGGGCGTACGCGACATGCTTCTCCTTTCGAATGCCCGCCGCTCGATCGTCGGGCTCGAGGGTTATGGATTGAACGTAGTGGGGCACAAGAGCATCGATGTTCGGACGCGCTGATTTCACCGCCCCTTCCAAGGCCGACTTCGCCGGCGCGCCGCCGCGCGTGCTGATCGTCGAGGCCCGTTTCTATGCCGACATCGCCGACGAGCTGGCGGCCGGCGCCGTCGCCGCCATCGAGGCCGTCGGCGGCACGGCCGAGCGTGTCGCGGTTCCAGGCGCCTTCGAGATCCCCGGCGCCATCGCGATGGCCGACATGGCCGGGCACGGCGTGCCGGGCGTGCTGCCCTACGACGCGTTCGTGGCGCTGGGCGCCGTCATCCGCGGCGAGACCTCGCACTATGACTATGTGTGCGGCGAGAGCGCGCGCGGCCTGCAGGACCTCGCCGTGCGGCGCGGGCTCGCCATCGGCTACGGCATCCTGACGGTCGAGAACATGGAACAGGCCTGGGCGCGCGCCAAGCGCAGCGAAGGCGACAAGGGCGCAGGTGCCGCACAGGCGGCGCTCGCCATGCTCGCGTACAAGCGCCAGCTGCGGCTCGCACCGTGAGCGGCGGTTCGCGCCGCAACGGCCGCACGACCTCGCGCCTTGCCGCCGTGCAGGCGCTTTATCAGGTCGAGTTCGCCGCCGAGGACCCGCATCACGTCGTCGAACAGTTCCGCCGCTTCCGCCTGAAGCCCGGCTTCGGCGGTCCGGACTGGCCCGAAGCCGAACCCGCCTTCTTTGCCGACATCGTCGAGGGTGCCTGGTCGCGCAAGCCCGAGATCGACGGGCTGATCGTGCCGGCGCTGGCGCGCGGCTGGACGCTGCAGCGCATCGATCCGGTGATCCGCGCGATCCTGCGCGCGGGCACGTACGAGCTGCTCGCGCGCGGCGACGTGCCGGCGCGCGTCGCGATCGACGCCTATGTCGAGCTGTCGCTCGATTTCGACGCCGCGCAGGAATCGGGTTTCGTCAACGGCGTGCTCGACCGCATCGCCAAGGACCGGCGCCCGCAGGAGATGGCGGGCAGGGCCTGAACATGGCACGCGGCGAATTCGAAACCATCGCCGCCCTGTTCGCACCGCTGACGCGCGGGCACCGCGCCGCCCTCGGCCTCAAGGACGATGCGGCGTGCCTGCGCGTTCCGTCGTCGCACGAGCTGATCGTCACGGCCGACGCGCTGGTGGCCGGCGTGCATTTCTTCGAGAGCGACCCGCCTTCCGATATCGCGCGCAAGGCGTTGCGCACGAATCTCTCCGATCTCGCGGCCAAGGGAGCAAAGCCTCTCGGCTATTTCCTGTCGATCGCGCGGCCGCGCGGCTGGACAGACGCGCGCCTTGCCGCGTTCGCGCGCGGTCTTGCGGCCGACGGCAAGGCCTTCGCGATCCCGCTGCTGGGGGGCGACAGCACGTTCACGCCGGGGCCGTTCACCATCGCGATCACGGCGCTGGGCACGATGCGCCGCGGCACGATGCTGCGCCGGTCGGGTGCGAAAGCCGGCGACGATCTCTGGGTCTCGGGCGGCATCGGCGACGGCGCGCTCGGGCTATCGGTCGCGCAAGGTGGCTTGCGCGGGCTGGCGGCGAAGCATCGCGCGGCCCTGCTCGCGCGCTACCGCCTGCCGCAGCCGCGACTTGCGCTGGGGCAAGCGCTCGTCGGCATCGCGCATGCTTCGATGGACGTGTCGGACGGGCTCGTCGCCGATCTGGGCCACATCTGCAAGACCTCGCGCGTCGGCGCCACGATCGAACTCGACGCCGTACCGTTCTCGGCCGCCGCGCAGGCGGCCATCGCGCACGACGCCCCGCTTCGCCTTGCGGCGATCGGGGGCGGCGACGATTACGAACTGCTGTTCGCGGCGCCGCCGTCGGCGCGACAGGCGGTCTTGCGCGCTTCGCGCCGCGCGAAAACGCCGGTCGCGCGGATCGGTCATTTTTCCGCCGGCCAGCCGAAGGTGCGCGTGCTCGACACGCAGAGCCGCGTGCTTCGCCTCGCGCAAGCGGGCTTTACCCACTATTGAGGCTGGTTCATAGTCGCGCGATGCGCCTCCTGGCCGCCCTCGCGATTCTCGTCTGCCTCGCCGCGGCCCCGCTGCGTGCCGAGGACGCGCCCGCGCCGGCCGGTCCGATCGTCGACGATCCGGGCGCCGAGATCTTCCTGCCCCGCATGCTCGTGCCCGCGATCCAGGGGGATCAGGTGCTTCGCCACTACGCGCTGCTGATCAAGCTGCGCATCGCGCGCAAGGAAGACGTCGAGGCGGTACGCACCAACATGGATCGCCTGCAGAACGCCTACGTCTACGACCTCAACGACGTCGCCTCGCGTGGCGACCATTTCGACCGCGAGCGCGCCAAGCGGCGCATGCTCGCGTCCTCGGCCCGCATCCTCGGCAAGGAAGGCATCATCGAGGACGTGGTATTCGAGCGCGTGCTCGAGCGGCGCATCGGCAGCTAGAATCCCCGGAAGACTGGAACTCGACAATGGATGCAACCGTACCGACGGCCGACAAGACGCGCCGCAATTCGATCGTCCTGGCCGTCGCGCAGGCCCTGCTGATGATCGGCACCTCGACGATGATCGCGGAAGCGGCACTCGTCGGCCACATGCTGGCGGAGAACAAGTCGCTGGCGACGCTGCCCGTCGGCCTCATGCAGCTTGCCGCGATGCTGACGACGTTCCCCGCGTCGTTCCTGATGAAGCGGTTCGGACGGCGCGCCGGGTTCTCGCTCGGAACGGTCTTCGGCCTCGCCGGACAGCTCGTGTGCGTCGCGGGCATCTTCGGTGGATCGTTCACGCTGTTCTGCGTGGGCAGCATGCTGAACGGCGTCTATAGCGGCTTCGGGCTTTTCTACCGCTTCGCGGCGGCAGACGGCGCGCCTGCGGCACTGCGCGGCAAGGCGATCAGCTTCGTGCTCGCTGGCGGCGTGGTCGCGGGCATCGTGGGGCCCGAGCTCGCGAAGCTGACGCACGACCTGTTCCTGCCCGTCGCCTTCGTCGGCTCGTTCGTGGCGCTCGCGGCCGTTTCGGTCATCGCGATCGTCGTCGTGCAGTTCGTCGACATCCCGGCGCCGAGCGGCGACGAGCGGAGCGGGGCCTCGCGCCCGCTCGCCGAAATCCTTTCCCAGCCCAAGACGGCCGTCGCGATCTTCTCGGGCATCGCGGCCTACAGCATCATGTCGCTGGTGATGAACGCGACGCCGCTGGCGATGATCGCCTGCGGCCTCGTGTTCGACGACGCCGCGCAGACGATCCAGGCGCATGTGCTGGCGATGTTCGCGCCCTCGTTCTTCACCGGCGCCATCATCGCGCGCTTCGGTCTCGTCAACGTGATGATCGCGGGTGCCGCGCTGCTGGCCGGATCGGCGGCCTTCGCGCTCGCGGGCGTCGATTTCCTGAATTTCTATGTCGGCCTGATCCTGCTCGGGCTGGGATGGAACTTCCTCTATATCGGCGCGACGGCGCTGCTGACCGAGACCTATCGCCCGCCGGAAAAGGCGAAGGTGCAGGCGGCCAACGACTTCCTCGTGTTCGGCACGGTCGCGGCGGCGGCGGCATCGTCGGGCTGGCTGCAGAACACGCTCGGCTGGTCGGCGATCAATACGGGCGTGCTGCCGCTGATCGCGGCGTCGGCGCTGGCGCTGCTCTGGCTGTCGGCGCGCAACCGGCGGACGACTAGCCCGTGACGGCGACGCCGATCAGGATCGGGTGAAGCCACAAGACGACGGCAGCATAGGCGGCAAGCCCGACGACGACGGCGATCACGTCGTTGTTGCCGAACGCGGCCGGCACCGCAGCGGATGTTCCTTCGAGACGCTCGCGTTCGCGCATCGTCGCGCGCGCATAGCCGGCCCATAGAAGGAACCCGCCGAAAAGCAGCATCGAGCCGAGATCGCCGTTGGCGAGCAGATGAGCCACGGCCCAGAGCTTGATCGCCAGCAGCATCGGGTGGCGGGCCTTCGCCTTGATCCAGCCGGGCAGGTAGGTCGCGGCGAGCAGCACGAACACCGGCAGCAGCAGTGCCAGCGAAAGATGCCGCAAGGCGCCGGGCGGGCTCCACACATCGACATAGCCGCCCGCCCGATACGCCCCGAAGCCATAGACAACGAGCGCAAGCCCGGCGAACGCGACGAGCGAGTAGAGGCCCTTGAAGGGTTGTGCACCGAGTTTGGCGATCAGGCCGGCGCGGATCGCGCGGCGCGTCGACAGCAGGTGGATTCCAAGGAAGAGGAGCAGGCCTGCCAGCAAAGCGGTCATGGGAAATCCGGCGTTCGAGGGCAGGAAAACCCAGCAAATATGCGGGTTCGACGATGTAGTGCAAAGCCTTGCGCTGCCGGGGGCCATCTGGCATGTTCCGCCCCGCCTTCCGGGCCCGCATCGCGAGTCCGGAACCAACTTATTGAACCACAAAGAAAAATCGAGGACCGGAAATCATGTCTGGTGCGTTTTGGCTCATCATCGCGTGCGGTGTGCTCGCCATCCTTTACGGGATCGTCGCGTACCGCCAGGTCGTCGCGGTTTCTGCCGGCAACGAAACGATGCAGAAAATCGCCGCCGCCATCGCCGAAGGCGCTGGGGCATATCTCAACCGCCAGTACCGCACGATCGCGATCGTCGGCGTCCTCGTGGCGCTGGTCCTCGCGTTCACGCTGGGCATCCACGTGGCGCTCGGCTTCGTCGTCGGCGCGGTGCTCTCGGGTGCTACCGGCTACATCGGCATGAACGTGTCGGTGCGCGCCAACGTCCGCACGGCGGAAGCCGCGCGCGGCGGCCTGCAGCCGGCACTCGACGTGGCCTTCAAGGCCGGCGCCATCACCGGCCTGCTGGTCGTCGGTCTCGGCATCCTCGGCGTGACAGGCTATTTCGGCGTCCTCTCCTCGTGGAAGGGCGCCACCTCGGCCGCGACCGTCGAAGCGCTCGTGGCACTCTCGTTCGGCGCCTCGCTGATCTCGATCTTCGCGCGTCTTGGCGGCGGCATCTTCACCAAGGGCGCTGACGTCGGCGCCGACCTCGTCGGCAAGGTCGAAGCGGGCATCCCCGAGGATGATCCGCGCAACCCGGCCGTGATTGCCGACAACGTGGGCGACAACGTCGGCGACTGCGCCGGCATGGCCGCCGACCTCTTCGAAACCTACGCCGTGACGATCGTCGCGACGATGCTGCTCGCCACGATCTTCTTCACCGGCGAACAGGTCCTCACGCTGATGATGTACCCGCTGCTGATCGCGGGCGTGTGCATCGCGGCCTCGGTCGCGGGCACGTTCTTCGTCAAGCTTGGCCCGGACGGCAACATCATGAAGGCGCTCTACAAGTCGCTTATCGTGACGGGCGTCGTCTCGACCGTGCTGATCTTCTTCGTGACGCAGCAGTACATCGGCTTCGACACGAAGATCGGCAACTCGACGGGCACGGGCATGTTCATCTGCGCGCTGGTCGGCATGGCGGTCACCGCCCTGCTGGTGGTGATCACCGAATACTACACGGGCACGGAATACCGCCCGGTGCGTTCGGTCGCCGCCGCCTCGCAGACCGGCCACGGCACGAACGTCATCCAGGGTCTCGCCATCTCGCTCGAATCCACCTTCCTTCCGGTGGTCGTGATCTGCGCGGGCATCCTGGCTTCGTACCTGACGGGCGGTCTCTACGGGATCGGCATCGCCGCGACGACGATGCTGGCGCTGGCCGGCATCATCGTGGCGCTCGACGCCTACGGCCCGGTCACCGACAACGCCGGCGGCATCGCCGAAATGTCGGGCCTGCCCAAGGACGTGCGCAAGTTCACCGACGCGCTCGACGCGGTGGGCAACACGACCAAGGCGGTCACCAAGGGCTACGCGATCGGCTCGGCCGGTCTCGCCGCCGTGGTGCTGTTCGCGGCCTACATCTACGACCTGAAGCGCCTGTTCCCGGCGATCGCCGACACCGTCAATTTCAGCCTGACGAACCCGTACGTGGTCGTCGGCCTGTTCATTGGCGGCTCGCTGCCCTTCCTGTTCGGGGCGATGGGCATGACGGCGGTGGGCAAGGCCGCGGGCTCGGTGGTCGAGGAAGTTCGCCGCCAGTTCCGCGAGATCCCGGGCATCATGGCCGGGACGGGCAAGCCGGACTACGGCCGTGCGGTCGACATGCTGACGGCGTCGGCGATCAAGGAAATGATCGTTCCCTCGCTGCTGCCGGTACTCGCACCCATCGTGCTCTACGTCGTCATCCGCATGATCGCGGGCCAGGCGGAAGCCTTCGCCTCGATGGGCGCGATGCTGCTCGGCACGATCGTCACGGGCCTGTTCGTCGCCATCTCGATGACCTCGGGCGGCGGCGCGTGGGACAACGCCAAGAAGTACATCGAAGAGGGCCACTACGGCGGCAAGGGTTCCGACGCCCACAAGGCGGCGGTCACCGGCGACACCGTCGGCGACCCGTACAAGGACACGGCCGGCCCGGCCGTGAACCCGATGATCAAGATCATCAACATCGTCGCCATCCTGCTGCTCGCGATCCTGGCCGGTGGCCACTGATCGATAGCGGCAGATAGCCGACAAAAGCGAACGGCCCCGGGAGCGATCCCGGGGCCGTTCTGCTTTGGGCGACCCGCAATCCGCTGCGAAGACCTACTTCTGGCCGGGCAGCTTGTTGAACTTGCCGAGATTGCCGAGCAGCTGTTCGAGGAAGCTGAGTTCCTTGCCCGGCGACGGCGTCTCGCGCGTCACCGGATCGACGACGATCCCGTCCTCGAGATTGTAGCGGCGTACGTCGCGAAGGGTGCCGCCGTCGTCGAAATGGACGACGACGACGCGCTGGTCGAGCACTTCGGGCTGCAGGAACGCGAACTGGTAGGTCTTGCGCATGATGTAATACCAGCTCTGCTCGGCGTCGAAGACGCCCTGCGAGGCGGGCGTGCCGAGTAGCTGCTGGACGTCGTCGCGGCTCTGCCGCCCCGGTTCGAGGCGCGACAGCGATTCCTCGTCGGGCACATAGCCGCGCGTGTCGGTGAAGCCGAGCTCGCACCCGCCCAGCGCCACCGCCATCATTCCCACCGCCAGTACCCGACTTGCACGCATCGTCGTTGATCTCCGGGCGCGTTTGCCCCACATCTTGCTTCGGGAAGTTGGGCTGGGCGCGGCCATCTGTCAACGGGTGCCCGCCGGACCGGTCAACGAAGGGTCGAACTATGGTGTTTTCCAGGCTTTTCAGGCGCGATGCGGCAAAAGACACGGCGCAGCGCCTCTATGTGGGGCTGGTCGCGCAGGCGCGCCACCCGGATCTATATGCGCGTCTGGACGTTCCCGATTCGCTCGACGGACGGTTCGATTCCGTGGCGTTGCATGTCTTCCTCGTGCTGAACCGCCTCAAGCGCGAGGACGGCGCCGGTGCGGCCGAACTCGCGCAGAATGTCGTCGATGCGTTCGTCGACGACATGGACCGTTCGGTGCGCGAACTCGGGGTCGGCGATCTCGGCGTGTCGCGCCGCGTGAAGCTGATGGCGCAGTCGCTCTATGGCCGCGCGGCCGTCTACGAGGAAGCGGTGGCGCTGCCCGACGATGAACGGCTGAAGGCGGCACTCGCACGCAATCTCTACGGCACGAAGGAAGCGGGCGCTTCGACGCTGGGTGCGACCGCGCGCTACGTGCGCGCGGCGATCGCGGCTCTTGCGGCACAGGACGTCTCGGCGCTTGTCGACGGCCGCGTCGCGTTCCCCGAACCGATGGTGCCGGCATGAGCGAATTCTCGCGCCCCTTCGCGCTCGACGCGCTGCGCGACCGTCCCGTTCACCAGCGCGTGCAGACGGATGCCGCCGAGCGCGCCGAACTCGCCAGGCGTTTCGGCATCCTCGGCATCGACAGCCTCGAAGCGATGTTGAAGATCAACCGGACGCGCGGGGGCAGGGCCGTCCGGGTGGAGGGGCGGATTACCGCATCGCTTACCCAGGCCTGCATCGTGTCGCTGCAGCCCGTGGCGCAGACGATGGACGCGACCTTCACGGTCGTATTCGTGCCGTCGGAAGACCTGAAGCCGCTGCCCGTCGACGAGGACGGGGCGATCGACGTCGACGCGATCGATCCCGACGAGGAGCTGGAAGAGGCGCTGCCCGAGGGCCCGCTCGATCTGGGCGAGCTTGTCGCGCAGGAATTCGCCGTCGCCCTCGATCCTTATCCGCGTGCGCCCGGTGCGGTGTTCAAGCCCACATGGGGCGAGGACGACGCTCCGGACCCCGCGGACGGCCCGCCCGAGGGCAAGATCCGCCCCTTCGCCGACCTGAAAGCGAAGCTCAAGAAGGAAAAATAGCCTCAGATTGGATGAAAGAAGGCTTGAGCGCGGGCACGGAATTGTCTATCTAGGCCCCTGAAATCCGGACGACGTTTTGGTTTTACAGGGTCGTTTCGCTCCACGGGGCGGCTCTCACGAGGTTGTGTCATGGCGGTTCCCAAGAAGAAAGTTTCTCCCTCGCGTCGCAACATGCGCCGCTCGCACCACGCGCTTTCGGCCAATGCGTATGCCGAATGCCCGAACTGCGGCGAGCTGAAGCGTCCGCACCACATCTGCGGCGCGTGCGGTTTCTATGACGGCCGCGAAGTCGTCGCGTCCGAACCGGCACAGGCGTAATCAGGCGCAGTACCGGCAAGCCGGGGGGCCGAAATCTTGAGCGAACGGCTCGTGCTGTCCGTCGACGCGATGGGAGGCGACCGTGCCCCCGAGATGGCGATTGCCGGCTGCGAACTCGCGCAGGAACGCCACCCCGCCGTCCAGTTCCTGCTTTTCGGCGACGAAACAAAAGTCGCCCCCCTCGTCACCGCGACGCGCCATCTGAAGAAGACGGCGCGCATCGTCCATACCGAGGATTTCGTCGCCGGCGACACGAAGGCGGCCGTCGCGCTGCGTTCGGGCCGCAAGTCGAGCATGCGTCTCGCGATCGACGCGGTGCGTGACGGCGAGGCCTCGGGCGTCGTGTCGGCGGGCAATACCGGCGCGCTCATGGCGATGGCGAAGTTCGTGCTCAAGACTTTGCCGGGCATCGACCGGCCGGCCATCGCCTCGCTGTTCCCCACGACGCGCGGGGAAAGCGTGGTGCTCGACCTCGGCGCCAATGTCCAGTGCGACAGCGCGAATCTCGTCCAGTTCGCGATCATGGGCGAAGTCTTCGCGCGCGCGGTTCTGGGCCTCGCCCAGCCCAGCGTCGGCCTGCTCAATGTGGGTTCCGAAGAGATGAAGGGGCACGAGGAACTGCGCGCCGCCGCCGCGTGGCTGCGCGCGACCGATCTGCCCATCCGCTTCCACGGCTTCATCGAGGGCGACGACGTGCCGGCCGGAACGGTCGACGTCGTGGTCACCGACGGCTTCACGGGCAACATCGCGCTCAAGATCGCCGAAGGCACCTCGAAGCTCTATTCGGGTTTCCTCAAGGGCGCGTTCTCGTCCTCGTTCATCGCGAAGATCGGCTATCTGCTCGCCCAGTCGGCGATCAAGAAGGTGCGCATGCGCGTCGATCCGCGCCGCTATAACGGCGCACTTTTCGTCGGCCTCAACGCCATCGTCGTGAAAAGCCATGGCGGCACCGACGCGATGGGCTTCGCGAACGCGCTGGGCGTGGCGATCGACATGATCACGCAGGGTCTCAACGCGAAGATCCGCGACGAGCTGGCGCATCTGGCGCCGCCGCCGGCACCCCAGATCGCGACGGGCTGATCGCCAAGATGCCCAAATCAGCCAAACCCGGCACCGTTCGCCGCGCCGTCGTCTGCGGCACGGGCGCCTATCTTCCCGCCAACGTCGTCACGAACGAGGCGCTCTCCAAGCGCGTCGAGACGTCCGACGAATGGATCGTCGCGCGCACCGGCATCCGCCAGCGCCACATCGCGGCGGAGGACGAGCGCACGTCGGACCTCGCGACCGAAGCCGCCAAGCGGGCACTCGCGCAGGCCGGCATCGCGGTCGACAAGGTCGACATGATCATCGTCGCGACGACCACGCCGGACAACACGTTCCCCGCGACCGCCACGGCCGTGCAGGCCAAGCTCGGCATGAATGGCCGCGGCTTCGCCTTCGACGTGCAGGCCGTGTGCTCGGGCTTCGTCTACGCGATGTCGATCGCGGACAATTTCATCCGCGTGGGCCAGGTCGAGACGGCGCTGGTCATCGGTGCCGAGACCTTCACGCGCATCCTCGACTGGCAGGACCGCACGACCTGCGTGCTGTTCGGCGACGGTGCGGGGGCGGTCGTCCTGCGCGCCGAGGACGTTCCGGCGGATGCGTCGGGGCGCGGCATCCTGTCGTCGCACCTGCATTCCGACGGTCGCTACAAGGACGCCCTTTTCGTCACCGGCGGGCCCGGCTCGAACCGCGAGGTCGGCGTCGTGCGGATGAACGGCCAGGAAGTTTTCCGGCACGCCGTCGTCAAGCTCGCCGAAGTGGTCGAAGAGGCGCTGGGCGCCAATGGCCTGACCGGCAAGGACATCGACTGGCTGGTGCCGCACCAGGCGAACCAGCGCATCATCGACGGCATGGCCAAGAAGCTGGGGCTCGGCCCGGAGCGCGTGGTTTCCACGGTCGCCCGGCATGCAAACACGTCGGCCGCATCGATCCCGCTGGCACTGGCCGAGGCGGCCGGCGACGGCCGGATCAAGCCCGGCCAGATCGTCCTGCTCGAGGCGATCGGCGGCGGGCTGACCTGGGGCGCCAGCGTAATTCGCTGGTAGGGGCCGCCCGCAGGGGCGCCCATTCCGCAGGGTTTGATTCAACTCCGCCCGCCATCCCTTTGTATTTGACCGGTTTCGGTCCGTGGGCTAGCATTTCTGATAAGTCAATTTTCGCCGGGGGATTGTTATGTCGGAGACCACGGTTACACGCGCCGATCTTTCCGAGGCCGTTTACCAAGAAGTTGGTCTTTCGCGAAACGACTCCGCGACACTCGTCGAGACCGTGCTGGGTGAGATCGTCGACGCGCTGACGCGCGGCGAGACCGTCAAGATTTCCTCATTCGGCAGTTTCTCGGTCCGCCAGAAGGGCAAGCGCGTCGGGCGCAACCCGAAGACGGGCGAGGAAGTCCCCATCCTGCCGCGCCGGGTGCTGGTGTTCCGCGCGTCGCACGTGCTGAAGAACAAGATCAACCGCACCATGACCAAGGCGGCCCAGACGCCGGCCGTCGCCGCTCCGGCTGCGGCGCCCAAGGCGCCCGGCACGACGACGCCGACCAAGGGCTAAGGCCCGATGGCCGAGCCATACGCCGAGAGCGCGCCGGTCCTGCGGCGGGGCGGCAAATCGGCCGAAGCGTTCCGCACCATCAGCGAAGTCGCGGGTGATCTCGACGTTCCGCAGCACGTGCTGCGTTTCTGGGAGACGCGCTTCGCGCAGATCAAGCCGCTGAAGCGCGCGGGCGGGCGGCGTTATTACCGCCCGGAAGACGTCGAGCTGCTGCGCCGCATCCGCGAACTTCTCTACAAGCACGGCTACACGATCAAGGGCGTCCAGCGCCTGCTGAAGGATCACGGCCTTGCGGAAATGCCGCCGCCGGCACCGCAGGCGCCTGCATCGACGCCCGCACCCGTCGTCGCGAAGCCCGTCGCCGCACCTGCACCGGTGGCGCAGCCGCTGCCGCTTTTCGCGCGCCCGGCCGCCGACCGTTCGGCGATCCAGTCCGTTCTCGAAGAGCTTGAATCGCTCCGCGCACTGCTGAAGACCCGCCCGCGCTAGTAGGCGCGCAAGACTTCCGGCAGCCAGGTGGCCAATGCGGGCCACAGGAAGACCAGCACCAGCGTAACGGCCTGACACGCCACGAACGGGATGACGCCGCGGCAGATGTCGGCGTAGGTCATTTCGGGCGGCGCCACGCTCTGCAGATAGAAGATCGCGGGCGCCATCGGCGGCGTCAGGTAACTCGTCTGGATGCATACCAGCATCAGCACGCCGAACCACAGCGGATCGACGCCCGCCGCCTTCAGAAGCGGCGCGAAGACCGGCACGCAGATCAGCACGATCGTCGCCCAGTCGAGCACGAAGCCCAGCGCGAACACGATCGCCAGCAGCAGGAAGACGAGCCCGTTCGCGCCGATGGCGCCGTTTCCCAGCAAGCCCGCGATCAATGCACCGCCGCCGTGGACATAGAAGACGCTCGCGAACAGCGTGCCGCCGAAGACGATCGTCAGGATCATCGCCGTCACGCTCGCGGTCTTCGTCAGCGCTTCCTTCACGAGCACCCGGTCGAGCTTTCCGTGGGCGGCGGCCAGCATCAGCGCGCCCAGCGCCCCGGTCGCCGCCGCCTCGGTCGGCGAGGCGATCCCGAACAGGATCGCGCCCAGCACGGCCGCGACGAGGGCGGCGGCCGGGACAAGCGCCTGCGCGGTCACTTTCAGCTTCAAGCGCAGCGCGATGCCGGTCGTCGCCTTGTCGGCCGGCGGGCCCGCGGCGGGATCGAGCATGCAGCGCACGATGATGTACGCGATGAACATCGTGACCATCGCGAGGCCGGGCAGGACGATGCCCGCGAACAGGTCGGTGACCGGAACCTGCGCGATCAGCCCGTAGATGACGGCCGTGATCGACGGCGGGATGATGGTGCCGAGCGACCCGCCCGCGCAGATCGTGCCGGCGACGAGCGCCTTGTCGTAGCGCTGGCGCATCATCACGGGGATCGCCATCAGCCCGATCACGATCTCGACCGCGCCGATGATGCCGGTCGTCGCGGCGAAGACGGCTGCCATCGAGATCGTCGCGACGGCGATCCCGCCGGGAAGGGGCCCGAGCCAGAGCTGCATCGCGCGGAAAAGCCGTTCGGCGATGCCGGCCTTCTCGAGCACCGCGCCCATGAAGATGAAGGCGGGCACGGCGGCGAAGGCGAAGCCGCTGCTGAGTTCGACCAGCCGCCCGAACATCTGCCGGGCAAGCGCGTCGCCGAAGAACATGTAGCCGAAGCCCGCCGCCGCCGTGATCAGCGCGATGCCGACCGGTATCCCTGCGAAGACCAGCGCGAACAGCGCCGGGAACATCCACGCCGCGACCATGCCGTCACCCATCGCGCTGGCCCGCAAGCAGCCGGATGCCGTGCGCGACGGCAGCCAGGGCAAAGCACGCGAACCCGGCCGTCAGCAGCGCGTAGTGGGGCCACACGACATGCCGCCACGGGCTGACGTCGTCGACCTCCATGCGCGCGAACGCCGCGAGCGTGCGCACGAGCCCGGCATCGACGACGAGCAGCAGCAGCGGCGCGAAAACGGCGACGTAGAAAATCCCGAGCGTGATCCGGTGCGCGCGCTTCGGCAGGAAGCGCACGAAGGCGTCGACGGCCACATGCCCGCCGGTCGTCAGCGCGTATCCGGCCGCGAGCACGAAGACGGCGCCGTTCAGGATCGCGACGACCTCGAACGACCAGATCGACGGCGCGCCCAGCACATAGCGCTTGAAGACTTCGTACAGCATCAGCGCGATCAGCGCCGCCGCGCAGGCAAGCGACAGCGCGAAGGCGAAGCGTTGCAGCCGGTCGATCGCGCCGAGCAGGGCGGCAAGCATCCGCTCAGAGCCTGTAGCCGGCATTCGCCTCCCACTTGTCCTGGAACGCGAAGGCCGACTGCATCACGCGCTCGGGCCACGGGTTGCCCTGCGTCTTCGCGGTCTGGGAGGCATCGGCCGCCCATTTGCGCGCGGCCGACTTGATCTCGGCGATGAAGGCGGGATCGAGCGTCAGGATCTCGCTGCGGCCCTTGCGGAACTCCGCCATCGCGTCGATGTCGAGACGGCCCTTCTCAAGATAACTGTCGAAGCTGGTGAGCTTCGCGGCAATCAGCAGCTTCGCCTGCAGGTCGGCCGGGATCTGGTCCCAGCGTTCCTTTTTCATGAAGGCGGTGAAATAGCCGCCGGGCAGGTGTGCGCCGGGCACGATGATGTAGGGCGCGATGCGGTTAAGGCCCATCTGCAGGTTGTCGGCGGGCCCCGCCATTTTCGCCACATCGATGACGCGCCGCTCCAGTGCCGTCGCCACGTCTGCCGTGGGCGTGGCCACGGGATCGGCGCCGAAGGTGCGCATCACGTCGGCCCACACACCCAGCGTGCGGAACTTGAGGCCCTTCATGTCGGCGGCGGTACGGATCGGCTTCCATGAATGCGCGAAGATCTCGGTCGTCGCCATGCCGGCGACGAGCGGATGCAGGCCGAGCCGTTCGCGGTGGTGCTCGACGAGCAGCTTCAGCCCGTCGCCTTCGTAGAGCCAGTGCATCGTCGCCTCGATGCCGAGCCCGCCGGGAAACGACGTGAACAGCGCCATCGTCGCGTCGCGCTGGTAGATCAGGGCAGGGGGCGCGTGCCCCATGTCCGCGCGCCCGTCGTCGACTGCCCGATAGACGTCGAAGGGCGGGGCCAGCACGCCGGCGGGAAAGGCCTGGATCTCGACGCGGCCATCGGTGAGCGTGCGGGCGAGGTCGACGAAGCGCTTCGAGAACGCCGTGAACAGGTAGGTCCCGTCGGGCACGATCGTCGTCATGCGCAGGCGGACCGGCGCGTTCTGGGCATGGGCCGCGCTTGCGACGACGGCGGGCGCGAAAAGGGATGCGGCAAGCAGGGAACGGCGTTTCATCGAGGCCTCGCGTCGGAAGTTGCACCGCGATTGGGGGCAAAGCGCCATCGGGTTGCAAGCGGACTCATGTCGCGAATGTCTCCATCGGACAGCGGCCGCTAACCGGCCATTAACCAGTCCATGGCAGGATATGCGGAAGTTTAGATAAATTCGGCGTACCCTAATCGGGCGATTCGAGCGCAAGTACCAGGAAACGGGCATGGCCGAACCGGCAGCAGCAACCGAAGGCGAAGTCGAGGGCGCGGAAGCACCCAAGAAGAAGCTCTCGGGCAAGAAACTGATCATCATCATCGTGCCGATCGTCCTGCTGCTGGCAGGCGGTGGCGCCGCGTATTTCCTTGGTTTCTTCGGCCCCAAGCACGAGGAGGCCCACGAAGAGGTGGCCAAGGTCGAGCCGCCGCCGAAGACGACGATCTACGCGATGCCCGACGTGCTGGTGAACCTCAACACGCCGATCAACGCGCGCGGCGCGTTCGTGAAGCTGACCTCGACCGTCGAGCTCGTCGAGGCCGACGTGCCTGCTTTCGAGGAATCGCTGCCGCGGACCATCGATACGCTCGTCACCTACCTGCGCGAACTCCGCCCCGAAGACCTTCGCGGTTCGGCCGGCCTGACCCGGCTGCGCGAGGAGTTGCTGGCCCGGATCAAGGTGTCGGCGGACCCGGCGCGCGTGAATGACGTGCTTTTCCGGGAAATCTTGGTTCAATAATTGAAACGTGATTTATTAATATAAATTAATATCTTAAAAAGTGTACTTAATGTCGTTTCGAGATGGTGATAACCGCTTGTTAACCTTCGATTGGCATATTATTCGGAAGTTTAGATAAATCCGGCCAAGATTCGCTTGGTCGGCTTGAAGAGGTCCAATGGCGGACGACGACAAGAAGATGGACGGCGAAGAGGGCGCACCGGCAGAGGGTGCCGAGCCCAAGAAGAAGCTGCTGTCCGGCAAGCTGCTGATCATCATCGGCGCGGCCGTCGTGCTGCTGCTGGGGGGCGGCGTGGGTGCCTATTTCTTCCTTTTCTCGTCGAAGCCGCCGCCCGAACAGCATGCCGAAGCTGCCGCGCACGCGGAGCCCGAAGCGCCGGCCGGCCCGCAGAAAATCGTCTACTACAACATGCCCGACCTGCTGGTGAACCTGAACGCAGGCGCCGGGCGCCGCACGTCGTTCCTCAAGCTGACGCTGTCGGTCGAACTCAAGAGCGTGGACGATGCGGGCGTGTTCGAGGCGAACCTGCCGCGCATCGTCGACAACTTCCAGATCTACCTTCGCGAGCTGCGCCCGGAAGACCTGCGCGGATCGTCGGGGTTCCTCAAGCTGCGCGAGGAACTCCTGACGCGCGTCCAGCTTTCGGCCGCACCCGCCCGCGTGAACGACCTGCTCTTCAAGGAAATGCTCGTCCAGTAAGGCGCCGCTAGCAGAGAGAGTCCGAAAGGCGAAGACGATGGCCGACCCGAACAACATGTCCGACGAAGAAAAGATGGCCGCCGAATGGGCGTCCATGGAAGGCGGCGGCGACCAGGCCGGCGCCGGCGGCGGAGATGCGACGGCGCGCGTTCTGAACCAGGACGAGATCGACTCCCTTCTCGGCTTCGACGCCGGCGGCGGCGGGGACGGCGGCACGTCCGGCATGCAGGCGATCATCAACAGCGCGCTCGTCTCGTACGAGCGCCTGCCGATGCTCGAAATCGTGTTCGACCGTCTGGTGCGAATGCTGACGACAAGCTTGCGCAATTTCACGTCCGACAACGTCGAAGTCTCGCTCGACGTCATCACCTCGACGCGCTTCGGCGACTACGTGAACTCCATTCCTCTCCCTGCGATGCTCGCCGTGTTCAAGGCCGAGCAGTGGGACAATTTCGGCCTTCTCACGGTCGACTCCGCGCTGATCTACTCCATCGTCGACGTGCTGCTCGGCGGCCGTCGCGGCACCGCCGCGATGCGCATCGAAGGCCGGCCCTACACGACCATCGAGCGCAACCTCGTCGAACGCCTCGTCGCCGTCGTGCTTGGCGACCTTTCGGCCTCGTTCGACCCGATCAGCAAGGTCAATTTCCGCTTCGAGCGACTGGAAACCAATCCGCGCTTCGCCACCATCGCGCGCCCGGCCAACGCCGCGATCATCGCCAAGCTGCGCATCGACATGGAAGACCGCGGCGGCCGTCTCGAACTGCTGCTGCCCTACGCCACGCTCGAACCCGTCCGCGAAATGCTGCTGCAGCAGTTCATGGGCGAGAAGTTCGGCCGAGATTCGATCTGGGAAGGCCACCTTGCGACGGAGCTGTGGGCGACCGACGTGGACATCCATGCCGTCGTCGACGAGCAGGTGATGACGCTGCAGGACGTGCTCGATTTCAAGGTCGGCACGCGCCTGATGCTGAACGCCACGCCCGAAAGCGAGATCAAGGTGCTGTGCGGACCCGAAAGCCTCTTCAAGGGGCGCATGGGAAGGCGCGGCCAGAACGTCGCCGTGATGATCGAGCGCAAGATCAACAAGTACGAGGAATCGTGATGGGTCTGGATCTGGCACTAAACGGCGTTCTCGCCGTACTGCTGGTCGCCGTGATCGTCTACGCGATCCGGCTCAACAAGCGCCTGGGCAACTGGCGCGAGGGCAAGGTCGAGCTCCAGCGCGCGACGGCCGAATTCATCAAGGCGACGACGCGCGCCGAAGAGGCGATCGCGGAACTGAAGGCGGCGAGCGAAGCCTCGGGCCGCCTGCTCGAGGACCAGACCCGCAAGGCGCTTTCGCTGAAAGACGATCTCGAGATGCTCGTCCATCGCGCCGAACCGGCGGCCGACCGGCTTTCCGACCAGCTGCGCCCGCGCGCGGTCGCGCCGGTTGCCGCACCCATCGCGCTGCGCGAGCCGGCACCTCTGCCGGCGCGCATGCGCAGCGAACCGCCGCCGATGCGCGCGGCCGAACCGCCGGCCGATCGCGGCCCCGTGCGCTCGCTCGCCGAGCAGGAGCTGCTTCGCGCCATCGCCGACCGCCGCAAGGGTCCGACCCAGACGGGGGCACGCGCGTGAACAGGCTTCTCGACCGCATCCGCCTTCTTCCCGTCCTCGCGATCGTCGCGGCGCTGCTGCTGACGCTGCGGGTCGGCAATCTGGGTGCGGCCTTCGCGCAGCAATCGCCTTCGCCGCGCCCGGTTCCTTCCGCGCCGCAGCTTTCGCCTCGCCCGATCCAACTCGCACAGGCACCGGCCGCGCCCGCCGCCGCACCGGCGGCCGAACCCGCCGCAGCACCCGAGCGCCAGGCGCCGGGCCGCATGGACAGCGAAGGCGAACGCAGCTTCAGCCCGGGCGAGATCGAAGCGCTCGAGGATCTTTCCAAGCGCCGCGAGGAAATCGACAAGCGCCAGGCCGAACTCGACCAGCGCGACGCCATCCTCCAGGCCGCCGAACGGCGCATCCAGCAGCAGGTCGACGAACTGAAAAAGCTGCAGGCCGCCGTCGAGAGCGCCATCGCGAAGTATGACGAGCAGGAACAGGCCCGCCGCAACAGCCTCGTTCGTATGTTCCAGAACATGAAGCCGTCGGAAGCCGCGCGCATCTTCGAGCAGATGGAAATGCCGTCGCTCGTCGAGATCGTCGAAGCGATGAACGAGCGCCGTGCGGCGCCAATTCTTGCGCAGATGAACCCGATCCGCGCGCAGCAGGTTACCGCTGAGATCGCGCGCCGCCGCCAGCCCGAGAATTCGGCACCGTCCCGTATTCCGGCACGCGCGGGGTGATTTCGGGGCTTTACCGGCTCAATCAGCTTGGTTAGTCATCTTTTAACGTGGTGGCCTTATGGATAGAGGCCACACGCGGTGCCGCCATGCAGACGCGCACCGAAACGGAACAGGTTTGGGAGAATACGATGGCCGTCGATCTGCGCATGAACGTCCTCATCGTCGACGATTACAAGACGATGCTGAGGATCGTGAAGAACCTGCTGAACCAGATCGGGTTCACCAATGTCGACGAGGCCGAAGACGGTTCGTCCGCGCTGACGAAGGTGCGCGGCAAGGAATACGGGCTGATCATCTCCGACTGGAACATGCAGCCGATGACGGGCCTCCAGCTGCTGCAGGAAGTGCGCGCCGACGCGAAGCTGAAGCACATCCCGTTCATCATGGTCACCGCCGAGAGCAAGACCGAGAACGTGATCGCGGCCAAGCAGGCGGGCGTGAACAACTACATCGTCAAGCCGTTCAACGCGGCGACGCTCAAGGGCAAGATCGCCACGGTGCTCGGCGACTTCTGAGCCTTTCGGCATCGGGGGGATCGAGTGGCAGCCCGCAAACCGACCAAGCGCAAGAAGCGCCCCGCCAAGACGCGCAAGCCGGCCCGCGTCAAACCGGCGCGCGCGAAATCGGCCCGCGCGAAATCGGCAAAGCCGAAGAAGGCGGTCGCCCGCAAGCCGGCCGCGCGCCGCAAGGCAGTACCCGCGCCGCAGCCCGATATCGCCGTCGGCGTCGAGCATCTCGCGCGCATCATCGCGGAAGCCAAGCGCGACTTGGCCGCACTCAGCGCGCAGGACATCCGCGTCAAGCATCTGCCCACCGCCGGCGACGAGCTGACCGCGATCGTGGGGGCGACCGAGCGCGCGACGAACGCGATCCTCGACGCGGTGGAGCGGATCGAGAAGGCAGCGAACCTTGCGGGCGGCGAACCGGCGGCGGCGATCCTCG
Source organism: Tagaea sp. (assembly GCA_044224405.1). Classification (GTDB taxonomy): domain Bacteria; phylum Pseudomonadota; class Alphaproteobacteria; order CACIAM-22H2; family CACIAM-22H2; genus Tagaea. The sequence continues at coordinate 335,479 of JBGAKN010000003.1, read as the reverse complement.
CCGACGTCACGTCGATCTACGAGGCGTGCAATTTCCAGGACATCACGGGCCAGCGCATTTCCAAGATCGTGACCGTCCTCAAGGAAGTCGACCGGACGGTCGCGGGCCTGCTCGAGACGTTGAATCTGCCGGCCGTCGTGGTCAATGCCGGCGCGTCGGCGGACGCCGCGAAAACCGGCGAGGCCGCCCTCCTGAACGGCCCCCAGATGCCCGATGCGGCCCCCAACCAGGCCGACATCGACGCACTGTTCGACAAGGCCTAGTTACAGAGCATAGAATCCCTGTCGATTCGGGCACTTAGCTCGGGCAGGGCGATTCCGGGTGTAAAATGCCGGAATCGGCTTCGCACGAAGCCTTCGGGATGCATGCGCGTGGCGATGTCGACGCGAAAGCACAGGGCTGGTCTTGGGGATCTGCCGCGGCTGGTGATTTTGACCTCCGCGCTGCTGCTTTCGTGCGCGATGCAGGACCCGGCGCACGCGCAGAACACGCCCTGGTCTGCGTTCCCGACCCAGCCGACCCAGCCGGCCCAGCCTGCGCAGACGACACAGCCCGAACAGGCCGCACCCTCGGCACCGCCATTCCGTCCGTTCTTCGCCACGCCGCAGCAGGCGCCGGCAGCACAGCCCGCTCCGCCGCCGGCAGCTTCGGTGCCGTGGGCGACGGCGCCGACGACAGCACCAGCATCGGCACCGCCGGCCGCCGCCGCACCGTCCTCGCAGGTGGCGCCGCCGCCGGCAGCCGCTGCACCCGCACCCAGCGGCCCGAGCGTCGCGGTGCGCTTCGGCAACAACCAGGGTTTCGATCGCGCGGTCTTCGACTGGCCGGAGGACGTCGACTACAAGGTCGACCAGCAGGGGCGCAACGTCACGGTCACTTTCGGCGCACCCGTCGGCTTCAACCAGGCGCAGATCGCGAACGGCCTGAAAAGTTCGGTCGCGAACGTGAAGGCGGCGCGCAACGGCGATCGCGCGACGCTCGAATTCGCGCTCAACGAGAAAATCGGCCTGCGCCATTTCCGCGCCGGCCCGCGCCTCGTGCTCGATTTCGTGCGCGACGGTTCCATCGCCACCGGCCAGCCGACGACGCAGCAGGTGCAGCTCCCCACGCCCGCGCAGGCGCAGGCACGCCAGGAACAGGCCCAGCAGGCGCAGCAGCAATCGCAGCAGCAGCAGGCCGCGGGCGGGCAGGCGGGTGCAACGCAGGGCGCGCAGCCCGGCGTGGGTGCGGGCGCGCCCGCGATGGGCAGCCGGCCGCCCACGCCGGATTTCCAGGCGCTGTCGCAGCAGGCGCAGGCACTCGGCCTCGGCCAGCCGCCGAGCCAGACGACCGCGTCGGGCCCGGCCAATCTCGTGGCGCTGCGCGGGCGCGTTCCCGTCGAGATCCTGCGCGAGGAGAATTTCCAGTCGCTGCGCTTCGGCTTCGTCGAGCCCATCGGTGCGGCCGTGTTCGGGCGCGGGCAGAACCTTTGGATCGCCTTCGACAAGCAGGTCGACATCGATCTCGCCCCCATGCGCGAGGGGGCCGCGATCCGCGACCTGCTGGGCGAGGTCGAGATCGTCGACAGCAACGGCACGGGCACCGTGCTGCGCATGAGCCCGCGCGGCGGCGCCAACAGCTTCGTGCGGCGTGACGGCACGGCGTGGGTGGTCGAACTCGGCCGCCTGCCGCGCAAGCCCGAGAAGCCGCTCGAGGTCGTCATCCGCAATCCTGACACGCCTGCCGACGCGCGCGTCGCGATCGAGCTTCCGGGCGCGCAGACCGTGCTGCGCCTGCGTGATCCCGAGATCGGCGACGAGCTTGCCGTCGTGCCCACGGCCGTCGCGGGCGTGGGCCTCGCCGATCCGCGCCGCTACGCGCAGTTCCAGATCCTCGCGAGCGTGCAGGGCGCCGTCGTGCGCCCCGACGACGACAGCGTCGCCGTGCGCCCGCTGGGCACGGGCGTCGAGATCTCGTCGTCGCGCGCGCTCTTCGTCACGGCGCCCGGCGCCATCGGCACGCCGGGCGCGCCGCCGCTGCGCACGGGCTCGCTTCTTGACTTGAACGGCTGGCAGCGCAACGGCCCGGCCAAGTTCAACGAGGACCTGCCGGAGATGGAGCGCCTGGTCGCCGCCGCGCGCCCCGGCGACGCGCGCAACGCCGCACGCCTCGAACTCGCGCGCTTCCTGTTCGCGCACGGGCTGTTCCCGGAGACGAACGCCGTGATGCGCCTGATCGGCGAGGAGCGCCCGCAGACGCTCGATGGCCCGCAGAACCGCGCGATGCGCGGCGTCGCCGAACTCTACAGCGGCAATCTCGACGAGGCGGCGCGCTGGCTCAACCATTCGAGCCTCGACCAGGAAGGCGAGGCGGCCTTGTGGCGCGGAGCGCTGGCGATGGCGCAGAACGATCCGCAGGCGGCGCTGCTGCAGTTCGACCGTGCGACCGACAATTCCGACCGCTTCCCGCCGGTCTTCGCCAACCGCGTCGGCCTCGCGATCGCCGAGGCGCGCCTCGCGGGCAAGGAACTCGACGCCGCGCAGCGCCGTCTCGACCAGGTCCTCGCGAGCAACCCCAGCCGCGGCGACCGCGCGCGCGCCGACTACCTGCGCGGTCGCATCGCGCTGGAGCGCGGCGACGAGCGTGCCGCACTCGCCGCGTGGAAGACGCTCGATCTCGGCACCGTCACCAAGGCGCGCATCCAGGCCGAACTCGCGCGCATCGAGGTGCAGTCGAACAAGGGGGACATGACGCCGCCTGAAACCGTCGCGGCGCTGGAACGCCTGCGCTTCGCGTGGCGCGGCGACGAGCTGGAGTTCGACATCCAGCGCCGGCTCGGCCGCGCGCAGCTCGCCGCCGGCGATTTCCGCGTCGGCGTGCAGACGCTGCGCGACGCCGCCGGGCGCTTCCCGCAGGCGCGCGACCGGGGCGAACTCGAAGGCGACGTGCGGCGCGAATTCCGCAAGCTCTTCCTCGAAGGCGGGGCCGACCGGCTGTCGCCCGTCGCGGCCATCGGCCTGTTCGAGGATTACCGCGACCTCGTGCCCACGGGCACCGAGGGCGACGAGATGGTGCGCAAGCTCGTCGAGCGCATGGTTTCGGTCGATCTGCTCGACCGCGCGGCGGGCCTGCTCGATCACCAGATGCGCAACCGCCTGCAGGGCCAGCCGCGCGCCGAAGTGGGCACGCGCCTTGCCGCGATCCGGCTGCTCGACCGCAAGCCGCAGGTGGCGCTCGAATCGCTGGACGCCTCCGACGTGCCGGGCATGAGCGACGAGCTGCGCCGCGAGCGTTCGCGGCTGGCGGCCCGCGCGCTCGCCGATCTGGGCCGCGCCCCCGAGGCGTTGGGGCGTCTCGAAGGCGATACGGCCCCCGACGCTGACCTGCTGCGCGCCGAGATCGCGCTGCGCACCCGTTCCTGGGCGCCGGCGGCGCAGGCGCTCGAACGGCTGGTCGGCAATCCGCCGGCGGGCAACGAGGCGATCGACGACAACAAGGCCCGCCAGACGCTGCATCTGGCGGTGGCGCTGGCGCTGGCCGGGGACGACGCGGGGACCAACCGCCTGCGCGAGCGTTTCGGCCCGGCGATGGGGAAGTCGCCTTATGCCGAGGTGTTCCGCGTGCTGACAGCCGACAAGGCGGGCGCGACGCCCGACATCGCCTCGATCGCGGCGCGCGTCTCGTCGCTGGCGCCGTTCGAGTCGTTCCTTTCGGGCTACCGGCAGCGCCTCGCGCCGGCCGCCAAGGGCTGAGCCTGCAGGGCGTATTTCGGGCCTGATTTTGTATGTCGTCTTTTTCACTTGCGCGTGAGAACAAAGCTGGTACTCTCCGGATCACGACGCGGGGCCAAGGGCTTCCGCGTCGGGGTAATACTGGGAACAAATGATGTACTTAGGGGTTCGAGGGATTTTCCGGGACGATATTCAGCCAATGGTCAAACGGCGATTTCCACAGGCGTTGGCCGCGTGGGGCGCCCCTGATAAGGAGAACGGAACATGTCGACGGTAACTGCGTTGCGCTCGGCCCCTCGGGAGTCGAACGAGAAGGACAACATGGACAAGGGTAAGGCGCTCGAAGCGGCTCTCAGCCAGATCGAAAGGTCGTTCGGCAAGGGCTCGATCATGAAGCTCGGCGCACGCGACCAGTCGGTGGCGGCGGAGGTCATCTCGACCGGTTCGCTGTCGCTCGACATCGCGCTCGGCATCGGCGGTCTGCCGAAGGGCCGCATCATCGAGATTTACGGGCCCGAAAGCTCGGGCAAGACGACGCTGGCGCTGCACGCCATCGCGGAAGCGCAGAAGTCCGGCGGCACGTGCGCCTTCGTCGACGCGGAACACGCGCTCGACCCGGCCTATGCCCGCAAGCTGGGCGTGGACGTTGACAATCTCCTCATCTCGCAGCCCGACGCCGGCGAACAGGCGCTCGAGATCGCCGACACGCTGGTCCGCTCGGGTGCGGTCGACGTGCTGGTGGTGGACTCGGTCGCCGCCCTCGTGCCGCGCGCCGAACTCGAAGGCGAGATGGGCGACAGCCACATGGGCCTGCACGCCCGCCTGATGAGCCAGGCGCTGCGCAAGCTCACCGGCTCGATCTCGCGCTCGAACACGCTCGTCATCTTCATCAACCAGATCCGCATGAAGATCGGCGTGATGTTCGGCAACCCCGAGACGACGACGGGCGGCAACGCCCTCAAGTTCTACGCCTCGGTGCGCCTCGACATCCGCCGCATCGGCGCCATCAAGGACCGCGAGACGGTCGTGGGCAACCAGACGCGCGTCAAGGTCGTGAAGAACAAGATGGCCCCGCCGTTCAAGGTCGTCGAGTTCGACATCATGTACGGCGAAGGCGTGTCGAAGACCGGCGAGCTCATCGATCTCGGCGTCAAGGCCGGGGTGGTCGAGAAGTCGGGCGCCTGGTTCTCCTACGACGGCACGCGCATCGGCCAGGGTCGCGAGAACGCGCGCGCCTATCTCAAGGAACATCCCGAGGCGGCCGCCGCGATCGAGGCGGCCATCCGCGGCAATTCGGGCACCGTGGCCAGCGCCATGATGGCCGAACCCGGCGGCAGCAACGATAGCTGAGCGCCGCGCAATTCCAGCCCGGACGGGCGAGGGGAGAGTGGCCCCGAACCCGTCCGGCTTTCCGCCTCCGATCTAGCTCCTGTTTCCGAAATTCCCGTATCCGGCCCCGGATCCCTATCGTTCCCGGGCCAACAAGCGGGCCGGCCGCCGCGTAAGCCCGAAGTGCTGCGTCCGCCGGCCCGTTTTTATTCGCCCTCACAGGGCTTTCGGGCCCTTTGGCCCCAACTGGACTCGCCCGCCTGTCGAAGCTACATCTAGGCCCCTTTTTGCCTGGACGGCCTTGCCGCCCGGGCCTTCCGACCGAGCCTAGAGAGCGAGCCTGCCATGACGAGTGCGAGCGACGTCCGCAAGACCTTCCTCGACTATTTCGCGAAGAACGGCCACCAGGTCGTGGCTTCCTCGCCGCTCGTGCCGCGCAACGATCCCACGCTGATGTTCACGAACGCCGGCATGGTGCAGTTCAAGAACGTCTTCACCGGCCAGGAAAAGCGCCCCTATGTGCGCGCGGCCACTTCGCAGAAATGCGTGCGCGCCGGCGGCAAGCACAACGATCTCGAGAACGTGGGCTACACGGCCCGCCACCACACCTTCTTCGAGATGCTGGGGAACTTCTCGTTCGGCGACTATTTCAAGGAACAGGCGATCGAGCACGCCTGGACGCTGATCACCAGGGAATACGGCCTGCCGAAGGACAAGCTCTGCGTCACCGTCTATCACGACGACGACGCGGCCGCCGGCCTCTGGAAGAAGATCGCGGGCCTTTCCGAAGACAAGATCATCCGCATCGCCACGTCCGACAATTTCTGGGCGATGGGCGACACCGGCCCCTGCGGCCCGTGCTCGGAAATCTTCTACGACCACGGCCCGAAGATCGCGGGCGGCCCGCCGGGTTCGGCCGACGCCGACGGCGACCGCTTCATCGAGATCTGGAATCTCGTGTTCATGCAGTTCGAGCAGGTCAGCCCGAGCGAGCGCATCGCGCTGCCCAAGCCCTCGATCGACACGGGCATGGGGCTCGAGCGCATCACGGCCGTCCTTCAGGGCAAGCACGACAATTACGACATCGACCTGATGCGCCGGATCATTCTCGCCTCGGCCGACGCCTCGAACGTGCCGGCCGACGGGCCGCACGCGGTCTCGCACCGCGTGATCGCCGACCATCTGCGCTCGGCCTGCTTCCTGATCGCCGACGGCGTGCTGCCGTCGAACGAGGGGCGCGGCTACGTGCTGCGCCGGATCATGCGCCGCGCGATGCGCCACGCGCACATCATCGGCTGCAAGGAGCCGCTGCTGCACAAGCTTGTCGCCACGCTCGTCGACGCGATGGGCCAGGCGTTCCCCGAACTCGTGCGCGCGCAGGCGCTCGCCACCGAGACGCTGAAGCTCGAGGAGACGCGCTTCAAGGCGATGCTCGACCGCGGCCTCAAGCTGCTCGACGAATCCTCCGGCAGCCTCGGCAAGGGCGACAAGCTCGCGGGCGACGTCGCGTTCAAGCTCTACGACACCTACGGCTTCCCGCTCGATCTCACGCAGGACGTGCTGCGCGCGCGCGGCGTTGGCGTGGACACCGACGGCTTCTCCGCCGCGATGGAAAAGGCCAAGGAAGAAGCGCGCCGCTCGTGGGCCGGCTCCGGCGAGAAGGCGGGCGACCGCGTGTGGTTCGAACTGCGCGAGAAGATCGGCGCCAGCGAATTCCTCGGCTACGAGACCGAGACGGCCGAAGGCAAGGTCACGGCGCTCGTCATCGAAGGCAAGGAAGTGCCGAACGCCAAGGCCGGCGACAAGATCGCGCTGATGGTGAACCAGACGCCGTTCTACGGCGAATCCGGCGGCCAGATGGGCGATGCGGGCGCGATCTTCGCGACGGGCGGCGTGGAAATCGTCGTCGACGACACGCAGAAGATGGCCGGCGACATGCACGTCCATATGGGCCGCGTGACCAAGGGCACGATCAAGGTCGGCGATTTCGTCGAGCTGCGCATCGATGTCGACCGCCGCGACCGCCTGCGCGCCAACCATTCTGCCACGCACCTGCTGCACGAGGCGCTGCGCCGCCGCCTGGGCGACCATGTCACGCAGAAGGGCTCGCTCGTCGCACCCGACCGCCTGCGCTTCGATATATCCCAGCCCACGCCGCTGTCGGCCGACGACATCGCGGCCGTCGAGGCGGACGTGAACAAGCGCGTGCTGGAAAACCAGGACGTGTCGACGCGCCTGATGACGCCGGAAGCCGCCGTGGAAGCCGGCGCGCTCGCCCTGTTCGGCGAGAAGTACGGCGAAGAGGTGCGCGTCGTCGCGATGGGCTATCCGCGCGGGAGCAGCGAAGCCAAGCCGTTCTCGACCGAGCTTTGCGGCGGCACGCATGTGCGCCGCACGGGCGATATCGGCCTCGTGAAGATCGTCTCGGAAAGTGCCGTCGCCGCCGGCGTGCGCCGGATCGAGGCGATGACGGGCGAGGGCGCGCGCGCCTATCTCTCCGAACAGGCGCGCCTTCTGTCGGACGCCGCGAGTGCGGCCAAGACCGTGCCGGCCGACGTGCCGGCGCGCATCGGCGCGCTGCTCGAAGAACGCCGCAAGCTGGAGAAGGACCTGTCCGACGCGCGCCGCGCGCTCGCGGTCGGCGGCGGCGGGGCTTCCGCCGGCGGCGGGGCCGAGCAGGTGGGCGCGTTCAAGTTCGCGGGCCGCAAGCTCGACAACACGCCCGCGCGCGAACTCAAGGCGACGGCGGACGAACTCAAGAAGCAGATCGGCTCGGGCGTGATCGCATTGATCTCGACCGAGGACGGCAAGGCCTCGATCGTCATCGCCGTCACCGAAGATCTCGCCGGCAAGGTCAGCGCCGTCGATCTCGTGAAGCTCGGCGTCGCCGAACTCGGCGGCAAGGGCGGCGGCGGCCGCCCCGACATGGCCCAAGGCGGCGGCCCCGATGCGGCGAAAGCCGACGCGGCGCTTGCCGCGATCAAGGCGGCGCTGGCGGCGAAGGCGTAACCCTCACCCTCCGCCCTCTCCCCTTGCGGGAGAGGGCTAGGGTGAGAGGTATATCTCCGATGGTAAAATCTAAATTCCTATGATAGGATCATCAGCAACTGCCAACCCATCGGCAGGGTGCTGTTTGACAAGTGAATAGGTGGCTGCAACCGGTAACCCGGATGTCGCCTTTATGGTAATACCGATCAAGTGATTGATCGGACGCGGAGAATGCCGTCTGCTGTCCTACAAAATCGCCGAAAAGCGGGTTTTGATGTTACCTGCCTTCGATTTCAAGGACTTAAACAGGTTACCGTAACATGAGGTAACCAGTAGTCGTACAATCAGACGCTCCGGCGCACCTTCGGGCGCTTGGCGGAGATCACGCGCGAGTTGATGCCGCCCCACGAGAGCTCGCCGTTGAGGCGGCCGAACTCGATCTTCGGGCAGCGGTCCATCACCACGTCGAGGCCGGCGGCTTTTGCTTTCGCAGCCGCTTCGTCGTTGCGAACGCCAAGCTGCATCCACAGCGTCTTGGCGCCCACCGCGATCGCCTCGTCGGCGACGGGGCCGACATGCTCGGACGCGCGGAACACGTCGACCATGTCGATCGGCACGTCGATGTCCTTGAGCGACGCGCGCACCGTCTCGCCGAGCAGTTCCTGCCCGGCCGAGGCGGGGTTGACCGGGATGACGCGATAGCCCTTCGCCTGCAGGTATTTCATCGCGAAGAAGCTGGGCCGGGTCCAGTTGGTGCTGGCACCCACCATCGCGATCACCTTGGTGCGCCTGAGGATGCCGCGGATGAAGCCATCGTCGTAGTCGAGCGGTTCCAAGTCAGCAGCCTTTCCAGGTGGGCTTGCGCTTTTCGATGAAGGCGTCGATGCCTTCCTCGGCGTCGCGCGCGAGCATGTTGCGGGTCATCGCCTCGCTCGCATAGGCGTAGGCCGCGTCGAGATCCATGTCGGCCTGGGCGTAGAAGGCTTCCTTGCCGATCTTCAGCGTCAGCGGCGATTTCGAGGCGATCTGCACGGCGAGGGCCTGTGCAGCTTCGGCAAGCTGCGCGTCGGGCACGATGCGGTTGATAAGGCCGACCGACTTGGCGGTCGCGGCATCGATCATGTCGCCGGTCATCAGCATTTCCATGGCGACCTTGCGCCCGACCGCGCGCGTCAGCGCCACCATCGGGGTCGAGCAGAACAGGCCGATATTGACGCCGGGCGTGGCGAAGCGCGCGGTGTCGGCGGCAACCGCAAGATCGCAGGTGGCGACGAGCTGGCAGCCGGCGGCGGTCGCGATGCCGTGCACGCGCGCGATCACGGGCTTGGGCAGCCGCACGATCGTCTTCATCAGCGTCGAGCATTGCTCGAACAGCGCCTTGTACGAAGCCGGATCGGGATTGGCGCGGATTTCCTTGAGGTCGTGGCCCGCGCAGAAAGCGGGGCCGGCGCCGGCGATGACGATGGCCTTCACGTTCGGGTCGTCGCGCAGCGCGTCCAATTCGTCCTGCAGCGCCTTCATCAGCCCGACCGACAGGGCGTTGCGCGCGGCGGGCCGGTTCAGTGTCACCGTCGCCACGCCGTCCTTGTCGGCGCGCAGCAGCAGGTCGGCGGTGGCGGACGAATCTGGCATTCTCTGGACCTTGGTTCGCGATATGGTCAGTTTGCGACCGTTCGTTCCCCCGATCAAGAACAGGCGACGATGAGCCTTATCACCAAAGCCGAGATTGCCGAGATCGTCGCCGAGGCGTTGCCCTTCGCGGCATCGCTCGATCCGAAGATCACGAAGCTGAAGGCCGGCGACGTCACGGTGCGCATGCCCTTCAAACGCGACTTCATCCGGCCGGGCGGAACGATCGCGGGGCCTTTGATGATGGGCCTCGCCGACTTCGCGATGTATGTGTGCGTGATGAGTCTGATCGGCCGCGTCGAGCTTGCGGTGACGACGAGCCTCAACATCAACTTCCTGCGCAAGCCCGCCCAGCGCGACATGCTCGCGCACGCGACGATGCTGAAGCTCGGCAAGCGGCTGGCCGTGATGGAAGTGGCGCTCTACTCGGCCGGCGACAAGGAGCCGGTCGCGCATGTGACGGGGACGTATTCGATTCCGCCGCGAAAGTGAGGAAAGCGGCGGCAGGGTAGGGGGTTAATCAAAGGGTATTATTTTACCACTAGTGTAATATCCTTGAATTCATTGAATGATTAGACGTTGACTTGCCACCCTCATAAAAGGATATTCGCGCGCTCCCGACGGGCCCCTGGGTCGGCCGGGAATGACGTTCGAACCTTCAAAGAAACGAGCCAACCATGTCGACCCCGAATCTCACGGTCGCCGAGGCGCACAAGAGCAAGAAGTGGATCCTGATCGACGCCGAAGGCGTCGTTCTCGGCCGTCTTGCCTCGTTCCTCGCGATGCGCCTCAAGGGCAAGCACAAGACCAGCTTCTCGCCGCACCTCGATGGCGGCGACTTCGTCGTCGTCATCAATGCGGACAAGGTCCGCATGACGGGCCGCAAGCTGGAGAACGAGGTCCACTACTGGCACACCGGCCATCCCGGCGGCGTCAAGCAGATCTCGCCCAAGCAGACGCTGGCCTCCAAGCATCCCGAGCGCCTGCTCGAGCGCGCGGTCGAGCGCATGATGAAGAAGGACAGCCCTCTGGCCCGTCGCCAGATGACGCACCTGAAGATCTATGCCGGCACCAAGCATCCGCACGAAGCCCAGAACCCGACCAAGGTCGACTTCGCCGCGATGAATCCGAAGAACAAGAGGAGCGCCTGAGCATGGCCGAACCCCGTACCGATCGCGCGGAAAAGCCGAAGGCGAAGCCGGCCAGCCGTACCCTTGCCGACCTGTCGATGGCTTCGGCCACGGCGGCCGTGCAGACCGCGGCCACGCCGGCCGCTCCCGTGAAAGACAAGTTCGGCCGCTCCTACGCGACCGGCAAGCGCAAGAACGCCGTCGCCCGCGTGTGGCTCAAGGCCGGTTCCGGCAAGATGATCGTCAACGGCAAGGAGCTGAACGCCTACTTCGCGCGTCCGGCCCTGCGCATGATGATCAACCAGCCGTTCTCGGTCGCCGCGCGCGTCGGCTCGTTCGACATGTGGTGCACGGTCGCCGGCGGCGGGCTTTCGGGCCAGGCCGGTGCGGTGCGCCATGGCCTGTCGAAGGCGATGACCTATTTCGAGCCCGAGCTGCGTCCGGCCCTCAAGCATGCCGGCTTCCTCACCCGCGACAGCCGCGTGGTCGAGCGAAAGAAGTACGGCCGCCACAAGGCGCGCCGCAGCCACCAGTTCTCGAAGCGCTAACCGACACTCAACACCCGCCCTCGGGCGGACCGGAGTGGAGAAGGGCGCCCTCACCGGCGCCCTTCTTGTTTCAGGGGTCACGAATGGTCGAAGTCACGAAATACGAACCGCGGGATCACGCCGGCACGGCCGCGATGGTCGTCGAAATCCAGAACAAGGAATTCGGCGTGCCGATCACCTACGCGCAGCAGCCGGACCTGCAGGACCCGATCGCCTTCTTCCGCAAGGGGGCGGGCGAGTTCTGGGTCGCGCGTGCGGCCGATGGTGCGGTCGTCGGCACGATCGGCCTGGTCGAGTTCGCGCCCGGCCAAGGGGCGCTGCGCAAGATGTTCGTGCGCGCCGACCATCGCGGGCCCGCGCACGGGATCGCGCAGCGCCTGCTCGACACGCTGCTGGCGCACGCGAAGGCGCAGGGCCTTGCGGCCGTCTGGCTCGGCACGACGCCGTTCTTCAAGGCCGCGCACCGCTTTTACGAAAAGAACGGTTTCGCGCTCGTGGACGAAACGGAATTGCCGGCATCGTTCCCGCGCATGAAGCCCGATACGCGGTTCTACCGCATCGCCATTTGATGTAATCTGGAGTCCGAGGAGTGAGTTCGATGGACAGCGCAACCTTGACCCGCACGATCTTCATCGATGGCGAAGCCGGCACGACCGGGCTCGGCATCGCGCAGCGCCTGGCCGCCCTTTCGGGCGTGGCCGTGCGTTCGATCGCGCCGGAACGCCGCAAGGATCCCGAAGCGCGCCGCGAGATCATGGCCTCGGTCGACCTCGTCGTGCTGTGCCTGCCCGACGCGGCCGCGAAGGAATCCGTGGCGCTTGCCGACACGCTCGGCGCCAAGTCGCCCAAGATCGTCGATGCCAGCACCGCGCATCGCGTGGCGCCCGGCTGGGTCTACGGCTTCCCCGAGATGACGCCGGAGCAGACGGCCGCCGTGCGGTCGGCCACGCGCGTCGCCAATCCCGGCTGCTACCCGACGGGCGGCATCGCGCTGATCCGGCCGCTGGTCGATGCCGGCATCCTCCCGGCGGACTGGCCGGTGACGGTCAATGCTGTTAGCGGTTTCACCGGCGGCGGCAAGTCGATGATCGCGGAGTACGAGGCGCGCAAGGCGCCGGACTTCGAGCTGTACGGCCTCGGGCTCGAGCACAAGCATCTGCCGGAACTGCATCTCTATTCGAAGCTGACGCGCCGGCCGATCTTCGTGCCGTCGGTCGGCGATTTCCGGCAGGGCATGCTCGTCAGCGTGCCTCTGCATCTCGATGCGTTGCCGACGAAGCCGACGGCGGCCGATCTGCAGGCAGCACTCGAGAAGCGCTATGCGGGCAGCAAGCTCGTCTCGGTCGTCGCCCCCGATGCTTCGGGCAAGCTCGAGCCGCAGGCGCTCAACGGTACCGACAGGATGGAACTGCGCGTGTTCGCCAACGAGAAGCACCGCCAGGCGGTTCTCGTCGCGCGGCTCGACAATCTCGGCAAGGGTGCGTCGGGTGCGGCCGTGCAGAACATCTCGCTGATGCTCGGCCTGGAATGATCGTCCGCCCGTATCGGGAGTGGTCGCCGAAGATCGATCCTGCCGCTTTCGTCGCCGACAACGCCGCCATCATCGGCAATGTCGAGATAGGTGCTCGCTGCGGCATCTGGTACGGCGTGACGATCCGCGGCGACGTGCACGAGATCCGCATCGGCGCAGAGACGAACATCCAGGACGGCTCCGTCATCCACTGCTCGAAGGGCAAATTCGGCACCTATATCGGCAAGCGGGTGACCGTCGGGCATCTCGCTTTGCTGCACGGCTGCATCGTCGAGGATGACGCGTTCATCGGCATGAAGGCCTGCGTGATGGACGGCGCCATCGTCGAGAGCGGGGCCGTCGTCGCGGCAGGCGCGCTCGTCACGCCGGGCAAGCGCGTGAAGAAGGGCGAGATGTGGGCGGGGAGTCCTGCGAAGCTCATGCGCGCCGTGACGCCGGAGGAATTCGCCGTGTTCGCAGATGCCGCGCGCCGCTACGCCGATCTCGCCGACGAGTACAACGCGGCTCAGTAACGTTCTTCGCGCAGCCGCTTTTCGGTTTCGGCGATCGCCGCCAGTGCCTTGTCCACGAGCGGGCTGACCGTTCCGTTCGCCGTATCGATCTGGCGCGCCATGCGCTCCCAGTCGGGCAGGATCTTGGCGAGTTCGGCAAGGCCGGCGGAAAGCAGCTTGGCCGACTCCTCGAGGCCCAGCGCGCAGGTCACCCACGCTGACGAATTGTCGCCGTCGCGCGCGCGGATCGCCTGGCAGGCCGGACCCTGTTCACCGAGATACGTCGCCTGCCGCACGGCATCGCCGAGCAGCGTGTCCATCGCCATCCACCAGTCGCGGACATAGGCCTCGCCGAACTGGCGCGCGATCAGCGGCGTCGCGACGTCGGCCTTGATGCGGGAAAGGGAATCGGAAAGGTCAATGGCAACGGGCGGCGCGACCTGCGCCCCCGCCGTGCCGGCATGAAAGAATGCCAGAAAGGCGAGGGCGCGAAGACGCTTCATGCCGCCTTCTTGCGAAGGCCCGGCAGCACGCATTCGGCGATCTGCACCGCGTTGAGGGCCGCACCCTTCAGCAGCTGGTCGCCCACGCAGAAGAAGTCGAGACCGTTCGGGCCGAACACGAGGCTTTCGCGGATGCGGCCGACTTCGACGTCGTACTTGCCCGAGGCCGTGATCGGCATCGGGTAGAGCTTGGCGGCCGGATCGTCGACGACGACGACGCCCGGCGCCCGGGCGAGGGCCTCGCGCGCGGCCGCCGGCGTGACCGGCTTGTCCGTCTCGATCGTCACCGCTTCGGCGTGCGCGCGCAGCGTGGGCACGCGCACGGCCGTGCAGCTTGCCTTCAGGTCGGGCAGGCCCATGATCTTGCGGCTCTCCCACGTGACCTTCATCTCTTCCTTCGTGTAGCCGTTGGGCTGGAACACGTCGATGTGCGGGATCACGTTGAAGGCGAGCGGGTGCGCGAACACCTTGTTGCCGACCTTGCCGCCGCCGGCCCACTTGCGGGTCTCTTCCTCGAGTTCCGCCATGCCTTCGGCACCGGCACCCGAAGCCGCCTGATAGGACGACACGATGACGCGCTTGAGGCCGAAGGCCTGGTGCAGCGGCCACAGCGCCATCACCAGCACGGCGGTCGTGCAGTTCGGATTGGCGATCAGGTTGTGGCCCTGCGCGGCGGCCGCGTTGATTTCCGGCACGACCAGCGGGATCGCCGGGTCGTAGCGGAACGCGGACGAGTTATCGATGACGATCGAGCCCTGCTTGGCGAGCGTGGGCGCGTGTTCCTTGGCGAAATCGCCGGACACGGCCATCAGCACGAAGTCGATGCCCTTGAGGGATTCGGGCTTGAACTCCTCGATCGTCTTCTCGCCGTAAGGCGTCGTGACTTTTTTCGACGCGGAGCGGGCGGAAGCAAACAGCTTCAGCTCCGCGACCGGAAAACGCCGGGCGTGAAGCACATTCACCATCTCAATGCCGACGGCGCCGGTGGCACCGACGACGGCGACCGAATGGCCGCGTGCGTCGTTCATAGTCCCGAACTCCTCTTCAAAAAACGGGACTGGACTTATAGAGGAAAATGCTGCGCTGCACCAGAGCTAGACAGCCATGCCCCGGACGAGCGGGAGGGGCCTGTGGCCCTGCCGGGTGAGGAAGTTGTCGGGCTGGTTCCACCAGTCCGCGACGATGCCGGCATAGACCTGTCGGAAATCGATTTTCGCCTTGAGGTCGCCCGCGTCGAGATCCTCGAGATCGGGCACGGGTCCGTGGAAGCCGCCCTGCACCGAGCCGCCAAGCATCATCAGCGGCGCTGCCGTTCCGTGATCGGTTCCGCGCGACAGGTTCTCGCCGACGCGCCGTCCGAATTCGGAATAGGTCACGACAAGCGTGTCGTTCCAGCGGCCGAGATCCATCATTGCCCCCCGGAACGCGGCGAGGCCGCCGGCGAGATTGGCGAGAAGGCGGGCGTGGCGCTGGCGCTGGTCGGCATGCGTATCGAAGCTGCCGAGCGTCACCTTCCACACGGGCACGTCGACGCCGTCCGCGATCAGGTTCGCCGCGACAGAAAGGCTGCGCGCAAGCGGATCGCCCGCGAAGCGGCGCGCGAAACGGTCGCGCCCGCTCAGCTTGCGCCGCACCGCATCGGCGGCCGACACGGCCTCGTTCTGCGTGCGCACGAGATGGCGCAGGGCGGGGGACACGTCGGCGCGGCCGGCAAGCGCGTTCATCGCCTCGCTCTGCGCCAGGAACTGGCGCGGCTCGCGCATATTCACCAGCCGCGTTCCGGGGCCGGCGAGGGGGCCGATGTTTCCCGTGCCGACGACGATGCCGTCGGCATCGGCCGTGCGCCGGCCGAAGACCGGATGCTCGGTCAGCGCGTGCGTGATCCAGCCTTCGGGCGCGTACTGGTCGCTGGCCGTGGCCTGTTCCCAGATCTCGATCGAGCGGAAATGCGAACGGTTCGGCCGCGGATAGCCGACCGAATTCACCACCGCGAGTTCGCCGCCCTCGAAAGGCGCGAAAAGCGGTGCGAACGAGGGATGGAATCCGAGTTCCGGCGAAACCGTTCCGATTTCCGCGATGTCGATTGCAAGACCCGGCCGCAGCTTGCGATAGAGCGGGTTCGCGTAGGGGATGACCATGTTGAGGCCGTCATTGCCGCCCTGAAGCTCGACGAGGACGAGGATGCGCTTGCCGACAGCGCCCGGCCTGCCGTTGGAAAGCGCCGTTGCGGCGGGACGGTAGGTTCTTGCCGTAGAACTCACGACGGGTGTCTGCGTGGCGCAACCCGGCAGCAGCCCCGACGCGGCAAGGCCCGAAACCCCTGCGAGAAATCCGCGGCGTTCCATCGTCACGTTCCTCACATCAACTGGTAGACGGGATCGAACAGGATCGCGCGCAATTCCGCGTCCGTATCAGGGCTTCGCGGATTGTCGAGCGGGCGGATCGGGGCGAGCGCGTGCCACATCGCGTCGGGCTTGCGCCAGAGTTCCGGCTGCGAGGCCAGCCAAGCGTCGGCGTCGAGGAAGACGGCGCGGCCGGGAACTTCCGCCGGCATGACGGACGCTGGCGCCGGCGTCATCGACATCATGCTGCCGGTTGCCGAAACCGGCATCGCCATCATCGCTTCGGCGGCACCGCGCGGGTGCAGCTTGCCTGCGGTCTTCATCCGGTCGATGTCGAACGAGAGCGTCCCGTTGCAGTAGAGATCGCCGGGCCGGATGTTGCGGCACGCCGCGTTCGTCGTCGTCTGCGCGCCGTCGAGCGCGCGATAGACTTCGCCTTCGACCTCCACCCAGTCGACATAAAGGTTGCGGTCGCCCCGCCGCACGCCGTTTGCGTCTGGCGGTGCCGCCGCATCGTTGACGAATTCGACGGATACGGAATGGACCGGTTCGTCGATGGGGAAGCGAAGGACGCGCCAGACCCAGTCCATGCGGTCGGGGACCATGCCGAAGCGCGCCGTGTCGGCCGCGAAATCGAGTTCCTGCGCCGCGATCGTGCGCGTACCGTTGATCTTCAGCACGAAGCGCGGCCCACCCTGCCAGCCGTCACCGGCCATGCGAATGGCGATTTCGCGTGTTCCAGGTTGCGGGCGTGGTGCGACAAGACCGCGATTGGCGATGAGGCGCGCGAGAACGTCGTAGCGCGCGACAAGGCTCGCCGGCGTGATCCACGAATTCCCGCCCGGCCATCCCTTGACGTTCGGCGGTTCGAACAAATCCTGCCCGAGACGCCTTCCATGGACGGGAAGTGCGGCCAGATCGACGACCGGCAGGCCGAGATCGCGGTGCGCGCCGACGATAAGCGAGACCGGAGATTTGACGAGCGTGCCGCGGTTCGCGGCGGCCCAGAACGCGTCGCCGAGGAAGATCGCGCGCAAGGCGGGCTTCATCGCGTAGCTGGATTCGCGCAATGCCACGGCGATGCGCTCGATCTCGGCGGCATCGGGGAGTTCGGGCGCCACGAACTCGCGCCACAGCTTCTCGACGACGAACTTCGCGGTCCGCTTCTGCGCAAGGATGACGCGCGCCACGTCGTTGCCGTCAAGGCCGATACCGCCCAGGAACTGCTTTCCGCCTTCGTCGTGCATCGCGTAGACGAACCGGAAGCCGAAGTCGGAGCCGCGGTCGATCGCGAGGCCCGTCAGGGCGCGCGCGATCTCCTTGATGTCGTTCTCGGTGTAGTGACCTTCGCCGAGCGTGAAGAGTTCGAGCAGTTCGCGCGCGAGGTTTTCGTTCGGGCGGCCCTTCCGGTTCGTCTCGTTGTTCAGGTATCGCAGCATCACCGGGTCGCGCAGGATCGCGTAGAGCAGGTTCGCGAAACTACCCGTCGCTTCGCGCCGGAAGAGGGCGTTCTGATCCCACATGCGGTGGACGTTGTTGCCCACACCCTCGAATGCCGAAACGAAATGATTGTGCCAGAAAAGCGTCATGCGCTCGGTCAGCGGCGAGGGGGTGGCGATCATTTCGGCGTACCACCACGCCTTGAGCTGCAGGAGCTCGTCGCGGCGCGCCTGATTGAACGCCTGACGCTGCTGCTCGGGCATGTTCACGAATTCGCGATAGGGCGGCCATGGCTGCGCGAGAAAGGCAGGACGCGGGACGGTCGGCTCGGTTCGCGAGCGGGCCAGAATCAGGTCGACGGATGCGGCACGGTCGAGCGGCAGGAGTTCGGTGATCTCGGATGCGGCGGCGCCGAAGCCCGTACGCGTCAGGAGATGGCGCGCATCGTCGGGTGAGAGAGCGCTTGCCGGCGCAGCCGCCAGCGCGAGTGTGGCGCAAAAGCCTATCGATGCCCAAAACTTGCGCATCCAAATCCTCGAACGAAAATGCCCCCGCCGGAAGGGCGGGGGCACTGCGAGGATTATAGGGCGCGCGGTGGTGAATTTCTACTGTGCTTTGACTTTCACGTAACTGCCCGGCGCGGCCTCGATCACCTTGAGTCCACGATCGCCGGGCTTGCGTGCGGGCACGTTTTCGCCGGCATGGCCCTTGGCCCAGTTGTCCCACAGCGGCCACCACGAGCCGGGATGCTGCGTCGCCGTTTCGAGCCATTGATCGGGCTTGTGCGGCAGTTTGTCGTTCGTCCAATGGCAGTACTTGCCCGACGCCGGCGGGTTGACGACGCCAGCGATGTGCCCCGAAGCGGCAAGGCAGAACGTCGTCGGGCCGGTGTAGAGCTGGGTGGCGACGTATGTCGACTTCCACGGCGCGATGTGGTCTTCGCGCGTGGAGAGGATGAAGACCGGCACATTGATCTTGGTGAGATCGACCTTGGTGCCGAGCAGCTTGATCTTGCCGCGTGACAGCCGGTTCTCCTGGTACATCTGCCGGAGGTAGAACGAGTGCATCGCCGCCGGCATGCGCGTGGAATCCGAATTCCAGTAGAGCAGGTCGAACGGGAAGGGCTCCTTGCCCATCAGGTAGTTGTTGACGACGAACGACCAGATCAGGTCGTTGGCGCGCAGCATGTTGAACGTCGTCGCCATGTCGGCGCCGTCGAGATAGCCGCGCTCGTGCATCTTCTCTTCGAGGGCAGCGAGTTGCTCCTCGTCGATGAAGACGGACAATTCGCCCGCTTCCTCGAAATCGACCATCGTGGTGAAGAACGTCGCCGACAGCACGCGCTTGTCACCCTTCGCCGCCATGTGGGCGAGGGTGGATGCCATCAGCGTCCCGCCGAGGCAGTAGCCGATGACGTTGCACGCCTTCTCGCCGGTCGCCTTCTCGATCGCGTCGAGGGCGGCGAGGGGACCTTCGCTGAGATAGTCGTCGAATTTCTTCTCGGCGAGTTCACTGTCGGGATTGACCCACGAAATCACGAACACCGTGTGGCCCTGGCCCACCGCCCACTTGATGAACGAGTTCTTCTCGCGCAGGTCGAGGATATAGAACTTGTTGATCCACGGCGGCACGATCAGCAGCGGCGCCTTGACGACCGTTTCCGTCGTCGGCGCGTACTGGATCAGCTGCATGAGATCGTTCTGGTAGACGACCGAGCCGGGCGTCACGGCGATGTTCTCGCCGACCTTGAACGCCTCCATGTCAGTCATGCGGATCTGCAGCTTGCCCTTGCCGCGTTCGAGATCGCCGAGCAGGTTCGACAGGCCCTTGACCAGATTTTCGCCACCGGTTTCCAGCGTCTCGCGCAGGACTTCGGGGTTCGTCATCGCGAAATTGGAGGGCGCCATCGCATCGACGAACTGGCGCGTGTAGAAATCCACTTTCCGCGCCGTCTTGTCGTCGAGCCCTTCGACTTCCTTGACGGTGCCCTGCAGCCAGCGCGCCGACAGCAGATAGGACTGCTTGATGAAGTCGAAGACGTAGTTCTCGTCCCAGAGCGAATCCTTGAAGCGCCGGTCGTCAGACGTGGGGCTGACGACGGGCTCGGACGGCTCGCCCAGCATCTTGCGCGTCGTCGACTGCCACAGCGCCATATAGTCCTGCCAGAGCGAGAACTGCGCCTGCATGAGCTTGGCCGGATTGGTCATCATCCGGGCGGTCATGTCGAAAAAGGCCTGGCCGAGATTGAGCGGGTCAGGGTTGCCGAACTGCATCGGCGTCTGGCGGGCGATGAACTCGGAAACCAGATGTTGGCTTTGCTCGGCGATGTGCGTCATCATCCGCGACATCTCGACGGGGTCGGGGAGTTTCACGTCGCGATCCGGCTTGTCGGCCATTTCTCCCACTCCGCTTTCAATCTGGCGCCCCGATCAGAGACTTGGACGCCCTTCCGGTTCGGATTATAACGGGTTCGATGTTGCAATTCCTAAAGATGCGTATCCCGCTGATCGGGCTCGGTTTTCTTCTTTTGGCCGGGTGCTCGGAGTCCGCATCCGACAAGACGCGGATCGACGCGGCCGATCCGGGGGCCCGGCCCTATCCCAATCTCGGCGCTTTTCCGCCCGTTCCGGCGCGCGTTTCGGCTTCGAAGGTCGAGGCCGAACAGAAGGCGCTGATCGGCCAACGGGAGGCGGCGCGCGACTTCGATGCGCGCCTGCGCGCCATCGATCCGATCCTCGATCCTGCCGCCCGCCCGCCCGAGCCGCCGAATCTTTCGGGGCCCGTCGCGCAGCCGCCGGCACCTGTGGCTGCTCCGGTTCCCGCGACGGCTGCAGTACCCGTGCCGGCCGCACCGCCGGCCGTCGCCGCCGTGCCCGCACCCGCGCCGGCAGCGATCGCACCGAGACTGGCAGTTCCCGCCGTGGCCACGAACCGACCGGCCGTTCGTGCCGTTCCGCCGCCTGCGCCGACTCCGGTCGTCTCGGCACCGCTGGGGCGGAACGCTTTGGTCGTCGGCGATGTCGAATTCGCGACCGGCTCGACGCTCCTGTCGCCCGAAGCGCGCCGCACGTTGCGCGATGCCGTCATCATCGCAAATGAGCGCGGCGGCCGGGTCCGCGTGATGCCCGCGGCTGGGCAGATGCTGTCGCCCCCCGAGCAGGCGCTTTCGCCGCGCCGTGCGGCAGCGGCAAGCGGTGAACTCGAAGCGCTCGGCCTAGACCGCGCGCGCATCGCGATCGATGCCGGCGTGCTGAAAACCGCGCGCGTCGCCGTCGAATTCTAGCCGCCGAGCGCCCGGACGGCGGCGACGACCGCCACGCCGGCCATTGCCGCGACCAGGTCGCTCGATGCCCAGCGGACGACCACCGCGATTACGGCCAATGCCAGCAGTTCCGCAGGATTTCCGCGCGCGGCGACCGGCGCCACGATCCCGATCATCACGGCAAGCGGCGTGGCCTTCAGCGCCGCTTCGATGCGCGGCGTGACGCGCACGAAATGCATGAACCAGAACCCGCCCATCCGGCAGGCGAACGATGCGGCGGCGATCGCGAACAGGAACGGCAGGAAGTCGGGGCGGATCATCATTTCGGCACGAATCGGACGTAGGTGACGAGGCCGCCGGCAATGCCGGCCGCAACGATCGTCCAGCCGCCGGGCGCCAATCGGTCGACGACAAGAGCCACCACAAGTGCCGCGGCGGGGCCGACCCAGTCGGGTCGCGAGCGGAGCATACCCATACCCATGGCGGCCGCGAATGCGACGAGCAGGAAGTCGAGGCCGAGCGCCTTCGGGTTCGCGAGCAGTCCGCCGGCCGTCGATCCCGCGAGCGTTCCGAGCAGCCAGGGCGCGATGGTCGCAGCACCGGCACCGAGGACGTAGTAGATGTCCCGTTCGCCGGCGGCGTGGGCGCGCATCGAAATGACCCAACTCGCGTCGCCAAGATAGAAAAGCGTCGGTACGACCTGATACGCCGGTGCGGCTCCGAGCCACGGCCACATTGCCGCCCCGTAGAGGAAGTAGCGCGCGTTCAGCAGCAGGATTGCGGTCGTGATCGACGAGATCGCATCGAAGCCGACATAGCCGTGACCCATCGCGCTGACGGCGGCGATCTGTGCCGAACCGGAGAAAACGAGGACGCTCATCAGCATGGCTTCGAGGGCCGACAGCGTCTCCTGTCGCGCGAGCAGGCCGAAAGTCACGCCGAAAATGAAATTGCCAGGCGAGAGCGCCGCGGCGGGAATGAAGCCGCGCTTGAAGCCCGCCCAAGTGGCTGGCGGCGCGGCGGGCGTGTTCGAGGGGGGCATGTTCATCGATTCTCGGCTTCGGATCGGGAACCTTTTATGCGCGGCGCGCTGCGGCGGCAATGCGCGATAAAGCCGTTCCCCGCCAAGCCTTTGGGCCGGGCCGTTTTTCCGGATGCGCGCCGCGTTGCCCCATTGTAGATAGAGGACCCGCGACGGGTCGGCCCGAGAGCCGATTCCAGCGCCCAAACCGAAGGTTACGAGAAGCCCCGACCATGCAGGACGATTTCTATCGCATCAAGCGCTTGCCCCCCTACGTGTTCGCTGAAGTGAATACGCAGAAGGCCAAGGCGCGAGCCGTGGGCGACGATGTGATCGATCTCGGCATGGGCAATCCCGACCTGCCGACGCCGGCGCACATCGTCGCGAAGCTGACCGAGACGGTTCCCGATCCGCGCACGCACCGCTATTCGATGTCACGCGGCATCCCGGGGCTTCGCAAGGCGCACGCGGCCTATTACGGCCGCCGCTTCGGCGTCGATCTCGATCCCGAGACCGAGACGATCGTCACGCTCGGTTCGAAAGAAGGGCTCGCCAATCTCGCGCAGGCGATCACCAGCCCCGGCGACGTGATCCTCGTGCCGAACCCGAGCTATCCGATCCATCCCTACGGCTTCATCATGGCGGGTGCCTCGATCCGCCACCTGCCGACTGATGTCTCCACGCCCGAAGGCGTCGAGGGTTTCTTCTCGGCGATGGAACGCGCGGTCCGCCATTCCGTGCCCAAGCCGCTCGCGCTGATCCTCAACTATCCGTCGAACCCGACGGCCCAGGTCGTCGATCTTTCGTTCTACGAGCGCTGCGTCGCCTATTGCCGCGAGCACGGGATCTGGATCCTCTCCGATCTCGCCTACGCGGAGATCTATTTCGACGACAAGCCGCCGCCGTCGATCCTGCAGGTTCCCGGCGCCAAGGACGTCGCGGTCGAGTTCACGTCGATGAGCAAGACCTATTCGATGGCGGGCTGGCGCGTGGGCTTCGCCGCTGGCAACAAGACGCTCATCAAGGCGCTCGCGCGGATCAAGTCGTATCTGGATTACGGCGCGTTCACGCCCGTGCAGGTCGCGGCCGCCGCGGCGCTCAACGGGCCGCAGGATTGCGTGCTCGAGGCGCGCGAGATCTACAAGCAGCGTCGCGACGTGCTGATCCAGGGGCTGGCGCAGGCCGGCTGGGACGTGCCGAGCCCGCCCGCCTCGATGTTCGCGTGGGCGCCGATCCCGCCGCAGTACGCGTCGCTGGGTTCGCTCGAATTCGCCAAGCTGCTGATGCGCGAAGCAAAGGTCGCCGTTTCGCCGGGCATCGGTTTCGGCGAATACGGCGACGGGCATGTGCGCCTCGCACTCGTCGAGAACGTCCAGCGCATCCGCCAGGCGGTGCGCCAGATCAAGCAGTTCATGGCCGGGCCCGAGCGCCTGCCCGAGCCGCCGACCCAGAAGAAAAAAGCCTCCGTATGAGCGAAGCGCTTCGGATCGCGATCGCCGGCCTCGGCACGGTCGGCGCCGGTGTCCTTCAGGTCGTTGCGAAGAATGGCGCGCTGATCGCGCGTCGCGGCGGACGGCCGCTCGAAATCGTCGCCGTTTCCGCGCGCGACCGCTCGAAGTCGCGCGGCGTCGATCTCGGCCGCATCGCGTGGTTCGACGACGCGGCAAAGATGGCTGCGGACGCCGACTGCGACGTCGTCGTCGAACTGATCGGCGGGGCCGAGGGCGTCGCGCGGAAGGTGTGCGAGACAGCGCTTGCCCGCGGCCGGCACGTCGTCACCGCAAACAAGGCGCTGCTTGCCCATCACGGCACCGCGCTGGCCGCGCAGGCCGAAGCGAAGGGCCTGACGATCGCCTATGAAGCGGCCGTTGCCGGCGGCATCCCGATCATCAAGTCGATCCGCGAGGGTCTTGCGGCCAACCGCCTGCACCGCGTCTACGGCATCCTGAACGGCACCTGCAATTACATCCTGACGCAGATGCGCAAGTCCGGCAGCGCGTTCGCTGACGTGCTGGCCGACGCGCAGAAGCTGGGCTACGCCGAAGCTGATCCGAGCTTCGATGTCGACGGCGTCGATGCCGCCCACAAGCTCGCGATCCTCGCCGGCGTCGCGTTCGGCACGCGCATCGACATTGGCGCGGTCCATGTCGAGGGCATCCGCCGTATCGGTGCGGTCGACATCCAGTTCGCGCGCGAACTCGGCTACCGGATCAAGCTTCTCGGCATCGCCGAACTCGGCGAGGCCGGGCTCATGCAGCGCGTCCATCCCTGCATGGTGCCGCTCGAGACGCCGATCGCGCATGTCGAGGACGTCTACAACGCCGTCGTCGCCGAAGGCGATTTCGTCGGCCGTGTCGTCGCCGAAGGGCGCGGTGCGGGCGCCGGGCCGACGGCGTCGGCCGTCGTTGCCGACATCGTCGATATCGCGCATGGCCGCCGGCCGATGACGTTCCAGCTTCCGGCGGGCGAACTTGCCACGCCGCCGCGGCTCGGCATTTCCGAGCGGCGCGGCGGATATTACATTCGCCTCGACGTGATCGATCGCCCCGGCGTCATCGCCGACGTGACGGCGGCGCTGCGCGACGAGAAGGTCAGTCTCGCCTCGATGCTCCAGCGCGGCCGTGCGCCGGACGAGCGCGTGCCGGTCGTCCTCGTCACCCACGAAACCCGAGAGGCCGCGATGTCGCGCGCCCTCGACCGTATCGCCAAGCTCGGTGCGGTCCTCGAGGCGCCCGTTGTCGTGCGCATCGAAAGTCTCTGAAAAATACGGAGCTAGCCATGTCCACTCCCATTTCACTCGACCGGAACCTCGCGCTCGAAGTCGTGCGCGTCACCGAAGCAGCCGCTCTCGCGGCTTCGCGCCTCATGGGCCGCGGCGACGAGAAGGCGGCCGATCAGGCTGCGGTCGACGCGATGCGCCGCGCGCTCAATTCGCTCGCGATCGAAGGAACCGTCGTGATCGGCGAAGGCGAGCGCGACGAAGCGCCAATGCTCTATATCGGCGAGAAGGTCGGGCAGGGTGGCCCGAAGGTCGATATCGCGCTCGATCCGCTCGAGGGCACGACGATCACCGCGAAGGGCGGCCAGAACGCGCTGGCCGTGATCGCGATGGCCGAACAGGGCGGCTTCCTCAACGCACCCGACGTCTACATGGACAAGATCGCGGTGGGTGGCGGCCTTCCCGCCGGCGTCGTCGATCTCGACATGAAGCCGGCAGAGAACCTCAAGAGTCTCGCCAAGGCGAAGGGCGTGGATGTCGCCGATCTCGTCGTGTGCATCCTCGACCGTCCGCGGCACACCGAACTCATCGCGAAGGTGCGCGAGTCCGGTGCACGCATCATGCTGATCTCGGATGGCGACGTTTCCGGCGTCATCGCCACGTCGCGCCCCGATTCCGGCGTCGACATGTACATGGGCTCGGGCGGCGCGCCCGAAGGCGTGCTCGCGGCGGCGGCGCTGCGTTGCATCGGCGGCCACATCCAGGGGCGCCTGCTGTTCCGCAATGACGACGAGAAGGGTCGCGCGGCGCGTCTGGGCATCAAGGACCTGAACCGCAAATACGGGATCCTCGATCTCGCCAAAGGCGACGTGATGTTCGCGGCGACGGGCGTGACCGACGGCACGATGCTGAAAGGCATCCGCCGCTTCCCCGGCGGTGCCTCGACCCATTCGATCATCATGCGTTCGAAGACGGGGACGGTCCGCCTCGTCGAGGCGACGCACAATTACAAGGTCAAGCCGGGGCTGTGAGCGCCGCGTTCGCGGGCATCGAGCGCTCGGCTCTCGGTCGGCGCTGGCAGGCCCGCGATGGCGATACGAATCTCGTGCTGGGGCTTGCCCAGCGCCTGGGCGTCAGCGAGACGGTCGCGCGCATCCTTGTCGGGCGCGGCGTGCCAGAGGCGGAGGCCGCGGCTTTCCTTGATCCCCGATTGCGCGACCTGCTTCCAGATCCCTCGCATCTGAAGGACATGGATAAGGCCGTCGCGCGGATCGTCGCGGCGATCGAGGCGGGCGAACCGGTCGCGATCTTCGGCGACTATGACGTCGACGGCGCCACGTCGGCCGCGTTGCTGCACGGCGTGATCGCGGGTGCGGGCGGGCAGGTGACCCACTACATCCCCGACCGGATGAAGGAAGGCTACGGCCCCAACGCGCCGGCACTCCTCAAGCTTCGCGGCGACGGCGCCAAGGTCGTCGTCACGGTCGATTGCGGGACGACGGCACACGCGCCGCTGGAAGCCGCCCGCGAAGCCGGCCTCGACGTCATCGTTGTCGACCATCACGCGGCGGAGGCGAAGCTGCCGCCGGCATTCGCCGTCGTCAATCCGAACCGGATGGACGAGACCAGCGCGCACGGCCAGCTCGCGGCGGTGGGCGTATCGTTCCTTCTCGCCGTCGCGCTCAATCGCGCGCTGCGCAAGGCGGGCAAGCCCGAAATCGACCTGCTCGGCTATCTCGATCTTGTGGCGCTCGGCACCGTGTGTGACGTCGTCCCGCTCGTCGGCCTCAATCGCGCGTTCGTCGCGCAGGGCCTCAAGGCGATCCGGGCGCGCACGCGCATCGGGATCGCGGCGCTTGCCGACGTCGCCGGGATGCAGGAGCGCGCGCAGGCATTTCATCTGGGGTTCCTGCTGGGGCCGCGCGTGAATGCGGGCGGGCGGGTCGGCGAGGCCGATCTCGGCGTGCGGCTGCTGAGTTCGAGCGATCCTGCCGAGGCTGCCGCACTCGCCGGCAGGCTCGACGGCTACAACCGCGAGCGCCAGCGCATCGAAGCCGAAGTGCTGGCCGATGCGACGGCGGCCGCCGAAGCGCAGGCCGCCGAAAATCTCGTGGTCGTTGCCGGCGACGGCTGGCATCCCGGCGTGATCGGCATCGTCGCAAGCCGCCTCAAGGACAGGTTCGAACGGCCCGCGCTCGTCATCGCGCTCGACGGGGAGACGGGCAAGGGATCGGCACGGTCCGGCTTCGGTTGGGATCTTGGCGCATCGGTCATCGCGGCACGCGAGGCCGGGCTTCTTTTGAACGGCGGCGGGCATGCCAATGCCGCCGGCCTGACGGTCGCGCGCGGGTCGGTCGACGCGCTGCGGGCGTTCCTGTCGGAACGACTCGGCGAGCATCTGCAGAAGGTCGAGCGCCGCACGGTCGTCGAGTACGACGGGACGCTGACACTCGCAGCCGCGAATGCCGATCTGATCGGCGAGCTCGACAAGGTCGGACCGTATGGCATGGGAAACCCAGAGCCGCGCTTCGTTTTCCCGGCCGTCCGCGTGGCGAAGGCCGATGTCGTCGGCGAGCGTCACGTCCGCTGCTTCCTGCAGGATGCGCGCGGCGCGCGGCTTGCCGCGATCGCGTTCCGCGCGACGGAAACCCCGCTGGGCAGCCTTCTGCTGCGTGGCGATGGCGCGAGTCTGCACATCCTCGGGCGGCTGAAACTGGACACGTTCCGAGGAACCTCGCGCGTCCAGCTTCATATTGAAGATGCCGCAGGCACTTAGGCATTAAGCAATAATTCATCACCAGCCGATAAATTTACGGAATGCTCTCGTAGGGCTCGTCGTGTTTGTGGTCTCAGGCGCCGTGTGCCGGAAATTTTATCGGAATTTTGGCCATCGCTTTGCAGCTCGCATGTCGATAGGAAGTGAGAGCGGTAATTGCCAAATTGGTATGGCAGGATTGATGCAGACGCAGTTTCGAGGGCCAGTGGACCAAGCCGTGACAACCGCTGACAGCCGCACGCATTGCATGCGCCGTCCGAGTGCCCCGCGGGATGACGCGGGAGCAGGCCGATGAGCGGCCGGCCTTTGACCCGCATCGACCGGGCGACGCTGCGCGATATTGCCGCGGCCAATCTGCGTCATATCCAGCGCCTTCCCGATGGCCGTCGCGCCAAGCTGGCCTTCTTCGATCTTTCCGATCTGGATCTCGACGGCCTCGATTTCTCGGGCGCCGATCTGACCGGCGCGCGCCTGAAAGGCTGTTCGGCGCGCGGCACGAATTTCACGGGCGCGACGCTTTTCTGCGCGGATCTTCGCTTCGCGCGCATGCAGGGCTCGATCCT
The DNA here is from genome assembly GCA_044224405.1 of Tagaea sp. Classification (GTDB taxonomy): domain Bacteria; phylum Pseudomonadota; class Alphaproteobacteria; order CACIAM-22H2; family CACIAM-22H2; genus Tagaea. The sequence continues at coordinate 307,497 of JBGAKN010000003.1, read as the reverse complement.
GACGCATGCGGACCTGCGCGGCGCGAACCTGCGCGGCGCCGACCTCACGGTCGCCAACATGATCGAGGCCGATCTGCGCGAAGGCGCTCTCGCGCGTCAGGGCTCGACCGGCAATACCGAAGATCCGCTGGGCGGCGCCGTCGATGCGGCCACGGCGACCTTCCGCGGCGTCGATCTCACCGGTGCGCGCCTTACGCGCACGATCGCCATGCAGGTCGATCTTTCGGATTCACGCCTGGTCGGGGCGCAGCTCGACGGCGTCGATTTCCGCAATGCGAATTTCACGGGCGCCGATCTCCGCGAGGCGGCCGTCAAGAATTGCAATCTTTCGGGCGCGAACCTGCGCGGCGCCGTCGCGATCGGCGCCGATTTCGAAGGGGTCACCCTCGGCGATGCGGACGCGAGTGGTGCAATCCTGGACGCCAGCGTCCGGAAGGCGTTCGAGATCGCCGGCAATCCGACGATCCGGCTTCGCGAGCTGAGCGAGAAAATCGACGAGGCGATGGTCCTGCATGCGCGCTGGATCGCGACGCAGGGCGGAGCCGGAAAGCGGCTCGATCTTTCCAACGCAAACCTGACGGGACTGAGTTTCGACGGGCAGGACCTGTCGGGCGCGCTGCTGCGCAATGCCCTTGCGGCGCGCGCCAGCTTCCGCGGCGCCACGCTGGTGCTCACCGACCTGTCGCTTGCGGATCTTTCGGGTGCGGATTTCTCGGGCGCCGACATGCGCGCGGCCACGCTCAAGCGCGGCTTTCTCGCGCAGGCCAAGCTCGTCGGTGCCAATCTTCAGCCTGTCCGCATCGGCGGGCCAGAGGGCCAGATCATGGCCGCCAATCTGGAACGCGCGCGTTTGTGGCATTCCGACCTGTCGAAAGCCGATCTCCGGCGCGCGATCCTGACCGGCGCCGATTTCGGGAATTCAAATCTTCAGGCGGCCGATCTGCGCGACTGCATCGTGGAAGGCGCCGTTTTCATCGGCTGCGACATCGCGAACGCGCAGCACGATCCGAATTTCGCACCGCGGCTCCGCTGATCTGAACGCCGAAAGTCCCGCCGCGATCCGCGGCAGGACTGTTCGACCTTCGAAAAAAAAACCGAACTCAGGCCTGGACGTCGACCGACTGGCCGCGGCCGGAATCCGCCGGCGGCTTGATCGCGGCGACGAGATTGACGAGGGCGGCCTGCGCGTCGTTTGCGGCCTGGAACGACGAGATCGCCGCAGCCTGCTTCACGCTCGAATTCGCGCTGGAGAGAGCCGAGATCGCCGAATCACCGGCAACGCTAGAGATTGTCAAAGCCATTGGGTTTCTCCCGTTGGATAATCAGTTCTAATATTCACATAATACGCCTTCGATCGAGCTTCGGCCAGCGCTGTTTTCGGCTGGCTCATTCCCTCGATATATCATAGCCTTACGGCGTATCATGAAATTCGGAACTTCGACGCAATCGAGCAAGCGCAAGCGGCCGTTCGTCAGACTGGCGACATTGGCCGGCATACTTTTGCTATCCGCAGGCCTGTGGTGGGGGCCGAGCGCGCTTGTGCGATATGCGCTCGATCGTGGCTTCGCGGCGATCGGCTACCGGGTCGTCGATGTCGGCGACGTCGTTGCCTCGCTGATCGGCCGGCGGATCGACGTGACCCGCATCCGGATCGACCGGCCCGATGGCGGTGTCGCCGAGCTCGATCTTTTCGGCATCCGGATTTCGCCCATTGCGCTGATGTCGGGGCGGATCGACGTTCCGCAGGCCCGCATGTCTGGCCTCTCGATCGAGATCGTGCGCGCCGACGACGGCAGCCTGCAGATCGCCGGGTTGCCGGTCACGGCGGGAAAGTCCGGTGGCAGCGAGTCTCTGCCGGCAATCGTGATTTCCGATTTCGAACTGACGGCGTCACGCATCGCGCTTCGCGGCAATGGCACGCGCGCGGAGGTCGCCATCCAGCGGCTGGCGGTCGACGGTCTCAGGTTCGGCGATCCGGCATCGACGACAGGCTATGAACTGGCCGGAAGCATTGACGGTCATCCGGTCAAGATATCTGGAACCGTCAAGCCGTTTGCGGAGTCGCCGGTCGGTGCCGCACGTATCGAAATGCGGCAGCTCGCGCTCGCGCCGCTTGCCAAGCTGGTCGGCCTGACGCTTGCCGGAACGCTCGATGCCGCGCTCGACGTGAAGATCGATGGCGCCAAGCCGGCCGATCGGCGCATTTCGGCGGAAGGATCGGCCACATTGCTGGCCGGATCGGCGTACGGCACCGCCGCGGACATGCTGGGCTGGCGCGGCACGCTTTCATTCGATGCGAACGGGATTTTCGCCGCGAAGGGCGTGCTCGATGCGTCGCGGATGCGCCATGCGGACGGCATCACGAAAATCGGCGTCGGGACGGCGCGCTACGAAGGCGCACTCGAGCTCCGGGCCGGAAAGGCACCGGTATTCGACGGAACGCTTGTCGCCGGGGCAGTCGATCTTTCCGCCGAAGGGCTCGACGATCTTTCGGTCGAGAAGATCCGCCTCGATATCGCGCGATCAGGCGGGCAACCCGGCGACGCGATCGGCGGCCGCGCGACATTCGAGATCGCAAATATAGCCGCGAAAATCGGCGCCGGCATGTTGCGTGCTTCGGCGCTGCAGGGGCAGGGGGCCGCTTCGATCGGCGTGCGCAAGCAGGCCTTCGACGGCGTTGTCGAGATCGTGTCGCCGTCATTCGAGCAAGGCGGCGGGAACTATCGTGCCGGCCGGATCGTGACCGATGCCGTCCGCCTTTCCCTGAACGACGGGAAGGGAAGCGTGCGCGGCGTCGTTTCGGGCGAAGGGCTCGAAGCGCATGCGGCGGGATTCGATGGCGTGGCGGCGCGGTTCCGATATGACGCGACCGTCGATCTCGATGCTGGCCGAACGGCGATTGCCGGGCGATTGAACATCGAGAGCATCCGCGCCGACTTGCCCGATGCGGCGGCAGGCGTATCGCTCGACGCTGCGCAATACGACGGGGCGCTGGCCGTCGGCGAAACGTTTTCGGCTGACGGACAACTTGGAATCGGCCAAATCAAGATTGACGACAAGACCGGCCGCGACTTGTTCGCGGCATCCCGCGCCGACCTGGCAGGATTGAATTTCGGCCCGGCGGGGCTTGCCGCCACGCGCGTCGGGATCTCGGAGGCCCGCCTTCTGCGCCGGGAAAAGGCGATCCCCGGCCGCGAGGCATTTCCCTGGCGACTGGAGGCGCCGCGCGCGACCATGGAGGACGTGCGCATCACGCCGTCCGGGGGAATCGCCGTCACGACGCTGCGAGCCGAGCAGCCTGAGATGCGGATCACGCGGGTCAAGAGCGGCATGCTCAGTTTCGAGCTCGACGCGCCGCCGGTGCCTGGCGCACCGGCGCCCGCACCTTCGCCGGGACTGTCGATCAGCCGGTTCGAGATCGTCAACGGCCGCGCCGCCTTCGAGGACCGCACGCCGCACGAAATCGTCCGCGTGCCGCTCGACCGTCTCGCCCTCACGGTCACCGATCTGGACGACCGGCAACCCGGGCGCCCGAGCAGCGCCACGCTCGAAGGGCGTATTGGCAGTTTCGGCACGGCCAAACTGCGCGGCACGGTCTATCCGTTCGCCGAGCACACGACGTTCGACATGGAGTTCTCCGCCCAGTCGATCGATCTGCCGCCGATCTCGGCCTACGCGGACGAGTTTCTCGGCGTCAACGTCCGCACCGGAACTGCGTCGGTCGAAGGCCGGGTCGTCGCGCGCGACGAGAAGATCAATGGCACGACCAAATGGAAGATCGCGAACATCCAGCTGGACGAACGCGAAACCGGTACGGTCGAGCTGGCCGAGCATGCCGGCGCGCCGGTCCAGACGGCGCTCTCGCTGCTGTCGGACGACGACAACAACATCGAGCTCGAGATTCCGATCGCCGGCGAATTCGCGAACCCGACTTTCGATACCGGCGACGCGATGCGCCGCGCGGTCGGCGGCGCCATGCGCGGGGCGCTGTCGAACACGCTGACGCTGCTGTTCCCGTTCGGCACGTTCATCTCGGCCATCATCGACGATAGCCGGCGCGGGACGGGCATCGCCCTGCCGGTCGTGACTTTCTCGGCCGGGAAAAGCACGCTCGACGGCCCTGTCGTCGAGCTTGTCGACGGGCTGGCCAAACTGCTTTCGGCGCGGCCCGCCGCGCGCCTCGAAGTGTGCGGATTCGCCAATCCGGGCGACCTGCCGAACGCGCTGAAGGACGACGCCGCGCTGCGCGAGATCGCCGCCGCGCGCGGGGAAGCCGTCAAGCGGCGGCTGGTCGAGGCGGCGAATGTGGACCCCGGGCGGATCTTCGAATGCCGCCCTGTCGTCGAAGCGACGGCAACGGCAAAGCCGCGCGCCGAGCTCAATTTCTGAATCGGCCGGTCAGGTCTTGTGCGGCTCGGGTGGCGTCGTCTCGGGACGGCTCAGGAGCTGCAGCCCGATGGCGCCTTCGAAATCGCCGCCGCTCGTGTCGCAATCGGCGATCGTCGCCCAACGCAGGTCGGCCCCGCGGAACGAGGTCTGGACGAGCTGGCAGCGCTGGAACCGCGCATGGCGGAGATTGGCGCCGTCCAGCCGCGTGATCAGCGACTTGCCGGACTGGACGACCATCGGCGCGAGATTGCATCCGTCGAAATTCGCGCGCACGAGATTGGCACCCTTCAGGTTGGCACCGCGGAGATCCGACGTGCGGAAATCGGCACCCCGCATGTCCGCGCCTTCGAACAGGCTCGCCTGAAGCCACGCACCGCTGAATTTCGCATGCGCGATGCAGGCATCCTTGGCCTTCATCGAGGTGAGCAGGACGTGGTCGGGCCATTCGATGTCGCGAAGGTCGAAGCCTGAGATGTCGAGCAGGTGCCCGGTCGTGCCGCCCGTCTCGATCCAGCTCCCGTGCTCGCGCACGAGTACGTGGAGCGACTCCTTCAGCATCGTCATCGGCTTGCCGCGCGGCAGGTCGGTCAGCGCGCCGGTCTCGTCGCAGCCGGTGCGGTCGGCCGCGATCAGCGTGGCACCATAGAGATTGGCGTTGCGCAGGATGGCCCCGCGCAGGTCGGCGCGCGAAAGGTCGGCGCCCTCCAGGTCGGCGCCTTCGAGCGTCGCGTTCTTGAGGTTCGCCTTCGCGAGATTGGCGCCCTTGAGGATCGCGTCGGTGAAGTCGACCATCATCGCGACGGCGCCGGACATGTTCGCCTGGCTCAGGTTGGCGTTGACCATCTTGGCGCGCGACATGTCGGTCGGGTCGGAATCGACGGTGACGCCCTGCAGGTCGCTCGCCAGACGCTTGGTGAAGATGGCGCCTTCGCGCAGGTCGGCATTGAAGAGTTCGGCGGCGGTGAGGTCGGCGCCTTTGAGGACCGCGCCGCGCATGTCGGCGCGCGTCAGGTTGGCGCGGACCATCTTCGCCTTGGTGAGATTGGCGCAAAACAGCAGCGCCCGCTGGAGATTGGTGCCCGAAAGATCGCACTCCACCATGATGGCGCCGGTGAAGTCGGCCTCGGAAAGGTTCTTGCAGGCGAGGTTGAGGCCCGTGAGATTGCGGTACGAGAAATTGGCGCGCTGTCCGCCGGATCGTCCGAGCACGAAGAGTTCGTGCTTGCGCACCGCGAGATCGCATTCGCGCTGGTCCATCGTACGGCGGCGATGGATGTCGTCCGGGTTGACGAGGGCGGACATCACGAACCTCCGGGAGTCGATAACGCTACGATTGTCGCCCGCTTCCCGACGGACGGCAAGCGAACGGCGATTTGCCAACATTGACAGCCAATTGCGGCGATATCAGGCCGAAGGCGAGAAGCGGTCGGGCGATAGCCCGTCCAGCGCGACGGGAGCGGGTTTTCCAAGCATCAGGCTCGCGACGATGCGCGCGGTGATCGGCGCGAGCGTGATGCCGTCACCCTCGTGGCCGGCCGCGACGAACAGGTTGGGCCGCAGCAGCGACTGGCCGATCAGGGGGCGCTTGTCCGGGACGAACGGGCGCAGGCCCGCGAAGCTGCGAATGATCTCGAGCGAGGCGAGAGCGGGCACGCGCTTCGCTCCCTCGGCAAGGATCGTGCGGTAGCCGTCCGGCGAGACGCGCCGGTCAAAGCCCACGAACGTGCGCGTGTTGCCGATGATGTGCTGTCCGTGCGGCGTGGGCTCGAGCGTGAATCCGTAGCCCATCCGAAGCAGCGGGTCCTGCGAGGTCTTGGTCGCTTCGGGATCAAGCTTGGCGGTGAGATAGCGCGCCGAGACGAGAAAGCGGTTCGAGAGGTGTCGCCCGCGCGCCGTGACGAGAAGCTCGCCCCGGCGCGGAACGACCGGAAGTTCCAGTCCGACCATCGCGCCGAGTTCCCGGCTCCAGACGCCGACGCAGAAGACGTATTGCTCGGCTACGATCGAAATCGCCTCTCCGTCCGCATCGACGAGATCGGCCTTCGCGATCCGCGATCCGGCGAGATCGAAGGCGACGGGCCGGGCACGCCATAGCGTGCGTGCCCCTTTCGCGACGGCGGCATCCACGAGCGCAAGCGTCACGAGATAGGGCGTGACCTGCGCTTCGCCCGGACAGTCGAGGCCGCCGTGAAGCTCGCTCGAAAGCGCCGGCTCGCGGTCGAGCAGGGTCTTGCGGTCTATGACGTTCGCTTCCACGCCGGCTTCGCGCAGCAGGCGCGCATGCGCCTCCATCTTGCCGATCTCGTCTTGCGTCTCGATCAGCATCATGCCGCCGCGCCGCACGTATTCGATGCGTCCGGCGCCGAGCTCGCGCGCGAGATCGGGATAGATGAGCTGGCTGGCGCGGGCGAGTTCCAGTGCCGGGCCGGGCGTCTTCGTGGAGACCGAGACATAGCCATCGCACGCGCCGGAGCTGCCGGCATTGGGCTGGTCGCGGTCGACGAGGAGGACGCGTCGTCCGGCCTTCGCGAGTTCGTAGGCGCAGGCAGCGCCGATGATGCCGGCGCCGAAGACGGCGATTTCGGTTTCGATGCGGCGCATCGCGAATTGCTCCTCGGCCGCTTTCGTGACACGGTTCGCAATCGACTGCAAATGACGCACGCCGCCTTCCATCGCACCGGATCCGCGCCGGATACCGAAATCAATGTCGACGGCCGGCCCGTTCCGGCACGGACAGGCGAGTCCGTCGCCGCCGCGTTGCTCGCGAGCGGGCAGGGCAACGTCGTTTGCGCGGTCGGCAGCTGCTACCAGTGTGTCGCGACGATCGACGGCGTGCCGAACCGGCGTACATGCCGTACGCGCGTTCGCGCGGGCATGGACGTGACGCACGCGGTGCCCGATGTGGTCGTGCGGCCGGAAACGCCGCGCACGGAGATGCGGTGCGGCGATGTCGTCGTGGTCGGTGCCGGGCCGTCCGGTGCCGCATGCGCGCTCGCCCTCGACGCCGAAGGGATTTCCACGACTCTGCTCGACGACAATGCGGATGCCGGCGGGCAGGTGTGGCGCAAGCCTGCCGGTGCTGACGGCGGTTCGGGCGCCTGGCTGCGCGGCCGGATCGCGAAGGCGCGGCATGTCGATCACCGTGCGGGGATCGAGGTTCTCGATCTTCGCGACGGGCGCGAGATCTGGGCGCTGGACGCGAGCGGCCACGGGCACATCCTGCGACCCCAGGCCGTCGTCATCGCTTCGGGCGCGATCGAACGCAACGTGGCGCTGCCTGGCTGGGATCTTCCGGGCGTGCTCAATCTTGGCGGCCTGCAGGCGCTTGCCAAGGCGCAAGGGCTGGTGCCGCGCGTGCCGGTCCTGCTCGCCGGAACAGGTCCGCTCCTCCATCTCGTCGCCGACGACCTGCTGGCGGCCGGCGTACGGATCGCCGCGATCGTCGATGCGGCCGGCTTCCCTTCGCTTGCGACGGTTTCGGCGATCGCGGGCGCACCCGGTCTTGCGCGACGCGCGTTCGGGTTCGCGCTGCGTCGACGCCGTGCCGGCGTGCCGATGCTCTATGGCCATCGTGTCGCGCGTATCGATGCGCACGGCGACGGCATGCGGATAACGGTCGTGTCGGCGGATTCCCGTTCGGCTGTCCGGACATTCGATGCCGGCGTGGTCGGTCTCGGCTATGGGCTGCGCCCGAACGTGGAACTCGCGCAGGTCGCGGGTGCGGCGATCGGCCACGACGTCGCGCTGGGGGGCTGGCGCGTGGAGGTCGATGGGGGCTGCGAAACCAGTGTCGACGGCGTCTTCGCGATCGGCGAAGCCTGTGGCGTGCGCGGCGTCGAGGCTGCGCTATGCGACGCCACGATCGTCGCCGAGGCGATCGCGATGCGGCTGGGCCGCGTGCCGTCAGTCGAATTGCGCGATGCCGTGCGCGTTGCGCGCGAACGGCGCGCGAAATTCGAGCGCGCGGCGCGCGCGCTCGGCGTGTGGATGAAAGTGCCCTCTGGCCCGCCGCCCGGGCCGACGACCGTGTGCCGCTGCGAGAACGTGATTCAGGGACAGCTCGCGGCGGCGCGTGCGCTCGACCTCGCATCGCCGGGGGCGATCAAGATGGCGACCCGCATCGGGATGGGGCTGTGCCAGGGGCGCGTCTGCGCTAGCGTCGCCGAGGCCGCATACGGTCCAGTCGATGCTCCGCCGCGCGCGCGCTTTCCGCTCCGGCCTTGTCCGGCCGACGCGTTTCCGACGACTTTGCAGCCGGCCGTCCCGCTGAGGGATTAGGCCGCGCGCTTCATGTCCGGTGCGGCTGCGGATTCGGCCGCTTTGTCCGCGGCGCGTTTCGCGCTGTGGCGCGCATCGTCGTGGAGTACCCAACCGACCGTTGCCGTGAAAGTGGTGAACGCGGTGAGCAGGAGACCCAGGAACAGGATTTCGGCGGTGTCCATTGCCAGCTCCGAATTAGCGTCGATAGACGCAGTTTCGGGGGCCGGCCTGGATACCGCATTGATCTGGGTCAAAACCGATCAGCAGAGCTCCGGCACGAGACGTCCCTCGACGACGACCGGCTTCCCGTCGAGTTCCACGGTGCAGCCGCGCATCGGCAGGTCGAAATGGCCAAGCGTGTGGCGGCCGGCAACCTCGTTGGCCCCGGTCGAGTACAGGAAATTGCCGGCGAACGCGCGCTGTTCGGTCCCGTTGGTCTGCGCCTTGTCGTAGAGCGCCATCGATTCCCAGCGCGCGGCCGTGTTCATGCCCCAGCCGACGTGGCTCGTGGCATAGGCCGAGCGGTCGCCCCATGCGGCAAAGTAGCTTTCGGTGAGGGCGGCATCGACGCCGTCGCCGCCGATCGAGACGACGTGATCGTCGACGATATCGAACGCGACGCGGCTTTCGAGATAGCGCTTGAAGGTAAGGTTGAGGTCGCCAGGTGCAAGCACGAGCTTGCCGTTGACGCAGCCGGCGGCCGGAAAGCACAGGCAAAGCCCGCCTGGCCAGTGCGCGATCGTGCCCGGCTTTGCCGTGAAGCCCCAGCTTCCGCCGGCGCGGGCGCCGGCAAGCGAGACGGCGAGATCGGTTCCCGCGGCCGACGTGACGTGCATGCGCGTGGCCGCGCGCAGGCGGCGCAGGCCTTCGCGCACCTTCGTTTCCAAGTCAGGCGTCGGAAGCAGGCGTTCCAGTGCTTCGGGATGTTCGTTCGACACCATCAGCACGCGCGTTCCTTCCGAAAGGATCGCCGGCAGCTCGGGTGCGTGCAGAAGCCCTTCGAGCGTCAGGTCGATGACGACGCGCGCCGCCTTCAGCGCCTCGACGGCCGGCCCGAATCCCTGCAGGGCTGCCGACGCGCCGGTCGACCGGATCGGGACGGGCGCCGTCTGGCGCGGCGTGGGCATGGTCACGTGGCAGATGCGGGCGCCGATTCGGGCGAGCGCGAGCTCCGCCAGATGGACATTCAGGGGGCGCGACTGGGTCTCGGAAAGGATAACGACAGGATCTTCCGGGCCGATTGCCGACAGTCTGAACACTTCGGCGAAGATCTCGATCCATTTCGCCTCGATACGGTCGTCACGCATGCGATCCCCCGGCGGCGGCACCTGTTCGTCCACCCGCCCTCAAGGAAGTCGATTAACCCAATGAAATCAAACAAATTCTACTGATCACCGGTTTTGGTCAAAAAATAGGCAAATTGACAGGTGTGTTCGGATAATCCACAGTCCCAGTAATTCAGTAGGATAAATATTGCGGTTTTTGAGGCATTCCTCTGAATCAATTTACATATCGGCAAGTGAAATTGAATTTTATCTATTCGAAATACTTATGTTGACCTGTTGTGGCGTGTACCGTAATTTATGCAGGACGGAATCTGGGCAGAGCAACCCTAAAGCAACACCGCTCCTCCCGGCGACCGCAAAAGCACAGGTTGCATAAGCGATAGCCGCCATTTTGGCGCCATCGTGTGGACTGAGTAGCGAACGGGACGGAAATGGCCGAGCGCGAGAAACTCACGATCCGGGAAGGACAGGACCTCGTCGTCGACGGGTTCCGCTCGAACGGACCCGTCCTTCGTTTCGAAGGGCCCGGACTCTCCGCTTCCTCGATGCTCCTCACGCAGGTCGGTGCCGATACGGTCATCACCTTCGTCGGCTCTTCCACGCGCGTCCGCCTCACGAACTTCGAGGCGCCCAATCTTCTCGGCGGCTCCGGCGGTTCGAGCTCTTTCGAATATTCTGCAACGTTCTCGACCAACGATACCGGCACGACCGGCAGCGATGTCCTCACCGGTGGCAACGGCGGCGTTTCGCTCTCGGGCGGTGCCGGCAACGACAGCATCACCGGCGGCACGGGCCACGACACGCTTTCGGGCGGTGCCGGCGACGATACGCTGCGCGGCGGTTCGGGCAACGACGTGCTCAACGGCGGTGCCGGTACGGACCTGCTTGATGGCGGCGCCGGCAACGATACGCTCCAGGGTTCGAACGACGGCACGTTCACCAGTGGCTGGTCGGCGCTGAATGTTGGCGACACCGTCACGGCCGGTACCGGCGAGACGGTTTCCATCCAGGGCCAGGTCCGCAGCTACGACGTGTTCGAGGGTGGTGCTGGCACCGACCAGATCACGCTGAGCAGCGGCAACGACGCGCTCTTCCTTGACGATAGCTACAGCCCGCAGCCCACGCCGGGCGGCCGCGTCCGCAATGTCGAGATCATCGATGCCGGCGACGGCAACGACGTCGTCGATCTGACGAGCCGCAACTACGCGACCGGTGACGTCACGGTCATGGGCGGTGCGGGCAACGACGTGCTCTGGACCAGCGCCGGCAACGACAGCGTTTCGGGCGGCACGGGCAACGACAACATCTGGACCGGCAGCGGCAACGACCGCATCGAAGGCGGCGCCGGCAGCGACACGATCGACGGCAGCGTCGGTTTCGACACGGCCGTCTTCTCCGGCCCGATGGGCGGCTATCGCCTGACGGGCACGGCGGGCAATTTCCAGATTGTCGACATCGATCTGACGAACGGCGATACGGGCACCGATAGCGTCCGCAACGTCGAATCGCTCGACTTCGGCGGCTTCGTGATTTCGGCGCTGCAGGCGGTCGAAGTCGCGCCCACGACGACGTCGGGGTCCGCCACCGGCACGGAAGACACGGCCGTCACCGGCCAGCTGATGGCAAGCGACATCAACGGCGACACGCTGGTGTTCGCGCCCGCCAGCGGCAGCGGTCCCGCGCACGGTTCCGTCGCGATCAATGCTGACGGCACCTACAGCTATACGCCGACCGCGAACTGGAGCGGCACGGACTCGTTCAGCTACCAGGTCTCCGACGGGCGCGGCGGAATCGCGACCGGCCAGATCTCGCTGAACATCGCCCCCGTCGCCGACCAGCCGGCGCTTTCGGTGTCGCTCGGCACGCCCGTCGTCAATCTCGGCACGAGCAGCGTGTCGATGACGGACTATAGCGGTTCGGCCGGCTACAACAGCAGCTACGGCATCTACACGATCGGCGCGGATGGCATGCCGTCGACCGGCCAGATCGTCTGGGCGAACGTCAAGGATCATGTCGGCCAGACCGCGACGGTCGCGGGCCTCGATCCGACCAAGGTCGGCTTCTTCATCATCCCGAACGGCGCTTCCGACAACGGCAGCAAGATCACCGACGGCGAGTCCGTCCGCTTCGAGAAGAATTCGAGCGGCCAGTGGGTCGCGATCGACGCGCAGGGCAACCGCTTCTCGGGCGACGGCGCGAACGTGCTGTTCGACAAGCCCTCGCTCAATCCGTCGAACTTCGCGCAGCTGCAGGACAACGCGGCGAACCAGGGCAACCAGAACTGGGAAGATCTCGCCGGCGGCGGCGATCTCGACTTCAACGACCTGAGCGTCGCCACGGCGTGGACGTCGAACAACAACGGCCGCGCGACCGTTCCGCTGAACATCACGGCGGCCACGCCGGATACGGACGGCTCGGAAAGTCTTTCGATCAAGGTCTCCGGCCTGCCGACGGGCTCGCTCCTCAAGGACGCTTCCGGCGCCACGCTGACGCCGGGCGCCAACGGCGTCTACACGCTGACGCCCGCGCAGCTTCCGGGCCTCACGGTCACTACGCCCGCGGGCTATAGCGGCCAGGTCACCGCGAACGTCGTCGCCACCGCGGCAGACGGGACGACGACCGCTTCCGCTTCGACTTCCGGGAACGTCTCGGTCAGTGTCACCGATACCGCGCCGACCGCGCCGGGTGGTGCAACGGTTACGCCCGTCAATACGACATTGTCGGGCCAGCTCGCCGGCACGGACTCCGACGGCGACAAGCTCACGTTCAGCATCGGCCAGAACGGCGGCCCTGCGCACGGCACGCTGACGGTCAATCCCGACGGCTCGTACAAGTACGTCCCCGCTGCGGGCTACAACGGCACGGACAGCTTCACTTACGCCGTCAGCGACGGTCGCGGCGGCGTCACCACCGGCACCGTCACGCTGACGGTCGGCACGGTCAATGTGGCACCCGTCGCGCAGAACGGCACCGCGAGCGGCGCTGAAGACAATCAGGTCACCGGCCAGGCGGCCGCGACGGACGCCAATGGCGACGCGCTGACCTTCTCGATCCCGTCGAACGGCGCGCCGGCGCACGGCGTCGTCACGATGAACGCCAACGGCAGCTACACCTATACGCCGGCGGCCGACTACAACGGGACGGACAGCTTCACCTACAAGGTTTCCGACGGGCGCGGCGGCGTTTCGACCGGCACGATCACGGTCACGGTCGATCCGGTCAACGACCGGCCGGTCGCCACGGCGACGACGGTTTCGGCAAACGAAGACAATTCGGTTTCCGGCCGTGTCGTCGCGACGGACGTGGACGGCGACGCGCTGACGTTCTCGATCCCCTCGAACGGCGGGCCCGCGCACGGCACCGTGACGATGAACGCCGACGGCACGTTCAACTACGTGCCGGCCGCGAACTTCAACGGCACCGACACGTTCACGTATCAGGTTTCCGACGGCAAGGGCGGGACGACCACGGCGCAGGTCTCGGTCAACGTCGCGGCCGTCAACGATGCGCCGACGACGGCCGGCTCGACGGCGTCCGGCAACGAAGACACGCAGATCTCCGGCCGCGTCGTCGCGAACGACGCGGACGGCGACAACTTGAACTTCTCGGTCCCTTCGAACGGTGGCCCGGCGCATGGCGCCGTCACCATGAATGCGGACGGCAGCTACACCTATACGCCGGCCGCGAACTTCAACGGCTCCGACTCGTTCACCTACACCGTCTCGGACGGCAAGGGCGGCACGACGACCGGCACCGTCCAGGTCTCGGTCGCTTCGGTCAATGACGGTCCGACCACGTCTGGCGGCACGGCTTCAGGCAACGAAGACACGACGATCACGGGCCAGCTCGTGGGCGCCGACGTGGAAGGCGACGCGCTGACTTTCTCGGTGCCCGCACAAGGCGCGCCCCAGCACGGCACGGTCACGGTGTCGCCTGACGGCAGCTACACCTATACGCCGACGGCCAACTACAACGGCACGGACTCCTTCACCTATACCGTCTCGGACGGGAAGGGCGGCACGACGACGGGCACGATCGCGCTCAACGTCGCCTCCGTGAATGACGGCCCGACCACGTCGGGCGGCACGGCCACAGGCAACGAAGACGCGCCGATCACCGGCCAGCTCGCCGGTGCGGACATCGACGGCGACACGCTGAGCTTCTCGGTCCCTGTCTCCGGCGCGCCGCAGAATGGCAGCGTCACGGTGGCGCCGGACGGCAGCTACACCTACACGCCGAACGCCAACTTCAACGGCATGGATTCGTTCACCTACACCGTCTCGGACGGCAAGGGCGGCACGACGACGGGCACGATCGCGATCGACGTCGCTTCCGTGAACGATGGCCCGACCACGTCGGGCGGCACGGCCACGGGCAACGAAGACGCGCCGATCACCGGCCAGCTCGCCGGCGCGGACATCGACGGCGACACGCTGAGCTTCTCGGTCCCTGTCTCCGGCGCGCCGCAGCACGGCAGCGTCACGGTCGCGGCCGACGGCTCGTACACCTACACGCCGAACGCCAACTTCAACGGCACGGACTCGTTCACCTACACCGTTTCCGACGGCAAGGGCGGGACGACGACGGGCACGATCGCGATCGACGTCGCGGCCGTTAACGACGGCCCGACGACGTCCGGCGGCGCGGCCACGGGTAACGAAGACACGACGATCACCGGCCAGCTCGTCGGCTCGGATGTCGATGGCGATGCGTTGAGCTTCTCGGTTCCGGCGCAGGGCGGCCCGCAGCACGGCACGGTTTCGATCGCGGCCGACGGCAGCTACTCCTACACGCCGAACTCCAATTTCAACGGCACGGACTCGTTCACCTATACCGTTTCCGACGGCAAGGGCGGGACGACGACGGGCACGATCGCGATTGACGTCGCGGCCGTGAACGATGGCCCGACCACGTCGGGCGGCGCGGCCACGGGCAATGAAGATACGCCGATCACCGGTCAGCTCGCCGGCGCGGATGTCGACGGCGACGCGCTGAGCTTCTCGGTCCCTGTCTCCGGCGCGCCGCAGCACGGCAGCGTCACGGTGGCGCCGGACGGCAGCTACACCTACACGCCGAACGCCAATTTCAACGGCACGGATTCGTTCACCTACACCGTCTCGGACGGCAAGGGCGGCACGACGACGGGCACGATCAACGTCGATGTCGCTTCGGTCAATGACGGCCCGACGACCGGCGGCGGTACGGCTTCGGGCAATGAAGACAACGTCGTCACCGGCCAGATCGCCGCGAGCGACGTGGATGGCGACGCGCTGACTTTCGGCCTCGCGTCGAACGGCGGCCCTGCCCACGGCACGGTCACGGTCAATCCGGACGGTTCGTACAGCTACACGCCGTCGGCGAACTTCAACGGCACGGACTCGTTCACCTACACCGTCTCGGACGGGAAGGGTGGCACGACGACCAGCACGATCAGCGTCGAAGTCGGCGCCGTGAACGACGGTCCGACGACGGCCGGCGGTACGGCTTCCGGCAATGAAGACACGCAGATCTCCGGCCATCTGGTCGCGGCGGATGTCGATGGCGATACGCTGAGCTTCTCGGTCCCCGTCTCGGGCGCCCCGCAGCACGGCAGCGTCACGGTCGCGGCCGACGGCTCGTACACCTACACGCCGAACGCCAATTTCAACGGCACGGATTCGTTCACCTATACCGTCTCGGACGGCAAGGGCGGCACGACGACCGGCACGATCAGCGTCGATGTCGGCGCGGTCAATGACGGCCCCGTCACGTCGGGTGCCTCGGTTGCCGGCAACGAAGACGCGCCGATCTCGGGCAGCGTCGCGGCGAGCGATGTGGACGGCGACGCGCTGAGCTTCGCCGCGGCCGCCAACGGCGCGCCCGCGCACGGCACGGTGACGATGAATGCAGACGGCACGTTCGTCTACGTGCCCGGCCCTAACTACAACGGTACGGACTCGTTCACCTATACGGTGTCGGACGGCCATGGCGGCACCGCGACGGGCACGGTCGACGTGTCGGTGGCTTCCGTCAACGACGGCCCGACGACGTCGGGTGGCACGACCACGGGCAGTGAAGACGCGCAGATCAACGGCCAACTCGCGGCCGCCGATGTGGATGGCGACGCGCTCACCTTCGGACTGGCCTCGAACGGCGGGCCGGCGCACGGCACGGTGACGGTGAACCCGGACGGTTCGTACAGCTACACGCCGGCCGCGAATTACAACGGTACCGACTCTTTCGTTTACTCCGTCTCCGACGGCAATGGCGGCACGACGACCGGAACAGTCCAGGTCTCGATCGCTTCGGTGAACGACAATCCGATCACCGCAGGCGGTTCGGCTTCGGGCAACGAAGATTCACCGATCGTCGGGATGCTCGCGGCAAGCGACGTTGACGGCGACACGCTGACCTTCGCGCTCGCCGGCGGCCCGCAGCACGGGGCGGTGACGGTCGCTGCCGACGGGAGCTACACCTATACGCCGTCCGCGAACTACAACGGCGCGGACAGCTTCACCTACACGGTTTCGGACGGCCTCGGCGGCACGACGATCGGCACGATGGCGCTGGGCGTCGCTTCGGTGAATGACGGCCCGGTCACGGCGGGCGGCGCTGCGTCCGGCAACGAAGACACGACGATCTCCGGCCAGATCGCGGCGAGCGATGTGGATGGCGACGCGCTGACGTTCGGCCTCGCGTCGAACGGTGCGCCGGCGCACGGGACGATCACGGTCAATCCGGATGGCTCGTATTCGTACACACCGGCCGCGAACTTCAACGGTACTGACTCGTTCACCTACACCGTCTCGGACGGCAAGGGCGGCACGACGACCGGCACGATCAGCGTCGAAGTCGGCGCCGTGAATGACGGCCCGACGACCTCGGGCGGTACTGCTTCCGGCACGGAAGACAATGTCGTTACCGGCCAGATCGCCGCGAGCGACGTTGATGGCGACGCGCTGACCTTTGGCGTCGCGTCGAACGGCGGCCCGGCGCACGGCACCGTCACGGTCAACCCGGACGGTTCGTATTCGTACACGCCGGCCGCGAACTTCAACGGCACGGACTCGTTCACCTATACCGTCTCGGACGGCAAGGGCGGGACGACAACCGGCACGATCAGCGTCGATGTCGGCGCCGTGAATGACGGCCCGACGACCTCGGGCGGTACTGCTTCCAGCACGGAAGACAACGTCGTCACCGGTCAGCTTTCGGCTGCCGACATTGACGGTGACGCGCTAACCTTCGGTCTCGCGTCGAACGGCGGCCCGGCGCACGGCACCGTCACGGTCAACCCGGACGGTTCGTACAGCTACACGCCGGCTGCAAACTTCAACGGGACTGACTCGTTCACCTACACTGTCTCGGACGGCAAGGGCGGCACGACGACCGGCACGATCAGCGTCGAAGTCGGCGCCGTGAATGACGGCCCGACGACCTCGGGCGGCACGGCTTCGGGCAATGAAGACACGCAGATCACGGGGCAGATCGCCGCGAGCGACGTGGACGGCGACGCGCTGACCTTCGGCCTCGCGTCGAACGGTGCGCCGGCGCACGGCACCGTCACGGTCAACCCGGACGGTTCGTACAGCTACACCCCGGCTGCAAACTTCAACGGCACGGACTCCTTCACCTATACGGTGTCCGACGGCAAGGGCGGCACGACGACGGGCACGATCAGCGTCGATGTCGGCGCCGTGAATGACGGGCCGACGACGGCGGGCGGCACGGCTTCGGGCAATGAAGACAACGTCGTCACCGGCCAGATCGCCGCGAGCGACGTTGACGGCGATGCGCTGACGTTTGGCCTCGCGTCGAACGGCGGCCCGGCGCACGGCACGGTCACGGTCAATCCGGACGGTTCGTACAGCTACACGCCGGCTGCAAACTTCAACGGCACGGACTCGTTCACCTACGCCGTCTCGGACGGCAAGGGCGGCACGACGACGGGCACGATCTCGCTCGATGTCGCATCGGTAAACGATACGCCGACGACGGTCGGCGGTTCGGGTGCCGGCAACGAAGACACGCCGATCGTCGGCCAGCTGGCAGCAAGCGATGCCGACGGCGATCCGCTGAGCTATTCGGTCGCGCCCGACGGCGGCCCCGCGCACGGCACCGTCACGCTCAACCTCGACGGCAGCTACACCTATACGCCATCGGCGAATTACAACGGCGCGGACGCGTTCACCTATACCGTCTCCGACGGCAAGGGTGGTTTCGCGACCGGCACGGTCAACCTGGTGGTCGCCGCGGTCAATGACGGCCCGACGACCGGCGGCGGCACGGCTTCCGGCACGGAAGACAACGTCGTCACCGGTCAGCTTTCGGCTGCCGACCTTGACGGTGACGCGCTGACCTTCGGCCTCGCGTCGAATGGCGCGCCGGCGCATGGCACCGTCACGGTCAACCCGGACGGTTCGTACACCTACACACCGGCCGCGAACTTCAACGGTACGGACTCGTTCACCTACACCGTCTCCGACGGCAAGGGCGGCACGACGACCGGCACGATCAGCGTCGATGTCGGCGCCGTGAATGACGGCCCCACGAGTTCGGGTGGCACGGCTTCGGGCAATGAAGACACGCAGATCACGGGGCAGATCTCCGCGATCGACGTGGATGGCGACGCGCTGACGTTTGGCCTCGCCTCGAACGGCGGCCCCGCGCACGGCACGGTCACGGTCAATCCGGACGGTTCGTACAGCTACACGCCGGCTGCAAACTTCAACGGCACGGACTCGTTCACCTACACCGTCTCGGACGGCAAGGGCGGCACGACGACCGGCACGATCAGCGTCGAAATCGGCGCCGTGAACGACGGCCCGACGACCGGCGGCGGCACGGCTTCCGGCACGGAAGACAACGTCGTCACCGGTCAGCTTTCGGCTGCCGACCTTGACGGCGACGCGCTGATCTTCGGCCTCGCGTCGAATGGCGCGCCGGCGCACGGGACGGTTACGGTCAATCCGGACGGTTCGTACAGCTACACGCCGGCCGCAAACTTCAACGGCACGGACTCGTTCACCTACACCGTCTCTGACGGCACGGGCGGCACGACGACCGGCACGATCAGCGTCGATGTCGGCGCCGTGAACGACACGCCGGCGACAGCGGGCGGTACGGGCTCGGGCAACGAGGACACGCCGATCACCGATCAGCTTGCGGCGACGGATCCTGACGGCGATGCGCTGAGCTATTCGGTCGCGCCCAACGGCGGCCCCGCGCACGGCTCGGTCACGCTCAATCTCGACGGCAGCTACACCTACACGCCGTCGGCCAACTATAACGGCACGGATTCGTTCACCTATACCGTCTCCGACGGCAAGGGCGGCTTCGCGACCGGCACGGTCGATCTGTCGGTCGCCGCGGTCAATGACGGCCCGGTCACGTCCGACGGCACGGCTTCGGCGACGGAAGACGGTACGGTCACCGGCCAGCTCGCGGCCAGCGATGTCGAGGGCGACGCGCTGACCTTCGGCCTCGCGTCGAACGGCGCGCCGGCGCACGGGACGGTCACGGTCAATCCCGACGGTTCGTACAGCTACACGCCGGCCGCGAACTTCAACGGCACGGATTCCTTCACCTACACCGTCTCCGACGGCAAGGGCGGCACGACGACCGGCACGATCAGCGTCGATGTCGGCGCCGTGAATGACGGCCCGACGACGTCGGGTGGCACGGCTTCGGGCAGCGAAGACACGGCGATCAGCGGCCAGATCGCGGCCGACGACGTTGACGGCGATACGCTGACATTCGGCCTCGCCTCGAACGGTGCGCCCGCGCACGGCACCGTCACGGTCAATCCCGACGGCTCGTACAGCTACACGCCGGCCGCCAACTATTTCGGCACGGACTCCTTCACCTACACCGTTTCCGACGGCAAGGGTGGCACGACGACCGGCACGATCGCGCTCGATGTCGCCTCGGTGAACGACACGCCGACGACGGCGGGCGGTTCGGCCGCGGGCAACGAAGACACGCCGATCACGGGCCAGCTCGCGGCAAGCGATGCCGATGGCGACGCGCTGAGCTACGCGATGGCGCCGTCGGGCGCACCCGCGCATGGCACCGTCACGCTGAACATGGACGGCAGCTACACCTACACGCCGTCCGCCAATTTCGACGGCGCGGACTCCTTCACCTACACCGTCTCCGACGGCAAGGGCGGCTTCGCGACCGGTACGGTCAACATCGCCGTCGCGGGCGTTAACGACGGCCCGACGACAGCCGGTAGCGCCATTGGCGGCAACGAAGATACGCCGATCACCGGCAATCTGACGGCAGCGGACGTGGACGGCGACTTGCTGACCTACGCGGTCGCACCTTCCGGCGCGCCCGCCCACGGCACCGTCGTGATCGGTGCCGACGGCGCCTACACCTATACGCCGGGCGCCAACTACTACGGCACGGACAGCTTCAGCTACACCGTCTCCGACGGCAGGGGCGGCACGGCGACGGCGACGATCTCGGTCGGCATCGCGTCGGTCAACGACGCGCCGGTCGGCAGCACGACACCCGTCGCGGCCAGCGAAGACCGCGTTACGAGCGGCCAACTCCAGGCGACCGACGTCGACGGCGACACGCTGTCTTACGGGCTCGTCTCGGGCCAGGGTCCGGCCCACGGCACGCTGACGCTGCAGCCGGACGGATCGTTCAGCTACACGCCGACGACCAATTTCACCGGTACCGACAGCTTCAGCTACACCGTGACCGACGGGAAGTCGCCGCCGGTGACGGTGGTCCAGCAGATCACGGTCGAGAACATCAACGATCCGCCGGTGGCCGGCGTCGCCGCCTATATTTCGCGCCAGGATGTGCCACTGATCGGTCATCTGCAGGCGACCGACCTCGACGGCGACGCGCTGACCTACTCGATCGCGAACAACGGCAGCCCGTCGAACGGCACGCTGCAGGTCAATCCGGACGGGACGTTCGTTTACACGCCTGCGTTCAACTACATGGGTGCGGACTCGTTCACGTATTCGGTGTCCGATGGCCACGGCGGCACGGCGACGGCGACGATCGCGATCCTCGTGAATGACCGCAATGACGCGCCCGACGCGCAGGCGACCCAGTTCGCGCTCGACGAAGACACGGTTCTCTCGGGCAACATCCAGGCCCGCGATGCCGAAGGCGACCAGTTCACCGTGTCGCTTGCGAACGGGCACGGCCCGCAGCACGGCCTGGTCACGGTGCAGCCCGACGGCCGCTTCGTCTATACGCCCGACGCCAACTACAACGGTGCCGACAGCTTCACCGTCACCATGACGGACCAGTACGGTGCTTCGTCCACGCAGGTGATCGCGCTATCGGTGGCGCCGGTCCACGACACGCCGACCGCGGCGCCGATGGACCTCACGATCAACGAGGACACGCCGCTCAACATGCCGTGGGCGACGTTCAATCCGGACGGTACGCCGCTCGAATACCGCATCGTCTCGGGCCCGACGATCGGCACCTTCACGATCAACGGCGACAGCGGCTTCACCTATGTTCCGGGCGCAGACCTGAATGGCCACGACAAGGTCGTCTACTCGGTCAGCAACGACGGGTTCCTGACGTCGACGACGGCCACGATCGACATCGGCATCACGCCGGTGAACGACGCGCCGCGCCCGACGGTCAGCACCTTCTCGACGACCGAAGACCAGTGGGTCCGCATCGTGCTGCAGGCGACCGACATCGAGGGCGACGCGATCGCGGGCTATTCGATCGTCGGCAACCCCGAGCACGGGCAGATGGTCGATCTCGGTGGTGGCCAGTACGGCTACATCCCGGACCCGGACTGGAACGGCACGGACACCTTCCAGTACTCGGTCACCGACGAGTACGGCGCGTCGGCCGTCTACACCGGTACGGTCGGCGTCTCGCCGGTCGGCAACGAGCCGATCGTCTCGTCCGTCGACTACACGGGCCTGCAGGACCATTACGTCTACGGCCACGTTCCGGTCTTCGATCCGGACTCGCCGCTATACCAGTACTATCTGCTGGATCCGGTCAGCAGCAACACGTCGGCCGGCCTGTTCGAGCTGATCAACACCTACACCGGCGACTTCGTCTTCCGCCCGACGCTGCACTGGTCCGGGACGGTCACCATCACGCTCAACGCGGTCGACAGCGCCGGCAACGTGTCGGAGAATCCGGGCTACGTCACGATCACGCTCGAGGCGATCAACTACGCGCCGAGCGTCGTCGGCGACCTGGCGCTGGGCACGAACGGCTACTCGACGATGAACACGCCGCTGTCTGGAAATCTCCAGTCGCTGGGTTCGGACATCGAAACGGCGCAGGCCGATCTCGTCTGGCACGTGGCGACGCAGGCCGCGCACGGCACCGTCACGATCGACGCCAACGGCGACTACGTCTACACGCCGAACCACGGCTATACCGGCTGGGATACGTTCCAGTATCAGGTCTCCGACGCGAGCGGTGCGGTATCCAATGTCGGGACCGCGGCCGTCTTCATGCAGTTCGTCGCGCTGCCGACCGTCTACGGCGCGCAGCCGGAACTGGACGCGGCGCGGTCGGGCGTGCCGATCACCGGCCAGATCAACGCGATCGACGAGAACGGCCCGCTGACGTTCTCGGCGTCGGGTGCGGCCGTGGACTCCGGTCACCTGATCGTCAACCCGGACGGGACGTACACCTACAACGCGCCGCTGAGCTTCTCGGGCCACGAGAGCTTCACGATCCAGACCTTCGACACCGTCGAAGGATCGTTCTCGACGCACACCTACGACTTCAACGTCGCGGGCAACAACGGCCCGGTCGCCCAGAACGAAGCCGTCGCGGCGCAGGCCGGCACGTCGGCGTCGGGCCAGCTCGACGCGGTCGATCCGGACGGCGATGCACTGTCCTTCGGCTTGGCGAGCGGCCCGCTGCACGGCGCGCTGCAGATCGGCCAGGACGGCAGCTACGTCTATGTTCCGAACACCGGCTACGTCGGATCGGACAGCTTCTCCTACGTCGTCACCGACAGCCTCGGCGCGTCTTCGATCGCCAATGCCAGCATCGACGTGGCGCCGGCCCCCGTCGTCCACGACACGGGCGCATCCGCGCAGGTCTCTGTCACGATGACCTCGGGTGTCGATATCGTCGTCGCGTCGGCGGCGAGCGACACGCCGGACACGGTCGTCGGCTTCGATGCCGCGCACGACCAGATCGACGTCACGGCGCTGTTCGGCAGCGTGGCGCCGTCGGATTGGGCGGCGCATCTCACGGTCCAGAACACGGCGGCCGGCGCCTATATCGGCGTCGACAACGCGGCGCCGGGCGCGCCGGAATGGTCGCTGCTGCTGGCGAACACGACCGTCAACAACCTCGACGACCTGCTGCTGACCGCGCACCAGACCTGATAGGGACGGCTTTCGGCTATCGAAGGGGCGCTAGCCGGCTTTCGGTGGGCGTGCGGCCGCGATATCGCCGAGCAGGCGCAGATTGGCGAACGACACCAGGTGCAGATAGACAAGCCCGAGCCCGCCCGAACGGCGCAGCTCGAGGAACTTGTCGTCGGGAAGCTCGTTGAGCTTGCGCTCGTCGACCACGCCGAACCCCTGGAAACCGATGCGCTCGCCGCCGGGAAGGCCGACCTCGATCCGCTTGTCGATCAGCAGGCCCAGCTTCTCGAGAAGCTGGACGATCTGCGCGGTGCGCATCTGGTCGCGATGGATGTCGGCGCCCAGCTGCAGCATCCGGTCGAGATAGGCCGAGCGCTTGCCGTCCTCGAAAAAGCGAAGCGGCGCTTCCCGGGCGACGAGCTTGCTGGCCTCGTCGACGCACAGGATCAGCCGTCCGCCATCGGGCGACTGGGCGATCAGGAAGGGATAGCGGCGCAGATAGGCGGGCAGGTACGCGCCTTCGCGCCAGGTGCCCTTGCCGTCGACGAACAGGTTCTCGTCAGGGCGCAGGCCCACCAGGACGGCCGCCATCGGCGTCGGCTGGGTCACGAAAACGATCGGGTAGTCGCGCGCCGCGGTCGGGAATTCGGCGCCCGTGATCGGAATGGCGCGCGTCTTGGCGGCGAAATCGTAGGAGCGCAGGTCGGCGATGCCCCAGTCGGAATGGCGGCCCGGTTCGATCGGACGGACCCGCTGGTAGAGCGGGGGCATGCCCGTTGCTTCCGGTTCGGCGGCGCGCACGGTCAGTTTCGCGGGCTCGTTCTTGGCGTCGGGCATCGGTCCCAAATCTTCCTTTCCGGCTCGCCCTGGGGCCCCGCTCAGCGCTCTGTCATCGCGCGGTCGGTCGCCTTCAGGATCGGCTTCAGAAGATACTGCAAGATCGTCCGTTGGCCAGTAACGATATCGACCGTCGCGGTCATTCCCGAGGAAATCGGCAGGGGGCGGTCGGCGTCGCCCAGGCTCATCCGGGTGGCGCGCACGCGCACGATGAACCAGGGTTCGCCGCGCTCGTCCGGGATGGTGTCGGCGCTGATCCGGGCGACGGTGGCGTGCAGGCCACCATAGATCGAGAAATCGTAGGCCGAGATCTTGACCAGCGCCTCCTGGCCGACATGGACGAAGGCGATATCGCTCGGCCGGATGCGGGCTTCGACGAGCAGCTCGTCCTCGCTGGGGACGATTTCCATGATGACGCTGCCGGGTTCGAGCACGCCGCCGATGGTGCGTTGGGCGATCTGCTTGACCGTGCCCGCGGTCGGCGCACGCACGTCGCGGCGCGCCACGCGGTCGGCCATCGAGCGCAGGATCTCGGCCGTGGAGGCGAACTCGGACCCGCGCTGGGAAAGTTCCACCGACGCCTCGCGGCGGTAGGCGCGCTCGCGCTCTTCGAGCTTGGCCTGGATTTCGGCGATCGCGGCACGCGAGCCGGGGATCGCGAGGCGGGCACCGCGGAGCTGGCCGTCGATCTCGTTCGACTGGCGCTGCAGGCGGATCAGGTCGAGCTGCGAGCGGTAGCCGCGCTCAGCGACCTCGCGCACGATCTCGAGCTCGCGGTTCGACAGTTCGTAGCTGCGTGCCAGCCAGTTCTCGCGGTCCTGATATGTGCGCAGTTCCTGCTGCTTCTGGATGAGCTGGCGGGTCAGGCCTTCACGCGCAGATTCGAGTTCCTGCCGGCGGCTCTGGAACAGGCCGCGCTCGGCCTCGACGAAGGCCTTGCCGTCGAGCAGCGCCTCGTCGGTGAATTCGGGAGCGGGCGCGCCGGCAACCTCGGCCTTCAGGCGCGAAATGGCGGCGGAAAGCGCCAGGTAGCGCTGGCGGTTCTGCTGGAATTCGGAAGCGAACGCCACGTCGTCGATGCGCGCGACGATCTGGCCTTCCGTCACGCGGTCGCCTTCGCCGGCCAGAAGCTGCGTGAGGATGCCGCCTTCGAGGTTCTGCACGCGCTGGACCTGCAGCGAGGGCACGACCTTGCCCATGCCGCTGGCGTAGGTGTCGACCTTGCCGATGCTCGCCCAGACGATGGCGACGGAAACGAACGCGGCGACCAGCACGAAGAACAAGGCGCCCCACGCGGGCGGGGCGATCAGCGTGCCCGCAAGACGGTCGGGGACCGCGGCCTGACGGGCGAGGGCGGGGGCGTTGGCCATCAATCCACCCGTTCCACGTTGCGCGACATGCCGCCTGGCGGGCCCGCCGGACGGCGGCGCGCGAGTGCTTCAAGAACCTTCTCGCGCGGGCCGTCGGCGATGATGCGGCCGCGATCGACGACGATCAGGCGCGACACCAGCGTCAGCAGTGACGGGCGATGGGCGACCAGCACGAGCGTGCGGCCTTCGAGCATTTCCTCGAGGCGGATCTTCATCGCCTGTTCGGAGCCCTGGTCCATGGCACTTGTCGGCTCGTCCATCGCGAGGATCTTCGGGCGCGCGAGCACGGCGCGCGCCAGCGCGATCGCCTGGCGCTGTCCGCCGGAAAGGCGTTCGCCGCGTTCGCCCACGGCCCAGTTGTAGCCTTCGGGATGCTGGCGCACGAATTCGTCGACGCCGGCAAGCTGTGCCGCTTCGAGGACTTCCTTGTCCTCGGCATAGGGCACGCCGACGGCGATGTTGTCGCGCACGCTGCCGGCAAAGAGGATCACGTCCTGCGGGACAGCGCCGATATGCTTGCGCAGGTCGTCGGGGTCGAGCTGGCGGATGTCGGCACCGCCGATCATGATCTGGCCTTCCTTGGCGCGGTAGAGGCCGAGGAGGAGCTTCAGGATCGAGCTCTTGCCCGAGCCGATGGGGCCGACAATGCCCACGCGCTCGCCCGCGCGGATCGCGAAGCTGACATTGCGCAGCACTTCGTTGCCCTGGCCGGGATAGGCGAAGGAGACGTTGCGGAACTCGACCTCGCCGGTCAGGTTGTCGCGCTCGAGATAGCGGCGCTGCGCGTCGCCTTCCTGCGGCAGCGCCATGATGCCGTCGAGCGTCTCGAGCGATGCCTGGCTCTGCTTGAGGCGCGTGAGGATGCCCGCGATCTGACCGAGCGGCGCCATCGCGCGGCCGGCGAGCATCGAGCAGGCGATGAGCGCACCGGTCGTCAGCGAATTCTCGGTGAAGAGATAGACGCCGTGCACGATGATCAGCATCGTCACGAGGTTCTGCGCCAGCATCGAGAAATTCACGGCAAGCGAGGAGAACACCTTGGACGTGACGGCCGCACCCGCCGACGCCTCGACCGAGGCTTCCCAGCGGTTCTGCATGCGGTCGCCGGCACCCACGGTCTTGATCGTCTCGAGTCCGGCGACGGTCTCGACCAGAACGGCGTGGCGCACGGCGCCCAGCGCCATCGCCTGCTTCACGACGCGCTCCAGCGGGATCTGGATCATCAGCCCGACGAGCAGCACGAGCGGAATCGCGATCAGCGGCGTGAGCACCAGCCAGCCGCCGATGAACCAGATGCCGGCGAGGAACATCACGACGAAGGGAAGGTCGACCAGCGTGGTGACCGTCGCGGAGGAGAAGAACTCGCGCAGCGTCTCGAATTCGCGAAGGTTGTTGGCGAAGCCGCCGGCCGAGGAGGGGCGGCTTTCGAGGCGGATGCGGATCACCTGGTCGAAGATGCGCGAGGCGAGCAGGGCGTCCACCCGCTTGCCGGCGAAGTCGACGAAATAGCCGCGCAGCATGCGCACCGAGAAATCGAACAGGTAGACGAGCAGGATGCCGGTCGACATGACCCACAGCGTCTCGATCGCCGCATTGGGCACGACGCGGTCATAGATCGTCATCGAATAGAGGGGTGCGATCATCGTGAAGACGTTGATGAGGATCGAGCCGAGGACGACGTGGATATAGGACGGCCAGGCGAGATAGAGCGCCTGCCAGAACCAGCGCTTGCTCTTGGGCTTGACGCTGTCGTCGGCGGGATCGGTCTGCGCGGCCTCGCGGCGCGGCTGGACGAACACGGCCGCGCCGGCATAGATCGCGTTGAGCTCGTCCATGTCGAGCCATTCGCTGCGCCCGGTGGCGGGCGCGAGGACGCGCAAGGACTCAGGCCGCGCTTCGGTCGCGATGACGGCCTGGCCGCCCTTCAGCATGAGCACGACTGGCATGGGCTGGCGCGGGATCGCCTCGACCATGATCGTGCGGGCTTCGGCTTCGAGCCCCATCTTTGCGCAGGCATCGACGAACGTGCCGGGCGTGTCGGGGGCGGCGGGCATGTTCGTGGCCGCGTCGGCCAGATCGAAATGCCGGATCATGTGCGCAAAGCATTGCGCCAGCGTTCCGCGGGGCGGATCGGGATTGGGCTGGCTGCCGATGGACGGCGGTATCTGACTGGCGCTGGCTGGCAATTCGCGGACTCCCGGAATGCGCGAGGCCGGACCGGAGCCCCACGTTTCCAACTGTGGATAACTAGAGCAATAAAGTTAAAATTCCCTAAAATTTGAGTCGTTACGTTTGTCTATGATATTTTATTTTTTAATAACAAATATTTAAATATAATATTTAAAGTAAAATATTGGCCACATGATCGCGCCAGTCTTGCCGGAATTTCACAGTCCGACGCTGCGTTGAAACGATGTCTGCCGACTGGCAAGAGTGCACCGATGCGGCTGCCCGACACATTTCCGACCGACCTGGTTGTGCTGGTCGCCGACGACGACGCCTTCGCCCGCACGCTGCTGCGCAAGATGCTCGAGGGCATCGGCGTGTCGAACGTGCTTCTGGCAGCCAACGGCGAAGAGGCGCTTGCCATCTTCGCGTCGGGCATGGCGCGCATCGACGTGATCATTTCCGACCTCCACATGCCCAGGAAGAACGGCTTCGAGTTCTTCGACGCGGTGCAGGCGATCGACCCGGCGATGCCGTTCCTTCTGGTCACCGGCGACGCGCGAGAGCGGGCCGTGGCCGAGGCACGCGCGCGCGCGATTTCCGCCTATATCGTCAAGCCGCTATCGCCGGCCCAGTTGCGCGAGAAACTCGTTGCGACACTGATGCGCGATCCGGCCTATGCAAACCGACAGTGGCTTCGCAGCGAGGAGGGGCTCGCTTTCCAGCGCGAAGCATCGGAGGTGCTGCGCACGACCTTCGACGTGTGGCGCGTCGGGCGGACCGACGGCACGATGCCGCCCCTCGACATGCTCCGCCGCTGGGAGATCGCCAAACAGGAGCCCTTTTCGCGCATGACCTTCGTCGTCGACGTCGAGGGGCAGCGCCTGCGCTATGCGTTCATCGGCACCGACATCCGCGCGCGCTTCTCGCACGATCCGACCGGCGAGTGCATCGACGAGCAGTCGTACCTGCACCGGCGCTACGCGATGCCGGCCTATACCCGCGTCCTCGAGGCGCGCGTGCCGCATTTCAAGACCGTCAAGGGGATCGAAGGGTTCCTGCTGCTCAGATACCGGCGCCTGCTGCTTCCCTTCGGCGACGAGACGGGCGTGAAGGCCGTTCTCGGCTGCGTGGATATCCTCTGATCGCGCCCGCGCTGCCGGCCGGAATCCGGATGGCCGGCGGCTAGTCCGTCTCTTTCATCACGCCGATCGAAAGCTTGCGCAGCAATGCCGCGAGGGCCTTCGTTTCCGCATCGGTCAGGCAATCGAGGAGCTTCGCTTCAAGCCGCATGTCTTCGATGAACGCGGCGCGTGCCGTTTTCACGCCCGCTTGCGTCAGGCCGACGGGAATGCTCCGCCCGTCGGTCGCGTCGGGAATGCGCTCGACGAGGCCGGCCTTCTCCAGGCGCGTCAGGCGGCCGGTGAGCCCGCCGGACGTGATCATCAAGGCGTTGAAGAGTTCGGTCGGGCGCAGTCGATAGGGCCGGCCCGCGCGCAGCAGGGTGAACAGGACGTCGCATTCGCCGCTGTCGAGGCCGTGGCGCGCGAAGATCTTCTCGATCTGCGGGCGCACATGCATCGTGATGACGCGCGCGCGGCCGAGGACGGCCATGCCGACCGTATCGAGATCGGGCATTTCCTTTGCCCATTGGCGGCGACGCAGGCCGATCCAGTCGTCTTCGTTGTCCGATGCCGGCATTATTATCTTGACGCTAAGATGAATTTGAATATCTTACCGAAAAGATAAATCCCGATCCCGTTTCGCGCAATGCTTTTTGCCGCCCCATGAAAGATCGACAGATGAAGTCCGGAAAGCCGACGACGGCCGCGCCAGTCAAGGGGCCCGCTTCCTATTTTCCCTCCATCGAAAAGAAGTACGGGCAGCCGATCGGGCATTGGCAGAAGCTGATCCGCAAGCAGCCCGCCATGAAGCACATGGAACTCGTCGGTTGGCTGAAGCAGGAACACGGCATGGGGCATGGCCATGCCAATGCCCTCGTCGGCTACACGCTCGCGCAGGACGGCAAGAACGCGAAGCGGGGGCAGCGATGAATACGAAGGCGATGAAGTGGATCGGCTACGCGCTCTCGGGCGTCTTCGCGATCTTCCTGGCGGGCGCTTCGATCACGCCCAAGCTGTTCATTCCCGACATCGCTGCCGAATCGTTCCGGCAGCTGGGGTGGCCGGACGGCTATGGCCTGACGGTCGGATTGATCGAGCTCGCCTGTCTTGCGCTGTATCTGGTGCCGCGCACGGCGATCCTTGGCGCGGTGTTGATGACCGGCCTTCTGGGCGGCGCCATCGCCACGCAGATGCGCGTCGAGAATCCGCTGTTCACGCATACGCTGTTCAGCATCTATCTCGGCCTGTTCATGTGGGGCGGGCTCTGGCTGCGCGATGCGGATCTGCGCGCCGTCTTTCCGTTCCGTCGCCGCCCCGGCACCGGGAGCTAGAAGACCGACCAGCCGGTGCGCCGCGCGAGGCTTTCGAGCGCCAGCGCGCCCACCAGCGAGTTGCCCGAGGCGTTCAGCCCTGGCGCCCACACCGCGATCGACGCGCGCTTGGGCGCGATGGCGAGGATGCCGCCGCCCACGCCGCTCTTGCCCGGCAGGCCGACGCGGAACGCGAAATCGCCCGACGCGTCGTAGTGCCCGCACGTCATCATGATCGCGTTGATGCGCCTTGCGGCCTGCGCGTCGACCACGCGCTGCCCGCCGACCGGATCGATGCCGCCATTGGCGAGGAACAGGCCCGCGCACGCGAGCTGCCGGCAGTTCATGCTGAGGGCGCACTGGTTGAAATAGGTCTCCAGCACGCTTTCGACCGGGTTCGTGATGTTGCCGAACGAGCGGATGAAATTGGCGAGGCTCGCGTTGCGGAAGCCGGTGTCGGCCTCCGATTTCGCGACCTCGCGGTCGACGCTCACGCGCGTGTCGTTGGAAAGCTCGCGCAGGTAGGCGAGGATCTCGGCGACGGCGATCTCGGGCCGGCGTCCGGCGAGGATCGTGTCGGTGACGACGAGGGCACCTGCGTTGATCAGCGGATTGCGCGGGATGCCCAGTTCGCGTTCGAGCTGGACGATCGAGTTGAACGGCGAGCCCGACGGCTCGCGCCCGACCCGGCGCCACAGCGCGTCGCCCACGCGGCCCAGCGCCAGCGTCAGCGTGAAGACCTTCGAGACGCTCTGGATCGAGAACGGCACTTCGCCGTCGCCGGCCTGCGCCGTCTCGCCCGTGCAGGTGGCGATGGCGATGGCGAAATGGTTCGGATCGACGCGTGCGAGGGCGGGGATATAGTCGGCCACGCGCCCGGTGCCGATCTGCGGGCGGATGTCGTCGTGGACGGAAGCGACGAGCCCCGCGAGATCCAGTTTGCGCGTCAAGTCGTTACCTCCCGGAAATCAACGACAGACTTGCAGCTTCCGCCGCCAAAGTCGATGCTCGGGTGAACCGGCGCGACCGGAATCGGGGGAAACGGATGACGTACTGCCTTGGAATCCTACTGCCGACGGGGCTGGTCCTCGCGTCGGACTCGCGCTCGAACGCGGGCGTCGACCAGGTGGCGCTGGTCAAGAAGCTGGCGATCTTCGAGGTGCCGGGGCGGCGCGTGATCGCGATCCTGTCGGCGGGCAACCTTGCCACCACGCAGGCCGTCGTCAGCGCGCTCCGCGAGACCGCGGGGACCGGCATGTTCGGCCAGGACATCCACGCCGCCAACACGATGTTCGACGTGGCGATGATGGTGGGCACGAAGCTTCGCGAGGTTCTCGCGCGCGACGGCAGCTTCGTGCAGCCCTTCGGCGACCCCAACGGCAACTTCCTCGTCGGTGGGCAGATCTTCGGCGAGCCGCCGCGGCTGTTCCATATCTACTCGGCCGGCAACTTCGTCGAGGCGTCCGACCGCTCGCGCTTCCTGCAGCTCGGCGAGACCAAGTACGGCAAGCCGATCCTCGACCGTGCGCTGACCGGGGCGAGCACGCTGGGCGAGGCCGCCAAACTCTCGCTGCTCTCGTTCGACGCGACGATGCGAAGCAATCTTTCGGTCGATGCGCCCATCGACCTGCTGCGCTACGAAGCCGACAGCTTCTCCGCCAGAAACTTCGCCACGCTGGAGAAGGACGACCCGTACTGGAACGAGCTGCGCCGGCGCTATGCCGACGGGCTGTCGAGCCTCGTTGCGAGCATTCCCCCGCCGCCGGTCTGGGGCTGAATCACCCGATCCGGGATTCGACGAGTTCGACCTGCCGGGCAAGGCACGCGGCAAGGTCGTAACGCTCGACGGCCGTGCGCCGCGCGGCCGCGCGCATGGCGGCGTGCGCCGCCGGATCGCGCAGCGCGCTTGCCAGCGTGTCGGCGAGCGCGTCGGGATCGAAGAAATCGACCAGCCGGCCGTTGACGCCGTCTTCGACCAGTTCCTTGACCGGCCCGGTCGACGAGCCGACGAGCAGGCATCCCGCCGCCATCGCCTCGACCATCGACCAGGACAGGACGAACGGATAGGTGAGGTAGGCGTGCGCGGCCGATACCTGCAGCACACGCACGAAGGTCGGGTACGGGACGGTGCCGAGAAAATGGACCCGCGACAGGTCGATGCGGCCGGCGAGTTCGTCGACGAAGCGCTTGCGGAAGGAAACGCCGTCCGCAGGCGCCTTTCCGTAGCTGACGCCGTCGCCACCGACAATCAGCACCTGCGCGTCCGGCACGGCCGCGAGAAGCCTGGGCAGCGAACGCATGAATGTGTGGAAACCGCGATAGGGCTCGAGATTGCGGCTGACGAACGTGACGATCGGCTGGCCCGCCCGGAATGTCCGCCCGCCATGCTCGAGCACGGCGGCCGGATCGGGGCGGACGACCCCGGTATCCACGCCGTCGAAGCAGAGGTCGATGCGCTCGCGCATCGTTTCGGGGAACGTGTCGCGCTGCCAGTTCGTCGGCGCGACCGCGCTGTCCATCGCGTCGATCGCGAGCAGCTGCGCCGCACGCTTGGCGCGCGCATGGGCGCGCGTGGCCGCGTTGTCGGGCGAGAATTCGGGATCGAAGCCGACGTCGCCGCCGCGCGTGGGATAGAGATATTCGAGATAGAGATGCAGGTGCGCTGCGGGCAGCACGTCCTTGACGAACAGGGATTCGCCCCAGCCCGGATTGGCGCAGACGATGTCCGGCACGAAGCCCTTGGCCCCGAGCGTCTCGATGGCGCGCGCGCACGCCTCGCCGCGCACGATCTTCGTCTCGAAATCCTGCGCCCAGGGATGCGCCTCGCGCGTCGTGCCGCGCACTGGCGCGTAGAGCGCGCTCGTCACGCCCGGCAACGGCGCGTTTCGCCGGATCGACAGCGACCACACCTTGTGTCCGCGCGCAGCCAGCGCCGGTGCCAGATGCAGGTATTGGCCGGGGAAATTCTGATGGATGAAGAGGATGTTCGCCGGTCGCGTCATGTTTTTCCCGAAAGCGATTTGAAAACGAAACAGGTCATCAACATGTCCACGGCCGTGCCGTCCGCCGACAGCGGCAGGACGAGCCGCCGGACGAAGTTGAAATCGCGGTTCGGGAAGGCGAAGGGCGCTTCAAGCGTGTTGGGAAGGCCTGTGTCGATCGCCGCCACGAGGCTCGGCAGGATCGCTGCCGCGCGGTCGGCCGGGATCACTTCGTCGATGCAGCGGCCCGTGTGGTCGTGCCCGATATACTGGGCGACGGTCGTCCCGATGAGCCGGTAGCGGAAGCGGTATCCTGCCTTTGCAGGCAGGACGTCGAACAGCATCAGCAGCGGCAGGACCTTGGGCGGGATCTCGACCATGTCGATGTCGCGCCGGACCGGCACGCGGCCGTCGCGGCATTTGGACGTCCAATAGTCGAAGATCGCCGAGAGCCGGGGCTCGCGATCTTCATAGGGGCGCATGCCCGGTTCGAGGACGATGAATTCAGCCGGCATCGCGGGGAAGTCTAGCCCGGCCCTGCGGCGATTCGCAGGAGCGCCGATGGCATGCGTAGGTATGCCGAAATCAACCTCAGTCAGAGGTTTATATTTAGCGATTAACATATTGTAAAAATGGCGTTCCCTAGGGGATTCGAACCCCTGTATCCACCGTGAAAGGGTGGTGTCCTAGGCCTCTAGACGAAGGGAACGTCGGCCGGTCGGTGACCGGAAGGCGCGCAGTATGTAACGGGGTCAGTCGGGCAAATCAAGCCTCGAAGGCGGCCTTCGCAGCGGCCAGCGGCAGGCGCACGCAATCGTGGCGGCTCTTGTGGCGGCCGACCGGGGCGAAGACCTGCCAGTCGGAGCCGCCCGTCCCGGCCAGCGCCGCGTCGAGCCGGGCGGCGGCGGCATCGATTTCGGCGGCTTCTCGGCCTTCCAGTTCGCTCGCGAGCAGGGCCGCCGATGCCCGGCACAGCGTGCAGCCGCGCACCAGATGGCGCACGGATGCGATGCGCGCGCCGTCGAGCGCGAAATCGAACGTCACCCGGTCGCCGCACAGCGGATTGTCGCGCGTCGCGGTGCGGTCGGGCGAGGCAAGCCGCCCTTCGCGTGCCGTATCCTTGGCGCGCGCGAGGATCGCATCGTGGTAGAGCGCGTCGCTCACAGCAGCACGCGCCTTGCTTCGGCAAGCCCGGCGAAGAAGCGGTCGACGTCGGAATCGTCGCTATAGAGGGCGAGCGAGGCGCGCGACGTGCCGGCAAGATCGAACTGGCGGTGCAGCGGCTGCGCGCAATGATGCCCGCCGCGCAATGCCACGCCGTGGGAGTCCATGATCTGGCAGACGTCGTGCGGATGCGCACCGGCAAGATCGAACGACACGACAGGTGCACGCGCCTGCAAACCCGCCGGCCCCAGCACGCGCACGCCGGGCGTTGCGGCCAGCCCGTCGAGCAGGCGTTGCGTGAGCCGCGCCTCTTCCGCCGCGATCGCGGCCCACGGCAATTTCGCCAGCCAGTCGCACGCGGCCCCGAGGCCGATGGCGGCGCCGATGGGCGGCGTGCCGGCCTCGAACTTCGCGGGTGCCTTTGCCCACGTGCTGCGCTCGAGCTGCACCTCGGCAATCATCTCGCCGCCGCCCAGGAACGGCGGCATCGCGTCGAGCAGGGCCGCCCGCGCCCACAGCGCACCCACGCCGTGGGGCGCGAACAGCTTGTGGCCGCTGAAGGCATAGAAATCGACGCCAAGCGCCGGGATATCGACCGGCCCGTGCGGCACACGCTGCGCGCCGTCGAACAGCACGCGCGCACCCACCCGCTTGGCCGCCGCGACCACGGCCGGGACGTCGAGGATGGCGCCCGTGACGTTCGACACGTGTGCCAGTGCCACCAGCTTCGTGCGCGGACCCAGCAGGCCGGGCAGGGCGGCGGCATCGATGCGGCCCTCCGCGGTCACCGGGAGAAAACGCAGCACGATTCCGCCGCGCGCCGCCAGCATCTGCCAGGGCACGAGATTGGAATGATGTTCGAGCGCGCTGAGAACGATCTCGTCGCCCGGCTTCAGCAGCGCGCCGAAGGAATGCGCCACGAGATTGATCGCGGCCGTGCAGCCGCTCGTGAACACGATCTCGTCCGCGGGCACCGAAAGATACGCCGCCACGCGGGCGCGGGCCTGCGCGAAGGCTTCGGTCGCGGCCTCGGCCAGCCGGTGCACGCCGCGCTTCACGTTGGCGCGCGAATTCGTCTCGAAATCGCGCACGGCATCGAGCACGACGCGCGGCATCTGCGCGCTTGCCGCACTGTCGAGATAGGCAAGCCCGTCGCGCAGGATCGGGAATTCGGCCCGGATCGCGTTCAAGCCCGCTTCCCCTTGCCGGCGACGAACGCCGCCAGCGCCTCGGGCGTGTCGAGATCGAGGAGCACGCCGTCGTCGTCCATCTCCACTTCGCACACCGCATCTTCGTGGCGGCGGATCAGGGCGCGCGCGCCCTGATCGCCGTCAAGCGCCAGCATCTCGTCGAAATAGCTGCGCGACCACAGGACGGGGTTTCCGCGCTTGCCCACGCGCGTCGCCACGCAGATCGAGCGGCCTTCGCCGGGCGCGTAGGCCGCGAGAAGCCGGTTCACGTGCTGCGCCGTCACCTGCGGCATGTCGCCCAGCAGCACGACGGCCGCGTCGCAGTCGGCCGGCACGGCGGCGATGCCGGCGCGCAGCGACGTCGCGAGGCCTTGGGCGAAATCCTTGTTCTCGACGATGCGCACCTTGCGCCCGGCGAGCCCGGCGCGCGCGCGCGCCGCCTCGTTGCCGATGACGACGACCGTGTCCACGCAGGTCGAGCCGGTCGCCGCTTCGACCGCGCGGTCGAGCAGGCTCAACCCGTCGATCTCGACGAAGAGCTTGTTGGCCGGCGCCATGCGCGAGGATTTGCCCGCCGCAAGCACGATCGCGCAGACGCGCGGCGCCGTGGGTACGGCCGTTCCTGCGCGGGGGGTCGGGCGGGGGATTTCGGCCAGCAGTCCGCCCACGCCGAGACCGGCAATGGCACCGTCATCGACCGGCAGGTCGGCGGCATGGCGCTGCAATACCCAGTCGAAGCCGTTGAGCTTGGGCGAACGTGCACATCCCGGCAGGCCGATCACGCGCTGCGTGCCGATGGTGCCGAGCAGCAGCAGGTTGCCCGGATCGACGGGCATGCCGAAGCGGTCGATATGGCCGCCCGCGACCTCGATCGCTGCCGGCAGCACGTCGCGCCGGTCGACCACGGCCGAAGCGCCCAGCAGCAGGATCGGGTCGTAACCCTGCGCCGCGAATTCGCGTAAGCGCGAGGCGACCGCGCCCACCGCATGGTCGCAGCGCTGGGTGGCGGCAAGCTCGCCGCCTATTGAGGCCATGCGGGTGCGTGTCGCGGCCTCGGTGTTATCGAGGATCGAGGGTTTCAGGCCCGGCAGGACCGTCTGCAGCAGCGCCGCGCGCTTGGCAGCGAAGGGCGCGAGCCGCACGGCTTTCGCTTCGGCCGCGAGCGCCAGGCATTTGCGCAAGGCCGCGCGCGGAGCGGCGAAGGGGATGATCTTGATCGTCGCGAGCATGCCGCGCGCGGGCGCATGCGCGTAGTCGTCGAGCGTGGCGACCGTGATCGCCTCGTCGATGGCGTTGAGCGCGCCAATCAGCTTGGCGTCGATGCGCGCAAGGCCGGGCGCGCGCGCGAAAAGATTGCAGCGGCCGGTGAAGGGGGCCGCCACTTCCACGCCGTCGCCGGCAAGGGCGCGCGCCAGCGCCTGCGCCGCTTCGTTCTCGGGGACGTCGTCGGTTTCGAGGCGCGCCGCGACGACTTCGCCGATGCCCGCATTGCGCAGCACCGCGACGTCTTCGGCCGACAGCACGCGGCCCTTGCGGAAGGCGAGGCCCGGCAGCTTCAGCCCGTGCGCGAGGATTGTGCCTTCGGCTTCGTCGATGCGGGTGGGGC
This sequence comes from Tagaea sp., assembly GCA_044224405.1. GTDB lineage: Bacteria > Pseudomonadota > Alphaproteobacteria > CACIAM-22H2 > CACIAM-22H2 > Tagaea. The sequence goes on along the minus strand of JBGAKN010000003.1, from coordinate 270,495 downwards.
CGAAGCGCATCGCTTCATTCCCCGCGGCGGATCTTCGTGATCTCGGCGACGATCGAGACGGCGATCTCGGCCGGCGACAGCGCGCCGATGGCAAGCCCCACGGGGCCGCGGATGCGGGCTAGCTGCGCGTCCGTGAAGCCGCGCTCCTTGAGGCGCTCGAGACGCGCCGCATGCGTTTTCCGAGAACCGAGCGCGCCGATATAGAACGCGGGCGAGTTGAGCGCGGCCTCGAGTGCGGGATCGTCGATCTTGGGATCGTGCGACAGCGTGACGATGGCGGTGCGCGTGTCGGGCTTCAGGGCCGCAAGCGCTTCGTCCGGCCAGTCGGTCGTGACGGCATAGCCGTCGAATTTCTGCGAGCCAGCGAAGGCACGGCGCGGATCGACCAGCGTCGTGCCGTAGCCCGCGATGGCGGAGATGCGGGCCAGCGGCTCGGCGATGTGGACGGCGCCCACCACGATCAGGCGCGGCGGCGGGTTGAACACCTGGATGAAGACGGGGCCGGCACCGGTCGCGAGCGTGCCGCTCTCGTCGCGCTTCAGCATGTCGGCGGCACCCGCCAGCATGTCGATGTCGAGGCACAGCGGCCCTTCGGCCTCCGTCTCGAAGATCAGCTTCTGCGCGCCGGACTTGAGGTTCGTGGCCAGCGCCACCGGCCGCTTGGCGGCGCGCGCCTTCTGCAGGGATTCGAGGATTTCGGGCTTCATCGCTCAGTCCAGCCGCTCGACATAGACCTGCACCTTGCCACCGCAAGCGAGGCCCACGTCCCAGGCCTGCTCGTTCGTGATGCCGAAATCGAGCAGGCGCGGGCGGCCCGTCTCGATCGCGTCGAACGCTTCCTTGATGACGGCGCCCTCGATGCAGCCGCCGGAAACCGAGCCGACGAACTTGCCGTCGGCATCGACCGCAAGCTGCGAGCCGACGGGGCGCGGGGAGGAACCCCATGTCGTCACCACGGTCGCGATCGCGACCTTGCGGCCTTGCCGGCGCCAGTCGGCGGCCTGGTCGAGGACATCGTCGCTCATGCGGCCATTCCTTTCCATTCATAGCGGCCCGTGCGCCGGGGGCGCGGCGGGGCGGCAAGTGCCTCGACGAGGCTGGCGAGGCTGACGAGATTGTGCACCGGCCGGAACTCGTCGACATGCGGCAGGATCGCCCGGACTCCCAGAGATTTGGGCGCAAACCCGTCATAGCGCAAGAGCGGGTTGAGCCACACCAGCCGCCCGGCCGACTTCGCCAGCCGCTCGGCCTCGCGCGACAGGCCGCTGCCCGCTTCGCGGTCGAGCCCGTCGGTCACGAACAGCACGGTCGGGCTGCGCGCCAGCACGCGCCGGCTCCAGCGCAGGTTGAACTCGTGCAGGCAGGCGCCGATGCGCGTGCCGCCCGACCAGTCGTCGACCATCTCGCTCACCTTGGCGAGCGCCAGGTCGATGTCCTTGCGACGCAATGCCCGCGTCACGTTCGTCAGGCGCGTGCCGAAGAGAAAGACGTGCACGCGCTCGCGGTCGTTGACCAGCAGGTGGACGAAATGCAGGAAGATGCGCGCATAGCGCTCCATCGAACCCGAGATGTCGAGCAGCACGACCAGCGGCGGGTGCTCGGTGCGCCGCGCCTTGAAGCGCAGATGCACGAGATCGCCGCCGGTGCGCATCATCGAGCGCAGGGTGGCGCGCGGATCGAGGCGATGCCCCGTGGCGCTGGCGCGGAAGCGGCGCGTCTCGCGCTCGGGGAACGGGGCGGCGAAGCGCTGCAGGGCGCGCGTGGCGGCCGCCATTTCCTCCGAGCTCATCTGCTCGAAATCCTTCTTCTGCAGCAATTCGCTGTCCGACCACGTCATCGCGGCGTCGAGATCGGTGCGCTCCTCGGGCGCGCCGTCGGCCGCAACAGGCGGCGGGCGGTGGAACGCTTCGGCCACGCGCCGGAGCGTGGGGTCCTTGGGCTCGTCCGCGTCGGGGTCGACGGCGCTGGGCAGCAGCATGCCCATCGCGCGCTCGAGCAGCTTGGGGTCGCGCCAGAACAGGCGGAACGCCTGGTCGAAGATCTCGTGCTGCTCGCGCCGGTTCACCAGCGTGGCGTGCAGCGCCCAGTAGAGGTCGGCCTTGCGGGAAAGCCCCGTCGCCTCGACCGCGCGCGCCGCCTCGATCCCGCGCCCCGGTCCCACCGGCAGGCCCGCGGCGCGCAGCAGGCGCGTGAAGCGCACGACGTTCTCGAGCAGGGTTCCGGCCTCGCTCATGCGCTGGCGCCGGCCTCCACTTCCTTGAGGAGCTTGAGGGCGGTGGTGCCGCGGATCTTCGCGATGTCGTCCTGGTATTTCAGCAACGCGCCCAGCGTGTCGTCGATGGTGGCGGGATCGAGCGCGATGCGGTCGAGCGCCACCAGCGCGTTCGTCCAGTCGAGCGTCTCGGCCACGCCCGGCAGCTTGAACAGGTCTTCGCCGCGCAGCTTCTGCACGAACGCGACGACCTGCCCCGAAAGCGCTTCGCCCACGCCCGGGCACTTGGCGCGCACGATGGAAAGCTCGCGCTCGGCGTTCGGGAAATCGACCCACGCATAGAAGCAGCGGCGCTTCAGCGCGTCGTGCACCTCGCGCGTGCGGTTCGACGTGACGATGGCGATGGGCGGGGCGGGCGCCTTGATCGTGCCGAGTTCCGGGATCGTCACCTGCCAGTCGCCGAGCACCTCCAGCAGATACGCCTCGAACGGTTCGTCCGCGCGGTCGAGTTCGTCGATCAGCAGCACCGGCGGGCCGGCGGGATCGGGCGACAGCGCCTCGAGCAGCGGGCGGCGGATCAGGAAGCGCTCGGAGAAGATCGCCTCGTCGAGCGTCTGGCGGCTCGCACCGGCCGCCTCGGCAAGACGGATCTCCATCATCTGGCGCGGATAGTTCCATTCGTACACGGCCGTCGAGGCGTCGAGCCCCTCGTAGCACTGGAGGCGGATCAGCCGCCGGCCGAGGGCGGCGGCGAGCACGCGCGCGATCTCGGTCTTGCCGGTGCCGGGCTCGCCTTCGAGGAAGAGCGGCCGGCCGAGCTTCAGCGACAGGTAGAGCGCGGTCGCAAGGCTGCGGTCGGCGATATAGCGATGGTCGGCGAGCAGGGCGAGCGTGGCATCGACGCTGGCCGGCAGGGCGGTCTTCGAAGTCATTTCGGGGTCACTTGGCTCGGGCCGTGAACGGGTGGAACAGGATGGCACGTCCGCACCGCACGCGCAAAGAACGACGCGCCCCGGTTGGGGCGCGTCGCATTGCCGATATGAGAATTCCGAAGGGGTCGATCAGCCGGCGGCGGCGAGCGCCCGCTTGGTCATCACGCCGATCAGGTGGGCGCGATATTCGGCGCCCGCGTGGATGTCGCTGTTGAGGCCACCAGGGGCGACCTTCAGCCCTTCGACCGACGCCGCACCCCAGGACTTCGCCAGTGCCGCTTCCGCTTCCTTCCAGCGGAACACCGACGCGGCCGCACCCGTGACCGCGACGCGGGCACCGGCCGGGCCCTTGGCGACGAACACGCCGACGAGCGCGTAGCGCGAGGCGGGCTGGCCAAACTTCATGTAGGCCGCCTTCTCGGCGACCGGGAAGCTGACCGACACGATGAGCTCGCCCGCCTTCAGCGCGGTCTCGAACATGCCCTTGAAGAAATCGTCGGCCGCGATCTCGCGCGAATTGGTCTTGATGGTGGCGCCAAGGGCGAGGCACGCGGCCGGATAGTCGGCCGCCGGATCGTTGTTGGCGATCGAGCCGCCGATGGTGCCGCGGTTGCGCACCTGCGGATCGCCGATGCCGTCGGCGAGTGCGGCGAGGGCGGGCAGGGCCTTCTTGATCTCGGCCGAGCTCGCGACGTCCACGTGCTTCGTCATCGCGCCGATGGTGATCTTGCCGCCCGAAACCGTGATGCCCGAGAGGTCGCGGATCGCGGAGAGATCGACGACGGCGCTGGGCCGCGCGAGGCGCTGCTTCAGCGTGGGGATCAGCGTCTGGCCGCCGGCCATCGCCTTGGCGTCACCGTCGGCGCCGAGCAGCTTGACCGCGTCGGCGACCGAACCGGGCTTGTGATAGGCGAAATCGTACATGGTGCTTCTCCGTCCTCGAAAATTACTCGGCGGCCGCGCGGCGGCCGGAATTGCAAATCGCCCAGATCTTCTGGGGCGTGGCGGGCATGTCGATGTGGCGCACGCCATAGTCCTTGAGCGCGTCGACCACGGCGTTGATCACCGCGGGCGGCGAGCCGATGGCGCCGACTTCGCCGACGCCTTTGACTCCAAGAGGATTATGCGTGCACAGCGTGACGGCGGTGGCGACCTTGAACGAGGGCAGGTCGTCGGCGCGCGGCATCGTGTAGTCCATCATCGAGCCCGAGCGCAGCTGGCCGGCATCGTCGTAGTTGCAGTTCTCGAGCAGCGCCTGCCCGATGCCCTGCGCGACGCCGCCATGCACCTGGCCCTCGACGATCATCGGGTTGATGACGCGGCCCACGTCGTCGACGGCGGCGAAGCCGATCACCTTGGTGACGCCCGTGTCGGGGTCGATCTCGACCTCGCAGATATGCGCCCCGCCCGGGAACGTGAAGTTCTTCGGGTCGTAGAACGCGGTCTCGTCGAGGCCGGGCTCCAGCGTTTCAAGCGGGAAGTTGTGGGGCACGTAGGCCGTCAGCGCGATCTCGCCGAACGCCTTCGACTTGTCGGTGCCGGCGACCGTGAACTTGCCGTCCTTGAACTCGATGTCGGCCTCGGCGGCTTCCATCAGGTGGGCGGCGATCTTCTTGGCCTTGGCGACGATCTTGTCGAGCGCCTTGACGACGGCGGTGCCGCCGACCGCGAGCGAGCGTGAGCCATAGGTGCCCATGCCGAAGGGGATCTTGTTCGTGTCGCCGTGCGAGACCTCGATCTGGTCGAGGCCGATGCCCAGGCGCTCCGCGATGAGCTGCGCGTAGGTCGTCTCGTGGCCCTGTCCGTGGCTGTGGCAGCCGGTGAACAGCGTGACCGATCCGGTCGGGTGGACGCGCACGTTCGCGCATTCGAACAGGCCCGCGCGCGCACCCAGCGCACCCGCGATGTTCGACGGCGCGATGCCGCACGCCTCGACATAGGTCGAGATGCCGATGCCGCGCAGCTTGCCGCGCTTCTTGGCTTCCGCGCGCCGCGCCTCGAAGCCCTTGTAGTCCGAGAGCTTCAGGGCCCCGTCGAGCGTCGCGAAATAGTCGCCGCTGTCGTACTGCAACGCGACCGGCGTCTGGTAGGGGAACGCGTTGGTCGGGATGAAGTTGCGCTTGCGGATCTCGACGCGGTCCATGCCCATCTCGGCCGCCGCGATATCGACGATGCGCTCCAGCAGGAACGCGGCCTCCGGGCGGCCCGCGCCGCGATAGGCGTCGACTGGCACGGTGTTGGTGAAGATCGCCTTCACTTCCGCATAGATCGCCGGCGTCGTGTACACGCCCGCGAGCAGCGTCGCGTAGAGATAGGTCGGGATCGCGGGCGCGAAGGTCGACAGATACGCGCCCATGTTGGACAGCGTCGAGACCTTGAGCGCGAGGAACCTGCCGTCCTTGTCGAGGGCGAGTTCGGCGTGGCTCACATGGTCGCGGCCGTGCGCGTCGGAGAGGAAGGATTCCGAGCGCTCGGCCGTCCACTTCACCGGCCGGCCGACCTTGGCCGACGCCCAGGTGACCAGCGCTTCTTCGGCATAGTGATAGATCTTCGAGCCGAAGCCGCCGCCAACGTCGGGCGCGAACACGCGCAGCTTGCTTTCGGGAATGTGCAGCACGAACGCGCCCATCAGCAGGCGGATCACGTGCGGGTTCTGGCTGGTGGTGTAGAGCGTGTAGTCGCCCGTCGCGCGGTCGAACTCGCCGATGGCCGCGCGCGGCTCCATCGCGTTGGCGACGAGGCGGTTGTTGACGAGATCGATCTTGGCGACCTTGTGCGCCTTCTTGAAGGCGGCGGCCACGGCATCGGCATCGCCGATGTGCCAGTCGAAGCAGATGTTGCCGCTGGGCCCGCCGTCATGGACGATGGGGGCACCCGGCTTCAGCGCGTCGCGCACCTGCGCGATCGCGGGCAGTTCCTTGAGCTCGACCTTGACGAGTTCGGCCGCGTCCTTGGCCTGCGCCAGCGTCTCGGCGACGATGGCGACGATGGGGTCGCCCACATGGCGCACCTTGCCCTGCGCGAGCACCGGGTGCCCCGGCTCGTGCATGGCCGAGCCGTCCTTGTTCTTGATGCCCCAGCCGCAGGGAAGCCCGCCGATATTGTCGGCCGCGAAATCCGCCCCGGTGAACACCGCGACGACGCCCGGCGCCTTCAGCGCCTTCGACGCGTCGATCTTGCCCAGCGTCGCGTGCGCCACCTGCGAACGCAGGATGTAGACGTGCGTCTGGTTCGGGCGGTCGATGTCGTCGGTGTAGTTGCCGCGTCCCGTCAGAAACCGGAAGTCTTCCTTGCGCCGGACTGCGGCGCCGATCCCGTCGACAGACATCGTGGGTCCTCCCTGGAAGCGTTTCGCGTTTTCGCGATTGTGCTTACTTCGCGGCAGCCATCGCCTTGGCGCCTGCCTGAACCGACTTCACGATGTTGTGATAGCCCGTGCAGCGGCAGATGTTGCCTTCGAGCCATTCGCGAACGTCGTGCTCGCTGGGGTTCGAGTTGTGCTTGGCGAGTTCGATGGCGCTCATCACCATGCCGGGCGTGCAGAAGCCGCACTGCAGGCCATGATGCTCCTTGAACGCGGCCTGCATGGGATGCAGGTCGTTGCCGGTGGCAAGGCCCTCGATCGTCGTGATCTTGAGGCCTTCGGCCTGGACCGCGAGCATCGTGCAGCTCTTGACCGACTTGCCGTCGACATGGACGACGCAAGCACCACACTGGCTGGTGTCGCAGCCCACATGCGTGCCGGTCATGCCCAGCTTGTCGCGCAGCATCTGGACTAGCAGCGTGCGGCTCTCGACTTCGGCCGACACGTTCTTGCCGTTCACGGTCATGGAAACCTTGGGCATCGTCTTTCCCCCTCGTCGGAATATCGGGGATGCTCGCTGAGGCGAAGCATCCATATTAATTGTTGTGGAGTTTCAGGCGCGCACCTGTCCGGCGTCAAGCCAAACCGGTGTTGCGAATCAGTTACGGAGCACCATCCACAGCACCACGCCGATCGCCACGACCAGTGCGGTGATCCACACCGACTGCGGCAGTCCGCCCGCATCGGCCGACGCAACTGGCGCGTTCGCAGGTGCGGAAGGTGCCGCCTCGCCGGACGGAGCCGCGGCGGGGGCGGCGACGATTTCGGCGAACTTGCCGAAGAACTCGTCGGCGAGCTTCTTGGCGGTCGCGTCGATCAGGCGCGAGCCAAGCTGGGCCATCTTGCCGCCGACCTGGCTGTCGGCCGTGTAACGCAGGATCGTGCCGCCCGCGCCGTCGTCCTCGAGCGTGACGACCGCCGAGCCCTTGCCGAAACCGGCGACGCCGCCCTGGCCTTCGCCGGCGATCTTGTAACCGTTCGGGGGATCGAGGTCGGAAAGGGTCACCTTGCCGGTGAACTTGGCCGTCATCGGCCCGATCTTCAGGCCGACCTTGGCCGACATCTCGGTATCCGACGCCTTGACCAGTTCGTCGCAGCCCGGGATGCACTGCTTGAGGATTTCGGGGTCGTTCAGGCCGTTCCAGACGGTCTGGCGGGACAGGGGAAGACGATATTCGCCGCTGAGATTCATCGCATGCTCGCTTGGTGATCCGGGCCGGTTGCCCACGGGTTAAGCAAATTTGACGTCATTTTCCATTCGATTCAGGTGGGTGCAGGCACCGAGCCTTGACCCGGTCCGGAAGATGCGTCTAATGACGTTAAATCACAAGATACACCGTTATGGAGGAAACAGATGGCATCGAAGCTGAAATCCGCGCTGGCGACCGCCTTCTTCGGCATCGCGCTTGCCGCATCGAGCGCGGCGAACGCGCAGTTCGTCAATATCGTGTCGGGCGGCACGACCGGGGTCTACTACCCGCTCGGCCAGGCGCTTGAAGCGATCTATGCCGGCGCGCTGCCACAGTCGCGCGTGCAGCACCAGTCGACCGCCGCTTCGGTCGAGAACCTCAACCTCATCCAGGCCGGCCGCGCCGAAGTCGCCTTCACGCTCGGCGACGCGCTGTCCGACGCCTGGCGCGGCAACGCGGAAATCGGCTTCCCGCAGAAGCTCGACCGCCTTCGCACGATCGGCGGGCTCTATTCCAACTACATCCAGATCGTCGCCTCGAAGGAGTCCGGCATCAAGACGCTGGCCGACCTCAAGGGCAAGCGCGTCTCGGTCGGCGCCCCCCGCTCGGGCACGGAAGTCAACGCGCGCGCGATCTTCACCGCCGCGGGTCTGGGCTATGCCGGGCCGCAGAATCTCGGCAGCGGCTTCGCGCAGGTGCAGTTCCTGCCCTTCGGCCAGTCGGTCGATCTGATCAAGAACCGCCAGCTCGACGCCACGCTGATCTCGGCCGGCCTCGGCGTCGCCGCGATCCGCGACGTCGCCACGACGACCGACATCGTCATCGTCGCGATCCCGGCCGAAATCATCGCCAAGATCAACGATGCGGCGTACCAGCCGGCGACGATGCCCGCCAACACCTACAAGGGCCAGGACGCGGCGGTCGAGACGATCCAGATCAAGAACTTCCTCGTCACGTCGGACCGCGTGTCGGCCGACATGGTCTACACGATGACCAAGGCGATGTTTGACAATCTCGACCGCATGGTCGCCAGCGCCGCCGCGGCGAAGGCGATCGACGTCAAGACCGCGTTCCAGAACCCGCCGGTGCCGCTGCATCCGGGTGCGGAGCGTTTCTACCGCGAACGCGGTCTCCTGAAGTAAGCCGGATCCGGACCGGGACCGGCGTTTCGCCAGAAGCAGGGAATTCCATTCCATGAATGCCAAGAACCCGCTCGGCGAAGCGCCGGCCCTTTCCGAGGCCGAACTGCGCAAGGTCCAGGAGTCGCTGCCCGACCACGTTCCCGTCCTGGACGGCTTCGCCGGGAAGGTCACCTACTGGGCGGGCGTCGTCTTCTCGCTCTTCCAGATCTACACGTCGGCGTACAGCCCGCTGTCGAGCATCATCGTGCGCTCGGTGCATGTCGGGTTCCTGCTGTTCATGGTCTTCATGCTGTTCCGCGCGCGCCGCGGCGGCCCCGAAAAAGGCGTCCCGCTCCACGACTGGGGGCTGGCGATCGGCGCGTTCGCGCTCGGCTTCTATCATTGGGTCTTCTATGTCGACCTGATGACGCGCCCCGATCCGAACCTGACCGACATGGCGGTCGGCACGCTGATCATCGCGCTGGTCTTCGAGGCCTCGCGCCGCGTGATGGGGCTGGCGCTGCCGCTGATCTGCGGCGCGTTCCTCGTCTATCTCTTTTTCGGCGACCTGCTGCCCTATCCGCTCGGCCATCGCGGCTACGGGTTCGACCTGATCCTGCACCAGCTCTATCGCGGCGTCGAAGGCATCTACGGCACGCCGATCCAGGTCTCGGCGACCTTCATCTTCCTGTTCATCCTGTTCGGCACGTTCCTGGAAAAGGCGGGCATGATCCGCCTGTTCAACGACATCGCGATGGGGACGGTCGGCCACTACACCGGCGGTCCGGCCAAGGTCGCGGTCGTCTCGTCGGCGCTGATGGGCACGATCAACGGGTCGGGCGTGGCCAACGTCGTCTCGACGGGCCAGTTCACGATCCCGCTGATGAAGCGCTTCGGCTACCGCGCGGCCTTCGCCGGCGCGGTCGAGGCGACGGCGAGCATGGGCGGGCAGATCATGCCGCCGGTGATGGGGGCGGTCGCCTTCATCATGGCCGAGAATCTCGACATGCCCTACGGCGAGATCGCGCTCGCGGCGACGATCCCGGCCTTCCTCTATTTCATCTCGGCCTTCTGGATGGTCCATCTGGAGGCCAAGCGCAGCCGGCTCGTCGGCCTGCCGAAGGACCAGTGCCCGAGTGCCATGGCGGCGATCAAGCGCGACTGGTACCTGCTGCTGCCGCTGGCGATCCTCGTCTATCTGCTGTTCGCGGGCTTCACGCCGCTCTACGCGGGCACCGTGGGGCTCGGATTCACGGTGGTCCTGATCCTCGGCGGGCGCATTACCGCGAAGATGGGGCGCGGGCCGTTCCGCGGCTTCGTGTGGATCGCGATCGGTTTCGGCTGCGGGCTCTACCTGCGCAACGAGGACCTGATCTACATCGTCGGCGGCGTGGCGATCCTGCTGGCGGTCACGGCCGCGATGAAGGGCGCGCGCGAGACGTTCCGGCTCATGCTCGACAGCCTTTCCGACGGTGCGCGCAACGCCATCGCCGTGGGCATCGCGTGCGCGCTGGTCGGCGTCATCATCGGCACGCTGACGCTGACGGGTCTCGGCGGCACGTTCGCGCGCGTCGTGGTCGGCCTCGCGGGCGACAGCCGCATCGCCGCGCTGGTCCTGACGATGGTCGTGTGCCTGATCCTCGGCATGGGCATCCCGACGATTCCCAACTACATCATCACGTCCTCGATGGTGGCGCCGGCACTGCTCGGCATGGGCGTTTCGCTGCTGCAGTCGCACATGTTCGTGTTCTATTTCGGCATCATGGCCGACCTGACGCCGCCGGTGGCGCTCGCGGCCTTCGCGGCGTCGTCGATCGCCAAGGAATCGGCGATGAAGATCGGCGTCCTGGCAGTGCGCGTGGCGCTGGCCGGGTTCGTCATCCCGTTCATGTTCATCTACGACCCGGCGCTGCTGCTGCAGACCGACAGTCCGCTTGCCGTCGTCTACATCACCTTCAAGGCGCTGCTGGCGATCGGCCTGTGGGGCGGGGCATCCAGCGCCTACCTGATCGGGCCGATGGGCTGGGGCGAGCGCGCCGCGGCGACGGCGGGGGCCTTCCTGCTCGTTGCGGCCGTTCCGCTGACCGACGAGATCGGCTTCGCCGTCGCGGCGGCGGTCATCGCGTGGAACTGGCGGCGGACCCGCGCGGCGCTCCGCCCGGCGTGAGCGCGCTCGGCGCCCTCTGCCTCGGGATCTTTCCGGCGGTCGTCGGCGCCAGCATTCCGGCCGCCGATTTCACGCTCGCCTGGACCCACTCGATCGAGAAGGTGCGCTGGGAAGAGGACTGGCAGGTGCGCGGCACGACGCTCGGGCCCGTCGCCGCGCGCGTGCAGGGCGGCGGGGCGGGAATGGAGCCGCCGGCCGATGCGGTGTTGCGCGACGGCTGGTTCCACTACGTTCCAAAAATCGCGCCGCTGTCGCATGTCTCGCTGAGCCGGCGCGGCTATGCCGCCGACTACGAGATCTGCTGGGCGGGCACCTGCCATCCGCTGGCGTCGGTCATCGCGCCGGGACCGGAAGGCACCACCGACCTGTTCGCGTGCGCGGCGGCGGTTCGCTGATTGTAATCCTTTACTTTAGGCCAAAAATCCCTATCATTCGGCGCAGGGCGAAAGCCTGTGCTGTTTGACATCGTGGAGGATAAAGGGAGCGAGGCGGGGAGACGCTGCACCGCGTTTCTTGCGTATGCCAGAAAGGCTTGCGTAACCGAAACCTCGAGACAGGTTACATGCGTTTAACTTCAAGGGGATAAACAGGTTACGGTAACCTGTCGTAACCTGTTGTTGTCCTTTTCCAGCCGGCTCTCATCGTAGGCCCGGTGAATCTTGCCCGGCTGGGGGCGGGCGCCTACCCTCAATCGATATCGGGGAAACGTTTGATCCAGCAGAAAACATGATCGTGTCGCGCCGACCCAATCCGCGGCGCCTGCGCATCGATCGCGTGCTCGCGATGGCGGTGGCGGTGACGCTCGTCATCTGGTCGCTCGTGGCCGCCGCTCTCTACGCCCAGCGCGTGCATTCGGACGATTCCGCGGTGGCGAGCATCGTCGAGACGTGCCGGCTGTCGCGCGAAAGCGTGGAGCGCACGCTGGAATCGGTCGACCGTTTCGCGAAGCTCGCCGTCGCGTTCCACGCGAACGGGCCCGGGCTCGATACCGAGGCACTCATGCGGCTCGCCGCGACCGCGCCCGATCTCATCGACTTCGTCGCGATCACGGACGCCGCGGGCCGGATCGTGGCGGCGACGATCGACACCGTGGGCGCGTCGCTCGCCGACCGCGACTTCTTCGTGGCGCAGCGCGATTCATCCGTGAATAGTCCTTACCTTGGGGCGACGCGGCTGAGCCCGCTGACGAAGAACCATTCGATCCCGCTGTCGCGCCGCATCGCGGCGGCCGACGGCACGTTCGCCGGCATCGTCCTGCTGTCGGTGCGGCCGGCGAAGCTGCTGCGGATCGCGCAGTCGGTCGATCTCGGCAGCGACGGCGCGATCGGCCTCGTGGGACGCGACGGCGTTTCGCGCGTGCGCATCGCTTCGGACGGCAGCATCGACATGGAGCCGCACGCGATGCGCGACCATGTCGGCTGGCCGCATTTCGAGGCCGAAGGCTGGGCGGTCGAGACGGGCAAGAGCCCGAGCGACGGCGTCAACCGGCTGCTGGCGATGGAGCGGATCGGCGAGTGGCCGCTCGCGATCTATGTCGAACATTCCATCGCGGACGCGACCGCGCACCGCCATGCGCTCGACAGCGCCATCGCCGGCGTCGGGATTTTCGCGACACTGGCCGTGTTCGCGATGGCCTGGCTGCTGCGTCGCCGGCTCGACGAACTCGAATCCGCGCAGAACGCGATCCTTGACCGCGAGCGCCGCTTCCGCGACTTCGCCGAGACGACGGCCGACTGGTTCTGGGAGCAGGATGCCGAACTGCGCTTCACCTTCCTGTCGGACTCCAACTACCGGCTTTCGGGCGTGCAGCCGGAATCGCAGTACGGCATGCGCCGCGACGAGATCGGCGTGCTGGGCGTCGACGAGGCCGGATGGACCGCGCATCGCGCGCAGCTCGAGCGTCGCGAGGCCTTCCGCGATTTCCGCTACGAGCGGTTCGACATCTCCGGGCGCCGCCGCTTCCTGTCGATCAGCGGCAAGCCGATCTTCGACGACGGCGGGCGCTTCGTGGGCTATCGCGGGTCGGGCCGCGACATGACCGAGGAGATGGACGCGCGCCAGGCGCTGGCGATCGCGAAGATCCGCGCCGAGGACAGCGAGCGCACGCTGCGCGACGGCATCGAGGCGCTGCGCGACGCCTTCGTCATGTTCGACGCGAGCCGGCGCGTGCTGATGTGGAACAGCAAGTACGAGGAGATGTATCCGCACGTGCGCGGGCAGATCGAGGTGGGCATGCTCGCCGTGGATCTCATGCATCTCCACGCGCATTCGCCGCTCTTCGGCATCCCGCCCGAGGAACGCGAGGCGTGGGTCGCCGACCGGCTCTCGTTCGTGCTGCGCGGCGGCATTCCGCACGACCGGGCGATGGCCGACGGGCGCACGATCCGCGTCATCGGATTCTCGACCGCCTCGGGCGGCGAGATCCACCTGCTCCAGGACGTGACGGCCGACATCGCGGCGACCCGCGCGCTGACGCAGGCCAAGGAATCGGCGGAAGCCGCGAGCGACGCCAAGTCGCGCTTCCTCGCGACGATGAGCCACGAGGTGCGCACCCCGATCAACGGCGTGATGGGCATGGCGAGCCTGCTGCTCGACACCAACCTCGACGGACAGCAGAAGCTCTACGTGCACGCGATCCGCGACGCGTCGGACTCGCTGCTGCAGATCATCAACGACGTGCTCGACTTCTCGAAGCTGGAAGCCGGCCGGCTCGAATTCGAGGAACTGGTTTTCGACATGCGCGCCCTCGTGCGCTCGACGATCGAGATCGTCGCAGCGCGTGCGCGGGCCAAGAACCTGACGCTTGGCTGGCAGATCGACGGCGACGTGCCGCAGCGCCTGCGCGGCGATCCGGGAAGGCTGCGCCAGGTTCTTCTCAACCTGCTGTCGAACGCGATCAAGTTCACCGAGCACGGCGGCGTGCATGTCGAAGCGTCGGCGCGCGCGCAGGTCAACGGCCGCATCCGCGGCTGGATCTCGGTGCGCGACACCGGCATCGGCATCCCGACCGACCGGCTGCCGCGCTTGTTCCGCGAATTCGAGCAGCTCGACGGCTCGATCGCGCGCCGCTTCGGCGGAACGGGGCTGGGGCTCGCCATCTCGCATCGCCTCGTCGCGCGCATGGGAGGGGAACTGCGCGTCGAGAGCACGCCGGGCAAGGGCAGCGTGTTCGTGTTCGACGTCGAGCTTTCGCCCGCGGAAGTCGAGAGCGAGGCGCGCCCCAGCAACATCGACTGGGCGGTCGAGATCGACCGGCTGGCACGTGCGCGCAACCGGCCTTTGCGCCTGCTGCTCGCCGAGGACAACCACACCAACCGCCTGATCGTGTCGGCGATGCTGGAGCCCCTCGGGCTTCGCGTGGACACCGTGGCGAACGGGCTTGAGGCCGTCGAGGCGCAGCGCACGGTTCCCTACGACCTCGTCCTGATGGACGTGAACATGCCCGAGATGGACGGTTACGCGGCCACCGCCGCGATCCGGGCGTTGGAAGGCGATGCCGCGCGAGTCCCCATCGTCGCCGTCACAGCAAACGCCTTCGATACCGACCGCGATGCGGCCCTTGCCGCCGGAATGGACGATTTCATTTCAAAGCCGTTCCGCAAGGACGCGCTGCTCTCGCTCGTGCTTCGCCACCTTGCCGGGCGGGTGGGCGACGCGTCGGGGCAGGCGGCACAATAGGCGCCGGAAGACTGGAAACGCGGCGGCCACGGACCTAGATTGATCGCAAGATGCGCCGCGCGAGTCCCGCCGATCCCCTTCACGTTCCGGGCGTTGCCGACCAGGAGGTCCGCACGCTCGCACGCCTGTTGCCCTATCTGTGGCCGAAGGATCGCCCGGAAGTCCGCATCCGCGTCGTCGCGGCGCTCGTGCTGCTGGTCGGCGCCAAGCTCGCAACGATCTCGGTGCCGCTCTTCTATCGTTATGCGGTCGACGCGCTTTCGGGAGTCGGTGGGGCGGTCGCGATCGTGCCGATCGGCGTCGTGCTCGCCTATGGCGGGGCGCGCGTCTGCTCGCAGGCCTTCAGCGAACTGCGCGAGATCGTTTTCGCGCGCGTCGCGCATCAGGCCATGCATCAGGTGGCGCTGGAGACGTTCCAGCACCTGCACAGGCTTTCACTGCGCTTCCATCTCGACCGGCAGACCGGCGGCCTCAACCGCGCCATCGAACGAGGCACGGCGGGCATCGAGAACCTGCTGCACTTCATGCTTTTCCAGGTCGTGCCGACCATCCTCGAGATCACGCTAGTCTGCGGCACGCTCTGGTACATCTACGACTGGCGCTTTGCCGCCGTCACGTTCGTCACGATCGTGCTCTATGTCGCGTACACCTTCGCCGTCACGGCATGGCGGCTGCGCTACCGCCGCGCGATGCTGGAAGCCGAAGGCGAGGCCTCGACCAAGGCGATCGACAGCCTGCTCAACTACGAGACGGTCAAATATTTCGGCAATGAGGCGCACGAGGCCAAACGCTTCGACAGGTCGCTCGACGCGTACGAGCGCGCGGCCGTCCTGTCCAAGACGTCGCTTTCGATCCTGAATGTCGGGCAGGGGTTCGTCATCGCCATCGGCCTGACCGTCATGATGATGCTGGCCGCGTTCGACGTCGCGGCGGGCGCCATGACCGTCGGCGGCTTCGTCATGGTCAATGCCTACCTGATCCAGCTCTATCTGCCGCTCAACTTCCTCGGCATGGTCTACCGCGAGATCCGGCAGGCGCTGATCGACATGCAGTCGATGTTCAAGCTGCTGCATGCAAATGCGGAGGTCGTCGACGATCCGGGCGCACCGGACCTGAAGGTGACCGGCGCGCATGTGCGTTTCGAGAACGTGACCTTCGGCTACGATCCGCGCCGCACGATCCTCGACGGTGTCGATCTCGACGTGCCGCCGGGCAAGACGCTGGCCATCGTCGGTTCTTCCGGGGCCGGCAAGTCCACGATCTCGCGGCTGCTGTTCCGCTTCTATGACGTGACGGACGGCGCCGTAACGATCGACGGGCAGGACATCCGCGACGTGACACAAGCGTCGGTCCGCGCCGCGATAGGCATCGTTCCGCAGGACACGGTGCTGTTCAATGACACGATCTATTACAACATCGCCTATGGCCGCCCGTCCGCGACGAAGGAAGAAGTCGAGGAAGCCGCACGGCTCGCGCGCATCCACGAATTCGTGCTCTCGCTGCCAGACGGATATAAGACGCGGGTGGGCGAGCGCGGGCTCAAGCTTTCAGGTGGCGAGCGCCAGCGCGTGTCGATCGCGCGCACGATCCTGAAGCGCCCCAAGCTGCTCGTGTTCGACGAAGCGACGAGTGCCCTCGACACGCGCACGGAGAAGGCGATCCAGGAATCGCTGCGCCAGATATCGGCCGGCGTCACGACGCTGACGATCGCGCACCGCCTGTCGACCGTCGTGGATGCCGACCAGATCGCCGTGCTCGAGAAAGGCCGCGTGGTCGAGCGCGGCACGCATGCCGACCTGCTGGCGGCCGGCGGCGTCTATGCCCAGATGTGGCGCCGCCAGCTCGAGACGCGCGAGGCACAGGCCCGCATCGAGGCCGCCGCGAACGACGGCTCGACCCAGGCCGCGCAATAATCCCTCAGACGAGCTGGGCGACGAAGCTATCGACCGGCGGCACGCGCGGGATGATCCCGTTCGCATGCAGGAACTGGGCGAAGCGAAGCTCGCGCGCCTTGTCCACGGCCGCCGGCGTGTGGGCGAAGCGCAGGACGCTCGCCTTCCAGGCGCGCCGGTTCAGTTCGTTGTCGAGTTGGCCGCGGCCCTTGATGAACAGCCCCCACGCCTCGTCTGGGTTGTTGGTGCAATAGAGGGCGCCGCGTTCGACCGCGTCGAGGAACTTGCGCAGGCGCGGATCGCCCGCGCGCGCGCGTTCGCGGTTCGCCGCGAAGGTCAGCGCGTCGTGCGTGGGCACGCCGTGCTCCTCGAGGAAGAAGGCGCGACCCTTCGAGCCTTCGATCTCGAGCTGGAAGAGCTCGAAGTTCCGGAAGGCGCCGATGACAGCGTCGACGCGGCGCGCAAGCAATGCCGGCGAAAGCGAGAAATTGACGTTGACCAGTTCCACGTCCTTGATGTCGACGCCGACCGTACCGAGCATCGTCTTCAGCAGGGCGCTTTCCACGCCCGAGATCGAATAGCCGATCTTGCGGCCGCGCAGGTCGGCCAGCGTCTTCACCGGGCCGTCGGCAAGCGCCGTGATCGTCGAGAGGGGCGTATCGATCAGCGCGCCGATGCGCATCGTCGGGATGTCGTCGACGGCCTGGCGGATCTGCAGGTGCGGATAGCTGACGGCGACGTCGCCCCGGCCGGCCGCGACAAGGCGCGGCGGATCGTTCGGATCGGCCGGCGGGATGATCTTCATGTCGAGCCCGGCTTCACGGAAATAGCCGAGCTCCTGCGCGGCCATGATCGGACCGTGGTTCGGGTTGACGAACCAGTCGAGCAGCAGCGTGAAGGGCTGGCCCTGTGCCGCGGCCGTGCGGACGAGCGCAGGTGCGGCGAGGACGGCGAGCGAGGCGGCGAGGGCGGTTCGACGTGTCATCGTCATGGCGTGTTCCTTCCGGGTCGATCAGTCGGTCTGGGCGGTGACGGGCTGCCAGGGCACGAGCCGACGCAGCAGCGCGTCGATGACGGCATAGAAGGCGATCGCGAAGCCCGCGAGCACGATCAGGGCGGCGAACAGCAGGTCGACCTGCATCTGCGCGTTCGACTGCAGCATCACGAAGCCGAGCCCGGCAGACGCGCCCACCCATTCGCCGACGACCGCGCCGATGGGGGCGACGGCCGCCGCGACGCGGATGCCGGTGGCGAGTGCGGGTAGGGCCGCGGGCAGGCGCAGCCTGACGAGGATCTGGAACGGCGAAGCGCCCATCACATGGGCAAGGTCGAGCCAGCCGCGTTCGGTGCGCACCAGCCCGTCGTAGAAGGCCGACGTCACGGGAAAAAAGATGATGAGGGCCGCTGCCGCGATCTTCGACGCGATGCCGAAGCCGAACCAGAGGACGAGCAGCGGCGCGATCGCGAAGATCGGGATCGCCTGGCTGGCCAGCACCAGCGGCAGGAACCATCGCCGTGCCGCGCGCGACTGGGCCAGCAGCAGGGCCGAGACCGCGCCGCAGGTCACGCCGAGTGCAAGGCCGAGCAGCATCTCGACAAGCGTGATCGCCGCGTTCTCGAAGATGAAGCCGCCGCGATCGACCAACGCGTTCGCCACGCGCACGGGCCCCGGCAGGATGTAGTGGGGAACGCCCGTGGCGCGCACGAGCAGCTCCCAGCCCGCGCACACGCCGGCGAGCACCAGCAGCGGGCGGACAACGCGCATCATGCGGCACCGCCATCGGCGCGCGCGAGCTCGCCGATCAGACGGGTTTCAAGGGCAAGCATCTCCCGATCGTCGAGCGCGCGCGGTGCGGTCCCGGCCGGATGCAGCGAAGGCCCGAGCCGCGCAGGCTGTCCGGAGATCACGCGGATCTCGTCGCCCAGCCGCAGCGCCTCGCGCGGATCGTGCGTGACCAGCACGACGGTGCGCCCGGCGAGCAGCCGGGCCGCGAGTTCCTGCAGGCGCCAGCGCGTGATCGTGTCGAGCGCCCCGAAGGGTTCGTCCATCAGAACCAGCGGCCGGTCTTCCATCAGCGTGCGCGCCAGCGCCACGCGCTGGCGCTGGCCGCCGGAAAGCGTGGCCGGCAGGGCCGTGCGCTTGTCGGCAAGGCCGACCGCGTCGAGCAAGGCTTCCGCCCGCGTCCTGTCCGGCGGCGTGCCGCGCAGCCGGCTGCCGAGCAGCACGTTGCCTGTCGCATCGAGCCAGGGGCAGAGCAGATCCTGCTGCGCCATCCAGGCGATGCGCCCGTCGAGCGGCTTGCCGTCGCTCGCCGAAATTCGCGTGCCGGCCGCCGCAGGTGCAAGGCCCGCGACCAGCCGCAGCAGCGTGCTCTTGCCCACGCCCGAGGGACCGAGCAGGCATAGCGTGCGTCCGGCCGGCAGATGCAGGTCGAGCCCGTCGAATAGCGCGACGCCGTCGAACGAAACGCCGGCGGCACGGATATCGACGTCGAAGACGGAAAGGGCGGTGACGGGCTTCAATTGCGCATCCCTACGCCGGTACGAACCGGATCAGGTTCTCGGGTGTGATCTCAGCCGGCACATTGCCGGCACCCCGTGCGAACACCCTTCCTATAGCGCCACGTTGACGGGGAAGGCAAGCGGCACTAACTCGTTCCCATGCCGCATCGGCCCCGCTTCATCGGCTCGGAGATCTATCGGCGTTCGCGCTACGGTTCGAACCACCCGCTGGCGATCCCGCGCGTGTCGACCTGCATCGATTTGTGCCGGGCGCTCGGCTGGCTGCCGGATGCGGTCTATATCGACAGCCCGACCGCGACGCCCGACGAGCTGACCCGTTTCCACGCGCCCGAATATGTGGCCGCCCTTCAGGCCGCGGAAACGGCGCAGGCGATCGACGATGCCGCCTCCGAACGCTTCAATATCGGCCGCGGCGGCAATCCGGTCTTCGGCGAGATCTTCCGCCGCCCGGCCACGGCCTGCGGCGCGTCGCTGCTGGCGGCCGAGATGCTGGCGGGCGGGCAGGCGCGGACCGTCTATTCGCCGGCCGGCGGCACGCATCACGGGCAGCGCGCGGCGGCCAGCGGCTTCTGCTATCTCAACGATCCGGTTCTGGCGATCCTTCGTCTGCTTGATCGCGGCGTCGCGCGCGTGGCCTATGTCGATATCGACGCGCATCACTGCGATGGCGTCGAAGCTGCGCTGGGCGACGATCCGCGCGTGCTGATTGCCTCGATCCACGAACAGGGCCGCTGGCCGCACACCGGCGCCTTCGACGCGCAAGTCGCCGCCACGCGCGTGAACCTGCCGGTACCGTCCGGGCTCAACGACGACGAGTTCGCGCTCCTGCTCGACGAGGTCGTTCTGCCGCGCGTCGCGGCGTTCGATGCCGGTGCGCTCGTTGTCCAGGGCGGAGCTGACGCGCTGGCGGACGATCCGTTGTCGAATCTGTCGCTGTCGAACAATGCGCTGTGGCGGGCGGCCGCGACGCTCAAGGCGCTGGGCCTGCCGATGTTGATAACCGGCGGCGGCGGCTACAATCCGTGGAGCGTGGCGCGCGCCTGGGCCGGCATGTGGGCCACGCTCAACGGGTTCGAAATCCCAGAACGGCTTCCCGCAGCCGCCGAGGCGGTCCTGCGCCCCTTGCACTGGCACCGGCGAAAGGATCAAATCAGGCCCGAAGAATGGTTCACGACGCTGCGCGATGCGCCCGCGTCGGGACCGATCCGAGCCGAGATAACGGACCTTGCGAGACGGGCGGCATGAGGCGATGACGACGATGACGACGCGACGGAACTTTCTGGCATTCGCATTGGCGGCGGCCGCGGCGCCGGCAGCGGCGCAGGCGCCCAACGTCAAGTTCGAGAAATCGGACCTCACGATCGAAAGCGGCGGCAAGAAGCACAAATTCACCGTCGAGTTCGCCGACAACGACGAGCGGCGCACGGTGGGCCTCATGTACCGCCGGCAGATGGCGGTCGATGCCGGCATGCTGTTCGATTTCAAGCGCGACGCGCCCGTCTCGATGTGGATGCGCAACACGCTCATTCCGCTCGACATGCTGTTCGCCGACCGCGAAGGCGTGGTGCGCCATATCCAGGAGCGTGCGGTGCCGCTTTCCGAAGCGATCATATCGTCGGAAGAACCGGTGCGCGCGGTCGTCGAACTCAACGGCGGGACGGTCGGCCGGCTCGGCCTCAAGGTGGGCGACAGGCTCGTCCACCCGATGTTCCGCTAGCCTAGCGCTTGCGCGCCAGCGTCAGGCCGTCGCCGACGGTCAGCATCGAGATGTCGAAGCGCGGATCGTCCTTCATTTTCAGGTTCAACGCGCGCAGCGCCTGCGTGTCGGCACTTGTCGCGGACGGATCGGCGACCTTGCCGCCCCACAGCACGTTGTCGATCAGCAGCAGCCCGTTCGGACGCAGCAGGCGCGCGATGCGCTCGACATACGCGTCGTAGCCGGTCTTGTCGGCATCGACGAAGGCGAGATCGACCTTGCCTTCGAACCCGTCGGCCAGCAGCTTGTCGAGTGTCTCCAGCGCCGGCGCGATGCGCAGGTCGATCCGGTCGGCAATGCCGGCTTCCTTCCAGAAGCGCCTGGCCATCGATGTCCATTCTTCGGAGACGTCGCAGCAGATCGCCCGTCCGTCGGCGGGCAGGGCCTGCACGACGCTGAGCGCGCTGTAGCCGGTGAAGGTTCCGATTTCGAGATAGAGCTTTGCGTCGATCAGGCGGGCAAGAAGGGCCATCAGCTGGCCCTGCTCGGGGCTGATCTGCATGCCACCCTGCGGCAGCTTTGCCGTCTCGGCGCGCAGGCGGGCCTGGATTTGGCTCTCGCGCAGCGAGACGGACTGTATATAAGCCCGCAATTCTGCGGGAACGCCGAAACTGCCGCGCGACATCGTTGGAATCCTTCAGGTTGCCGGGATGGGCAACCTTCGTGTATCACATCGCGCGAAGGCAGGCGTCGCCTTCAAAAGCCGGTCCGGAGCGTAGCTCAGCCTGGTAGAGCGCCAGCTTTGGGAGCTGGATGTCGAGAGTTCGAATCCCTCCGCTCCGACCGGTATCGATCCAAGTCAGAACCCGTAGACCTTCGCGGGATTGTCGACGAGGGCCAGTGCGCGCGCCCGCTCGTCGGGCACCCAGTCCAGCAGCAGGTCCAGCAGCATCGCGTCGTCGGGCAGGTCCGTAACCGATACATGCGGCCAGTTGCTGGCCCACAGCATCCGCTCGGGCGCGGCCTTCGCCGCGACCTTCGCGATCGCGCCGACATCGGGATAGAGCGGCGGGCCGGCGAGCGAAACCTCGTAAGGTGCCGCCAGTTTCAGCCATGTCCGTCCGTTGTCGAGCAGGCGCAGCAGGCTTTTCACGCCCGGGTGATCGACGGGGACGGGCTTCAGGAATTTCCCGACATGGTCGATGACGACGGGGCAGGGAAGCCGGGCGATCTGCGCCTCGCGCTCGGGCATCAGGCGTCCGTCCAACTGGATCTGCGCATGCCAGCCGAACGGCGCGATGCGCGCCGCGATGGGTTCGAGCGCTTCCCACGGCAGCACGCCGCCGGGAAGCATCTGGAATCGCGCGCCGCGGATGCCGGCCTTCGTCAATGCTTCGATCTCGGCTTCGGTGATTTCCGGCGGGATGACTGCTACGCCGCGCGTGTTCGCCGACCCCAGGTATTCGATCGCCGCGAGCGTGCACCGGTTGTCGGTTCCATAGGCCGTCGGCTGGACAACGACCGCGCGCGACGTGCCGAGACGCGACCGCACGCCGCGATAGGCGTCGGCCGTCGCCCATTCCGGCGTGCGCACGACTGCTGTCGCGGCTGTCGGATAAACCTTGTCGTAGGCATGGATATGGCAGTCGCAGGCGTCGGCCGGCGCGATCAGTCTGGGTTTCGTCCGTGCGGTCATGTTTTTCTTTTTCCGGCGTTCGGGTTCCTGCGGCACCGCAATTCGCGGCCGATCATAGCGAAGCAGATCGCGCGGATCGAGTACAGGGAACGGCCGCTTGCCCTTGCGAAGGGGATTTCACCGACTTAAACAGGAGAGAACGGAAGGTGCGTCTGGCACCGACCGCATCGCAGGAGCCGCATCAAATGGAATATCGCCGCCTCGGACATTCGGGCCTTCGCGTGCCCGCCCTCAGCTTCGGCACCGGCACGTTCGGCGGCGGGAATGACTTCTTCAAGGCCTGGGGATCGACCGACGCGGCGGGTGCCTCGCGCCTGATCGACATCTGCCTCGACCACGGCGTTTCGATGTTTGACAGCGCGTCGGGATATTCGGCCGGCCTTGCCGAGACGATCCTCGGACAGGCGATCAAGGGCAAGCGCGAGCGCGTGCTGATCTCCACCAAGGCGACCTTTCCGACCGGTCCGGGACCGAACGACTACGGCTCGTCGCGCCAGTATCTGACAGAGGCTGTCGACAAGGCGTTGAAGCGGCTGGCCGTGGATCACATCGATCTTTTCCAGCTGCACGGGCAGGATTACAACACGCCGGTCGAGGAGACGCTCGAAACGCTCGACGGCTTCGTGAAAGCGGGCAAGATCCGCTACATCGGCTGCTCGAACTTCTCGGGATGGCACCTGATGAAGTCGCTGTCGGTTTCCGATCGCTACGGCTATCCCCGCCATGTCGCGCACCAGGCGTACTATTCGCTGCTGAACCGCGACTACGAATGGGAGCTGATGCCGCTGGGCGTCGACCAGGGCGTTGGCGCCGTCGTCTGGAGCCCGCTCGGCTGGGGCAAGCTTACAGGCCGCATCCGCCGTGGCCAGCCTGCCCCGGCAGGCACGCGCGCCGCGCAGATTCCGGAAACCGGACCCAAATTCGAGGCGGAACGGCTTTACCGCATCGTCGATGCGCTGGATGCCGTGTCCAAGGCCACGGGCAAGACGATCCCGCAGATCGCGCTGAACTGGCTGTTGCAGCAAAAGACCGTATCGACGCTGATCATTGGCGCACGCGACGAGAAGCAGCTGGTCGAGAATCTAGGGGCGGTGGGCTGGACCCTTTCGAGCGAACATCGTGCAGCCCTCGATGCCGCGAGCGACGTGACTCCGGCCTATCCGGTCTGGCACCAGCGCGGTTTCCCGATGCTGAACGAAAAGCGCTGATCGCGCCGTGCGTCTTACATTTCTCGGAGGTGCCGGGACGGTCACCGGCTCGAAGTACCTCGTCGAAGCGGCCGGGCGTCGCGTGCTCGTCGATTGCGGCCTGTTCCAGGGACTGAAGGAACTGCGTCTGCTGAACAGGGCGCGGTTCCCCGTCGATCCGGCACGCATCGATGCCGTCATCCTGACGCACGCGCATCTCGATCATTCGGGTTACGTGCCACTGCTCGTGCGGAACGGGTTCCGCGGGCCGGTCTTCTGCACGTCCGGGACGCGCGACCTGTGCGCCATCCTTCTTCCCGACAGCGGATATCTCCAGGAGAAGGAAGCCGAGTACGCCAACCGCCACGGCTTCTCGAAGCACCATCCGGCGCTGCCGCTCTATACGGCCGCCGAGGCGATCGCGAGCCTCGACCGGTTCGAGACGCAGCGCGTCGATCGCAGCTTCGATGTGGTCCCCGGGATTTCGGCGAGGTTGCGGATCGCCGGCCACATTCTCGGCGCGGCGATGGTGGAACTCACCGTGGGCGGGCGGACGATCCTGTTCTCCGGCGATCTCGGCCGTCCGCACAGCCCGACGATGCTCGACCCCGCCACCGTCACGTCTGCCGACCATATCGTGGTCGAGTCCACTTACGGCGACCGGGTCCACGCCACGACAAGTCCGGAGGACGTGCTGGCCGATATCGTCGTGCGCACCGCGCGGCGCGGCGGCAGCGTGCTGATCCCGACATTTGCCGTCGGCCGCGTGCAGACGCTGCTGTTCCATATCCGGCAGCTGAAGCTGGCCAGACGGATTCCGGACCTGCCGGTCTTTGTCGACAGCCCGATGGCGACGGCCGCGAGCAAGGTGTTTGCCAACCATCTCGGCTCCCACCGGCTCAACGCGGGCGAATGCGACGCGCTCGCCGGCATGGCGCGCTATGTCGATAGCGTGGAGGAATCGAAGCGCGTCGGCGAAAGCAATGTGCCGCGCATCATCCTGTCGGCAAGTGGCATGGCGACCGGCGGCCGGGTGCTGCATCACCTGAAGTCGCTGGGGCCGGACCCCGCCAACACAATCCTGTTCGCAGGCTTCCAGGCTGCCGGCACGCGCGGCGCCGCGATGGTGGCCGGTGCGCGCAGCGTCAAGATCCACGGTGGCCAGGTATCGATCGCCGCGGAGGTTGACAATCTCGACATGCTCTCCGCGCACGCGGATCGCGAGGAGATCCTCGACTGGCTTTCGAAATTCAGGACCGCGCCGGCACGTTGCTTCGTCACGCATGGCGAGCCCGTCGCCGCCGAGGCGCTTCGGGCGGAGATCGCGCGGCGTTTTGGCTGGGCCTGCACCGTGCCGGTGGCCGGCGAGGCCGTCCAACTCGGCGCGGAATGACCTCGTCGGGGGCGGGCGAGGGGAGTTTCGCGGGCTCCGGAATCGGTGCTAAAGTCCGGGCACCTGACGGAGATTTCGCGCCGATGAACAAGCCCGCCCGCATTTTCAAGCCGACCAAGACGGCCATGCAGTCCGGCCATGCCAAGAGCAAGGCGTGGGTCCTGGAATTCGAGCCGGCTGCCGCCAAACGGCCAGATCCGCTGATGGGGTGGGCGGGCTCGTCCGACACGCAAGGCCAATTGCAGTTGCGCTTCGCCAGTCAGGCCGAGGCCATCGCCTATGCCGACCGGCACGGCATCGCCTACGAGGTCGGCGTTCCGCACGCCGTTCGCGTCAGACCCAAGGCCTATGCCGACAATTTCAAGTTCGACCGGATCCGTTGATCCGCGCGCCGGACGGGCCCATAGCTCAGCTGGATAGAGCAACAGCCTTCTAAGCTGTAGGTCGCTGGTTCGAATCCAGCTGGGCTCGCCAAGCGCCGTGCCGCCGTCGAGGCGGCTTCACTTCGGGAAGAGATCGTCGAGGCTCGTGTCTTCCATCGACGAGGTCATCGACGCGGCGAGCCGCTCGAACGGGCTCTGGACGATCTCCTGTGCCTTGACGATGGCTTCGCGCCGGATGACTTCGCGCACGGAAAGCGGCAACGACTTGAAATGGGTCTCGCACTGGCGCTGCAGGCGGCGGCGCTCGACGTCTTCGGCCGACATGAGGTCGAAGTAGCAAGCGGGCGCGTCCGGAACCGCGGCACGAACGGCGGCGACGAATACGCCGAGGGCTTTTTCCGGGCCCACGGCATCGAGGCTTTTCAGCGTCTCGCCGAGTTCGTTCATCACGTTGTGCGCCGCATTATGATCAACCGGTGCGAAACCTAAACGATTTCGGGCACCCGTGTCTCGTCTGGAAAGCGTGTCTGTGGATTGCGCGGCCGGAGCCGCACGGCCGCCCTCAGGCGACGAAATTTACCGGTGCGCGCGCTGCTGCATCGTTGCGGCCCGACGCCGGAGCCGGCGGCGTACCGAAAACGCGCGCGATACGCCGGCCATCCTCGCCGGACTGGACGATATCGACATAGACGCGCGTGGAACCCGAATAGAGCCCCACACTCTGAGAGAAAGGCGGCGTCGGAAGTTGAACGCGCGGCTGGTCACCGGACTCGGTCGCCGGCTGGCTAGCTGCCGGAGCAAGGTTCTTGGAAGCCTCGACGAGGGATTGGCGGGCCTTATTCGCAATCGCAGAAGAAGCCGCACCGCCGCCAATCGTCACAGCCGCGCCACGTCCAGCATCGACTGCCGGCGTTGGCTGCGCAATCGCGACCGGCCGGGCATAGCCCGGCGGGGTCGGTGCAGCTGAGATCGGCGGCAAAGCCACCATTTGCGACAGTCCTTCTGACAGCCATTTTCGGATGGTCTTCGACCGATCCGTAGTTACATCACAATATAATGCTGGAATTTGCTAAGCGCAATGGGATCGGCGGCATGAGGTAAAGATTTGCTAAAATTAGATATATTCTATATTTTTCAACATATTATACTCAAGTCACATGGGCTTTCGGGGTTTGGGCTCTGGCCGGAGTAGTCGGCAAAACGCCGCGATATCAACCGCCAGCGCCCGCTTGGCACGCGATTCCATGCGTATGTAGCGCGCCAGCGCATCCTTGCCCAAATCAGTGACGACAGCGCCACCGCCGCGCCGGCCACCGGCTTCGCTCGTCACAAGCGGCGCCCGAAAGGCCCGATTCATCTCGGCGACGAGGGTCCAGGCGCGCCGATAACTCATCCCCATCGTGCGCGCCGCCTGGGAAATGGAGCCGGACTTCCCGATCTCCGCAAGCAATGCGGCCTTGCCCGGCCCCAGCGCGACCGCCTCGCCGAGCAGGATGCGCAGGCGGGGACCGCCGGCACGTTCCGGACGGTCAGCCGCCATAGAGCTTTTCCGGATCGACGAGCACCGGCCTGTCGATTGCGAGCCGGCCGTCGCGCACGACGCGAAAGAAACAGTCGCGCCGACCCGTATGACACGCGACGCCGGCCTGATCGACCCGAAGCAGGAGCGCATCACCGTCGCAATCGACGCGCAACTCCACAAGACGCTGCGTCTGGCCGGAGCTCTCGCCCTTGCGCCAGAGCTTCATGCGCGAACGCGACCAGTAGCAGACATTGCCCGTACGCAGCGTCTCGCGCACGGCGTCGCGGTTCATCCAGGCGACCATCAGCACTTCGCCGCTATCGTGCTGCTGCGCGATCGCGACGACGAGCCCTTGCGCGTCGAACGCGATCTCGCCAATGGCCTCGTCGTAGCTCTCCATCCGCTATGCCTTTTCGCGCACGACCTTGCGCAGGCGCTGGAAGCCGCGGTCGAGATCGGCGATCAGGTCCTCCGGCGCCTCGAGGCCCGCATGCACGCGCACGAGCTGCCCTGGGTCCGTCCACGGATTGGCCGTGCGGATCGCCCGGACGTCGGAGGGCACCATCAGGCTTTCGAAACCACCCCACGAGAACCCCATGCCGTACAGTTCGAGATCGTCGACCATCGCCGCAAGTGCTGCGCGCGGGATCGGCTTCAGCACGAAGCTGAACAGGCCCGATGCGCCCTTGAAGTCGCGCTTCCAGATCGCGTGGCTCGGGTGATCGGGCAGGGCAGGGTGCAGGACGCGGGACACCTCCGGCTGCTGCTGCAGCCATTTGGCGAGCGTGACGCCGGTCTCGAAGTGGCGCGGCATCCGCACGCCGAGCGTGCGCAGCCCGCGCAGCGCCAGATACTGGTCGTCAGGACCTGTGCAGGCACCGAGTTCATCGACCGCCGCCCGCACGGTCTTGTAGGTCGCTTCATCGCGAACCGTGACGAGGCCCATCATGATGTCGGAATGCCCGCCGACATACTTCGTGCCGGCCATGACGGAGACGTCGATGCCGAGGTCGAGTGGCCGGTAGTACAGCGGCGTTGCCCAAGTATTGTCGAGGGCAGTCGCCACGCCCTTGGCCTTGCATGCGGCGACGATCGCCGGCGCGTCGAGGACCTCGAACGTCAGCGAGCCGGGGCTCTCCATCATGCAGAGCGTCGTGTTCGGCTTGATGAGCGCGGCGATGCCGGCGCCGATGCCCGGATCGAAGTAAGTCGTCTCGACGCCGTAGCGCTTGAGAACGACATCGAGATAGCGCCGCGTCGGCGCGTAGGCGGTGTCGACGCACAGGACATGATCGCCTGACTTGGTGTAGGCCATCAGGGTCGCGACGATCGCCGCAGCCCCCGATCCGACGGCAAAGGTGGCATAGCCGCCTTCCAGTTCCGCAACCGCATCCTGCAGCGCGAATGTCGTCGGCGTGCCATAGCGCCCGTAGCGCATCTGGCCCTTGTGCTTCGTCTTCTGGACCGCTTCGAGCGCATCGAGCGTCGGAAAAAGGATCGTCGACGCGTGATAGACGGGCGGATTAACGACACCGAAATTCGCCTCGGGATCGCGGCCGAGCGTGGTGACCTTTGTATCGGTTTTCATGTCCGGGAACTGCCTGTATTTCGAGGAAAACGGGCGACTATAACCCCGGGCGGGGAACTCGACCAACTTCCCGGCGTATCGATACAAACCGATTGAGACCGATTTGCCGACCGTGTTAGCGTCGCCTACTTGTTCCGGCGAAAAGGCTTGAAAACGGGCCGTTAACCGCCGGGAACGCCCCCAGGAATTATCCGATCCGGACAGGGAGTACGAATTCATGAAAACCATGGCTACCGTTCTTGCGACGGCATTCACCGCGATCGCCCTCGCCGTTCCGGCGCAGGCGCAGCAGATCGCGCCATCGCCGACGATTGATGCGATCAAGGCACGCGGATTTGTCCAGTGCGGTGCAAACGGCTCGGTCGCCGGGTTCGGCCTGCCGAACGCGCGCGGCGAGTGGGCCGGTCTCGACGTCGATATCTGCCGCGCCGTCGCGGCTGCCGTCCTCGGCGACGCCACGAAGGTCCGATATACCGCGCTGACCGCGCAGCAGCGCTTCACGGCCGTCCAGTCCGGCGAAGTCGACCTCCTCGTCCGCAACACGACTTGGACCTTGTCGCGCGACGTCTCGCTCGGCCTGACGTTCACGGGCGTCAACTTCTATGACGGCCAAGGCTTCATCGTGAAGAAGTCGGCGAACATCAAGTCGGCCAAGGAACTCAATGGTGCGACGATCTGCGTCCAGCCCGGCACGACGACCGAACTCAACCTCGCCGACTATTTCCGCGCCAACAACATAAAGTTCACGCCGGTCGTCATCGAGCGCCTGGAAGAGAACATCGCGGCCTACCTCGCCGGCCGTTGCGACTCGTTCACGACCGACGTGTCGGGACTCGCCTCGATCCGCTCGGCCAACGTGCCCGTTCCGGCCGATCACGTGATCCTGCCGGAAGTCATCTCGAAGGAGCCTCTCGGCCCGTCCGTCCGCAAGGGTGACGCGCGCTGGGCCGACGTCGTGCGCTGGACGCACTACGCGATGCTCGACGCAGAGGAACTCGGCCTTACGTCGGCGAACATCGACTCGCAGCTCAATTCGACCAACCCGTCCATCCAGCGCTTTGTCGGCGCCACGGGCGGCATGGGCGCGATGATGGGCCTCGACAACAAGTGGGCGTACAACATCGTCAAGCAGGTCGGTAACTACGGCGAAAGCTACCAGCGGAACATCGTTCCGCTCGGCATCGAGCGTGGCGTCAACCGCCTGTGGACCCAGGGCGGCCTGATGTACAACCCGCCGATCCGCTAAAGCCGGTTCCGGTGCCGCCGCCGGCTTGTCCGGCGGCGGTGCTGGCCCGGTTCTTGAAAGACTACCCATGCGGCGGAACAAGCCGCAGGTTCGACCAGACAAATCGCGCCAACCGGCGCAAACAGCGAGTGGAGGGGTGGAGCGATGGCCGGAATCTCGGCAGGCTCCGGCGGGCGTCCGAGCGGCGGCGCGATGCGGCTGTCGCTGAACGATCCGACGTTCCGGGCGATCTTCTGGCAGGTCGTTGTCGTCGGCGTCTTCGGACTTATCGTCTGGTGGCTGATTTCCAACACGCTGCGCAATCTTGAAGTCCGGGCGATCGCGACCGGATGGAACTTCCTTTCGCGCGAGGCCGGGTTCGCCATCGGCGAGTCCGTCATTCCGTTCGAGCCCGAACATACCTACGGCCGCGCGCTTTGGGTGGGCATCCTCAATACGCTGCGTGTCGCGTTCTTCGGTGTCATTTTCGCGACGATTCTGGGCACGCTGATCGGTATCGGCCGCCTGTCGAAGAACTGGCTCGTCGCCAAGACCTGCTCCGTCTATGTCGAATTCATGCGGAACCTGCCGCTGCTCGTGCAGCTGTTCTTCTGGTGGGCGATGTTCCAGGACGCCTTCCCCGGGCCGCGCGACGCGCTCCAGCCGATCCCGGGCGTCTACCTGTCGAACCGCGGCATCAAGATGCCTATTCCGGCCGAGCACTGGATCCACGCCTGGATGGGCGTCGCGTGCCTGATCGGAATCGTCGCCAGCTATTTCATGAAGCGATGGGCGTCTGCCCGCCAGGCCGCGACCGGCCAGCAGTTCCCCGTGTTCGGCGCCACGGTTGGTCTGGTCCTCGGGCTTCCGTTTGTCGTGTGGCTTGTCGGCGGCGCACCGATCGCGATGGACATGCCCACGCTACGTGGCTTCAACTTCCAGGGCGGCCTCACGATGACGCCGGAGTTCGCGGCGCTGCTCGTCGGCCTCATCACCTACACTGCCGGCTTCATTGCCGAGATCGTGCGCGCCGGCATCCTTGCCGTCCCGCACGGCCAGACCGAAGCCGCGTCGGCACTAGGCATCCGCAAGGGGCCGATGCTCCAACTGGTGATCCTGCCGCAGGCGCTGCGCGTGATCATCCCGCCGATGACCAGCCAGTTCCTGAATCTAACGAAGAACTCGTCGCTCGCCGTGGCGATCGGCTACCCGGATCTGGTTTCGATCGCGAACACGACTCTGAACCAGACGGGACAGGCGATCGAGGGCATCTCGATCATCATGGGCGCGTATCTGACGGTCAGTCTTTCGATCTCGGTATTCATGAACTGGTACAACAAGCGTATCGCCTTCAAGGAGCGTTGAGAGATGGCGAACGGTCACACGGCGGCAATCGGCGGCCCTTCGGGGGGCTTGTTCGAATCCAAGGCGGCGCAGTGGATACGCGCGAACCTCTTCGCGAACTGGTGGAGCACGGCACTCACGCTCGTGCTGTTCTATCTGGTTGGCAAGGTGCTCATCTGGTTCCTGGGGTGGGGCGTGTTCAATGCCGTGTGGTACGGCCCGGCGACCGAATGCCGTGCGGCAAAAGGCATCGGCGCCTGCTGGGCCGTGTTCCCGGAGAAATGGCGTTTCATCCTCTTCGCGACCTACCCGTATGACGAGCAGTGGCGCCCGGCGCTGTCCTGCGTCATTTTCTTCGGGCTTTACGGCTATAGCGCGATGCGCTCCAACTGGAACAGTCGCCTGCCGATGGTCTGGGGCGTGGGACTTGCCAGTATCGCCTACCTGATGTGGGGCGGGATCGGCCTTAGTTTCGTGCCGCAGGAGCGCTGGGGCGGCCTTGTCCTGACACTGATCCTGTCGACGTTCGGCATCGCGCTCGCGTTTCCGCTGGCGATCCTGCTGGCGCTCGGGCGGCGTTCGCACATGCCGGCGATCAAGTCGCTCTGCGTCGTCTACATCGAACTGATTCGCGGCGTTCCGCTGATCAGCCTGCTGTTCATGGCGTCGGTCATGTTCCCGCTGTTCCTGCCGGAGGGCATCACGATCGACAAGCTGCTGCGCGCGCAGATCGCCATCATCGGATTTGCCGGCGCGTATCTGGCAGAGGTCGTGCGCGGCGGGCTCCAGGCGCTGCCCAAGGGCCAATACGAGGCCGCCGACGCGCTCGGGCTTTCGTATTGGCAGGCGACGAACATGATCGTCCTGCCGCAGGCCCTGCGCATGGTCATCCCGCCGATGGTCAATACCTTCATCGGTCTCTTCAAGGATACCTCGCTGGTCCTCATCATCGGCCTGCTCGACATCCTGAACGCGGCGAAGACGGCCGTTGCCGATCCCGCGTGGCGCGGATTTGGCCCGGACGTCTATTTCGGCGTCTCGCTGATCTATTTCGTCTTCTGCTTCGCGATGTCGAAGTACAGCCAGAAAATCGAGAACGAGTTGAACCGCAGCAGGAACCGCTGATCAACGGCATTCGCAGACACGGAGCACGACCACAATGACCGCAGCCAAGGCCGCCCAATCCGCCGAACCGCCGATGATCCAGCTTCTGCAGCTGAACAAATGGTATGGCGAGTTCCACGTTCTCAAGAACATCGACTTCGAGTGCCGGCGCGGCCAGAAGATCGTCGTCTGCGGCCCGTCGGGGTCCGGCAAGTCGACGATGATCCGCTGCATCAACCGCCTCGAAGAGCACCAGAAGGGCCAGCTGATCGTCGACGGCATCGAGCTGACGAACGACATCAAGAACATCGAAGCGATCCGACGGGAAGTCGGCATGGTGTTCCAGCATTTCAACCTGTTCCCGCATCTGACCGTGCTGGAGAACCTGACACTGGCGCCGATCTGGGTGCGCAAGGTGCCGAAAAAGGAAGCCGAAGAAACGGCGATGCACTTCCTCAACCGCGTGCGCATTCCGGAACAGGCAAACAAGTATCCGGGCCAGCTATCGGGCGGTCAGCAGCAGCGCGTGGCGATCGCCCGCTCGCTCTGCATGAAGCCCAAGATCATGCTGTTCGACGAGCCGACATCGGCGCTCGATCCGGAAATGGTCAAGGAAGTGCTCGACACGATGGTTTCGCTGGCGCGCGAAGGCATGACAATGATCTGCGTGACGCACGAGATGGGCTTCGCCAAAGCCGTCGCCGACAAGGTCGTGTTCATGGACAAGGGCGAGATCGTCGAGGCCAACGAGCCGGAAGCGTTCTTCTCCAATCCGCAGAACGAGCGCACCAAGCTCTTCCTGTCGCAGATCCTCAATCACTGATCGCGTATGAAAGATCGCCGGTGCGGTGATCCCGCACCGGCGATTTTCGTTTCAGCCGGCCTCGACCGGCGGGCCGTCGGCAAGACCCCATTCGGACCACGAGCCGTCATAGATCGCGACACCCGTCGTCCCCAGAACATGGAGGCCGAGGGCCAGCACGCATGCCGTGACACCGGAACCGCAGCTGGCCACGATCGGCTTGCTGGCGTCGACCCCGGCCGCGGCGAACTGCTTTGCAAGTTCCAGCGGCGGAAGGACCGTTCCGGTCGCCGGATCGAGCAGCTGCGTATAGGGAAGGTTCTTCGAGCCTGGAATGTGGCCGCTTCGCAGGCCGGCGCGCGGTTCGGGTGCTGTTCCCGCGAAACGCGCGGCAGCACGCGCATCGACGACCTGAATCGACTGTACCGGCAGATTTGAAACGATTTCGGCCTTCGAGCGGACGAGCTCCGGCCGGAACGCAGCCTTGAATTTTCGCGCGCTCACGCTTGGCGTTCCGCTCTGCGTCGGCCGTGATTCTTTCGTCCATTTCGGGAATCCGCCGTCCAGAACCGAAACATTGTCGTGCCCGAAGACCCGGAACATCCACCAGACACGCGCGGCGCTCATTAGCCCATAGGCATCGTAGACGACGACGTGCGTCTGGTTGTCGATGCCCATGGAGCCGACGGCCTCGCCGAAGGACTCGGGCGACGGAAGCATGTGCGGCAGCGCGTTCGAATGGTCGCTGACCGCTTCGATATCGAAAAACGATGCACTCGGTATATGGGAGGCGGCGAACTCGGCCGCCGCATCCCGCTTTGCGGCGGGCAGGTGAAACGAGCCGTCGAGCACGCGGACATCCGCGTCGCCGAGACGCGCTGCGAGCCATTCGGTGGAGACGAGGGCAGGGACGCTCATGTCGCAACCTTCTCGAAAGGTGTCGGGATCTGATTGACCGTCGGCTTGTCGAGCCATGCGGGCACCGGCAGGTTCTTGCTGCGCAGGAATGCCGGATCGAAGAGCTTCGATGCATAACGTGCACCGCCGTCGCAGAGGATCGTCACGATCGTGTGTCCGGGCCCGAGCGTGCGGGCCAGCGCCATGGCCCCGGCGACATTGATTCCCGTCGATGCACCGACGAACAAGCCTTCTTCGATGAGCAGGTCGAACACGATCTGGACCGCTTCCGCATCGGGGATCCGGAAAGCATGATCGACCTTGAGGCCTTCGAGATTTTTCGTGATCCGGCCCTGGCCGATGCCTTCGGTGATCGAGCTACCCTCCGATTTCAGCGTGCCCGTCGTGAAATAGCTGTGGAGAGCGGCGCCGTGCGGATCGGCGAGGCCGATCTTGACGTCGGGCTTGAGCTGACGAAGGGCCGCCGCCGTACCGGCGAGCGTTCCCCCCGAGCCGACTGCGCAGATGAAGCCGTCCACCTTTCCGTCGGTCTGCCGGAAAATCTCTGGTCCGGTCGTGCGGATATGGGCCTCGCGATTGGCGATATTGTCGAACTGGTTGGCCCAGATCGCGCCGCCGGGTTGCGTGCGGCCGATCTCAGCGGCCAGTCTGCCCGAGATTTTGACGTAGTTGTTCGGGTTCGCATACGGCACGGCCGGAACAAGCCGCAGCTCGGCACCGATAAGGCGCAGGAAGTCCTTCTTCTCCTGACTCTGCGTTTCGGGCATGACGATGACGCTGCGATAGCCGCGCGCGTTGCCGACCAGCGCCAGACCGATTCCGGTATTGCCGGCCGTCCCTTCGACGATCGTGCCGCCCGGCTTGAGGAGGCCCTTCTCCTCCGCGTCGAGGATCATCTGGAGCGCGGCGCGATCCTTGACCGATCCGCCGGGATTCAGGAACTCGGCCTTGCCGAGAATTTCGCAACCCGTCGCGGCGCTCGCCTTTTTCAGGCGGATGAGCGGCGTGTTGCCGATGGTGCCGACGAACCCGTCCCGAATATCGCTCACTTCCCGATCTCCCATCTTTCCCGGAGCCGCACCTGGTTGAGGGCCAGCCACTGCAGGGTCATCAGGGTAAATGAATTGGCGATGCGTCTGCCATCGAAGAATGCGGCAAGCGCGTCGTCGAACGGTTCGACGAGAACCCGGATATCCTCGCCTTCATGCGCCAGCCCGTGGATGCCACCCGCTTTCGAGGAATCGACTTGCGCGACGAACATCTCGACGATCTCGCTCGTCCCGCCGGGCGAAGCGAACGCCCGGCCCGCCGGCACGATGTTCGATGCCGTAAGTCCCGTTTCCTCCATGATTTCCCGGCGCACGACGTCGACCGGGTCTTCGCCCTGCGCGATCATGCCTGCGACGCATTCGATCATCCAGGCCGGCGAACCCGCCGCATAGGCGCCGATGCGGAACTGCTCGATCAGAACGACCATTTCGCGAATGGGGTCATATAGAGCGGCGCAGACAGCGTGGCCACGCTCCATCATTTCGCGCGCGATGACCGGACTCCAGCCACCGGCGAACAGCCTGTGACGCAGCCGGTACTCGTCGATCTTTAGAAAGCCGTCGTAGCATCGCTGCCTGGAATGGATTTCGACGTCGACATTCGTCATATGCTTCGGCCTCCGGCTCGCGACCGGCAAGGCATATCGCGGCATGCGGACTGGTGAAAGCGCATTTGCGTGACGCTCGAACACCGGCGACAATCTTTCCACTTCCATTTCGAGAGAGGACGACATGTCGGGACCGGAACCAGTCTGGGTGCGCGAAACGGGCCCCAAATACGAAAACAGTGTCGAAGTCGGGTCGCACCGCCTTGTTGCGGACGAACCGGCCGCCGACGGCGGCGGCGGGCGTGGACCGCAGCCCTTCGAATACATCCTTTCGGGACTGGGCGCCTGCACCAGCATGACGGTGCGCATGTACGCCGATCGCAAGGGCTGGAAGCTGACGCGCGTCGCGGTCCGACTTCAGATGGACAAGATCGACGGACCGGACGGAAAGGGAAAGATCGACCGGATTGTGCGCGAGCTCGCTCTCGAAGGCGATCTGGATGAGGAGCAGCGCCAGAGGCTTGTCGCAATCGCCGAGCATTGCCCGGTCCACAAGTTCCTTTCCGCCGAAAAGCGGATCGAGACGCGCGCGCTTACGTCCCGATCCTGACGCTGCCGGCGAGCCGATCAAGCGTGGCGACGACCGACAGCGGAACAATGGCGCTCGTCTTGGGATTGTCGGGCGAGGGCAGACCTTCGGTGCGGACCGAGAGCGTGACGCTGTCGGAGACGAGGTCGAATTCGTGGACGTTCCGCGCGATCGTCGGATCTGCCCAGATCTCGACCTCGGTGCGGTCCGGGCCGATTCCCGCAAGGCTCAGTGCCGCTGCGACATTGACGTTGGCGGGAAATCCTCGGGCAGCTTCCCGAGCCGAGCCGCTGAAGATGCAGGTGGGCTCGCGGATCGCTTCGAGGTCGATTCCCGTCGCGACGACATAGGGCGCGCCTGCGAGGCCGCGCGGCGGCTTGCGATTGCGCATCGTCACCCGGCGTATTTCGCCAAGCGCCGCCGCAGCGACCGCATCGAGGGCGAGTAGTGCGCCGGTCGCGACGATCAGCCTAGCGCCGGTCGCTTCGGCCATGTCGGCCAGATCCGGATTTTCGAGAAGCGCCGCGGCGTTGACGGTTACCAGCGTCCGCTTTTCGCCGAAGGTGGCAAGGGCGACATCGCGAAGCGAAGCCGAGGTCGCGCAATCGACGACGACGTCGCATCGCTTGACGAGCTCGGCAAGAGGCAGGACCGCGACGTCGGGGCCGAGACGCGCGGCGTCGCGGACCGTCTTTGCAGGGTCGCGGCCCGTCACGCCGACGAGTCGCAGGTGCGGCCGGCCGGCGGCAAGCATGCCCGCGACTTTGCCGCCGATGGCGCCGAGTCCGACGATTCCGATGTCCATGCTGCCGATTATGTCGGATTTTCCAGATTTACGAAGCACCTAGCGGCTCCGGATTTTCTGTTCGGATGGGGCGCCGCTTCATATATAAGTGCGAAGTCGATTTCGACGGAGGCAGAATTGCGTTTTGGACTTGCGAGCGCCGTCGCTGCTGTCGCCCTGACCGTCGGGGCCGGGACGGCATTTTCCCAGCAGGCCTGCCTGACGCGCGAGGAAGCCATCGCGGTCAAGGCCCGGGTCATGCAGACCGAACTGATGGTCGCGACCTTGTCGTGCCTGCGCCAGGTTGACCAGAGTGCGGGTTACAACGCGTTCGTGGAGCGCCATTCGGCCGAGCTCCAGCGCTACAACAAGATCATCCAGCAGCACTTTGGGCGCGTCGGTGGCGGCAACCCGCAGCGTCGCTACGACACGTTCACGACGGCGCTGGCCAATGACGCGTCGAACCGCTCGATGGCGAATCCAACCTTCTGTGCCGACACGCATGAGCTGTTCGCCAGCGTCGTGCGCATCGAGCGCGGCAAGCTGGGCGAGGCGGTTGAGGAGCGGGCCAAGCACGGCGAGCGCTTCGGTGAACTCTGCGGCCGCGACCCGGCCATGCAATTCGCCCTGGCGCGCTGATCGCTTCTGGATGACGCAAATGAAAAGGGCCGGTCTCTCGACCGGCCCTTTGTCGTTCCGGCCGAGGCCGGGAGCGTTACTGGAGAACGATCTCGACGCGGCGGTTCTGCGGCTCGCGCACGCCGTCGGCGGTGCGCACGCGCAGTTCGCTTTCGCCGCGACCGATGGTGACGATCTGGTTCGCCGGGATGCCCTGGCGGACGAGTTCGGCCTGGACGGCGGCTGCACGACGCTCCGAGAGGCGCTGGTTGTACTGCGGCGTGCCCGACGTGTCGGTGTGCCCCGTTGCCGTGATGCGCGTCACGCTGCCCTGCTTGGCGGTCGTCGCGGCCTGCTGGATGATGCGGCCGGCTTCCGGCGTGATCGCGGACTGGTTGAAGTCGAAGAACACGAGGAAGTTCCGCTGGATCTGCGGTGCCGGCGCGGGGGCCGGAGCCGGAGCGGGGGCCGGCGCGGGCGCCGGCGCCGCGACCGGGGTCGCGACGGGGGCTGCGGGAGCCGGACGTGCAGGCGCGCCGAATTCGTAGCGCAGGCCGATCATGATTGCATGATTCAGCGGGCGATCCACCGTAATCGTGTTTTCGCCGGCGAAGGCCGCACGGTATGCGGCCGTCGTGCTGTATTCAGGCTTCTGGAACGTCGACATGAAGCGGTAGTCGAGCGTCAGCTTAAGCTGATTTGCGATCGGGTAGGATGCGCCTGCAATCAGCTGGTAGCCGGCCAGATTGTCGGTGTCGTCCACGGCAGTGATGCCATTGCCCTTGAGTGTCGCGGACGAACGCAGCCAACCAAGCCCAAGGCCGAGATAAGGGGTGATCGGCATGCCGACATTGAAGTCATAGAGCATGTTGCCGAAAACGCCGAGCTGGGAGAGGTCGCCGCCGGGGCCGGTTAGGGCGCCGCCATTGCGCTTGAGCGTATCGACGTTGTTCTTGCGCCAGTTGAGCTCGAGTTCCGTGCGCCACCCGTTGCCGTAGCCGTAGCCGAGGGCGCCAAGAAGTCCGTAGCCGGTCTTGTAGTCCGTGCTGATCGACGCGACCGCCGGGCTCGTGCTGCCGCCCTGGTCCTGCAGCCAGTTCGCGCCACCAGCACCGCCGATGTAGAAACCGGATGTGCTCTGCGCGGCTGCGGGCGCAGCCAACGCGAGAAGAGTTGCGGCAGAGAGCAGTGCGGAGCGAAG
The DNA here is from genome assembly GCA_044224405.1 of Tagaea sp. Taxonomy (GTDB): domain Bacteria; phylum Pseudomonadota; class Alphaproteobacteria; order CACIAM-22H2; family CACIAM-22H2; genus Tagaea. Next base: position 231,769 of record JBGAKN010000003.1, on the reverse strand, counting down.
ACGCATGTGACGGTTCCCTTTGAAGTCGAGTGCAGTAGCTCGCGCGAAATTCAGCCGAGCCAGAATCGGTTGATCAGTAGATAGCATGATCTACGCGGATCTGGGGGGGAGGATTTAGTATTTAGTGAGCCGCTGTGGCGCAAAAGGCACACGCTGTTGAGGCTTCAATTTTAAACGAGAAAAATCACGTAAGTCTTTATTCTATAACGATTTCGACACGCCTGTTGCGCGGCTCGTTGACCTGATCTGGGGTCGGAACCAGAAGCTGGGTCTCTCCGCGACCAATGACAACAATTTGTGTAGCCGGAATTCCCTCGCGGACGAGGACGTCCCGGACGGCGTTCGCGCGGCGGATCGACAGAGCCATGTTGTAGCGCGGCGTGCCGACCGTATCGGTGTGGCCGGTCGCGCGGATGCGGGTGAAAGCACCGGTCTTGGCGGACTCAGCCGCCTGGACGAGTACGCGGTTCGCGTCATCCGAGATGTTCGACTTGTTGAAGTCGAAGAAGACCGTGAAGGCGCGCGGTCCGACGACGGTCGCAGCCGCCAGCGGAGGAGCCGGTGCCGGCGCGGGGGGCGGAGTCGCAACGGGCTGTGCCAACGCGACTGGCGTTGCAGCCGGGACGGCAAGCGTCGGATTGAACGCGTAGCGGATGCCGAGCAGGACCGAATGATCGCGATATGGAACCGACGCCTTGTCGCCGGCCGTGCTCGTGATGCTCGCCGACTGTGTCGCGAAATAGCGGTAGCTCGCGCCCAGAGCCATGTTGTCGTCGATGCGGAAATCGAGCCCTGCGATCCCCTGATAGGCGAAGACGTTGTCCGTTCCCGAAACGAACGCGCTGCCGAGATCGGGGCCGACATCCTTCGCGCGCACGCGTGCGCCACCCACGCCGGCGCCGAAATAGGGGATGACCGATCCACCAGTCGCGATGTCGTAGAGGACGTTGCCCATGAGGCTCGTGACGTCGAGCCTTCCGCCGACCCCGGGCGCACCGCTGACGCTGCCCGCACGCTGACCAAGTTCCAGTTCCGTGCGTAGGCCGTTGCCGAAGCCGTATCCGACGGCGGCGGCTCCTGCGATGCCTGTGCCGATCTTGATGCTCGTGGTCTGTCCGGTGCGGCTTACATTCGAGTTCTGAGGCTTGTGCACGCCGATGCTGCCGCCGACATAGATGCCGTCGAGGTAGTCGGGCTGCTTCTGAGCCTGCGCCGTTGCGGCTGAGAGAAGCAGGATCAGGGCTGTGGAGAAGGTGCGCAAGGCCATGAGTCACCAAGTCGATTCGGGATATCCACAGGCACCGTCTCACATCGCTTCCGAGTCGCCCAAGCACGACTCGACACGCTAGGATCGTGCGATGGAAATGAAGAACATCCCTTTCGCCACGCTGGACTGGTCGGGCGTCGAGCGCACGGAACACAAGGGCGAGACCGGCGTGGCGCATTGGCGCACGCGCCACTTCGCGGATATCCGCGTGCGTATGGTCGAGTATTCGCCCGGTTACAGCGCCGACCACTGGTGCCAGAAGGGGCATGTGCTGCTCGTTCTTTCGGGCGAGCTCGAAACCGAACTCGCCGATGGCCGGAAATTCCGCATGACGCCGGGCCACAGCTATCAGGTCGCGGACGGCGCCGAGGCGCATCGATCGCGCACGTCGACCGGCGCCACGCTTTTCATCGTCGACTGATCAGTGGAAATCGCGCGACGGGTAGTGCGCGTGCGGCGGCGCTTCGTGCGCGTGCGCCGTGCCGTCGACGAGCGTGCCGAGCAGCGCCGAACGGTCCGCGAGCCTGCGCGTGACGATATGGATCACGTCGCCCTGGCGCTGCACATGTCCCTCGATGCGCATCAGGCGCGCGCCCATCATGATCGATCGGTATGCCTCGAACACCTTGGGCCAGACGATCAGGTTGGCGGCTCCGCCTTCGTCTTCGAGCGTGACGAAGATCGTGCCCTTCGCCGTCCCCGGACGCTGGCGCAGCAGCACGATGCCGGCGAGGGAGATGCGCGCGCCGTCTTTCGCATGAACGAGATCGGCGCACGGCATCTCGCGGGGGAAATGACGCCGTAGCAGCGCCATCGGATGCGCCTTCAGCGACAGGCGCAGGTGCGCGTAATCCTCGGAGACCGCTTCGCCTAACGTCATTGACGGCAATTCGATCCGCGCATCCGCCGGCACCAGACGCTCGAACAGCGGCAGCACCGTCTCGTCCCGCAAGCCGGTCTGCCAGAGTGCGGGGCGCCGCTCGAAGCCGCACGCCGCGAACGCATCCGCGCGCGCGAGCGCATCGAGACTTCCGCGATCGAGCCGCGCGCGTCGTGCAAGATCGGCGGGGCCGCCATAGCCGCCGGCCGGCCGTGCCGCGACGAGCGTGTCGCATGCCTCGTGCGAGAATCCGTTTATCTGCCGCAGGCCCAGCCGCATCGTGCGCGCATCGTCGAGCGTGCAGTCCCAGACGCTTTCGTTGACGCAGGGCGGATGGACGATGACGCCATGCGCCTGCGCGTCGCGCACAATCTGGGCAGGCGCGTAGAAGCCCATCGGCTGGCTGTTCAGCAGGGCGGCGGCAAATGCAGCCGGGTGATGGCATTTGAGCCAGGCCGACACGTAGACAAGGATCGCGAACGACGCGGCGTGGCTTTCGGGAAATCCGTAGGTGCTGAAGCCCTTGATCTGTTCGAAGCAGCGTTCGGCGAAGTCGCGCGTATAGCCGCGCGAAACCATACCCTCGACCATCTTCGTCTGGAATTTTCCGATCAGGCCCGAGCGCTTGAACGTCGCCATCGCGCGACGCAGCGCATCGGCCTCGGCCGGCGTGAACCCGGCCGCGACGATGGCGATGCTCATCGCCTGCTCCTGGAACAGCGGCACGCCGCATGTCTTGCCCAGCACCTGTTCGAGTTCGCGCGAGGGAAACTCGATCTTTTCCTCGCCGCGCCGCCGGCGCAGATACGGGTGGACCATGTCGCCCTGGATGGGACCCGGACGAACGATCGCGACCTGGATGACGAGATCGTAGAAGCGTCTCGGGCGAAGGCGCGGCAACATGCTCATCTGCGCGCGGCTCTCCACCTGGAAGACGCCGATCGCATCCGCCTTGCAGAGCATGTCGTAGACGGCCGGATCCTCGCGCGGCACGCCGGCCAGGCCGAGCCGTGGCCCGCCGGTCCGCGCGACCAGTTCGAATCCCTTGCGGATGCAGGTCAGCATGCCGAGCGCCAGAAGGTCGATCTTCAGGATGCCGAGCGCGTCGAGATCGTCCTTGTCCCACTCGACGAGCGTGCGGTTGTCCATCGCCGCATCGACGATCGGGCATATCTCGTCGAGCCGGCCGCGCGCGATGACGAAGCCGCCGACATGCTGCGACAGATGGCGCGGAAAGCCGATCAGCGCCTGCGCCAGCGCCAGCAGCGTGCGCAGGCGCGGCTCGTCCGGCTCGATGCCGACTTCGCGGATATGCGCGTCTTCGACGCCGTTCCCGCTGCGTCCCCAGACCGTGCCGGCCAGCGCCTGCGTCACGTCGGTGCCGACGCCGAGGGCCTTGCCGACCTCGCGCAGGGCCGAACGCATGCGGAAGGAAATCACCGTGGCGGCAAGGCCGGCGCGCTCCCGGCCATAGCGCGAGTAGACGTACTGGATCACTTCTTCGCGCCGCTCATGCTCGAAATCGACGTCGATGTCGGGCGGTTCGTGGCGTTCGGGCGAGACGAACCGCGCGAACAGCAGGTCGGTATGCGCCGGATCCACTTCCGTGATGTAGAGGCAGAAGCACACGGTCGAATTGGCGGCGGATCCGCGTCCCTGGCACAGGATGCCGCGCGCGCGCGCGAATTCCATGATGTCGTGCACGGTGAGGAAATAGGGAGCGAAGCCGAGATCGCCGATGATCGCGAGTTCATCGGCGATCTGCCGGGGTATCTTTTCGGGCACGCCATCGGGATAGCGCTTCTTGGCGCCCTCGTAGGCAAGACGCGCCAGTGTCGCCTGCGCGCTGCCCGGCTCGGCGTCGGGAAGGTCGGGATAATCGTAGCGCAGCTCGTCGAGCGAGAAGCGGCATGTGGCGGCGACGTCGAGCGTGGCGGTGAGCGCGTCGGGCCAGCGTTTGAAAAGGCGCGCCATCTCGGCCGGCGCCTTCAGATGGCGCTCTGCATTGACGTGCAGGCGATAGCCGGCCGCGTCGATCGTGCAGCCTTCCCGGATGCAGGTCAGCACGTCCTGCAATGCACGGCGTTCGTCGACATGGGCGTGCACGTCGTTGGTCGCGACGAGACGGATGCGGGCGGCCCGTGCGGCGGCTTCGCGCCGCGCGATCTCGACATGGTCGTCGCCGTGATAGCGGAAGCTTGCGGCCAGATATGTGTCGCGCCCGAACAGGCGGGCGGCTTCTCCAAGCCCCTCCGTCTCGAGGGCGATGACGATCACCCGTCCGGCGCATTCGCCCAACTCGGCAAGGTCGATCTTGCAGCCTTGCCCGTGACCCGCACGCTGGCGACCGCGCGTGATCAATCGCGACAGGATCGCATAACCACGCTTGTCCTTGGGATAGCAGAGCAGCGGCGGGCCGCCCAGCGGCTCAAGGCGCACGCCGACGAGGAGGCGCATATCTGCTTCCTTGGCCGCGGCGTGTGCGCGCACGATTCCAGCGAAGCTCGCATGATCGGCGATGCCGATCGCGGCAAGGCCGAGCTCCTTTGCCCGCTGCACGTATTCGTGCGGGTGCGAGGCGCCGCGCAGGAAGCTGAAATTGGTGGTGACCTGCAATTCGGCGTAACCGGAAGGCGGGGCGCGACGCACGTCGCTCACGCGAACAGTCCGTGCAGGTACCAGCGGGGCGGCCGTTCGCGGCCCGATGCCCACAGGCCTTCGCGAAAGACCCAGAAGCGCCGCCCATCGCGATCCTCGAGCCGATAATAGTCGCGCGGTTCGCCCTGGCGACGCCACCATTCGGCGGCGATGCGCTCTGGCCCTGCTGCCGCGGCGACATGATGGGCGAGCCGCCGCCAACGGAACATCGCGGGCGGCGCGTCGGGGAGTTCAGCGACGACGTCGATCGGCTCGGGATATGCCAGCAGACGCAGCGGCCGCAGCCGCGCCGGCGGCCGTGCGCCGCGCAGTCTTGCGGGCAGCGGCGACAGCGGCGCCACGCAGGCCTGGGCACGCTCGGGCAGGTGGCTTTCGACATGGGTCAACCGCATCACGTTTGCCGCGCCGAGCCGGTTCGCCAGTCGGTCGACGAGCGGCGCGATCAACGGCGCCTGGTCGATCGTGTCTTCGCCGTCGGGCATCAGCATGCGGCCGAAACGTTGCTGTGCCGCTTCCAGCCCGTCGACGAGTTCGGCATCGAGCGTGGCAAGCTCGAAGCCGAAACCCGGATCGACCCGCTGGATGGGCTCGGCGAACAGGCGGCGGAAGGCGGCGGCATCGCGCGAAGGCCGGCTGGTGCCGAGCGCGATGCGGGTCGTCTCGCCATCGACGCGGTGGAAGGTCAGCGAAAGACGGCGCGCACCAAGTGCGGCGGCTTCCAGCTGCGTGCAGAGTTCCCCGGCAAGCCATGCGACCGCGCGTTCGATATCGGCAGGCGCGCTGACAGGCTCGGCGAAAGAAAGCCGCGTGCGCAATGCCGCCGATGGAGTGTCGGGGGCGAGCGGCTCGGCTTCCGCTCCCAGCGCCTGCATCAGGCGGCGCGCGATCAGGGGGCCGAACCGGCGGGCGAGGGCGGCGCGTCCGCCGGCAATATCGACCAGCGGATAGAGATCGCCGATCTTGCGCAAGCCGAGCCTTTCGAGCGTGGCGAGGTCCTCGGGCAGCAAACGCAGGCCCGCGACTTTCAGGCCGGCGATCGCCTCGCGGGTCTCGCCTGGCTGAAATCGTGTGGCGACAGGCTGTCCGCGGATGTCGGGGGCCGCAAAGCGCGCACCGGCCCAGGCGGCGCCCAGCGTGTCGGCAAGGCAGATGCGGGCGACAAGACGCTGGCGTGCGAAGCGTGCGGCGACATCGGCAAGCAGTCCGTCTTCGCCGCCGAACAGGTGGGCGACACCGCGGACGTCGAGCCGAAGGCCATCGTCGTCGTCTTCAAGGGCGACGGCAGGCGACCAGCGCCGGGCAGCTTCGGCCAGGCGTCGCAACAGCGCGCGGTCTGCTTCGGGGGCATGTCGCTCGACGCGCAGGCCCGGAACGCGCGCGCGTGCTTCGGCCAACGCCAGGCCGGGGCGCAGGTCTACGTGCGCGGCGCGCGGGCACACGGCCGCGAGCTGCAGCCCGCCCTGAACCGGCGTGAAGGTCGCGCGGGCGACCGGATCGTTCGCGTCGTCAGCCTGCCGCGCGCACCGGTCGGTCGGCAGATGCGGCAGGAAGATCGCCAGAAAGCGCCGGTCGTTCTTCATCGGAAAGCGTCCATCCGTCGCGGCGGTGATCGATGCGCCATTCGCCCGGCTTGCCGCCCTGCGCGCGTGCGAGCGTCAGGCGCCAGCGGCGGCTCTCGCCGTCCGGTGCCTCGGCCGGAAGCGCGGCCACGCGCCAGCGCGTGCGCGCGGCACTCGCCGTTTCGAGTTCACCGGGCGGGCGCAGCAGCAATGCCGTCGTCCCGCCCATCTCGGCCGCGAGCTGCAGGCGGCGCGATTGCGTGAGATCGACGTCGTCGATCTCGGCCACGACGCCGGCGAGTGCCGGATTGCGCAGCGCTTCCTCGAAGGCCCACAATGCGTCAGCCCGCTTTGGCGCGTTGACGATCAGCAGGCGCGCAGGTTCGAGGCCGAGAGCGGCAAGGCCGGCGGCACTTAGATCCGGGCGGCGCGCGATCCACAGCACCGGCCCGTCGCCAGCCAGTCGGGCGAGCAGGGCGGTGGCAAAGCCGGCGGCGGCGCCATCATTCGAAGCACCCGCGATCTCGTGCAGCGCGCCGCGCGGCAGACCGGCCCAAGGCAGAGCTGCATCGATCGCTGCGATCCCGAGCGCGAGAGGCCCGCGTCCGGTCTGTGCCCGATCTCCAAAGGCGGCCAAGCGCGCCTTCAGTTCCTGGACGGTCGTCGAAGCGGGGCGGCGAAGCGTGTGGGATTGGCTGGTCATCGTATTCTTGATCAATGGATTGCGGATTTTCCCGAAGGTCGACTGGCTGCGGCTGGGCAAGGTGGCGAGACCAAGCCGCGGCATTCGGGCGAAGCTTTCGTGCACGATATGTTCCGGAAAAAAGCTTTCGGAAAATGTGGGGGAGAAAGTCGCTTCAAACATTGTCGGCTCCTTCGTGTTCCCTATCCGTACAATTCTTGGTTTGTTCTATATTTCTGTAGGACGAGCGTCAAGCGACCAATTCATCATTAGAAAAAATGATCTTGCAATTTGCAAAGCCGAATGCAATATTGATGTACCGGATCATCAACGAAACCTCCGGAAACGGTGAAAGACATGCCCCGCAAGATCGCCTCGATCCAGCAGAGCCGCCGCAAGGGAAGCGCCGCGAAGTCCGACATGCCGGACATCGCGGAAGTTCTCGCGAGCCTCAAGAAGATCCTGGTTGAAGACGGACTTCTGCCGCACACCAAGCACTGAGCGAAGCAGAACATTCCGTTCGGGGCCGCGCCAGTCAGGCGCGGCCTTTTTGATTCCGGAAACCCGACTTCAGGCCGGAACCCGACCCAATCCGTGCTTCTCGGCCAGATAGCTGCCAAGCACGGCCTGATCGGCAAGGCCGATATGAAGCCCGAGCTTCGAACGGCGGAACAGGATGTCGCTGGACGTGCGGGCCCATTCCTCGCCGACCATCAGGTCGACTTCGGCAGCGTAAAGCCCGGCACCGAAATGCACGCCAAGATCGGCGAGCTTCGTCACGCCGTCGAGGAACTTGAACACCCGGCTTCCTTGCCGGCGCGCCATCGCGCGCAGATGCACCGGCGGCACGAAAGCGAAGCGCGCGACAAGCGCCGCGACGAAGCGCTCGAAATCGCCGTCGATCCCGTCGAGTTCGCCGCCCGGCAGCCGCGCACCGGCAGTCCATGCCGGCTTCATGCCGGGGAAGAACGGCATCAGCTTTTCCAGCGCGTGCTCAGCGAGCCGGCGGAAGGTCGTGATCTTGCCGCCGAAGATCGAAAGGGCCGGCGCGGTCCCGTTTCCGCCGTCGAGAGTCAGCACGTAGTCACGTGTCGTCTCGGTCGCGCTGCTGGCGCCGTCGTCATAGAGCGGGCGCACGCCCGAATAGCTCCACACCGCGTCGGCCGGCGAAATGGGTTTTGCAAGGAAGCGGTTCGCGGCCTTGCACAGATACTCGGTCTCGGCCGGCGTGATAGCGGCACGCGACGGATCGCCTTCGTGGGCCATCTCCGTGGTCCCGATCAGCGTGAACTGGTCTTGATAGGGGATCACGAAGACGATGCGCCGGTCGTCGTTCTGCAGAATGAACGCATGGTCGCCTTCGTACTGGCGCGGCACGACGATATGGCTGCCCTTGACGAGCTTGATCGACGCGGGCGCATTCGAACCAAGCACGCCCGAGAGCGTCTGCATCACCCAGGGACCGGCCGCGTTGACGATCGCGCGTGCGCGCACTTCGGTCTTCAGGCCGGTGATGCGGTCCGACAGCGTGGCATGCCAGAGCCCGTTCTCGCGGCGCGCTTCGGTCGCCTGCGTCCGCACGCGGATATCCGCCCCCAGATCGGCCGCATGGCGTGCGGCAAGCGCCACCAGCCGCGCGTCGTCGACCCAGCCGTCGGAATAGACGAAGCCGGTCCGCACGTCGTCGCGCAGGCCGCGACCGTACGGGCTGCCGGAAAGGGCAACCTTGTGCGAGCCGGGCAGGCGCGACTTTCGTCCCGGAATCCAACCCAGATGGTCGTAGAGGAACAGGCCGATGCGGATCATCCAGGCCGGGCGCTGGCTGGAATCGTGCGGCAGAACGAAACGCATCGGCCACATGATGTGCGGCGCGCCGTCAAGCAGCACATCGCGCTCGGAAAGCGCTTCGCGCACGAGACGGAATTCGTAGTGTTCGAGATAGCGAAGGCCGCCATGGATCAGTTTGGTCGATGCCGACGACGTGGCCGAGGCAAGATCGTTCTGTTCGACGAGGAGGACGGAAAGGCCGCGCCCGGCGGCATCGCGCGCGATGCCGCAACCGTTCACGCCGCCGCCGATGATGAGCAGATCGTAAGGAGAATCTCGATTCATGGTCGCGCAGAATAGCCGCAAAAGCCGGAGAGGGAAGGGGTCAGTCGCGAAAACCGCGTGCCCGCAGGCATGCGGCAGCTTCGCGATCGAGGCGCTCGATGTAGCGCGTTTGGGCGATCATGGCGAGATCGGCCTGCGCCTGGCAACGGTCGCGGGCCGCCAGGTCGCCGTCTTCGCGGCAGGCGGTCGGGAGCGCCGCCGGTGGAGCCGGCCCAAGCGCCGCCTGCGCCACACGCCCGCAGTCGCCGCGCGCGTTCGCCTGATCAATGGGCGACATCGTCGGGTGCTGCAGGCGGCCGGCGTCGGGGACAGGGCCGCAAGCGGCCGCAAAAAGGACATAGGCAACAGGCATCAGCTTGGTTGTGTTCAGCATGCGCATCGGGACGCATTGTAGTGCCGGATGCGGAATTCGGGTAAGGGAATGGAATGCGTAAGGATGCACTCTGCATTGCAGCCATATTGGCACTTGCCCCGACATTCGCACTGGCACAGGACGGTGCGGGCGAACCGCGCGGCACGCTGTCGATCATCGTCGAGAACGACAAGTTCAACGCGATCGATCCGGCCAAGCAGACGGATCGCAATTTCACCAACGGCATCCGGTTCAACTGGATTTCCGAGCCGCGCGCCACGCCGGAATGGGGCCTGAAGCTCGCGAGCTGGGTGCCGATGTTTCCCGAGGGCGGAACGACGCGCGTCGGCTACGCGTTCGGGCAGAACATGTACACGCCCGAGGACATCCGTCGGCGCGATCACATCGTCGGCGACCGGCCGTATTCCGGATGGACGTATCTGGGGGCGGCGATCACGTCGAGCCGTGCCAGCGGCGACAGCGCGCAGCTCGATACGCTCGAAGTCAATCTCGGGATCGTTGGCCCGCAGAGCTATGCCGAGGAAACCCAGCGCGAGTATCACCGCCTGATCAATTCGCCGTTGCCGCAGGGCTGGAACAACCAGCTTCGGAACGAGCCGGGCGTCGCGCTGTTCTACGAGCGCAAATGGCGCAACGTCGCCCGGTCCCAGATCCTGCCCGGGGTCGAGGGCGATTTCTCGCCCCATGTCGGCGGCTCGCTCGGCAACGTGTTCACCTATGCGGGCGCCGGGATGACGCTTCGTATCGGCCACAATCTCGGCGTCGACTACGGGCCGCCGCGCATCCGACCGGGGCTCGCGGGCTCGATGCATTTCGATACCGTCGAAACCGATCCGTTCGCGGCGTATGCCTTTATCGGGACAGAAGGGCGTGCCGTCGCGCGCGACATCACGCTCGACGGCAACACGTTCGCGAACAGCTATTCGGTCGATCGCCGGCCGCTGGTCGCCGACATCCAGACGGGCTTCGCCATCGTCTATTCGCCCGTCCGCTTCACTTTCACCTACGTCATGCGGACGCGCGAGTTCGAAACCCAACGCAGTCCGGATCGCTTCGGCGCGTTCTCGTTCTCGATGAAGTTCTAGGTGACGGGGACCAGCTTGAATCCCTTGTTGCGCATGCAGAAGTCGGCAAGGCGCATCTCGTCGAAATAGCGGTCGTTCATCATGTAGGGCGCAGGATAGGCCCGTATTCGCCCGTCGGGGCCACGCGCATAACGCGGGTAACGCCATCCGTCATACATGAAGGAATTGCGCTGGGATTCGATCCAAGCCTGCTGGCGACAGTCGGATGTTTCCTGCGCCGCCTGCTCAGGCCCGAACGCTGGATGATCCCAGCGCATCGGTGTGCAGGCGCCGAGAAGCGCCGCTGCAGCCAGAATGGCGAGGATGGGGCGAGTCATGGCCGGACAACGGCAGGCTGCCATCCGGCATTCCCCGCGCGAACTGGGGAAAAATTGGCTCCCTGGGCAAGATTCGAACTTGCGACCAGCCGATTAACAGTCGGCTGCTCTACCGCTGAGCTACCAGGGAACGAAAACGAGGCAGGCTTATAACAAAATCCGCGTGGTGTTCCAGTCGAAAAAGGCTGTCGCTGGAGGCCGGGGGCGGAATCGAACCGCCGTATAGTGGATTTGCAATCCACTGCATTACCACTTTGCTACCCGGCCTATAGCGACGGCAGGACGTATAATCAGCCCGACCCGAGGGGTCAACAGGACGCTGGAGTATCGCGAATTGCCACAAACGTGGCCGAGAGGCCACAGATTCAATGATCTAGCCCCGGCTCGATTGTCATCAAGGCAAGACAGACTTATAAAGTTACCTGCGGCGGCTTGCAGGTCGATTCGACCCGCAAGGGCTGCTGCATGGTTCTAACCGGAAGATTTCGTCGCAATGGATTACGCCGCAGCCCGCCACAACATGGTCGAAAGCCAGTTGCGCACCAACAAGGTGATCGACGAGCGCCTTGTCGAAGCGATGGCGCGCGTGCCGAGAGAGGCGTTCCTGCCGGATTCCCTCCGGCCGGTCGCATATGTCGACGAGGACATCCCGCTGGGCAACGACAGGTTCCTGATGGAGCCGATGGTTTTCGCTCGCCTCGTGCAGTTCGCCCAGATCGCGCCTGGCGAAAAAGTGCTGCTGGTCGGCGCCGGCTGTGGCTATGGCGCGGCGGTTCTGGCAGCCCTCGGTGCAACCGTCCTTGCGCTGGAGAACGACAGCCATCTTGCGGCCGCTGCCAAAATTTCCCTTTCCCGCGCTTCTGCTCCCGGTGCGATCATTGTCGAAGGGCCGCTTGAAAGCGGCTGGCCTTCTGCCGGCCCATATGACGCGATCGTTTTCGAAGGCGCGATCGGCCAGCTACCGGCGGCATACGCCCGCCAACTGGGTGAGGGCGGGCGGATGATTGCTGTCGTCTCGCAACCCGGCGAGCCCGGACGCGCGACGCTCTGGCGTAAGTTCGCAGACACCCTGAGCAGCCGGATCGTGTTCGATGCCGGCACGCCCTTGTTGCCAAGTTTGGCGCTCGAGCCGGGATTCGTGTTTTGACGAAACCGGCGCAACCCTTGCAAAGTATCACTATGGAGTCGGTGGCCGATGCGGCAAACGCAGAGTCGGCACGGCATTCCAGGAGCACGACTAGAATGAACAGTTGGCTGCGACACACGGCGACGGCGGCAATTGCGCTCGCGATCGGATTTGCGGGTGCGCCGGCAGGCGCCCAGTCGCTCGAAGAGGCACTTGCGAATACTTACAAGTCGAACCCGGAATTGCTCGCCCAGCGCGCCGCTCTCCGGGCTGTCGATGAGCAGGTGCCGCGTGCGCTGTCGCAGTGGCGCCCGACCGTGCAGATCACGGGTAATACGGGCGCGGCGCGTGACTATAACTCGACGACCTCGACTGTTTACGGCGCCAACGGCAGCCGCGACCGGCAGACGATCGAGAACCAGCGTGTCCGCCAGCAAGGCCTCGCTCAGCTTCAGATGGTCCAGCCGCTTTATCGTGGCGGGCGTTCGACGGCCGAACTCGCGCGCGCGGAAGCCAACATTCAGGCGTCGCGTGCCCAGCTGTCCGCGACCGAGCAGCGCGTCCTTCTCGACGCGGCGACCGCCTATATCAATCTCGCGCGCGAACTTGCCGTGCTCGATCTCAACGTCAACAACGTGCAGGTTCTCCAGCGCCAGCTCGATGCGGCGCGCGACCGTTTCCAGGTCGGCGAGATCACGCGGACCGACGTCAGCCAGGCTGAGGCCCGTCTCGCGCAGGCGCAGGCGACACGGACCGGTTCTGAAGGCAATGTCCGTAGCGCGCGCGCGACGTATCTGCGCGTGGTCGGCGACGAGGCCGGGCGCGTCGCGGTTCCTGCCGTGCCGACGAACCTGCCGGGATCGGATGCGGAGGCGCGTAATCTCGCGCTTTCGGCCAATCCGACCGTCACGCAGGCACGATATGCGCACGAGTCCGCCGGCCAGGACGTTTCGCTGATCGAAGGTGAGAAGCTGCCGACGGTCAACCTGCAGGCTGATGCGATCCGCTCGATGGATCCCGCCGGTTCGAAGGGCCTGCAGCGCGACACGGTCGACCTGCTGCTCGCGGTCACGGTGCCGATCTACCAGCAAGGCCTGACGGACGCGCGCGTGCGCGAAGCCAAGCAGACGCAAGGCCAGCGCAGGACGCAGATCGACGTCTCGCAGCGCCAGGTCGTGGACGACGCGAACCGGGCATGGCAGCAGCTGACGACGGCACGAGCGCAGATCCAGTCGTTCGAAGCCCAGATCCGTGCGAACGAGATCGCGCTCGATGGCGTGTCGCAGGAAGCGCGCGTCGGTTCGCGCACGGTCCTCGACGTCCTCAATGCCGAGCAGGAGCTGCTCAACAGCCGGGTCAGCCTCGTCCAGTCCCAGCGCGATCAGGTCCTGGCGGCGTTCCAGCTGCTGTCGGCGACTGGCCGTCTTACGGCGCGCGACTTGGCCCTCAAGGTCGATCTCTACGACCCGACGGCCTATTCGGAATCGACACGGAACCGTTGGATCGGTACCGACATACCTGACGAGGCACCAAAGCCGTAGGGAAGGGTGGGGACTGCCGCGGGTGGATATATCTCTGGCGTGGCAGCGATTCGTCGCCTAAGCTCAAGACTTGGAATGGTTAAAGCACGACGATGACGGACCCAAAGAACCAACAAGAACCGTCGATGGAGGAGATCCTCGCCTCCATCCGTCGCATTATTTCGGAAGACGGAGACGCCGGTAAGGCGCCGCCGGCGGCTCCTGCCGCCGAGGCGGCACCTCCGCCACCGCCACCACCCCCTCCGCCACCACCGCCACCCCCTCCGCCGCCGCCGGCTGCAGCTCCGCCGCCGCCTCCGCCCCCCATGCCGGAGCCGGAACCCGAGCCGGAACCTGAGCCAATGATGATGGAGGCGCCACCGCCGCCTCCGCCACCACCTCCGCCTCCGCCGCCCCCTCCGCCGCCCCCTCCGCCGCGTCCGCGCATGCCGGAGCCGGAGATGGACGACGTGCTCGAGCTCACCAACGTGGTCGACAAGCCGCCGCCGATCATGGCCGAGGAGCCACGCCGCCTGATGTCGGACGACACGGCCCGGCAGGCGTCGGATTCGTTGCAGGGGCTTCAGGCGCGTGTTCCGCGCAACCTGCTGCTCGGCAACTCGGACCTGACGATCGAGGACCTCGTGCGTGCCGAACTGCGCCCGATCCTGAAGGCTTGGCTCGACCAGTACCTGCCCGATCTCGTCGAGCGGATGGTCCAGCGCGAAATCCGCCGGATCACCCGTGAGTCGCAGGACTATTGAGCAATAGCCCCGCGTCCGTTTAAGACAGCCGCATGACCCAGCCATCGAACGACGAGACCGCCGCGGGTGGTCTCGCCAAGACCTATTCGCCCGCCGACATCGAGGCCCGCCGCTACGCCGAATGGGAGCGTGCGGGCGTATTCGCCTGCGCCCCGAACTCGGCGAAGGCGCCCTATACGATCATGATGCCGCCGCCCAACGTGACGGGCTCGCTGCACATGGGGCACGCGCTGACCTTCACCGTGCAGGACGTGCTGATCCGTTTCTGGCGCATGCGCGGGCGGGACGCGCTCTGGCAACCGGGCACCGACCATGCGGGCATCGCCACGCAGATGGTGGTCGAGCGGCGTCTTGCCGAGCAGGGCGTGTTCCTCGACCGCGGCGGCGTGGCGACCGGCGGCAACAAGACGCTCATCGGTCGCGAGAAGTTCCTCGAAGAGGCCTGGAAGTGGAAGGCTGAATCCGGCGGCACGATCACGCGCCAGCTTCGCCGCCTCGGCGCATCGCCCGACTGGTCGCGCGAGCGCTTCACGATGGACGAGGGACTGTCGAAGGCCGTACGCAAGGTCTTCGTCGATCTCCACAAGCAGGGGCTCATCTACCGCGACAAACGGCTGGTGAACTGGGACCCGAAGCTGCAAACGGCGGTTTCCGACCTCGAGGTCGAACAGCGCGAGATCAAGGGCAATCTCTGGCATTTCCGCTATCCGATCGAAGACGAGCCCGGCCGATTCATCGTCGTCGCGACGACGCGCCCCGAGACGATGCTGGGCGATACCGGCGTTGCGGTCCATCCGGACGACGAGCGCTACAAGGATCTGGTCGGAAAGCGCGCGATCCTGCCGCTGGTCGGTCGCGTGATCCCGATCGTCGCCGACGAATACTCGGACCCCGAAAAGGGGACGGGGGCCGTCAAGATGACGCCGGCGCACGACTTCAACGATTTCGAGGTCGGTCGTCGCCACAAGCTGGCGATGATCAACGTGCTCGACAAGGACGCGCATATCTCGGGCGACGTGCCGGAGAAATATCGCGGTCTTGATCGCTACGCGGCACGCAAGGCCGTGGTCGCAGATATGGAAGCCGAGGGCCTGCTCGAGAAGATCGAACCGCACACGCACATGGTGCCGCACGGCGACCGTTCGGGTGTGGCGCTGGAGCCGTGGCTGACTGACCAGTGGTTCTGCGATGCAGCGACGCTTGCCAAGCCCGCGATCGAGGCGGTCGAACAGGGCCACACCACGTTTGTGCCCAAGCACTGGGAGAACACCTATTACGAATGGATGCGCAACATTCAGCCCTGGTGCATCAGCCGCCAGCTCTGGTGGGGCCATCGCATTCCCGCATGGTACGGCCCGGACGGCCACGCGTTCGTCGCGCACGACGAAGCTGACGCACATACGCAAGCGAAGGCGAAGTACGGCAAGGATGTCGCCCTCGTGCAGGACAACGACGTGCTCGACACGTGGTTCTCCTCCGCGCTCTGGCCGTTTTCGACGCTGGGGTGGCCCGAAACGACGCCGGAGCTGAAGCGCTACTATCCCGGTGACGTCCTCGTCACCGGCTTCGACATTATCTTCTTCTGGGTCGCGCGGATGATGATGATGGGCATCCATTTCGGCAACCCGGGCAAGAGCCTGGCCGAGCGCGTGCCGTTCAAGCACGTCTACATCCATGCGCTGGTCCGCGACGAGCGTGGCCAGAAGATGTCGAAGTCGAAGGGCAACATCATCGACCCGCTCGACATCATCGAGAAGTACGGGACCGACGCGCTGCGCTTCACGCTGTGCGCGCTGGCCGCACAGGGGCGCGACATCAAGCTCGCCCCGGCGCGTGTCGAAGGCTATCGCAACTTCATCACCAAGCTTTGGAACGCGGCGCGCTATGCGCGCATGAACGGCGCCGAGCCGGTCGCCGGGTTCGATCCGGCCGGCGTAAAACTGACGGTCGACAAATGGCTGCTCGGCGAACTGGCGAAGACCGCTGCTGCCGTCACGGCCGCGATCGAAGGCTACAAGTTCAACGAAGCGGCGGACGCGATCTACCGCTTCGTCTGGGGCACTTTCTGCGACTGGTACCTTGAGTTCACGAAGCCGCTGCTCCAGCAGGGAAGCGACGCCGAGAAGGAGGAAGTGCGCGCGACGACCGCCTATGTCATCGGCCAATGTCTGAAGCTGCTGCATCCGCTCGCCCCGTACGTGACGGAAGAGCTGTGGGAGACGCTTGGCTACCGCTCGGGCACCATCAGCCTGATCGCGGAAAGCTGGCCCTCGCTTCCCGCCGGTCTGGGCGACGCGGCCGCGCAGGAAGAGATGAACTGGGTCGTCGACACGATTTCCGCGATCCGGGCACTTCGTGCCGAGATGAACGTGCCGCAGGGCGCGCGTCTTGCAATCCTCCATCGCGATGCCGGCGCCACCGCGCGCGGGCGGCTCGAACGCCACGAAGGCCTGATCAAGACGCTGGCCCGCATCGAGAGCATCGCGGCGGAGCAGGGCGGGGCGACCAAGGGGGCGGCATCGATCGTCGTCGCGGACGCCACATTGGTGCTGCCGCTTGCCGGCGTCATCGATGCGGCGGCCGAACGCAAGCGTGTCGAAAAGGAAATCGCGCGGCATTCTGGCGATATCGAGAAGATCGGCCGGAAACTCGCTAACGCTGATTTCGTCGCCAAGGCCGATCCCGAAGCGGTCGAGGAGCAGCGCGAGCGGCTGCGTGATGCCGAAGCCGCGCGCACGCGTTTGTCGGCATCGTTAGCGCTGCTGAACGAAATCTAGGTTTTCGGTTCGTCCATCGTCGAGACCTGGGCCGCGACAACGCGCCAGCCTTCGGAAAAGCGAACCCACGTCTGTTGCTGGCGCCCGATCTTGCCGGGCACGCGCCGGAACAGCGTTGAAGCCGTGGCAAAGTCGCGCCCAAACGTCGTGATGACCGTGCGTTCGAGCTTACGCTGAAGGCCTTGGCCCGGCCGTGAGGCGCGGAACGCCTTTATCTCGGCATAGCCATAGAGGATCTCCGTGGCGCCGTAACGCACCGTATAGGGTGCGTCCTTGAACAGTTCATCGAGCACGACGACATCGTTCGTCGTGAGCGCGACTTCATAGCGCTCGAACGCGGCGGTCACTTCGGCATGGATCTCGGGGATGTTGATCTCCGGCATGGTGCTTCTACCTTGCGACGGGTGCGGCACAGATGCCGGTGCGTTCGAGCTCGAAGGCGACGCGCAGCGCCAGATCCTCGCGCCACGGCGCGGTGATGACCTGTACGCCGACGGGGAGGGGACCGAGCCCTTGGACCGGGACGGCCGCCACCGGCAGGCCGACGAACGAGATCGGCTGCGTGTAGATGCCGATATTCGGGCGCAGCGGCACTTCCGTGCCGTCGAGCACGAAGGTCTGCTGGCCGATCAGCGGCGCGGTGCAGGGCGTGGACGGGGCAAGCAGCACGTCGAACTTCTCGAACATCTTGGCGACTTCGCCCTTGAACCAGCCGCGCAGGCGCTGGGCCTGCGCATACCATGCCGCTGGCAGCAAGTTGCCGGCGATCAGCCTGTCGCGGGTCGCGGGATCGAAATCGGCCGCGCGCGTGCGCAGGCGTTCGAGATGAAGCTGTGCGCCCTCGACATTTGTGATTACGAAGGCCGCAGCACGTGCACGGTGGGCCTCGGGAAGTTCCACGGTAGCGGTCGAGCCCAACGCCTGCGCCACCTTGGCGACGGCCGCATAGACAACCGGATCGCCGCCACGCGCGAAGTAGCCACCAAGCGTGGCGACGCGAAGCCCGGCAATCCCCTTGTTGATCACCGAAGCCGTCGGTTCGACCGCGCGCTGCGCACAGGCCGGGTCGGCTGGATCGGGGCCTTGCATGGCGTCGTAGGCGAGGGCGAGATCGGCGGTTGAACGCGCGAACGGCCCCAGATGATCGAACGAGGCGACGAAAGGAAAGCTCCCGGCGCGCGTCAGACGGCCATAGGTCGGCTTGAGACCGAAAATCCCGCAGAACGACGACGGCACGCGGATCGATCCGTTCGTGTCGGAACCCAGCGCCAGCGTCGCCATGCCGGCGGCGATCGCACCGCCCGAGCCGCCGGACGAGCCGCCAGTCATCCGGGAAACGTCGTGCGGATTGCGCGAGGCGCCGTCATGCGCATTCTCGCCCGTGAAGTCGTAGGCATACTCGCCCATGTTGAGCGCGCCAAGGAGAACGGCGTCGGCCGCCTCGAGACGCGCCAAGAGTGCCCCGTCGGCCGAAGCAGGGGCGCGATCGCGGTTGATCTTGGAGCCGGCTCGGGTGGGCAGCCCCGCGACGTCGAACAGGTTCTTGACCGCGAACGGCACGCCGGCAAGCACGCCAAGCGTTTCGCCGGCGGCGCGGCGCGCGTCGATCGACTTCGCCTTGGCAAGCGCGCGCTCGCGCGTGACGTCGGTGAAGGCGTTGAGGGTCGGGTTTCGCGCGGCGATTTGCGCCAGATGTGCTTCGGCGACGGCGAGGGCGGAGAGGGACCCTTCGCGGACCCGGCGGGCGATGTCCGCGCCCTGCATCTCGATCGGTGTCATGGGCGGAAAATCGCGGGGCTTTCGGCGTCGTCGGGTAGGGCAAATTCCATCACGAGGCGCGCCACATCGGCCGTGCGCCGGAAATTGACGATCACGCCGGGCCGATGCTCCGGCGCGATCGGAATGCCGACGCTGGCGGCGACGCGGTCGATATAGTCGGCGGTCTCGTCGGGCGGTGTCGGCATGCGGATTTCTTTCGTTTCGACAGGGCCGTATGGCTAGCAAGAACCTCGCCAAACCCCGTACGTTCCCATATCGTTCGTCCGGAGTTGCGCGGCACCCGGTTCGTGCCGCATAAGGACGGCCCCCGCAGGGCTCGAGGACGATGAAAAGCTACTACATCACGACGCCGATCTATTACGTCAACGACGTGCCGCATATCGGCCACGCCTACACCACGCTTGCCTGCGACGTGCTGGCGCGTTTCAAGCGGCTCGACGGCTACGACGTTTTCTTCCTGACCGGGACGGACGAGCACGGCCAGAAGGTCGAGAAGGCCGCAGTCACCGCCGGCATGACGCCCAAGGAGTTCACCGACAAGGTCTCGGCGAACTTCCGCGCGCTCGCCGCGACGATGGGCTATTCGAACGACGATTTCATCCGCACGACCGAACCGCGCCACATCCGCGCCAGCCAGGCAATCTGGCAGGCGATGGCCGCGCGCAAGACGCCCAAGGGCAACGACAACATCTATCTGGGCAAGTACGACGGCTGGTACGCCGTGCGCGACGAAGCCTATTACGACGAGTCCGAGCTCACGACAGGGCCCGACGGCAAGAAGCGCGCGCCTTCGGGCGCGGAAGTGGAGTGGGTCGAGGAGCCGTCCTATTTTTTCCGTCTGTCGGATTGGGGCGAGTGGCTGCTCGATTTCTACAAGTCGAATCCTGACGCGGTCGGCCCGTCCACGCGCCTCAACGAGGTGCGCAGCTTCGTCGAGCAGGGGCTGCATGATCTTTCGATCTCTCGCACGACGTTCGGCTGGGGCGTCAAGGTGCCGGGTGACGAGAAGCATGTGATGTATGTGTGGCTCGACGCGCTGACCAACTACATCACGGCCGCCGGCTATCCGGATATCGACAGCGACAAGTTCCGCAAGTACTGGCCGGCCGACCTGCACATGGTCGGCAAGGACATCGTGCGCTTCCATACGGTCTATTGGCCCGCGTTTCTTGCGGCGGCCGACCTGCCGCGCCCCAAGCGCGTGTTCGCACATGGTTGGTGGACGAACGAGGGGCAGAAGATCTCGAAGTCGCTCGGCAACGTGATCGACCCGGTGAAGCTGGTCGCGCAGTACGGCCTCGATCCGGTGCGCTATTTCCTGCTGCGCGAGGTTTCGTTCGGGCAAGACGGCGATTTCAGTCGCACGGCGATGGTCCGTCGGACGAACACCGACCTCGCGAACGATCTCGGCAATCTCGCCCAGCGCGTGCTTTCGTTCGTGGCGAAGAACGCCGGCGCGGTGATCCCCACGCCCGGCACGTTCGTGGATGCCGACAAGGCGATGCTTGACGCGGCGGCGGCCCTGCTGCCGATCACGCGTGCCGAACTCGACCAGCAGGCGTTCCACAAGGCGCTCGAGGCGATCTTCGCCGTCGTCGCCGACGCGAACCGCTATGTCGACGCACAGGCGCCGTGGTCGCTGCGCAAGACGGATCCCGCGCGCATGGCGACAGTGCTGTACGTGCTGATGGAAACGCTGCGGCGCGTTGGGCTGCTGCTGCAGGCCTTTATGCCGACAACGATCGCGCGCCTGCTCGATCTTCTCGCGGTGCCGGCTGAAAAGCGGCAGCTCGCGGCGTGGAACGACGTGCTTGTCGCGGGCACGGCCCTGCCGGCGCCGAGCGGCCTGTTCCCGCGCTATGTGGAAGAGGGGCAGGGCGCGAAGGCCTGAACATGCTCGTCGATAGCCACTGCCATCTCGATTTCCCCGAACTGCAGCGGGATTTTCCGGGCGTGCTGGCGCGCGCGAAGGCCGCCGGCATCGAGACGATGCTGACGATCGGCACGAAGCTCGCCAAGTTCCCTGGCGTGCGCGCCATCGCCGAAGCGAACCCGAACATCTTCTGCACGGTCGGCATCCATCCGCACGAAGCCGCGAACGAACAGGCGGCGGTCGACAAACTGTTGGCGCTGGCCGACCATCCCAAGGTCGTCGGGATCGGCGAGACGGGGCTCGATTATTTCTACGAAAAGAGCCCGCGCGAACCGCAGATCGAGAATTTCCGCGCCCACATGCGTGCGGCTCATGCGTCGGGCCTGCCGCTGGTGATCCATACGCGCGATGCCGATGAGGACACGGCGGCATTGCTCGATTGGGCCGCTGTCGAGCTGCCCGGAACGATCGGCGTGCTGCATTGCTTCACGTCCTCTCTGGCGCTGGCGCAGAAAGGCATCGAACTCGGCTATTACGTGTCGATTTCGGGCATCGTCACGTTCAAGAACGCCGAGGATCTGCGCGCGACCGTCCGCGCGCTGCCGCTCGAACGGTTGCTCGTGGAAACGGACTCGCCGTATCTGGCGCCGATCCCCAAGCGCGGCAAGCCGTGCGAACCGAGCTACGTGCTGCACACCGCGCAGTTCGTCGCCGATCTCAAAGGCGTGTCGTTGGCCGAGCTCGGCCGCGTGACGAGCGAGAATTTCTACCGGCTGTTCGCGCGCGCGCGCCGTCCCGACGATACTGCCGCGGCATGAGTCTCAAGGTCACCGTATTGGGTTCCGGCTCGTCCGGCGGCGTGCCGCTGGTCGGCTGTTCTTGTGCCGTCTGTCGCTCGACGAACCCGAAGAACCGGCGCTTGCGGGTTTCCATCGTGGTCGAAAGCGCCACGACCCGGATCCTCGTCGATGCCAGCCCGGACCTGCGGGCCCAGCTGCTGGCAAGCGGCTTCACGAAATTCGATGCCGTCATCTTCACCCATGCCCATGCCGACCACATGCACGGGATCGACGAGTTGCGATCGATCAACCACCAGATCCAGGCACCGCTCGACTGCTATTCGGATGCCGCCACGCTTGCCGAGGCGAAAACCCGGTTCGATTATGCGTTCGGACCGCTGGCCGATCTTCCGGGCGGTCATTACGTGGTGCCGGTCCTGCGGCCGCGGGAGGTCATCCTCGGGCGACCGTTCCGGATCGGCGACATCGAGATCGTCGGGTTCGAACAGATGCACGGAGGCGACCGGATGCCGACCCTCGGGCTCCGGTTCGGCAGCTTCGCGTATTCGACCGACGTGAAGACATTGGACGCCACGGCCTTCGCCGCCTTGGCCGGGGTCGATACCTGGGTGGTCGACTGCCTGCAGGAGAACCCCAACTGGGCCCACAGCCATCTGGCCCAGACCCTCGACTGGATCGGGCAGGTGGCGCCGCGTCGGGCCGTGCTTACCCACATGAACCATCGGGTCGATTACGACGAATGGCGTGCAAAGCTACCGGCGCATGTCGAGCCGGCTTTCGACGGCATGGTGCTCGAAATTCCATGACCATCCAGACTAGAGAAACGACACTCTGAAATTCGGATAAGCCATTGCATTGAATATTGATATATTATTTTTGATAATATATATTATGCGATATTCAGATTGACCCTGTACGGGTCTGTTAGACTTGCCCACCGCCCGACTCCGGGCTTTGTCCACCGGCCGGAAATCGATGACGACCGACTTCGATTACGTGTGGTTCTGGCTGCTCGCCAATGCGGGCGAACTGCGCGACTTGCTGGTCGCGGCAGCCGCCGTGGGCGTGCCGCCGTTCCTCGCATACCGGGCGTGGACCGGACGCCAACTGGTCGCGGCCGAACAGCGCACGGCCGAGGCGACCGAATTGGGCAAGTCGGCCGAGGTCATGGCGGCGGCCTTTGCCGGCCTCGGCGGACCCCAGATCCAGATCCGGGTCGGCGCCATCTACACGCTGGAGCGTCATGCCCGCGAGCGGCCCAAGGACCAGGGGCCGATCGTCCAGACCCTGGCCGCCTTCGTGCGCGAGCGCTGCCCGGCCCCCGTCCCGGCACTGGTCGAAGGCGCCTATCGGGCACCGTCGCCCGAAGTCGTCTACCGACCGCCGACGACCGACGTACAGGCCGCGGTTTCGGTCCTGGGCCGGCGCCAGCGCGCGAACGACCCGCCGAACACCCGGCTGTCGCTCGCGGGAACGAACCTTTCCGGATACGACCTGTCGGATTGCGACTTCACCGGCGCGAACTTCAAGGGCTCCTATCTGTGTGGCGCGAACCTTGCCGGAACGAAACTGAAGCGTGCGGATTTCCAGCTTGCCGTCCTGGAGAACGCGGATTTTTACGGCGCCGAGGCTGCCGAAGCTTCGTTCTCGGCCGCCTATTGCGGCGGCGCGCGGTTCGCGCACGCTAATCTGAACGATGCGGCTTTCATCGACAGCGACCTGCGTGCCGCCGATTTCACCGGCGCGCGGCTCGAACGCGCCGACATGCGCGGTGCGGCGATCGACGGAGCCGCCTTTGACCGCAAGCGCCTGCCGGCCGCCTCGACAAGCGAGTGATGCCTGCCTAGGGTTGGCGACCCAGACACCTGCCACTTTGCCGCTGCCGGATACGCCAAGATGAACGACAACGCCCCCTCGCCCGTCTCCCGCCTTCTCGGCGTGATGGCACGCCTGCGCCACAAGACCGAAGGCTGCCCGTGGGACGTCGAGCAGAACTTCGCGACCATCGCGCCCTATACGATCGAAGAAGCCTACGAAGTCGCCGATGCGATCGAGAAGAACGACATGGCGGCGCTGCGCGAGGAACTCGGCGACCTGCTCTTTCAGGTCGTCTTCCATGCGCGCATGGCCGAAGAAGCCGGGCACTTCGATTTCGATGCCGTGGCGACGGACTTGAGCGACAAGATGATCCGTCGTCATCCGCACGTTTTCGGTACGCGCGAGATCAAGGATTCGGACGCGCAGACCGAGGCGTGGGAGACGCTGAAGGCCCACGAGCGCAAGACGAAGGATGCGGGTTCCGGCGTGCTGGACGGCGTCGCGGCGGGCTTCCCTGCCCTGATGCGTGCCCAGAAGCTGCAGAAGCGCGCCAGCCGCGTCGGGTTTGACTGGGGCGACGCGAAGCTGGCGCTCGAGAAGGTCGCGGAGGAAGTCGAGGAACTGGGCGCCGAGCTCGGCAGTCCGCGCCAGGACGCGATCGAGGAGGAACTCGGCGATCTGCTCTTCGCCGTCGTCAATGTCGGCCGGCTTTCGGGCGTGGACGCAGAGACGGCGTTGCGCCGCGCCAATGCGAAATTCGAGCGGCGTTTCGCACGCATCGAGGCGCTGCTTGCCGAACAGGGCAGGACGCCCGCGCAGTCCGACCTCGCCGAGATGGACGCCTTGTGGGATCGCGCCAAGGACGAGGAGCGTGCGTGAATTTCGAGCGTCACTACACGTCGAGTGACGGCCTGAAGCTTTTCTATCGTGCCTACGAGCCGGCCCGCCAAATCGGGCTGCCGATTCTGTGTCTGCCCGGCCTCACGCGGCATTCGGGCGATTTCGTCCGCGTGGCCGAACGTCTTGTGACGACGGGACGGCGCGTGATCTGCCCGGATTTCCGTGGTCGCGGCCGTTCGCAGTATGCCGACTGGCGCACCTATGATCCGGCCTATTATTTCGACGATCTGCGCGCACTCGTGGCCATCGAAGGCATGCATCGGTTCGTTGCGTTCGGCACGTCGATGGGCGGGCTTGTCGGGATGGCACTTGGCGCCGTTATGCCAGCCGCGATCGCAGGGCTTGTCGTCAACGATGTCGGTCCCGATCTTTCGCCCGATGGGCAGAAGCGCATCCTCGATTACATTTCCGTCGATCGGCCGCAGCCGGACTGGCCGTCGGCGGCCGTGCATTTGCGCAAGCTGTTGCCGAATCTCTCGGTGACGGACGAAGCCGGCTGGATCCGCGTCGCGCGCAACACCTATCGCGAAGGCTCTGACGGCCTTCTCCATTTCGACTGGGACATCGACCTGCACAAGGCCGTTCGCCGCGGCGTGGATCCCGATCTCGACCTGTGGGCGCTCTGGCGTTCGGTCGCGGGGCTGCCTATTCTGGCGGTGCGCGGCGGCGCGTCGGACGTGCTGTCGGCCGCGACCTTCGCCCGAATGAAACAGACAAAACCCGATCTCGTGCAGGTCGAGCTGCCGGGGGTCGGTCACACGCCTTCGCTCGAAGAACCCGCCAGTGTCGAGGCCATCGATGAGTTCCTCCGCCGCAACGAAATCTGAACTTCCCGTGTTCGCCGACGTCGAGGCCGCCGCCAAGCGGATTGCCGGCTTCGCCGTCCGCACGCCCCTGCTTGGCGCCCCGCTGCTCGACGCGCGTCTCGGCGGCCGCCTGCTGGTGAAGGCCGAGCCGCTGCAGCGTACGGGTTCGTTCAAATTCCGTGGCGCCTACAACAAGCTGTCGCAGATTCCCGCCGACCGGCGTGCCAAGGGCGTCGTCGCGTACTCGTCCGGCAACCATGCGCAAGGCGTTGCCGCCGCCGCCGCGATGCTCGGCATCCCGTCCTGGATCATCATGCCCAAGGACGCGCCGGCGATCAAAATCGCGCGCACCAAGGAATTCGGCGCGACGGTCGTGCATTTCGACCGCTACAAGGACGACCGCGAGGCGATGGGCCGCGAGCTGCAGGCGAAATACGGCGCCACGCTGGTTCCGCCGTTCGACGATCCGGACATCATCGCCGGCCAAGGGACGATCGGGATCGAGATCGCGGAGCAATGCGCGGTCATTGGCGCGAAGCCCGACGCCATCATGGTCTGCTGCGGCGGTGGCGGTCTCGTATCGGGTACGGCCCTCGCCCTTTCGCACACGATGCCGGGCGTGCCGGTCTATGCGGTCGAGCCGAAGGATTTCAACGACACGCAGCGAAGTCTTGCCAGCGGCAAGCGCGAAACGATCGATCCGAACGCCCGCTCGATCTGCGACGCGCTTCTTTCGCCGACGCCGGGTGCTCTCACCTTCGCGCTCAACAGCAAGCTGCTCAAGGGCGTGCTGACCGTCAGCGACGACGAAGCGCGTGCGGCGATGGCAATCGCCTTCACGGAGTACAAGCTGGTGGTCGAGCCGGGCGGCGCCGTCGCCATGGCGAGCGTGCTGAGCGGCAAGTATCCGCTGCGGGGCAAGACAGTCGTTGCGGTTGCCTCGGGCGGCAACGTGGACCCCGCGCTTTTTGCCCAAGTCCTCGGCGCCTAGTGCCGGGAATTTCGGCAACAGGACCGTCTTCGCGCTGAAGCGCCGTTCGAAAGGGTGGCCCCCGGCTTGCAAGCCGGGGGCAGGACGCGTGTGACGTCCGCTCCACCCCGACGAAAGGCGCTCCAGCCATGTCCCGACCCGTTTCCCGCCGCACCTTCGGTCTCGGCGCCGCCGGCCTTGCCGCCAGCACGGCATTCGCCGCCCCTGCCCTCGCGCAGGCCAAGACGAAGGTGAAATTCACCCTCGACGTCGATTTCTGGGGGCCGCAGTCGAACTTTCTTCTCGGCGTGGAAAAGGGCTTCTACGCGGACGAAGGCCTCGACGTGCAGGTCGATGGCGGTGCGGGCTCCGGCCAGGCAGTCACGCGCGTGGCGCAGGGCACGTACGACATCGGCTTCGGCGATTTCGGCACGCTGGCCCGCTTCACGGCGACGAACCCGGCAACGGCCGTGACGTCGTTCTTCGTGCTGTGGGACCTGCTCCAGCACGGGATCATCTTCAAGAAAGGCGCGTTCGCGAACCCGAAGGACATCGAGGGCAAGACGCTGGCCGCACCCGAGCCGGATGCGGGCCGCCAGATGTTTCCGCTTTTCGCGCGCGTCGCCGGCATCGACATGTCGAAGGTCACGCTACGCCACATCGACTTCCCGCTTCGCGAAACGCTGGTCGTGCGTGGCGAAGCGCAGGGTGCCACCGGGTTCGTATCGTCGGTCGCGCTCAACATGGTGCGTGCGGGCGTTCCGCTCGACCAGATCGGGTGGATCTCGTACGCGAGTGTGGGCATCGACCTGTTCGGTTCGACAATCTTCGCCAAAAAGGAATTCCTCGAGAAGAGCCCTGAGATCGCCCGCGGCTTCGCGAAGGCCACGGCTCGCTCGATGCAGGCGATGATGGCTGATCCGCGCGCTTCGATCGGCGCGGCCGTCCGCCGCCAGCCGCTCAACACGATGGAAGTCGAGCTGCCCCGCTATCAGATGGTGCTCGAGCAGTCGATCGCAACACCGACCACGCGGAGCCACGGCATCGGCCATGTCGATCAGGCGCGCCTTACGAAGAACATCGCGCAGCTGTGCGACACGTTTGGCATCCCGGCCGTGCCGGCCAACGATCTCGTCTACACCGACGCATTCCTGCCGCCGGCCGATCTGCGCCGCCTGCCCGCCGGCGTTTGACGGTTCAGGCCTGGGCCTTTGCCGCAGCTTCGATGCCCGACAGGAACGTCGTGCAGGCGAAGTCGGCGAAGGCCTCGGGCGAGGTCGGGCCGCCCGCGTCGAACCACGTATATGTCCAGTTTATGAAACCGTAGAGGCCCATCGCCGCCGGCCAGCGCAGCGCGGGCGCCGTCTTTAGAGATGGCGCCACGCGCGCCAGCAGTGCAGCGGCCGTCTCGACGAGCCGGCGCTGCTTGGCGACGATCACGCCGCGCTGGCGCGGCGCCAGGCTTTCGAGCGCGCTGACCAGCAGCACGTGCCGCGCACGCGCGTTGGCATAGAGGCGCAAGTGCGCGCGCAGGAACGCCCGGAGCTGTGCGCGCGGGTCGGCGGATTCCGCAAGTGCGGCGGTCGAGGCGGCATCCAGCGCGTCAACATGCGCGTGCAGAAGATCGAAGAGGATCGCCTCTTTCGATTCGAAATAATGCCAGATAAGCCCTTTGGAAATGCCGCATGCCTGCGCCACGTCCGCGGTCGATGTCGCGGCGAAGCCACGCGAGGCGAAGAGTTCGGCCGCGCGGTCTCGGATCAGTTGCTGTTTTGCGCCGAAATCGCCGGCTCTGGCCCGTGGCATGGCGTCAGACTAGCGGCCTTGGTCGCCGGCCGAAAGCGTTGCGCAACGGGTCGACACTGGGTCATCCTTGCCGGCCCATTACGCGAACCGGATCCCCGCCCTTGTCGAGACCTGCGACCCAACACACGCGGCGCGAAGTCGAGCAGCTGCTGACGGCTCTCGAAGGGCATGCGGACCATGTCATCGCCGCCGCGAAGGAAGTTTCGGGCGCGCTCGCGCAGGAGGAATTCGGCATCTACGCCAAGTTCCGCGGGCATTGCGACGATTTCGACACGCTGGCCATCGTCATCGAGTACCGGCTGAAGAACCTGCGGGGCGGGCGCGACAAGGCGCTCGAAGCGCAATTCGAGGAGTTGACGCTCTTCATGCTGTCGGCGACGCTGCAGACCAGCCTGCACTTCCTGCGGATTCTGGCGAATCGCAACGAACTGCCGCTCGGCTCGAAGGACATCTTCCTGTCCGAGTTGCGCAGTCTCTACCGGGTGAAGCAACTGCTCGAGATGGACCGGTTCAAGAACAAGATATCGTCCCGCGCGAGCAAGGACATCGAGACGGCCGAGGAAATCCTTGGCGTCATCATCGAGCGTGCGCCAAGCCTTCTGCAGCTCGGAGTCACCGGAGAAGACGCGGATGCTGTCTAGTTCGCAGTTGGATCGCGAAAACGAGCTGGTGATCGCGAAGGTGCGCGAGATGCTCGTGGCGCTGGAGCGTGGCGCCACCCGCGTCATTCTCGCGGCCCAGCAGGCGGCGAACGAAGCAAACGACGACAAGTTCAAGGCCTATGTCGCCTTCCGTGAAGTGGTCGATGATTTTGACACGCTCGCGATCGTCATCGAATACAAGCTGAAGCGCCTGCGCGACGAGAAAGCGATGGCGCTGGCGGAGAAATTCGACGAACTGACGGCATTCATGCTGTCGTCGATCGTCACGGCGAGCCTGCATTTCCTGCGCATTCTTGCCGAAAAGAAGGAGTTGCCGCTGGGCGCGCGCGACGTCTTCAAGTCCGAGTTGCGCAGCCTCTATCACGCGAAGGACCGCATCGAGAGCGAGCGCTACGTCAACCGGCTCAACGAACGCACGCGCGCGGATCTCGTCGCGGCTGAACAGATTCTCGAAGTCGTCATCGAACGCGCGCCGCGGCTGCTGCGCTTCGACGACAAGCCGGACTGAATTTCAGCGCCCGCCTGGGCGATTGGCGCCCTTCGCGCGGTCCATGATCCCCTTGCGCTCGACCGCACGGTCGCAGCGCATGCGCTGGAGCCCCGCTAGGCGTTGCGTTTCACGCAGATCCTTGCCGGTGGTGGCGGCTGCCTTCTTGAGTTCGCGCGCGTAAAGCGCATCGCAGTCGGTGTAGCTTGAAGGCGGCTTGCCGGACTGTGCCGAGGCTGGGGAAATCCCGACGGCGGCGGCGAAAGCAAGCACTAGGAGGCGAGGAAACATGCCTTAGGCTAAGCGATTTTAGGGAGGATATGCAAATTCGAAAACGGTTTAGAAAAACTATATTACTACATGATATAAAACAAAAATATCAATTGTTTTAGAGCTTTTCAGTGATGTGAAATTACCTTTAAGGCAAATTACGATAAAATCGTATTGACATTTAAATAAAATTATATATAAATGCAGTCACTCTCTTTCACCGGTCTTGCACCGGTCTCCATGTTCCAAACTTCCAAGATCGAGTTGGTCCCTTGATCTGGTCCGCCGGCTCGCAGAACCCTCAGGGTCTTGCGAGCCGGCTTTTTCTTTTCAGTCCCAGAAAATGAAGAATGCCGCGCCCACAAGGCACGCGAAGGCCGCGAAGTGATTCCACTTGAGCCCCTCGCCCAGCCAGAAGATCGCGAAGACGGCAAACACGGCAAGCGTGACGATCTCCTGGATCGTCTTGAGCTGGACCCCGGTGAAATCGCCGTAGCCGTACCGGTTCGCCGGCACGGCAAGGCAGTATTCGATGAACGCGATGCCCCAGCTGACCAGAATCGCCTGCCACAGCGGCCAGTGCGGGTATTTGAGGTGCCCGTACCAGGCGAACGTCATGAACACGTTCGAGCATACAAGCAGGCCGATCGTCAGCATTTCGCGAGCTCCTGATATGTCGGCTGGAAACTGTGGAAACAAAGCCACTGCATTGAAGTTGTGCGGGAAATCACGGTAAAGTAATCCGTTATGGATTCGGAAGAAGCAAAAGAGCAAGTCGACAAGGCGGCCCTCCAGATTCTGGCGTCGTCGGTCGGCCAGATTCTGGGCGAGCATTCCAAGATCCACCAGTTCGTCAAGCTGGCGGCCGAGCGGCCGACGACCATCAATATCGACCGCGCGCGCCGCACGTTCGATGCCCTGCCCGTCTACCAGCGCAAGCGCGTGGCCGAGACGGCCGAGGGCGTGGCGATCAAGCAGAAGAACAGCATGACGATGTCGTCGATCCTCAACCGGCTCGGCGGCGGCGCGAAGACGATCCCGGTCAAACCGCTTGTGGCGCCCAAGCCGCCGCCGGGCACGCCGGCGGAACCGAAAAAGAAATCCGTCAAGGAAGTCGTCTGGAAGTGACGGCGGGCCTTCAGGCCCGGCGGCGGACGATGGCGATCGCGCCGATGCCCACCAGAATCATTCCGATCGCGGAATAGGGATCCGGCACTTCACCGAAAACGACGATGCCGATGACCGTCGCCAATCCCACCTGCACGAAGGCGAGCGGCGCCATCTTCGAGAATTGGCCGAGCGTATAGCCGCGCGACAGGCAGCGCTGGCCAAGCCATGTCAGGCCCCCCAGCAGGATGCAAAGGCCGAAGCCGGCCGCATCGGTCGGTGGCCGCCAGTCGATCGCAGCCAAGGGTGCGCCAAGCGGGATTCCGACGAAAATGAACCAGAAGGCGATCCGGTCGGGCGGCTCGGTCGCCGAAAGCTGTTTTACCATCATCATCGCGACGCTGGTGAGGGCGGCGCTCGCCAGCGCCACGAGCGCGTAGGCGTTGAAATCGCCGGTCGGCTTGACCAGCAGCATCACGCCCGTAAAGCCGATGAGCGTCGCCAGGACGCGGAACGGCCCGACACGCTCGTGAAACACCACGGCCGCGACGAACAGCGACCAAAATGGCGTGGTATAGGAAAGCGCGAAAGCGTCACCCATCCGCAATTGGGTAAGCGAGACGACGAAAAGCGTGAAGCTCGCGAAACCGCTCGCCCCGCGCGCCAGATGGGATACGGGGCGCTTCGTGGCGATCTGTGCCCAGCCCTGCCGCCAGACCATCGGCAGGAAGAACGGCAGCGCGAAGACATGGCGCAGGAAGACGACGGAGCCCCACGACATGTCGGCGGTCAGATGCTTGATCAGCGCGCCCCCGGCGGCGAAGCAGACCGTGCCGCCCAGGATGTAGAGCGCGCCCCTGAGATCGTTGCGGGCTGTGTCGACCATCGAAAACGGGCGCTCCGGCTTGGGGACCAGCACCTTAGCGAGGTCTTCGCATATGACCAGCGAAGAGTGTAGCTTGCCGCCATGACGCCACAGCAACTCGAAGACCGCCTTCTCTACCGCGACGGGCTGATGCTGATCCTCGACAAGCCGGCCGGCCTTGCCGTCCATGCCGGCCCGCGCGGCGGCGAGAACCTGCGCGACTTTCTGGGCGGCCTCCAGTTCGGCAACGCTCAGCCGCCGGATCTCGCCCACCGGCTCGACCGCGATACGAGCGGCTGTCTCGTTCTGGGGCGAAACCGCAAGGCCCTGTCCAAGCTCGGCCGCCTGTTCTCGTCCGGCCAGGTGCGCAAGGTCTATTGGGCCGTCGTGGTCGGCCGCCCGCCCGAAGACGAGGGCATGATCGACATGCCGCTCGCCAAGGAGAACCGCAAGACCGGCTGGAACATGCGTGTCGATCCCAAAGGCCAGCCCTCGCAGACGGCTTACAGGCGCATCGGATCGGGCGACGGCCTGTCGTGGCTTGCGCTCGAACCGAAGACCGGCCGCACGCACCAGCTGCGCGTCCATCTCGCGGCGATCGGCTGCCCGATCCTCGGCGATCCGGTCTATGGCGGCGAAATCACGCGCCCGGCACGCTATTCGCTCCATCTGCACGCGCGCGAGATTCGCGTGCCGCTCTATCCGCGGCGCACGCCGGTCAAGGCGGTCGCCGAGGTGCCCGAGCACATGAAGACGCAGATGCGGCTGTGCGGCTGGAAGGACGGCCCCCGGCCGCAGGTCGAGCCGGCCGCATGAACGCGACGATTCCGCCCGAAACGATCGACGACGAGCCCTTCCGGATTTCGAGCGACGCGCTGCGCGTCCGCTGGCCGGTCGTCGCGGGCCTGATCGTCTCCCTGCTGCTGCACGCGCTGATCGGTCTTGTCTGGGTCGGGTTCGATCCGCGCGATCTTGCCGAAGGTGAACAGTACGTCGCGATCGAGATGGTGCAGGAACCGGCTCCGGTTCCGCCGCCTGCGCCAGTGCCGGAACCTCCCAAGCCACCGCCACCTCCGCCGCCTCCTCCGCCGGTACCACCACCCGCACCGCCGCCGCCACCGCCGCCGGTAGCGGCGCCGCCCGTGCCGATCCCGCCGCCGCCGCCGATCCAGCAGGAAACGGCGCCGAACGCCGCCCAGTCGGCGGCGCCCCGGTCTGCTCCGCGCGCGCCTGCACCTGTGCCGACGCCCCAGACGCGCAATCCGGAAAGCCGCGACGGACTGCTCGCGCCGAACGCGCCGGCCGAGCGCACTACACCGAAGCCGGGAGTCACTGCGAAGACGGAAAAGGACAGCGCACCCGCGGGTCCGACCGGCGAGAAGCTCTCGCAGAGCGAGATCGATTTCATCCTCACGCAGATCAAGCGTGCTTGGCTGATCGACTATCGTGCGCCGCGCTTCAAGGACGTCGTCATTTCCGGGAACTTCCAGCTCAATCCTGACGGCACGCTCGGCCCGCCGTTCGGCGTTCGTGATCCGTGGGCGCCGGAAAAAATGATCGCGAATTACATCGACCTGCTTAACCCCGCTGCACGCGACCAGCGCACGGCGCTTGAAAGTTTCCTCGGCGCCATGCGGCAAGCCCAGCCTTTTCGGCGCCAGCCGGATGCGCCGCCGATGACGGAGCCGAAGATCCTGAGCTTCTCGTTCCGCCTTGGGGATCTGTAGGCCCGCTGATATGTTCGCGACCGGACGGACAGGACGAAAAATTTGACACCGCAACTGACTATTCTCGCCACACCCGGATGGGACGACTATGCGCTGCTCGATTCAGGCGGCGGCCGCAAGCTGGAGCGTTTCGGCAAGCTGCGCCTCGTGCGCCCGGAACCGCAGGCGCTGTGGTCCGTCTCCGGCCCTGCCGACGCGTGGGACCGTGCGGACGCCTATTTCGATTCCAAACCCGGCGACGCGAAGCCGGGCGAAGACGAGGATTCGTGGGGCCGTTGGCGATTCCCGCGACCGCTGCCGCCGGAATGGCCCGTGCGGTATCGCGAAGCGACGCTTGCCTGTCGTTTCACAGCCTTCCGCCATGTCGGGCTTTTTCCCGAACAGGCGCCGCATTGGGACTGGATGCGCGCGCGCGCGTCGGGTCACGGCGTCGAGCGCCCGAAGCTGCTGAACCTTTTCGCGTACACCGGTGCCGCCAGTCTCGTGGCGGCAGCGGCGGGCTACGAGGTCACGCATGTCGACGCCTCGAAAAAGGCGATCGCGTGGGCGAAGGAAAACCAGGCGGCTTCGAATCTCGCGCAGGCGCCGATCCGCTGGATCTGCGACGACGCGACGAAGTTCGTCGCGCGCGAGGTACGTCGCGGCAACCGCTACAACGGCATCCTTCTCGATCCGCCGAAATTCGGCCGCGGGCCGGCAAACGAGACGTGGCGCATCGAAGAGGGCCTGATGCCGATGCTGGCCGATTGCGCGAAGCTGCTGGCCGAAGGTCCTTCGTTCCTGATGCTGACGGCCTATGCGATCCGCATGTCGGCGCTTTCGCTTCTCGAGACGGCACGCGACGCACTGCCGGCACGCGACGGCGCGTTCGAGGCAGGCGAACTCGTCGTCGCCCAGCAGGGCGGCAACCGGCACCTGTCGACGTCGCTCTACGTGCGCTGGTCGGGCGCGGGAGCGGCGCCGTGAGCGCCCTCCAGGTTCGCGAGATCGCAAGCCCGACGAACCCGCTGATCAAGGATATCCGCGCATTGCACATGCGCAAGGTGCGTGCCGAGACCGGCCGCTTCGTCGCCGAGGGTGCCCGCACCGTGCGTGAGGCGCTCGATCATGGCGTGGTGCCCGAGATGCTGGCCTATCGTGCCGACCAGCGCGACCAGCCGGCCGTAGCCGCCGTACGCAACGCGGCCGGCGGCGCTGGCGCCCTCCTCCTCGAGGTCTCCGCTTCGGTGCTCGAGAAAATATCGCAGCGCGACAATCCGCAGAGCGTCATTGGCGTGTTTCGCCAGCGCCTGCTGCCGCTCTCGGCGCTCGATCCGGCAAAGGCGGCGATCTGGCTGGCGCTCGAAGGCGTGAAGGATCCCGGCAATCTCGGCACCTGCGTACGCACGGCGGATGCCGTCGGTGCGGGCGGTGTGCTGTTGATCGGAAATACCTGCGATCCGTTCAGTCCCGAAGCAGTCCGCGCGACGATGGGATCGATCTTCGCCGTGCCGCTCCACGTCGCCGAGCCCGACGAGGCGATCGCCTTCGTGCGCAAATGGCCGGGAACATGCGTTGGAACCGCGCTGCAGACAGAGACCGATTACCGCGCGGTCGAGTATGCGCCGCCGACGCTGATCGTGAACGGGACCGAACAGAGCGGGCTTACGCCGGAACTGCGCGCCGCCTGCGCGCGGCTCGTCCGCCTGCCGATGCGCGGGCGCGCGGACTCGCTGAACCTGTCGGTCGCGGCGGGCGTCATGCTTTATTCGGTCTGGGACATGCAGGCCAGCGGGCGCAAGGGCGCCGTCTAGGTTCCGACAGCATCGGCCTTCATGCGCGGCACGACGATCGACAGTATCATCCTGACGCCGGTGCCCGGTTCGCCGATCGGCAGCATGAGCCGGTCGATCTCGGTATAGTCGTTCGCCTTTTCCTGCATGCGGTCGCGATGATAGAGCGCGATCCCCTCGTCCGCGACACGGCGATATCGCGCGAGCACCGCGTCGATCTGGTCAGGCTTGACGCCCGTTCCCACCGGCTGGCCCGTCAGCTCGCGCCGAAGCAATTCGACCAGCTTCGTGCCCATCACTCGGTAGACGAAGCGCGGCGTTCCGGACACCACATCGACCAACGACAGATACGGCAGAAGCGCAGGTATATCGACCGGATCGACGTCGCTTCGCGCCGGATACGGCCGCCCGCGCCGACGGTCGTTCCAATAGGCGTAGAGCTCGTGCAGGCGCGGATCTGCCGCTGCTGGAAGCGAGTGGAGATCGAGCGGCGTTATCGACATGCGCTGGCACTTCCGGAAACGGGGACGAAGATCGACTCAGTCCGCGAATATTACTGCGATTCCGGAATTTTTGTGGCGCAGGCTTTCCATCCGCCCGCGCGGCTACTAAATGCTTCAAATGCAATCGGTTCCGACTCCATTGAGTGAAGGCCCGGAGCGGCACCAGC
The DNA here is from genome assembly GCA_044224405.1 of Tagaea sp. Taxonomy (GTDB): domain Bacteria; phylum Pseudomonadota; class Alphaproteobacteria; order CACIAM-22H2; family CACIAM-22H2; genus Tagaea. The sequence goes on along the minus strand of JBGAKN010000003.1, from coordinate 196,337 downwards.
CGCGGCATCGCTCCGGGCGCAGGCGGCGATCTAGCGCTTGACGATGACCGCTTCGAAATACTCGGCCGGAGCAACGACTGAAGTCGGGCCGGCGACGTTGAACCGATCGATCAGCGCAGTGATGTCGGCGGTGAGCGCCTCCTGCCCCGTCGCGTCCAGCGCCTCGTAGGCCTTGAGCACGGGTCCGTAGGTGCCGCGGAACACGTCGATCCAGTGCGCCGGCGACTTGTAGCGAAAGGCGAAGTTCTTGAGTCGTCCGACCACGGACGCGCCTTCGCCGAACAGCTCGCGCAGGATTTCCTTGTCGCCCCAGCGGGCCGGCGACTGGACACCGGCGGGCGGCGCGACATGCTTGCCGACGACCTTGAAGAGCTGGCCGATGAAGCCGTCCAGCGTCCAGCTGGCGAGCCCGATCTTGCCGCCACTGCGGCAGACGCGCAGCAGCTCGGTCGCGGCCCGCTTCTGGTCGGGCGCGAACATCACGCCATAGGTCGAGACGACGACGTCGAAGCTTTCGTCGGGGAATGGCAGTGCTTCGGCGTCCGCGATCTTGATGTTGAGCGGGAGTCGCTCCGCTGCGGCACGTTCGCGCGCACGCTCGAGAAGTGCCGGAACGTAGTCGCTGGCCGTCACGTCGCACCAGCGGCGGGCTGCCGCAAGGGAGACGTTGCCGTTGCCGGCGGCCACGTCGAGCACGCGTTCGCCTGCGCGCAGGTCGAGTGATTCGCACAGCGTTTCGCCGACGATCTGCAGCGTCGTCCCGACAACCGAAAAGTCGCCGGATGCCCACATTTTCTGCTGCCGCTCTTTGATCACCGCGAAGGGCGGAGCGTCGGGTCGGATGGCGGCCATGGATTGCATTTGTATTTTCCTCACAAGAGACGCTGGACGTGGAGGCGCGCAATCCCATAGAAAAAGGTACTGTTGAATGATCGATCTTTCGAATTTCATGTCCGTTCGTCCGGAGATCCGCACATGTCATACGATGCGCTATCGGACGTGCTGCGGGCGGTGCGATTGCAGAGCGCCGTGTTCTTTGACGTGGAAGCATGCGCGCCGTGGGTCGCGGAATCGCCGCCTGCGAATGTCCTGGCACCGCACGTGATGCCGGGGGCCGAGCACGTCATCCAGTTCCATGTCGTCACCCGCGGCCAGTGCTGGGCGACCCTCCTTCCCGATCGCGACAAGCTGGTGCTGCTCTCCGAGGGCGACTTCGTGGCATTTCCGCAGGGCGATCCGCACGTGATGTCGAGTGCGCCCAGCATGCGCGCGCCACTACCCGACATGAAGCTTTTCAAGCGGCCGTCCGATCCCGGCGCGCTGCCGATCATGGTCAATTTCGAGGGCGAAGCAGGAAGCGGGGCGGACGGGCACGTCGTCTGCGGATTCTTCGGCTGCGACGCGACGCCCTTCAATCCGTTGCTGGAAGCGTTGCCGCGCATGATCCACATGCGCGGCTCGGACGGCAGAGGCTGGATCGGCCAGCTTGCGGCATTCGCGCAGATCGAAGCGAAGGACAGGCGTGCCGGCAGCGCTTCGGTCCTCACCAAGCTTGGCGAGCTGATGTTCATCGACATCGTCCGCCATCATCTCGACGGGCTCTCCAATGGGAGCGCCGGCTGGCTGGCCGCCCTCGGCGACAAGCATGTCGGCCGGGTCCTATCGCTCATCCACGAAGCGCCGGCGGATGGCTGGACGCTCGAATCGCTCGCGCGCGAAGCCGGCCTGTCGCGCTCGTCGCTTGCCGAACGTTTCCAGCGGTTCGTCGGCAAGCCACCGATGCAGTACCTGTCGCTGTGGCGCATGCAGATCGCCTCGTCGATGCTCGCGGGTGGCGAGGCTTCGATCGCGCGGGTCGCGGGCAAGGTCGGCTACGAGTCCGAGGCGGCGTTCAGCCGCGCCTTCAAGCGCACGGTCGGCCATTCGCCGAGCGAATGGCGCGAGCGCCGCGCCGATTTCCGATAGGCGTCGGGGCCGGATCGCTGAATAGTCGTGGCGGAGGGGATGGGATTCGAACCCACGATACCGGTTTCCCAGTATAACAGTTTAGCAATTTGGTTGTATTTATATTGTCACAATCACTTAAGTTGCTTTGGCGGGGCAACCTAGCACCGCCCGATGAATTGAAAGCTGCCGGGCCACATACCTGCACAGTGATTGCAAACTCGTCTGTTGAGAAGGCCGCAGTTACAGAATTCCGACGGCCTTCAATTCTTCAGGCGACAACCTAGTACCTTCGAACAGGTCGCCGAACGTCGCGTCGGTCGACGCCGCCCAAGCCGTGCCCGTCCAAAGCTCGACGCGCCAAGACCCGTTTGGCGCTTTGGTCGAACGCGCGATCCTGCCGTCTTCTGCCAACCGAACGGGTGGTATGCTTGTTGTTTTCACGGTCATTGGAGTTTCGTTTGAGATGGTCTCGGTTTCTAGAGCTGTTTCTGTGGGTGCAGTCGAGCATCGCCAGATGAATTGAAAGCCGCCGGGCAACTTATTTCCACAGTGGTAGCAAACTCGCCTGTTGAGAAGGCCGCAGCTACAGAATTCCGGCCGCCTTCAATTCGCCGGGCGACAGCTTGGTCGATTCCGCCAGGTCGACAAGCGATGGTCCCGTCGACTTAACCCAAGCGTTGCCGTCCCAAACTTCAACGCGGCCCGATCCGTCGGGGAATGTGACGCCGCGTGCGATCCGACCGTCTTCCGAAAGTCTCGACGGCGCGATGCATACTGTTTTGTCAGCCATCGACGCTTCCTCAGTGGGGGCGACAGTTCGGGACGAAGGCGACAGTTTCTAAAACTGTTGCCTTCAAGACGCGTTGTACAGAGTGTAAAATAAATCTGTACAATAGCTGTACAAGAGAACCCCCGTTCGCTTCTGTTCCGCGAACGGGGGTTTTCATTTAATGCAGTAACGACGGGCATAAGTGGCGGAGGGACTGCCGCCTTCAGCCACTCGGCCACCCCTCCGCCGGGAGTGGGTAAATCACACGGCATATGCTGCGTGACTTCTAGGTGGGGCGGCCCCTCCGTGTCAACGCGAAGCACCTGTCAGGCCACGATTAATCCGGCCTGTGGCCGTGCCATGCCTGCAACACGGCTAAAATACCGATTCAGTTGAATCAAAATTTCCGCCAAGTTTTATGGATTATTAACCATTAGGGCGCAAATCTATATGCACGCGGCCTGAGAAAGGTCGCCCGAAACCAAGGACCAGAAGCCGAATTCGGCGCAAAAAGTCGGATTTAGGGACCCAGAGGAGCCAGAACCCATGTCATCCATTTCCCGCCCGGTCATCGACACCCTGCTCGACCTGATCGACAACAAGCTGACGGCGATGGACGTGATCGACCGCGAGGATGCGCGCATCCACGCCGTGCTCGAGAACGCCAAGCGCGAACTGCTTGCCGTGCGCGGCCCCGCCCTTCCCCGCCGCACGCTGCGCCCGCGCAACAGCATCCGTCCGGGCGCTTCGGTGATCCAGCAGCAGGCGCCGGCCTCGGTCGCCGCCTGAAGAATTGACGTTTTCCCGTGCGACGGGACGGCCCGCGCGCCGTCCCGTCGTCGGTCTCGACGCATCCGCGCCCTTGAACTAGTTTGGCCCGCCCGCGACCGGCGATTCCCGCCCGTCACGCATTCGGGATCGATGGTTTGAGCAAAGCGCGCACCTCCTCCGCCGGCATCCTGCCTTCCCAGACCTATCGCGCGTTCGTCGCGCAAGGCCGCATCTCGGCCGGCAAGGAAGCGGTCCGCGACGACCAGATCCAGCCCGCCAGCATCGATTTGCGCCTGGGCACGCACGCCTACCGCGTCGCCGCGGGATTCATGCCGGGTGTCGGCAGCACGGTCGCGGCCAAGCTCGAAAAGCTGAAGATGCACAGCGTCGACCTGCGCGAGGGCGCGGTGCTGGAACGCGGCTGCGTCTACATCATCCCGCTGCTCGAACGCCTGAAACTGCCCGCCGACATCGCAGGCACCGCGAACCCCAAGAGCACCACCGGCCGGCTCGACATCTTCACGCGCCTCATGTGCGACGGCGCGCGCGAATTCGAGAAAGTGCAGGCTGGCTACGAAGGCCCGCTCTATCTGGAAGTGAGCCCCCGCACCTTCTCGATCCTCGCGCGTACCGGCCAGACGCTGAACCAGCTTCGCCTGCGCAAAGGCTCGCCCAGCTTCTCCGACAAGGCGCTCACAGCGCTCGACAAGCGCCTGCATCTCGTCTTCGCCCCCGACGAGAACCGCGAGCGCGCGCAGATCGGCCAGGGCCTGTGGATCTCGATCGATCTCGAAGGGCCGGACAGCGACACGATCGGCTACCGCGCGCGCCACAACGCGCCGCTGATCGACCTTTCGAAGATCGGCCACTACGACCCGACCGAGTTCTGGGAACCGCTGAAGCGCAACCGCTCGCGCTCGCTCGTCCTCAACCCCGACGATTTCTACATCCTCGTCAGCCGCGAGAAGATCCGCGTGCCGCATGCCTACGCCGCCGAAATGGTGCCCTACGACACCTCGGTCGGCGAATTCCGCATCCACTATGCCGGCTTCTTCGACCCCGGCTTCGGCTACGGGGCGAACGACATCCAGGGCACGCGCGCGGTGCTGGAAGTGCGCTCGCACGACGTGCCGTTCCTGCTGGAACACGGCCAGATCGTCGGCCGCTTCGCGTTCGAGAAGCTCACGGCTGTTCCCGACCGGATCTACGGCATGGGCATCGGCTCGAACTACCAGCGTCAGGGCCTGACGCTGGCCAAGCAGTTCAAGCGCGCCAAACGCTAGTTTCCGCCGTTTTCCGGCTTCGCGCCGCTGGCGCATGGGCCGGCACATCGTTAGCATTGTCATCGAACCGTCACATTTCCGGGGAGACGACGATGCCGAAGACCGACCTGCGCTTGCCGCTGGCAAGCGCCGCTTTCGCCCTCACCGCTTTCGTTTTCGTCGGACCTGTCGCCGCGCAGACGCCCGTCTCGATGATCTGCAGCGCGCAGCAGGATTACTGCAACGCGCTCGTCCAGGCGTACGAACGCTCGACCGGCGGCAAGGTCGCCATGGTGCGCCAGTCCACCGGAGAAGCCTTCGCCACGATCCGCGCGCAGGCGAGCAATCCGCGCACCGATCTCTGGTGGGGCGGCACGGGCGATCCGCATCTGCAGGCGGCGCTCGAAGGCCTCACCGAACCCTATTCTTCGCCGATGCTGCCGCAGCTTCACGACTGGGCGCAGAAGCAGGCGGCGCGCTCGGGCAACCGCACCGTCGGCGTCTATTCCGGCGCGCTCGGCATCGTCTACAACCCCGCCCAGCTCGCCAAGCTTGGCGCACCCGAAGTCAAATGCTGGGCCGACCTGCTGCATCCCAAGCTGAAGGACGAAGTGCAGGTCGCCGATCCGAACTCGTCGGGCACGGCCTATACGTTCCTTGCGACCATCGTGCAGCTGATGGGCGAGGACAAGGGCTTCGACTTCATGAAGGCGATGCACAAGAACGTGAACCAGTACACGAAGTCGGGCGGTGCGCCCGTGCGCGCGGCGGCGACGGGCGAGTCCGCCGTGGGCATCGTGTTCATGTCGGACGCGCTCGTGCAGATCCTCGAGAAGGCGCCGATCGTCAACGTGGCGCCGTGCGAAGGCACAGGCTTCGAGGTCGGCTCGATGTCGCTGGTGAAGGGCTCGCGCAACATGGCGGCCGCCAAGAAGCTCTATGACTGGCTGCTGGCGCCCGAGGCGCAGGCGATCGGCCTCTCGGTCAAGTCGTATCAGGTGCCGGCGAACAGGTCCGTGTCGCTGCCGCCCGACATCGCCAAGTCGGTCGACGCGAAGCTGATCGACTACGACTTCGCCAAGTATGGCGACCCGGCCGAGCGCACCCGCCTGCTCGCCCGCTGGGACCGCGAGGTCAAGGTCGCGCCGAAATAAAAAGTAGCCGCAAGATTTACGCGACGGGAGGAGACGGTCACGCGACCGTCTCCTCGCCGATCTTTGATTCCATTCGACAATCCGCCCTAAAGGAGACGAGGAGACGGGATTTTCCTCGTCACATGTAGGACGCCCGGCACCCCTCCCCGCGTCATGGCCGGGCTTGACCCGGCCATCCACTTCTTCAGTTGCCGAAATCCAATTCGTGGATGCCCGGCACAAGGCCGGGCATGACGAAAGGGGTTGGGGGCAACGTTCGAGCGCACTCATCATGCATAGCTATATATCCTAAAATAGGAAAAATAGCTATTACGTTCTAACCCACCCTCCCCTTCGGTCGCGTGGCGAGCACGACCGCGATGGCGACAAGAACCAGCGCGCCAGCGACGGCGAACGTGACCTGCATGGCGGACGCGGTCCCGACGAGCGACGACGCGAACGCGAAGATCGCGCCCAGCACGGAAGCGCCCGTGACGAGACCCAGATTGCGCGACAAGGCGAGCATGCCCGACACCACGCCGCGCCGCTCGGACGCGATGCCCTTCAGTGTCGCGGTGTTGTTGGCCGCCTGGAACAGCTGGTAGCCCGGCGTCAGCACGGCGATGGCGACAACATAGCCCGCGACGCCGAGATCCGCCGGTATGAGCGAGAGCGCGAACGCGCCTGTCGCCATCAAGGCAAGTCCGACGACGATCACGGACGATGTGCCGAACCGGTCGACGATGCGCCCCGCCGGGATGCCGCACAGGATCGAGATGGCGGGGCCCACCGACATGACCAGTCCGGTCAAGGTCTCGTCCAGTCCGAGGGCACGCGACAGATAGAACGGCCCGACGACGAGCGTGGCCATCATCACCGTCGAGACGAGCGCGTTTGCGGCCAGGCTCGGCGCCAGCACCCGATCGCGCAGCAGGGCGGGTGCGATCAGAGGCGACTTGCTGCGCGCCTCGACCGCGAGGAACGCGCCGAACCCGATAGCGGCGGCGGCCAGCAGACTGGCGTTGAGCACGCCGAAATCGCCGCGGCCGACGGTCATCGCCAGCGCGTATGCGGCCAGCGCCACCGCGAGCAGGACCGTACCCGTCGTGTTGAATACGGGGCGCTGCTTGGATTCCGTCCGGCGATCAGCCGGAATGGCGCGTCGGACGAAAAAGAACGCGAAGATGCCGAGCGGTGTCCCGACAAAGAACAGCGCCGGCCAGCCGAACGCCGCGATCAGCCCGCCGCCGAGCGACGGCCCGAGCGCGGTTCCGACCGCCGACATCGTGCCGAGAAGACCCATGACGCGGCCAGTCTGCTCCTTCGGCACCGTGTCGGCGACCAGCGCCATCGCGAGCGCGAGCATGAGCGCGGCGCCCAGTCCCTGCAACGCGCGGGCGGCGATCAACATCGTGAAGTCCGGCGCGACGCCGCACAGGATGGAGGCGGCTGTATAGAGCGCGATGCCTGCAAGCAGCAGCTTGCGGCGGCCGAAAATGTCGCCGAGCCGCCCGACGCCGACGACCAGGCTGGTCGTGGCGAGCAGATAGGCAAGCACGACCCACTGGACCTGCTGGAACGAGGCATCGAACGCGATTGCCAGCGTCGGCAGGCCGACATTGGCGATGCTGGTGCCGAGCGAGGCCAGCAGGATCGAAAGCGACAGGCCGGCGACGGCCTGCCGGGCGGACGCGCCCGGCAAGTCGGTGGTGCCGATCGAAACGGCCTTTCCGGAAATCATCTGCGTTCTCCGGGTCAGGACGCGGTCATGCGGCGGACGATCCGGCGCGCGGCGGGTGCGACGACCAGCACGACCGGGAACGCGATGGCCCACGACGCGAGCCAGGCGCCGGCCCACAGGTTGGCGAAGTTCTCGGCGATGCCGGCGGCGCGGACGGTGGAAATCCCCGAAACAAGCAGCGACATCATGCCCGAAAGCACGAAGCCGAACGCGACGGGTTCAAAACGGGCGGGAATCATTTTCTGTCTCCTTGAAGGTTGTTGTTGCCTGCCTTCGAGATAGGCCGATCCGGGGTATGGCGGAAGACGCACCATTTACACTCAACAAGTGCATTTGACGCCCCATATCGGCCGGATGCGTGCTAGGCTCAAGGCATGTCGCCCCTGCCCGACCTCAACCTGCTCGTGGCGCTCGACGTGCTTCTCGCCGAAGGCAGCGTCGCGCGCGCCGCACGGCGCCTGCGGCTCAGCCCGTCGGCGATGAGCCGCACGCTCGCCCGCCTGCGCGCGGCCACCGGCGATCCGCTGCTGGCGCGCGCGGGGCGCGGGTTGGTGCCGACGCCGCGTGCACTGGAACTGCGCGGCCAGGTCGGCCCGCTTGTCGAGCAGGCGGCGTCCATCCTGCGGCCGGCGACGTCGCTCGATCTTGCACATCTCGCACGCAGCTTCACGCTGCGCACGAGCGACGGCTTCGTCGAGAATTTCGGGCCTTCACTTGTCGCGCGCGTGGCCCGGGATGCGCCCGGCGTGCAGCTCAGCTTCGTGCCCAAGCCCAGTCGCGACAGCGTGTCGCTGCGCGATGGCAGCGTCGATCTGGAAACGGGCGTCGTCGGGCCCGAGCAAGGCCCGGAGATCCGCGCTCAGGCCCTGTTCCGCGACCGGTTCGTTGGCGTCGTGCGCAAGGGGCATCCGCTGGCGCGCGGCCGGACCACGCCGGCGCGCTATGCCGCCGGGCGGCATGTCCTCGTCGCGCGCCGCGCGCAGGATCGCGGGCTGATCGACGACGCGCTGGAACCGCTCGGGCTCGTGCGGCACATCGCGACAAAAGTCGGTGGGTTCGCCGCCGCCCTGTCGCTCGCGCGCACGACCGACCTGATCGCGACGGTGCCCGAGCGCCACACGGGAAACCTGCGCGATGGCATGCACAGCTTCGCGCTGCCGGTCGCCGTCGCGGAAATCACGGTCTCGATGCTCTGGCACCCGCGCCTCGACGCGGACCCCGCGCATCGCTGGCTGCGCGAATGCGTGCGCGACGTGTGTGCGGAGAAGAAGCGGCGAGGATAAACGGTCTAGCTTTTTCCGTCATGCCCGGGCTTGACCCGGGCATCCACGACCTTGGTCAAAGGCGAGAGGTCGGGCGGGCCTACTGCCGCGCGGCGAACCATGCCGCCGCGAACGCGACGGCCGCCGGCACGATAAAGACGATCAGCAGGATCGGCAGTTCCTGCGCCAGTGTGTAGCCGGCCTTCGTCACGCCAACCCACATGTTCGCGACCGCGACCGCGAGCCACACCGGCAGGAAGACGGTCGCCGCGAGGCCGATTGTTGCGCTTTCGCCGCCCCACAGCTTGCCGAACAGCAGGAACACGCCGAGAAGGACAACGCCGCCTGCGATGACTTGGATCATGTGCATTCTAGACCGCCATCCCCTTCACGACCGCCGGGCGCTTGCTGATCGTGTCATACCAGCGCTTCACGTTCGGGAATTCCGCGAGGTCCACCTTGTGGTGTTCGTGGCGCGCGACCCACGGATATGTGGCGATGTCGGCGATGGAATAGTCGTCGCCGGCGAGATAAGCGGCCTCACCCAGGCGCTTGTTCATCACGCCGTAGAGGCGGCGCGTTTCCTTGGAATAGCGCTCGATGCCGTAAGGCACCTTCTCGGGTGCCGCATGCATGAAATGGTGCGTCTGGCCGAACATCGGCCCCACGCCGCCCATCTGCCACATCAGCCATTGCAGCACGGCCGTGCGCGCGCGCGGTTCGGTCGGCAGCAGCTTGCTGCCGGTCTTCTCGGCCAGATAGATCAGGATTGCGCCGGATTCGAAGACCGACAGCGGCTTGCCGCCGGGGCCGTCGGTGTCGACGATGGCCGGGATGCGGTTGTTGGGGCTGATCGCGAGGAACGCGGGCGCGAACTGCTCGTCCTTGCTGATGTTGATCTTGTGGACGTTATAGGCGAGCCCGAGTTCCTCGAGCATCACGGAGGCCTTGCGGCCGTTGGGCGTCGTCCACGTGTAGAGTTCGATCATCGAGCGTTCCGTTCCTTGGGCTGTATCTTAGGGAGGCGATACGACGGCAATATCGACGAGCTTGCGCTTGCCGGCTGCGATCGCGCCCACCTCGCGCAGCTTGCCGTTGGCGATGGAGAACGACCACAGGCGCCCGGCCGCGACGGCGAAGCCCGAATAGTCCTTCATGTCCTTGCTCGTGTGGATGTCCATCGCGTCGATGCGCGTGCCCGGCGGCAGGCCGCTTTCGCCGATCGAGGCGAGCGTGCCGTCGTTCGGCGGGTCCTGGATAAGATACGCGCCGGTCGTGGAATCGAATTCGAAGAGCTGCGTCTGCTTGGCGTCAGGGACCGAGTTCAGATAGGCGCCCGCCCCCACGTCCGGCTTCTTGCCGGTCGCGGGATCGCCCGCCGCGTAGGCAAGCCGACCGTCGACGATGGCCGCACCGGTCGCGACGTTCACGCGCAGGCTCTGTCCGTTCGGGCCGATCACGCGCATGCGGTCAGCCTGCGGGTTGAAATCCACGATGGCGCTGGTGGCGACTTCGAGGGGGACCGACAGCGTCGAGACCTTCTCGGTCCGGCCGCCGACCACGTCGATCGTGTAGATGTTGCCGCCGGCATCCAGGCCGTAAAGTTTGCCGTCTGCCGGGCGAACGTCGATCCCGATCACCTTGGCCGACGTGCCGAGGATCGCGATCATCCACGTCTTCTGCGGCGCGGACGATTCGAAGCGGACAAGCTCGTTTTGATCCGTCAGGGCAACGAGTTCCAGCGCGTTCGCCGAAGAGGCGGCCGCGAGCAGGCCGAGGGCCGCCGCAAAAATCCGTGTTTTCATGGCTGCTATCCTTTCGAAAGGGACGCCCTGACAGTTACGCCAGAAACGTCCAACCGGATCAAGCCGACGCGGGCCGATCTTCCTTCGGCAGCAAAGCATACGGATGTGCGGTGCCGGGCAGCTTCATCATGCGCTGGCCCCAGTCGCGGATGTTCGGATATTTCGTCGCGTCGTACTGCGCTTCTTCCGCCGTGGCGATCCACGGGAAGATCGCGATGTCGGCGATCGTCGGGTTGGGCCCGGCGAGGAACTTCGACGTGCCGAGATGACGGTCGAGCATCTCCAGCGCCTGTTCGCCGCGCCCGAACAGGAACGGCAGCGCCGGACTGTCCGGCGCGTTGCGGCGCAGGAAGCGCGCCTGCCCCACCGTCGTCATGCGGTCGAGATCCCAGGCGAGCCATTCGGCGATGCGGCGCTTCTCGTGCGCGTTGGCGCCGCCGAACGCGCCGAAGCGATCGGCGAGATAGGCAAGGATCACGTTCGACTGGACGACCGTCTCGTCGCCATCGACGAGCACGGGCACCTGGCCGAAGCGGTTGCGCTTCAGGTGATCGGGCGTCTTGTGCGCGGCCGCGCGCAGGTCGACATGGCGATAGTTCCATTTCACGCCGAGCATCGACAGCATCAGCCCGACCTTTGCCGACGGCAGCGACAGGTGGAAGCCATAGAGCGTGACGCCCGAGGCGGCCTTCGCGGCAGGCTTCTTCGCCGGCACGTCGTATCCGGCCTTGCCGATGCGCGCACCCTTGGATGCCTTCTTCGCCGACTTCGCGGCGGCGGCCTTGATGGCGGGCGTCGCCTTCAGGATCTTCTTGGGCTTCGCCTTCGCCTTGGGGGCGGCCTTCTTCTTCGGCGCAGGCTTCTTCTTCGCAGCCATGATCAGCCTCCGAGTTTCGCCTTGAGGATCTCGTTGACCTTCGCCGGGTTCGCCTTGCCGCCCGTGCCCTTCATCACCTGCCCGACGAACCAGCCGAACAGCGTGACCTTGCCCGCGCGATACTCGGCGACCTTCGCCTCGTTCTCGGCCATCACCTTGGCGATGGCGGCATCGATGGCGCCCGTATCCGTGACCTGGACGAGGCCCTTTTCCTTCACGATGGTCGCGGCGTCCTGGCCGGTTTCCACCATGAACTGGAACACGTCCTTGGCGATGCGGCCCGAGATCGTGTCGTTCTCGATGAGGTCGATGAGGCCTGCGAGGTTCTTCGCCGTGACCGGCGAGTGCGCGACGTCGACGCCCTTCTTGTTGAGCGCGCCGAACAGCTCGACGATCACCCAGTTGGCGGCGAGCTTGGGATCCTTGCGGCCCTTGGCGACGGTCTCGAAGAAATCGGCCTGTTCCTGCTCGGCGACGAGCACGCCCGCGTCATAGGGCGTGAGCTTGTACTGCTCGACGAAGCGCGCTTTCTTGGCATCGGGAAGCTCGGGCATCTCCGCCTTGATGCGCGCGATCACCTTGGGGTCGAGCACGAGCGGCAGCAGGTCGGGATCGGGGAAATAGCGGTAGTCGTGCGCGTGCTCCTTCGAGCGCATCGGGCGCGTGACGCCGCGCGCCGTATCCCACAGGCGCGTCTCCTGCACGATCGTGCCGCCGTTCTCCAGTTCCTCGACCTGGCGCATCGCCTCGTACTCGATCGCCTGCATGACGAAGCGGATCGAGTTGACGTTCTTGATCTCGTTGCGCGTGCCGAACTTCGTCTCGCCCACCTTGCGGACCGAGACGTTGGCATCGCAGCGCATCGAGCCTTCGTCCATGTTGCCGTCGCACGTGCCGAGATAGCGCAGGATGGCGCGCAGCTTCTTCAGGTACGCCCCCGCCTCTTCGGGCGAGCGGATGTCGGGTTCCGACACGATCTCCATCAGCGCCACGCCCGACCGGTTGAGGTCGATGTAGCTCTTGGTCGGGCTCTGGTCGTGCATCGATTTCCCTGCGTCCTGCTCCAGATGCAGGCGCGTGACGCCGACGACCTTGGTGACGTCGCCCGGCATGTCGAGCACGAGCTTGCCGCCCGAGACGATCGGCCGCGTGAACTGGCTGATCTGGTAGCCCTGCGGCAGGTCCGCGTAGAAATAGTTCTTCCGGTCGAAGATCGAGACTTCGTTCACCGTCGCCTCGATGCCGAGGCCGGTCTTGATCGCCTGCTCGACGACGTAGCCGTTGATCACCGGCAACATGCCGGGGAACGCAGCATCGACGAAGCTCACCTGCCCGTTGGGATCGCCGCCATAGGTCGCCGAGGCGCCCGAGAACAGCTTGGCCTTGGAGACGACCTGCGCGTGGACCTCGAGGCCCACGACGATCTCCCACTTGCCGGTCTTTCCTTCGATGATCATCGTCTCACGCTCCGGGACGCGCGGTGAAGTTCGCGGCCGATTCCAGGACGCCGCCCACGCGGAACAGGGTGCTTTCGTCGAACGGCTTGCCGATCAGCTGCAGCCCCAGTGGCAGCCCCTCGCCCGACAGGCCCGCCGGCACCGACATGCCCGGCAATCCTGCGAGGTTCACCGGCACCGTGAACACGTCGTTGAGGTACATGGCCAGTGGATCGTCGGCATTCTCGCCGATGGCGAACGCGGCCGACGGGGCCGTGGGGGTGAGCACAACGTCGCACTTCTTCCAGGCTTCCTTGAAGTCGTTGAAGATCAGCGTGCGGACCTTCTGCGCCTTCAGGTAATAGGCGTCGTAATAGCCGGCCGACAGCACGTAGGTGCCGATCAGGATGCGGCGGCGGACTTCGGCGCCGAAACCTTCGGCGCGCGTGTTCTCGTACATCTCGTCGAGCGAGTTGCCCGGCACGCGCAGGCCGTAGCGCACGCCGTCATAGCGCGCGAGGTTCGACGACGCTTCCGCCGGCGCGATGATGTAGTAGGTCGGCAGCGCATACTTGGTGTGCGGCAGCGAGATCTCGACGGGTTCGGCACCCGCCGCCTTCAGCCAGTCGATGCCCTGCTGCCAGAGCTTCTCGATCTCCGTTGGCATGCCGTCGACGCGGTATTCCTTCGGGATGCCGAACTTCAGGCCCTTCACGTTGCCGGTGAGCGCGGCCTCGTAGTTGGGGACCGGTGCCGGCACCGACGTCGAATCCTTGGGATCGTGCCCGGCCATCGCCCTCAGGAGGATCGCGGCGTCGCGAACGTCGCGCGCCATCGGGCCGGCCTGGTCGAGCGAGGACGCGAACGCCACGATGCCCCAGCGCGAGCAGCGCCCATAGGTCGGCTTGATGCCGACGATGCCGGTGAAGCTCGCCGGCTGGCGGATCGAGCCGCCGGTGTCCGTGCCGGTGGCGCCGGCGACGATGTGTGCCGCGACCGAGGCGGCCGAACCGCCCGACGAGCCGCCGGGGACGAGGTCCTTGCCGTCTTTGCGCTTCCACGGGTTCTTCACGTTGCCGAAGTGGCTCGTGATGTTGGCCGAGCCCATCGCGAACTCGTCCATGTTCAGCTTGCCGAGCATCGTGGCGCCGGCATCGAACAGGTTCTGCGTGACGGTGGACTCGTAGGGCGGCTTGAAGCCTTCGAGGATGTGGCTCGCCGCCGTCGTCTGCACGCCCTTGGTGCAGAAGAGATCCTTGATGCCGAGCGGGATGCCTTCGAGCGGGCGCCCCTCGCCCTTCTGCAGGCGCTGGTCGGAATCGGCCGCCTGCGCGAGCGCCATGTCCGGCGTCTCGACGATGAAGGCGTTGAGGCCGCGGTTCTTCTCCATCGCGGCGATATAGGCCTTCGCCAGCTCGATCGCGGAGAACTGGCCGTTCTTGAGCCCGTCGCGCAGCTGCGCGATCGTGAGGTCGACGAGGTTGGCCATCACTCCACCACCTTCGGCACGGTGAAGAAGCCGCCGAGATCCTCGGTCGACGACACGCGCACCGGATCGGTCGCGTTGGCGAGAACCTTGTTGGGATAGCCGCCGTCGGTGACCTTGTCCTCGCGCTGCGGCATGACGACTTCGACGGTCGAGGTCATCGGCTCGACCTTCGAGGTGTCGAGCTCCTTCAGCTGCTCGACCCAATCGAGGATCGTCTGCAGTTCGGCGGCCATTTTCGGCCGGTCTTCGGGTGCCACCCTGATGCGCGCAAGCTGGGCAATTCTTGCGACGGTAGCCTGATCGAGCGACATGCGGTATGTCTCGCCTTGGGCCTTGAAATGACGGTGAAAACGTCGTTGAAACGGGCCGGGAAGCTAACACTCGACATGCCGATCCGCAACCCTACCGACCTGCTGGCGGAACTGCCGGAAAAGACATGTCTTCTCGGCCTCGACCCGGGCGAGAAGACGGTGGGACTCGCCGTGTGCGATCCGGGCCTGTCGATCGCCTCGCCGCTGGAGACGATTCTCCGCGCGCGCAAGGCGAAGGCCGATTACGACCGGATCGCCGAAGTGGTCGCCGCGCGCAACGTCGGCGGTTTCGTGTGCGGCATGCCGACCAACATGGACGGCAGCGTCGGCCCGCGCGCGCAGGCCGTGCGTGCCTTCGCGCGCAACCTGCTGGCGCGCATCGACCTGCCGCTGGTGTTCTGGGACGAGCGGATGTCGACGCAGGCCGTGACGCGCACGCTGATCGACGCCGACATGAGCCGGGCGCGGCGCGACGAGGTCGTCGACAAGATGGCCGCCTCGTTCATCCTGCAGGGCTATCTCGACTGGGTGCGCATCGGGCGTTGACCCTGCGCGCGGAATGGCCGAATCTGTCTGCATGTTCAGCCTGACGAAAGAACAGGACGCGCTTCGAAAGCGCGCACGCAAGTTCGCCGACGAGATCCTCGCCCCCACCGCCGCCGAGACCGACCGGACGGAAGCCTATCCGTGGTCGAACGTCGAGGCGATGCGCGCGGCCGGTTTCCTCGGCATGACGATCCCGAAGGAAGTCGGCGGCAAGGGCCTCTCCTATCTCGACGCCGTGCTGGTCATCGAGGAGATCGCGCGCGCCTGCGGCGCCTGCGCGCGCATCGTCGTCGAGACGAACATGGGCGCCGTCGGCGCGGTGATGGCCTACGGCTCGAAGGCGCAGCGCGAGCTTGCCGCTTCGTGCGTGCTGTCGGGCGACAAGCCCGCGATCTGCATCACCGAGCCCGATGCCGGCAGTGCCGCCACCGACATGACCACGCGCGCCGACAGACGCGGCGGCGGATACGTGCTCAACGGGCGCAAGCATTGGATCACCGGCGGCGGCATCTCGCGCTTCCACCTGATCTTCGCGCGCGTGTTCGACGCGAAGGGCAAGGAAGAAGGGATCGGCGGCTTCATCGTCGTGCGCGACCCCAAGAAGGGTTCGCCCAAGGGCCTCGTCATCGGCAAGCGCGAGCCGGCGATGGGCCTGCGCGGCATTCCGGAAACGGAGATTCGCTTCGAGGATCTGGAAGTACCGGCCGACATGGTGCTGGCCTCGCCGCGCGGTTTCGGCGGCGGTTTCGGCGACCTGATGGACGCCTATAACGGCCAGCGCGTGGGGGCCGGCACCGTGGCGCTGGGCCTGGCGCAAGGCGCCTACGAACGCGCGTGCGACTATGTGAACGCGCGCCACCAGTTCGGCCGGCCGATCGCGGAATTCCAGGGGCTGCAATGGATCGTCGCCGACATGTCGGTGGCGCTCGAAGCCGCCCGTGCCCTCATCTGGATGGCGGCCGGCTCGGCCAAACCCGGCGGCTTCCCCGAACCTGCGATGGCCGCGCGCGCAAAGCTGTTGGCGTCGGAATCCGCGGTCCGGATCACGAACGACGCGCTCCAGCTCTGGGGCGCCGCCGGCTATTCGCGCGACAACCCGATGGAGCGCTATGTGCGCGACGCGCGGATGTTCCCCATCGCCGGGGGTACGGCGCAGATGCTGCGCACGCTTGTGGCCGGCAATGTGCTGGGCCGGCGCTTCCCGCAGACGCGCGATGGTTATGTCAACCGCCGGCCGAAGGCGGCCGAGTGAGCACGCGCACGCGCGTCGCGGCAAGGCGCCGGTAGAGCATCGCCTCGCGCCGGATCGGCCACCAGCGATAGAGGAAGATGTCGACCGGGTGCCACATCGCGATCCAGCCGATGATGGTGAGCCCCTCCCCGATCCAGCCGAACCACAGCCCGCCCGTCCGCAGGGCCAACATCTCGCGCGCGATGCCGCAGGCGGCGAGGAACGCGATGCCGATGGCCAGTGCCCGGCGTCCTTCGGCGAGACGCTCGTGCAATTCGCGCCATGCGATTTCCTCGCGCCAGCCGAAATAGCTTCGCACGGCGGTCTCGAGCCCGGCCGCCTCGTCGCCGCGCGCATCCGTCTCGGGAAGCTCGATCGTCAGCGCCAGCGGCGCGTCGCCGGGGACCTCGCGTGCCCGCGCCACGATATAGGCGACGGCCTCGGGGTCGAGATCCTTGTCGTGAAACGGTGCCGGATCGAACGTCTGGAACATCTGGCGGACGGAATTGAGCCGCAGGTCGATGCTGGCGGGGCCATCGCTCATCGTGCGATCCCGTCGCCATTGACGGCGACGCCGTCCGCGCCCCAGAAGCCGCGGCTCTCCATGCGCGCATAGACGCGCTCGATGAAGGCCTCGATGAAGGGATCGGTCGCGCGCGCGGGCGCCGTGCGCTTGCGCGTCATCTCGCGCGTGACCTTCGCTTCCGCCCACGACTTACCGCCGGAGATGAACACCTGCAGGAAGCCGTGCAGACGGTCGCAGGCATAGGCAAGCCGCGCCTCGGGCGTCTCGTGCGCCTCGAATTCGTGCCACAGCCTCTGGAGCTTCGCGCCGAGGTCCGGCGGCAGGTCGCCGAACAGGCGCCTGGCGGCCGCCTCTTCCTTCGCAACGGCCGCCTCGCGCGCCGCCGCATCGTAGGCAAAGGCGTCGCCCGCATAGATCTCGACGATATCGTGGATCAGCACCAGCGAAAGCGTGCGTCCGAGATCGACCTTGAAGCCGATCTCGTCCTCCAGCAGCAGCGCGCACAGCGCCATGTGCCAGCTGTGTTCGGCCGTATTCTCTCGTCGCGAGCCGTCGGCGACATAGCCGCGCCGTTCGACCGACTTGAGCCGGTCGGCGAGGACGAGAAAATCGAGCATTGAATCGATGCGGTCGGACATGGTGTTGTCCACAGTGTGGCGCGGGCGGCGCCGGAGGTCAAAGCGGGGGAAGATGGCGCTTCTTGAAATCGTCCTGGCGATGCTGGTCGTCGCGATCCTGCTTGCGCATTTTTCAGATACGCTGCGTGTTCCCTACGCCGTCCTCCTCGTCATCGCGGGCATCGCACTCGCCTTCGTGCCGGGCCTGCCGGAAATCGCCTTCGACCCGCAGGTGACGCTGGCGCTGTTCCTGCCGCCGCTGCTGTTCACGGCCGCCTATCTCACCTCGTGGCGGGATTTCCGCTTCTATCTGCGCCCCATCCTGATGCTCGCCATCGGCCTCGTGCTCGCGACGACGCTGGGCGTGGGCATCGTCTTCAAATGGCTGGTGCCCGAAGCGCCGTGGGCGGTCGCCTTCCTGCTCGGCGCCATCGTCTCGCCGCCCGATGCCGTCGCCGCCGCCGCGATCATGGAGAAGTTGCGCCTGCCCAAGCGGATCGTCGCGATCCTCGAAGGCGAAAGCCTCGTCAACGACGCCACGGGCCTCGTCCTTTACAAGTTCGCGCTGGTCGCGGCGCTTTCGGGCACGTTCTCGGCTGCGGAAGCCACGGGCATGTTCGTCGTCTATGCAGCGGGCGGCTGCGCGCTCGGCTATGCGACGGGCCTTGGCGCGGTCTGGCTGCTCAAGCGCATGGAAGATACCCTCCTCCAGATCTCCCTCACCTTCGTGATTCCGTTCGCGGCCTTCCTGCTGGGCGAACAGATCAACGTCTCGGGCGTGCTGGCGGTCGTCGTCGCGGGCATCGTGCTGGGTTGGCACGCGCCCGAATTCTTCTCCGCACAGGCGCGAATCCAGGGCCAGATGGTGTGGAGCTCGGTCGTCTTCGTCCTCAACGCGCTCGTCTTCGTGCTGATTGGCCTGCAGCTCGACGGCATCCTCCAGCGTCTCGCCGGCTATCCGATGGGCCAGCTCCTGTGGTGGGCGACGGCCATCTCGCTCGCCGCCATCGTGATCCGGATGGTCTGGGTGTTCCCCAACGCCTATATCCCCACGCTGTTCAAGTCGGTGCGCGAACGCGAGGGCGTGCCGCCCGTCTCGTGGACCGTGATCGTCGGCTGGACGGGGATGCGCGGCGTGGTCAGCCTCGCCGCCGCGATGGCGATTCCGACCATGTCGGACCAGAACGAGCCCTTCCCCGCCCGCGACCTCGTCGTGTTCCTTTCATTCGGGGTGATCTTCGCCACGCTGGTCGTGCAGGGCACGACGCTGGGCCCGCTGATCAAGTGGCTGCGCGTCGGCGGCGACCGCAATGCCGAAATCGAGGAAGACATGGCCCGGCGCAAGATGGTGCACGCGGCGCTGGCCGAGATCGACCGGATGGCCGAGAGCGACCTCGTGGCGCTGGAAATCGCGCCGCAGCTGCGCCGTTCCTACAACAACCGCCTGCGCCCGGAAGAGCCCGACCAGGCGCATGTCGAGCTGGAGCACGCGCGCCGGCAGGCGCGGCGCGTGCGGCTCGATGTCGTCAATGCCGAGCGCCGGCGCCTGCTGAAGCTGCGGCGCGAACGCGAGATCGGCGACGACGTGCTGCACAAGCTGATGCGCGAAGTCGATCTCGAGGAGATGCGTCTTGCGACGCTTGGCGTGGAGTAGCCTCTTTTTCGTCGCCGCGACGGCCGCCGCGCAGACGGCCGATGCGCCCGTCAGCGTCACGGCGAGCGACGGGTTCGGCTTCGGCGCGCGCTGGGTAGTCGCGTTCGATGCCGATGCCGGCCCCTACAAGGCGGGCTCGAAGCTCGAATGCCGCGTCGACGAACCGCCGGACCATCTGCCGCGTGCGGTCGTCACCTGCCTGATGCCCGACGGCAAACGTGTCGAGCTCGGCGAGCCCGACGGGCGGCCCGGCGTGCTGCCCATCGACGTTCGCGTGCGAAGCCTGCGCCTGCGGCTCAGCGCCGGCAGCCGCTAGGGGCGCTTGCGTCGGCGCACACGAGTGGGCAAGTTTGCGCACCCACCCGAACAGAACGGTCCCGAATGTCCGCCCTGCCGCTCGCCGGAATCCGAATTTTCGACCTGACCCGCATCCTCGCCGGTCCGACCTGCACGCAGCTTCTGGGCGATCTTGGCGCCGACGTGATCAAGATCGAGCGCGCGGGTGCCGGCGACGACACGCGCAAATGGGGCCCGCCCTATGTCGCTGATCCGTCCGGCAAGGCGACGAACGAAAGCGCCTATTACCTTTCGGCCAATCGCAACAAGCGTTCGATCTCGCTCGACCTGTCGAAGCCGGAAGGCCAAGCGCTCGCGCGCAGGCTCATCGCAAAGTCCGACGTGATGACCGAGAATTTCAAGGTCGGCGATCTCGCCAAGTTTGGGCTCGACTATCCGGCGCTGTCGAAGGAATTCCCACGCCTCGTCTATTGCTCGATCACCGGCTTCGGGCAGACCGGCCCCTACGCGCCGCGCGCTGGCTACGACATGCTGGCGCAGGGACTGGGCGGCATCATGTCGGTGACGGGGCCTGCGCAATCAGCACCCGACAGCCGCCCCCACAAGGTCGGCGTGGGCATCGCCGACATCATGACCGGCATGTACGCGGCCGTCTCGATCCTTGCGGCGCTGCGCCATCGCGACGCGACAGGTGAAGGCCAGCATATCGACATGGCGCTGCTGGACACGCAGGTCTCGTGGCTCGCCAATGAAGGAATGAACTATCTCGTGTCTGGCAAGACACCCGTGCGTCAGGGCAACGCGCATCCCAACATCGTTCCCTACGACGTGTTCGCGTGCGCGGACGGCTTCGTCATCCTCGCCATCGGCAATGACGGGCAGTTCGCCAAGTTCTGCGCGTTCGCGGGCCGGCCGGAGATCGCGGCAGATCCGCGCTTCGCGACGAACCCCGCGCGCGTCGCCAATCGCGCGGAACTGACGAAGATCGTCAACGCGATCACGGCGGAGAAGACGCAGCGCCACTGGGTCGAGGGGCTCGCGGGCGCAGGCGTGCCCTGCTCGCCCGTCAACGACATCGCGCAGGTGTTCGAGGACCCGCAGGTGAAAGCGCGCGGCATGCGCATCGAGATGCCGCACGCCAGCGGCGCCACGATCCCGCTGATCGCCAGCCCCATCAAGATGTCGAAAACGCCGCCCGCCTATCGGCGCGCGCCGCCGACCTGCGGCCAGCATACGGATGAAGTGCTGAGCGAACTGCTGGGCCTCGACGGCAAGGCCGTCGCCGACCTGCGCGCACGCGGCATCGTGTGACAATCTGCCGGTGGAAATCGCGAACCCACTTGCCTAGACTGCGCGCGATGGCTCCTTCCCGTTCCCTCCTCGGCGTCTTCCGGCACTGGCTGCTGCGCGAGACCGGCCTCTATCTGGGCCTGCTCGCGGTCGCCATGCAGCTTGGCCTTGCGGTGGCGCATGTGGCACCCGCGCAGGCGGAAGCGGGATTCGGCCTGCAGCTGTGCAGCGGTGCGGCCGTGCACGATCCGCTTGCACCCGAGACTGCGCATTCGGCTTCCGTCTGCCCGCTCTGCCAGCTGCCGCCGCTCGGCCCCGAGCCGGCGATGGATGCCGGCCTTGCGGCACCCGTCGTCTGGCATGTCGCCGTCGAATTCGATTTCGCCGACGCATCGGCTCCGATCGATGCGCTTTCCACGCGCCCGATACAGCCAAGGGCCCCTCCCGTTTCCGCCTGAAATCCGTTTCTTTCCGATTTCAAGCAACAGGAGTCAGTTCATGTCACTTACCGTTCGTGCGGTCGCGATCGCGGCCGCCTCTCTCGTCGCATTTGCCGCCGCATCCGGCGCGCATGCGCATGTCACGCTCGAACAGCAGCAGGCCGTCGCCGGCAGCACCTACAAGGCCGTGATGCGCGTTCCGCACGGCTGCGAAGGTTCGCCGACCTTGCGCGTGCGCGTGCAGATCCCCGACGGCATGGTCAACGTCAAGCCACAGCCCAAGGCAGGCTGGGAACTCGCGACGGTGCGCGGGAAGCTGCCCACGCCCGTTGCCGGCGATCACGGCACGCAGATCACCGAAGGCGTGCGCGAGATCGTGTGGAGCGGTGGCCGCCTGCTCGACGAACACTACGACGAGTTCGTCTTCCGCGGGCAATTGCCCAACAAGCCGGGTACGGTTGTCCATGTGCCGGTCGTGCAGGAATGCGAAAAGGGCGTGGAGCGCTGGATCGAGATTCCGGCCGCCGGCCAGAAATCCGACGATCTGCGCTTTCCCGCGCCCGCACTGCGCCTGACGCCACGGCCTTGATCCGCTTCGCGCTCCTGCTGCTGATCGCGCTCGCGCTGCCGCACCAGGCGGTGGCGCACGCGATGCTGCTGGAAAGCGAACCGGCGGACGGCGACATCCTCGCCGCTCCGCCGGGGCGGATCGCGTTGCGCTTCAACGAACCGGTCGTGCCGGTTTCATTGCGTGTCGTCGATGCCGACGGTGCCACTCTCCTCGGGCCAGGGGGAGCACGCGCGTCCGGCGAGGCGGGCATCGCGATCGATATCCCGCAAGCATTGCCCGTCGGCCGCTATGTCGTCGCCTATCGCGTCGTGTCGGCCGATACGCATCCCGTTGCCGGAAGTTTCGTCTTCGCGGTCGGGCTTGAAGCAGCCGACGCGGCTCTGCCTGAAGCCGATACGGGCGATCCCGCGCGCGACCTGTTCTGGTCGGGCGTGTCCGCGGCCATCCGCAGCCTGCGTGATCTTGCCCTTGCTGTCGGATGTGGCGGGCTTGCGTTCATTGCCCTGTTCGCGCCGCCGGACGTGGCAAGGCTTCGCCGTCGCCTTGGCGTCGTCGCGATTCTCGCAGCGCTCGTCACGGTCGTTGGTGCTGGCGTTGCCGGTGCGCGCGTGGCGCTGGCACCGGACCTGTGGGACATGGCCGTCTGGAAACTCGGCTTCGCGACGTCGGCCGGCACGGCCGCGTGCGCGATCCTCGCAGGTGTCGCCGCGACCTTGCTGCCCCTGCGCGTGGCCCCGCTTCTCGGCCAGGTCCTGATCGCGGCCGGCACGGCGTTGACGGGGCATGCGGCGACCGGCGAGCCGCGCTGGCTCGTGGGCACGGCGCAGACGCTGCACAGCCTTGCGGCTCTCGTATGGATCGGCGCGTTCGTGCCGCTGCTGCGTGGTGCCGCGCGCTGGCCGAGGGCCGAGCTTGCCCGTATCGGCCGGGCGTTCTCGACCATCGGCATCGTCTGCGTCATCCTGATCGTGTCAGCCGGAACGGCGCTCGTGGCAACCCGGCTGGCAAGCCCGGCCGAACTGCTTTCGACCGACTATGGCGTCGTCGTCGCGATCAAGGCCGGGTTGTTCGTCGTTCTTCTCGCATTGGCCGCCGACAACCGCTTCAACGCGCTGCCGGCAAATCCGGCCCGCTTCCGCCGCAACGTGGCGATGGAACTTGGCCTTGCGGTCCTGTTGCTTGTCGTCACCGCTCGGCTGTCACACACGCCGCCGCATGCGCCCGACCTTCACGCCGGCCATACCACGGCGCGCAGCGGCCCGGCGGTGGCGCTGGTGCGCGAGGGCACCGTCCTGACGCTCGCCATTTCGGGGCGCCGGCTCGACATCTATCTGGCGGATTCGGGCGGTGCGCCGATCAATCCGATGGAGATCGAGGTGGAGCTTGCATTGCCGACAAACGGTATTGCGGGCCTGCGGCGCAAGCTCGTGCGCGGCGGGCCGGGCCAGTTCGCGCTCGACGAGCCAAGCCTCGCCATCCCCGGCCTTTGGCGGATCGAGATCGGCGTGCTGGTGAACGATTTCAGGAAATTGATCTACGAGACCGAGCTGCGCGTCGGTCCCTAGCGGGCGGCCCTTGCGCGGATCTGCGCGTCGAAGGCTTCGAGTTCGCCGGCAAGATCGGATGCAAGCTGGGCGGCGGCCGTCAGCGGCAGCTCGCCCGACGGCCCGCCATTCGTCAGCGCGAGAAGCTTGTCCAGCACCTCGACGCACTTCGCCTGGGCGGGATCGGGCTTCTGGGTGTTGCGGCCGGAGGGCGCCGTCATCGGAGTCGCACCTTGTTGGGGGTCAGACAGGCTAAGTCCGGGACGGTTAACAAAGCGTTTCGAGGCCGGAAATCCGGGGTTTTCGTAGCACGGCTTGCAGGCTCTCCGGGCGGTCGATATAACGCCGCTTTGATGTCTTCCCTAGCGCTTCCGACCGGCCGACTTCGACCGCGCCATCTTCTGGGCATCGAAGGGCTTTCCGCCGAGGAGATCACCCTCCTCCTCGATCTCTCCGAATCCTACGTCGAACAGAACCGCGCGCGCGGGGCGAAAAGCACGCTGCTGCGCGGCCGGACGATCATAAACCTGTTCTTCGAGAACTCGACGCGCACGCGCACGTCGTTCGAGCTTGCCGGCAAGCGGCTCGGCGGCGACGTCGTCAACATGTCGGCCGAAGTCTCGTCCATCAAGAAGGGCGAGACGCTGATGGACACGGCCGTGACGATGAACGCGATGCTGCCCGACGTGCTGATCGTCCGCCATCCTGACTCGGGTGCCGTCAAGCTGCTGTCGGAGAAGGTCGACTGCGCCGTCATCAACGCGGGCGACGGCACGCACGAGCATCCCACGCAGGCGCTGCTCGACGCGCTCGCCATCCGCCGCCACAAGAAGCGCCTGCAGGGCCTGCTCGTGGCGATCTGCGGCGACATCCTGCACAGCCGCGTCGCGCGCTCGAACATCCACCTGCTGACGACGATGGGCGCCCGCGTGCGCGTCGTCGGCCCACCGACGCTGATGCCCGCCTTCATCGACCGGATGGGCGTGGAAGTGTTCCACGACATGCGCAAGGGGCTGGAGGGCGTGGACATCGTCATGATGCTGCGCCTGCAGACTGAACGCATGCAGGGAAATTTCGTGCCTTCGGTGCGCGAGTATTTCCGCCTCTACGGCCTCGACTACGACAAGCTCGAGGTCGCCAAGTCCGACGCGCTGATCATGCATCCCGGGCCCATGAACCGCGGCGTCGAGATCGACAGCGAGGTCGCCGACGACGTCGACCGTTCGCTGATCCGCGAGCAGGTGGAAATGGGCGTGGCCGTGCGCATGGCCTGCCTCGACCTGCTCACGCGCAACCTGCTTTCCAACAACGGGAGCCCGGCATGAGGTTCCCCCACGGCGTCGTCCCCGCCAAGACGCCCGGCGGTCGCGGCGGCCCGCCCATCGCCTACGTGAACGCGCGCCTGATCGATCCGGCCGCCGGCACCGACACGCTCGGCGGCATGGTCGTGCGCGACGGCGCCGTCGCCGACATCGGCCCGCAGCTCGCCAAGGCGGGTGCCCTCGCCGCTGCCGGCCCGCACGGCATCGAGACGATCGACTGCCACGGCAAATGCCTCGCCCCCGGCCTCGTCGACATGCGCGTGCAGCTGCGCGAGCCCGGCGAGGAGCACAAGGAAACGATCTCCAGCGCCAGCGAAGCCGCGGCCGCCGGCGGCGTCACCACGATGGTCGCCCTGCCGAACACCAAGCCCGTGATCGACGACGCGGCACTCGTGGAATCGGTCGCACGCCTCGCGCGCGAGACGAGCCTGATCCGCGTGCACACCTATGCGGCCGTCACGCGGGGCCTGAACGGCAAGGAGATGACCGAGTTCGGCCTGCTCGCCGCCGCAGGCGCGCTCGGCTTTACCGACGCCACGCACACGATCACCGACGCCCAACTGATGCGCCGCGCGCTGGCGTACGCGCGCAGCTTCGGCCTGCCTGTCATCCAGCACCCCGAGGAACCGCAACTTGCGCGCGGCGCCATGACCGAGGGCGAACTCGCCACGCGCATGGGCATCCCCGGCATCCCCGCGATGGCCGAGGTGATGCAGATCGAGCGCGACATCCGCATCGCCGAACTCACCGGTGGCCGGCTGCATTTCGCGCATGTGTCGACCGCCGAGGGCATTGCGGCGATCCGGGCCGCCAAGGCGCGCGGGCTGAAGATCACGTGCGACACCGCCCCGCACTATTTCGCGCTCAACGAACTGGCGCTTGCCGACTACCGCACCTTCGCCAAGGTCTCGCCGCCGCTGCGCGGCGAAGCTGACCGACGCGCGGTCGTGGACGCGCTGAAGGACGGCACGATCGACGCGGTCGCGTCCGACCATTCGCCGCATGACCAGGATTCCAAGCGCCTGCCGCTCGCGCAGGCCGCGTTCGGCACGGTCGGCCTCGAGACGCTGCTTCCCGTCACCCTCGATCTCGTCCAGAACGGACAGATGACGCTTCCCAAGGCGCTCGCCCTGGTCACCAACCGCCCGGCCGACCTGCTCGGCCTCAAGGAAGGGCGTCTGGTGAAGGGCATGGCAGCCGATTTCGTGCTTTTCGACGCCGACGCGCCCTGGAAGGTCGACGCGAAGAAGCTGCGCTCGAAATCCAAGAACTCCGCCTTCGACGACCGGCTCGTGCAGGGCCGCGTGCTGCGCACGGTCGCCGCCGGCATACCGATCTTCGCGGCCGCCTGATGGCCTTGTTCGCCCTCGCGCTTGTCGGCGGATACCTGCTGGGTTCGATCCCGTTCGGACTGGTGCTCACGCGCATGGCGGGATACGGCGATATCCGCAGCATCGGCTCGGGCAATATCGGCGCGACGAACGTCCTGCGCACAGGCAACAAGCCCCTCGCCCTCGCGGTGCTGCTGCTCGATGCCGGCAAAGGGGCCATCGCCGTGCTTGTCGCACGCGCGCTGCTGGGGCCGGAGTCCGGAATCCATGCCGGCTTCGGCGCGCTGCTCGGCCATCTCTTCCCCGCCTGGCTCGCCTTCAAGGGCGGCAAGGGCGTGGCGACGACGCTGGGCACGCTGGTCGCGGTCGACTGGATGGTCGGCCTTGCCGCCTGCGCCACCTGGGCGCTGGTCGCGGCGATCTTCCGGATGTCGTCGCTGGCCTCGCTTGTGTCGGTCGCCGCCGTGCCGGCTTTCGCAATTTATCTGCCGGACGTGCTGTCGCCGGGTGCAGCCGGCGATACACAGCTGGCCTATTTCGGTGCCGCGATCGCGGTGCTTGTGTGGATCAAGCACCATACAAACATCCGGCGCCTGCTCGCGGGCGAAGAACCGAAAATAGGACAGAAAAAATAACTGTAACTGGAAGTTGACTCGTCGGCGGCGGCGCGCATTAATCCGCGCCCCATGGCGACGCGCACCCTGAGCGATACCGAACGACGCGACTGGTTGCGGCTGATCCGCAGCGAGAATGTCGGCCCCATCGCGTTCTTCCAACTTCTGCGCCATTGCGATGGCGCCGCTGCCGCACTCGCGGCCGTTCCCGATCTGGCACGCCGTGCCGGCAAGAAATCGATCCGCATCGCATCTGTGATGGAAGCCGAACGTGAGATCGCGGATCTGGCAAAGCTCGGCGGCCGGTTCGTCGCGCGAGGCGAACCCGACTATCCGCCCCTGCTCGCGGAGATCGAGGACGCCCCGCCGCTCCTCGCCGTTCGCGGCTTCGCGCATCTCTGGCAGAAGCCGTGCCTTGCGATGGTGGGCGCGCGCAACGCCTCACTCAACGCGCAGCGCTTCGCGCGCAACCTCGCGGCCGAACTCGGCCAGGCCGGGCTCACGATCGTGTCCGGACTCGCGCGCGGGATCGACACGGCCTCCCACCAAGGGGCACTCGCGACCGGAACCGTCGCCGTCATGGCGGGCGGGGTCGATGTCGTCTATCCGTCCGAAAATCTCGCGCTCTACGGTCAGATCGTCGAGACCGGTGCGGCGATTTCCGAGATCCGGTTTGGCGAGACACCGCAGGCCCGCCACTTCCCGCGCCGCAACAGGATCGTCTCGGGCGTGACGCTCGGCACGCTGGTCGTCGAGGCGGCCTTGCGATCGGGGTCATTGATTACCGCAAGGCTAGCCGCCGAGCAGGGGCGCGACGTTCTGGCGGTCCCCGGTTCGCCCCTCGACCCCCGCGCGAGCGGGTCGAACGATCTCCTCCGGCATGGGGCGATCCTGGTCGAGACCGCCCGGGACGTCCTTGACGCGGTACTCCGGCGCCCGTTTTCGGAGCCCGATAAAGTACATGAAGAATTGCCTCTAGGTATCTCAAAAACAAACGAAAAAGATATCGAAAAAGCCCGAGAAACGATCCTGTTGGCGCTGTCCCCGTCGCCTACCTCAGTTGACGAAATCGTGCGCGGGTGCCAATTGTCCGCCCCCGTCGTCCTGGCCGCCCTGCTCGAACTGGAGCTGGCCGGTGCAATCGACAGGCATCCGGGCAACCGGGTCTCGCGGCGCCACTGACGTCGCAGAACCGGCCTCGTACAGGGGTTTAGCTGGAGCGGACGCGGAAAGACCGATGAAGCTCGTCATCGTGGAATCGCCTTCCAAGGCGAAGACCATCAACAAGTATCTCGGCGACGAGTACCGCGTACTCGCCTCCTACGGGCATGTCCGCGACCTTCTGGAGAAGGACGGCGCCGTCGAGCCCGACCGCGAATTCGAGATGCACTGGCAGATCGGCGATCGGGCCAAGAAGCCGGTCGGCGAGATCACCAAGGCGCTGAAAGGCGTCACGACACTTATTCTGGCGACCGACCCCGACCGCGAGGGCGAAGCCATCTCCTGGCACCTCAAGGAAGTCCTCGAGGAAGCCAAGAAGCTAAAGGACATCGACGTCAAGCGCGTGGTCTTCAACGAGATCACGAAGACCGCGATCATCGAGGCGATGCGCCA
This sequence comes from Tagaea sp., assembly GCA_044224405.1. Taxonomy (GTDB): domain Bacteria; phylum Pseudomonadota; class Alphaproteobacteria; order CACIAM-22H2; family CACIAM-22H2; genus Tagaea. Next base: position 167,937 of record JBGAKN010000003.1, on the reverse strand, counting down.
TCCGCGCGACCTCGACCGCGATCTGGTCGACGCCTACCTCGCCCGCCGCGCGCTCGACTATCTCGTCGGCTTCAATCTTTCGCCCGTCCTGTGGCGCAAGCTGCCGGGCAGCCGCTCGGCCGGCCGCGTGCAGTCGGTGGCGCTGCGCCTCATCTGCGAGCGCGAGAACGAGATCGAGCGCTTCCGCGCGCGCGAATACTGGACGATCGGCGCGCAGTTCACCGCCAAGGGCGGCGAGAAGTTCGAAGCCCGCCTCACCCACCTCGACGGCGCGCGCCTCGACAAGTTCGACCTCGGCACCGAAGCGGCCGCCCAGGCTGCCGTCGCCAAGATCGAGGCGGGCGACCCCTTCTCCGTCACGGCCGTCGAGCGCAAGCGCGTTCGCCGCAATCCGATGGCGCCCTTCACGACCTCGACGCTGCAGCAGGAAGCCTCGCGCAAGCTCGGCTTTGGTGCCTCGCGCACGATGCGCATGGCCCAGCAGCTCTATGAGGGTTTCGACATCGGCGGCGAGACGGTCGGCCTCATCACCTATATGCGTACCGACAGCGTGACGCTATCCGGCGAGGCCGTGCGTGCGGCCCGCGCCCTGATCGCGGCGGAGTTCGGCAAGAACTTCCTGCCCGACCAGCCGCGCATCTGGAAGACGCAGTCCAAGAACGCCCAGGAAGCCCACGAAGCGATCCGCCCGACCGATCTGCTGCGCAAGCCCGAGGACGTGAAGCGCTACCTCGCCGACGACCTGCTGAAGCTCTACGAGCTGATCTGGAAGCGCACGGTCGCCTCCGAGATGGAAAGCGCCCAGCTCGACCAGGTCGCGGTCGATCTTTCTTCCGAAGATCAGCGCACGACGCTGCGCGCCACCGGCTCGACGCTCGTGTTCGAAGGGTTCCTGCGGCTCTATCGCGAAGACCGCGACGATCCCAGCGACGCCGACGACGACGAGAACCGCCTGCTGCCGGCGCTGGCCGAAGGCGACAAGACGCCGCGTGGCGCCGTGAAGCCCGAGCAGCATTTCACCCAGCCCCCGCCGCGCTTCTCCGAAGCGAGCCTGGTGAAGCGGCTGGAAGAACTGGGCATCGGCCGCCCATCGACCTACGCCTCGATCATCGAGACGCTGCAGGAACGCGGCTACGTCAAGCTCGACAAGCGCCGCTTCACGCCGGAAGACCGTGGCCGCGTGGTCACCACATTCCTCGAGAACTTCTTCCGCCGCTACGTCGAATACGATTTCACGGCGAAGCTCGAAGACCAGCTCGACGAGATCTCGGGCGGCCGCGCCGAATGGCGCAAGGTGCTGGCGGAATTCTGGGTCGATTTCTCGAAGTCCGTCGATGACACCAAGGAACTGAAGATCCGCGACGTGATCGACCGCCTCGACGAGGCGCTCGGCCCCCATTTCTTCCCCGACAAGCCCGGTGGCGCCGACCCGCGCGTGTGCCCGGCCTGCTCGGCCGGTCGCCTCGGCCTGCGCCTTGGCAAGCGCGGCGCCTTCATCGGCTGCTCGAACTATCCCACCTGCAGCTTCACGCGTCCGCTCACCGTCGACAACGGCGAAGGCGATGCGGGCGGCGGCGTGGCGAACAAGGTGCTCGGCGTCGATCCTGAAACGAAGGAAGAGGTCCAGCTGCGCAACGGGCCCTACGGCCCCTATGTGCAGCTCGGGCTCGGCGCCGAGAAGGTGAAGCCCAAGCGCCAGTCGATCCCGAAGGATACGAAGCCCGAGGACGTCGGGCTGGAGCTGGCGCTGAAGCTGCTCTCCCTGCCCCGTCCGATCGGCAACCATCCCGAGGACGGCCTGCCGATCCTTGCCGGCCTCGGCCGCTTCGGGCCGTACCTGAAGCACGGCGACAAGTACAAATCGATCCCGACGACCCAGGACGCGCTCGAGATCGGCATCAACCGCGCCGTCGAGATCCTGGCGCAGCCCTCGACCGGGCGCCGCTTCGGCCGCGCCGCGGCGCCAGTGGGGCGCGTCGTGGGCAATCATCCCGACGACGGCGCGCCAATCACGGCCGCCGCCGGCCGCTACGGCCCCTACGTCAAGCACGGCAGCACCTACGCGAACCTGCCGAAGGACCTGACGCCGGAAGAGATCACGCTTGACGACGCCGTGCGCCTGATCGCGGAGCGCCGCGCGCGTGCGGGCGATGCGCCGGTGAAGAAGAAGGCCGCGAAGAAGGCGGCTCCGGCGGCAAAGGCTGCCAAGGCGGAAAAGCCCGCCGGCAAGAAGGCCGCGAAGCCCGCCGCCGAGAAGCCGGCTGCCGACAAGGCGCCTGCCGCCAAGCGCGTGCGCAAGAAAACCCCCGCCCCGGCCGCGGACTAGTTAACCCGTCATGGCCGGGCTTGTCGGATTATAGCGCGCGAAGCGCTAGTTGCGTTCGAGGACCGAAGCTGCGACGCGCAGGATCTCGTCGCGCTGGAACGGTTTTTCGATGTAAGGCGCGGTCGTCTCGTTGAGGAAGCGCGCGACCTCGAGCGAAAGCACGTCACCGGTCACGAACAGGAAGCGGCGCGCGAGATCGGGTGCACGCGCCTCAATCGTGCGGTAGAGGCCCGGTCCGTCGAGCCCCGGCATACGCATGTCGCACACGACCAGGTCGAAATCGCCTTCGGCCAGTTTCGCCAGCGCCTCGTCGCCGCTGCCCGCAAGCTCGGTGCGCGCGCCGCAACTCGCGAAGATCTCCGACATCGTGCGCAGGATGTCGGGCTCGTCGTCCACGAGCAGCACGTGCGTGTTTGCGGGCAGCTGGGGCACGACGCCGGCACCGGCTTCTCCGGGCGCCGGGCCGCGCGCGACGGGCAGGCGCACGACGAAGCGCGCCCCGCCGCCTTCCGCATCCTCGACCTCGATCGTGCCTTCGTGCCCTTCGACGATGCCGCGGCACACCGAAAGCCCCACGCCGGTCCCTGCCCCCGGCGGCTTGGTCGTGAAGAACGGCTCGAATATACGCATGCGCAGCGCCTCGGGCACGCCGTCGCCGTTGTCGGAAACGTCGAGGATCACGACGCCCGGATCCTCCGGATCGACATGCGCCGCGATGCGAACGCGGCGGTCGGCTTCGCGCGCGCGCACGGCCTGCTGGGCATTGACGACGAGGTTGCTGACGACCTGCGCCAGCTGGTCGCCGTCGCCCCACACGCGGGGAATGTCCGCTGGCAGTTCGACCGCGACCGCCACGTCATCGACGTTGAGCGCATAGGAAACGAGGTCGAGCGTGTTGCGCACGACGCTCGCAAGATCGACCGCCGCGCGCTCGGACGGCTTCTGGCGCGCCATGGCGAGGAACGTCTTGACGATGCGCGCGCACCGGTCGGCCGCCTGCGCGATACGTTCGGCGCGTACCAGCGTGCGCTCGTCCTTGGCCGTCTCGCGCAGCAGCGAGGCCTGGCCGACGACGATGGCAAGCGGGTTGTTGAGTTCGTGCGCCACGCCGGCAAGGAGCGAACCCATCGCGGCCATCTTCTCGCTGCGGAACAGCGCCTCGCGCTGGCGCTCGACCTGTTCGGCCGCGATCTCGCGCTGGATCGCGAGGCCGATCAGCGTGGCGGACGCCTTGATCGCCTCGATCTCGAGCGGTTCCCAGCGGTGCGGCACGCGGCAATGGTCGAAGCCGACGCTGCCCCACCACGCGCCGCCGACGATCACCGGCACGCGGATCAGCGACTTGACCTGCTGGCGGCCGAGCCATTCCTGCTTGTCGGCGGGAAGCTCGCTGACGATCCCGTAGACCGTCTCGCCGCGCGCGCGGGCCTGCCGCCAGTCCTGGAACGCCGTGTCCTTGATCGCGAAGCCCTCGAAATCGGGATTGCCGACGATGCGCACGATGCCGGGCGCGTCCCACTCGAAAAGGTCCTTCTGCGTGATCTTGCCGTTGGCGCGCGTCTTGTTCCGCCCGAGCATCGTGCGGCTGACGCCGAGTGCGGCACCCAGCTCCGTCAGCATCTCCTCGACCGGTGCGCGCCAGCGCGTCTCGACGAGCAGGCGCTGTGCCGTCTGGACGACGATCGTCAGCACCGTCTCGCGCCGGCGCAGGTCGCTGATGTCGATGCGGATGGCGACGGTGCCGCCGTCGGCCGTGCGCCGGTCGATCACGCGGATCCAGCGTCCGTTCGCGCGCCGCACGTCGAAAGGCTCGCCCGGATCGCGGTGGCGGCGCATCCGGTCGGCGACATGCGCTTCGACGCGGTCGGGCGCGACGAGGCTTTCGCCTGTCTGTGCGAGCGCGCGCACCTGGTCCTCGAAACGCGTCCCCGCCACCAGGATCGGCGCGATGGCGTGATACATCTCGCGGTATCGCGCGTTGCAGGTGACGAGCCGGTCGTCGGCGTCGAACAGCGCGAAGCCCTCGGGGAAGCTCTCGATCGCGTCGACGAGGCGCCGGTGCGCCATCGCGGCGGCCTGCGTCGAGGCGATGCGCCGCGTGATGTCGGCGAGCGAGGTCAGATAGCCGCCGGTCGCCATCGCCGCCTTGTGGAATTCCACGATGCGGCCCGAGGCGAGCGTGCGCGTGAACGTATCGGGCATCCGCACGACATTGTGCTCGATGATCGCGTTGACCGGGTCGCCGGACACGCCGGGCGGCGGCGGGCCGAAATCGCCGCGCGTGGCGAGGAACGCCTGGATGTCGCGGAACGGGCGTCCGGTCTTGGCCAGTTCGGGCGGCAGGTCGAGGATTTCGAACGCGTTGGCGTTCCACAACGCCAGTCGCTCGGCCCCATCGACGACGATCAGGCCGTCGGTGATGTTGTCGAATGTGGACTGCAGCAGCAGCGCCTGCCGGCGGGATTCGATCTCGCGCGCCTTGATGTCGCTGACATCGACGCGCACGGACACCATCGAGCCGTCCGCCGTGCGCCGGTCGATCGTGCGCACCCAGCGCCCGCTCGACTGCTCGACGTCGAAGGGCGCGCGTTCCTGGCGGCGGTCTTCCAGACGCTTGCGCACATAGGCTTCGCGCTCTTCCGGCGGCACCATGCCGCCGGGTGCGGCGAGGCGGATGCGCAGATGCTCGACATAACCGATACCGAGCTTCAGCTCGTCGGCGGATTCCGCGTAGATCTCGCGGTAGCGGCGGTTGGCATGAAGCAGGCGGTCGTCGCGGCTCCAGAGCGCGAAGCCTTCGTCGAGCGCGTCGAGCGCCTGGACGATCCGCGCCTCGTTGCGGCGCGCGCGTACGGCGATCCGGTAGCCGGCGATTCCGGCCACCAGCCCGAGCGTGCCGAAGGCCCAGACGAGCATTTCCATCCCGATCCCCGTTTTCGCGACGTCCCTAGCTGCGGGCGCCGCGCGGTGCAGGAAGGAAAGTACCCAGTTTGCGACGTAAAGCCAGCATTTCGAACGGCTTGACGAGGTAGTCGTTGACCCCGCGCTCGCGCGCCGTGACGACCTTCTCCTGCCCGGAATCGCCGGTGATCATGACGAAATAGACCTGGCAGAGCTTGCGGTCGGTGCGCACCACGTCGAGCAGCTCGAGGCCCGTCATCGGCTTCATGTTCCAGTCGGCGAGAACGACGTCGTTACGCCCGAAATCGAGCGCGCGCATGCGTTCGAGCGCCTTGTTCCCGTCCGCGACCGCCCACACGCGCCCCGCACCCAGCGTTTCGAGCATGTCGCGCAGCGTGAGCCGCATGTCGGCATCGTCGTCGACGATCAGGAAGTTCATCGGGACTCCAGAATATTCAACAAAAAATAGTCATTCCGAGTGGCTTGGCGCAACTGCGTTGCGCCTGCCCCCGCCGCGGGTCCACCCTTCCCCTCGTGCCCAAGACGAGTCGCAGCAAGCCCAAACTCACGGCCCAGCAGGTGCTGGACGCCCTCGCCCGGAGCCCCGTCCCCGCCGACAAGCGCCGCCTGCTCAAACAATTGGGACTAAAGGGCGATGACAAGCGGACCTTGACGCTGCTGCTGCGCGACATGATGCGTGAGGGCACCATCGTCAATGTCGGCGAAGGCCGCATCGCGCGCGCCAATGCCGGTCGCGACAAGGAAGCCGTCGCGCTGGAGATCGTCGGGACCGACATCGAGGACGGCACGCTGCTCGCAAAGCCGCTGGAATGGACCGGGCCGCCGCCGCTTGCCCGGCTGCGCGTGCCGGCGGGCCATGCGGCACCGCCGGTTGGTGCGCACGGCATGGGGAAGTTCGAGTTCGTGGACGGCGAATGGACGGCGACGCTCGTTCGCCTTGCCGAGCGGGCTGTCGAGCGCGTCGTCGGCCAGATCGAAAAGGCTGGTGCCGGCTGGCGCCTTCGGCCCACAGACCGGCGCGTGAAGACCGAATTCTCGATCGACGCGACTTCCATGGGCGAAGCGCAGCCGGGCGAACTCGTGCTCGCGGAAGTCACGCCGCAGCGCCGCCTCGGCCTGCCGCAGGTGCGCGTCGTCGAGCGCATCGGGCGGCTCGGCGATCCGCGCTCGGCGAGCCTGATCGCGATCCACGCGCAGGGCATCCCGACCGAGTTCGCGCCCGAAGTGCTGGCGCAGGCCGCGCACGCGAAGCCCGCCCCGCTTGGCGAACGCGAGGACCTGCGCGAACGGCCCATCGTCACGATCGACGGCGCCGACGCGCGCGACTTCGACGACGCCGTGCTCGCGGAAGCCGACACCGATCCGGAAAATCCCGGCGGCTGGCGCCTGATCGTCGCGATCGCGGATGTCTCCTGGTACGTGCGGCCCGGCGACGCGCTCGACCGCTCGGCCTACGAGCGCGGCAATTCGTGCTATTTCCCCGACCGCGTTGTGCCGATGCTGCCCGAGCGGCTTTCGAACGATCTCTGTTCGCTGCGCCCCGACGAAGATCGCCCGACGCTGGCCGTGCATATCGTCATCGACCGGTTTGGGGCCAAGCGCAGCCACCGTTTCGTGCGCGCGATGATCCGCTCGGCCCAGCGCTTCACCTACGAGCGCATCCAGTCGATCGCCGACGGGCACGAGAAGGCGCCGGACTGGATCATGGACAAGGTCGTGAAGCCGCTCTACGGCGCCTACAAGGTGCTTGTCGCGGCCCGGCTGGAACGCGGCGCGCTCGATCTCGATGTCGAGGAGCGCAAGGTCGAGCTGGGAAGCGACGGCAAGGTCGCGAAGATCGCGCCCCGCGCGCGCCTCGACAGCCACAAACTGATCGAGGAGTTCATGATCCTCGCCAACGTGTGCGCGGCCGAGACGCTGGAGCGCAAGCGCTTGCCGTGCATGTACCGCGTGCACGAGCCGCCGGCGGTCGACCGCATCGAGGTGCTGCGCGAGGTCCTCGAAGGGTTGGGGCTGCGCCTCGCGCGCGGCGGCGCGATGCGCCCGCACGATTTCGGACGTATTCTCGATTGGGCGCGCGGGCAGCCGTGGCACCACATGGTCAACCAGATGGTGCTGCGCAGCCAGTCGCTCGCGGTCTATTCGCCTGCCAACCAGGGGCATTTCGGGCTGTCGCTCGCGCGCTATGCGCACTTCACCTCGCCGATCCGCCGCTATGCCGACCTGCTCGTCCATCGCGGGCTGGTCTCGGCCGAAAAGCTCGGCGAAGGCGGATTGCTCGAGGCGAAATCGGTTCCCGACTTCGCCGACGCCGGCGATCACATCTCAGGCACCGAACGGCGGGCGGTCGCGGCGGAGCGCGATGCCATGGCGCGCTATATCGCCGCATATCTCGAGGACAGGCAGGGCGCGACGTTCGCGGCACGCATATCGGGCGTGCAGAAATTCGGCCTGTTCATCACGCTCGACGACATCGGTGCCGACGGTCTCGTGCCCGTGCGCTCGCTGCCCTCGGACTTTTACCACTTCGACGAGCGTCGCCACACCCTGTCCGGAAGCCGGAATGGCAAGGTCTATACCCTTGGCCAGCAAGTCGAAGTCCGCCTGCGCGAGGTCGATGGCCTTACCGGGAGCCTGTCGTTCGAGCTGCTCGAAGCCGGCGGTGCCCGGGCGCCGCGTGGCAATTTCCGGCAAGGCCGGCGACGCCGCTGAACGGCGCCACAAGACTGTGGCATTTATGCCGCAGCACCCCCCAGAGCTTATAATCGCCTTCGGGTAAGCATATCTTCTTGTTGTCGCGTGTATATTATGAACTACAGGAGCCTCGTTTCATGCCGTTTTCCCGAACCGACGACGAATCTGCCGACGCCAAGCGGTCTTGGCGCCTCGGGATGCGGCGCGGCGCCACCGGCCGGTGCCCCAACTGCGGGACCGGTGCGGCCTTCGCCGGATATCTCGCCGTCCGCCCGAGCTGCGCGTCGTGTGGCCACGAACTTGGGACTTACCGCGCGGATGACGCGCCGCCCTACTTCACGATCGTCATCGTCGGCCACATCATCGTCGGCGCGATGCTGATGCTCGATCGCTACGTAATCCTGCCGCTGTGGGCGCAGGCAGCGCTATGGCTTCCGCTCACGCTGATCCTCACGCTCGCCCTGCTGCGTCCGATCAAGGGCGCGGTCCTCGGCGTGATGTGGGCCAACCACACGCGAAGCTGAACGAGATGCCGGCGCACCGCACGTCCCGTCGCACACCCCCGCTCGGCGCCCTTGTCGCCACGCTGGTACTGTTCGCGACGGCGTGCGCGGGACCGCGCGAGGCCGCGCGACCGATCGTGCCGCAGGGGCAGACGACGGCGACGACGCCGACTTATTTCTACCAACGCGCGTTCGAAGAGCTGACGTCGCGCTATATCCAGCCGGTCGATCCGGCGAGCCTCGCCGTCGCCGGCCTTTCCAATCTCGGCAAGATCGACACGCGCGTCGTGGTGCGCAGCGCCGATACGCGCCTCGAGCTTTTCGACGGCGATGCGATCGCCGGAACGTTCGAGGTGCCGCGCCGCGACGACGTGCAGCGCTGGGCCGCCCTTTCCGCCCAGACGATCGAGGCCGCGCGCGGCTTCTCGGGCGTGCTGCGCGACACGCCGAACGATCGTGTGTTCCGAGTCTTCATGGACGGTTCGCTTTCCAAGCTCGACACCTACACGCGCTACGACGATCCCGACCGCGCGCGCGAAAGCCGCGCGGTGCGCGACGGCTTCGGTGGCATCGGCATCACCGTCGGCTTCGAGAACGGCGAGACGCGCGTCGATACGGTTTCGCCTGAAACGCCTGCCGCGCGCGCGGGCCTTCGCGTCGGCGACCGGATCGTATCGGTCGATGGCCGCAAGCTGCTTGGCCTGTCCGAACGCGACGTGATCGTCCAACTGCGCGGACCCGTGGGCACGGAACTACGCCTCGATGTGCGCCGCCCGCCTTCGGAGCGCACGACAGAGATGCGCCTGCTGCGCGGCCATATCGTGCCCGCGACCGTCACCTACCGGCGCGACGGCGATCTCGCCTACATCAAGGTCTCCGGCTTCAACCAGCGCACGACCGAAACGCTCGCCGACGCGGTCCGGCGCGCCAAGGCGGATGTCCGCCCGACCCTGCGCGGCGTCGTCCTCGACCTCCGGGGCAATCTCGGCGGACTCCTCGATCAGGCCGTCGGCGTGTCCGACCTGTTCCTGGCGCAGGGCACGATCGTCTCGACGCGTGGCCGGCATCGTGCCAGCCACCAGAGCATGACCGCGCAGCCCGGCGATGTCGGCGAGGATGTCCCGCTCGTGGTCCTGGTCAACGGCCAGTCGGCCTCCGCCTCCGAAATCGTCGCTGCCGCCCTCCAGGACAATGGCCGGGCGATCGTGGTGGGCAGCACGTCTTTCGGCAAGGGGTCGGTCCAGACGCTCGTCCAGATGCCCAACGACGGCGAGCTCGTCATCACCTGGGCCCGATTCCATGCCCCCTCGGGCTATCCGCTGGCCGACCTGGGTGTCATCCCGGCCTATTGCACCTCCGGCCGGGGCGACAACGTCGCCGACGCCCTGGCGGCCGTGCGCAGCGGCCGGCTGACCGATGCCGCCACGATGATCCGCTGGCGGGCGGCCGACCACGCGAACATGGCCGGTCTCAAGAGCTTGCGGGAGATCTGCCCGCCCGAAAACAACGTCCGCGACGGCGAAGTGGCTCTCGCATCTGCCCTGCTGCGGGACCCGGCGGTCTTCGCCCGGACGCTGCAATCCGTCCAGCAGGCGGCAGCCGTCCGCTAGGGCCGGGCGGAGCCGGCTTGACAACCCCGGTCCGGACGCTATTGTCCCGGCCCGTTTACGAATTTCTCCAGTTTCGAGGGCCCCGACATGGCCAAGTCCAAGCCTATGCTGATCAAGCTCAACAGCACCGCCGACACCGGCTTCTTCTATGTGACCAAGAAGAACCCGCGCAAGACGACGGAGAAGCTCGAGCTCAAGAAGTACGACCCCGTCGCGCGCAAGCACGTGGTCTTCAAGGAAGGCAAGATCAAGTAACGCCGGGTCGGCGGCCGTTCCACGGTCGCCTGCCGTCGCGAAGAACCGGGCGCCGCCCACGGCAGCCCGGTTTTTTCGTTTCAGGAACCAGCCGTCTCGACCCGGTTGCGGCCGGCTTCCTTCGCCCGGTAGAGCGCCGTGTCGGCCTCCCGGATGAGCGCCTGGGGATCGAACCCATTCGGCCGGCTGACCGCCACGCCGATGCTGATCGTAATGCTGAGCGAACCGGTCGAATGCGTGACCGTGATGGGTGCCTGCTCGACCTTCGTGCGCAGCCGCTCGCCGACCACGCGCCCGACCTTCTCGTCCGCCTCGGGCATCACGACCATGAATTCCTCGCCGCCCCAGCGCGCGACCGTGTCGAACGGGCGCACGCTGTGCTGGAGCCGTTCGGCCACGGTGCGCAACACCTGATCGCCGATCGGATGCCCGTAGGTGTCGTTGACATGCTTGAAGCGGTCGATGTCGATCATCAGCAGCGCCATCGTGCGGTCGGAATGCGTCGCGCGCTGCGCGAGGTTCGCCAGATGCGCTTCCATGTAGCGCCGGTTATGAAGGCCGGTCAGCGAATCGGTGAGCGCAAGCGCCATGTTGCGCTCGTAGTTTAGGCGCAGCGCCTCCATGTACCGCCGGCGGCGGATCTGCGTGCGAACGCGCGCGATCAACTCGTTCGGCTCCACCGGCGTCAGCAGGTAGTCGTTGACCCCGATATCGAGCACGCGCGCGAGGCGCGCGTCGTCGCCGTCTTCCAGCAACGTCATCAGCGGTGTCTGGCGCGTGCGTTCGCCCGAGCGCAGCTCGGCGCACAGCCGCAGCGCGTCGGCCTTTCGCATCAGCGTGTTGATGACGATCGTGTCGTAGGGCGCATGATTGGCGCGCTGGAGCGCGTCGGCGGGGTCGGCCGTCAGGTCGATCACCGCATTCTCGTTCTTGAGATTGTCGGTCAGCATCCGCGTCAGTCCGGGCAGCTCGTCGACGACGAGGATGCGTGCGTCCCGGGTCGAAATCTCGCCCTGGATCGTGGCGCTGTCGTCCGCCATGCCGAAACGGCCGGAGGTCGTGCTGCGCAGGCGCCATTCGTCGGCGAGCATCTTCAGGCGGACGAGCGAACGGATGCGCGCGTAGAGCGCCACGTCGCGCACCGGCTTGGTCAGGAAGTCGTCGGCCCCGGCCTCGAGCCCGCGCACGCGGTCTTCGCTCGCCGAAAGCGCCGTCACCATGATGACCGGCACGTGGCACGTGCGCGGATCGGCCTTCAGCCGCCGGCACGCCTCGAATCCGTCCATCTGCGGCATCATCACGTCGAGCAGCACGATGTCCGGCGGGCTGAGGAAGGCCTTGTCGAGCGCTTCCTGCCCGCCATAGGCGGTCATGACGTGGAAATACTCGGAGCTGAGGCGCGCCTCGAGCAGCTTGACGTTCGGGAGGACATCGTCGACGACGAGAACGCGCGCGGTCATGGCCGGCAGCCCCGCCCCGGGCCCGTCAGTTCAGGAAGCGCTGGATGGTTTCCAGAAACTTGGCGACCGAAATCGGCTTGGCGATATAGGCCTCGCAGCCGCCCTGCCGGATCTTGTCTTCGTCGCCCTTCATGGCGAAGGCGGTTACCGCGACCACCGGGATCGCACGGAGGTCGGGGTCTTCCTTGAGCCATTTGGTCACTTCCAGGCCGGAAACCTCGGGAAGCTGGATGTCCATCAGGATCAGGTCCGGACGATGCAGGCGCGCCATCTTCATGGCTTCGATGCCGTCCTTGGTCTGCAGCGTGGCGTAGCCGTGGGCTTCCAACAAATCGTTGAAGAGCTTGATGTTGAGCTCGTTGTCTTCCACGATCAGGACGGTCTTTGCCATCGGCGCACTCTGTTTTGTTGGGCCCTTCGGCGAGGGCAGCGAAACGCTCGCCGACCAGATTTAGCATGTTCCGGGAGCTTCGCACTAGCCTGTTAATCCACGTAAAATGGCAGCAATATTAAGCGGATGTTAAGTCGGAGTATGTAAGACGTATGCGATACGGCATCGATCTGGGCGGCACGAAAATCGAAATCGCGGCCCTTGCGGAAGACGGCAGTCTGAAACTGCGTCGCCGCGTTCCGAGCCCCCAGGGCGACTATCGCGCGACGGTCGCGGCGCTTGCAGGTCTCGTCGCCGGGGCCGATGCGGAACTCGGCGTGAAGCCGACGGTGGGCATAGGCATTCCCGGAACGATCTCGCCCGCGACCGGTCTCGTGAAGAACGCCAATTCGGTCTGGCTCATCGGCCATCCGCTGGATCGCGATCTGGGCGACGCGATCGGCCGGCCGGTGCGCATCGCCAACGATGCCGACTGTTTCGTCCTGTCCGAAGCGAGCGACGGCGCCGCTGCAGGCGCACGCAGCGTCTTCGGCGTCATCCTCGGGACCGGCGTTGGCGGCGGGCTGGTCTATGAAGGACGGCCGATCTTCGGCGTCAACAGCATCGCGGGCGAATGGGGGCACAATCCCCTGCCCGAGCCGCAGGTGATCGACGGCTTCGACGAGCGCCCGGGTCCCAAATGCTATTGCGGCCGGCAGGGTTGCATCGAGACATTCCTGTCAGGCCCCAGCCTCGCGCGCGACCATCTGAAGGTGACGGGCGCCGACATGAAGGCCGAACAGATCGTCGCGGCGGCGAAGGCCGGCGATGCGGCGGCCACGACCACGATGGCGCGCTACCTTGACCGGCTCGGACGCGCGCTTGGTACCGTGGTCAACATCTTCGATCCCGAGGTCATCGTGCTGGGTGGCGGGTTGTCGAACGTTGACATGCTTTACGAAGGGCTGCCGGCGCGGCTGGCGAAGTTCGTCTTCTCCGACACGATCGCCACGAAGGTCGTGCGCAACAAGCACGGCGATTCAAGCGGCGTGCGCGGGGCGGCCTGGCTCTGGCCGGCCTAGTTCAGCAGCTGGGCTTGGGCAGCGCTTCGAGACGCTCGAGCTTCGCGCGGATGCTGAATTCGGGATAGTCGAACGAGTATTCCGAGGCTACCGCGTTGTCGAGCATGCGCATCGAAGTCTCGTAGGACGGCGTGCCCGTCTTGTCGTCCGGATTGAAGTACGCCATCCGGACGCGCCAGCTCGGCCGGGCGCCGACCGTGGGTGCCCGCTTGGCGAGGGCCGCGTCAGGCGCGGTCTTGTCGCCGATGATCGCTGAAACGTCGAGCGCGCCATCGAGCGTGGCGCCGTCGAACACGGCGCGCGTGACGAGATGTTCCCCGCCTTCGGCCAGGTTGATCAGCAGCAGCGAATGCGCCGTCGGGAAAAGCGTTCCGGGCGGCAGGTCCATCGTCGTCTCGGGCGACGTGAATTCGGCCTTGCCGCCCTTTTCGGGATCGAGCGTCGCCTTCCCGCGCAGGTCTTCCACGACCTCGCCATCGCGCTGGGTGCGCAGCGAGAAGCGGTAATTCCGTCCGTCAAGCGATTCGAAGCTGGAGAACGAGATGTCGGAGTCGACATCGCCGTTGTCGCCGCCGGACATCGTGAAGCGCATCCGCTGGGCGATCGTCCAGCCTTCGCAGACTTCGCCCCAGTCGATGACGAGCGCGCCTTCGATGGCGCCGACACTGCTGCCGCGCGTCTCGCCCAGGCTCAGCGAATAGGCCGCGCGGTGGGGCGCCACCGTCTGCGCATGGGCGGCCGTGCCCGAAAAAAGGGCTGCAGCGAGAAATGCGGCAAGGCGGAACGGGCGCATGGGTGGCTCCATGGTCGGCACCTTCGGTCACCAATATGGCGCAATGAGGGCCGAAATCCAGTGCCGCCGGTGCGGCGCCGGTCAGTCCTTCTTCTTGACCGGCGGCAGTTCGTGCCGGATGTGCAGTTCCTTGAGGCGTGCCGGATCGACCGAGTTGGGCGCCTGCATCAGCAGGTCGACCGCACCCTGCGTCATCGGGAAGGCGACGACCTCGCGGATGTTCGGTTCGTCGGCCAGCAGCATCACGATGCGGTCGATACCGGGGGCCGAGCCGCCGTGCGGCGGAGCGCCGAACTTGAACGCGTTGAGCATGCCGCCGAAGCGCGTCTCGACGTCGGTCTTCGTGTAGCCGGCGATCTCGAATGCCTTGTACATGATCTCGGGCAGGTGGTTGCGGATGGCGCCCGACGAGAGTTCGACGCCGTTGCACACGATGTCGTACTGGAAGGCCTTGATCGTCAGCGGGTCCTTCGTCGTCAGCGCCTCGAGGCCGCCCTGCGGCATCGAGAAGGGATTATGGCTGAAGTCGATCTTGCCGGTGTCCTCGTCGAGCTCGTACATCGGGAAATCGACGATCCAGCAGAAACGGAACTCGCCCGCCGGGATCAGTTCCAGTTCCTCGCCCAGCTTGCGGCGCGCGGCACCCGCCAGCTTCGCGGCTGCCAGCGGCTTCTTGTCGGCGACGAAGAAGACCGCATCGCCCGCACCTACGCCGGCGAGCTGCTTGAGCTTCGCCAGACGATCGGCATCGAGGAACTTCGCGATCGGCCCCTTGGCCGTCTCGCCCTCGAACACGATGTAGCCGAGACCTGGAGCCCCCTCGCCCTGCGCCCAGGCGTTCATCTTATCGAAGAAGCTGCGCGGGCGGTCGGCGGTCTTGGGGGCCGGGATGGCGCGAACGGTGCCGCCCGAGGCGGCGATGCCCGCGAACACCTTGAAGTCGGAGCCGGCGAAGACCGAGGTGACCTCCGCGATCACCAGCGGATTGCGCAGGTCCGGCTTGTCGGAGCCGTATTTCAGCATCGCCTCATCGAACGGGATGCGCGGGAAGCGACCGTCGTCGACCTTGCGGCCGCGCGCGAATTCGCGGAACACGCCCGCCAGCACGGGTTCGATCGCGTCGAACACGTCTTCCTGCGTCACGAAGCTCATCTCGAAATCGAGCTGGTAGAACTCGCCCGGGCTGCGGTCGGCGCGGGCGTCCTCGTCGCGGAAGCAGGGCGCGATCTGGAAATAGCGGTCGAAGCCGGAGACCATCAGCAGCTGCTTGAACTGCTGCGGGGCCTGCGGCAGCGCGTAGAACTTGCCCGGATGCAGGCGCGAGGGCACCAGATAGTCGCGTGCACCCTCGGGCGACGACGAGGTCAGGATCGGCGTCTGGAATTCGGTGAAGCCCTGCTCGATCATGCGCCGGCGGATCGACGCGATGACGTTCGAGCGCAGCACGATGTTCGCGTGCAGGCGGTCGGTGCGCAGGTCGAGGAAGCGGTATTTGAGGCGCATCTCCTCGGGGTAGTCTTCCTCCTGCGCGACCTGGAAGGGCAGCACGTCGGCGGCGGATTGCAGCTTCGCCTCGTAGATGCGGACCTCGATCTCGCCGGTCGGCAGCTTGGAATTGACCGTATCGGCAATGCGCTCGACGACCCGGCCGGTGATCGTGATCACGCTTTCCGGGCGGAAACCTTCGACGGCCGCGAACAGCGGGCTCGAATTGTCGAGCACGCACTGGGTAACCCCGTAATGGTCGCGCAGGTCGATGAAGAGCAGCTGGCCGTGGTCGCGCTTGCGATGGACCCAGCCGGAAAGGCGGACGGTCTGGCCGACATTCTCGCGGCGCAGCTGGCCGCAAGTGTGGGAGCGATAGGCGTGCATGGAGGGGCGATTCCTTGAAGCAAATCCGGGGGGAAAAGCGCATGTCGCGGCCCTGCTTGTCAACCCCCCGGGGTTTCGTCCTTGAGGGGGTGACCCAAGCGGTGTAACCAGTGGGAATGCCGTTGATTTCCGAGTCCGCCGCGCTGGCGGCTTTCTGCGCCAAGGTCGGTCGGGCGAACTACGTAACCGTCGACACCGAATTCATGCGGGATCGCACCTATTACCCGCAGCTCTGCCTCGTCCAGGTGGCGGGGCCGGACGACGCGGCCGTCATCGACGCGCTCGCGCCGGGGCTCGACCTCGCCCCGCTGCTGGCATTGATGGACGATCCGGCCGTGCTCAAGGTCTTCCATGCCGCCCGGCAGGACCTCGAGATCTTCTACAATCTCGCCGGCCGCGTGCCTTCCCCGCTGTTCGATACGCAGGTCGCCGCGATGGTCTGCGGCTTCGGCGACCAGGTCAGCTACGAGACGCTTGCCGCCCAGCTTTCGCGCGCGCGGATCGACAAGTCGGTGCGCTTCACCGACTGGGCGCAGCGCCCGCTGTCGGACCGGCAGATCACGTACGCCCTTTCGGACGTGACGCATCTTCGCCCGGCCTACGAGGCGCTCGCGCGCAAGCTTGCGGCCAACGGCCGCGCGGGCTGGCTGCAGGAGGAGATGGCCACCCTTCTCGATCCCGCGACCTACCGCGTCGATCCAGAGGAAGTGTGGCGGCGCATGCGGCCGCGTGGCGCCAAGCCGAAGTTCCTCGCGGTGATGAAGGAAGTCTGCGCGTGGCGCGAGCGCGAGGCGCAGCGCCGCGACACGCCGCGCAACCGCGTGATCCGCGACGAGACGATCCTCGATCTGTGCGCCCACGCGCCCACCACGCTCGACGATCTCGCGCGCATGCGCGGCCTCTCCAAGAATTTCGCCGACGGGCGGCTCGGGCAGGAACTGCTCGAGGCGGTCAAGCGCGGCCTGTCGCTGGCACCTGCCGATATCCCGACCTTGCCCGACCAGCCCGATCTGCCGCCGGGCCTCGGCCCGATCGTGGAACTGTTCAAGGTGCTGCTGAAGATGAAGTGCGAGGAGCACGGCGTGGCGCAGAAGCTCGTCGCCAATACTGCCGACCTCGAGCGCATCGCCGCCGACGACGAGGCGGACGTGGCCCCGCTCACGGGCTGGCGGCGCGAGGTGTTCGGCAATGCCGCGCTCGACCTCAAGACCGGCAAGCTCGCCTTCACGCTCAAGGGCAAGAAGATCGTCCTGCTGACGCTTTAGGCGCCTTCAGGGTTGCTTGGGATCGATGAAGAAGATCCCCAGATCGTGCAGCGCCGCGTCGCGGACGGCCTCGCTGAAGCGGGCTTCGCCGCGCCGCCACGGTTGCCAGATCGGCCTTGCCGCATCGGGCACGTCGAAGCGGTTGCCCACATTGCCGTAGCGGATCGCCAGCACCTTGTCGGAACCTTCGGCCTTCTCGGCGAGATCGTAGCAGGCCTGCGGCGGCGTCCGCGTGTCGGCATCGGCGAGCAGCATCAGGAATGGCACGCGCGCGCGCCACGACGAAAGCAGCGCGCAGGCCGGATAGAACGCCGCCGCCGAACGCGCGCCGATGCCCGAGGCGAGTGCGGAATTGTCGAGAGCCGCCATGATCCCCGCCCCGCCCTCGGCCCAGCCGACGAGATGGAGTTTCGCGGGATCGACATTCGGCTGCAGGCGGATACGCGCGGCGGCGCGCACGACGTCGTCGGCGATCGCGGCCGTCTGCTCCGGCGTGCAGTCGGCGTCGAGACGCCGGGCCATCGGGTAGTCGAGCGTCAGCACGACGAAGCCTTCGCGCGCGAGCCGTTCGGCCGCGAACGCCACGTTCGCGCCTGCACCTTCGCAACCGGGCACGAGAATCGCCGCCGGGCGCGGAGCCGACCCGCCAGGATCGATGATCGACATGAAGTTCTCGATCGGCGCGGGTGGCGCCGGCCGGATCGCGCACGCGCTCGCGAGCAGGCCCGCGGCCAGGATCAGGGCGACGGATCGGAGCATCAGCTCAGCTTTATCGTCGCGCGCCGGTCGACGGCTGCGGCAAGCGCGTCGAGACGGCGGCCGACCATCTCGCCGACCATCCCGCCCATGCGCTTGGGCACGTCGAGCACGAGGTCCTTCGCCGTGAGGCGCAGCTTGCAGGTCGCCAGCACTGCGGCTGCCCCGCCCGTCAGGCGATAGGCCACGCGCAGCGCGAGGCCGAGCTGGTAGGCCTCGCGAAGGCTCGGCTCGTCGAGAAGATGCCAGGCGGCGCGCGTCGTGTCGGGATCGGGCTCGCCCTCGTAGCGCGCATAGAGCGCCAGCGCCACATACGCGCGGCCCGGATGGTCGATGCCGGCAAGCGGCATGTAGAGCGCCCGACGGAACGCGATCTCGCCGCGATGGTCGGGATGTTCGCTCCACGCGATGTCGGCCAGGTGGCAGGTCGCGAGCCGCAGGCGTTCGCGCGTGCGGTCCTTGAACAGCGGCGCGACCCAGTCGGCCAGCTTCTCGGGCTCGATCTTGTAGCGCCGGTTGCCCGCGAGCATGGCGTTGGCGCCCGACAGCAGTGGATCGACGCGCTTCAGCTTCGCGGGCAGCGAATCGTAGAGCGCCCCTTCGCGCAGGCCGTAGGCCGAAAAGATGAGGCGTTCGGGTTTCGCCCGGCGCAGCGTGCGCTCGAGGACGAGGGCCGCGAGCGGCAGCGTCTCGAGCCGCTTTCGCGACACGCCCGCGAAACCTTCGAGCGAGGCGCGGCTCTGCGTGGAGACGAGTTCGAGGAACTCGACCGCCGCCTCGCGCTTGATCGCGTAATGGTGGATGACTTCGAGTTCGTAGTTGTTGTGCGACATGTGCAGCTTGGCGAGCGCCCGCCACGCGCCGCCGACGGCGTAGAAATCGCCGCCGCGCGCGCCGCGCAGGAAATCAAGGCTGCCGAGCTGGTCGTCGATCAGGTCGCGCAGGCGACCGCGGCTGCGGTCGGCGACCTCGCGCAGGCGCAACGGCCCGAGCGGCAGCGTGGCGTACCGGTCCGTCCGGCCATCGGCGAGCGCCACCAGTTCGAGGCTGCCGCCGCCAAGATCGCCCATTGCGCCCTTCGCGTCGGGCGTGCCGGCGATCACGCCGAGGGCGGAGAGCCGTGCCTCCTCGCGGCCCGACAGCACGACGACGGGCAGGCCCGTGAGCTTGCGCACGCGCGCGACGAATTCAGGCCCGTTGCTGGCGTCGCGCGCGGCTGCCGTTGCGAGCGCGAACGTCTTGCGCACGTTCATCGCGCGGGTGAGTTCGGCGAAACGGCGCAGGTTCTGGAAGGCGGACTCCATGCCTTCGGCATCGAGCGCGCCGGTGCGCTCGAGCCCTCGGCCGAGCCCGCTCAGGACTTTTTCGTTGAACAGCGGCAGCGGCACCCGGCTGGTGCCGTCGAAGACGACGAGGCGTATCGAGTTCGATCCGATATCGACGACAGCCACCGGACGACGATCGACACTGTCCAGCTTGCGCGTTCGTCGTGCGGTCATGAGTCCGGCATCAGGTGACGACCTTCACCTTCGATTTCTCGGCCTTGCGCAGTGCGCTGCCGCGGCCCGAAAGGCTGGGATTCGTCATGAAGAAATGGTGAGCGCTGAAGGCATCGCGACCGGCCGGCAGCCGTGTGTAGTTGCCGTCCGAATCGAGACTCCAACTTTGCGCCACGTCGCGCAGATTGGCCACCATGATCTGGTCCTGGATCTGCTCGTGGACGGTCGGATTTTCGATGGGCACGAAACTTTCCACCCGACCGTCAAGATTGCGGGGCATCCAGTCGGCGGACGAAATGAAAACCTTCGAGCGCGGATTGGGCAGGCCAAAGCCGTTGCCGAAGCACGCGGCCCGTCCGTGTTCGAGGAAGCGGCCGACCATGCTGCGCACGCGGATGTTGGACGACATGCCCTTCACGCCCGGCCGCAGGCAGCAGATGCCGCGCACGACGAGATCGATCTTCACGCCGGCTTCGCTGGCCTCGTAGAGCTTGTCGATGATCCGAGGACAGACCAGCGCGTTGAGCTTGGCCCAGATCGCGGCCGGCCGGCCGGCGCGCGCGTGGACGATCTCGTCGTCGATCAGTTTCATCAGCGTCTCGCGCAGCGTGAGCGGCGCGAATGCCAGCTTTTCCATCGCCTCGGGCACGGCATAACCGGTCATGTAGTTGAACAGGCGTGCCGCGTCGTTGCAAAGCGCCGCATCGCCAGAGAAGAACGAGAAATCGGTATAGATGCGCGCAGTGATCGGGTGGTAGTTGCCGGTGCCGAAATGCACGTAGCCGCGCAGGCTGCCGGCCTCGCGGCGCACGACGTACGAGATCTTGGCGTGCGTCTTCAGGTCGATGAATCCGTAAACGACCTGCGCGCCTGCGCGCTCCAGATCGCGCGCCCAGCGGATGTTCGCCTCCTCGTCGAACCGCGCCTTGAGTTCGACCATCGCGGTGACAGACTTGCCGGACTCGGCCGCCTCGACGAGGGCACGCACGATGGGCGAGTTGTCCGACGTGCGGTAGAGGGTCTGCTTGATCGACACGACGGCCGGATCGCGCGCGGCCTGCCGCAGGAACTGCACGACGACGTCGAAGCTTTCATAAGGATGGTGGACGAGGATGTCCTTGTGGCGGATCGCCGCGAAGCAGTCGCCGCCGAAATCGCGGATGCGCTCGGGGAAGCGCGGGTTGTAAGGCGGGAACTGGAGGTCCGGCCGGTCCGAGACGATTAGCTGCTTGAGATCCGACATGCCCAGCATGCCGCCGAGGCGGAAGCAGTCATCGGATTTCACGCGCAGTTCGCCCTGGACGAAAGACTGGAGATCCTCCGGCATGCCCTCGTCGAGCGCCAGGCGGATCACGTCGCCGCGTTTGCGCCGCTTGATGGCGCTCTCGAACACGCGCACGAGGTCTTCGGCCTCTTCCTCGACCTCAAGTTCGCTGTCGCGCAGCAGGCGGAAGCGGCCCGACGCGCGCAGGTCGTAGCCGGGGAAGAGCCTGTCGAGATGCAGGAAGATGACGTCCTCGACGGGGATGAAGCGGATCGTCTCGCCCGGCAGTCGCACGAAGCGCTCGACCTGCGGCGGCACCGGGATCAGCGCCTGAAGCGTGCGCTTGTCCTTGCGCGCGCAGAGCTGCATGACAAGCGCCAGCCCCTTGTTCGCGATGAACGGAAAGGGATGCGCGGGATCGATCGCCAGCGGCGTGAGCAGCGGGAATATCTGTTCGGCGAAGCGGCCGGCAAGCCAGCCCCGGTCAGCATCCGAAAGTTCGCCTGCGCCGACGACGGAGACGCCGGCATTGCGCAGTTCGCCGACAAGTTCGATCCACAGCCGCTGCTGCGTGTGCATCAGCACGGCCGCACGCCGATGGACCGCGGCGAGTTGCTGGGCGGGCGTGAGCCCGTCGTCGGACGGCTGCGTGACGCCCGCCTCGATCTGGCCTTTGAGGCCGGCCACGCGGACCATGTAGAATTCGTCGAGATTGTTCGCGGAGATCGACAGGAAGCGCAGCCGCTCGAGCAGCGGATGCGCCTTGTTGCCGCACTCCTCGATGACGCGCTCGTTGAAGGCAAGCCACGAGAGTTCGCGGTTGATGTACCGCGCCTCGGCCGGTTCGGCCGCCTGGGCCAGGTCGCGCGGTTTGAGCTCGCCGTTCACAGAAGTCGCTCCTTTTGCGCGTCCGGCCGAGGCCGGTCTCGTTCGGACGCCGCTTTTATGGTAACACGGAGCGAATTTACCCGCAGTTATGTGACAAGATTTTGAAACCCAAGCGACTTTTCCTGCTTCGGCATGCGAAATCGGCCCGTGACGACCCCTTTCTGGACGATTTCGACCGGCCGCTGAACAAGCGGGGCCAGCGCGCCGCCCGGGCGATGGCCGAGTGGCTCGCCGCGCGCAATCTCCATCCCGACCTGGTCCTCTGTTCGGCGGCGCTGCGCACGCGCGAGACGCTTGCCGCCGTCCGCCCGGCACTGGGGGCCACGACCGAAGTGCAGGTCGACAAGAACCTCTATCTCGCCGACGAGCAGACGATCCTCGACATCCTCGCCACACTCGACGAGCGCGCGCAGCCGCCCGCGCAGGTGATGGTGATCGCGCACAATCCGGGGCTGGAGGATCTGGCCCTGCGCCTCGTCCCGCCGGCCGAAGCCGAAACGCGCAAGCGCATCGCGACGAAATTCCCGACCTGCGCGTTCGTCGATCTGAGTTTCGCGGTCGAGGACTGGGCGGATATCGGGCCCGCGCGCGCGAGCCTCAACGCCTATCTCGCACCCAACGACATCGGCTAGCCGGCTGCGCGCTCGAACGCCGCGAAAGCCGACAGCAGCACGGCCTTGCGGTCGAGATTGAGTCCCTCGCCCGCGCTCTCCAGCCTTCCGAGCCGGTCCCACGCGTCGACCCACGCCTGCGCGCCGCGTCCGGCACAGCGCGCGGCGAGCTGGGCCTCGGCGGGCAGCGCCGCGCGCTCGCCCGCGGCCGTCTTGGCGAGCCGGTGAACGATGCCGCCCATGAGATCGAGCGCCGTGCGGAAGCTCGCTTGAGCGTCCTCGCCCTTGCGCGACATCGCTTCGGCAAAGCCGTGGACCTCGCCGGTCTCCAGCCGCGGCAGGCCGGCGAGCAGGTCGAGCAGCTTGCGGTAAAGTTCCGCTCCGCCCCTGTCGGCAAGTTCGATCGCGCGCCCGATCGAGCCTTCGCATAGTCCCATCAGCGTCTGGCGCTCGTCGGCCTTGATCTCGGGCCGGTAGCGCTGGAGCAGGCCGTCGACCGTATCGGCGGCGAGCGGCTGCAGGAAAAGCATGCGGCAGCGCGAGCGGATGGTCGGCAGCAGGCGCCCCGGCGCGTTCGACACGAGCAGCAGCAGGCATTGCGGGGCCGGCTCCTCCAGCGCCTTCAGCAGCGCGTTCTGGGCGGAATCGTTCATGTCCTCGGCCGTGTCGATGACGACCACGCGCCAGCCGCCTTCGGCCGCCGTGCGGTGAAGCAGATCGACGGCGCGCCGCACCCAGTGGACGATGATCTCCTGCGAGGGCTTGTTCGGTGGGCTCGAGCTCGGGTTCGGCATGCCGGGCTGGAGGGTCAGCATGTCGGCATGGCCTTCGGCCGCCACGCGCCGGAACACCGGATGCTCGGCGAAGAGCGCGATCGTTTTGGGTTCCGACTGCGGCCCGCCGCCGCCGAAAAGACCGCCCGCATCTTCGGCGCGCTTGGCGCCTTCCGCCAGCGCGAAACGCGCGAACCGGTAGGCGAGCGTCGCCTTGCCGATGCCGCGCGGTCCCGCGATCAGCCAGGCGTGCGGCAGGCGCCCGGAATTCCATGCGGACAGTAGCGTGCCTTCCGCGGCCGAATGGCCGATCAGGTCGGGGTTCGCGCGCGGCTTGGGCGCTTTGTCGTCGCTGGCTTCGCTCACGCGGGCAATCTAGCGCCGAGACGGCGCTTGAGCACGTCCGCAATGCGCTTCGTCACGCGATCGACGTCGCCGCGCGCGTCGATCAGGGCGCAGCGCTTCGGTTCCGCCCGGGCGATCGCGCGGAAGCCGCGGCGCAGACGCTCATGGAAGTCTCGGTCCATCCGCTCGAACCGCGTCTCCGTCCCGGCCCGCGCCAGCGCGCGCTTCAGCCCCGTTTCGACCGGAATGTCGAAAACGAGCGTCAGGTCCGGCTTGAACGTGCCGAGCGTCAGCCGATGCAGTTTCGCGACGAAGGCACGCCCGAGCCGGTGTCCGTAGCCCTGATAGGCCATCGTGGAATCCGCGAAGCGGTCGCACAGGACCCAGGTGCCGCGCGCGAGCGCCGGCTCGATGATGCGGCGGACATGTTCGATGCGCTGCGTATAATTCAGCAGCGCTTCGCTCTCGGCACTCCAGGTGCCAGGTTCGCCTTCGACCAGCAGCCGGCGCAGCGCGAGCGCCTGCGGCAGGCTTCCGTCCGTCGGGCCGCCGGGTTCGCGGGTGACGCGAACGTCGATGCCGGCCGCCGACAGGCTGGCGGCGAGACGCGCGATCTGCGTCGACTTCCCCGCCCCTTCGCCGCCTTCGAAGGTGACGAACAGGCCCCGCCGACGGCGCCTTGGCTTCACTTCTTCGCGCCGAAGATCAGATGGTTCACCGCTGCCGACAGGCGGCTGGAATAGCCGAGCTTCTCGACGCCGTCCTGCGCGACGAGCGGCACGTCGATCGGCGTCAGGCCGGGCGCCGTGAGCGAGACGCGGCCGAGCTGCTGGCCGGCCAGGACCGGCGCCGGCACCGGGCTGTCATAGACGATCTTGGCCTGGAGCTGCGGGCGCAGGCGGCGCGGCATCGTGATCGCCACGTCCTGCGCGGCCAGCAGCGGCACGTTGCCTTTCTGGCCGAGCCAGATGTCGATGCGGTCGACCTCCTGCCCGGCGGAGAAGATCTTGTAGGTCTGGAATTCGCGGAACGCCCAGTCGATCACGCGCTCGGATTCCTCCGCGCGCTGGCGCATCGATGACCAGCCGTTGAATACCGCGATGACGCGCCGCCCGTCGCGCACGGCCGAACCGATGAGGCCGTATCCCGCCTGTTCCGTGTGGCCGGTCTTGATGCCGTCGGCGCCGATGTTCTTGTAGAGCAGCGGATTGCGGTTGCCCTGCGTGATGTCCTTGCCGGTCTTCTCTTCCTTGCCGTAGGTGAAGTTCAGCTCGCGATAGTACTTGTAGTATTCCGGATGATCGTCGATGACGCGGCGTGCCAGCGTCGCGAGATCGCGCGCGGTCATGTAGTGGTCTGGATCGGGCCAGCCCGTCGCGTTGCGGAAGTTCGAATTGGTCAGGCCCATGCGGCGCGCTTCGGCGTTCGCGCGCTCGGCGAAGGCTTCCTCGCTGCCGGCAAGGGCTTCGGCCAGGACGACGCAGGCATCGTTGCCGGACTGGACGATCATGCCGCGGATCAGGTCCTCGACCTTCACGCGCCCGTTGAGCGGAACGAACATCTTCGAGCCCTGCATGCGCCATGCGCGCTCGGAAACGGGCAAAGTGTCCTCGAGGCTGAGTTTGCCGGCCTTGAGCGCCTCGAAGACGAGATAGGCGGTCATGATCTTGCTCATCGACGACGGCGCCATGCGCTCGTCGGCGGCACGCTCGAACATCACGAAACCGGTCTGGTAGTCGAGCACGATCACCTGGCGCGCCGAGATGTCGGGCGTGCCGTCGGTGCGCACCGGTGCCGGTGCGGCGGCCGGTGCGGCAGGGCGCTGGGCGGGAGCCGCCTGCGTGCGCGGGGCTGGCTGCTGGCGCTGTTGCTGGGCCTGTGCAACCGGAACGAGGGCGCCGACTGCGAAAACAAGGGCGGTTGCGAGGCTGAGGCGGGCGAGCATGGGCAATCCTCTCAATTCAGTCGACGACGATGCGCGCTTCCGGCACGTCGGCGACCATCTGTTCGAGCATCCGGTCGGCATCCTTGACGTCGGCGATAGGGCCGACGCGCACGCGATAGAGCTGGCTGCCGTTCAGGCTCACCGGCACGACGCGCGACGCGCCGTAGCGCGACAGGCGCACCGAGAGCCGATAGGCATTCTCGTAGTTGCCGAACGCGCCGGCCTGGACCCACAGGTTCGTGCGCTGGGCAGAGCCTTGTGTCAACACCGGCCGGGCGGTTGCCTGCTGTTCGACTGGCAGGGCCGCGACTTCGCGCGAGACGGGTGGCGCGATCGTCGGCGGGGCTGCGGGCTGCGCGCGCCCCGGTGCCGCGGCCGGGCGCGGCGCCGCGGCCGTGCTGCGTGCTGCAGGATGTGCCGGCGTCGGGACAGGATCTTGTGCCGCCTGCGTGGCGATGGGGGCCGCCTGCCGGGCGAGCGGGATCTGCGCTTCGCGCGGCTGGCCCTGCCGCGTCTTCGTGCCGACACGCGAACTGTCGTTCCGCACCGGCGGCAAGGTGGCGGACGGCGGCGGAAGTGCGGCGGACGAGACGCGCGCCTCGCGCGCACCGGCGGGCGGCGGAAGTGCGTCGGATGCGACGGCCGTGCGCGGCGCCGCCGCCACGGTCTGCGTCTCGTCGCTGCGGCCGGTCAACTCCGCCTTCAGGCGCTGGCTGTCCTCGGCCATGATGTCGACACGCACGCGCGCTGTTCCCTGCCCTTCGAAGCCGAGAAGCTGCGCCGCGCGCCGCGACACGTCGATGACGCGTCCGCGCGCGAACGGGCCGCGGTCGTTGACGCGCAGGACGATCGAGCGGCCGTTGTCGAGGTTGGTGACGCGCACGAGGCTCGGCATCGGCAGCGTCGTGTGCGCGGCCGTCAGCGCGTTCATGTCGTAGAGTTCGCCGTTTGCCGTCTGCTTGCCGTGGAAATCCGTGCCCGAGCGTTCGCCGCCGTAGAACGAGGCGATGCCGGTTTCCGAGTAGTTCCAGTCCTCGGCCGGGTAATACCAGGCGCCGGCGATCTGGTAGGGCTCGCCCACCTTGTAGATGCCCTGCGCGCGGGGCTGGTTCGAGGCCGGCGCGTCGGGGTTGCCTTGCATCGACTTGACGACGGACACGCCGAATTTCAGTTCCGAGCATGCGCCCAGGCCGAGCGCCGCCGCAGCCGTACCGACCAAGAAAACAGCGCGCAGTGCGGAAACCCGGATCGACATCGAATTCCTGACGGACGGGCGCGACTCGGCACCCCTAAAACAAGGCAAAATAAGGCTAAACCTCGCCGATACTGTCGGCAAGCAACCCCACCGACGTGGCGAAATTGACCGACCGGTTCCAGCGCATGATCGTCCGGAAATTGTTGTAGACGAAGAAGGCACGCCCGCCCTCGCCGTCGGGCTGGACGAGCGAGGCCGGAAGCTCGCGCCCGGCGATCTCGGTCCCGTCGGCGGCGCGCACACCCATGTCGTGCCATTCGGCCAGTGGCCGGGTGACCTTGTTGTGGTCGATCTGGGCGCGGTCGATGCCCGCCGGCAGGCGCGCCTCGCGCCCCCAGCCTTCGTTGCCCTTCCAGCCCGACCTGACGAGATAGTTCGCGATCGAACCGAAGACGTCGGCGCGCGAGTTCCAGATGTCGGCCTTCCCGTCGCCGTCGAAATCGACGGCATATGCAAGGTACGACGACGGCATGAACTGGCTCTGGCCCATGGCACCGGCCCAGGATCCGCGCATGTCGGCGGCCTTGATGAGGCCCTTGTCGACGATGCGCAGCGCGTTCATCAGCTCGTCGCGGAAGAACTGGCTGCGCCGCCCGTCATAGGCGAGCGTGGCGAGGGCCGCGAAGATGTTGAAGCCGCCGGTCAGCCGCCCGAAATCCGTCTCGACCGCCCACAGCGCCACGATGAAGCGTGGCTGGACGGGATAACGCTGCGTGACGCGCGCCAGCAGTTCGCGGTTCTCGGCAAGGCGGGTGCGCCCCGTATCGATGCGCACCTTGTTGACCACGCGGGCGAAATACTGCTCGAAGGTCAGGCGCACTTCGGGCTGCGCGCGGTCGAGTTCCAGCACGCGGCCGATAGGCGCCACACCCGTCATCGCCTGATCGACCGTGGCGCGCTTCAGCCCCTTCTGAACGGCCTCCTCGCGCAGGCCGCGCAGCCATTCGTCGAAGGGCATGTCGTTGGCCGCCGCCGCCCGGGGCAGTGCCGCGAGCGCGCCTAGCGCCGCAAGGACGGTGCGCCGACTCGTTAAGGAGTTCATGGCCGATGATGTGCCACGGCCCCCGGTTCCGACGCAATTGCGACTCCGGCCAACCTGCAAGTGGTTGCGCGAGGCCGCAAAAAGGGGCAGTTTGCGCCGCCTCGACCATGACAGCCACGCTCGCCCTGCCCCCTGCCGATGCGCGCAAGGCCGCCGCCCTGATGGCGCGCGCCCTTGGCGACGCGTTCGATGCGACGAGCCTGCGGATCGAAAGCCCGATTGACGGGGCGGTTAACCGCACCTGGCCGGTCGATCATCGCGGGCAGAAATACGCGCTTCGCCTGCGGCGCGAAGAAACCCATTTCCGCTACGAGAAGGGCATCGCGAAGTCCGCGCTTGTTGCTGCCGTTCATGCGGCCAAGCGCGAAGGGCGCAGCGACGCCGAGGCCGGCAACGGCCTGGCCGGCGCGCGGCACGAAAGGCTCTCCCCGCCTTTCGCCCCTGCCCTTGCCTACTGGAGCAATGGCGACGATCTCTGGCCGCTGCCGTGGGAACTGACGGCGTGGTGCGAGGGCGTGACGCTCGCGCGCCAGGCGGACGCCGCCTCGATCGCGCGCGCGGGAAAGGCGATCGCGGCGATCCATTCTGTGCGCTTCGACGGCGGCTATCCCGATCTGCTTTCGCTTGGCGGCAAGCCGCAGGGCTTCGCGGGCTGGCTCGAAGCCGGGATCGCGCGCGAGCTTGCGCGCGGCCGCATCCCGGATGCCCTGTCGCGCTTCGTCGAGACGCTGGCCGGGCACGCGACGCGCGAAGTCGTCTGGACGCTGGCGCACAACGACCTGCACGGGCTGCATCTGATCGACGACGCGTCGCGCGACAAGCTGTGGGTTATCGACTGGGACAACGCACTCGTCGCGCCGCCCGAACTGGATTTCGTCAAGCTCCGCTACTGGACGCGCGTCGATATCGAGAACGGCCGGCTCATCGCCGATCCGGAGATCTACGCCGCACTCCGCGCGGCCTATGCGGCCGCAGGCGGGCCGGAACTCGACACGGCCGTCTCGCGCGCCTGCGAGGCGCTATGGCTGCTGCGCGTGTTCCATTTCGAGACGGATCGCGCCAAAGCCGGCCTGCCAACGCCGATGCTGTTCCCGCCGGCCGAGACGTATCTCGCCGCGTTGCACGAACTGGCGCGTGCGGCATGAGCGCGCTTGTCGTCATCCCCGCGCGCTATGCCTCGTCGCGCTTTCCCGGCAAGCCGCTGGCGAAGGTCGGCGGCATCGAGATGATCCGGCGCGTCTGGGCGATCGCGCGCGCGGCCGAAGGCGTGTCGCGAACGGTCGTGGCGACGGACGATGCGCGCATCGCGGATGCGGTGCGCGGCTTCGGCGGCGAGATCGTCATGACGCCGGAAAGCTGCCGCAACGGGACCGAACGCACTTTTGCCGCCGTCGAGGCGCTGGGTGCCAGGGAAAAGGCCGTCATCAACCTGCAGGGCGATGCCGTGCTGACGCCGCCGTGGGTAATCGCCGCCCTTGCCGGTGCTATGGCGCGCGACGCCTCCATCCGCATCGGCACGCTTGCCACGCGCATGTCGTCCGAAGCGTTCGCGGCACTGAAGCGTCAGAAGGAAGGCGGCCAGGCCGGCGGAACGACCGTCACTTTCGACCGCAATGGCGACGCCCTCTATTTTTCGAAAAGCCTGATCCCCTTCGTGAAGAAGCCGGATGGCGCACCGCCGATCTTCCGGCATATCGGCATCTACGCCTTCCGGCCGGAGACGCTCGCGGAATACGTCACGCTGCCGATGGGCCCATTCGAGAAGGCCGAAGAGCTGGAGCAGCTCCGCGCACTCGAGAACGGGATCAAGATGCGCGTCGTGCCGTGCGACTATCGCGGACGCACGCATTGGTCGATCGACAGCCCGGCCGACCTCGTCGAGGCCGAGGCAATTCTCGCTCGCGAAGGCGAACTGCTCCCGGCTTACGACGGAAGCGCACGGGTCGCATGACGCGCCGTCTGCTGCTCGTGCGCCACGGCAACACGTTCGAGGACGGCGCGCCGGTCATCCGCGTAGGCTCGCGCTCGGACCTTCCCCTCACCGCCAAGGGTCTCCAGCAGGCCGCGAGCTTCGCTGGTGCCGTGCGTGCGGCCGATCTTTCGGTCGGGCCTTTCCTCGCCGGGCCGCTTTCCCGCACGCGCGAATTCGTCCGGCACGGGTTCGGCGTGCAGCCGCGTCTTGACGACCGCCTGCGCGAGATCGACTACGGCAACTGGGAAGGCAAGACGGACGCGAAGATCGCGACGGAAGTCGGTGCTGACATGCTCGAAGCCTGGAACCGGCGCTGCGTGTGGCCGCAGGGCCAGGGCTGGACGCCGGACGAGAAGACGCTGGCAGCGGGTGCTGCCGGGCTGGTGCAGGAACTTTCCGACGGCGACGCGCGCTTCGTGCCCGTGCTTTGCAGTTCGCAGGGCATCCTTCGTTATTTCGCGGCACTCGACGCCGCCTGGTTCGCCGCCGCGCAGGCCGACGGCAAGCTTGGCGTCGGCACGGGTTCGTGCTGCGGCGTGCGCGTGGACGCAGGGAAACTGCGCGTCGATTTCTGGAACCGGAAGCCGGACGTCGCCGAACTGCGCGGCTGGGCCGCCGCCTAAGAGTCCGACGGGGGCGCTTCGTCGGCCTTCGGGGTCTCTTCGTCCGGACCGGGCGGCAATGGCGCCGGGAAAAGCGTGTCGATCCGGCCAAGCTTGTAATAGTAGAGCAGCCCGACATATTCGCGGATCGCTTCGGACAGGTAATTGAGATTGTGGCCGAGGCGGAAGGCGCTGTCGAAGGGCTGGTTCGGATCGGTCGCGAAATCGATCGGATAAGCCAGCAGATGCGGCCAGCCCGCCTTGCGGAACGTGCCCATCGCGCGCGGCATGTGGCGGGCCGAGGTGATCAGCAGCCACGTCTCTTCGGGTTCCGGCTTGACGAGATCGAGCGTCAGGCGCGCGTTCTCCCACGTGTTGCGCGACTGGTCCTCGAAGATGATCCGTGTCGTGTCGAGCCCGATGCGCGCGAAGATGCGGCGCACGACGTCGGCCTCGGTATCCTTGCCGTCGATCAGCTCGATCGAACCGCCGGTGAAAACATGCTTGGCGGCGGGATAGCGGCGCGCGAGTTCGATGAACGCGTCGAGACGCGGGCTTCCGGCCGCGAGCAGCGACGACGGCACGCCGCGCTTGCCGATGACGTAGTAGTCGATGACACCGCCCAGCACGAGGATGCCGTCCACGCGCGGCGGCGGCGAGACGAGCGGCGGGAAACGGTCCTCGATGGGCCGGAGCGCGATCTGGCCGATCGGGTAGATCGCGACGGCGACGGTAAGGCACGCGGCAATACAGACGAGCACGCGACCGAGGCGCCACCAGCGCGTCCACAGCACGAGGCAGCCCGCGACCCAGACGGAAAGCAGCAGGCTCGCCGGCTCGGCGACGAGCCAGAAGAGCTTTGACAGCGTGAGTTGGATATCGAACGGCATGGGCGGCGCGCACTCTAGTGCCGCGAGGCCGTCATGCGCAACTTTCGGGACCGGTCAGGCGACGATCAGGCGCTCGGACGGGAGGCGGACGGTGACGGTCGTACCCCGCCGCGGCTGGCTGTCGATGGAAAGGGTCCCGCCATGCAGTTCGACGAGTGCCCGGGAGATCGGCAGGCCCAGGCCGATGCCGCCTTCCTTGGCCACGAACGGGCTGGTCGCGACGCGCATGAACGGCTTGAGGGCCAGGTCGACCTCGTTGGGCGACATGCCGACGCCGGAATCCGCGACCCGCAGGCACGGCGCCCCGTTCTCGTCGAGCCCGCACCACACGTCGACGCGCCCGCCCGCCGGCGTGAACTTGACCGCGTTGGTGACGAGGTTCGTGCTGATCTGGCGGATCTTGGTGGCGTCGCCGACGATGCGCACGGCGGAATCGAGATTCTCGTAGAGCGAGACGCGCTTGGCCTCGGCCTGCTTGCGCACGAGGCGCACGGAGGCATCGACGATCTCGGCCATGCGCATCCTGTCTTCCTGCACGGCGAGTTTGCCGGCCTCGAGCCTGGCGAAATCGAGGATCTCCTGGATGATCGACAGCAGGTGGAAGGCCGCCTGTACGATGTCATCGAGATACGCGCGCTCGCGCTCGGGCAGCTGCTTCCCGATCCGGATCTGGAGGAATTCGGCGAAGCCGATGATCGCGTTGAGGGGCGTGCGCAGCTCGTGGCTCATGTTCGCGAGGAACTCGGCCTTCGCCTGGTTGGCGCGCACCGCGTCGTCGAGCATGACGCGCAGCGTGTTCTCGGTCGCGCGCATCTGGGCGGCGATCGCCGAACAGCGCGCTTCGCTCGCGGCGATCTCGTCGAAGACGTGCGTTCCTTCCGGCGGGGCCTGCGTCGCGGCCGAAAGCGCGCGGCCGAAAGCGTCGTCGACCTGCCGCTCGAGCTGGCCCGCCAGCCGGTGGGCCGCGACGCCCGCCCCGACCACGATCGCGGCCACCAACGGCCAACGCAGCGGATCGTCGGCGAGCCCTGCGGCAAGCCCGGCCAGGATCGTGCAGCCAATTGCCGACGCGAGCAGCGTCGAACGGATGGAGCCTAGCTTTTTCACGCAGTCGCCGTTGCCTGTCTGGTCAGCCGCTCGCGTCTCGGGCGGGAGATACTATTGCCGGGGCGGATTAACGAATCATGACCCTGTTCCGAACGATCTGTCCGAAACCGGGCAAGCATACGCCCCTTGCCCCTGCGGTACGCAACCGCAAATCGCGTGCCGCCGCAAATCGCGTGCCGCGCGCGTTTTGCGGCAATTCCGGCGGGGTGCCGGAACCGCATCGCGGACCTACGGAATTGTTGCTGCGCGCGCCGGCACCGGTCGCCTAGTCTCGCGCCCCAAGTTGCGAGGCGGCACATGGAACGTTCGGCAAGCGGATGGGGCAACGGCCTCGTCGGAGTGATCATTTTCAGCGGCTCGTTGCCCGCGACGCGTGTGGCCGTCGGCGAGTTCTCGCCGCTGTTCCTGACGTCGGCACGGGCCGCGATCGCCGCTTGGCTGGGCGCAACCTTCCTGCTGCTCCTCCGGCAGCCACGTCCCACGCGCGCCGATCTCGGCCCGCTCGCGATCGTCGCGGCAGGCGTCGTGATCGGCTTCCCGCTGCTGACGGCGCTGGCGCTCCAGCACATCACGTCCGCGCATTCGATCGTGTTCATCGGGCTGCTGCCGCTGGCGACGGCGGTCTTCGGGGTGGTTCGTGGCGGCGAACGGCCCAGACCCGCCTTCTGGGTGCTGTCGGCACTTGGGGCGGCGACGGTCGCGGGCTTCGCGCTCCATAACGACGGCGCAGGAACGCTTGCCGGCGACCTGCTGATGATTGCCGCGATCCTGCTCTGCGGCCTTGGCTATGCCGAAGGCGCCACGCTGTCGCGGCGGCTCGGCGGCTGGCAGGTGATCTCGTGGGCGCTTCTGCTGTCGCTGCCGATGATGATGGCCATGGCAGTCGCAACGTTGCCGCAGACGTGGGAGGGGATCGGCACCCCGGCGTGGCTTGGCCTTGCCTATGTCTCCGTGTTCAGCATGCTCGTCGGCTTCATCTTCTGGTACAGGGGCCTCGCCCAGGGCGGCATCGCGGGCGTGGGGCAGCTTCAGCTCCTCCAGCCGTTTTTCGGCCTCGCGCTCGCCGGCCTGCTGCTGGGCGAGCCGGTCGCTCCGTCCATGATCGTGGCGACGGGAATTGTCGTCTTTCTTGTCGCCGGCGCCCGCCGTTTCGCCTGACTGTCGCGGAACTGGCGCGCCGTCCCGCCCCTGACTATAAGGCTTCCACGATGCCGTCAGCGACGGACGGGTGGCCGAGTGGTTTAAGGCAGCGGTCTTGAAAACCGCCGCAGGTGCAAGCCTGCCGTGAGTTCGAATCTCACCCCGTCCGCCATCCTCAAATTCCGCGGGCACGTCGCAAATTCAGGCTTCGGACAATATCCGTTCGGTATTTCTGATTCGCATTTTCTGCTATCTGAAATTATATAAAAGGCGTAACACAACTTTTGTTAATACTATAGTAGGGCTTCCGGATTGCTTGCGACGAGCGGAATTCTGAGGCTTTTCTGCCGTCTCTCGAGGGCTTTCGCGCTATCGGGATGTGCAGGTCCTATCGTCTACAGTGACGACTCGCCCGTGAAGATCGGGGAGACGCTCTACGCCGATCCAGCAATTGTCCGGTTCGAGCATTCCGGCCTCGTCGCGATGATGGCCAATGCAAAGCGCCGAATTGTCGGATTCTATGGCGAGCAGCGATCCAGCGATCCCGATGTTATCTTTTGCAGGACGAGCGATTGCTCAGTCTATTTCTCCGGCACCGAAAAGCGATCAAGAGCGATCAGTCCGGGCCGTACCGGGCCGGGCGGAAGCTATCGTGCGCGTCGTCCCACTGTCGTCATTGTCAGCAGCGGGAACAATGCCGAAAACGTGCTCACGCACGAGCTCAGCCATATCGAGCACCGCGCCCGCTTCGGCACCGGCCGTGCGCCGTCGTGGTTCCACGAAGGCGTTGCGGTCTATATGTCCGGCGAGCCGGACTGCAATGGCGTGTTCGCGAAAGGGATTGATGACCTTTCCAAGCTCTCCTACGGAAACTCTTGGGATGTGTATACCAACGACCGGAGCCGTATCCGGCAGACCTACTGCCAAGCGGCAAACGAAATTCGCTCCTGGGTACTGAAAAGTGGCAAGCCGGCGCTGCTGAAACTCATGGACGACGTGAAGGCAGGCAAGCCATTCGAATCCGCGTTCGGCCCTTTGAACAAGTGACCGCGCCTTGCAGTTCTGATTTATATTGGATCGCCTCCCTCCGGAGGCGATCCCACGCGCGGATGGAAGCAGTCGCGTCGGAATAACGCCCGTTTTCGTCCCGACCGGCCCGCCGATACGCCAGTATGCAGTCTTCATTGAAAATAAATCCGGCACCTCCGAAGATGGCGGATCGCGTCGCTTCGGGGAAAGCGGGAATGGACGAACAGGGCGAAATCGCCTCGGATCCGGAACTGCTGCAGTTCATCCATCGGTGCCCCGTCGGGATCGTGAAGTTCGCGCCCAACGGCCGGATCGACATGATCAACGCGATGGCGACCGAACTGTTTGTGCCCTTTTCCGGCAGCGGAACGCTCGACAATCTCTTCGCGCTGTTCTCGGACTGGTTCCCCGACCTTCCCGGCGTCGTGAACGGCTTCGAGCCAGAGTCCGGACTGCTGTTCGAGCAGCGGCGCGTGCAGGTCGGATACGGTCCGCGCCAGCGCGTGCTGTCGATGACCGCAAGCCGCATCGCCTCGACGACGTTCATGGCCGTCATCCAGGATGTGACCGAAGCGGCCCTGCGCGAGCGCAGGATCTTCGAGGACCAGCAGCGCTACCTCGCCATCGTCGGCCACGTGCAGGACTACGCGATCTACACGCTCGATCTCGACGGGCGGATCCAGGACTGGAACCGCTCGCTTTTCCGCCTCGGCGGCTGGACGGCCGACGACGTCGTGGGCAAGCACGTGTCGATCTTCTTTCCGCCCGGCGAGTTCGACGCGAATGCCGCCGGTCAGCTCCTTACGCGCGCCGCCCGGCGCGGCTCCGTCGAGATCGAGGGCCGCCGCGTGCGCCGTGACGGCAGCGCCTACTGGGGCGATGCGGTCGTCACCGCCCTGCCCGACCGCGACGGCATCGCCACCGGCTTCGTCGTGATCTCGCGCGACGTCTCCGACCGCAAGGAGCGCGAGGACGAGCTCGTCCGCCTCGCGACGACCGATCCGCTGACCGGCGCTTTCAACCGGCGTTTCGGCGCCGACCGGCTTGCCGAGATGTTCGAACGCTACCGGCGTTACGGCAGCGCCGCCTCGGTTCTGATGGTCGATATCGACCATTTCAAGAAGGTGAACGACGGCTACGGACACGATCGCGGCGACGTGGTGCTGCGCGGCCTCGCACAGACGCTGCGCGAGATGCTTCGCAAGCTGGACGTGGTCGCACGTTGGGGCGGCGAGGAATTCCTCGTGCTGATGCCAGAGACACAGGCCGACCGCGCCGCGCGTGTCGGGCAGCGGATCATCCAGGCCGTGCGCAAGCGCGCTTTCGAGACCGACCAGGGTCCGATCGCGATCACGGTCAGCATCGGCCTTGCGACGACGGCGCCGGACGTCGAATCCGTCGACGCGCTGATCAAGCGCGCGGACAACGCGCTCTATGCGGCCAAGGCCGCCGGGCGCGACCGGCTGGTCTCGGCATGAGCGATCCTTCGCGCATCGCCCATGGCGGCAAGGCGATCTACGGTGCACGGCTGGGCATCCTGATGCTCGAGGCGCGTTTTCCCCGCATCCCCGGTGACATGGGCAATGCCACGACGTGGCCGTTCCCCGTGCTCTACCGGATCGTCGCGGGTGCTTCGCCGCAGCGCGTCGTGCGCGAGCGGGCTGCGGGCCTGCTCGAGCCGTTCCTCGCCGCCGCGCGCGAACTGGTCGAGCAGGGCGCCGACGGCATCTCGACCAATTGCGGATTCCTGTCGCTATTCCAGCGCGAGATCGCGGCACATGCCGGTGTCCCGGTCGCGACGTCGAGCCTGATGCAGGCGCGCGCCATCCAGGCGACGCTGCCGCCGGGAAAGCGCGTCGGCATCCTGACGATCGACGCCTCGAGCCTGACGCAGGCCCATCTCGACGCGGCCGACGTTCCGCCAGGAACGCCGGTCGCGGGCACGCAAGGCGGGCGTGAATTTACCCGTGCGATCCTCGGCAACGAGAGCCGTCTGGATGCGGCGGCCGCGGAGACCGACATCCTCGAAGCCGGCGCCGGACTGGTCGCTGCCCATCCCGAAATCGGCGCGCTTCTGCTGGAATGCACCAATATGGCGCCTTATTCGCGAGCGCTTCGCGAGCATGTCGGCCGCCCTGTTTTCGACATCTGCAGTTTCATGCAGTGGTTCCATGCGGGTCTAGTGCCGCGCGATTTCGGCCCGCCAGGCTCGGGTTCGCGGATCTGGCGCGAGCGCTGAACGCCGGCGTACCCGGTCCGTTCCTGCGGCGGGCCGGGCACCCGGAATATCCCCAGACCGCCACGAACATTGCCCCACGGACGGAATCCCATTTAAAACGAATATCCGTTACAAAACAGGTAGCTCGCGGGTTAGAATCGGACTCGAGGGACTAGGACGGTAGATGGATACAACACCACAACGGACGGACGAGGAGACCCTTCTTTCCGATCTCGACCGCATCAAGCGGACGGGAAATACCGTCCCGCGCATGTCGGTCGTCATCTCCATGCAGCGGCAGGCCTGGTTCAACCGCCGCCGCGAAAATTACTACGTCATTTTCCACGCCATCCGCGAGATGGTGCAGCGCGCCGAAGGCACGATCTATTCGCTCGCGAATTTCGACATCGTGTTCGTCTTCCGCGTCGACAATCCCCAGCAGTTCGAGAGCATCGTCACCGAACTCGACGACCTGCTGCGGCGCCACTCGGTCGCGACCGGCATGCCGGACGAGAACATCGAGGAAGCCTGCACCTGGTACAGTTTCGAGACGCAGTTCCCCGATTTCTATGACTACGCCAAGGCGGCGCTTGAGGAGCAGAAAAGCCAGCAGGAAGCGCGCCTGCGCGCGATGCAGCGCGCCGGCACGTCTGCCGGCCCCGCCTACGGGCAGAATTT
This sequence comes from Tagaea sp., assembly GCA_044224405.1. Taxonomy (GTDB): domain Bacteria; phylum Pseudomonadota; class Alphaproteobacteria; order CACIAM-22H2; family CACIAM-22H2; genus Tagaea. The sequence goes on along the minus strand of JBGAKN010000003.1, from coordinate 130,771 downwards.
CCAGGCGCTCACGCCGGCGGTGCTCGGCCAGGTCGAGGAAGCGTTCGGGAAGGCCGACGCCAAGGCGCTGATCCGCAACCAGCCGATCTCGATCGCGCTGACGGCCAACCAGCTCCGCCCGATTTTCCGCGAATATTTCTTCAGCGTGAACGACGTGCGCGGCCTGATCACGCCGCGCGTGAACATGCGCGGCCAGCGCGGCCTGTTCCAGATGCTGACGCGCACTTTCGATCACCGCATGCTGCGCGCGCTTTCCGACGGGTTCCTGGGCAAGGCGGCCGGCAACATCTCGATCAATCTCAATGTCGAGACGATCCTTTCCGACCGTTTCCGCGAGTTCGACCAGCGCATCGGCACGTTCGTCGCCAAGGGCAACATCATCATCGAGATCGCGCGCCACGACGTGTTCTCGGATTTCGAGGCGTACAACCGCGCGATCGACACGCTGCAGAAGGCCGGTTACCGCTCGCTGCTCGACGGGCTGACGCCCGACACGCTGACCTTCTTCCGCCGTTCCGAGCTGCGCGCCGACCTCGTCAAATTGTTCTTCTTCAAGGACCACGCCGAGGACTGGCGGATGAAGGGCCTCGCCGCGATGCTGGCCGAAGCCGACATCAACCGAATCATCATGGGGCGCTGCGAGACGCCGATGGCCTTCGAACTCGGCCAGGCGGTCGGCATCCGCATGTTCCAGGGCTGGCATGTCGACGCGCTGATGCGCGCGATGATGCCGGCACCTGCCCCGCAGCGCTGATCCGGGTCCGGACGCCTTCCGTCCGCAGCCGATGCGCCTTTCCGATCTCCCCACGCCTTCCCTGATCCTCGACCGCGCGCGGCTGACGCGCAACGTGGCGCGCATGCGTGCCCGGGCGAAGGAACTGGGCGTGACGCTGCGCCCGCACATGAAGACGGCGAAATCGGCCGAAGTGGCGCGCCTCGTCCACGGCGGCGGCACGGGGCCGATCACGGTCTCGACACTCGCCGAGGCCGAGTATTTCGCCAAGGCCGGCTTCACCGACATGCTCTACGCGGTCGCGATCGTGCCCGCGAAGCTCGATCGGGTCGCGGCGATCCTGCGCGCGGCGCCGGGCCTGAAGCTGCTGACAGACGACGTGGAAGCCGCATGCGCGATCGCCGCACGCGGGGCTGCCCTCGGCGTGCGCTTCAACGCCGTTGTCGAGGTCGAGACCGGCGGCGGGCGCGCGGGCGTCGATCCGACGTCTCCGGAACTTGCGGCCATAGCTGAAGTGCTCGGCCCTGCCGGCATGCTCGCGGGCGTGATGGCGCATGCCGGCCATTCCTACGCCTGCGAAAGCGTGAGCGACATCGAGGAAGTCGCGGAAGACGAGCGCGCAGGCGTCGTCGCTGCGGCGGAATTCCTGCGCGCACGCGGCCACTCGTTCGACCACGTCAGCGTCGGTTCGACGCCGACGGCCCTGCACGCGCGCCATCTCCAAGGCGTGACCGAGATGCGGCCCGGCAATTTCGTGTTCTTCGACCTTTTCCAACACGGCCTCGGCATGTGCGCGGCGGACGACATCGCCGTCGGCGTGCTCACGTCGGTCATCGGGCACCATCGCGGGCGCAATCACATCCTGCTCGACGCGGGCGCGCTGGCGCTTTCGAAGGATACCGGCGCCAACCGCCGGATCGAGAATGTCGGCTACGGTCTGGTGCGTGCACCCGGCGAAGCGAACCCGCGCGAGGATGTCGCGGTTCTCGACGTGCATCAGGAGCACGGGATTCTCAGCGCGAGGCGCGGGCTTGACGCGATCGATCCCCTGCCCTTCGCCGAATGGCCGGTCGGCAGCCGCACGCTCGTGCTGCCCAACCACGTCTGCATGACCTCGGCCATGTACACGCGGTATCACGTGGTCGACGGCAGCGACGAGATCGTCGCCGTGTGGGATCGCACCAGCGGCTGGTAGTTCAGAACGGATATTTGGGATTGGCGATTTTCGTACGCACGCGCGCGTCCTCGCGCAGCGCGCCGTGCAGGCCTGCATCGGCATCGTGCGTTCCGGCCCGGATGGCGGCGACCAGCGAACGGTCCGCCGGCGGCTCGCCGTCCGTCTTCACGTCGCGCGCGACGATGCCCATCGCGTTTGCCAGCATCAGGCCCGCGAGCTTCCTTTCGCCATCAAGCGCAGGCGCGATCTCGCGTGCGGCGATCTGGGCGGCAAGCGCCGCGAGCTCGCCCGCGGTCGGCCGGTCGACCGGCAGGCCCTCCGGCAATCTGCCGGGTTTGGCATTCGCATCGATCATCGCCAGCATCTCGTATTCCAGCTCGGCGATGCGCCGGCCCGTGAGGGCGAGGTCGAGCGAAGCCTCGCCGCCGCCCACGAAACGTTCGCCCTGCTGGAGCGCGATCACCGCCCAGCGCGCATGCGCCATGATCTCCCAATAGCGGATCGTGTCGGCATCGATCTTCCGACCGGCGACGGCCTCATAGCCGCGATAGAAATCGGCGCGTGCCCCGATGCCGCCCGCCTCGCGCTCGATGCGCCCGAAGCGCCAGCATTTCGAGGTGAACCAGCCGATATCCTCGTCGGGATCGCTCCAGCCCGCGAATTCCCAGTCGAGCACGCCGGTCAAACCATCCGCATCGACCATGTAGTTTCCGGTGCGGAAGTCGCGATGGCACAGCGCCACGATGCCGCGCGGCGGCGCGTTGCGTTCGAGCCAGCGCAATGCAAGTTCGAGTGCCGGTCGCGGCGCGCGGTAGGTGTCGAGCCACTTGCGGTAATCGCCGATCGCGGCAAGTGCCGGCTTGTCCGGCGGAACTGGCAGGAAGGCGAGATCGGCGACGGGCGGACGGACCATGTGCAGGCGCGCGAGTTCCGCTCCCAGCGTCTCGGCGAGCTTCACGCGATCGCCCGGCCATTTCTCGTCGTTGACGAGGATGTGGCCCAGCGCCGTGCCGCCCACGCGCTCCATCACGTAGAACGGCTTTCCCAGCAAAGCCGGGTCGGCGCACAGGCCAAGCGGCGCAGGCACGCGCACGCCCGCGGCATGCGCGGCCGACAGGATCGCGTATTCTTCCGCGCGGCCGTGGCTGACCGCGACGCCCGTGGGCGCGTCGGTGCGAAGCACGGCCGTGAGCGTGCCGGCCCTCGGCCCGCCGCGCACGCGCGCTTCGAAAGCCCAGTTTTCCTGTATGGCGCCACCCGAAAGCTTCTGCAGCGACAGGATCTGGACCTGTTGCGCGCCGAGTGCCCCGATCAGCCAGCCGGAAAGTGCGGGCGGCGGCGAATGCGGCCTCAGCCCCACTTCCAGAACTCCGTGCGCTCCTTCGCGAGGAAGCGGGCGAGCACCATCTTGTGCACTTCCGATGCGCCGTCGACGAGACGGGCCTGCCGCGCGTAGCGGTACATCCACTCCAGCGGCTCGTCCTTGGAATAGCCGCGCGCGCCGAGCAGCTGGATCGCGGTGTCGACCGACTTGTGCAGTACGTCGGCGACGGCGACCTTCGCCATCGATACTTCCTTGCGCGCGAAATCGCCCTGGTCGAGCTTCCAGGCCGCATGCATCGTCAGCAGGCGGCCGATCTCGATCTGCATTGCAGCTTCGCCCAGCAGCCACTGCACGCCCTCGCGATCGATCAGCTTCTGGCCGAAGCTCTTGCGCGTCTCGACATAGGGCAGCGCGATTTCCATCGCGCGGCGCGCCATGCCGAGCCAGCGCATGCAGTGCGTCAGGCGTGCCGGCCCGAGACGGATCTGCGTCAGCTTGAGGCCGTCGCCGATTTCCATCAGCCGGTCGGCATCGGCGATCTCCAGCCCGTCGAACTGGATCTCGCAATGGCCGCCATGTTCTTCCGGCCCCATGATCGGGATGCGACGGATGATCCGCCAGCCCGGCTGGTCGGCGTGGAACATGAACGCGCTGAGGCCCTTGCGCGCATCGTCAGACGTGCGCGCGATCAGGATGAAGTGCTTGGCCTCGCCCGCCCCGGTGATGAACCATTTGCGGCCGCGCACGATCCACTTGCCGCCCTTCTTCGTGGCCGTGGTCAGCATCATGCCGGGATCGGAACCCGAGCCCGGATGCGGCTCGGTCATCGCGAAGGCCGAGCGCACGTCGCCGTTCACGATGGGGGCAAGCCATTTCTTCTTCTGGGCGGCGGTCGCGACCTTGCCCAACACCATCATGTTGCCGTCGTCGGGCGCGGCGCTGTTGAACACCACGGGGCCGAAAAGCGCCCGGCCCATTTCCTCGTAGCAGGCGGCCATGCCGACGGTGTCGAGCCCGCCGCCACCGAGCGCCTTGGGCATCTGCAGCGACCACAACTTCGCCTTCTTCGCCTTGGCGCGCAGCTTCGCCAGCACGTCGAGGCGCACGTTCTCGCCATCGCCCCAGTTGATGTCGTGCGCCTCCAGCGGGATCAACTCGCGGTCGACGAAGCTGCGGATCGCGCGGCGCGTCTTCTCGATCGCGGGCGAAAGCTTGAAGTCCATTCCGGTTCCCTCAGGGCTTGAAGAAGGGCGCGTTGACCAGATGCTGGTTCTCCATGCGCTGGAGAAGCTGCGGGCCATGCTTGAGGAATTCGGCCCAGCCCGGATCGGCCGTCATGGCGGCGCGGCGCTGGGCGCGGTCGGCGGCGTCCTTGTAGCCCCACATGTGCAGCACCTGGTTCTGGCCGCCGATATCCGACTGGTACCAGCCAAGGCAATTGCCGAGATACTTGGTCTGCAGCGGCAGGGCGAGTTCGCCGTACACCTTGATGAAGTCCGGCAGCTTGCCGTGCTTTGCGGTGTAGAGGCGAAAGTCGACGAGACCGTACGGCCCCGTGGGATGGCCCGCGATCGGCCAGAACGGCACTGGCTTCATGATGCGGTTTTCCTGCGCGACATAGTTGCCGGCGGTCTTGAGCAGCCACGCCTTCCACGCCGGATCGGCCGCCATCGCGTCGCGCCGCGTCTGCCGGTCGGCGATGTCCTTGTAGCCCCAGATATGGATCAGCGTGTTCACCGTGCCGGTTTCCACGTGGTAGTAGCCCAGCGGCGAACCCAGATGGCCCTTCTGCACCTCGAACGGGCCGGCCGCATAGTCGGCGAAATAGGCGGGCAGCTTGCCCGGGAAGGCCGTGTAGGTGCGCACATCGACGATCATCTTGGTATCTCCGTTCAGAGGAAGGCGAGCGTGTGGCCGCCGTCCACGACGAGCGTCGTGCCCGTCATGTAGCGGCCGGCATCCGAGGCGAGCAGCAGCAGTGCCCCGTCGAGGTCGTCCGGCTGGCCGAATCGGCCGAGCGCCACGCGCTCGACGATCTTCGCGCCTGCGGCCGTCTGCAGGTAGGCGCGGTTGAGGTCGGTTTCGATGTAGCCGGGCGCGATCGCGTTGATGCGGATCGAATTCTTGGCGTGCGCGAGCGCCAGCGACTGCGTGAGGCTGATGATTGCCGCCTTCGCGGCCGAATAGGCAGGCACGCGCGCGCTGGTGCGCAGGCCGAGGACCGAAGCGATGTTGACGATGGAGCCGCCGTGCCCGTGCGCGACCATCGCGGCGGCGACGGCCCGCGCCACGCGGTTCGCGCCGTCGAGGTTGGTGGCCAGCGTCTGCGCCCAGGCGGGATCGTCGACGGCGGCAATGCTTTCCTTGAGCGCGATGCCGGCGTTGTTGACGCAGACGGCGAGCCTGCCCAATTCGGTCTCGGCCTCCGCGATCGCGCGCGTGACGCTGGCGGAATCGGTCACGTCCATGATGACGGGCAATGCACGCCCGTCGAATGCGGCGATCTCGGATGCAAGCGATTCCAGCCTGTCGACCCGGCGCGCGGCGAGCACCACCCGCGCCCCTGCCCGCGCCAGCGTAAGTGCCATGTGGCGGCCGAGGCCGGACGAGGCGCCCGTCACGAGGGCGACCTTGCCGGCGAGGTCGAACGGATTCTTCAAGCGATCTCCTTGGCGCGCGCGCGCAGCGCGTATTTCTGGATCTTGCCGGTCGAGGTCTTCGGCAACGGCCCGAACACGACATAGCGCGGACACTTGTAGCGCGCAATTCGCCCGCGCAGCCAGTCGATCAGTTCCGCACCCGAAAGGTTCGATGCGCCCGGCTTCAGCGTCACGAACGCGCAAGGCGTTTCGCCCCATTTGGCGTCGGGCTTCGCGACCACGGCGGCCTCCATCACGGCCGGATGGCGGTAGAGCGCTTCCTCCACCTCAAGAGAGGAAATGTTTTCGCCGCCCGAGATGATGATGTCCTTCGAGCGGTCTTTGACCTCGACATAGCCGTCCTTGTGGCGCACGGCGAGGTCGCCGGTACGGAACCAGCCGCCCTTGAAGGCCTTCTCGGTCGCCTTGGGGTTCTTGAGATACCCCTTCATCACCGTGTTGCCGCGCAACGCGATCTCGCCCAGCGTCGCGCCGTCGGCGGGAACCGGCATCGAGCGCGCGTCGAGCACTGCAAGCGCGCCGAGCGTGGGAAAGCCAACGCCCTGGCGCGAGATCAGTTTTGCGCGGCTATCGACGTCGAGATCGCTCCAGCCCGGCTGCCATTCGCACAAGGTGGCCGGCCCGTAGCTTTCGGTGAGGCCGTAGGCATGCGTCACGCGGAAGCCCATCGCCTCCATCGACGCGATGATGGCCGAGGGTGGTGCTGCTCCGCCGGTCATCACCTCGACCCGATGCGGGAACGCGATCTTCACGTCGTTCGGTGCATGCGCCAGCGTGTTGAGCACGATTGGCGCGCCGCACATGTGCGTCACGCGGTTGTCGCGAATCGCGGGGAAGATGAGTGCGGGATCGACACGGCGCAGGCACACATGCGTGGCGCCGACCGACGTGACCGCCCACGTATAGCTCCAGCCCGAGCAGTGGAACATCGGCAGCGTCCAGAGATAGACGCTGTCGGGTCGTAAGCCGAAGGCGAGCGCGTTGCCCAGCGCGTTCAGGTAGGCGCCGCGATGGTGATAGACGACGCCCTTGGGATCGCCCGTCGTGCCCGAGGTGTAGAGAAGGCAGATCGCCTGCCATTCGTCGGCCGGCCAGCGCCCCTCATAGTCCGGCCGTCCGCGGTCGATGAAATCCTCGTACTCGACGGCACCCAGCCGCGGCCCCTCGCCCTTGTATTCCGGATCGTCGATATCAACGACGAGCGGCTTCTTCTTCACCTTTTCAAGCGCCCTCTGGATCGTCGGCGCGAACTCGCGATCCACGAGCAGGATCTTCGCCTCGCCATGCCCGAGGATGAAGGCGATCGAGTCCGCGTCGAGCCGGTAGTTGAGCGCGTTCAGCACGCCCCCGGCGAGCGGTACCGCATAGTGCGCTTCGAGCATCGCCGGCACGTTCGGCGCCATGACGGCGACCGTCTCGCCGGGCTTCAGTCCGGCCTTGACGAGCGCGTCGGCGAACCGGCGCACGCGCGCGGCGAACCTGGCATAGGTGAGGCGCCGCTTGCCATGGATGACGGCGACCTTGCGCGGATAGACCGCCGCCGCGCGGAACAGGAACGCGACCGGCGTCAGGGGCTCATGGTTCGCGGCGACCTTGCCGAGCCCGGCCTCGAAGATCGACGGCTTCCTGCGTTTCGCGGCCAATCCGGCCTCCCGTGACATTCTATCCTTGTGCGTCGCCCCGATTGTCGGGATGCCGCCCTACCCCGTCAACGGCGCAGATGGTATAGATGGATACATGATCCGGATCGACATCGTCTCCGACGTGATCTGCCCGTGGTGCTATATCGGCAAGCGGCGGCTCGAACGTGCACTTGCGGCCGAACCGCCGGGTGCCGTCGAGGTCGGCTGGCGGCCGTTCCAGCTCAATCCCGAGATGCCGCCCGAGGGCATGGCGCGCAAAGACTACCTCCGCGCCAAGTTCGGCGAGGCCGACGGTGGCGACCGTTACAAGCACGTCATCGCCGCGGGCCTCGAAGAAGGCATCCCTTTCGCGTTCGATCGCATGCAGCGCACGCCCAATACAGTGCGCGCCCACCGCCTCAACCGCTTCGCCGAGCGAGCTGGCAAGCAGGAAGCCGTCGTCGAGGCGCTGTTCCAGGCCTATTTCGTCCATGCGCGCGACGTAGGCGACGTCGATACGCTTGTCGACATCGCGTCCTCATGCGGGCTCGATGCCGAAACCGTGCTCGGCTATCTCGTCTCGGACGAGGACGACGAGCTGATCCGCGAAGAAGACGCTTTCGCTCGAAAGATCGGCATCCACGGCGTGCCGTGCTTCGTCGTTGAACGCAAATTCATGGTCTCCGGCGCGCAACCGCCCGAGGTCTTCGCGCAAGTGTTCCAGCGCGTCCGCGAAAGTGCCGCGGCCCAATAGCGCGCCGATGGCTTGTTCCTGCCTCTCCCGTCGCGGGTTCCTCGCCGGGATTGCTGCGTATGCGGGATATACGCGCGAAGCGAACGCGCAGGCGACGCAGTGCATGAACACGCCGGTCGCCGTCACGGTTCGTCCGCGGCCGATGGCACCCAGCTACAGCTATTCGCAGACGATGGCCGACCTTGTGCGGCTTTCCTCCGGCAAGATGGATACGCTCACCCGTCACGGGCGCCAGCCCGCCGGAATGACGCGCTCGCGCTATTCGCTGAACCTCAAGCTGGAACTTCAGACGAGCACGAGCGGCCGGCGCACCTGCGTCCGGCTTGGTCGCATCGATGTCGATGCCCGCATCGACGAGCACAAGGTCTATGTCGCGCGCGACGCCACAGCCGTGGCCACCTGTGGGCGGGACGTGGTGCTGGAACACGAGAACCGGCATGTACGGATAAACTTCGACTGCGTCGAGGACGCCAAGCGTCGCATTGAGCAGGCGCTTGCAGCGCTCGCCCCGGCGCTTCCGCCCGTCGAAGGCGAAAACATCGATCTCGCGGCCCTCCGCGAGCGCTACTCGGTGGCGGCCGTCAGGGTAGCTGGCACGGCATTCGAAAGCGCCATCGCGGCCGCGAACGCGCGGCACGCGGCGATGGACACGAACGAGGCCTACGCGCGCGACTGGGCGAAGTGCCGCTAGGCCGCGAGCTTGGCGAGTTCGCCCAGGAACTTGCGCATGCCTTTCAGCCGGTCGGCCGGATCGTCCCAGCTGCGCAGATAGACGAGCTTGTGGTCCGGGCGCAGTTTCAGCACCGTTGGCTGCTTGAAGACCATCTGGATCAGCCGGTCGGGCTGGGCGAACCTGTTCTTGCGGAAGCCGATCACGGCGCCCTTGGGGCCTGCGTCCACCTTGTCCACGCCGGCCGTCTTGCACAGGCGCTTGAGCTCGATGATGTCGAGAAGGTTCTGCACTTCTTCGGGAAGCTTGCCGAAGCGGTCGACCAATTCGGCCGCGAAACCGTCGATCTCGCTGCGCTCGACCAGCGTGGCGATGCGTCGGTAGAGGCCGAGGCGGACGTTCAGGTCCTGCACGTAGGTTTCCGGGATCAGCACCGGCGTGCCGATGCCGATCTGCGGCGCCCATTCCTCTTCGCCGGTCTTCGGGCCGGCGACGCGCGCGGCATGCACGGCGTCTTCGAGCATCTGCTGGTAGAGTTCGACGCCGACCTCGCGGATATGGCCCGACTGCTCCTCGCCCAGGAGGTTCCCAGCCCCGCGGATGTCGAGATCGTAAGACGCGAGCTGGAAGCCGGCACCCAGGCTGTCGAGCGTCTGCATCACTTCGAGGCGCTTCTGCGCGCCGGCGGTGAGCACCTTGTCGCCGGGCACGGTGAAATAGGCGTAGGCGCGCAGCTTCGCCCGGCCCACGCGGCCGCGCAGCTGGTAGAGCTGGGCAAGGCCGAACATGTCGGCGCGGTGGATGATGATCGTGTTGGCCGTCGGGATGTCGAGGCCACTTTCGATGATGTTGGTCGACAGCAGGATGTCGTAGCTGCCGTCGACGAAGCCGACCATCACGTCCTCGATCTGCCCCGGTGCGAGCTGGCCGTGCGCCAGCGCCACCTTGCACTCGGGCACCACCTGCGCGAGGCGGTCGCGCACCGCGCCCAGATCCTCGATGCGCGGGACCACGTAGAACACCTGCCCGCCGCGGAACTTCTCGCGCATGATCGCTTCGCGGATGACGACGGGGTCGAACGGCAGGATGAAGCTGCGCACTGCAAGCCGGTCGACCGGCGGGCTCGCGATCAGCGACAGGTCGCGCACGCCCGCCAGCGCCATCTGCAGTGTGCGCGGGATGGGCGTGGCCGACAGCGTGAGCACGTGCACGTCGGCGCGTAGCTCCTTGAGCCGTTCCTTCTGGGCGACGCCGAAATGCTGCTCCTCGTCCACGACGACGAGGCCGAGCTGCTTGAACTTGATCGACTTCGCCAGCAGCGCGGTCGTGCCGACGACGATCTCGACGCGTCCGGCTTCCGCGTCCTCGCGCGCCTGCTGCTGGTCCTTGGCCGAGACGAGGCGCGAAAGCTGCGCGACGCGGATCGGGAAGCCTTCGAAGCGCGCCTTGAAATTGCGATAGTGCTGGCGCGCGAGCAGCGTCGTGGGCACGACGACCGCGACCTGCACGCCCGCCATCGCCGCGACGAAGGCCGCGCGCAGCGCAACCTCGGTCTTGCCGAAACCGACGTCGCCGCAGATGAGCCTGTCCATCGGCTTGCCGGCTGAAAGATCGTCGAGCGTCTCGGCGATCGCGCGCGCCTGGTCCTCGGTCTCGACATAGGGGAAGCGCGCGCAGAATTCGTCGAACAGGCCTTCGGGCGGGGCGAGGCGCTCGCCTTCCTTCGTCATACGTTCGGCGGCGAGCTTGATGAGCTGGCCCGCGATTTCGGCCACGCGCTTCTTGACGCGCGCCTTGCGCGCCTGCCAGCCGGCCCCGCCGAGCTTGTCGAGCTGCGCGCCGGTCTCCTCCGAGCCGTAGCGCGAGAGCATCTCGATGTTCTCGACCGGCACGAAGAGCTTGTCGTTGTCGGCATAGACGATGCGCAGGCAGTCGTGCGGCGCGCCCGCCACCTCGATGGTCACGAGGCCGTCATAGCGCCCGATGCCGTGGTCGACATGCACGACGAGGTCGCCCTCGCCCAGTGCCGAGGCTTCGGTGAGGAAGTTCTCCGGGCGGCGGCGCTTGCGCGCGGCGCGCACCAGCCGGTCGCCGAGCACGTCCTGCTCGGTGATGGCGGCAATGGCGTCGGTCGTGAAGCCGTTCTCGAGGCCCAGCACCGTCGTCGCGACGACCTGCGCCGGCAATGCTTCCAGCTCGCTCACGTCCTTGACCACGGCCGTCTCGGTCAGGCCGTGCTCGTTCAGCAGATGCGCAAGACGTTCACGCGAACCGGCCGAATAGGCGCAGACCAGCACGCGGCGGCCCGCCGCGCGCTCGGCCGCCACGCGCGCGCGCACGGCATCGAACAGGTTCGTGTCGGTCTTGGCGCGGTCGGCCGCGAAATCGATGCCGCCGCGCCCGCCCGCGTCGATGCAGTCGGCGTTCACGGGGCGCGCGAAGGGCGTGATCGCGACGACCGCGCGTGCGGCCAGCAGCTTCGTCCATTCCTTGGCCTTGAGATACAGCGCGTCGGGCGCCAGCGGGTTGTAGCTGGTCGCCGTCTCGCCGAACTTGTCGGCCGTCTGGCCGCGGCGGAAAGCCTCGCGCGCCAGCTTGCGCGCCTCGTAGAACTCGTCGATCTGTTCGAAACGCGCGGCGACGGCCTCGTCGACCTGCGCATCGCAACTGACCAGCGCGTTCGGCAGATAATCGAACAGCGTCTCCAGTCCGTCGTGGAACAGCGGCAGCCAGTGTTCGAGGCCGGCGTAGCGCTGGCCGGCCGAGACGGCGGCATAGAGCGCGTCGCGGTCGTCGATGGCGCCGAAATTCTCGCGGTAGCCGAGCCGGAAGCGTTCGATCGAGGCCGGATCGAGCAGCACTTCGCTGACGGGTTTGAGCGCGAAGGAGTCGAGCTTGCCCGTGCTCTTCTGGCTCATCGGGTCGAAGCGACGGATCTGCTCGATCGTCTCGCCGAACAGGTCGATACGCACCGGCTCGCCCAACCCGGGCGGGAACAGGTCGACGATGCCGCCGCGCAGCGCATATTCGCCAGGCTCGCGCACGGTTTCCGCGCGCCGGTAGCCGTCGCGCACGAGGAAGGCGGAAAGCTCGTCGAGGCGCAGCCGCCCGCCCTGCTTCGCCACGAAAACGGCGTCGGCGAACCGGGCGCGCGCGGGCACGCGCTGGGTGATCGCGTTGACGGTCGTCAGCACGATCCGCCGGCCGGTCGAGGCATCGAAGGGCTGGGCGAGGTCGACGAGCGCGTCGAGGCGACGGGAGACGACCTCGCCATTGGGCGAAACGCGGTCGTAGGGCAGGCAATCCCAGGCCGGGAAGTTCAGCACCGTCGCCCTGGCGCCCGCGAAGGCCAGCGCTTCGGCCAGAACCGAGACGCGCGCATCGTCGCGCGCGACATGGATCACGTCATGTCCGTGCCGCAACAGGGCCGCAAGCACCCCGGCATCGACGCCCGGCGGGGCGCCCGCCACTTCAAGCCGCTTGCCGCTCGCGAGGCGATTGTCGAATTGTATATTTAACAATGTCTTATAGCGGTAACTTGAAGTTGATCAGGAGCCTGAGCACATCGCTGTCAAACGCGGGTGGCGGCTCGGCGCGGCCCATGGCCCAATCGAGTATATTGGGATCGCCCGCCGTGAGCAGGTTTTCGTACGTCGCGAGCTGCGCCGGCGTGAATTCCGGCACATGGCGGCGCGCGAACGCGCCCAGCAGGATGTCGGTCTCCTTCATGCCGGTATAAACGCTGCGGTGGATCAAGCGCTTGCGGCACGCTTCCAATGATTCGTTCATGGCGGCCTGACTGGAATCGGGGCATGGATATAGCGGGCTTGGACCCCGCTGTCACCCATCCGCCAGAGCCGTGCTCCCATGCGTCCGCAGATCCTCTTTCCGCTGTTCGCCGACGTGCGCACGCTTCCGGGCGTCGGCCCGAAGATAGCACCCCTGGTCGAGCGTGCGGCGGGCCCGCATCTGGTGGACCTGTTGTGGCACCTGCCGACGGGGCTGGTCGACCGCCGCTTCTCGCCCACCGTGGCCGACGCGCCCGAAGGCGCCATCGTCACGCTGCGCCTGAAGGTCGTGGCGCACGCCAAGCCGCGCACGCCGCGCCTGCCCTACAAGGTGCGCTGCGCGGACGAGAGTGGCCCCATCGATCTCGTGTTCTTCCACGCCAAGGGCGACTATCTCGAACGCCAGCTTCCCGTCGGCGAGATGCGCGTGGTCAGCGGCCGGATCGAGCGCTTCCGCGACGACGTGCAGATGGCGCATCCCGACCATATCGGCACGCTCGACAAGTTCGACGAGATCGCGAGCGTCGAACCGGTCTACGGCCTCACTGCCGGGCTGTCGCCAAAGCTGCTGGCGAAGGCGACACGCGCGGCGATCGCCAAGGCACCCGAACTGCCCGAATGGGCGGACGCGAACCTCGTTTCGCGCCAGGGCTGGCCAAGCTGGCGCGCGGCGCTTGAACGCGCGCATTCGCCGGGTGACGAGGCCGATACCCAGCCCGGCACGCCGTGGCGCCGCCGGCTGGCCTACGACGAACTGCTGGCGAACCAGCTGGCGCTGGCGCTGGTGCGGCTCAACCAGAAGCGCCGCAAGGGCCGCGTCATCAAGGGCGACGGCAGGTTGCGCGAAACGGTGCTGAAGGCCCTGCCCTTCAAGCTGACGGGCTCGCAGCTTCAGGCGACCGCCGAGATTTTCGGCGACATGGCGGCACCCGGGCGCATGCAGCGCCTGCTGCAGGGCGACGTGGGCAGCGGCAAGACGGTCGTCGCGTTCCTCGCGATGCTGAACGCGGTCGAATGCGGCTTGCAGGCGGCACTGATGGCGCCGACCGAAATCCTCGCGCGCCAGCATTACGAGACGATACGCCCGCTTGCCGAACTCGCCGGCATCGAGGTCGCGGTGCTGACGGGACGCGACAAGGGCAAGGCGAAGGCGGCGGTGCTCGACGGGCTCGCGTCGGGGAAGATCGCCGCCGTCGTCGGCACGCATGCGCTGTTCGAGGAGAGCGTGGCGTTCAAGGAGCTGGGCCTTGCCGTCATCGACGAGCAGCACCGCTTCGGTGTCCACCAGCGCATCGCCTTCGCGGCCAAGGGCCTGTCGGAGGACGGCGAGGTCGACACGCTGATCATGACGGCCACGCCCATCCCGCGCACGCTGCTGATGTGCGCCTATGGCGACATGGACAATTCGAAGCTTCCCGAGAAGCCGCCGGGCCGCAAGCCGGTGAAGACCGTGGCGATCCCGCTGGAGCGCATGGACGACGTGGTCGAGGGCATCGCGCGGCAGATCGACAAGGGGGCCCGCGTCTACTGGGTGTGTCCGCTGGTCGACGAGTCCGAAGTGCTCGATCTTGCCGCGGCGACCGAGCGGCACGCGGCGCTGACGCATCGCCTGGGCGAACACCGCGTCCACCTGATCCACGGCAAGCTCAAGGCCGCGCAGAAGGACGCCGCGATGGCGGCGTTCGTCGACGGCCCGCCGGGCGTGCTCGTCGCGACGACGGTGATCGAGGTCGGCGTCAACGTGCCGACCGCCACGGTGATGGTGATCGAGCATGCCGAACGCTTCGGCCTTGCCCAGCTCCACCAGCTGCGCGGGCGCGTCGGGCGCGGCGCGGACGAAAGCTCGTGCGTGCTGCTCTATGGCCAGCCCTTGGGCGAGACCGCGAAGGCGCGTCTTTCGATCCTGCGCGAGACGGAAGACGGTTTCCGCATCGCCGAGGAGGATCTGAAACTGCGCGGTGCCGGCGAAGTGCTGGGCACGAAGCAGTCCGGCCTGCCCGAATTCAGGCTTGCCGACTTGGCCGTCCATGCCGACCTGCTGGAAATCGCGCGCGACGACGCACGCCTTGCAATCGAACGGGATCCGAAACTGGAAGGCGAACGCGCGGCGGCGCTGCGCACGCTCCTCTATCTTTTCGAGCGCGACGCGGCGTTCAAGCTCGCGCGGGTCGGCTAAAGAAACGCCTCAAGCGCCGCCAACGTCCCTGCCGGATCTTCCTCGGGCAGGAAATGGCCGCATTGCAGGGCATGGCCGCGCACGTCGGATGCCCATTCGCGCCAGACGACGAGCGGATCTTCCGCGCGCTTGGCAAGCCCGCCCTGCCCCCACAGCGCCAGCATGGGTGCCGCGATCTTGCGCTTGCCGAAATCGGCGGCGTCGATGTCGAAATCGATCGAGGCGCCCGCGCGATAATCATCGCACGTGGCGCGGATGGTTTCGGGATCGCGGAACGCCTTCTTGTAGGCGTCGAGCGCCTCGGGCTCGAACGCCGCGAAATCGCGGCTCCAGCGGCGCAGCTTTTCGGTGAGGTAATAGTCGGGATCGGCGCCGATCATTTTTTCGGGCAGCCCTTCGGGCTGGGCGAGGAACTGCCAGTGATACATGCTGCGCGCCAGCTTGTGATCCATCCGCGTCCAGGTCGCGTGGGTCGGGATGATGTCGAGCGTGACGAGCTTCGTAGCCGCCGCCGGATGATCGAAGGCGAGCCGGTAGGCGACGCGTGCGCCCCGGTCGTGCCCGCACACCGAATAGCGCTCGAGCCCCAGATCGCGCATCAGTCCGGCCATGTCGCGCGCCATCGTGCGCTTGGAATAGGCCGCGAAATCCGCACCCGCCGGCGGCTTGCCGGATGCGCCGTACCCGCGCAGGTCCGGGCAGACGACCGTGAAGCGCTTGGCAAGCTGCGGCGCGATCTTGCGCCAGAGCACATGCGTCTGCGGATAGCCGTGCAGAAGCAGAAGTCCCGGCCCTGCACCGCCCTTGCGGTAGTGGATGGGAACCCCTTCGGGGCTCCGCGTGCCGCTCTCGAAACCTTCGAACATGACCCGATTAGGCCCCACTTGCGCGCGCGCCGCAATTGGCTAGTCTCGCGGCCATGATAGACAAAACCGTCGCGTCGATCGCCGATGCCCTTGCGGGCGTGAAGGACGGATCGACGGTCCTCATCGCCGGCTTCGGCAATTCCGGCATCCCCGTCGAACTGATCGACGGCCTGATCGAACAGGGTGCCAAGGACCTCACCGTCGTCTCGAACAATGCGGGCTCCGGGCGCACCGACGTCGCGAAGCTGCTGGGCACCGGGCGCGTGCGCAAGCTCGTGTGCTCCTATCCGCGCACGTCGGGCTCGGTCGTGTTCGAGGAGATGTATTCCGCCGGCAAGCTCGAACTGGAGCTCGTGCCGCAGGGCACGCTCAGCGAACGCATGCGCGCGGCCGCTGCCGGGATCGGCGGCTTCTACACGCCCACGGCGGCCGGGACGAAGCTCGCCGAAGGCAAGGAGACACGCAGCATCGACGGGCGCGACTACGTGCTCGAGAAGCCGCTGAAAGGCGACGTGGCGCTGCTGAAGGCGGAACTCGCCGACCGCTGGGGCAATCTCACCTTCCGCCTCGCGGCGCGCAATTTCGGGCCGACGATGGCGGCGGCCGCCGACCTCGCGGTCGTGCAGGCGCGTAAGATCGTCGATCTCGGCGGAATCGATCCCGAATTGGTCGTGACACCCGGCATCTTCGTCGACCGGGTCGTCCATGTCCCCAACCCCAAGCACGCGGGCACGCCATGAACGGATTGAGCCGCGAGGACATCGCCCGGCGTGCCGCCGCCGATTTGTGGGACGGCGCCGTCGTCAATCTCGGCATCGGCGTTCCTTCGCTCGTCGCCAACTACGTGCCGGCGGGGCGCGAGATCGTCTACCACTCGGAGAACGGCGTGCTTGGCGTGGGCCCGTCGCCCGCGAAGGACAAGGGCGATCCCGACCTCATCAATGCGTCGAAGCAGCTGATCACGCTGCTGCCGGGCGCGTCGATCTTCCACCACACGGACTCGTTTCTGATGATCCGCGGCGGGCACATCGATCTTGCCCTGCTCGGCGCCATGCAGGTCTCGGTCGACGGTGATCTCGCCAACTGGTCGACCGGCGACGAGAAGATGCCGCCTGCCGTCGGCGGGGCGATGGATCTCGCCGCCGGCGCCAAGGGCGTCTACGTGCTGATGGAGCACAACGCCAAGGACGGCAGCCCCAAGATCGTCGAGAAATGCACCTATCCGCTTACCGCGCCGCGCGTGGTGAAGCGGATATTCACGAACCTCGCCGTCATCGACGTGACGCCGGGCGGGCTGGTGGCCCGGGAACTGGCGCCCGGCCTTACCTTCGCAGAATTGCAGCAGAAAACCGGCGCCCGACTTGATCTGGCGAATGACTGGCGGCCCATATCCGTTTGAAATCGCAGGGCCTTGCATACAAAATTTACACAATATAAACTGCGTTCCAGAAACACTTGAGCTGTGGCGGCAAAGAAATGCCGTCGGGTGAGAAGCGCCCCCGCAACCCAAGCAAACTTTAGTCGGGCGAGAATGGCCCGGATGAGGTCTTGCCGTGGTCGCTTCACTGCAGAATTCAGTGAATACGAATACGAGCGCGCTTGCCGCACTCGCATCGCTTCGCACCATCAACAACAACCTCGCGGTTGCCAACAAGCAGATCCAGACCGGCTATCGGGTCGCGGATGCTTATGACGACGCGTCGACCTTCTCGGTCGCCCAGGGATTGCGCGGCGACCTGCAGGCCTATGCGGCCGTGCAGGCCTCGCTCGCCAACGGCGTGGGCCTCGGCAGCGTCACGCAGGCGGCCCTCACCGGCATCAGCGATATCGTCGGCAATCTCGAGGCGAAGGTCACGCAGCTTGCCGACGGCAGCATCTCCGCCGCGCAGCGCGCGATCTACACGGTCGACTACAACAGCCTGACCAGCCAGATCCAGAACTTCATCAGCCAGGCGAATTACAACGGCACGAACCTGCTGTCCGCCGGCTCGGCATCGAAGACCTTCCTGGCCGACACGTCGGCAAGCACGCTGTCGATCAGCAGCCAGTCGTCGGTCGACGCCGCCTTCACGACCTACAACACCTCGACGGTCGCATCGGCATCCGAAGCCACGCTTGCCCTCGCCTCGCTTTCGACCTTCCAGACGGCGGTCGCGACGTCCCTGGGCCAGAACGCCTCGGAATCGCGCAGCCTGACGCTGCAGTCGAATTTCACGAACACGATTTCGGATTCGATCACGATCGGCGTCGGCGCGCTCGTCGATGCCGATATCGGCAAGGCGTCGGCGGCCGTGCAGGCGCTTCAGGTGCGCCAGCAGCTGGCGATCCAGTCGCTGGCGATCGCCAACCAGCAGCCGAGCCGCCTGCTCGGCCTGTTCCCCACGCTCAACTAGGTCTTCGCCGGCGGATAGGCGGCGCGCGACAGCACGCGCGCGGGCACGACATCGCCCGCGATGTCGATCTGGAATTTCCAGCCCAGCATCTCTTCGCGCGTGAACGCCTTGGGCGCGCGCACATAGCCCATCGCGACGACGCGGCCCAGCGTCGTGCTCCAGCCCGCCGACGAGATCTCGCCCGCCGGCCTTCCGTCGGCGAGGATCCCTTCCCCGCCCCAAAGCCACACGTCCGGGCTTTCGAGCGCCAGCAGCACGAGCCGCTTGGCCACGCCCGCCTCGCGCTTGGCGAGGATCGCCTTCTTGCCGATGAAGTCGGGCTTGTTCAGCGCAACCGCATGCATCAGGCCGGCCTCGATCGGCGTCTCGTCCGAGCCGAGCTCGGGCCCGTAGGCGCGCCGTCCCGCCTCGATGCGCAGCGCGTCGAGCGCGTAATACCCGATATCGGTCAAGTCCACGAAACCCTTTGCCGCCTCGCACAGCGCGTCGTAGACGCCGGCGGCGCAATCGGTCGCGATGTGCATCTCGTAGCCCGCACCGCCGGCATAGCCCATCGGCAGGATGCGGATGCGCGCGAGGCCCACGTCGGCCTCCGCGCTCTGGCCGAGCTTGAGGTCGGGCACCTTCGGGCAGACCTTCTCCAGCAACGCCTTCGATTTCGGCCCCAGCAGCGAGAGCGTGGTGGTGAGCGCGCTCGCGTCGGCGAGCGTCACGGCCGCACCGTCGAGGCGGCGCGTCAGCCAGTCGGTGTCGCGCACGAGCTGCGCGCTGCCGGTGATCAGCAGGTAGGAATCAAGCGCCGTGCGGATCAGCGTCACGTCGGCCTCGAAGCCGCCGCGCATGTTGAGGATGCCGGTATAGACCGTGTTGCCGACCGGCACGTCCACGTCGTTGGCGCACACGCGCTGCAGGAACGAAACCGCGTCGCGGCCCTGGATGCGGATCTTGGCGAAGCTCGACTGGTCGATGATCGCCACACCCTCGCGCGCGGCCTTCTGCTCGGCGCATACGCGCTCGAACCATGCCGGCTTCCAGGCGTAAGGGAACTTCTCGTCGGGTGGCGCGAACCAGTTGACGCGCTCCCAGCCCATCTTCGAGCCGAAGCGCGCACCCTTGGCCGCGAGCCGGTCGTAGATCGCCGAGCGGCGCAGGCCGCGCGCGCTCTCCATCTCCATGCGCGGCCAGCGCATGATGTAGTGGAGGCCGAGGCTTTCCACCGTGCGTTCGCGCAGGAAGCGGCCATTGGCGTGGAAATCCGCGAAGCGGCGGATGTCGACGTCCGACAGGTCAACCGGCGCTTCGCCGCCGATGATCCATTCCGCCGTCAGGCGCCCCGCCCCGCCGCCGTTGGCGATGCCGGCGGAATTGAAGCCCGCGCACACGAACACGCCGGCGAGGCCCGGCGCCTCACCCAGGATGAAGTTGCCGTCGGGCGTGAAGCTCTCGGGCCCGTTCAGGAGCTGGCGCACCTCGGCCGTTTCCAGGCACGGCGTGCGGTGCAGCGCGTTCTCCATCAGGATCTGGAACTGGTCCCAGTCCTCGGGCAGCAGCTGGAACGCGAAATCCTCGGGGATGCCGTCCATGCCCCAGGGCTTCGCGACCGGCTCGAAGCCGCCCATGACGAGGCCGCCGACTTCTTCCTTGTAATAGATGTAGCCGTCGGGATCGCGCATCACGGGTGTATCGGGGGTGATGCCTTCGATCTTCTTCGTGACGATGTAGAAATGCTCGGCCGAATGCAGCGGCACGGCGACGTTCATCTTGGCGGCGAGCTGGCGCGTCCACTGGCCGGCGGCAAGCACGACCGTCTCGCACTGCACGGTCCCCTGCGTCGTCTCGACCGAGGCGATGCGGTTGCCCTTGAAGCCGAAACCGGTGACGCCGACGCCTTCGGCGATCGTGACGCCCATCTGCCGCGCACCCTTGGCGAGCGCCATCGTCAAGTCCGCCGGGTTCGCCTTGCCGTCGCCCGGAACCCACATGGCACCGGTAAGGTCGTCGGTGCGCATCATCGGCCATTTCTTGCCGGCTTCGGCGGGCGTCATCGGCTCCATGTCGACGCCGAAGCCGCGCGCCATCGCCGCCTGGCGCTTCAGCGCCACCCAGCGTTCGGGCGTGCGCGCGACGTTGACCGAGCCGCACTGCTTCCAGCCGGTGGCCTGGCCGGTCTCGGCCTCGAGGCTCGAATAGAGCTCGATGCCGTACTTGCTCATCTGCGTCATCGCGCGGTTCGGGCGCATCTGCCCGACAAGGCCGGCCGCGTGCCACGTGGTGCCACTGGTCAGGCGCGCGCGCTCGACGAGCAGCACGTCCTTCCAGCCGAGTTTCGCGAGGTGATAGGCGGTGGAGCAGCCGGCGATACCGCCCCCGATGACAACCACGCGCGCCGACGACTTCAACCCCGCCATGCCGAATGCCCCCGTCCCGTCCGTTCCGTCAGTTGACCCGCGTGAGCAGCGGCTTGCCTTCGAGCGCGTGGATCAGGTTGTCGACCACGAGGTCGCCCATCGCCTTGCGCGTCTCGACCGTGGCCGAAGCGACGTGCGGTGCCAGCACGACGTTCTCCATGCCGAAGAAATCGGCCGGCACGCGCGGTTCGTCGGCGAACACGTCAAGGCCGGCGCCGGCGATCTTTTTGGCCTTCAGGGCCGCGATCAGGGCCGGTTCGTCGACGACGGAGCCGCGCGCGACGTTGACGAGGTAGCCCTTGGGGCCGAGCGCCTCGAGGATTTTCGCGTTGACCAGGTTCTTCGTTTCCGCGCCGCCCGGCGTGATGACGACCAGCACGTCGCACCAGGCGGCCAGGTCGGCAAGGTTCGCGAAGAAGCGGAACGGCACGCCGGCCTGCTTGTTGCGGCCGAAATACGCGACCTCCATGTCGAAGCCCAGCGCGCGCTTGGCGATCGTCTTGCCGATGCGCCCCAGGCCCACGATGCCCATCTTCTTGTGGTGGACGGAAGTCTGCAGCGGCTGCGGCGCCTTGAGCCACTCGCCCGCGCGCACGTATTTGTCGGCCGCGACGTAGCGGCGCATGATGTTGAGCACGAGCCCGATCGCCGTGTCGGCGACGCAGTCGTTGAGCACGTCGGGCGTGTTCGTCACCGCGATCTTGCGGGCGGTCGCCGCCGGCACGTCGATCCCGTCATAGCCCACGCCGAAGCACGAGATGAGCTCGAGCTTCGGCAGCGCGTCCATGATCTCCGGCCCGGTCTTGATGTGCCCGCTCCACTGCAGGTAGCGGACCTTGTCCTTGAGGGAAGCGAAGAAGGCGGGCCGCTCGGCTTCGGGCGGCAGCTTATGGACGGTGAAGTATTCGTTGAGCCGGTCGCCGCAATTCAGCGGCAGCGGCCCGCCGGAAATGATGTCGGGTTTGTTGGACGACATTCGCGTACTCCCTCAGCCCTTGAAGCGCTTTGCCAGCGCGTCGGCATTGCGCACGAGCAGGCCGAAATCCGTGCCCACCGCGACGAACTGGAAGCCTTCGGCGAAACGCTTCTTGGATTCTTCCTCGTTGCCGGTGAGATAGCCGCCGGCCTTGCCGGCCTTGCGGATCGGCTTGATCGCGTTCGAGATCGCGTTCTGCACGTCGGGATGCTGGAAATTGCCGAGATGGCCCATCGAGGCCGCGAGATCGGACGGGCCGATGAACACGCCGTCCACGCCGTCGACCGCCGCGATCTCGTCGATGCGCGCCAGCGCCTCGGTCGTCTCGACCTGCACGAGCACGCAGATCTGGTCGTTGGCCTTCTTCAGGTAGTCGGTGACGCGCCCGTAGTTCGACGCGCGCGCCGAAGTCGACACGCCGCGGATGCCGTGCGGGGGATAGCGCGTCGCCTCCACCGCCTTGCGCGCCTCTTCGGGCGTCTGCACGAACGGGATCAGGATGGACTGGAAGCCGATGTCGAGCAGGCGCTTGATCAGCACCGGATCGTTCCATGCCGGCCGCACGACCGGCGATGCCGTGCCGCCCTTGGCCGCCTGGAGCTGGCTCACCAGCCCCGGAAGCTCGTTGGGCGAATGCTCGGTGTCCATCAGCAGCCAGTCGAAGCCCGACGAGGCCACCCCTTCGATCCCCATGCTCGAGCACAGGGTCGACCAGAGACCGACCTGCGGCTTGCCTTCCTTGAGTGCCTTCTTGAAGGCATTGACCGGCATTTCCATCGACGTATTCCTTCCCTTCGGAACCTTGTTTTACGACATTTCCGCGACGATGCGCGCAACATGTTCGGCAATCGACGGCGACGAGGTGAGCCCCGGCGATTCGATGCCGTAGAGTGCCACAAGTCCCGGAACGCCGTGCGTTTCCGGGCCCTGGATGACGAAATCGGGGTTCGGCTCGCCCTTGGGCACGATCTTGGGACGGATGCCCGAATAGGATGGGACGAGCGCCCCGTCGGCGAGGCCCGGCCAATAGCGGCGGACTTCGGCGTAGAAGACGTCCGCCCGGCGCGGATCGACGTCGTATTCCAGCGCATCGACCCACTGCACGTCGGGCCCGAAGCGGGCCTGCCCGGCAAGGTCGATCGTGATGTGGACGCCAAGCCCGCCCTTTTCGGGAACGGGATAGATCAGCCGCTGGAACGGCGTGCGGCCCTGCAGCGCGAAATAGTTGCCCTTGGCATAGTGCAGCGGCGGCACGGATGCCGGCGGGATGCCCGCGATCGCATGGCCGATCTTCTGCGCGCCGAGGCCCGCAGCATTGACGAGCGTGCGCGCCTTGAGACGCATGGGCGAAGCCCCGCCCGTCTCGACGACGATGCCGTCGTTGGCGACAGCACCTCCGACGACGGGCGTCTCGAACGCGATCATCGCGCCGCGCGCTTCGGCGTCGCCCTGGAGGGCGAGCATCAGGGCGTGGCTGTCGACGATTCCCGTCGAAGGCGAATGCAGCGCCGCGACGCAGACGAGTTCTGGCTCCAGCGCCTTCGCCTCGCGCGCGTCCAGCATCCGCAGGTCGTGCACGTCGTTCGCCTCGCCCTGCGCCTTGAGCTTTTCAAGGTAGCCGACCTGTTCTTGCGTCGTCGCGACGATCAGCTTGCCCTTGGGCTGGCATTCGATGCCGCGTTCGGCGCAGAACGCGTAGATGAATTTCTTGCCGGCCACGCAGTGCCGGGCCTTCAGGCTGCCGGTAGGATAATAGATGCCGGCGTGCACGACCTCGCTGTTGCGCGAGGACGTCTCCGTGCCGATGGCGTCGGCGGCTTCCAGCACGATGACGTCGCGACCCTGCAGGGCCAGCGCGCGTGCGACCGCCAACCCGACGATGCCCGCGCCGACGACGACGCAGTCGGCGCTTTCAGTTGCACTCATGGACGTCCCGGAACCCAGTTTCCCAAATCGGACGGGCAAGGTAGAACAGTCGCATGGATTTTGGAACCTTGCGTCCCGCCGCCCTCGCGATGGCTGCCCTGTCCTGCCTGGGGGCCTGTACCTATTCGACCGTGCCGACCGGCCCTGCCGGCGCGCAGCGCATGAACGTGCGCACCTTCCTCGACATCCGGCACATGTGCTCGCTGGGCATCTCGCCGCCCATCGAGCTCGACAATTCCCCGCCGGCGGCGCGCTACCGGGTCCGGATCGTGAATACGAGCGTGCTCTATGCCCCGCCGGCCGACTACGAGGTCGCCGCCAAGGGGCCGGAAATCGCCGAGGACGCGCTCGAAGGCTATCGCGGTGTCTGCCCGGGCGAGACGCAGGCATTCACCCTCAGGTTCGAGGTGCTGGCGCTGGACGCGCAGGGCCGCGCCGCAGGCTACGGCACGACGACGCTGTCAGTCAGTTCGACCACGCGGCTGATGCGCCTGAAAGAAGACCAGCGCCCGCGCATGCCGCCGCGCACCGGCTAGTCGCCGTAAGGGCCGGGAGAAGCGTCCATCATCGCTTCCCAGATCGGCAGCACGATGTTGCCCGGCTTGTTCTGGCCATAGACGATCGCCTTTTTGGCGGCCTCGAACATCTCGCGGGTCGGCACCTTCGGGACGATGACGAAGCCCGCGCGATCGAGCGCCTCGATCGCGGCCTGCGCCTGCTTCGTGTAATCCTCGAAGAAGTAGCGGGTATCGGCCTTGCGGATCGCCTTGGCCAGCAGCATGTCGGGTGAATCGGCCATCAGTCGAACAGCTTGTCGATATCCGCCTGGGAGTTGGTCTTGTCGGCGTCCTGCGGCCCGTGCAGCACCACGCCGCCGGTATCCTTGATGTGCAGCACGTCTTCGTCAGGAACGGGCAGGTTTCCGATCTCGCCGGGGCCCCAGATTTCAAGCATCTTCTGCACGCGCTCCTCGATGAAGGCGAGCGTGCGCACGACCTTGTTGATGCGCTGGCCGGTCAGGTCCTGGAACGAGCAGGCTTCGATGATGCCGGTGCACAAGTCGGAGATTTCCGACACGCGGTCCTTCGCGAAATCGTCAATGTTCATCGCGCGGACCTCGCGCGCGATTTCCTCGATGCGCTCCACGCCGTCGAAGATGCGCGACGTGGCGTCCTCGGTCTGCGACACGACGGCGGAAAGCTCCATCGATGCGCTCGAAAGCTTGTCTTCGCGCGCCAGCGGATGCTTCAGCGCGCCGATCTCGCGCTTGGTCTGCTCGATGCGGCCCGCGATGTTGAGCACTTCGCCGCGCACGCGGTCGATCTCGTTGTGGTCGAGATTGATGAAACTGTCGATCTTGTGGGCGATCCCCTGCACGTCCGCGCGCAGGCCTTCGAGCGCTGCGGCCGTACGGCCGTCATCGGCGTGCGCATGGGAAGCACCGTTGGAAACGGGCGCTTCGAGCGGAATGGCCGCACCATTGGGCTTCAGGCGGCCATCGCGCATCATCAGCTTTTCGGCCGTGAAGACGGATTTTTGCGGCGGCGCCATTTTCCCCCATAACCCCTTGAAAACACAACTTCTTCAGTCCGAAACCGGGCCGAATGCATCGATTTTATCACGAACGACTCGGTGAATGCGCGGGATAAAATGCTCGTCAGGGGCGTGCCAGCGTCGCCCGGTTACCGCCCGAGACCACGATATTGAGCACGTCGGGCGCAAGGCCTGCGAGCCAGCGCAGATATTCGAGGGACTGAGCGGCCCGCCCCGTCCCGACCGGCACGTTCTGGTGGAGCGAGACCAGCGTCAGCGCGCTCAGGATCCGGGCATCGATGATCTTGCCGGGTTCGCGCACCTCGACCGTGTCGCTCGCTCCCAGCAGCGGGAGGAAATCGACCGAAAGATCGAGATTGATCCCGAACTGGTCGTTGCCCCAATCCGGGAAGCGGGCGCCCCAGCGCTGCGCGAAGCGGGCGAAATCGGACGCCTGCGAACCCAGTGCCTTGTCCGGCGCCGTGCCGGCACCGCCGCGCACGTCGACATCGACGATGTTGGCGCCCGCCACGATCTCGCAGCGCCCGCCTGCTTCCCACACGCGCATGCCGAGATCGGGATCGGCGAAATGCTTGCGGAAGCCCTGGTCGAAATATCCGCCGGCCTTCGCGAGCGTGGCGGGCCGCGCCACGAAGAAATATGGATAGTAGCGACCGTAGACCGACCCGACGAACGTCAGATGCCGCACCTGGCGTGGGAACCCCAACAGCAGCGTGGGGCAAGCGCCTTCACGTGCGGCGAGATGCGCGAGCGCCAGCTGCAATGCGCCAGGCGAAAGCCGGTTGTCGTCCGCGATCAGCGCGATGACGTCGCCCGTCGCCTGCGCGAAACCCAGATTGCACGCCGCGATCGAGCCGAGCGGCGCGGTTTCCGGGACCCACCGCACGCCGGGCCGCGAGATCTCGTAGGGCGAGACGACGATGATCTCATGCTCGATGTTGGCCGCAGCCGCATGCGCCGCTTCGAGCGCGCCGTCGATCAGCGTCGGGAAAAGGCTGGGCAGGACGAGGCTGAGCTTCATGCGCGTTTCGTCCCTTCGGGGCCGTCGATCGGCCGGTTCTCGTTCCACCACGCGATCGTGCGCGCGATGCCCGTATCGAGATCGATCTGCGGGCGCCAGCCGAGCTCTTCGCGGATGCGCGCGCAGTCGAGCGACAGTTCGGTATCGATCGTCGGCTTCGCGGGATCGAGAACGACGTCAAGCTTGCGCCCCGACGCCCGCACGATCCGCGTCGCGAGTTCGCGCGTGGTCGTCGCGAACCCCGCGCCGACATTGAAGAGCGCATAGGGCCGCTTCTGCCCGGCGATGACGGCCTTCACGGCCGCGTAGAGGTCGTCGGCATGGATCAGGTCGCGCGCCGCCCTGCCCGTTCCCCAGACCGTCAGCCTGCCGTCGCTTGCGGTCAGCGCCTTGGTGACCGTCGCGCCGAACACGTGGCTGCGGGCGAGGTCGAACTTGTCGTGGGGCCCGTAAACGTTGGAATGGCGGAGCGCCGTGAAGCGCGTGCGGCCGAGGCCCGCGTACCAGGCGCACATGTTCTCGAAATAGACCTTGGTGATTGCCACCCCGGCATAGGCCGGATGCACTTCGGCGCGCGGATCGTAGTCGTCTTCGCGCTGGGGCGTGGGCGACGAGGGATACATGACCGAGCACGAGAACCACACGACATGCGCGACGTGCAGGCGGTGCGCGGCGGCAAAGATCCGTCCGTTCATGACCTGGTTGTCGACGATCATCGACAGGGGATCGCCGAGATTGGCCGCCGAACCGGCCGTGGCGGCCGCGGCATGGATGGCGACGTCCGCACCCGCAAGGGCCGCGGTCACGCCGGCGTCGGTCGCGAGATCGGCCTCGACCCACCGGATGCGGGGATGGGAAAAAGCGGGCCGCAGATGCCGCACGCCGACGACGTCGCAGGCCGGGTCGTTCGCGAACGCCTCGGCCATGTTGCGTCCGACGAAACCGGTGGCCCCTAAAACGACGACACGAATCATACGGCGCAAAGCTTACCGCCGCACGGGGGCCTTGTCAGGCGACAACGGGTCGGGAAGCTAGGCCGTGATGTTTATATTTTGCCCACGGCCGGACAAGGCCACGCTGGCGACATCGTTGATCGGGCTCGCTGCCGACGTGATCGACTGGTCGATCTGTTGCGACGTCGACTGCGCGACCGATTGCGAGACACTGTTCAGTTCGTCGCCGCGCTGGAGGCTCGCTTGCAGCACCGGCAGGAATGTCGCGGTCAGCCCGGAAGCGCCGCTCACGGATGAACTTGCCATCGGGGATTCTCCATTTGGGCAATTATTGAGTACCCCCGAATCTCCCCCCGCGCGGCTTCGCTGTCACGAAGTATCGCCTTGAAATCCTGTATAATTTTCTTCAATTACATATAGTTAGCGTCTCTTTTTTGAGCTTTTCCGCGCCCGCGCGATCCCTT
The DNA here is from genome assembly GCA_044224405.1 of Tagaea sp. Lineage (GTDB taxonomy): Bacteria > Pseudomonadota > Alphaproteobacteria > CACIAM-22H2 > CACIAM-22H2 > Tagaea. The sequence goes on along the minus strand of JBGAKN010000003.1, from coordinate 103,306 downwards.
CCATGATCATCTTCTGCGCGCCCTTGGCATCGACCCATTTGACGATTGTCACCCACTTCCCGCGTTCCAGATCCTTGTAATGCTTGAAGAAGTGCGCGATCTGCTCGATCAGGATCGGCGGCAGGTCGGTATAGTTGCGCACGCCCGAATAGAACGGATGCAGCTTGTCGACGGGGACCGCAAGGATCTTCTCGTCGGCGCCGGCCTCGTCGTTCATCAGCAGCGCGCCGATCGGCCGCGAGCGAATGACGGCTCCGGGCACGACGGGCACGTGGCCCACGACGATCACATCGACCGGATCGCCGTCGCCCGACAGCGTGTGCGGGATGAAACCGTAGTTCGCAGGATAGTGCATCGCCGTGTGCAGGAAGCGGTCGACGAACAGCGCGCCCGATTTCTTGTCGAGCTCGTACTTCACCGGCTGGCCGCCGAGCGGAATCTCGACCATCACGTTGACGTCGTGCGGCGGGCGTGTGCCGATCTCGATCTTGTCGATGTTCATCTCTGATCCTCCGTCGCGGCGGGCAGCGGCAGTCGATGCCGAAGAGTAGCGCGGCACGCCGCATCCCGGAAGGCTTGGCCGCTATCTAGCGCTGCCCGCGTCGGCTAGTCTCGCCCCCATGACTCGATCCGGGATTCCCGCCGAAGAACGCCTTGCGGCGGCCATGGAACTTCACCGCGCCGGCGATCTCGCGAAAGCCGGCGCCGTCTATCGCGAAGTGCTCGCCGAAGATCCGCGCCAGGCCGACGCGCTTCACCTGCTGGGGGTCGTCGCGTTCCAGCAGGGCCGGCTGCGCGAGGCGATCGCGCGGATCGAGGCGGCGATCGCCATAAACCCGGCGCCGGCCGCCTACCATTCCAATCTCGGCAACGCCTTGCGCCGGTCCGGCAACCATGCCGCGGCGATCGCCTGTTACGACGCGGCGCTCGCGCGCGATCCCAATCTCGTGGATGCGCGCATGTCGCGCGCCATGTCGCATCACGCGACCAGTGCCTTCGCGGCAGCCATCACGGATTACGAAGCAGCACTTGCGGCGTTTCCCGACAACGCGGATGTCTGCAACAACCTTGCGGCCGCCCTGCTCGCGGCCGGTCGGCCGTCGGAGGCGCTCGCCCGGCTCGACGGGCTGCTGGCCCGGCATCCCGATTTCGTCCTCGCGCATCGCAACCGCGCCCAGGCCCTGGCGGCATTGGGGCGGGAAGCGGAGTCGGATGCGGCATTCGAGCGCGCGGCGGAACTTGCACCCGACGATGCCGGAACGCTTTGCGCGCTTGCCGGCCGCCGCCATGCCGGTCGCCGGTTCGACGAGGCGATCGCGCTCTACCTGCGTGCCGAGGCGCTGGAGCCGCAGAACCCCGAGATCCTCAACAATCTGGGCGTGGCGTATCTGGACGCCGGGCGCCCCGATCTCGCGACCGAGAAGCTGTTCGCGCTGGTGCAGATCGCGCCGCAGTCCGCATCCGCGCACACGAACTTCGCCAACGCGCTGCGCGAGATGAGCCAGTTCGACGCCGCGATCGAGATCTACCGCAAGGCGCTGTCGCTCGACCCCACGATGCCCGAGACGTTCGACAACATGGGGACGGCATTGCGCGACTGCGGCCGGCTCGACGAGGCGGCGGCCAGCTACGAAGCGGCGCTGATGCTGAAGCCCGACGATCCAAACGTGCTCGGCAATCTCGCCAATCTCCATCTCGAACGCGGGGAAAGCGCGCGTGCGCAGGCGCTCTACCGCAAGGTGCTGGCGATCGACCCCAAGGCGGCCGACGCGCACCGCAACCTGCTGCTGGCGATCGTGTACGACCCGGCCATCGGCCCGGAAGCACGGTTTGCCGAGCATCTCGATTATTCGCGCCGGCACCGGCCGCCGGAATCCGCGATCCTGCCCGCCCCCGCCTTCGTGCCCGTGGAAGGGCGCCGGCTGCGCGTTGGCTACCTCTCGTCGGACCTGCGCGACCATCCCGTCGCGCGCAACCTGGGAACGATCCTCGCAAATCACGACCGTTCGCGATTCGAGGTCTTCTGCTATGCCGACCTCGCACTTCCCGATGAATATTCGCTGAAGCTGCGGGGTGCCGTGGATGGCTGGCGCCAGATCAACGGCATGTCGGACGAGCGTGTGGCGCAGGCGGTGCGCGCCGACGCGATCGACATCCTCGTGTGCGTGGCCGGGCGCTTCGACCGCAACCGCCCGCTTGTCGCGGCGTACCGGCCCGCACCCGTCCAAGTCTCGCTTTACGACATCGCGACCAGCGGCATCGCGGAGATGGATTTCCTCCTCGCCGACCGGGCGCTCGTCCCGCGCCGCGGCAGCGAGCGTTTCGTCGAGCGCGTGTTCGGCCTGCCGCATCTCTACGCGCATGTGCCGCTTGCCGAGGCCCGCGCGCCCGGCCCGCCGCCGTCGGCAGCCGCCGCTGGCCCGGTCTTCGGCTGCTTCAACAATCCCGCCAAGATCGGCGACACGGTGCTCGACCTGTGGACGCGCGTGCTGCGCGAGACGCCCGGCTCAAAGCTGATGCTCAAATACAAGAAGCTCTACGAAGTCCCTTCGATCGCCGGGCGGGTGCGCGCGGCGTTCGAGCGCGCGAAGGTCGATCCCGCGCGCCTGGAATTGCGCGGCGCCGTCGACAGCCTCGCCGAGCATCTCTCGCACTACGACGCGATCGACGTGGCGCTCGACCCCTTCCCTTTCAGCGGCTCGACCGCGACCTTCGAGGCGCTGTGGATGGGCCTGCCCGTCCTGACGCTGGCGGGCGATACGATGTCGCGGCGCTGGACGGCGGCGATGCTGGCCGTGATCGGCTGCACGGACTGGGTGGCGGCCGACGCCGACGAATACGTGGCCAAGGCGCAGGCGCTGGCGGCGGACGTGACGGGGCGCGCCGAACTGCGCCGGTCGCTTCGCGCGCGCGTGGCGGCCTCCGCGCTGTGCGGGGGGCCGGCCTATGTTCGCCGGGTCGAGCGCGCCTACCTTGCGATGTGGAAGTTCAGGTCTTCCGCCGCACGCCGTTGAGGGTGCGGCTGGTGATGCGCAGGCCCTGCTTCGCGTCGGCGTGGCCCGACGTGTAGAGCGCCGAGATCAGCTTGTGGATGCGCTCGGAATGGCTGCGGTAGATCGACACGAGCGAGCCCGGCGAGACGTTCGACACGCCCTCGAAATCGGCAAGCGCCTGTTTCTCGATGACGCAGGGGATGTGCCTGGTGCCGTCGCGCACGTCGATGACGATCCCGTTCTGGACCGCGTCGTAGTGGGCTTTTCCGTTGCTGAAATCGAGCGGCATGTCCCTGCTGTCCCGTAATTCCTGATCGCGAACCGTTTTCCCGCAAACCCCGCGCCTGGCGGCACGGGCATGCGGGGCGAGCTACCCTGAAGCCGTACCCCAAAACTGTCGGCAATGCACAATTAAATCAACGTCATTTTGCCGGCGTGGCGGGCCGGGCGCGATTCGGCCGATCCTTTTCGCGGTCCTTGAGGACAAAGGCAGCGGGTTTCATCTCAGATACTTGTAATCGAACCCGTTGCGGCCATGGGGCTTGATCAGGCCGGCCGTCGGTGACGGGAAATGGATCGGCAGGATCACGGTCGGCGTGTCGCACACGCGCGACAGGAACGTGCGGCGCGACTGCGCGGCCTCGGCGCGGTCGTGGCAGAAGACCGTCGACCATTCGGGTTCGCGGCACTGGAGCGCATGATGCATCATGTCGCCCGTGACGACCGCGCGCTGGCCCTTCGAGCGGATGTTGACGCAGACATGGCGCGGCGTGTGGCCGGGCGTGGGCGTTAGCGAGAACGTGTCGTCGAGTTCGAAGGCGCTGTCGACCAGCAGCGCCTGCCCCGCTTCCACGACCGGCCGGCAGTTGTACGACCACACCGTGCCCGGATGGACGCCGCCGCCCTTGGCCGCCTGTTCCCAGTGGGCGTACTCGTCCTTGTGGAAGATGTATTTGGCGTTCGGGAAGGTGGGCACCCAGCGCCCGTCCACGAGGCGCGTGTTCCAGCCGGTATGGTCGAAATGAAGGTGCGTGCAGAAGACGTGCGTCACGTCCTCGAACGCGAGGCCGGCCGCGCGGAAATTGTCGAGCCAGGGCGTCTTGTCGAAATCAAGCGGCGGCGGATAGCCCTTGTGGTCGCCCGTGCAGGTATCGACGAGCACGACATGGTGCGGCGTGCGCACCACGAAGGTCTGGTAGGTGATGACCATCTTTCCCGAAGCCGCGTCGTAGACTTCCGGCTCCAGCGTTTCCAGATGCGCGCGGCCGACCTCGGAATCATAGGCCGGGAACATGTCGACCGGCCGCCGCCACGGCCCGTCGCGCTCGACGATCGAGGTGATGGTGACGTCGCCGATCCGAAGCGTCTTCATGCGGTTCTCCCTGAATCTCCGCATCAAGGATACAGGAAGATTGGGTAGGTTGCCGGGGGTTGAATGACAGCCCTCAGGCTTGCTAACTTATATTTGTACAAATTGGCACTCTAGATTTCTCCTGCCAATTCGACCTGCTTATCGAGGCGAAGAATGAAACTGCGGACACTGGCAATTGCAGCCCTGTCGATCTGCGGAGTGCTCCTGTCCGCCCCGCATATTCCCGCGGCAAGTTCCCCGGCCCCGGACATAAAGGACCTCGGCAGTGTCGCCTTTGAAATTCCGCATCATAAACTTAGTCGAATGGCCTACGACCTGACGGCAGATCGGAAGTTCCTGTTCGCGGCATGGGAGACGGCGCCATGGGGAGATCCAAGCTATACCAACGGCATCTGGATATATGACCTCTCCAATCCGGCAGCACCGAGGAAGGTGGCGCAGATCGATCTCGGCAAGCTCCGGCTAAACACCATTCGTGTTTTCGGCGATCGACTGATCTTCTACACATCGCGATCCACCGGCGCCGTATTCGTCTTGTACGACATATCGGAGCCGTCCCGGCCACATAAAGTGTCGGAAATTTCAGGCGGCCCCGAGTTTTTTGGAATGTCGCCAAGGGAAATTTCACCAGACGGGACCCGGATCGTTTTCGAGAGGTACGAGAAGCCCGCGCGTAAGGGCTTGGACATCAGCGATCCATTGTCGCCGAAGCCGTTCGATCCGCCGGCGCCCGGCACATTTTCGAACATCTATCGAATCGTTCCGTCGAGCGATCGCTATCGGTACGAAACGATCACGGACATACTTGATTCTGCGCATTTGACCGTCGCCGAAGACGGAAGCCTCAATTTCTGGAACGATGGGAAGGTCATTCGATCCTTCAGTCCCGGCACATATAGAGTTTATGCAAGAATTCTAGCCACACCCGACGTTGTGCTGACGTTCCGGGCCGAGATCGGGCAGTTCAAGATCCATTCGACTCTCCCGAGAGCGATCACCGGCAAGAATCTCACCCGCGTCCATGCGGAAGCGATAGCCGTCTTTAAGGATCGCGACTTCAACTCCTACGGATCGAAGCCGACGCTGAGATACTTCGAGGCCGCTGGCGTACTGCGCCTGATGGAAAGTTCTATGGACGGGATCTCGAACGCCACGCGCATCCGCATCTTGAATGACTACGGGTTCATGCTGGATCGGTCGCGAGAATCCGCGCAGGCCGTTCCCGTCCTTCGTAAGGTCGTCGAACTCGCTCCGGAGCGGATTGTCGCGCGCCTCAATCTCGCCGACGCGCTTCAGAATGCCGCCCGCGAGGCGGCATCGGAGACCGAAAAGGCGGCCCTATGGCAGGAGGCGTCGGCTCAATACGCGCGATATCGCACGCTGTCGGGCAAGGATGCTCCGAACGCATCGGCTCTTGCGGCATTCGACCTGCCGAAAGCCGTAACTTCGGCGCAATCGGTTTGCGACTATGTCGCGGATGCTTTTAACAACAACGGTCAGTATCTGATCGGAACTGCGGCGGGCACCGCGATCGTGGACGGCGAGACCCGGAAGTTCTCGGTCGGGGCCAGCGGGGCCTCTTGCCCGTTCCCGTACGTCAGGGTCGAAGGCTACGCACGTTTTGCCGACGATCCCGCGGAATTCCAGGTCGAGGACATCGGCGGATATGCGACCGATGGGATACTGATCGTGCCTTTCAAGGGCAAATCCTATGTCGTCGGCGTGATCGACAAAGGCCCCAGCCAGATTGTCGAACCCGGTCAGGGAACGGTTTGCACGTTCAAGAGAAGCTTTACGCCCAAGCTTGCAGAGAATCTGTCGGCGCCGCTTTGTGAGGCCTTCCTCGCCGACAAGCTGGTCGATCGCATCGAATGGCGGCCAATCCCCGAGGAAGCGTCAATCGAGCGGAACGAGGTCGAGGCCGAATTTGACAAGGACGCCGAGGTCGTACTCGACGGATCCGGCACAGCGCGGCGGATCGGGCATTTTGAAGTTTCAACCAGCCGAGGATGTGGGTGCGGATATAGTGGCGTTGCCTTCATCGACGGGCGGTCCATGGCCGAGGGCGAACCGAATGAATCGCTCCTGCAAATGCAATCGACATGGTGGGTCTGCAACGGCGGCGATGCCACGATCCTGACCGCCAACGGGCGCAGCTACGTCGAATTGACGAGCGGCGAGGCAGTACAGCGCGAGAGGCCGGAAAAGGCCCTGTTGCGCCTTACCCGAGGGAAATTCGAGGCGGTCTGCCGTATCCGGCAGGTGCCGCGATATACGCCCGTGATGAAATGAAATTCGTGGGAACCGCTGGTGAGCTCGCCGGGACTTGAACCCGGAACCCCAACATTAAAAGTGTCGTGCTCTACCGATTGAGCTACGAGCTCGTGCCAAGCGTAAGTCGGGCCGGAAATTAGGGCGGTGCCGGGCTGCGGTCAACCGCCTTGCCGAGGGGCCTCTAGAGCGGCGCGCGCGGGACGGTGGTGGGCGGCAGCGTGGGTTCGCCCGCTCCCCAGGGTTGGCCGGCGAGCTTGGCGCGCATGGCCGCGTGGACGCGCGGGGTGACGAAATGCGAGATGTCGCCGCCCAGCCGCCCGATCTCCTTCACGAAGCGCGAGGAGATGAACTGGTGGTGTTCCGAGGCCATCAGGAACAGCGTCTCGACCTTGGGATCGAGGCGCTTGTTCATGCCGGCCATCTGGAACTCGTACTCGAAGTCCGACACGGCGCGAAGGCCCCGCAAGATGATCTTGGCGCCCGCGTCGTGGGCGAACTTCATCAAGAGTGTCTCGAACGGGCGCACCTCGATGCGCGCGGCCACGTCCGCCATCGCGGCCACTTCGGCCTTCATGATCGCCACGCGCTCTTCCAGCGAGAAGAGCGGGCCCTTGCCCGCGTTGACGGCGACGCCCACGACCAGCTTGTCCACCACCAGCGCGCCGCGGTGGATGATGTCGAGATGGCCGTTGGTGGCCGGATCGAAGGTGCCAGGATAGATCGCGACGCGTTCGCTCATTTCCCCTCCCCGGCCGGTGCGGCCGCTTCGGCGCTGTCGTCGCCGCCGCCATCGCCGCCCCCATCGTTACCGATGTCGCCTAGGCGCGCGACCGAGACGACCTTCTCGCCGTCGCCCACGCGGAAGACCGTCACGCCCTGCGTCTGGCGGCGCGCGATGCGGATGTCGTCGATCGGCGTGCGGATCAGCGTGCCGCCGTCCGATACGATCATCAGCTGGTCGCCGTCGCGCACCGGGAACGAGGCCACGACGACGCCGTTCTTGTCGGTCGTCTCGATGTTGGCGATGCCCGAGCCGCCGCGACCGGTGAGGCGGTATTCGTAGGAAGAGCTGCGCTTGCCGAAGCCCTTGCTGGTGATCGCCAGCAGGAACTCTTCGGCAGCGGCCAGTTCGGCGTAGCGTTCTTCGGTGAGCGTGACGGCGGTGGCGGAAGCCTCCGGCGCGTCGGCTTCCGGCGCTTCGGCAGCGGCGTCCGCGTCCATGCCGCGGCGCTGGCGCGCCATGCGCAGGAAGGCCTCGCGCTCGGACGTCTCCAGATCCATGTGGCGCAGCAGCGCCATCGAGATCACTTCATCGTCCTTGCCGAGCTTGATGCCGCGCACGCCCGTGGAATTGCGGCTGGCGAAGACGCGCACGTCGTCGACCGCGAAGCGGATGCACTTGCCCTCGCGCGTGGCGAGCACGACGTCCTGCGTGTCCTGGCAGGGCTGGACGGCGACGAGGCGTTCGCCCGCCTCTTCCAGCTTCATGGCGATCTTGCCCTTGGCCATGATGTTGGTGAAGTCGGACAGCGCGTTGCGCCGCACGTTGCCGGCTGACGTGGCGAACACGATGTGCAGCTTGTCCCACAGCGTCGCGTCGGTCGGCAGGGCCAGCACCGTGGCGATGCGCTCGCCCTCAGCCAGGGGCAGGAGCTGGACCATCGGCTTGCCGCGGTTCTGCGGGTTGCCGAGTGGCAGCTTGTAGCATTTGAGCAGGAAGACGAGGCCGCGGTTCGTGAAGAACAGCACCGGTGCATGCGTGTTCGCGACGAACACCTGGCTGACGAAATCTTCCTCGCGCGTCGCCATGCCCGAGCGGCCCTTGCCGCCGCGGCGCTGCGCCCGGTAGCTGGAGAGCGGCGTGCGCTTGATGTAGCCCGCGTGCGTGACGGTGACGACCATGTCCTCGGGCTGGATCAGGTCCTCGATGTCCTGTTCGCCGTCGCCTTCTTCCAGCGTCGTGCGCCGCTTGTCGGCGAACTCGGTGCGGTAGGCCGTGAGTTCGTCGCGCAGGATCGTGTAGAGCCGCTCGCGCGAGGCGAGGATCGCGATGAAATCGGCGATCTGGTCGACGATGTCCTTGAGCTCGGCGAGGATCTTGTCGCGCTCGAGGCCCGTGAGGCGCTGCAGGCGCAGCTCGAGGATCGCCTTGGCCTGCTCTTCCGACAGGCGATACGTGCCGTCGACGACGCCGCGCCCGGGCTCGCCCACCAATTCGATGTAGCTGGCGATCTCGGTCACCGGCCAGGCGCGCTCGATCAGGCGCTCGCGCGCGACGACCGGGTCCGGCGCCTTGCGGATCAGCTCGATCACCGGGTCGAGATTGACGACCGACACGGCGAGGCCGATCAACGTATGCGCGCGCTTGCGCGCCTCGCGCAGCAGGAAGCGCGTGCGCCGCGTGATCACTTCCTCGCGGAATTCCACGAAGCAGCGGATCAGTTCCTTCAAGCCCATCAGCACGGGCTTGCCCTGGTCCAGCGCCAGCATGTTGTAGCCGAACGAGGTCTGCAGGCCGGTGTACTTGTAGAGCTGGTTCAGCACGATCTCGGGGTTCGCGTCGCGCTTCAACTCGATCACCACGCGCACGCCGTCGCGGTCGGATTCGTCGCGCAGATCGGAGATGCCCTCGATGATCTTCTCGTTCACGCACTCGGCGATGCGCTCCATCAGCCGGGCCTTGTTCTGCTGGTAGGGCACCTCGGTGACGATGATCGCCTCGCGGTCCTTGCGGACCTCCTCGGTGTGCGTGCGCCCGCGCAGCAGGATCGAGCCGCGCCCGGTGCGATACGCCTCGCGCAGGCCGCCGCGGCCCATGACGATGCCGCCCGTGGGGAAGTCGGGGCCGGGTACATGCTCCATCAGCTTGTCGAGCGTGATTTCCGGATCGTCGAGATACGCGCAGCACGCGTCGATCACTTCGCCGAGGTTGTGCGGCGGGATGTTCGTCGCCATGCCCACGGCGATGCCCGAGCCGCCATTGACCAGCAGGTTCGGGAACACGGCGGGCAGCACCTGCGGCTCGACCGTGCTGTCGTCGTAGTTGGGCTGGAAATCGACCGTGTCCTTGTCGATGTCGGTCAGCATCAGCGAGGCGGCCTTGGCGAGGCGCGCCTCGGTGTAGCGCATGGCCGCCGGCGGATCGCCGTCCATCGAGCCGAAATTGCCCTGCCCGTCGATCATCAGCAGGCGCATCGAGAAGTCCTGCGCCATGCGAACCATGGATTCGTAGATCGCGCTGTCGCCGTGCGGGTGATACTTGCCCATCACGTCGCCCACGATGCGGGCCGACTTGCGGTAGGCGCGGTTCCAGTCGTACCCGCTTTCCTGCATGGCGAAGAGGATGCGGCGGTGGACGGGCTTCAATCCGTCGCGTGCGTCGGGCAGTGCGCGGCTCACGATCACGCTCATCGCGTAATCGAGATAGCTGCGCTTCATCTCGTCTTCGATCGAGACCGGCGAGATGTCCATCGGGGCCGGCGGAGTGGGAATCTGGTCGCTCAAAATCGTGCCACGCATGCGTCTGGAGGGGTGCCGGAATCAGGCGACTCCGGCGGTCAAAATCTAGCAGGACGCCGCAGCGCAAACAAAGCCGAAATGGCCCCCGCAAGCCATTGAATACATTCGCTTAAAAGCCCACAGAACGGGCCCTTTCCGGGGGCGTCGGCGAGCCGGTTTCCCGGGGGCATCGGAAACGAAAAAGGCCGCCCCGCTTTTTCAGCCGGGACGGCCCTTGTCCGAAGTCGAAGAGACGTTACGCGCTGATGTTGAGCTGCATCCCGCGGCCGGTGATGGCGACCGACGCGACGTCGGTCTTGTCGCCGGCGGAATTGGCAAGCGTCGTCTCGTTGCGTGCGGCGGTCGATGCCGTGACGGCCCGCGTGAGGCTGTTGCGGTCGTCGATACGCTGGAGGCTCGCCTGAAGAACGGGTTTGAACGCCGCGGTCAGTCCTGAAGCGCCAGTTGCATCCATGGTTGGGTTCTCCTTTGGATATGCAGAGGCAGTTATCTCTAATTTGTGGTGATCACGCAAATATATTAACGACAAATTTACTGAATACCTTTTGGCACCAAAACGACCATTAAACGGCTAATTTCAAAAGGTTTTCTGTGATATTGATGTATCCAGAGACCCGCTCCCGGAGTCTCCCGCGCCCGGATTTGCGATGACAGACGCCCCGCCGATCGCCCCTGCCCCCCTCCTCGGCACCGCCGAATTGACCAGGCGGGCCTACCGGGTCGGCGACCTCACCGCCGAATGGCAGGCCCTCGTCGCGCGCACCGATGCCGATGCCAACGATGCCGGCGCGTGGATGGACATGGCGACCTGCCTGCACACGGTCGGCCAGCGCGACAAGGCGCTCGCGGTGCAAGGCCTCGCCCTGCAGCTCAACCGCTGGTACCGCATCCGCTTCGGCGCCGGCACAGGCCCGCGCGTCCTTGCCTTCGTCACGCCCGGCGACCTGATGGCGAACACGCCGCTCGATTTCCTGCTCACCGGCTCCGACGCCGACCTCGTGCTGTACTTCGTCGACACGACGACGGCGCTGCCCCAGAACGTGCCCGACCACGACATCGCGATCGTCGCGGTCGGCCAATCCGACGCGAACGCGCCGCTGCTCTTCGTGCTGGAGAACTGGCTGCGCGGCTGGCCGCGCCCGGTGATCAACGGCAATGCCGGGCGCATCGCGGCCCTGTCGCGCGACGGCGTCGCCGCTTCGCTCGCGACCGAGACGTCCGTGTTCGCGGCACCGACGACGCGCGCCGGCCGCGAGGCGCTGCTGCGCGTGGCGAAGGGTGAAGCGCCGCTCACGGCGCTGATGTCCACACTCGCCTACCCGATCATCCTGCGCCCGCTCGACACGCACGCAGGGCAAGGGATGGAGAAGCTCGATGACGTGACGGCCGTGGGCGACTACCTCGCCCGCCATCCCGATCCCTCGTTCTTCGTCGTGCCGTTCGTCGACTATTCGGCGCCCGACGGTTTCTTCCGCAAGCACCGCATCGCGATCATCGACGGACGGCCCTATGCGAGCCACCTTGCCGTCTCGACGCACTGGATGCTGCACTATCTCAGCGCCGGCATGACCGAGGATGCCGGCAAGCGCGCGCAGGAAGCGCGCTGGATGGAAACCTTCGACGACGATTTCGCGGTGCGCCACAAGGCCGCGTTCGAGGCACTCGCGGCGAAGCTGCAGCTCGACTATGTCGTCATCGACAGCGGCGAGACGAAGGACGGCCGCCTGCTGCTGTTCGAGGCGGACGTCGCGATGATCGTCCACGACATGGATTCCGAAGAGATCTTTCCCTACAAGAAGCCCGCGATGCGCAAGCTCTTCGCAGCGTTCCAGCGGTACGTGGAAAAGCGCCTCGCCGCGAAGGGTTAGGCGCGCTTCGCGGCCCGCTCGGCGACGCTGTTCCAGACCTCGTGCTGCACCTTCACGAACGCGGCCGACCGCGCGTCGACATTGCCCGACCGCACGACAGAGGCGTAGTTCGCGCGCACGGCGTCGACGATGTCGAACTTCGCCTCGTTATCGACATTCCACACGCTTTCGCCCGGACGGTGCAGCGCGACCATCTCCAGCGCGGTCTTGCCCTGCGGCAGGAGCCCCGCCTGCTCCATCTCGTGCATCATCGCGGCGGCTTCGCGCCGGCTCATGTGGTGCGGATCGTACTTGGCGAGGATCGCGTCGAATTTCGCCGACGCCTCGTTGGCCGATGCCACCTGCGGCGGCGGCGCCATGTGCGGCGCCGAGCCGGAGAACAAGAGCGAAAGAATGGAAACTTCCATGACCCGCCTCCAACAGGAGTATGTCGGATAACGAGCATTCTGCATGCCAAAATGCGAATCCAGTAAAACCGGGCTTAAATGATTGCTACCGCAAGTATTGCGGTGTCTCGATGGGTAATTTCTACCCGACTCGGGTCGGAATTTCCGGCCGTCTCAACCCTTGGGTGCGGCCGGCCGGTCCGACACGAGCCCGCCCGCGTGGCCCCAGTTCTCGCGCGCGACCTCGTCGATCACGATATGCGTGTTCTGCGGGTTCTTGCCGAGCACGCGCACCAGCGTGTCGGTGAACTCCTTCACGATCTGCGCCTTCTGGTCCTTCGTGGCGCCGGCCGTCATCTTGATGTTGATGAAGGGCATCTAGCACCTTCCTCAGAACGGAATGTCGTCGTCGATCGGCCCGGCCGGCTTGCGACCACCGCCTCCGCCACCGCCCGACGAGCGGCCACCGCCACCGCCCCCACCGGACGAGCCGTAATCGTCGCCGCCGAAATCGTCGCCGCCGCCGCCACCACCACCACCACCACCGCCCCCACCGCCGCCCGAGCGGCCGCCGTCGAGCATGGTGAGTTCGCCGCGGAAGCGCTGCAGGACGACTTCGGTCGAGTATTTCTCGACGCCGGAATTATCCGTCCACTTGCGGGTCTGGAGCGCGCCTTCGACGTAAACCTTGGCGCCCTTCTTCAGGTACTTCTCGGCCACTTCGCCGAGCTTCTCGTTGAAGATGACCACGCGGTGCCACTCGGTCTTTTCCTGGCGTTCGCCCGAGTTCTTGTCGCGCCATGTCTCTGACGTCGCGATGGAAAGGTTCACGACCTTGCCGCCGTTCTGCATCGAGCGGACCTCGGGATCCTTGCCGAGATTGCCGATGAGGATGACTTTGTTGACGCTGCCGGCCATGGCCGATCTCCATTCGAGTCGGTAAGAACGAAGCGCCAACCTGCGCCAAGCCGGGCGGGCGGCGCAAGGGCGAAAAACACCGCCCGATAACTATCCACAATGCCCTTCCGGAGGCGTCGCAAAGCCCCGGCGGCCGACCTATATTCCCTGCCTCAAACATCTCAGGAACAGCCATGGCGACCCGTCCCGAAGGTCCGTGCATCGTCGTCCGCGGTGCGCGCGAGCACAATCTCAAAGGTGTGGATGTCGAGCTGCCGCGCGACAGCCTCGTCGTCGTCACCGGCCTGTCGGGCTCGGGCAAATCCTCGCTCGCGTTCGACACGATTTATGCCGAAGGCCAGCGCCGCTACGTCGAAAGCCTTTCGGCCTACGCGCGCCAGTTCCTCGAGCTGATGAGCAAGCCCGACGTCGATTCAATCGACGGCCTCTCGCCCGCCATTTCCATCGAGCAGAAGACGACGAGCCGCAACCCGCGCTCGACCGTCGGCACCGTCACCGAGATCTACGATTACCTGCGCCTGCTGTTCGCGCGCGTCGGCGTGCCCTACTCGCCCGCGACGGGCCTGCCGATCGAAAGCCAGACCGTGACGCAGATGGTCGACCGCATCCTTTCGATGAAGGACGGCACGCGCCTCTATCTGCTTGCCCCCGTCGTGCGCGGGCGCAAGGGCGAGTACCGCAAGGAACTGCAGGAGCTGCAGAAGAAGGGCTTCCAGCGCGTCAAGGTCGACGGCAAGCTCTACGAGATCGATGCCGCACCGGCGCTCGACAAGAAGCGCAAGCACGACATCGAGGTCGTGGTCGATCGTCTGGTGGTGAAGCCCGACCTCGGCCCCCGCCTTGCGGATTCCATCGAGACCGCGCTCAACCTCGCCGAAGGCCTGCTGTTCGCCGAGGATGCCGACACGGGCAAGCGCACCGTGTTCAGCTCGAAATTCGCCTGCCCCGTTTCCGGCTTCACGATCTCGGAGATCGAGCCGCGGCTGTTCTCGTTCAACAACCCGTTCGGCGCCTGCCCGGCCTGCGACGGTCTCGGCGAGAAACAGTATTTCGACCCGGCCCTCGTGGCGCCGGACGAGCGCCTTTCGCTCGAAGGCGGCGCCATCGCGCCCTGGGCCAGCGAGACGCAGAAATACTACGCGCAGACGCTGGCGAGCCTCGCCAGGCACTTCAAGGTCGCCGTCACCACGCCGTTCGGGCAGTTGCCGAAAAAGGTGCAGGACGCGATCCTCAACGGCACCGGCGACGAGCCGGTGACGATGGTCTATTCCGACGGCCTGCGCGACTACAGGACCAACAAGCCGTTCGAAGGCGTGATCCCCAATCTCGAACGCCGCTACCGCGAGACTGACAGCGCGTGGACGCGCGAGGAACTGTCGCGCTACCAGTCGGCGCGCCCGTGCGAGGCGTGCAACGGCCACAGGCTCAAGCCCGAGGCGCTCGCCGTGAAGATCGGCGGCAAGCATGTGTCGGAGGTGACGACCTTCGCCATCGACGAGGCGGCCGAGTGGTTCGCCAACATCAAGAAGCAGCTCACGCCCAAGCAGAACGAGATCGCCGCGCGCATCCTGAAGGAGATCAACGCGCGCCTCGGCTTCCTCGTGAATGTGGGGCTCGAGTATCTGACCCTCTCCCGCGCGTCCGGCACGCTGTCGGGCGGCGAGAGCCAGCGCATCCGCCTCGCCTCGCAGATCGGCTCGGGCCTCACCGGCGTGCTCTATGTGCTCGACGAGCCTTCCATCGGCCTGCATCAGCGCGACAACGACCGGCTGCTGGAAACGCTGAAGCGCCTGCGCGATCTCGGCAACACCGTGATCGTCGTCGAGCATGACGAGGACGCGATCCGCACGGCCGACTGGGTCGTCGACATGGGCCCGGGTGCCGGCGTGCATGGCGGCAAGATTGTGGCGCAGGGCACGCCCGACGACATCGTGCGCAATCCGGCCAGCCTCACCGGCCAGTATCTCTCGGGCTTCCGGCAGGTGCCGATCCCCAAGACGCGCCGCCCCGGCCTCAAGGGCCAGAAGCTCAAGATCCGCGGCGCCAAGGGCAACAACCTCAAGACCGTCGATGTCGAATTCCCGCTCGGCACGTTCGTGTGCGTCACCGGCGTTTCGGGCGGCGGCAAATCCACGCTGGTGATCGAGACGCTCTACAAGGCGCTCGCCCGCCGCCTGATGGGCGCGCGCGAGATCCCGGCCGAACACGCGGCGATCGACGGCATCGACCATCTCGACAAGGTCATCGACATCGACCAGTCGCCCATCGGCCGCACGCCGCGCTCGAACCCGGCGACCTACACGGGCGCCTTCACGCCGATCCGCGACTGGTTTGCAGGATTGCCCGAGGCGAAGGCGCGCGCGTATGGGCCGGGGCGCTTCTCGTTCAACGTCAAGGGCGGGCGCTGCGAGGCGTGCCAGGGCGACGGCCTCATCAAGATCGAGATGCACTTCCTGCCCGACGTCTACGTCACGTGCGATGCCTGCCACGGCAAGCGGTACAACCGCGAGACGCTGGAGATCAAATACCGCGACAAGTCCATCGCCGACGTGCTGGAGATGACGGTCGAGGAAGGTGCGGAATTCTTCAAGGCGGTGCCCGCGATCCGCGAGAAGATGGATACGCTCGTGCGCGTGGGCCTCGGCTACGTGCATGTCGGCCAGCAGGCCACCACGCTTTCGGGCGGCGAAGCGCAGCGCGTGAAGCTCGCCAAGGAACTCTCGCGCCGCTCGACCGGCAAGACGCTCTACATTCTCGACGAGCCGACGACGGGCCTGCATTTCGAGGACGTGCGGAAACTCATGGAAGTGCTGCACGCCCTCGTCGACCAGGGCAACACGGTCGTGGTCATCGAGCACAATCTCGAAGTCGTGAAGACCGCCGACTGGATCGTCGATCTCGGCCCCGAAGGCGGCGGCAAGGGCGGCCGCGTCGTCGCCTCTGGAACGCCCGAGGACGTCGCGAAATCGAAGGAAAGCTACACGGCGAAGTACCTCGCGCCGTATCTCGCCAAGGGCGGGATGGCGAAGAAGCGGGCTTAGCGGACGCGCTGACGCGCGGCGTTTCCATTCAAGTCGTGGACCCCCGGGTCAAGCCCGGGGGTGACGACCTTTTATGAGGCTCGCCTCTTCTCTCCCCGTCATGCCCGGGCTTGACCCGGGCATCCACGACTTCCCGCACGAACCGACCTTGCAATCTCCGCGCACCTAATCTATATTCCTATTCACGGTAATTGTTCCCGCCCGCGCTCTTTGACAAGTGAATATGGCCAGACCCGGCGTTGCCATCCGGTAACGTCGGCCAAGTGGCTTGCCTTGCGGGGAAATCGGCGTCGGGTGCTACAAAATCGTGAAAACAGCGGTTTCAGTTACATCGCTTTAATTTCAATGACTTAAATAGGTTACCGTAACCTATGGTAACCTGTTTTTAGCGTCCCGCCTTCATCTTCGCCGGATCGTTGTACGGATCGTCCGGATCGACCGGTTCGCCCTTGATCGGCGGGGCCGGTTTCCAGGCGCGCACGCGGGCCATCGCGCGGTCGATATCGGGCTGGATCATCGCGCTGCCGAGCTGGTTGCGCTGCTCGGTCGCTTCCTTGCGGATCGTCGGTCCGCCGCGCTGCTGGGCCAGCGTCAGCCACGCATAGGCGCTGATCCGGTATTCGATGTTCATGTTGCTTGCGGCCGCCATGCCGATCTGCGCGAGGCGGAACATGGCGCCCGGATGCCCGCGCCCGGCCGCGAGGTCGTACCAGCCGCGCGCGGCGTCGCGGTCCATCTCGGTGCCGTCGCCTGTGAACAGGCGCTCGCCCATCACGAAGCGTGCCTCGGTGTTGCCGATGTCGGCGGCGCGCTTGTACCAGTCGAGCGCCTTCTCGCGGTCGGCTTCGACGCCGCGCCCGTCGTCGAAGAGCGACGCGACGTCGAGGATGGCGGGCGTGAAATTCAGGTTGGCGGCGCGCATCAGGAACTCCAGCGCCTTCTCCGGCGACTGTTCCATGCCGCGGCCCACCGCGCTCGCCTTGGCCAGCGCATAGAGCGCCTTGGGGAAATCCTTGGCGGCCGAAAGCCGGTACCAGCGCGCGGCCTCGCGCGGGTCGAGCGCGATGCCGCCCCCGCCCTCGTCCGACATGCGGCCCATGATGTATTGCGCTTCCGGCTCGCCGCGATGCGCATAGGGCAGCAGCAGCAGATAGGCGCCGTTGAAATTCCCCTTCTCGAACTCCGCCTTGCCCTGCAGGAAGTCGGCCGGAACCTTCGGCGCGGGTTCCAGCGGCGCCGACAGGCGCGCGGGCGGCGGGCCTTCCTTCGGCGGCACGGGCTGCTGCGCGCCTGCGAACAGGTACGCGGCGGCCGCGAGGATCAGGTGCGGGGCGTAGGCGCGCTTCATGCCTTGGCCGCGATCGCCTCGATCTCGATCAGCCATTCCGGGCTCGCCAGCGCCTTGATGATCGCGAGCGTGGACGCCGGCGGGCGGTGCGCGCCCAATGCCTTGTCGCGCGCGACACGGCTGGGGGCGATGTCGGCGGGATCGACCAGCAGGATGTGGATCTTGACGAGGTCGTCCATCGACATGCCGGCATCGGCCAGGATCGCCTTGATGTTGGCCCACACGGCGTCGGCCTGCCCTTCGATGCCCTTGGCGAGCGTGCCGTCCTTCAGCACCCCGATCTGGCCGGAGATGAACAGCATGCGCGCCCCGGCCGGCACTTCCACGGCGTGCTGGTATTTGCCGGCGGGCGGGGCGATTGTCGCGGGATTGAAGGCTTTGAACATCGGGTTTTCCGGTCGGTTTGAAGTGGGGCCAAAGAATCGCTAGGAATGCCCCCGGACAATAGCAGGTCGGACGCGATGGATCGAACGAAGCCGGTGCATGTGATCGGGGGCGGTTTGGCGGGCTCGGATGCCGCCTGGGCGATTGCCCGTGCGGGCGTCCCCGTCATCCTCCATGAAATGCGGGGCGTGCGCAAAACCGAGGCGCACCAGACCGACAAGCTGGCCGAGCTCGTCTGCTCCAATTCCTTCCGCTCGGACGAGTGGGAGGCCAACGCGGTCGGCCTGCTGCATTCCGAGCTGCGCGCGGCGGGATCGCTCGTGATGGCCTGCGCGGACCGCCACAAGGTGCCGGCGGGTGCGGCACTCGCCGTCGACCGCGAGGGTTTTGCCGACGCCGTCACCGCGGCGATCGCGGCCGAACCCTTGATCGAGGTGCGGCGCGAGGAGATCGCGGGCCTGCCGCCTTCCGACTGGGACAGCGTCGTGATCGCGACGGGGCCCCTTACTTCGCCTTCGCTTGCGCAAGCGGTGCGCGAATTCACCGGCGAAGCCTCGCTCGCCTTCTTCGACGCGATCGCGCCCATCGTCCACAAGGACAGCATCGACTTCACCAAGGCGTGGTTCCAGTCGCGCTGGGATAAAGGTGGCCCCGGGGGCGACGGCGCGGACTACGTCAACTGCCCGATGGACCGTGAACAGTATGAAGCGTTCATCGCGGCATTGCTGGCCGGCGAGAAGACCGACTTCAAGGAATGGGAGAAATCGACGCCCTATTTCGAGGGCTGCCTGCCGATCGAGGTGATGGCCGAGCGTGGTGCGGAAACGCTGCGCTTCGGGCCGATGAAGCCCATCGGCCTCACCGATCCCGCCACGGGGCGGCGCGCGCACGCGATCGTGCAGCTGCGCCAGGACAACGCGCTCGGCACGCTCTACAACATGGTCGGCTTCCAGACGAAGCTCAAATACGCCGACCAGGTGCGCGTCTTCCGCTCCATCCCCGGCCTCGAGAAGGCCGAGTTCGCGAGGCTCGGCGGCATCCATCGCAACACCTTCATCAACTCGCCGCGCCTGCTCGACGCGGAGCTTCGCCTGAAGGCCGATCCGCGCCTGCGCTTCGCAGGGCAGGTCACAGGCGTGGAAGGCTATGTCGAAAGTGCCGCCATCGGCCTGCTTGCCGGGCGCTTCGCGGCCGCGCAACGTCTCGGGCGCACGAGCACGCTGCCGCCCGCGACGACCGCGTTCGGCGCCTTGCTCGCGCATCTCACCGGCGGCGGCGATGCCAAGACGTTCCAGCCGATGAACTGCAATTTCGGACTCTTCCCGCCGCTCGATCCGGGCACCGACAAGCGCGTTAAGGGCCAGGATCGCAAGAAGGCCTATGCGCATCGCGCGCGCGCCGACCTCGCCGCGTGGCTCGCCGGAACGGCGTCAGAAGCGGCCGAATAGGTTGGCGAAGAACAGCCGCCAGATGTCGGCCGGATGCGGCGCTTGAAGCTCGGGCGCGAACGCATCGTACTTCGCCGCCGCGAGCCGGTCGAGCCACAGCGTTGCGAGCTTCGCCTGCAGCGCGATCACGCGTGCCTGCTTTGGGATTCCAAGTCCGCGCGCTTCGTCAAGCAGCGCACGCGAACGCATCGCCACCGGTTCGACGGCGGCGGCAAGCTTCGCACCCGCCTTGCCTTCATGGATCGTCTCGGGTTCGAGGCCCGCGGCCGCGACCAGATCGGCGGGCAGCACGTTGCGCCGCACGCGCGAGAAGAACGGCAGGGCCCGCAGGCTGCCGGCAAGCGCATAGGCCGTGCCCGCCGCCTGCACGGCCTTCATCTCTTCAAGGCCGCACAGCTTCGCCGCGATGCCTGCAAGGTCACCCGACGTGGCGGCGGCATAGGCTTCGAGTGCCGCGAGGTCCGCGAACGGCGCTTCGTCGAGATCGCGCTCGCGCGCGTCGACAAGCTTCGCAAGCGCCGCGGGCTCGATGCCCGCCTGCTGGATTGCCTGCACGATCGGATGGCGGCGCACGTTGCCGCCGGCGACGATCTCGCCCAAAGCCTCGCGCCACCATTGCAGCCTTATCTGGCCGAGGATCGCTTCGGAAACCGTCTCGCGCACGCGCGCGATCTCGACATTGAAGGCATAGAGCGCCATCAGCCGCGGCTGCACGTCGGCGGGAGCGAAAAGCACCGTGCGCCAGCGCTCCGCATCGTGGCGGCGCAGCAGGCTCAGGGCTTCGGCAAGCGCTTCCTTGTCCATGCGATGCTATATAGAGGCAGTTTCGGACGGAATCGATCTTCGTGAGCACGCGGACCCGTACAAGCGAGAACTTCCCCGTCGGTTCCTGGCTCATCGCGCCGGAGCACCGTCCCGCCGTGCACGCCTTCTACGCCTTCGCGCGCGAGGCGGACGACATAGCCGACGATCCGGCGCGCGAGGCGGACGAGAAGACCGCACTGCTCGAAGCGCGCGATCGCGCCCTCGCGCAGGGCGGCGAAGGCCCGGCGGAAGCGCTGGCGCTGCGCGACATCCTGCTCGCGCGCGGCCTCGGGGTCGATCATCCGCGCCAGCTCCTGCAGGCCTTCCTCGCCGACGCGCGCGGCCGTCCGTGCCGCACCTGGTCGGACCTGATCGCCTATTGCCGCTTCTCGGCCGCGCCCGTGGGCCGCTTCCTGCTCGACCTGCACGGCGAAGACCGCGCGCTGTGGCCCGCGTCCGACGCGCTGTGCACGGCGCTGCAGATCTCCAATCACCTGCAGGACGCGGCGCAGGACTGGCTCGATCTGCGCCGCCTCTATATCCCCGGCAGTTGGTTCGAAGCGGCGGGCCTGAGCGAGCGCGAACTGCTCGCCCCGCATCTCTCGCCGGGCTTGCGCATCGTCTATGACCGCGTGCTCGAACGGGTCGACGGGCTCAACATGCAGGCATCGACGCTCCCACGCGGCATCCGCAACCGCCGCCTGCGCATGGAAGCGGCGACGATCGTCGAGCTCTCACATCGCCTTGCGCGCAATCTCCGCCGGCGCGATCCGCTCGCCGCGCGCGTCGGCCTGTCCGGATTCGACAAGGCGATGGCAGCGGTCCGCGGGCTCTTGGCGATATGAACGCGCGCCGCCGCTCCACCTTCTATTGGGCGATGCGCCTGCTCCCCGCCGAGCGGCGCGAGGCGCTGTTCGCGCTCTACGACATCGCACGCGCGATCGACGACGTGGCCGACGGTCCCGGCACGGCTGAAGCGCGCCGCGCAGGCCTCGATGAATGGCGCCGGCAGATCGCCGCGATCTACGAGGGCACGCCGACCGATCCCGTCGCCCTCGCCTTCCAGCCGCATGCCCGCCGCTTCGGCCTGCCGCGCGCGGAACTCGACGCGCTGATCGACGGGCAGATGATGGATCTGGAGCCGCAGCGTTTCGACGAGGCGCTGTTCGTTCTTTATTGCCGGCGCGTGGCTGGCACGGTCGGCCTGCTCGCCCTGCCGGTCTTCGGCGCGCGCGGCGAAGGCGCTTGCACTTACGCGTTGACGCTTGGCGAAGCGCTCCAGCGCGTCAACGTGCTGCGCGACATCGACGAGGATGCCGCGCGCGGCCGCGACTATCTGCCCGAACCGCACGACGCCTTCGCGGCCAAGGCAGCCGGGAAGCTCGCCGAAGCGCGCGCGATGCTTCCCTCCCTCGACCGCGCGGCACTGCGCCCGGCCATCGTGATGGGCGAGCTCTATTCCAAGCTGTTCGCGCGCATCCAGGCTGGCCGTCGGCTCGGGCGCGTCGACAAGGCCTGTGCCGTGCTGCGTGGCCTGTGGGCAAGCCGGTGACCGACGTCCACGTCGTCGGCGGCGGGCTTGCTGGCCTTGCGGCCGCGCTCGATCTTGCCGACGGTGGAGCACGCGTGAAGCTCTACGAGGCGGCACCCATGCTCGGCGGGCGCTGCCGGTCCTTCCACGATCCGCTGCTCGACCGCGAGATCGACAATGGCGGGCATGTCGTGCTGTCGTCGAACGACGCCGTGTTCGGCTATCTCGACCGCATCGGCGCACGCGATGAGATGGTCGGCGTCGTGCCCGCTTCCTTCCCGTTCCTCGACCTCTCCAGCGGCGAGCGCTGGTCGATCCGTCCGAACGCGGGGCCCATCCCGTGGTGGATCATGGCGCCGGGCCGCCGCGTGCCGGGCACGAGCGCTTCGGACTATGCCGAGGCGCTGCAACTCTATTTCGCCGACGAGGCGGCGCGCGTCGCCGACCGGCTCGATGCGCAAGGCCCGCTCTACAAGGCGCTGTGGGAACCGCTTGCCACTTCCGTGCTCAACACCGATCCGCGCGAGGCGGCCGCCCGCCCGCTCGCCGCGATGCTCGCGCGCAGCTTCGGGCGCGGCGAGGCCGCGTGCCGGCCCTATGTCGCGGCGAACGGGCTGTCGCGCGCCTTCGTCGATCCGGCCGTCTTCGCGCTCGCGCGCGCGGGCGTGGCGATCGAACGCGGCATGCCGCTCGACGCGGTCCGCGTCATGCGCGGACGCGTCGAGAAACTGCAGTTCGGCGAAACGGAAATCGACTGCCGCCGGGCCTGCGTGGTGCTTGCGCTTCCGCCTTACGCGGTCGCGCGCCTGCTGCCCGATCTCGCTCTGCCGGCCGAGATGTCGCCGATCGTGAATGCCCACTACCGTCTCGACGGCCCGGTGGTGCTCCCCGGCGGCGGACCGATCCTGGGACTTATCGGCGGAACCGCGCAGTGGCTGATCGCGCGCGGCGACGTCGTCAGCGTCACGGTCAGCGCCGCCGACGCGCTCGTCGAACGGCCGTCGGACGCATTGGCGGCCCTGCTCTGGCGCGACGTCGCGGCTGCACTCAGCCTGCCCGCCCTTCCCGTTCCACCCGTGCGCGTGATCAAGGAACGCCGCGCCACGCTGCGGCTCACGCCCGCGCAGGAGAACCGCCGTCCCGGTCCTGTAACCGCTGCATTGAACCTGTTCCTTGCCGGGGACTGGACGCAGACGGGGGTTCCGCCGACAATAGAGGGTGCGATTCGCTCCGGACGCCGTGCCGCCCGGGCGATTCTCCAAGGACATCCGCCCGACACCGGCGGCAACTGAGAAGCCGCCCCATCCGGAGAAACGAACAATGATCGACACTCTAGCCAAACTGGGCCTCGACAAGCTCGAACGCGCGCTGATCTACGGCGTCGTCATCGCTGTTCTCGTCGCCCTCGGCACCCACACGCTCAACCTCGACCATGCATGGGGCGCCTTCTTCATCCGCTGGCTTCACGTGCTTTCGGGCGTGATGTGGATCGGCCTGCTCTGGTATTTCAACTTCGTCCAGATCCCCTCGATGCCGAAGATCCCGGACGAGCAGAAGCCGGCCATCGGCAAGGTCATCGCCCCCGCGGCGCTCTACTGGTTCCGCTGGGCGGCACTGGCCACGGTCGTCACCGGCCTGCTGCTCGCCACGATGATGGGCTATGTCGGCGACGCGCTGATGCTGAAGGCCGGCCCGTCCCGCCTGATCGGCGTCGGCATGTGGCTCGGCCTCATCATGGCCTATAACGTGTGGATGATCATCTGGCCGAACCAGCAGATCGCGCTGGGCATGGTCGAAGCCGACGCCGACGCCAAGAAGAAGGCGGCCCGCGCGGCGATGATCACCAGCCGCGTGAACACGATGTTCTCGATCCCGATGCTCTACTGCATGGTGGGCGCGCAGAACCTCGCCTCCGGCTGATCTCCGGCACATCGCGAAGACGGACGCGGGGCCCTTCGGGGCCCCGTTTTCGTTGGAGGTTCAGACCGGGACGAGACAGGCGGCCACGCGCCGCTCTTCGGCAAGCAGCACGTTATAGGTCCGGCACGCGGCACCGGTATCCATGGGGTCAGCGACGATGCCCGCCTCGCGCAGGCCCGCGCGCACGGCGGGCGTCACGAAATGCGTGCGCGTCCCCATCCCGATCAGCAGGATGTTCGGCCGTCGCGCGGGTTCAAGCGCGGTCAATGCCGCGAAATCCGCAAGCGCCAGCGCTTCGATGTTCGAGAATTCCCAGGGAAGCACCGCATCGGGCAGCAGCACGATCGGCCCTTGATGCAGCGCGCCACGGATCGTGAAGGCGCCCTTGCCGTAGGCGTCGACGACCTTGCGGTCGGGATGCGGTGCCGGCGGGGGGGCCGCCACGGCCGACCTACGGCTTCGCGACGGCGGCGGAGTCCTTGCCCGGCGGCGGCCCGCGGCGGAGCCTGTCTTCGCCGAGGAACAGCAGGATCGGCGCCGCGATGAAGATCGAGGACGACGTGGCGAGGAAGATGCCGAAGAGCATCGTCCACGCGAATTCCTGCAGCGCCTCGCCGCCGAACAAGGCGAGCGGCAGCGTGGCGAAGAACGTCGCAAGAGACGTGCCGATCGTGCGCGACAGCGTCTCGTTGATCGACAGGTCGATCAGGTCGCGCAGGCTCATCGACTTGTACTTGCGCAGGTTTTCGCGCACGCGGTCATAGACGACGACCTTGTCGTTGATCGAATAGCCCATGACCGTCAGCATGGCGGCGATCGCGACGAGGTTGAACTGGAAATCCGTCACGACGTAGAAGCCGACCATCTTGGTGATGTCGAGCACCAGCGTGACGACCGCGCCCACGCCGAACTGCCACTCGAAGCGGAACCAGATGTAGAGAAGCATCGCCACGAGGCTGAGACCGAGGGCGAGCATGCCGTTGCGGAACAGTTCTTCAGAGACCGAAGCCCCCACGGCCTCGACCCGGCGGACCTGAAGACCGGGCACGGCCTGCTGGAGCGCGCCGCGCACGCGTTCGACCGCGCGCTGCTGGGCCGCGTCGTCGCCGGGCTGGCGCTCGAGGCGGATCAGGACGTCGTTGGGCGAGCCGAACTGCTGGAGCCCCGCCTGCCCCACGTTCTGGCCGGCAAGCACGCCGCGGATCGCGGGGAAATCGGCGGCCTCGATCGTGCGCGCCTCGATCACGATGCCGCCCTTGAAGTCGATGCCGTAGTTCATCCCCGGATGGAAATAGAGGATGACCGAGATCAGCGAAAGGATGGCCGACAGCGCCAGACCGGCGAAGCGGCCCTTCATGAACTTGATGTCTGTCTTTTCCGGGAAGATCCGCAGCCGCGGGTAGAGGACGATCATCTTTCTCTCCGTGGCGGGATCAGACCGGCAGGTGCTCGCGCTTGCGCGCGCGCAGCCAGGTCACCATCATCAGGCGCACGAGCACCGTCGCGGTGAACATCGAGGTGAGGATGCCCAGCGTGATCGTCACGGCGAAGCCGCGCACGGGGCCGGAGCCGAAGGCGAACAGCAGCATCATCTTGATGAGCGTCGTGAGGTTCGAGTCCACGATCGTCGAGAAGGCACGCGCGAAACCGGCTTCCATCGCCGCGAACGGCGTCTTGCCGAGCTTGGTCTCTTCCCGGATGCGTTCGTTGATCAGGATGTTCGCGTCGACGGACAGGCCTAGCGTCAGCAGCAGCCCCGCCATGCCCGGCAGCGTGAGGGTCGCCTGCAGCAGCGAAAGGCACGCCACCGTCAGGAACAAGTTTGCCATCAGGCCGATGCAGGCGAAAATGCCGAACAGCCCGTAGCTCCACACGATGAAGATGAAGACGAGGACCATGCCGCCGAGGATCGAGGCGACGCCTGCCTTGATCGCGTCGGCGCCCAGATCCGGGCCGACCGTGCGTTCCTCGACGATGGTCAGCGGCGCCGGCAGCGCGCCTGCGCGCAGCAGCACCGAAAGATCCTGCGCGTCGCGGGCGGTGAAGCGGCCGGAGATCTGCCCGCGGCCGCCGGTGATCGGCTCGCGGATGACCGGCGCGCTGATGACCTTGTCGTCGAGCACGATCGCGAAGGGTTTGCCGACATTCTGGCGCGTCACGTCGGCGAAGCGGCGTGCACCCAGGGAGTCGAACTCGAAATTGACGATCCACTCGCCGGTCTGCGGATTGGTTCCGGCGGACGCCTTGGTGAGGTTGGCGCCTTCCACCTCGATGCGCTGGCGCACCGCGTAGACGACCGGCATGCCATCGCCGCGGCGCTCGTTCTCGGCCTTCAGGATTTCCACGCCCGGCGGCGGGCGCTGGCCGGAATTGGGATCGACGTTCGCATCGAGCAGGCGGAACGTCATGCGCGCCGTCGTGCCGAGCAGCTTCTTGATGCGGTCCGGGTCGTCGACGCCGGGCAGCTGCACGAGAATGCGGTTGGCACCCTGCCGGGCGATCTGCGGTTCGTTGACGCCGGTCTCGTCGATGCGGCGGCGTACGATCTCGATCGACTGGACCACGGCCTGCGTGGCCTTGTCGCGCAACGCGACTTCGGTCAGCGTGATCGTGATCGTCCCGTCGGGTGCCGCCTGGATGTCGAGGTCGGGCGTTCCGCCGCTGAGGCCGCTGCCGCCCACGAGCGTCACGATCTCGCGCAGGTTCGCCAAGGCCGCCTGCGCCTGCGAAGGCTCGCGCACCTGGAAGACGACGACGTTGTCGCGTCCGGAGATGCCGACGATCTGGATGTTGGCGGCGCGCATGCGCGTGCGGACCTGGTCCTGGATCGTCGCGATGCGCTCGCGCACCACGGCCGGCATGTCGACCTCGAGCAGCAGGTACGAACCGCCCCTGAGGTCGAGCCCGAGATTCATCGCATACGGCCACCAGTCGGGCCGCGGCATGACGTTCGGGACCGACAGGAGGATGCCCGCCAGGCAGATGGCGAGAATGCTCCAGACTTTCCAGCGCGAGAAAAACAGCATCGTGCGTGTTGCGAAGGACCCCTGCGGGCGTCCCTCGTCAATCCTTCAGCGTGGCGACGTAGTCGTTGTGACCGAGGCGCGAATAGAGCTTGCGCTTGATCGGGTCCTTGAGCGTGTCGACCGCTTCGGCAAGCGAAGCGTCGCCGCCCCGGGCGCCGATCGCTGCATCGACTTCGGCCTGGCCCGCACCTTCGGGCACCCCCAGCATCGACCAGTAGGTCGGGCCGGTCTGCGCCGCCTTCTTCTCGGACTTTTCGGCCTTGTCATCGGCGGCGAGCGGCTCGGTCTTGGCCATCACCTCCGAGATCATGCCGCGCATGATGCGCACGCGCACGCCGTCGCCCACTTCGAGGACGGCCTCGCGGTCGGAGACGATGCGCTGGATCGTGCCGATCAGCCCGCCCGACGTGACGACGCGGTCGCCGCGCTTCAGCGCATCGACCATCGCCTTGTGATCCTTGACCTTCTTCTGCTGGGGACGGATCAGCAGGAAATAGAAGACGACGAAGACGGCGGCCATCAGCATCAGCTGCGGCAGGACGTCGGCGGCACCACCTCCGGCGGCTTGGGCATAGGCAGGCGAAATGAACATCGAAAGGGCTCCGTCGTCGGGAATCAGGGGGTAGGCCGGGGCGCGACTATAGCCACACCGCCCCGAATTGCAACGCCCCATATGCGCCGAATCTGCCTTTCGGATTGACCACTTGCGGCCTCGGGGGCTAGCTTTCGGCCCCGTTCCACCCCACAGGACTTCACCATCATGGATGACGCCAAGATCGCGGCCCTCCTGACCCGCATTGCCGATGCGCTCGACCGGATCGCGCCGCCGGCGTCGATCTCGGCCGATCTGGACGCGGGCGACGCCTTCGTTTGGAACGCGGACGGCAAACGGCTGGAGACGGTCGCGAAGGTCAACCGCGTCGATCTCGACCTGCTGCGCGGCGTCGAGCGCCAGCGCGAGATGCTCCATTCGAACACGCTGCGCTTCGCCGACGGCCTGCCGGCGAACAACGTGCTGCTTTGGGGCGCGCGCGGCACGGGCAAGTCTTCGCTTGTGAAGGCGGTGCACGCCGACATCAATGCCAAGCGGCCGAAATCGCTGGCGCTAATCGAGATCCACCGCGAGGACATTCCCTCCCTGCCCCGGCTGCTCGCCCATGTGCGCGGCAAGAAGCGCCGCATCATCGTGTTCTGCGACGACCTTTCGTTCGACGGGCAGGATGCGGCCTACAAGTCGCTGAAAGCCGTGCTCGACGGCGGCATCGAGGGGCGCCCGGACAACGTCGTGTTCTACGCGACATCCAACCGCCGGCACTTGATGGCGCGCGACATGATCGACAACGAGCGCTCGACCGCGATCAATCCCGGCGAGGCGGTCGAGGAAAAGGTGTCGCTCTCCGACCGTTTTGGCCTGTGGCTCGGCTTCCACAACGCCGACCAGGACACCTATTTCGCGATGATCGAAGGCTATGCACGGCGCTACGGGCTCGACCTTCCGGTCGAAGAACTGCGCGCACAGGCCAACGAATGGTCGGTGACGCGTGGCGCGCGCTCGGGCCGCGTGGCCTGGCAGTTCGTCCAGGATCTCGCCGGGCGTCTCGGCAAGCGGCTCGACTGAGATTGCGCCCGGCCCGGCGTTTCGTGCATTAATCGGAATCTGAACGCTTCGCGAGGGGCTTTCCGTGTCCGACAGACCGCGCCTACTTATCGTCGATGACGAAAAGGGCATCCGCGAGATGCTCCTCGAATATTTCGGCCAGCAGGGTTTCGACCTTGCCGAAGCTGCAGATGCGGTCGAAGCCCGCGCGATCGTTCCGGCCTTCCGGCCCGATCTCGTCCTGCTCGATCTCAACATGCCCGGCGAGAACGGTCTCAGCCTTGCACGCTGGCTGCGCGAGACGTCGCCCGCCGGCATCATCATGCTGACGGCCGCGGCGGAAACGGTCGACCGCGTCGTCGGGCTGGAGATCGGCGCCGACGACTATGTCCCCAAGCCCTTCGATTTGCGCGAACTCCTCGCCCGCACGCGCAGCGTGCTGCGCCGGATGACCGCGCCGCGCCCCGCCGGCGTGGCGGAAGCCGATCCGTCTGGCCGGCGCGTTCCCATGGGGCGCTGCGTCCTCGATCTCGACGGGCGCCGGCTTGTCGATGCACAAGGCGCCGATGTGGCGTTGACCAGCATGGAGTTCGACCTGCTCGCGGCGTTCGCGGCAAATCCCAACCGGCCGATGGATCGCGACAAGCTTCTCGAACTTGCCCATCACAAGCGCTGGGAACCTTTCGATCGCAGCATCGACATCCGGATCACCCGGCTCCGCCGCAAGATCGAACCGGATCCGTCCAAGCCGCAGACGCTGCGCACGGTGCGCGGGGCTGGCTACATGTTCGTGCCTGAAAAGGGCTGACGACTCCGTAAATGAAACAATTGAAACTACTTTTCGTCTTTTGAGAAATCTTGCCGATACACTCGTAGCTTAGGTTCGACGGCATCCCATCAGGAGGGGAGCCGCCGATGACACCGCTTCAGATCGCCATTGTCCGCAACAGCTTCGCCAAGCTCACGCCGAACCACGAACCGGTCGTCGCGCGCTTCTACCAAAAGCTTTTCGAGATCGACCCTTCGCTCCGCTCGATGTTCCGCGGCGACATGAAGGCGCAGGGCACCAAGCTGATCGTGGCGCTGGCGACCGTCGTGCGCGCGCTCGACAATCTGGGCCCAGTCCTCGAAACGGTCCGCGATCTCGGCCGCCGCCACGTGAAATACGGCGTGGTGGACCGCCACTACGAATCGGTCGGCAAGGCGCTGCTCGCCACGCTGGAAGAAGGCTTCGGTACTGCATTCGAAGGCGAGATGCGCGAGGCATGGACCCTCGCCTACGGCATTGTTTCGGGCGCCATGATGGAAGCCGCTCGTACCGCGACCAACCGAGCTGCATGAGGACTGCCATGACCCGGCCCCAGAGCAAGTCTGTCCGCCACATCCACCCGGACGACGAGACGAGCCCGTTGACGCTGGATTTCGTGCTGACCGAAGTGGTCCGCATCCTCGACGAAGAACGCGACACCAAGGATAGCGGCCTCGAGCACCGCGCCGCGGCTTGAGCCCTGCAATGCGTCGCATCGTCGATACCCGGCAGGTCGTGCCGTTCCCGGCGGACCCGCCTTCCGGCTTTTTCGCAGCGTGCGGGCGATTGTGGGCACGCAATTGCGCGTGGCGCCTGCGCCGTCATGCACGCCGGAACCTCGAGGCACTCAGCGACGCGGCGATGTACGACATCGGAATTCACCGCTGCGAGATCGACTCGCTCGTCGCCGGAAACGACAACACGCGCATCCGCCGGACGAGCGCGCGCTAGTTCGCGTCGCCGGTCTGCGCGCCAAGGAATTCCGCCGGATTGACCGCGCGGGTCCCGCGGCGCACTTCAAAATGCAGCTGCGGGCTCGAGACATTGCCGCTCGATCCGACCCGCCCTATCGTCTGGCCACGCCGGACCTGCTCGCCGCGCTGGACCGACAGCTCGTCGGCATGCGCGTATGCGGTCACGTAGCCGCTTTCGTGGCGCACCAGCAGCAGGTTGCCAAATCCGCGCAGTTCGTTCCCGGCATAGATCACGATCCCGCTTTCTGCCGCTCGGAAAGCCGTGCCGCGCGGAGCCGCGATGTTGATGCCATCGTTCTGGAGCCCGCCCGACTTCGGGCCATAGTCGGAGACGACGACGCCGCGTACCGGCCACAGCATCCGCCCGACTGGACCCGTCGCGCTCGATGGCGCTTCGGGCGGGGTCGCCGGTGGATTGGCGGGCTGAGGAGCGACGGATGACGGCGCTTGGGGAACCGAAGCGGCCTGCGGTGCGGCGGGGGCCGTGACGACGGGTGCGGTCTGAACGGGTGTATTCACCGCAGTTGCAGGCGGGGCGCCCGGTGGTGGCGGCAAAGGCGCCGCTTCCACGCTGGTGCGGGGCGCCGCGGGCGCGCGCGAGGGCGGTTCGATCGCGGCGACGACGGGCGGTGTCGAAGCCGTCGACGTGCGGGATGCGCCTTCGGGAAGCGCCAATCGCTGGCCGACGCGGATCACGTAGGGCGGCTCGATCGAATTCACGCGCACGAGTTCGCGCAGCGGCACTCCGTAACGCTGCGCGATCTGCGACACGGTATCGCCGGCACGCACCTCGTGGACGCGCACTGCCGGGATCGAGACGCGCGTGCCCGGCGCGAGCGCATAGGGCGGTGCCAGGCGGTTGGCATCGATCAGCGCGCGCGTCGGCACGCCCGAGCGGCGCGAAATCGTGAAGATCGTGTCGCCGGCCCGCGCGACATAAACCGATCCGGGCGCGATAGGGGCGTTCGTCGCGGTTGCGGATGCAGCGGCGTGCGTGCCGCCGGTTCCGACGACGACAGGTGCAGGCGGCCCACTGCGCGTGCATGCGCAGAGGCTTAACGCGAGAATTCCGAATAGCGCGTAGCGTATCGTGCTGCGCATGGCCCCTGCCCTCACACCGGCAGACCGGCCACCATCGGCACGAATCGCACGGCGTCGAGTTCCTCGATTTTGGCATGCCCGTCAGTCTTGCGCACGCGTATCAAGGATTGCGTGCGCTTCTCGCGTCCGACGGGAAGGACCATCACGCCGTCGTCGGCAAGCTGGTCGACGAGCGCGCCGGGAATATCGACGGGCGCGGCCGTGACGATGATGCGCTCGAACGGCGCCTGTTCGGGCCAGCCCTGCCAGCCGTCGCCGAATTTCGTCACGACATTGTGCACGCGCAGCGCCTTGAAGCGCGCTTCCGCCTCCATCATCAGCTCGCGATGGCGTTCGATCGTGTAGACGCGGCGCACCATGCGGGCGAGCACGCTCGTCTGGTAGCCAGAGCCCGTGCCGATCTCGAGGACCTTGCTGCGAGGCCCCGCTTCCAGTGCCTGCGTCATCAGCCCGACGACCGAAGGGCGCGAGAGCGTCTGCGCGTGCCCGATCGGCAGTGCCGCATCCTCGTAGGCGCGGTCGCGGAAAGTCGGTGGAACGAATGCCTCGCGCGGCACGCGCTCGATCGCCGAAAGCACGGCCGTATCGGCGACGCCGGCCGCGCGCAGGTCCATGACGAGGCGGATGCGGTGATTTGGCGTGCTCATGCGACGTCCGGAAGATGCCTGGCGAGCCGACGGAACGTCGCGCCGTGGGTGAGATCGAGATGGAGCGGCGTGACCGAGATGTAGCCGCGGTCGGTCGCCCAGATGTCGGTTCCCTTGCGATCGTCATGACCGCGCGTCGCGGCGCCGATCCAGTAATAGGTCTGGCCGCGCGGATCGGCATTGCGCACGATGTCGTCGCCTGTCTTGTAGCGACCCTGCACGGTGCGCACGACGCTGCGGACTTTCGCGTGCGGCACGTCGGGGAAATTCACATTCATCAGCACTTCGGCTGGCCAGCCGATCTTCGCGAGTTTGCGGATCACCTTGGCGGCATGATGTTCGGCCGTCGCCCACTTGGCCGGATGCGGATGCGCGATGACCTGGGACATCGCGATTGCCGGAACGCCGAGGATCGTCGCCTCCATCGCGGCGGCGATCGTGCCTGAATAGGTCACGTCGTCGGCAAGGTTGCCGCCCCGGTTGATCCCCGAAAGGCAAAGCGTCGGCGGGCAGTCGCGCATGATCTCCTGGATCGCGAGCATCACGCAGTCGGTCGGCGTGCCGTCCACAGCGAAACGGTTGTGGCGCAGCTTGTGGATGCGCAGCGGGCGGCGGATCGTCAGCGAGTGGCTGACCGCGCTCTGCTCGCTCTCCGGCGCCACGACCCAGACGTCGCGGCTGAGCTTGCGCGCGATCTTCTCGAGGAGCGAAATGCCGGGCGCCGCGATGCCGTCGTCGTTGACGACGAGAATGCGCGCCTTTGCGAGGTCGATCGGCTTGCCGAACATCCGGATCCGGGCGCGGTGTCGGGGGGCTTGACGGACGATTGCGACTCGATGGCCCCGATGCGCCCGAACTTTATAAGGCTCGCGCGACTCAGGCGTCCACAGATCGCCGAAAAGCGATTCGCTTCCGAGACTTAGCGGGCCTGGTTGAAATCGGTCTCGGCCGGCGATGCCGCAGGTGCAGGTGCAGCGGGCG
The DNA here is from genome assembly GCA_044224405.1 of Tagaea sp. Lineage (GTDB taxonomy): Bacteria > Pseudomonadota > Alphaproteobacteria > CACIAM-22H2 > CACIAM-22H2 > Tagaea. Next base: position 70,366 of record JBGAKN010000003.1, on the reverse strand, counting down.
CAGCAGCGGCAGCGGGTGCGGCTGGCGGCGTATCGTCCGTCGAAGTCTCTTCCGCAGCCTCGGCGTCAGCCTTGCGCTTCTCGATCAGATAGCCGATCCAGATCGAGCTCTCGTAGAGCAGGTACATCGGGATCGCGAGCGAAAGCTGGCTCATCACGTCGGGCGGCGTGACGAGCCCCGCGAACGCGACGACGCCGACGATCGCGTAGCGGCGCTTCTCGGCAAGACCCGCGGCCGAAACGATCCCGACGCGCACGAGCAGCAGCAGCAGAACGGGCAGTTCGAAGCTGATGCCGAAAGCCAGGATCAGCGTCATGACGAGCGAGAGATACTCGCTCATCTTCGCTTCCATCTGTATGGGCAGCGCCCCCTCGCCCGCCGGAACCTCGAAGCTCGCGAAGAACTGCAGGGCGACGGGCAGCACGACGTAATAGAGCAGCGCCGCGCCGAACGTGAACATCACCGGCGTGGCGATGATGAAAGGAAGGAACGCGTTGCGCTCGTGCTTGTAGAGCCCGGGCGCGACGAACATCCAGAGTTGGCCGGCGATCACCGGGAATGCGAGGCAGACGCCGGTGAAGAACGCGACCTTGATGTAGGTGAAGAACGCCTCGGTCGGCGCTGTGAAGATCATCCGCCGGCCGGACTGGCCGTCGAACACGTGCTGGAGCGGCGCCACGAGGAAGTTGAATATCTGGGCGTGAAAATAATACGCGATGATGAAGCAGGCGAAGAACGCGAGGATCGAATAGAGCAGCCGCTGGCGCAGTTCGACCAGGTGCTCGAGCAGCGGCATTTTCTTGTCGTTGAGGTCTTCAGCCACGGGAGATCTTGATCAATTCGTTTTTGCGGTTTCGGGTGCTGAAGCCGGTGCAGCCGGTTCCGTCGGCGTCGCGGCCGGTACCACGGCGAGCGGCGCCGGATCGACGGCAGGTGCCGGGGAAGAAACCGGTGCCGAAAGAGAAGGTGCTGAAAGCGCTTCGGGTGCCGCGATCGCCTTCTGGAGTTCGCCCTTGGGATCGATCGCGTTCTGGATTGCGCCGGAAAGTCCCGACATCCCGCCCGTCGCCACGTTCTGCGCGGTCTGGACCTGCTTCTTCACTTCCTCGAGGTCGGCTTCGCGGATCATGTCGTCGACGTTGTTCTGGAACTCGCGCGCCATCGTGCGCGCCTTGCCCATGAACTTGCCCATCGTGCGGATCGCGCCGGGAAGTTCCTTCGGACCGATGAAAATCACCGCCGCGGCCCCGATCAGCACGATCTCGCCCCAACTCAGGTCAAACATGGCGGCGCTTCGCCCCTTCCGCCCGTCGTCGGATCAGACCTTGGGCTTGTCCGCGCTCGGCTCGTGGGCGCCCGAAGCTGTCGCCGTCACCTGCGGAGCCGGGCCGGCAGCCTGAGCGGTTTCGGATTCGTCGTCCTTCATGCCTTTCTTGAAGGCCTTGATGCCGGACGCCATGTCGCCCATCAGCTTCGGAATCTTGCCTGCCCCGAAGAGCAGGAGGACGACCACCAGAAGGATCAGCCAATGCCAGATGCTCGTCATACCCATCGTAGTCGCTCCCGTAATGCGAAGACCGGGTCCGCTAAGGCGCTGGATTGAAAGCGTTCCTGACGGACGGTCGGTCGAAATCGGGGCGGAGTGTGGCAGACGCGCGCGCCCGCCGCAACCGATCCCGGTCGGATATGTCTATCCCTTAGATAGGGACGGCAGCTTCAGAAGCAAACACCGGACCGCACTCAATTTTTAGTGCGGAAAACACGGCCCGGCGAAGCGTCATTCCGCGCGCGGCGCCTCGGCAGCCCGGTCCTCGGGCGACATTTCCAGATCGTCGACGGGGCCGGGTTCTGCCTCTTCGGCCTCGCCCATTTCGGGCTGGGACGCCAATCCGCTGTCCTCGCTGTAGGCGCTGACGGCCGGGCGGGTATCAAGCAGGCCAAGCTCGCCCAGTTCGCGCAAGCCCGGCAGTGCCTTGATCCCGTCGAGGCCGAAATGTTCGAGGAACCCGTCAGTCGTCGCATAGGTGACCGGGCGGCCCGGCGTCTCGCGCACGCCCTTGGGGCTGACGAAACCGGCTTCCATCAGGATCTCGAGCGTTCCCTTGGAAAGGGCGACGCCACGGATCTCTTCGATCTCGGCGCGCGTCACCGGCTTGTCCTCGGCTGTCTGGTAGGCGACGATCGCCAGCGTCTCGAGCGCCGCGCGGCTCAGCTTGCGGGCCTGCACGCGCTCGATCTTGAGCTTGTCGGCCACGTCGGCGGCCGTCCGGAACGCGAGCTTGCCGGCCACGCGCACGAAATTGACACCGCGCGCGGCATAATGCGCCTCGAGTTCCTCGATCACCGCCTTCACGTCCACGCCCTTGGGCAGGCGCTTGGCGATGTCGCGCAGGCTCAACGCTTCGGACGACGCGAAGACGAGCGCTTCGACGACGCGCAATGCCTGGGCGTGCAGTTCCTCGGGCGGAAGCTGGACTTCGTCGATGACGGCTTCGCTCTCGGCGACGGCTTCCGCCGCGGCGTCGGGGCCGGTTTCGATTTCCGTTTCGGTTTCCGGTTCGGCGATTTCGTTGGCCGTATTCATTGCGTTGTCCTATCGGCAGGGAATTCGGCGATCTGGTTCTCGGGCGGGCGGCGCAGATAGATGGGCCCGAAATTGGAATCCTGGCGGATCTGCAGGCGGCCGGTCCGCACAAGCTCCAATGTGGCGGCGAGCGTGGCGGCGACATGCGACCGGCCGACCGTATCGTCGCGCAGGCCGGCGGGCAGGAACGACTGCAGTGTCGTCCAGTCGGGGATGACCATGTTGCCGAGCATGTGCGACAGCCGTTCGATCGCGGCTTCCATCGTGTCGAGCTCGGTCGCCACGATCCGCAGGACCGGCTTCTCGGAGCGATTGCGGTACTCGGCATAGGACTTGAGGAGATCGATGAGCTTGACGTCCCAGACCTCGGTCGTCTCGACCGGCGTGCCTTCCGGCATGCCGCGCCGGAACACGTCGCGCCCCAGGACGCCGCGCGCCATCAGGCGTGCGCCGGCTTCCTGCATGGCCTGCAGCCGCTGCAGCTGATAGCGCAGCGCCGCTTCCATCTGCGCGGCCGTCGGTTCGGGTTCCGGCTCGCTCGGGGCCGGCGGCAGCAGCAACTTCGACTTCAGGAACGCGAGCCACGCAGCCATCACGAGATAGTCGGCCGCGATCTCGAGGCGCAGGCGCTTCGCCGCGGCGATGAATTCGAGATACTGCTCGGCAAGGGCGAGGATCGAAATGCGCGTCAGATCGACTTTCTGGTCGCGCGCGAGCCCGAGCAGCAGGTCGATCGGCCCGTCATAGGCGCCCAGATTGACGACGAGCGACCCGTCGTCGGCGACAAGCGGCCGACGCTCGGGATCTGGCTCGAAACCTGGATCGGCGGGCGCGTTCATCGAACACCCAGTTTACGTGCGGTCTGCAGCTGAGAGTTCATCTAAAGATCGGTCTTCAACCTATTACAAAGAAATGATGTTTCGTGCAGGTTCTGCGACTCGACGCAGCCCCACATCCAATTTGGATACCCCATGGTCCCAAGCGACGGAAGCGCCACCTTATCCACAGCCAGATCGGCCGGATCAGGCCGGTTCGGCCTCGCGTGCCGCCATCATCGCCTTGAAGGCCGGACGGGCGTGACAGGCACCCAGCCAAGCCTTCACATTCGGTGCGGCGGCGAACAGTTCGGGGGCCGGCATCGCATAGCGGAACACTTCGGCCAGGTTCACATCGGCCACCGTGAAGCGCCGGCCCACGACGTATCCGCCGCCGGAAGCCAACGCGCCATCGAGCACGGCGAACCGGCTGCGCAGCGCCTCGATCGCAGCCGCCGCGACCTTCGCGTCACGTTCGGCCGGCGGCTTGCCGACAAGGTTGTAGAGAACGAGGATCGAGTGCGGCTCGACCTCGGTCGCGGCCCACAGCGTCCATGCGGTGCATTGCCCCTCTTCCGCGACGTTCGCAGGCGCCATCGGGCCGCCGTGCTTGCGCGCGAGATAGAGATTGATCGCGAGCGATTCGTTCAGGATCACGCCATCGTCGTCGATCGCCGGAATCTGGCCGTTCGGATTGATCTTCCTGAATTCGGGCGACTTGGTGTTGATCGGCGCGCCGGCGGCGAGCGGATCGGGCGTGCGGCCCGCCTGGATGACGGGAACATGCTTGAATTTGAGCCCCAGCTCGTTCGCGAACCAGATGTTGCGCGACGCGCGCGAGCGGTAGCATCCATAGATCGTCAGCAAGGCATCCTCCCCGAAGTTTTTCCATTCTGCCGGAACCTGAGATCCGGTCAGCCCACCAGAAACGCCTGCAATGCCGCTTCGGCTTCGACAGCGTCGAATCCCTTGCCCATGCGGGCCTTCCGGATGCGGTTGCCGGCCTCGACGCGCGCGATGGCTTCGTCGTCGAGCGGCCGCGCGGCAAGCGCCACCTGCTCCATCTCAGCGAAGTTTCCGTTGCAATGCAGGACGACATCGCAGCCTGCGAAAAGGCACGCGCGCGTTCGCTCGGCCATCGTTCCGTCGAGTGCCTGCATCGACAGGTCGTCCGACAGCAGCAGCCCCCCGAACCCGATATGGCGGCGGATGACGCTCTCGATCAGGAAGGCTGATGTCGTGGCCGGGTGCTCGGGATCGATCGCGAGATACTTGATGTGCGCCGTCATCGCCCAGGGCAGGTCGGCAAGCGCCTTGAACGGGGCAAAATCGGTCTGCTCGAGTTCGTCGCGCGGCGCCGCGACGACCGGCAGCTCGAGGTGGCTGTCGGCTTTCGCGCGGCCGTGGCCGGGCACGTGCTTGACGACCGGAATGACGCCGCCATCGAGAAGTCCGTCCGCAACGGCACGCGCATAGAGCGCGATCGTAGCCGGATCGGCGCCGTAGGCCCGGTCGCCGATGACTTCGTGGGCACCGGGAACCGGCACGTCGGCGACCGGCGCGCAATCGACATCGACGCCGATATCCACGAGCTCGGCCGCGATCAGGCGGAAATTGGTGCGCACGGCGGCTATGGCCGCGTCCTGCCCGCGCACGGCGGCTCGGTCGGAAAATATCCGCGCCGGCGGTGCCTTGCGCCAGTGCGGCGGTCGCAGGCGGGCGACACGCCCGCCCTCCTGGTCGATCAGGACCGGCGCGTCGGCACGCCCGACCGCCTCGCGGAACGAGGCGACGAGTGCGCGCGTGGCGTCGGGGGTGGTGATGTTGCGCGCAAAAATAATGAAGCCCAGCGGGTCTGCCTCGCGCAGGAAGCTGAACTCGTCCGGCGTCAGCTTCGCGCCGGCGCATCCGAAGATCGCGGCCAGAGGGGGACGTGCGTTCATCATCGCACCACGTTGCAGCCTGCGCCGCGCGCGCGCAAGGCATCGCATGTCGCGCGGGCCGCTTCGGGGCTCGCGAAGGGTCCGGCTTGAACCCGCACGAAAATCCCGCGATCCCCGAGATCGGCGGGCACGAATTGCGGCGTGAGGCTGCCGAGCAGGTCAGGATACTGGCGCGCGACCCTCGCCCATTCGCGCTGGGCGTCGGCGGCATCGCGAACCGAGGCGAGCTGGATGCGTGCACCCGCACCAGGCGCTGCCGGCGCGACCGCGACCTGCGGCGCCGGGGCTGCCGGGCGCGTGGCGGCAGGCGGCGGCGGACTCGCCGTCTGGGCCGACGGTGCCGATGGCGGCGGGGCCGGATGAGGTGCTGCCGCGCCTGCGGGTGGAATGGATGCGCGCGCTGGCGGCGTCACGACCACGGCATCGGGCGGAACCACGATCTCGGGGACGACCGGGATTGCCGCGACGGGTGCCGGCGGCGGCTGCGGACGCGCCATCGGCGTTTCCGGACCCGGCATCAGGCGCTCGCCGGTTCCCGAGGCGCCGGCGCGGCTCGCCTGCGCGCGCCCCGCGGCACCGCTGCTCTGCTGCCCGAGCTTGTCGTAGATCTCGGTGTTCTGGAACGGGACATCGATGCCGCCGGGATTGTCCGGCCTTACCTTCGTCGGCCGCGGATCGGCCCGCACGATCGGGATCGATGCCGGATCGAGATTGCCTTCGCGGTTCTGCACGAAATAGTAAGCGATCAGGCTGCCGAACCCGACGATGGCGGCAAAGGCGAAAACCGCGCCGAAAATCCGGGCGCCGCCACCCGACGATTTCACCGCCACGCGCTCGCGCGGCGGTCCGTCGTCGCCCTGCAGGATGGGTTTTGCGCCTTCGGGAAGCATCTTCTAGCGCATCTCCTCTGCCGGCCGGACCCCGAGAAGTTCGAGACCGGCTGCGATGGTGAGGCCGAGCGCCCGCAGCAGCGCCAGGCGCGCGGTCGTAAGCGCCCTGTCGTCGGGCACCACGAAACGCAGCGCCGTCTCCTGGTTGCCGCGGCTCCACAGCTGATGGAACGCCTGCGCGAGATCGTAGAGCCAGAATGCCACGCGATGCGGCTCGCCCGCGTCGGCCGCCGCTTCGAGCATGCGCGGGAACCCGGAGATCTGGCGAAGCAGCGAAAGCTCTTCCGCGTCCGAGATCCGATCGAGATCGGCGTTCGCAAGTGCCGCATCCGACGTGTCGATGCCGGGGAAAGCCTGCATCGCCTGCCGGAACGCCGAGCGGTGTCGCGCATGCGCGTACTGCACGTAGAAGACCGGATTGTCCTTCGACTGTTCGCGGACCTTCGCGTAGTCGAAATCGAGATGCTGGTCCTGCTTGCGCGTCAGCATGACGAAGCGCACCACGTCGGCGCCGACCTCGTCGACGACGTCGCGAAGCGTGACGAAGTTGCCCGAGCGCTTGGACATCTTCACCGGCTCGCCCTTGTCCATCAGGTTGACCATCTGGCAGAGCTTGACTTCGAAGGTCGCCTTGCCCTCCGACAGCGCCTTGACGGCCGCGTCCACGCGCTTGACGTAGCCGCCGTGATCAGCGCCCCAGACGTCGATCAGGCGCACGAAGCCGCGCCGGTACTTGTCGAGATGGTAGGCCATGTCTGCGGCGAAGTAGGTCCAGCTTCCGTCGGATTTGCGCAGCGGGCGGTCGACGTCGTCGCCGAATTCGGTCGCCTTGAAAAGCAACTGCGGGCGCGGCTCCCAGTCGTCGGGCTTCATGCCCTTGGGCGGCTCCAGCACGCCGGTATAAACGAGATCGCGCAGCGTCAGCCGGTCGATCGCCTCTTCGACGCGCCCCTGCCCCACGATGTTCTTGCGTTCGCTCGTGAACACGGCGTGCTTCACGCCGAGGGCCGCTAGATCGGCGCGGATAAGGTCCATCATCGCCTCGATGGCGAATTCGCGGAACGGCTGCAGCCATTCGGATTCCGGTGCCGCGCGATACTTGTCACCATGCGCCGCGGCGAGCGACTTGCCGACCGGAACCAGATATTCGCCCGGGTAGAACCCTTCCGGAATCTGGCCGATCGTCTCGCCGAGCGCTTCGCGATAGCGCAGATGCACGGACCGGGCGAGCGTGTCGACCTGCGCACCGGCATCGTTGATGTAGTATTCGCGCGTGACCGCATAGCCGGTCTTGTCGAGAAGCGAGGCGAGCGCATCGCCAACGACCGCGCCCCGGCAATGGCCGACATGCATTGGCCCGGTCGGATTGGCCGAGACATACTCGACATTGACCGGGCGGCCCGCACCGGTCTTGCCGGCGCCATAGCCCGTGCCCAGGGCCAGGATCGAGCGCACGAGGTCGCGCCAGATCGACGTCCGGAGCCGCAGGTTGACGAAGCCCGGCCCGGCGATTTCCGTGCTCTCGACACGCGGATCGGCGGCGAGCTTTTCGGCCAGCATCGCGGCGACGTCGCGCGGCTTGGTTCCTGCCCCCTTTGCGAGGACAAGTGCTGCATTCGTCGAAAGGTCGCCATGCGAGGGATCGCGCGGCGGTTCGACGACGGCACGCGCGAGATCAAGACCCGGCTGAAGCTTGCCTTCGGCGACAAGCGCTTCGAGGGCAACGCCAAGGGCGGCGTGGAATTCGGCAAAGATATTCATGCCTCGACCTCGAACAGACGCCGGTATTCCTGCAGCGCGAAATTGTCGGTCATGCCAGCGATGTAGTCGGCGACCGCGCGTGCGAGCCGCGGCTTGTCGGCGACGGTGGCGCGCTTCTGCCATTCGGGCGGCAACAGGTTCGGCTCGGCCAGATAGAGATCGAAAAGCGCGCGCACGACGCGGCGCGCGCGGCTGGTCATCGCGTTGACTGTGTGATGGCGGTACATGCGTTCGAAAAGAAACCCCTTGATCGCGGCCATTTGATGGCCGAACGGAACGGAAAATGCCACGACCGGATGGCCGAGGCGTCGGACGGCGTCGGCCGAAGCCGGCTTTGCCTTCGCAAGGCGCGCGCGCGTTTCGGCCAGCGCGTCGCCGACCATGGCGCCGACCAGCCGGCGGACGAGTTCGCCAACCGCCCGCCCCGGCTCGATGTCCGGATACTGCGCGCGGATCGCGGCATAAGTCGGGCCAACGAGCGGAACGTCGGCCAAATCCTCGACCGCAAACAAGCCGGCGCGCAGGCCGTCATCGAGATCGTGCGCGTTGTACGCGATATCATCGGCAATCGCAGCGACCTGCGCTTCCATCCCCGGATACGTGTCGAGTTCAAGGTCGTGGCCGGCGGCGTATTCGGCGATCGCCGCGGGCAGCGGCGGTGACAGCGGGCCGTTGTGCTTCACCACCCCTTCGAGACTTTCCCAGGTCAGGTTCAGGCCGTCGAACCCGACATGACGGCTTTCGAGCTTCGTGAGCACGCGCAAGGTCTGCGCGTTGTGATCGAAGCCGCCATAGGGCGCCATCGCGGCATGCACTGCCTCTTCGCCCGCATGCCCGAAGCAGGTGTGGCCGAGATCATGGGCGAGCGCCACGCACTCGGTCAGGTCCTCGTCGAGACCCAGGGTGCGCGCCAGCGTGCGGGCGATCTGGGCGACCTCGAGCGAATGGGTCAGCCGGGTGCGGTAGTGGTCGCTCTCGTGCGAGACAAAGACCTGCGTCTTGTGCTTGAGACGGCGGAAGGCGGTCGAATGGATGACCCGATCGCGGTCGCGCTGGAATGGCGAACGCAACGCGCTCTCGGGCTCGGCAATGCGCCGGCCCCGGCTTGCGGTTGGAAAACATGCGAAAATCGCCCGCCGGCCCGAATTCATGGGTACGGCAGCCGGCTTCGACTCGGCTTGGAGGGCCCCTGTCATGATCCGGGCAAGCTAACGTCGGGCACCCGCCCCCGCAACGTCGAATCCCCATGCGAAAAGAGGGGTGTTTCGCCTTCGTTCGCAGCCCTCCATTGACACGGCGCGTACAATTCTTAACTGTTGGGGAGCAAGCTGGAGCTACCGATGACCGACGCCGCCCTCGCCGATACGCCCAAGACCGTGAACGTCACGGATTCAGCGGCCAAGCGCATTGCCTTCATCCTCTCGCAGGAGGAACACAAGGGCATGATGCTGCGCATTTCCGTGTCCGGTGGCGGCTGCTCGGGCTTTCAGTATGGCTTCACCTTCGACGACACGTCCGCGGAAGGCGACCTCGTCGTGACGCGCGACGGTGCCAAGGTCGTGATCGACGAGACCTCGCTCGAGATGCTCGGCGGCTCGCAGATCGACTATGTCGAGGACATGATCGGCGCATCCTTCCAGATCAAGAACCCGATCGCCAAGAGTTCGTGCGGCTGCGGCAACTCGTTCTCGGTCTAGAGCCTCTCCTTTGAAAATCGCGACCTGGAACGTCAACTCGGTGCGCGCGCGCGCGCCGCATCTCGTGGCATGGATGAAGCAGGCCTCGCCCGACGTCGCTTTGCTCCAGGAACTGAAGTGCCAGGACGCCGAGTTCCCGGCAATGGAAATCGAGACGCTCGGCTACAATATCGCCACGCACGGCCAGAAAACCTACAACGGCGTCGCGATCCTTTCCAAAAAGCCGATGGAAGACATCGTGCGCGGCCTGCCCGGCGATGCGACCGACGAACAGGCCCGCTATATCGAAGCGACGGTCGACGGCGTGCGCGTGGCATCGATCTATCTGCCCAACGGCAATCCGCAGCCCGGCCCCAAATTCGATTACAAACTCGCCTGGATGGAGCGGCTTGCCGTCCATGCGCAATCGCTGCTGAAGTCCGAAATGCCCGTCGTGCTCGGCGGCGACTATAACGTCTGCCCGACAAGTGCCGATCTATGGGACGAGAAAGCGATGGCCGGCGACGCACTCGTGCAGCCGCAATCGCGCGCCGCCTGGCGCAAGATCGTCCACCAGGGCTGGACGGATGCGCTGCGCCAGCGCCATCCGAATGCCCGGCTGTTCACGTACTGGGACTATTTCCGCGACCGATTCACGCACGACCACGGCCTGCGGATCGATCATCTGCTGCTTTCGCCGACGGCGGCCGACCGGCTTGAAGATGCCGGCGTGGATCGCACGCCGCGCGGCTGGGAAAAGCCGTCGGACCACACGCCCGCTTACGTCGAGCTTCGCGCGGCCTGACGAATCAGATCTTGTAGGCGAGCCGCAGGCCGCCCCAGTGCCGGCCGCTCACGCGGATCGGCGCCGAGACGTCCTTCATCAGCGCATATTGCCCGCCGCCCATGTCGCGCCTGTAGGTCTGCACCAGGAAGGCCTGTTCGCTGCGCCCGGCGGCAAGTCCCACGCGATCGGCGAAGATACGGCGGTTGCGCGAATTGGCGGTGTTCCACGCAACGTCCGTTCCCTGCGGTCGCGAGAACTTGGTGTTGTGTGTCGGCAGATAGCCATTGCGGTCGATCGCCGCGCAGAACACGACACGCGGATCGAGTTGCAGCATCGGCTCCTGGATCGGCGGGAAATGCCGGTCCGTCGTATCGACGAAACGCGTTCGCATCTGCTGCGGATTGGTGCCTTGGATCGGCACGTATTTGTCGTCGAACAGGTCCGTCAGCGAGAGCTCGCCGGATGCAACAGCCTTCTCCAGCGCGTCGCTGAGATTGGCCGCGGTTTCCTGTGCCGCGCGGATGAATGGCGTATCGACCGTCTCCAGGCCCGACGCCGCGGTCACGGCGATCAGGCGTTCGCCCATCGCCACGAGCCGGTCCACGCGCTCGCGCGTGCTGTCGAGCGCCTTGGTCGATGCATCGACACCGGCCGTCATTTCGCGGATCGATCCGGTGACCTTGGTCGAGCGCTGGTCGATCGCCGCCACGGCGTCGCTGATCTGGCCGATCTGCGTCGACACGCCCGAAATATGCCCGCTGATCGACGACATGACCTGCCCGATGGAAGCCGCACCCTGCTCGGCCGACTGGGCCCGCTTGATCGAGGCTTCTGACTGGCCGATCAGCCGGCCGGCCTTGTCGGTCAACGCCTTCAGCGTCGTATCGATTTCCGACGTCGCCTCGGCTGTCTGCCGGGCCAACGCCTTCACTTCCCCGGCGACGACCGCGAAGCCCCTGCCCGCCTCGCCAGCGCGCGCGGCTTCGATCGTCGCGTTGAGAGCCAACAGGTTCGTCTGTCGCGCGATCGCGTCGATCCCCTTTGCCACACGGCCGATCTGGTCGAGCGCCGTCCGCAAGCCGGACAATTCTGCAGCAAAATTTCTTGTCGTCTCGACCAATGCCCCGATATCTGAAATCGCGCCGTCAACCTGGCGGCGCGACCCGTCCATCTCCTGGATCACACGCGCGGAGTGCTGGCCGACTTCCTGCGCGGCCGAGGCGACCTCGCTGTTGGCCCGGGTCAGCTCTTCGGTCGCGTTGCGGACTTCGCCGAAATGCGCGACTTGCTGCTTGAGATTGCCGGTCAACTCGTCGATATAGCCGGCAACGTCGGCGATTTCGATGCCCAGCGATCCGGCTTCGGCGGCGACATTCGCCAGCATCCGGCTATCGGAAGTCGACTTCTCCGTTCCGTCCATTCCCCGCTCCTCCGCAACCGCCGGTCAGCGAATCAGAACCTGGTGCGCAAACTTGTCGCCATCACTGAGCGTGATGCGCGTAAATCCCATAAGTTTCAATACATCAAGAAAAGTAAACAAATTGTCCACGCCATAATCCTGCAGCAATGGCGTGCCGCGGGCGAGCGCGGTCAGTTGAGCCAGCAATGCCCTGGCCCGGAAGACGGTGTCCAGTTGGCCCGATACCAGCGACACCACGATCAGGCGATCGGCCCGGTCGCCCTTGGCGAAAACAACGTAGGTCGGGGGATGCGGGGAAGCGAGCTGCGACGCCGTCAGTCCGTTAACGAAATCGAGCCGCCGGTCGCGGCTCGCGTCGAGCATCGTCTTTGCGCGTGCGACATACGTCTCCTGGCTCGCTGCCTCCGGGTAGTAGTAGCCCTCGTGCCGATCAGCTTGCTGGGCGTGTGCCGGCATCGCTGTAAATGCCAGCAGCAGAAAGAACATGCCGACGCGGATCAAGCGGACGCGCCCTTGAAGACGGGACCGTGGGGTCGCAGCCGGATTCCCGGCCGCAGCCGTTTCCATTTCAGGGCCGCCGGATCGGCGGGGTTCGGTCCCGGTGTCGCGACGACGAGGACTTCCTCGGCGATCGGCTGGAAGTCCGCCCGGAAATGGACCGAGCTTTTCACCGCGACGATCTTCTCGCGCACCGGCTCGACACCCAGATGGCGGAACATCTCCTGATCGGCCGTCTGAACCTTGTGCGACGAAAGCACGAGGCGAATGCCGTTGGCCTCGACGAGCGCCATCGGCCCGAGCTTCATCCGGCTGCCGCCATAGAACGGCCCCGTGCACAGGAACTGGCCGTCGCCGGTACGCAAGACCTTGAACGGACCGACGACGGGTTCGACTCCCGGCCAGCCTGATGTGGCGCCGATACGGAACTCGGCCGTATTGCCGACGCCGACCGCATGCGCCTGTTTGGCAGATGCCGCATCGATCAGCATGCCGAGCACGGCGCCTTCGGGGCGCAGCTTCAGCATCGCGGCAAGCAGTCCGGTCGTGTCGCCATTGCCGCCGGCGCCCGGATTGTCCTGCGTATCGGCGAGCACCACGGGCCTGCCGTTTCGCCCGCCGCGTGCGGCCGCACGCCGGATTGCGTCCTCGGGCGTGAAGAGTTCGGCGACATAATCTTTCTCGGCGTCCATCACGGCCTGCGCGATCTCGCCGACGGCCGTTTCGACGGCCGCCCGGTCGGAGCCATAGCCGAACACTGACGGCGCGCAATCGCGGATGTCGGCGGCGGGAAAGCCCGTGCAGTAGGAAAGCACGACGCCCGTGCGCGTCTCGATCTCGGCCAGCCGGCGGTAGAGCGCCACTCCCGGCTCGATCAGCGTGCACTGGGCCGTGATCGGGATGATGTAGGGGATCTGGCGGAACGCGCCAGCGAGACGGCTGCCGCTCTTCAGCAGCTTGTCGACGAGCCCGAAGGCGCGCCCGCCCGTCTCCGCCATGTCGACATGCGGGTAAGTGCGGTAGGCGACGCAAGCGTCGATCGTGTCGATCATGGCCTGCGTGACGTTCGCATGAAGGTCGAGCGAGACCACGATGGGCACGCGAGGACCGACAACGCGACGCACGCGCGCGACGATCTCGCCCTCCCCGTCCTCGAGGCTCTCGGTGACCATGGCACCGTGGAGATCGAGATAGACCGCATCCACAGGAAGCGCCCTGGCGAGATCGGCGCACATCGCCTCGCAGACGATCTCGAAGATCTCGTCTGTGACTTCCGCCGATGGCGTAGCGTTGGCGCAGATCAGCGGCACGAGCGAATGGCCCGCCCCCGTGGCAGCCGCGATGAATCCGGCGACGGGCACGTTCATGCCCGAGAACGCCGCCGGTATTGCCGCGCCGCGCACCATCGAGGGCCAGCCGCCGCCGCGCTCGAACGCGGCGCGGTCGGCTTTCGATGGCGCGAAGGTGTTGGTCTCGTGCTGGAACGTAGCGACCGCGATGCGTGCCATCAGATGTCCGCGTAAGTCTTAGTTTCCTTGGCGCCGCCCGGATGCGTGACGGCTCCGAACGCGGCGGTTCCAACGGTCTGCGTATATTTCCAGATCGTGCCGGACTGGAAATCATGCGCATGCGGCTTCCAGTTCTTGCGCCGCTCGGCGAGTTCGGCGTCCGAAAGCTCGACCGCCAACGTGCCCTTCTCGGCATCGATCGAGATCATGTCGCCGTCCTTGAGCAGGCCGATCGGCCCGCCCGAGGCCGCTTCGGGCCCGACATGGCCCACGCAGAAGCCGCGCGTGCCGCCGGAGAAACGCCCGTCGGTGATCAGCGCGATCTCGTCGCCCTTGCCCCAGCCATAGAGTGCGGCCGTCGTCGACAGCATCTCGCGCATGCCGGGACCACCCTTTGGGCCTTCGTTGCGGATGACCATGACTTCGCCGTCCTTGATCTCGCGCTTGAGCACGGCGGCGAGAGCTTCCTGCTCGCGCTCGAACACGCGCGCGGGGCCGCGGAAGGTCAGCTTCTTGAGGCCGGCGATCTTCACGATGGCCCCCTCGGGTGCAAGGTTGCCCTTGAGGCCGACGACGCCGCCGGTCTTCGAGATCGGGTTGGCGACGCGATAGACGACCTTCTGATTTTCAGGGAACACGACGTCCTTGAGGTTCTCGGCGATCGTCTTGCCGGTCACGGTCATGCAGTCGCCGTGCAGGAAACCTGCGTCGAGAAGTTCCTTCATGACGACGGGAATGCCGCCGACCGAGAAGAGATCGACGGCCGTGTATTTGCCGCCCGGCATCAGGTCGGCGATGTACGGAGTCGAACGGAAGATCTCGGCCACGTCGAAGATATCGAACTTTATGCCCGCCTCGTGCGCCATGGCGGGCAGATGCAGGGCCGCGTTTGTCGACCCGCCCGTAGCGGCGACGACGCGTGCGGCATTCTCCAGCGCCTTGCGCGTGACGATGTCGCGCGGGCGGATATTGCGTCGGATGAGTTCCATCACCTGCTCGCCCGATGCCGTGCACCAGCGGTCGCGGCTTTCGTAGGGGGCCGGCGTACCGGCCGAGCCCGGCAGGGCGAGGCCGACGGCTTCCGAAACGCAAGCCATCGTGTTGGCCGTGAACTGGCCGCCGCACGATCCGCCGGTTGGCAATGCCGTCTGCTCGAGCTTCTCGAGGTCGCCCGCGCTCATCTTTCCGGCGGCATTCGCGCCAACGCCTTCGAACACGTCGACGATGGTCACGTCGCGGCCCTGGAACTTGCCGGGCAGGATCGTGCCGCCATAGATGAAGACCGACGGCACATTGAGGCGCAGCATCGACATCATGACGCCGGGCAGTGCCTTGTCGCATCCCGCGATGCCGACGAGCGCGTCGTAGCAGTGGCCGCGTACCGAAAGCTCGATCGAATCCGCGATCACTTCGCGGCTGACGAGCGAGCTGTGCATGCCGGCATGCCCCATCGCGATGCCGTCGGTGACGGTGATGGTCGTGAATTCACGCGGCGTGCCGCCCGCGGCAGCCACGCCCTTTTTGGCGGCCTGCGCCTGGCGCGACAGCGTGATGTTGCAGGGGGCCGCCTCGTTCCAAGTCGTCACGACGCCGACGAGCGGCTGGGCGACCTGCTCCTTCGACAGCCCCATCGCGTAGAGCATCGCGCGGTGCGCGGCACTGGTCGGCCCCACGGTCGTGTGGCGGCTGGGCAGTTTCGACTTGTCGAAGGGCTTGGCGGACATGGACGTTTTCCTCGTTGGCTTCTTCAGCCAGCG
The DNA here is from genome assembly GCA_044224405.1 of Tagaea sp. Classification (GTDB taxonomy): domain Bacteria; phylum Pseudomonadota; class Alphaproteobacteria; order CACIAM-22H2; family CACIAM-22H2; genus Tagaea. The sequence goes on along the minus strand of JBGAKN010000003.1, from coordinate 54,727 downwards.
AAAATAGCCCGCGCGGACCGGATTTGTGTAGCGTCTTGATCCCGGAAGCGGCCCTAGACGGGGGTTTTCTCGCGCGTCAGGGCCGCTGCCAGCGTGCCGATCCCGGCAATGCATGGCAGCACCGCGAATGCCGCATCGTACGCGCCGGCCGAGTAGATGCGCGCACCCGCCTGCATCGTCCCGTCCCAGTTGAGATCGAGTAGCAGCCCGAGCAGGGGCTGGAGGATGGCGCCCGACCCGACGACGCCGGTATTGACGATCCCGAGCGTCGCGCCGCTCGCCTCGGGCGGCGTGTGGGCGCGCGCGGCCCCATAGCAGAGAATCATGCCCGACCCGCACACGCCGTTGACGAACATCAGCAGGCCCATCGCCGCCGTGGGCAGGCCCGGCATGTAGAGGAGCGCGACGAGCGAGACGGTCATCGCGGCCCCGGTCCCGATCTGGAATATCTTGCGACGGCGCGCACGGTCCGACAGCCATCCGATAAGCGGTGAACCCAGGGCCCAGCCGACGAACATCGTTGACGTCAGGGCCGCGGCTTCGGCCCGCTCGAAACCGTGGACCGAAACGAGCCATGGAATGGCCCACAGGCCCGCAAAGGCCAGCATCGTCCCCGTCATCGCGAGGCCGTGAATGGCGTTGAGCCACGTCTGCGCGCTGCGCGCCGCGATGCCCAGTCCCTGCGCGAGACGGATTCTCGTCGAGGTCGCCTTCGTCGCGACATCCGGAACGATCAAGAAAAGCGAAAGCGCGATCGTGCCGCCGATAACCGCAAGCACGCCGAGCGCGGTACGCCAGCCGAACCCGCCGACGAGCAGCGCGAGCGGCGCCTGGCCGACGATGGCGCCCATCATGCCGGCTCCCTGTCCGATTCCGGCAAGTGCGGAAAAGCGTGCAGGCGGCAGCCAAAGCGTCGCCACCGTCAGCATCCCGATATACGAGAACGAGGCGCCCAGCCCGATCATCAGCCGGCCAGCATAGGCTGCCTCGACCGCAGGAGCCGTCGCGAACAGGATGGCGCCGAGAGCGGATAGGCCGGCGGCGAAGCTCATCAGGCGGCGCGGTCCGAAACGGTCCATCAGCACGCCGACCGGGATCTGCATGCCCGCGTAGGCATAGAAATAGAACGCTGACAGGTTGCCGAGGACGGCGCCGCCGACGGCGAATTCCGCCATCAGTTCGCTGACGATGACCGACGTCGATACGCGCTGGATGAATTCGTGACCGAAAAATGCGGCCGCGAGTCCGAAAGCGGCATAGGCACGCCAGGCTTTCATGCCGAAATCAATACTCGACGCGGTCAGGCTTGGCGAACCACGCCGCGAAAACCGCACGCGCTTCATCCCCCAGCAATCGCTTGGCTGGCAACCCGCGCGCGTCGACCGGCTTCGCGACCTCGACATAGAACGCATCGTCGTCGAAACCGATCGCGGCGGCGTCCGCACGGTTCGCCGCGTAGCACATGCGGTCGAGCCGGGCCCACAGGATAGCGCCGAGGCACATCGGGCAGGGTTCGCAACTCGTGTAGATCTCGGCGCCCGACAGGTCGAACGTGCCGAGCCGAGCGCATGCGTCCCGGATGGCGACGACCTCGGCATGTGCCGTCGGATCCGACGTGCCGATGACGCGATTCCAGCCTTCGCCGACTATCTTGCCGTCTTTGGCGATGACGGCACCGAAAGGGCCGCCTTCGCCTGCCCGCATCCGCTCGTCGGCGAGTGCTATCGCCCGGCGCATGAAGTCGGCTTCGGTCATTTTGCCGCTTTTGCCGTCATGACGGCATGGATCTTCTGCGCGAGTTGCGCGGGCGAAAACGGCTTCACGACGTAGGCATCGACCCCGTGATCGCGTGCCTGCACGACGAATTCGGGGCTGGCCCGCCCGGTCAGCATGATGAAGGGCATCGCCGGCCACTTCATCCGCACTGCCTTCAGCAATTGCAGGCCCGTCATCTCGGGCATGTTCCAGTCGGAAATGATCAGGTCGAATTTCTGCATGCCCGCATTCAGGATATCGAGTGCTTCCGCACCGTCCTTTGCGAGTGACACGTAGGGGATCTTGAGCTGCTTGAGGACCGTCTGGGCGATCTTGATCGCGAACGCGTCGTCCTCGACGAGCAGCACGGAAAGATTCGCGAATGCCTGATCCATAGTCAGTGCCGTTGTCATTGTCCTGCGTTCCCTTAGTCGGCTGCCGCGGCGATATCCGCGTAACGCGCCTTGAGCGCCGCTATTGCCTCGTCGATCAGTGCCGGCAACGTATCGGAGACGGGACCGGCGGTCACGAAATCCTCAACTTCACCAGCCAATTCGATAGTTTTTGCGGCGCCGAATACTCGAGCCAGCCCCATATTCGCCGCCGAACTCTTGAGACTGTGGGCCCCGCGCGTCCACGCCACGCCGTCATTTGCCGCACGGGCGCTTGCGATCTCGGCAAGCAGATGACGCGCATTCTCCGCGAAATCGGCGACCAGCGAGGCAACGATCTCGCGTCCCATCTGCCCTTCGAGTTCGCCAAGAACGCCTTCGTCGATTACCGCGTCACTCGCCGACAGCCTGTCCTGGACCGACGGACCTTCGTTTTCGCCGAATTCGCCTTCATGTTCGGCAGCATTTCCGCCCGCGCGTGCAAGCGCCCGCGCGAGATCGTCGGGTACGATCGGCTTGGCGATGTAGTCGTTCATTCCGGCAGCGAGGCAGCGGTCGATGTCCGACTGCATCGCACCGGCTGTCGCCGCGATGATCCAGATGTCGCCCTTGGGTGGTGCGAGCCGCCGTATCGTCCGGGTCGCCTCGATGCCGTCCATCTCCGGCATGTGCATGTCCATCAGCACGACGTCGTAGTCGTTCGCCTCGACGGCGGCGACGGCCTCAAGCCCATTTCCGGCGATGGCAATCGTGTGGCCGGCGACCTTGAGAAGGCCGATGGCGACCTTCTGGTTCACGATGTTGTCCTCGGCAAGCAGGATGCGCAGCGGCCTGGACGCCTGAGGCAACGCACTTTGGGTCTCGCCGCGCGGGGCCACGCCGACAGGCAGTTCCAGCTCGAAATGGAACTCTGAACCTTTGCCCGGTTCGCTATCGACGCCGATGTCCCCACCCATTGCCTGGACGAGGCGACGGCTGATCGCCAGACCGAGGCCGGTGCCGCCGAATCGGCGCGAAATAGAGGAATCCGCCTGCACAAAGCTGCCGAAGAGTTTCGCCTGCGCTTCCTTGGAAATGCCGATGCCGGTATCGCGGATGCCCACGCGAACGCGCGCCGTGCCGTCAAACTGGCCAAGGCTGCGCACGGTGACGCTGACCCCGCCCTTGTCCGTGAATTTCACGGCATTGCCGATCAGGTTGAGCAGCACCTGGCGCAGGCGCCCCGGATCGCCGCGCAGATACCGCGGCATTTCCGGATCGATCTCGGCCGTCAGCGCGATCCCCTTCTCGCCAGCCTTCGACGCCATCAGTGCGACGGCGTCCTCGACCGCATTGCGCGGATCGAAATCGATACTCTCGACATCGAGCTTGCCGGCCTCGAGCTTGGAATAGTCGAGAATGTCGTTGAGGATCTGCAGCAGCGACTGGCCGCTTTCGAGCACGATGCGCGCATTGTCGCGCTGCTCTCCGTCGAGCTCCGACTGCAGCAGCAGCCGAGACATCCCGATGATGCCGTTCATCGGCGTGCGGATCTCGTGGCTCATCATCGCGAGGAACTCGGACTTGGCCTTGGTGGCGAGTTCGGCGCGGTCGCGCGCTTCCTTGATGTCGCCCATGGCCTGTTTGAACACCGCCATTGCGCGGGCCGTGTCGCCAAGCTCGTCGCGCCGTTCGAGATAGCGGATATGGACGTCCTCGTCGCCGCGCGCGATCTTGCGCATCTTGCGGTTCAGGCTGTCGAGTGGCAGCACGATATTGCGCACCAGCAGAACGCCGACAGCGAGCAGGACGATGGCCGCGAGCGCGATGACGATGACGATCGCGTTGCGCGTGTGCTCGATGGTTTCGCCTGCATCCTCGCGGAACACGAAGCCATTGTCGGCCGCGATCTGCGTGAGGACCTCGAGGTCCTGCCGGATCTGCGTGCCGAGCGCCGTCCGCTGAGCGGCAGCCGCCGGCCCGCCGGCCCGCGCGCTTTCGGCCGCGCTGCGCCATTTGTCGACGTTTCCACGGATTTCGGCGGCAAGGCCGGAGATGTCTTCCGAAGCACCGCGCTCGGCCGCGACGGCAAGATCTTTCAGGAAGTCATCGACCAGCTTGTGGAGCCTTTCCATCTCCGGCTTGCCGAAGGAATCGCCGAACTCGCGGTCGGTCCGCTCGATGACGGCGAAATCGGTCTGGGCGAGGCGCGCGAAATTGATCGTCTGCAGAGGCCCGTCGAACATCTGCTCGGTCAGCGCGCCCAGCATCCGCGCGGCCACGAACGCCGTGAATCCGAGAGTCGCAGCCGCAAGCAGCGCGAAGAGGAAGGCGGCGATGAGCTTGACGCGGATCGACAAGCGATGCGCTCCTCTGCCGGTTACTGGACGACGATCTGCATCGCCATCCGCGGATGGATGCGGCACATCACGGCGAACGTCCCCGCCCGACGGAACGGCACGCCGATGCGCGAGTTGGGCGCCTGCCGGCCCACGTCGAACTCGCCGCCGGCCGTCTCGGAAAAGACGTTGTGGCCGAAACGGTCTTCGTTGACGAAAAACACCTGCCCGCCCACGCGGATGCGGACTTCCTTGGGCTCGAAATCGATGTCTTTCTGGATGACGGTCATTTCCGCCGGCTCCGACGATTGCGCGAGCGCAAGATGTCCGATGCCGAAAGAGACGGCCGCAGCCGCGGCGATCAAGGTCATCGGTCGCATGGTCAATTCTCCTCCGCCCGAGGGTAGCATAGCAAAGCCGCGGGCCGGCACGCCAAGCCTCGCAGGCTATGATTCGTTCGCCGCTGCAGGAGGTTACGCGAAAATAACTATTTCCAGAAAACCCGCTGATCGGCGAATCGACGCCAGACCGCCGGAAGGGCCTCAAGATCGCTGCGCACGCGTGCTGCGATCCATCCCGTCACGATCCCGCCCGCCCGGGCCAGCAGTTCAGCCGGCAGGTTTTCCGAATCCCGCCCGAGTTCGTCCAGCAAGGTCCGCGCGACGACCGCGTCATTTAGCGCGCCGAGATGTTCCTGCACTTCAGCCAGCGCCGCCAGATAGGCTGCCGCGGCTTTTTTCGGAAACAGGCTGCGGAAGAACTCGGCCGTGTAGCGCAGCTTCTTGCACCGGATGCGCAATTCGTGAAGGTCGGCTTCGGGCAATTCATGCAGGTTGGTTCCAAGGCGTGCCGCCTTGCGGTGAAGCTTGCGCAGAACCAGCTGCGCGAATTCGCGGGCCGGCGCATCGCGCCAGTCCCCCATCGAGGCCGCCCAGTCGCCCCGCTCCCACCATGCTTCGATGTCGAGGAGCCCCCGCGTCAGGCGCGGTGATTCGAGCGTCGCCGCCACTTCGCGATATGCCCGCCTGCGCGCGGCTTCGGCCGCGCGCGTCACGCGCGACAGGCCGGGTTCGTCCTCGACATGCCGGGCAAGCGGCTTCAGGAGCTGGCCGCGGAACACGTCCCAGTCGCGCGCCGCACCGCAGCTTGCTGCGATCCAGCGAAGCTCGTCTGCAGTCGTTCGGCGCGCTTCTTCGGGGAGCACCTCTCGGAAGGCGGCGAGCGCCGAACGCATGCGGCGCAGGGCCACGCGGAACTGGTGCACCCCGTCGATCGAGATCTTCGTGCGCACGGCGGACTCGTTTGCGCGCGCATGCACGAGGCACGAGCGGCCGATCGCGCGGAACGCCTCCGCCGTCGAGACGTCGCCGCTCAGGTCGAGGGGCTTCGCTCGGACGGCTGTCCGTGCCGGAACCGACAGGGCATAGCCCCGCTCGGCCTTGCTACGGGATTCGACGACCGCCGGCACCAGCGCGACGATGTCGCGCGCGAGGCCATAAAGTTCATTGGAATTGCCGGACTTGAGTTCGAGCTCGACCTCCGAAATCGGCACCTGCCCGTCCGGACCTTCGATCAGTCCGCGGTCGATCGCCAGTTCGATGACGCTTCCCGAACGACGCACGCGCCATGCCTGTCGACGGAAATCAGTCGAAAAGAGTGGCGCCAGCCGGGTGCGGACCTTCGTCTTGCCCAGAAGCTTGCGCGCGTCCTTGTCGCCGATCTCGGCGAGCCATGCGTCGTCGACAACCGGCCGTTCGCCGACGATCTCGCGTTCCCACTCGCCGCGTGCGAGCGGGCCGAGTTGAGGGTGCCCTGCCGTCTTCAGCGTCTGGATGCGTCGGCGTCCGTCGCGGCGCACGCGCAGCGCAAGTTCAGCCGCGAGCAAATGCCGGTCGGGCGTATCGAAATAGGTCGTGCGCAGGTGCTTGCGCACGCCGCCGCCCGAAACGAGCGCCTTCAGCCGCGGATCGCGCGAAAGCTTGGCAAGCGCATCAGCCGGAACAGCGAGCTTCAGCTCGATTTCCGCCTTGTCATCCCGCCTGTCCATGCAGCCGTACCGCTCCGCGCGTGAAGTCCGGGCGGAGGTTAGTCAACCGCCATGGCCCTATTCAAGCAGCGTACTGTTGCCGTTTCGTGACGGTCGGGGCGAACAGCCTTCCCCTTTTTCCGCCAGAGACTTGCGGGTTACATCGTGCCAGGAAACGCGCCCCCGTCGAGCACGAGGTTCTGGCCCACGATATAGCCCGCGTGTGCGCTGCACAGGAAAGCGCACGCGGCCCCGAATTCCTCGGCCGTGCCGAAGCGCTCGGCCGGATTGGACTTGCGGCGAACCTCGGCGATCTCCTCGACCGATTTGCCCGCCGATTTGGCGCCGGCGGCGATCGTCGACCGCAGCCGGTCGGTATCGAACGGGCCGGGCAGCAGGCCGTTGATGGTCACGTTGTGCTTGGCGACCTGGCGCGACAGGCCGGCGACGAAACCGGTCAGGCCGGTGCGCGCGCCATTCGACAGGCCAAGCATCGGGATCGGATTTTTGACGGCCGCCGACGTGATGTTGACGATGCGCCCGAACTTGCGGGCGATCATCTTGTCGACCGTCGCCTTTATCAGCATGATCGGCGTCACCATGTTGGCTTCGAGGGCCGCGTGCCATGCCTTCTCGTCCCAATCCCGGAAATCGCCGGGCGGCGGGCCGCCGGCGTTGTTGACGAGAATGTCGGGATCGGGACACGCGGCGAGCAGCTTGGCGCGGCCCTCTGCCGTCGTGACGTCGCAGGCGACGGCCGCGACCTTGACCGAGTACCGCTTGCGCAGGTCTGTCGCGACGGCTTCGAGCGCCTCGGCACCGCGCGCGTTGATCACCAGCTCGACGCCTTCGGCCGCCAGCGCTTCGGCGCAACCGCGGCCGAGCCCCTTGGATGCGGCGCAGACGATCGCCTTGCGGCCCTTGATCCCGAGATCCATCTTTCAAACTCCCGTCGTTTTCCGTTCAGTTGTCGAAACCCTCGGCGCGCATCACCTCGCGCGCGAGGGGAACCGTCAGCGGCCGGCGAGCCGCAAGTGCCGCCGCGTCCAGCGCCGCCGCGATCCGGCCTACCGCGGCCAGTGAGCGTTCGAGCCGCGTGACCACATAGCGCACCGTGTCGGGTGGAACGCGCAACTGCCTGTCCGACAGCTGCTTGACCAGCACCGCCTCGACGAGTTGCTCGTCCGGCGCAGAAATTCCGACCGCCGGAAGAGCCCGCACGCGCGAAGCGAGATCGGGAAGCGACAGGTGCCAGCGGGCCGGCGCTTCGCGCGCCGTGAACAGGGCCGACTGCCCGCGCTCGGCCAGCAGGTTCAGCAGGTGGAACCAAGCCTGCGGTTCGGGCGGAATGCGGTCAACGTCTTCGATCGTGAAGGCCGGTGCGGCAGCGAGCAGCGAAGGCAGGTCGCCTGTCGCGATCGACCGGGCATCGAGCGTCCGCGCCTTCGCCTTAAGGCTCCAGGTCTGCGCGAGATGGGTCTTGCCGCCGCCGGCCGGGCCATGGACGACGAGCGCCGTCGCCGGCCAATTCGGCCAGGCGTCGATCCAGGTAACGGCGTCGGTATTTGCCGGTGCGACGAGGAAATCCTCGCGTTCGAGGGCCGGCCGATGCGGAAATGCCAGCGCGAGCTGCGCGCCGCTCACGGCGGATCGCTCCCGAGATAGAGCCCGCTTTCCATGTAGCGTTTGACCGCGAAGCGCGACAAGACGCCTAGGGCGGCGGCAACCGGGATCGCGATCAGCACGCCGACGAAACCGAACAGCGCACCTCCGGCGAAGATCGCCAGCATCATCCACACCGGATGGAGGCCGACCCTGTCGCCGACGAGCTTGGGCGTGATGAAGTTCCCTTCGATGAACTGGCCGAGCAGGAAGACACCGAGCACGAAGCCGACATCGAGCCAGGACGGGAACTGGAACACCGCGATCGCGATGCCTGTCGCCATGCCGACGAACACGCCGACATAGGGAATGAAGCTGAGAACGCCCGTCATCAGCCCCACCAGCAGGCCATAGTTCAGGTTCGCCAGCGTCAGGCCGGAAGCATAGAAGACGATCAGGAAGAGGCATACCAGCGCCTGGCCGCGCAGGAACCCGGCCAGCCGCGCGTCGATCTCGTGCAGCAGCTCGCGGATCGTGTCGGCATGGCGGCGGGGCAGCCAACTGTCGATCTTCTCCTGGACCGCCACCCAGTCGCGCACGAGATAGAACACGACGACCGGCGTGATGAAGATGAGGGCGAGAACATTGACGACCGCAAGGCCGCCGCTGAGGAGCCCGCCCAGCGCGCGCGCGGCCCAGCCGAGCGCAGTCCGCACCGCATCCCCGGCCCCGCTCAGCTGCTGGACGTCGGCTGCGCCGACCTGCGCGAACAGCTCGTCGAGATGCGGCTTCGCGAGTTCGAAAAGCTGGCGCGAGACGACGGCGAGCCGGTCGCCGAGGCCGACCAGCTGGTGCTGGAGAACCGGTGCGAGCAGCACGATCACCGTCGCGCCGCCGACGAAGAACGTGATCGTCACGATTGCCGCCCCGCCGACGCGCGGGATGCCAAGCTTCTGGAGGCGGTCGACGATCGGATCGATCAGGTAGGCGATGGCCGCCGCCGCGACGAACGGCAGCAGCACGCCACTCAGCGCGTAGATCACGAGACCGAAGACCACGACGATCGCAGCCCAGGCCAGCGGCTGGTTCCATGCGAAGGCGCGCTTTGGTTCAGGCGTTTTCATGCCGCATCCTCTTCCTCGGCGAGGCGCCTTGTCCAGCGGACCAGATAGGCGAGCCCCGAGGCGAGCGTGGTTATCGCCGTCGCGTCGACCAGGATCCAGCGCCACATCTCAAAATCGAAGCCGACGCCGAGTTCCGAAAGGACGGTCGCGGCCAGCAGGATCTGGAGCGTCGTGTTGAGCTTGCTGATCCACATCGGATCGGCCTTGAACGAGCCCGTCAGGACAACGACCACGAGCGCGCCGCCGACGATCAGCAGGTCGCGGAAAATGACCATGATCGTAAGCCAGGCCGGGATATGCCCGGTCCAGCCCAGGACGAGGAAGACGGAAACCAGCAATGCCTTGTCGGCCAGCGGGTCGAGATACGAACCGAGTTCGGTCTCCCAGCCGAAGCGCTTGGCAAGGAAGCCATCGAGCGCGTCGGTCGCGCCTGCGGCGACGAACAGCCAGAATGCGGCTTCGAAACGCGCCACAAGCATGAGCCAGACGGCGACCGGGACCGCCAGCAGGCGCGCGAACGAAAGAAAATTCGGAATATTGATCACGGGCGGGCGCCGCCCCGCTCGACCACATGCAGGTGCCAGCCGCCCTCGTCCTCGACGAGCGATATGTCGCGCTGGGCAAGCGCGGTGCGCAATGCGTCGGTCCCGCCATCGTGCTGGATGTCGACGATGGCGCCGCCGCGCCCCAGCACAAGAATATCGAGGCGGCGCACGCTGGCCACCTCGGCGAGGCGACGGCGCAGCGTCACCCACTCGGTCAGGTCGGCGACCGGAACCGTCGCGCGCAGCTGCGAGGTGTCGCTGCCCTGAACGAGGACTTCGGCCTTCCAGCGCTCCTCGATCATGTCGGCTGACGCCCGCGCGACACGCGCCCAAACCGCCTCGGGCTTCTCGCCCGGGTTGATGCGGAATGCCTGCGGCCAATCCGCATCCGGCGAGGCGGCACCGATGCGCGAGAACTGGACCTGCACGCTCCCGCCAGCCGTTTCGTCAGGCTCGGCGCTGACGACGATCACGCCCTGCGTGTTGTACCGGGCCGCGAGGGCACGAAGGCGCGCCCGGTCGAGCGTCGCGGCCTGCTCGGCGCCGATCAGGCCGGCATCCTCGAGATCGGCCTGCGGCAGTATCCATGGCTGGAGGCCGACTGGGGCCGGAAGGTCCGCCCAGGCGAGCCGCCAGACATTCTCGTCTTCCCAGAGCAGGGCCTGCCCGTCGCGGATCACCACCGGAACGATCAAGATCCGGCGCGCCGGCGTTTCGGCGAAAGCGATGCCGCGGCTCCGGAAAATCTGGCGGACCGCCGTGGCCTTGAAGCGGAAGGCAAGCGCCCCGATCCAGCGCGTGCCCGTGCCGCGTTCGGTCTCGACCTCGAAACTGTCGATCAGCGGGACGATTTCGGTCTGCGGCATGTTCCCGAGCGAACCGCGTGCATCGGCAGGGACAAGGCGCTCGACCAGCCGGCGCCAGGCCAGCCGCTGGCCTTCCGCGATGGCCTGCTCGCGGGCCTGGGCGGCCGTGGGGGCGTTCCGGTCGACTTCGACGTTGCGCACGGCAAACGGATCGACGGGCCCGGATTGCGCAACTTGCGCAAGGGCCGCGGTGCCGGCCGCAACGAACGCCAAAAATCCCAGAACCAACGCCCGAAGCGCCATTGCAAACCGTTCCGAATCCTTTATTTTCCGCCCGTCGCCGGGGGCTGGACATCCGTTATAGCCAATCCGGCAAAGGGGCGCCAATGAGCACGAACCGTTACGCCGAAGCCGGAGTGGATATCGACGCGGGCGAAGCCCTGGTCGAGGCGATCAAGCCGATGGCCAAATCGACCCGGCGCACCGGTTCGGACGCCGGTCTTGGCGGGTTCGGCGCGTTGTTCGACCTCAAGGCGGCCGGGTTCAAGGACCCGATCCTCGTCGCCACGACCGACGGCGTTGGCACCAAGCTGAAGATCGCGATCGAATCCGGCCGCCACGAGACGGTCGGGATCGACCTCGTCGCCATGTGCGTGAACGACCTCGTCGTCCAGGGCGCTGAGCCGCTGTTCTTCCTCGATTATTTCGCGACCGGCAAACTCGACGTCACGGCGGCAAAATCTATCGTCGCCGGTATCGCCGAAGGCTGCCGCATCGCCGGCTGCGCTCTCGTCGGCGGCGAGACCGCTGAAATGCCCGGCATGTACGCCGCCGGTGATTACGACCTCGCCGGCTTCTCGGTCGGCGCGCTTGAACGCGGAACGGGCATCGACGGCAGCAAGGTCGCCGTGGGCGACGTCGTGATTGGCCTCGCGTCATCCGGTGTCCACTCGAATGGCTTTTCGCTTGTGCGTCGCGTCGTGCACACGGCCGAACTTTCGTGGCAGGTGCCCGCTCCCTTCGCGCCCGAAAAATCGCTCGCCGCGGCCCTGCTCGCGCCGACGCGCATCTACGTGAAGAGCTGCCTCGCCCTTGCGCGCGCGGGCCTCGCCAATGCGATGGCGCACATAACCGGCGGCGGTCTCGTCGAGAACGTGCCGCGCGTGATTCCCGACGCGATGCAGGTCCGCATCGATGCGGCCAAGTGGCCGCTGCCGCCGGTTTTCGCCTGGCTCGGCAAGGTCGGGCAGGTCGCGCGCGCCGAAATGGTCCGCGTGTTCAACTGCGGCATCGGCATGGTCATCGTCGTGCCGGCGGCGCACAAGAATGCCGCGATGGGCATGCTGCGCGATGCCGGCGAAACGCCGTACGAGATCGGCGTTGTCGTCGCGCGCCCGTCGCCCGACGCACCGGGCTGCGTCGTCGACAACCTCGACGGCTGGAAAATCTGAACGTGGCGCGATTGCGCGTCGGCGTCCTGATCTCGGGTCGCGGCAGCAACCTGCGCGCCCTGGTCGATGCCGCCCGCCCGGCCGATTTCCCGGCGGAGATCGCGCTCGTCCTGTCCAATGTCCCGGATGCCGGCGGCCTCGCGATCGCGCGCGAGGCGGGCATTGCGACCGCGACGGTCGATCATCGCGGCCACAAGGGGCGCGATGCGTTCGAGCAGGTCGTCGACCGGACGCTGCGCGATGCCGGGATCGAGTTCGTCTGCCTTGCGGGTTTCATGCGGCTGCTGACCGCGGGCTTCGTCGATGCCTGGCGCGACCGGATGATCAATATCCACCCCTCGTTGCTGCCGTCGTTCCCCGGTCTCGACACGCACGCGCGCGCGCTGGCCGAGGGCGTGCGCATCACGGGCTGCACGGTGCATTTCGTGCGCTCGAAAATGGATGTCGGGCCCATCATCGGCCAGGCCGCGGTTCCGGTCCTGCCGGGCGACGATGAGGAACGCCTGTCGGCCCGCGTGCTGGCAGCGGAGCACAAGCTGTATCCGGCAGCCTTGCGTCTCGTGGCGAGCGGGCGGGCGCGTGTCGAGGGCGAGCGCGTCCTAGTGGCCGACGCCGGGACGCCTGTCCCGCTCCTTCTCAATCCGGCACTTTGAAATCGGGGCAGTTTCCCCTATTCTTCATTCAAATTTCGGAGGATTCCATGGCCGGCGGACCGCAAAGCAAGATCGACACCGAATTCAACTACGACATGACCCAGAACCTGGACACCTGGGCGGACTTCAACCGTCTGGCCAAGTGGGTCGGCGGCGGCACCATCCTGATCCTCGTTCTGATGTACGTGTTCATGGTTCCGCACGGCTGATCGGGCCGCGCGTCTAGAACGGAAAAGGGCCGCACCGGCTTTCCGGTGCGGCCCTTTCTCTTTGGCGATCCGCCGGCGTCAGCCGACGATTTCGAGACCCGAGAAGAAGAACGCGACTTCGGTCGCCGCGTTCTCGAGGCTGTCCGAACCGTGGGCCGAATTCGCCTCGATCGATTCCGCGAATTCCTTGCGGATCGTACCGGGGGCGGCATTGGCCGGGTTCGTGGCGCCCATGACCTCGCGGTACTTCGCGACGGCATTCTCGCCTTCAAGAACCTGCACGACGACGGGGCCCGACGTCATGAACGCGACCAGCGAGCCGAAAAACGGACGCGCCTTGTGCACGCCGTAGAACGTCTCGGCCTGGGCCGTCGTCATGTGGATGCGCTTCTGCGCGACGATGCGCAGGCCCGACTTCTCGATCAGCGCGTTGATCGCGCCCGTCAGGTTGCGGCGCGTGGCGTCCGGCTTGATGATGGAAAAAGTGCGCTCGATGGCCATAGGAAACTGCTCTCTGGTCTGGGTGGTCCGGGGAACGAAGTCGGCCGGGCTTATAACGGTGTGCGCCGCTTATGGCAACCCGGCCCGGTTCAGCCGGCTTTTTCCCAGCCGCCCTTGTCGCCCTGCCGCCAGTAGGTCAGTGCATGGCCTTGCGCCTTCAGGGCTTTCCAGCGCTCCCGCGCAGCCGCGACCGCTTCCTCATCGTTGCCGTCGAATACCTCGCACACGAGCTTCCAATCGTCCGGACTGTCGACCGTCTGCCCGTCGAGCAGGACCAGCAGGCCCGCCCCATTCGGATTCTCGATACGGGTCGTGATCCAGATCGGCTGGTCCGCAGCGAACGGATCGTTGCCGTTGGCCGGCGCCATGCCGTGCGGCAGGAACGAGCGTTCCTCGTAGGTCCACAGCGTGGCATCGACCGAGGCCGCGCGTTCCGTGCTTCCCGCGACCACCACCGCGCGATGTCCCTGCCCGACCGCCTTCTCGAGGATTTTCGGCAAGGCGGTTTCGAGCGTCGAACTGCGCAGGTGGTAGAAGCGGATCTCCGTCACGCGTCCTCGAAATTGTCCGAGACGAGGCGGTCGAGCAGGCGCACGCCGAAGGCCGTGGCGCCCTTCGGGCACGTCGCCGTGTCCTTGCCGCTCCACGCCATGCCGGCGATGTCGATATGGACCCACGGCACGTCGTTGACGAAGCGCGCGAGGAACTGGCCGCCGATGATCGAGCCGGCACCGCGTCCGGCGGCGATGTTCTTCACGTCCGCGGCGGGGCTGTCGATGTCGCGGTCGTAGGCTTCGCCCAGCGGCAATTGCCAGACTTTCTCGCCCGTCGCTGTTCCGGCGGCGATGAGTTTCTTCGCGAGATCGTCGTTGTTGCCCATGATGCCCGCGAATTCGTGGCCGAGCGCGATGATCACGGCCCCCGTCAGCGTGGCGAGATCGAACATCGCCTTGGGCTTGAAGCGGTCCTGCACGTACCAGAGCACGTCGGCCAGCACGAGACGGCCTTCGGCATCGGTGTTAAGGACCTCGATGGTCTTGCCCGACATCGACTTGACGATGTCCGACGGCCTCTGCGCGTTGCCCGAGGGCATGTTCTCGACCAGGCCAACTGCGCCGATGGCATTGACCTTGGCATGGCGCGCGGCAAGCGCTTCGATCGTGCCGATGACGGCGGCCGAGCCGGCCATGTCCCACTTCATGTCTTCCATGCCGGCGGACGGCTTGATCGAGATGCCGCCCGTATCGAAGGTCACGCCCTTGCCGACGAACGCGACCGGGCGCTTGTCCTTGGCCTTGGGCGCGCCGTTGTATTGCATCACGACCATGCGCGAAGGCCGAGCGGACCCCATGCCCACGCCGAGCAGCGCGCCCGCGCCCATCTTCTCAAGCTGCTTCTCGTCGAAGATCTCGACCTTCACGCCGAAGGCGGTCAGGCGCTTGCAGCGTTCGGCGAGGCTTTCCGGATAAAGGACGTTCGGCGGCTCGGAGACGAGGTCGCGCGCGAACATGACCGCGTCGGCCACGCGGTCGAGGGGGCCGTGCACCTTGCGCGCGGCCGCCACGTCGGTGACGAGGATGTTTAGCGCCTTCAGCGTCGGCTTGGCGTCTTCCTTCTCGCGCGTCTTGTACTTGTCGAAACGATAGGCGCGCAGCTTGGCACCCAGCGCCATGTGGGCGGCCATGTCTGCGGGGTTGAGCGAGGCGCCCGGGATCTGCTCGACCGAGACGGTCGCAAGCGTCTCGCCGACGTGATTGAGGTGCGCCACCAGCTTGCCGCCGGCCGCTTCCGCACCGGTCTTGTCGAGCTTGTCGAGCTTGCCGAGGCCTGCCAGCACGATCCGTCCGAACGGCACGCCCTTGGGCGCCACGATGTCGAGGAACTCGTCTTTCTTGCCCTTGAAGCGGGTCGATGCCATCGCGCGCGTGACGACGCCGCCTGTCTTCTTGTCGAGCGCTGCCGCCGCAGGAGTCATCTTCCGGTCTTCGAGTACGCCGACGACATAGGCTCCGCTGGCAGGAGGTTCGGGCTTCAAGAACGCGATTTTCATTTTGATTTTCCTTGGGACTATCGGCGCCTGACGCAATGCGGTTCCGGGGCCTCGGGCGTGCCGCGACACGAGCGGAGCGTACAATAGAGATTCCTTATTGAAAGAAAAGTCCGCGGCACGCAGTTCGCGCAATGTTCCGGATATTGCATTGCAAAATCAAACGGCTGCGAAGAACGCCCCCCTCCCGTATAATGCCGGGAGTGCCATGAACCGAATCACCGTCTACATCCTCAAGCAGGTGCTGGTCACGACGCTGTTCGTGCTCGTGACCCTGACGCTGGCGATCTGGCTGACCCAGTCGCTGCGATTCATCGAGCTCATCGTGAATCGGGGGCTCGGGCTCGGCGCGTTCTTCTTCCTGACCATCCTTCTGATGCCGAATTTCCTGTCGCTGGTGACGCCCATCGCGTTGTTCGTCTCGACGATGTTCGTCTACAACCGCCTGACGGTCGACAGCGAGCTCGTCGTGATGCGCGCCGTCGGCTTCGGGCCGGGCCAATTGGCACGCCCTGCCCTGCTTCTCGGGCTCGCGGCGACGCTCTTCGGCTACCTGCTTTCTCTCTATCTCGTGCCGCTTTCATTCGGGCAGTTCAAGGAGCTGCATTCGGACGTCCGCTCGGACTATTCCGGCCTGCTGCTGCAGGAAGGCGCCTTCACCAATATCGGCGTCAACCTGACGGTCTACGTGCGCGCGCGCGAGACCAACGGCGATTTGCGCGGAATTCTCGTCCAGGATTCGCGCGACCCGGCCAATCCGATCACACTGCTTGCCGAGCGCGGCACGCTCGCGATGACCGACGGCGGCCCGCGCGTGATCCTGCTGAACGGCAACCGCCAGCAGGTCGACCGTGCGGCGGGCAAGCTCTCGCTGCTCTATTTCGACCGCTATTCGGTCGAGATCGGCCAGACCGCGACCACGCGCGAGTTCCGCTGGCGCGAACCGGGTGAACGTTACATCGACGAGCTTCTCTGGCCCGATCTCTCGGAATCGAATGACCGGCAATTCGCGCCGCGCCTGATTGCCGAAGGGCACACGCGCCTGGCGAGCCCGCTATACGCGCTGACGCTCGTGCTGGTCGGGCTTGCGTGCCTCCTTCCGGGCGATTTCAACCGGCGTGGTCTCGGGCAGCGTCTGCTGTTCGCGGCCGCCTGCGGTCTCGGCGTCGAGGCCCTCTCGATCACGCTGCCCAATTTCGCGGCACGCACCAGCGCGGCGATCCCCTTCCTCTATGCCGTCCCGCTCGCCTTGATGGCGTTGTCGGCATGGGCGCTCGCCGGCGGCACGCTGCGTCGCCGGCGCCGCGCCGACGATCCGTTTCCCGAAGCGGCCTGACCGGCATGCGACTCTCCGGCACGCTCCTTGGCTATATCGGCCGCCAGTTCGCGGTGGCGCTGGTCGCGTTCTTCGCGATGTTCCTGGCGATCGTCTACATGTTCGATGTCATCGAACTTCTTCGCCGGGCGGCCGGGCGGCCGGATCTTTCCTCGCAGATCGTCCTGCGCATGGCGCTGTTCAAGCTCCCGCAGATGGCCGAGGAACTCGCCCCCTTCGTGGTCCTTTTTGCGGCCATGATCACGTTCTGGCGGCTGACGCGCACGAACGAGTTGACGGTCGCGCGGGCCGCCGGCGTTTCGGTCTGGCAGTTTCTACTGCCGGTGATCGGTTTCGCAGTCCTGTTCGGCGTGTTCAAGGTCACGGTCATCAATCCCGCAGGCGCCGTTCTCTACGGGCAGTTCGAGCGCCTCGAGGCCCAGCTGATGCGCGGCGGGTCGAGCCTGCTCTCCGTCTCGAACTCCGGCTTCTGGCTGCGGCAGATCGACCCGAACGGGAATTCGGTGGTCTACGCGCGCCGGGTGTCGTCGCAGGAAATGCAGCTCTTCGACGTGATCATCTTGAACTTCGAAGGGCAGGACAAGTTCGTGAGCCGTGTCGATGCGGCCAGCGCCCGTCTCGACGCCGGCAACTGGGTCGTCAGCGATGCCTGGCTGACCGCGCCCGAACGGCCGGCGCGTTTCGAACAGAGTTACCGCATTCCCACGTCGATGACGGCCGAACAGATCCAGGACTCGTTCGCATCGCCATTGACGATCTCGTTCTGGGAGCTTCCGGGCTTCATCCGCATGCTGGAAGCGGCCGGCTTTTCCGCGACACGCCACCGCCTGCATTGGCACCAGCTCGTCGCCACGCCGATCCTGCTGGCCGCGATGGTCCTCATCGCCGCGACGTTTTCGCTGCGACCGCACCGCCGCGGCGGCACCGGATTGCTGATCGTTTCGGGCGTGGCAGTAGGGTTCGTGCTGTTCTTCGCATCCAGCCTCGTCGGCGCCCTCGGCCAGAGCGCGACGATTCCGGTAGCCCTTGCCGCATGGACGCCGGCGGTCGTCTCGACGATGCTGGGAATCGCAATGCTGCTGCACCTTGAGGACGGCTGAGGGGCGGCGAATTGCACGCCCCGGGCAATCCCCCTATAAACCGGACCAAGATGACCCTCTCCGCGACCCTCCGCCGATTCGCCCTCGCCCTGTCCCTGGTCGCGCTCTGCCACCCGGCGGGCGCGCAGGAACAGCGCATCGTCGCCGTCGTGAACGACGACATCGTCTCGAATTTCGATATCGACGGCCGGACAAGCCTGCAACTTATCTCGACAGGGGCGCCCGACACACCGGATAGCCGGGCACGCATGCGGCCGCAGATCCTGCGCCAGCTCATCGACGAGCGGATCCAGCTGCAGGAAGCCAAGCGCCTCGGCCTGACGATCCCCCGCAGCGAGATCGACGAATCGATCAAGCGTATCGAAAGCTCGAACAACCTCCCGCCTGGCGGGCTCGACCAGATATTCCGTCGCGCCGGAGTGCCACGCGGCGCTATGGACAAGCAGATCGAGGCCGCGATGGCATGGCAACGCCTTATCGGCGGCCGGCTGCGCTCGCAGGTCGAGGTCAGCCGCGAAGAAGTGAACGAGGTGCTCGACCGATACACGCATGGCGACCCGGTCACCGAGTACCAGCTGTCGGAAATCTTTTTCGCGGTCGACAACCCGGAGCAGGAAGACGATATCCGCCGGACGATCGACGAGATCGTCGGCCGGCTCAAGACGGGTGCCATTCCCTATTTCGTCGCCGCCCAGCAGTTCTCGCAATCGGCGTCCGCCGCCGAAGGCGGCGATATCGGCTGGGTCCAGCGCGGCCAATTCGATCCCGAGATCGAGGATGTGCTCGCGAGGATCGACGTGGGCCAGATGACGCCGCCGATCCGAGTCCCTTCCGGCTTCTACCTCTATGCCATGCGCGACAAGCGCGTGCTTGCGCCCGCATCGCCCGACGACGCGCGGGTCGACATCGCGCAGATCGTGTTTCCAGTCCCGCCCAACGCGGCGGAGGCCGATCGCGCCAGCGTCCAGTCGCTGGCCGAGACCGTACGCGAGACGGTTCTCGGCTGCGCGGATCTCGACCGCGTCGCTGACGAGATGAAGATCCCGCCGCCGGTCCGCGTGTCGGACGTGCGCATCGGCGATCTCGCGGCAGCGACGCGCGACCGGATCC
The DNA here is from genome assembly GCA_044224405.1 of Tagaea sp. Taxonomy (GTDB): domain Bacteria; phylum Pseudomonadota; class Alphaproteobacteria; order CACIAM-22H2; family CACIAM-22H2; genus Tagaea. The sequence goes on along the minus strand of JBGAKN010000003.1, from coordinate 35,752 downwards.
GGCCGCTAAAGGTCAACGAGACGAGCGAACTCGCGCCGACCGACGGCGGTTTCGGCATGGCGATGGTCTGCGTACGGACCGAGCCGCAATCCAACCTGCCGACCGCCTCGGACATCGAGGACAACCTGATCCGCCAGCGGCTCGATACCGCGGCGCGCCGCTATCTGCGCGACCTCCGGCGCGTCGCGGTCGTCGACATCCGCGCGTGACGGCGCAGGCCGACGGCCTTCCGCCGCTTTCCGAAATCGTCCGGCGGCACGGTCTGGCCGCGAAGAAGTCGCTGGGCCAGCATTTCCTTTTCGATCTCAATCTCACCCGGCGCATCGCGCGCGCGGCAGGCGACCTTTCCGCCGGAACGACGATCGAGGTCGGTCCGGGACCAGGCGGCCTGACGCGCGGCCTGCTCGCCGAAGGTGCCGCGAAAGTCGTCGCCATCGAACGCGACGCGCGAGCCCTGCCCGCGCTTGCCGAAATCGCCGCGTTCTATCCCGGGCGGCTGGAGGTCGTCGAAGGCGACGCGATGGCGATCGACGCCGCCTCGCTCGGCACGCCGCCGCGCCGGATCGTGGCGAACCTTCCCTATAACGTCGGCACGCCGATGCTGCTCGGTTGGCTAGCGCGCCCCGACGCTTTCGAATGCATCGTCGTCATGCTGCAGAAAGAGGTCGTCGAGCGACTCGTGGCCCCGCCCGACGGTGACGCCTATGGCCGGCTTGCCGTCGCCACGCAGTGGCACTGGACCGCTCGCCGCCTGTTCGACATCGCACCCGGCGCCTTCTCGCCGCCGCCTGCGGTCGTCTCGGCCGTGGTCGAGCTTCGTCCGCGCGCTGCACCTCTGGCCCCGGCCGATCCGCACGTGCTGGAGCGCGTGACGGCGGCGGCCTTCGGCAAACGACGCAAGATGCTGCGCCAATCCCTCAAATCGCTCGGCCACGATGCCGAGGCGCTGTGCACCGACGCGGGCATCGACCCAACCCGCCGGGCCGAAACGCTTTCGATCCCGGAATTCTGCGCGCTCGCGCGCGCCGTCAGCGCCCGTCGCGCAGGCGCCTGACGAAATCGCCGAGACCGATCTGGCGTTCGCGCCGCGTGCGTTCGGCCGACAGGATCGCCTGCACCTTGGCGACCGACGCGTCGAGATCGCGATTGACGATGATGTAGTCGTATTCCGGCCAGTGGCTCATCTCGTTCGAGGCCTGGCTCATGCGCTGCGAGACGACATGGGCCGGATCCTGCGCGCGGGCGTTCAGCCGGCGCTCCAGTTCCCCCGTCGACGGCGGCAGGATGAAGACGGAAACAACGTCGCTGCGCGCGGTGTCACGCAGCTGCTGGGTTCCCTGCCAGTCGATGTCGAACAGCACGTCGAGCCCCTGCGAAAGCTTGGCTTCGACGAACTTGCGCGGCGTCCCGTAATAGTTACCGAAGACCTTCGCGTGCTCGAGGAATTCCCCGCGATTGGTCATCAGTCCGAACTCGGTCGGATCGACGAAGTAATAGTCCCGCCCGTCGGTTTCGCCGGGCCGTTTGGGGCGTGTCGTCGCCGAGACCGACATGCTCAGCGACGGTTCGCGTCGCAGGAGTTCACGGCTGATCGACGTCTTGCCGGCGCCCGAGGGCGACGACAGCACGAGCATCACGCCGCGACGATTGATGTCCGGATCCACGTCCGTCACTCCACGTTAGCCGCCTGCTCGCGCAGGCGGTCGATCGCCGTCTTGAGCGCGAGACCGATGCGCGTCAATGCGATGTCCGAGGATTTCGAGCAGAGCGTATTGGCTTCGCGGTTGAATTCCTGGCTGAGGAAGTCGAGCTTGCGGCCGATGGCACCGCCTTTGGCGAAAAGTTCGCGGGCCTGGCCGATATGCGCGCGCAGCCGGTCGAGTTCCTCGCGAACGTCGGCCTTCACGGCAAGCAAGGCCGTTTCGTGGGCCAGCCGCTCGGGCGCGATCGCGTTCTGGCTGCCGAGCAGGTCGGCGATCTGCGCGGTCAGCCGCGCCTTGATGGCGGCGGGCTGCGTGGCCGCGTTGGCGGCCGCCTCGTCCGTCAATGTCGCGATTTCCGTGAGGGTCGCATCGAGGATCGCCAGCAAGGCTTTGCCCTCGTTGCGGCGCGCGCCGGCCAGCCCGCCGAGCACCTCGTCGAGAGAGCGCAGGATCGCGGCGTCGATCTGCGCCTGTTCGGCCTCCGCCAGCGGGGTCTCGGCGACCGTCTCGATCACGCCGCGCACGCCCAGCAGGCCGTCGAGACGCGGCGCTGCGGCATCAAGGCGGCTCGATAGCTCGCCGATCAGGCCGACGACCTGATCAAGTGCCGCCCGGTTGATCTGGAGACGCGGCGCGGAAACGGGCGTCTCGAGCGTCAGGTTCAGCGAGACATTGCCGCGGTCGAACCGCTTGGCCGTGCGCGCGCGGATCTCGCTTTCAAGCCGGTCGAAACCGGGCGGCGTGCGCAGCCGCACGTCCAGCCCGCGGCCGTTGACCGAACGCGCCTCCCAGGTCGCCGTCCGGCCGAGCGCCTCGGCACTGGCCCGCGCAAATCCGGTCATGCTGGCTATGGTCAAGCGGCGTCTCCGAAACGGGCGAATCGCGAAATTGGGCTGGAAAGAGTTATACAGGCCTCCGCAAAGGGAACAACGGCATGTGGCACTGGCGCAGCATCCTGATCACCGGCGGGTCTTCCGGCCTTGGCGAGGCCATGGCGCGCGCACTCGCCCGGCCGGGGGTTTTCCTTGCGCTGACGGGCCGCGACGCCGGGCGGCTTTCGGGGGTCGCGGAAGCCTGCCGCCTGCAGGGTGCGGAAGTCGAAACCGGCATCGTCGACGTGCGCGACCCGGCGGCGATGGCCGATTTCGTCGCCGGCATCGAGACCCGCCGACCGCTGGATCTCGTCATCGCCAATGCCGGCGTTTCGGCCGGAACGCAGGGCGGCCCAGAAGGCGGCGAACAGACCCGGGCGATCTTCGCGGTCAATGTGGATGGCGTCGTCAATACCGTTCAGGCCGGGCTTGGCGTGATGGCGGCACGCGGCAACGGGCAGATCGCGATCGTCTCGTCCCTTGCCGGCTTTCGCGGCCTGCCGGGTGCACCCGCCTATTGCGCCAGCAAGGCCGCCGTTCGCGTCTGGGGCGAAGCGCTGCGGGCGGATTGGCGCGCACGCGGCATCAAGATCAACGTGATCTGCCCCGGCTACGTCACGACGCGGATGACCGCGCACAACGATTTCCCCATGCCATTCCTGATGCCGGCGCCGCGCGCCGCCCGGATCATGCTCGATGGACTGGCGCGGAACCGGGCACGCATCGCGTTCCCGTGGCCGCTCTATGCGGCCGTCCGCGTGATCTCGGCCCTGCCGGCCGGCCTGCTCGATCCACTGCTCGCCCGACTGCCGCGAAAGGGCTAGGCGGCGCGCACGGCCTGCATGAATTCGGCGAGCTTAGGTTCGTCGAGCGTGCCGTTGCTTCGCATGCTGGAACACAGGTCGAGGCCGTACGGCCGGACGTCGGCGATCGCGCGTGCGATGTTGCCGGCCGCCAGTCCTCCCGCCAGAAACACCGGAACCGGAACCGACTTCACGATCGAGGCGCTCATCGTCCAGTCATGCACGCGGCCCGTGCCGCCGAGTTCCTTGATCGCGAGATTGGGATTGCCGCTGTCGAGCAGGATCGCGTCGACATGTATTGCGATGGCGCGCGCTTCGGAAAGGCTCTCCGGCCCCGTGACATGGATGACCTGGACGATTTTCAGCCCCGGACATGCGCGCCGGATCTCGATATAGGCGGCCGGTCCGTCGACTGCATCGACGATCTGCAATGCCGTCGGCCGGCAGTGGCGTGCCTGCGCGATCAGGCCCGCTGCGCTCGTTTCGCTCGAAAGAAGGAAACTTGCGACCGGCGGTGGAATCGCGCGCGCGATCCGCGCGATCATGTCGAGATCGATGACGCCCGGTCCGCTTGGCATCGGGCCGACAAGTCCGAGCGCGTCTGCGCCATGACGGATTGCCATCTGTGCTTCTTCGGGCGAAGCGATACAACAGATCTTCACGCGCGTACGCATGCGTCAGTTCCTCGTGCCGCGCGCCCTCTCGATTTCCCGCAGGCGCGCGACGTTCCGGTTGTGCTCGGCGAGCGTGCGGGCGAACAGATGCCGCCCGTCGCCATCTGACACAAAATATACATCGTCTGACTTCTGCGGATCGAGCACTGCTTCGATCGAAGCGCGGCCGGGATTGGCAATTGGCGTCGGTGGCAAGCCATCCAATACATATGTATTCCATTGATGCCGTGTTTCGAGGTCTGCGCGGCTCAGAGGCCTGCCGAGCGGACCCGAAGGATCGATCCCGTAGGCGACCGTCGGATCGGCCTGAAGCCGCATGCGCTGGCGCATCCGGTTGATGAAGACACCGGCGACGCGGGCGCGTTCGTCGGCATGCGACGTCTCTTTCTCGACGATCGAGGCAAGCACGAGCGCTTCCTGCGGGTCCGCGAACGGAAGGCCCGGTGCACGCTTCGCCCAGAGTTCGGCAAGAGCATCGCGCATCGCGCGCTGCGCCCGCTCGATCATGCGCAAGCGTGTGTCGCCCCAGCTGTAGAAATAGGTTTCCGGCAGCAGGCTGCCTTCGGCCGGCATTGGCGCAATTTCGCCTTCCATACCCTCGGCATTTCGCAGCAGTGCCACGATCTGCGTGACCGTCAGGCCTTCCGCGAAGGTGACGCGGCGCTGGACGGTCTTCCCGCTGGCGAGCAGTTCACCGACCGCGCGCGCCGACATGCCGGCAGCGAACAGGTATTCGCCGGCCCGCAAACGCCCGGCCAATCCGTCGAAGCGGGTTCCAGCCGAAAAGGCGAGCGGGCTGGCTATGACGCCGCGCGCGGCAAGAAACCCCGCGATGTCATCCCCGCCGCGCGGCACGACAAGCTGGATCGGTGCCGCAGCCGGCCCCGGCCCTGTATAGAGAGTCCACAGGTGCCATGTACCCGCACCGCCCGCGAGCAGGAGCAAGGCGGCCAGGAGAGCGAGGGTCCGCCGCAACGGCGCGACCGTCAGTCGAGCTTGGAGAAGATCACGGCCGCGTTGGTGCCGCCGAAGCCGAAGGAATTGGACAGCGCGTGCTTGATCTTGCGCTGCTTGGCATGGATCGGCACGAGGTCGATGTCGCAGCCGTCGGAAGGATTCTCGAGGTTGCGCGTGGGCGGCGCCACCTGATCGCGGATCGCGAGGATCGAGAAGATCGCCTCGACGCCACCGGCAGCGCCCAACAGATGCCCGATCGCCGACTTGGTCGAGGACATCGACAGCTTGTACGCGTGATCGCCGAACAGGCGCTTCACCGCGCCCAGTTCGATCTCGTCGCCCAGCGGTGTCGAGGTGCCGTGCGCGTTGATGTAGTCGATATCCTCGCGGTTGCGCTTGGCGTTGCGCAGCGCGCCGGTCATGGCGCGGAACCCGCCGCTGCCGTCTTCCGACGGCGCCGTGATGTGGTGTGCGTCGCCCGAAAGGCCGTAGCCCGTGAGTTCGGCATAGATCTTCGCGCCGCGCTTTTTGGCATGTTCGTACTCTTCGAGCACGACGACGCCCGAGCCTTCACCCATGACGAAGCCGTCGCGGCCCTTGTCCCACGGGCGCGAGGCGCGTGTGGGATCGTCGTTATAGCCCGTGGAAAGCGCGCGGGCGGCGGCAAAGCCCGCGATGCCCAGTCGGCAGATCGCGGCTTCCGCGCCACCCGCCACCATGACGTCGGCATCGCCGAGCATGATGAGACGGCCAGCGTCGCCGATCGCATGCGCGCCGGTGGCGCAGGCCGTGACGGCCGAATGGTTCGGCCCGCGGAAGCCGTACTTGATCGAGAGATGGCCCGACGCGAGGTTGATGAGCGCAGCCGGGATGAAGAACGGCGAGATGCGCCGGGGCCCGCGTTCCTTCAGCGTGATCGAGCCGTCGTAGATCGTCTGCAGGCCACCGATGCCCGAGCCGATCATGACGCCGGTGCGGTCCTGGCCTTCCTCGTCGGTCGGCTTCCATCCGGAATCCTCGACCGCCTGCTGGGCCGCCGCCAGGGCGAAGATGATGAACTCGTCCATCTTCTTCTGGTCCTTGGGCGGGACCCAGTCGTCGGGATTGAAATTCCCCGATGCGGTGTCGCCGCGCGGCACGCTCGCGGCCACCTTGCAAGGCAGGTCGGAGACGTCGAACGCCTGGATGCCGCTCAGGCCGGATTCACCGGCGATGAGGCGCTTCCAGGTGTTCTCGACCCCGCAGCCAAGCGGAGTGACCAGACCGAGGCCCGTTACGACGACACGGCGCATCGAATGAACTCCGGAAACCGTGGACCTAGGCCTTGGCCTTGCCGATGAACTCGATCGCGTCCTTCACGGTCGAGATCTTCTCGGCGGCGTCGTCGGGAATTTCGATGCCGAATTCCTCTTCGAACGCCATGACGAGCTCGACCGTGTCGAGGCTGTCCGCGCCCAGATCGTCGACGAAGCTGGCATTCTCGGTGACCTTGGCGTCTTCGACGCCCAGATGCTCGACGACGATCTTCTTCACGCGTTCGGCGATGTCGCTCATTTTATTCCTCTCGTTCGGCTCGGTGGCGGACCGGTGCGGACTGCTGTCCGGCCGGCCGTCACCCTCTGAAGCTCCGATTTCCCGTTGCGCGGGTCAAGTCGGAGTCGATGGCATAAGTCGCGGTTTGGTAACACGGAATTTGGTCCGTTGACTAGCCCGCGAAACGGTTTTCGATCAACCGCTTGCAGGCTGTCGCCGGCTTCAAATCATCGCCATGCCGCCATTGACGTGCAGCGTCTGGCCGGTGACGTAGCCGGCCTGCTCGCTCGCGAGATAGACGACGGCGGCGGCAATCTCGTCGGACGTGCCCATGCGGCCGAGCGGGATACCGCCAAGCAGGCGCGTCTTCTGTTCGTCGTTGAGCGCGTCAGTCATCGGCGAAACGATGAAGCCGGGCGCCACGCAATTGACTGTGATGCCGCGCGAAGCCACTTCCTGGGCCAGCGCCTTCGACATGCCGATCATGCCGGCCTTGGCGGCGGCGTAGTTCGCCTGCCCCGGATTGCCGGTGACGCCGACGATCGACGTGATGCCGACGATGCGGCCCCATTTGCGCTTCATCATGCCGCGCAACGCCGCCCGGGAGAGCCGGAAGCCGGCCGAAAGGTTGACGTCGATGACCTTCTGCCAGTCGTCGTCCTTCATGCGCATGGCAAGGCCGTCGCGCGTGAGACCGGCATTGTTGACGAGAATGTCGACCTGCCCGAGTGCCACTTCGGCATCCTTGAAGAGCTTTTCGGTCGCGGCCGCGTCGCCCAGATCGCCGGGGCAGACGACCGCGCGTTCGCCAATCTTGGCCTTCAGCGCTTCGAGCGGTTCGACACGCGTGCCGGACAGCGCGACCTTCGCGCCCGCCGCCGCGAGCGCCTGCGCGATCGCGCCGCCGATGCCGCCGGACGCGCCGGTGACCAGCGCGCACTTGCCTTCGAGACTGAACATGTGGCGCAACTCCCCTAGAGCGTCTTGGCGAAGGCTTCGATATCGGCAGGGCCGTTGAGGGCGATGCCCGTCACGTCCGGCTCGATGCGCTTGGCGAGACCCGACAGCACCTTGCCGGCGCCCAGTTCGTAGCACTGCGCGACGCCCTGCGCCTTCATGTAGGAAACGCATTCGCGCCAGCGCACGCGGCCGGTGACCTGGCGGACGAGCAGCTTGGCGATCTCGCCCGCGTCCGAAACCGACGATGCCGTCACGTTGGCGACCAGCGGCACGCGCGGCGGCGCCATCTTCACGCCCGCGAGCGCTTCCTGCATGACGTCCGCGGCCGGCTGCATCAGCGAGCAGTGGAACGGCGCGCTGACGGGCAGCAGCATCGCGCGCTTGGCGCCCTTCTCCTTGGCGATGACGAGCGCACGTTCGACCGCGGCCGTGTGGCCCGACACGACGACCTGGCCGGGCGCGTTGTCGTTGGCGCATTCGCAGACTTCTTCCTTGCCGTCCGGCGCCTTGCGCGCGGCGGCGGCGACTTCCTCGGCTGCCGGAAGGTCGAGCCCGAGCAGCGCCGCCATAGCGCCCGTGCCGACCGGAACGGCCTTCTGCATCGCCTCGCCGCGCTTGCGCAGCAGGCGCGCGGTGTCGGCAAGCGCGAACGTGCCGGCCGCCGCAAGCGCCGAATACTCGCCCAGCGAATGGCCGGCGACGAATGCGACATGCTTGCCGAGATCCAGCTTCGCCTCGCTCTCCAGTACCCGCATCACGGCGATGGAGACGGCCATCAGGGCGGGTTGGGCGTTGGCGGTCAGGGTCAGCTCGTCGGCCGGACCTTCGAACATCAGTTTCGAGAGCTTCTGGCCGAGGGCCTCGTCCACTTCCTCGAACACCTGACGGGCGACGGGAAAAGCGGCCGCGAGGTCGCGGCCCATGCCGGGGGACTGGCTGCCTTGGCCGGGAAACGTGAATGCGCGCATCGCGTGGGAAACCTTGTCGAATTCTCGGGAAGGCGCCTCCCGTAGCCGCCGCCCTGCCGCAAGTCAAGCCGAGGGCGTGCGACGATATGCGGGATTGCGTTTCCACGGAACTTCTATAGATTTGCGAACTGGTTTGTGTAAACCATTGAAATGGTGCAATATGTATAGAGTCATTCTTGCTGCTTTCCTGCTTGCCGCCACGGCCCTTCCCGCCATCGCCCAGCAATCTCCGATCAAGGTCGAAACGGCGTGGGCACGGGCGAGCGCGGGTGAATCGAAGACCGGTGCTGCCTACCTGACGCTCCACAATATGGGCACGCAGCCCGACCGTCTGCTGTCGGTCGCGACACCGGTTGCCGCCAAGGCGGAAATGCACAACCACATCATGGTCGGAAATGTCGCCCAGATGCGCCCCGTCGACGCGATCGAGGTTTCGCCTGGCTCGCCCACCGTCCTGCAGCCCGGCGGGTTGCATCTGATGCTGCTGGACCTTAAAGCCCCGCTGAAGGCCGGCCAGAGCTTTCCGGTAACCCTGACCTTCGAGAAGGCCGGCAAGGTCGAGGTGACGGTCGCGGTCCAGGGCCTGCGGGCCCCCGCCCCGGCCGGCAACATGCACAAGCACGGAAGCTGAAAAACCCGTTTCGGACCGGCTCTTGCGGGGCCGGTGCTTTCCGTGTATATCCCGCGTCCTTCAAAGACGGACGGGGCCATATCCCGTCCGTTCTCCTTGCCGCCTTCCCCGGCCCCCGATGGGCACAGATGGCGGCTTGGACCCGGGCCTGCGGCGGCGTTCGGTCGTCGCGGGGATTTGGGTCCGAAACCCGAGAGGAGCTGCCGATGGCGTTCTACGAGAACGTATTCATCGCGCGTCAGGACCTTGCTCAGGCCCAGGTTGACGCGCTTGCCGACCAGTTCACCGAAACGCTCAAGAGCTTGGGCGGCGAAGTCAAGAAGCGCGAATATTGGGGTCTGCGCTCGCTTACCTTCCGCATCAAGAAGAACCGCAAGGCCCACTACATCCTTCTGTGCGTCGATGCGCCCGCCAAGGCGATCACCGAGATGGAACGCCAGATGGGTCTCAGCGAAGACGTCCTGCGTCACCTGACCGTGCGCGTCGAAGCGATCGACGAAGCCCCGTCGGCGATGATGCAGAAGCGCGACGAACGCGAAGGCCGCGGCGATCGCGAAGGCGGCCGCTTCGGCGACCGCGACAACTTCCGCCCCCGCCGCCGCGACGCGGAACCCGGCGAACCGGCCGCAGCCGAAGGAGCGATGTAAGCCATGGCAAATCCCTCGAACGAACGCTCCTCGGGCGAACGCGGCGAGCGCGGCGAGCGCGGTGAAGGTGGCGGCGGCTTCGGCGGCCGTCGTCCGTTCTTCCGTCGTCGCAAGTCGTGCCCCTTCTCCGGCCCGAACGCGCCGAAGATCGACTACAAGGACATCCGCCTGCTCCAGCGTTTCGTCTCGGAGCGCGGCAAGATCGTCCCGGCGCGCATCACGGCCGTCTCGGCACCCAAGCAGCGGGAACTCGCGCGCGCCATCAAGCGCGCCCGTTTCCTCGGCTTGCTGCCCTACGTGCTGAAGTAAACGAGCCGCACGGGGCCGCTTCGCGACGAAGCGGCCCCGTGCAGCCCGACAGAGGACGGCAGATGCCGACGACCTTCGCGATGATCGCGGTCGTAGCGGGTTCAGCGAGCGCACTGGTGTACGCTTCGCTTCTTACCGCTTCGCCCGCCGCTTTCCTGCTCGCCTACCTGGCGCAGCTGCCGCTTTTCGCGGCCGGGCTGTGGATGGGTACGGGCGCGGCCGCGATCGCGTCGCTTGCGGGGATCGTCGTCACGTTCGTCGCCGGCGGGTTCGTCTTCGCGACGATCTACACGGTCGCGAACTGCGTGCCCGTCCTGCTCGTCGTCCGCCAGGCGCTGCGCTGGCGCCCGAGCGCCGGCGGGATCGAATGGTATCCGCCGGGCGGGCTCCTGCTGGCGCTTCTGGCCCTGGCCGCGGCACTCTTCGCCGGCATCGCGATCGCGTTCTCCGGCCGGCCGGGCGGCCTCGAAGGCGCGCTCGAGACATTCATCGTCGAGACGTTCCGCCGTCTGCGCGGCCCCGCCGGCCTCGAGATCGCCAACCTCGAAGAATTCGCCGCCCAGATCGCGCGGCTTTTCGCCGGAATCGTCGCGGTCTCGTGGCTGGTCATGACGGCGGTCAACGGCATGCTCGGCCAATGGCTCGTCCGCCGCGCCGGCGTCAACCGCCGTCCGTCGCCGCAGATGGCCGACATCGACCTGCCCGCATGGCTGGTCGGCCTCACCGCCATCTTCGCGGCCGGCAGCTTCGTCGAGGGTTTCGCGGGCTTCGCGTCGCGCAACATGATCGTGATCTTCATCGCCATATATTCGGTGGCGGGGCTCGGCGTCGTGCACGCGCTGATCAAGAACCTGCAGTGGCGCGGCATGGCACTGGGCGCGGTCTATGGCGCCATCGTCGTTTTCGGCTGGCCCCTCGCGGTCGTCGCGGTGCTCGGTCTCATCGAACCCTACGCAAACAACAAGGCGCGTGCCCCCAAGGGCACGCCGCCGATCCCGTAACCCGATTTCGGACTAGGCAAGGTCAAGGAGACAAGACATGTCCCAGATGGACGTTATTCTGCTGCAACGGATCGAATCGCTCGGCCAGATGGGCGATGTGGTCAAGGTGAAGCCCGGCTTCGCGCGCAACTACCTGCTGCCGCAGAAGAAGGCGATGCGCGCGACGAAGGAGAACATGGCGTTCTTCGAGAAGCAGCGCGCCCAGCTCGAGGCCCAGAACCTCAAGCAGCGCGCCGACGCGCAGGCCGTCGCCGACAAGATGGGCGACAAGTTCTCGGTCGTCATCATCCGCCAGGCCGGCGAGACCGGGATGCTCTACGGCTCGGTCTCGAGCCGCGACGTCGCCGTCGCCGTCACCGAAGCGGGCGTGACCGTCTCGCGCGCGCAGGTGCTGCTCGACCAGCCGATCAAGGCGCTCGGCCTGTTCAAGACCCGCCTCGCCCTCCATCCGGAAGTCGCCATCGGCATCACGGTCAACATCGCGCAGTCGCCGGAAGAAGCGAAGCTGCAGGCCGAGGGCAAGGCCCCGAAGCCGACGGCCGAAGCCGCTCCGCCGGCCGAACTGACGGCGCCGGCCGAAGAAGCCCCCGCTGCGGAAGCGGCGCCGGCCGCCGAAGAAGCCCCGGCCGAAAAGCCGGCCAAGAAGGCCCGCAAGACGAAGGCGAAGGAAGAGGCGTAAGCCCCTCTCCTTCCTCTTCTTCGTCGATCTTGCCGATCAGCGGCGCGCGTCCATCCGACGCGCGCCGTTTTTCGTTCCTTGCCCGCGCGCGCGGATTGTCCCCACAATCCACTGGATAACTTCCAAATCGAGTCGTCCTGTCGCAATTCGTTTGTGGCCCTCGACACGACGCGCCTATGGTCGCGACCCCGATGGAAACTTCCCTGCCCAGCAACGTCGCTCCGTTCCCCGCCCGCTCGGCCGACGAGCCGGCGCCGCGCATCCCGCCGCACAATTTCGAAGTCGAGATGGGGCTGCTCGCCGCCCTGCTCGCGAACAACCGCGCGTTCGAAAAGGTCAGCGAACTGCTGCAGCCCGAGCACTTCGCCGACGGCCGCCACGGGCGCATCTACGACGCGATCGGCAAGCTCGCCCAGAAGGGCCAGCAGGCGAACGCGGCCACGCTGAAGAACTATTTCGAGCATGACGGGGAACTCGCGGAAATCGGCGGTGCCGACTATCTCGCGCGCCTGCAGGCCGCCGCCGTCACCATCATCAACGCGCAGGATTACGCGCAGCGCATCTTCGACCTCTATCTGCGCCGCCAGCTGATCGACATCGGCACCGACGTCGTCAACGAGGCCTTCGCCTTCGACGTCGACAGCGACGCGAACACGAAGATCGAGCTGGCCGAACAGAAGCTGTTCGACCTTGCCGAAAAGGGCCAGGCCGAAGGCGGATTCAAGACATTCAACAAGGCGCTGACGGCGGCCATCGACATGGCCACACTCGCCTTCAAGCGCGACGGTGCCGTCACGGGAGTCACGACCGGCTTCACCGATCTCGACGACAAGCTCGGCGGCCTCCACAAGTCGGACCTGATCATCCTTGCCGGCCGCCCGTCGATGGGCAAAACCGCGCTCGCGACCAAACTCGCGTTCAACGCGGCCCTTTCCCGCCAGCAATGGCTGGAACGCGCGACGCTCGAAGGCCTCGACAAGGACAGCCCGGACGCCGAAGGCGGCGTCGTCGCGTTCTTCTCGCTCGAAATGTCGGCCGAGCAGCTCGCCAACCGTCTCTTGTCCGAGCAGGTCGAAGTCCCGTCGGACAAGATCCGCCGCGGCGAAGTCGCCGGCGAGGATTTCCCGAAATTCGTCGAAGCCGCGCAACGCCTGGCGACGCTGCCGCTGCATATCGACGACACGCCGGCCTTGTCGGTCTCGGCCGTGCGCACCCGCTCGCGCCGCCTGAAGCGCACGCACGGGCTCGGCCTCATCGTCATCGATTATCTCCAGCTCCTCGCCCCGCCGCCGGGTGCGCGCGCCGAAGGCCGCGTGCAGGAAATCTCGGCGATCACCCGCGGCCTCAAGGCGCTGGCCAAGGAGCTCGACGTGCCGGTCGTGGCGCTCTCGCAGCTCTCGCGCGCGGTCGAACAGCGCGAAGACAAGCGCCCGCAGCTCTCCGACCTTCGCGAATCAGGCACGATCGAACAGGACTCCGACGTCGTCATGTTCGTCTATCGCGAAGAGTATTATCACAGCCGCGCCGAGCCCTCGCGCCGTCCCGACGAGGACGAGAGCAAGTTCAACGAACGGCACCAGAAATGGCAGGAGCGCGGCGAGCAGGTGATGAACGTCGCCGAAGTCATCCTCGGCAAGCAGCGTCACGGTCCCATCGGCACGGTGCGCCTGCGCTTCGACGGCCAGTTCACCAAGTTCTCGGATCTCGCCGCGTCGGACTATCTGCCCGAGATGCATGACTGACGCGCGGCCCGCCTCGCTGCTGACCATCGATCTCGGCGCGCTCGTCGAAAACTGGCGCGGCCTCGCCGCGCGCGTCGCGCCGGCCGCATGCGCCGGCATCGTGAAGGCGGACGGCTACGGTCTCGGCGCCGGGCCCGTCGGCCGGGCGCTGTATCGGGCCGGTTGCCGCAATTTCTTCGTCGCGCGCCTCAACGAAGGGCTGGAACTTCGCGACTATGTCGGCGAGGACGCGATGGTCTGCGTGCTGGACGGGCTTGGCAGCGACGAAGCGCCGCTGTTCCGCCGCCGTGACTTGACGCCCGCCCTCAACGATCCCGGCCAGATCGCGCTGTGGGCGGCCTCGGCACGCGCCGCCGGCGAGAAGTTGAAAGCCGTCGTCCATTTCGATACCGGCATGTCGCGCCTCGGCCTCAGCCCGCTCGAAACCGAAGCGCTGATCGCGGATCCGTCCGCGCTCACGGCCTTCGACCTGCGCTACGTGATGAGCCATCTCGTCAGCTCGGAAGAGCGCGAAAATCCGCTCAACGGCGTCCAGCTCGACCGTTTCAAGCGCATCCGCGCGGCGTTTCCGCTCGTGAAGGCGAGCTTCGCGAATTCATCGGGCGTGTTTCTCGGCGCGGACTACCATTTCGATCTGGCGCGGCCGGGCTGCGCGATCTACGGCATCAATCCCACGCCCGGGCTCGAAAATCCCGTGCGCACGGTGGCGCGGCTTGAAGCGCGCATCCTGCAGGTGCGCGAAATTGACCACCCCCAGACCGTTGGCTATGGTGCCACCTGGCAGGCGACTCGCGCGACGAAAGTCGCAACGATCGCCTGCGGTTACGCCGATGGATGGCTGCGTTCGCTTTCCGATCGGGGGGCCGCCTATATCGGCCAGACGCAGGCCCCGTTCCTCGGTCGAGTATCCATGGACCTCATCACGATCGACGTCACCAACGTACCGGATGCGCGGCCGGGCCAGATGGTCGAGCTGCTGGGCGCGAACATGACCGTCGACGAGGTCGCCGAGCGCGCAGGCACGAACGGCTACGAGGTGCTGACGCGCCTGGGCAAGCGTTTCGCGCGCAGCTATTTCGAGCCTGCGGCATGAACAACCCGCTCGCGATCGTCGGCCGGTTCTTCCTCGGTTTCCTCCAGCAGCTCGGCGAGATATCGCTGTTCAGCGCGCGGGCCGTGTCGCACTGCTTCCGCCCGCCCTTCTATTTCCGCCACATCTTCCGCCAGATGCTCGACATCGGCTATTTCTCGCTGCCGGTCGTGGGGCTCACCGCCCTGTTCACCGGCATGGTGCTCGCCCTGCAGAGCTATACCGGCTTCGCGCGCTTCTCGGCCGAAAGCGCCGTCGCCACGGTGGTCGTCCTCTCCGTCACGCGTGAACTCGGTCCCGTCATCGCGGGCCTGATGGTGGCCGGACGCATCGGCGCGTCCATCGCCGCGGAAATCGGCACGATGCGGGTGACCGAGCAGATCGACGCGCTGCACACGCTTTCGACCAACCCGATGAAATATCTGGTGGCACCGCGCCTGATCGCAGGCGCCGTCACGCTGCCGATGCTGGTCGTCATCGCCGACATCATCGGCGTGTTCGGCGGCTATATCGTCGGCGTCTACAAGCTCAACTTCAACGCGGCGGTCTATCTCAAGCAGACCTTCGACTATCTCGAATTCATGGACGTGTTCTCCGGTCTCGTGAAGGCGTGCGTGTTCGGCTTCATCATCACGCTGATGGGCTGCTACCACGGCTACAACTCCGACGGCGGCGCGCAGGGCGTGGGCCGGGCCACGACGAACGCGGTCGTCTCGGCCTCGATCCTGATCCTGATCTTCAACTACGCGATCACCGAAATCTTCTTCGCGTCGCACTGAGGGGGAACGCGCATGGCCGAAACCCCGAAAATCCAGATCCGCGGCCTGAAGAAGCGCTTCGGCTCCAAGATCGTGCTCGACGGGCTCGACCTCGACGTCGGCAACGCGGAATCGGTCGTCATCATCGGCGGCTCGGGCACGGGCAAGTCGGTGCTGCTGAAATGCATCCTCGGCCTGCTCGATCCCGAAGCGGGTTCGATCAAGATCGACGGACAGGAAGTGATCGGCATGCCGGCGCGCGAGCGCGAGGCAGTCAACCGCAAGTTCGGCATGCTGTTCCAGTCGGCGGCACTTTTCGACTCCCTCAGCGTCTGGGAGAACGTCGCCTTCGGCCTGATTTCGGCGCAGGGCAAGTCCAAGCCGGAAGCCAAGAAGATCGCGATCGAGAAGCTGGCGCAGGTCGGCCTGCCCGCGCAGGTCGGCGAACTTCAGCCGTCCGAGCTTTCCGGCGGCATGCGCAAGCGCGTGGGCCTCGCCCGCGCCATCGCGACGCAGCCCGAGATCATCTTCTTCGACGAGCCGACGACCGGCCTCGATCCGATCATGTCGGACGTCATCAACGACCTGATCGCCGACTGCGTGCATCGCCTGGGTGCCAGCGCGCTCTCAATCACGCACGACATGGCGAGTGCCCGCAAGATCGCGCACCGCATCGCGATGCTCTATCAGGGCAAGATCATCTGGCAGGGCCCGGTCGCGCAGATCGACCATTCGGACAATCCTTTCGTCGACCAGTTCATCCACGGCCGCGCGGAAGGTCCGATCCGCATGCAGATCCCCGTCTGAAAATGGCAAAGGCGGCCTCCCGCTTCGTCTGCCAGGAATGCGGGGGCGTTCATCCGCGCTGGTCGGGCCGGTGTGACGCGTGCGGCGCCTGGAACACTATCGTCGAGGAAGCCGTCCCTGACACCGCGCCCAAGGGCGTATCGGGCAAGGGTGGCAAGCGCGTCGCGTTCGTCGATCTCGAAGGCGAAAGCGAACAGGCCCCGCGCCGCAAGACCGGCATCGCCGAACTCGACCGTGTGCTGGGCGGCGGGCTCGTCAAGGGTTCGGCCGTGCTCGTCGGCGGCGATCCGGGCATCGGCAAGTCCACGCTGCTGCTGCAGGCGGCAGCCGCCCTCTCGAAGAACGCGCGCGTCGCGTACATCTCGGGCGAGGAGGCGGTCGACCAGATCCGCATGCGCGCCACGCGCCTCGATCTTGCCAAGGCGAAGGTGGCACTCGCCTCCGCGACCAACGTGCGCGACATCCTTGCCACGCTCGATGCCAACGACGCACCCGACCTCGCCGTCATCGATTCGATCCAGACGATGTATATCGACCAGCTCGACAGCGCGCCGGGCACGGTTGCACAGGTGCGCGCCTCGGCGGCCGAACTGATCCGGCTCGCCAAGCGGCGCGGCGTCGCCGTCATCCTCGTGGGCCATGTCACGAAGGAAGGCACGATCGCGGGTCCCCGCGTGCTCGAACACATGGTCGACACGGTCCTCTATTTCGAGGGCGAACGCGGCCACCAGTTCCGCATCCTGCGCGCCGTGAAGAACCGCTTCGGCCCGACCGACGAGATCGGCGTGTTCGAGATGACGGACGCGGGCCTCACCGAAGTCCCCAACCCTTCCGCCCTGTTCCTCGCCGAACGGCGTGGCGAAGTCTCCGGTGCGGCCGTGTTCGCCGGCATGGAAGGCACGCGGCCCGTGCTGGTCGAGATCCAGGCGCTGGTCGCGCCCAGCGCCTACGGCACGCCGCGCCGGGCCGTGATCGGCTGGGATTCGGGGCGTCTTGCGATGGTGCTGGCCGTGCTGGAAACGCGCTGCGGCCTCGCCTTCGGCGGAGCGGACGTCTACCTCAATGTCGCCGGCGGCCTGCGGATCGCCGAACCGGCGGCCGACCTTGCCGTGGCGGCTGCCCTGGTTTCGGCGCTCACCGACACGCCTGTGCCGGGCGAATCGGTGGTTTTCGGGGAAATCGGCCTTTCGGGCGAGGTCCGGGCTGTCGGCCAGACCGAGGCCCGCCTCAAGGAAGCCGCAAAGCTGGGGTTTTCTCGCGCCTACTGCCCGCCGCGTGGCAAGCGCGGAGGTTCGGCTGCCGGGATCGAGGTCCGCGAACTGCGCCTCCTCGGCGACCTCGTCGAAGCGCTGGGCAATCCTGCCCCCCGGCGCATGGCCCGCCCCGGATAAGCTGGTATTCTCTCGCTTAGATGCTCGATTCGCTCCCGATCAATGCCTTTGACGGTGCCGTCGCGATCGTCGTGCTGCTTTCGGCACTGATCGCGCTCATCCGCGGTTTCGTGAAGGAAGTCCTCAGTCTCGCCGCGTGGGCGGGTGCCGCCCTCGTCACGCTGTGGGGCTTCGCCTTCGCCCGCCCTTATTTCCGGGCCTTCATCGACAGTCAGCTGCTGGCCGACGTGGCCGCCGGGATCGCCCTGTTCGTGGCGAGCCTGATCGTGTTCGCGATGATCGCGCACGGCACGTCCGCGCTGGTGCGCCGCTCGTCGAGCCTGTCGGCGGTCGACCGGTCGCTGGGCTTCGTTTTCGGCGTCTTCCGGGGCTTCATCCTGCTGGGGCTCGCCTGGCTGGCGCTGGCCTGGGCAATCCCCGAGGAAAAACGCCCGGACTGGATTTTCGAGGCTCGGAGCCGGCCGCTGATCGAGCAGATTGCCGTGTATCTGGTGGGGCTTGCGCCGCCGGAATTCCGGGGCCAGGTCCGCACCGTCGGCGACCAGGCGCAGCGCGGCACGGAAGCCCTGCGGGCCCTGCAACGCTTGCAGCCGAATCCCCCTTCACAGCCCGCCGAAACCGGATATAAACGCGACGAGGTGCAGGGCATGGAACAGCTCATCGACCGCGTCCGGCCGGCCGCACCCAGCCGTTAGTTTGTCGATCTCGCGCGCCCTCCGGGTTGAGGGCGCATTGGGGGTTTCATGGACCGCTCATCGGTGACGACCAATCCCTTCGACGACGACAAGCTCAAGGAAGAATGCGGCGTCTTCGGCATTCTCGGGCACAAGGACGCGGGCGCGCTCGCGGCACTCGGCCTGCACGCCCTCCAGCATCGCGGACAGGAAGCGGCCGGAATCATCGCGTTCGACGGCCGGCAGTTCAACACGCACCGCGCGGTCGGCCTCGTGGGCGACAATTTCGGCGACCAGAAGGTCATCGCGGCGCTGAAGGGCGACACGGCGATCGGCCATGTTCGCTATTCCACCAGCGGCGGCACGATCCTGCGCAATATCCAGCCGCTCTTCGCCGAGTTCGAGTTCGGCGGCTTCGGGCTCGCCCATAACGGCAACCTCACCAACGCCGAAACGCTGCGCCGCAGCCTGATCAAGCGCGGCTCGATCTTCCAGTCGACGTCCGACACCGAGGTCATCGTCCACCTGATGGCGCAGGCGCAGGGCGAGGTGACCACCCGCCTGATCGCGGCGCTGAACCAGGTCGAAGGCGCCTATTCGCTGACCTGCATCGCAAAGGACAAGATCATCGCGGTGCGCGACCCGCGCGGCGTGCGCCCGCTGGTGCTCGGCAAACTCGACGATTGCTGGGTCGTCACGTCGGAAACCTGTGCGCTCGACATCATCGGCGCCGACTACGTGCGCGACCTCGAGGCCGGCGAGATGGTCGTCATCGACCGCACCGGCGTCCGCTCGATGAAGCCGTTCCGCCCCGAGGTGAAGCGCTTCTGCGTGTTCGAGTACATCTATTTCGCCCGGCCCGACAGCGTGGCCGAAGGCATCTCGGTCTACGACGCGCGCAAGCGCATCGGCGCGGAACTGGCGCGCGAAAGCGGCCTGCCGGCCGATCTCGTCGTCCCCGTCCCCGACAGCGGCGTGCCGGCGGCGATCGGCTATTCGCAGGAATCCGGAATCCCGTTCGATCTCGGCATCATCCGCAACCACTATGTGGGCCGCACCTTCATCGAGCCCAGCGACCAGATCCGCCATCTGGGCGTGAAGCTGAAGCACAACGCCAACCGCGCGGGCCTCACCGGCAAGCGCGTGATCCTCGTCGACGATTCGATCGTGCGCGGCACGACCTCGAAGAAGATCGTCGAGATGGTGCGCCAGGCGGGTGCGACCGAGGTGCACATGCGCATCTCCTCGCCGCCGACGAAGCATTCGTGCTTCTACGGCATCGACACGCCGGAAACGAGCCAGCTTCTCGCCTCGAAGAACGACGTGGCGGCGATGGCGCGCATCATCGGCGTGGACAGCCTCGCCTTCATCTCGATCGACGGGCTCTACCGCGCGATGGGGGCGCCAGGGCGCGATCCCAAGGCACCGCGCTTCTGCGACGCCTGCTTCACCGGCGAGTATCCCACGCGCCTCACCGACATCGAGGAACGCGGCGACAACCCCGTGCAGGCGAGCCTGCTCGAAATCGCGTGAATGCGGTCGCCGGATTTTTTCGGCGCATCTGGGACGCCCTTTTCGCCGTGACGTTCGCGCTCGCGGGATTCCAGCTCCCGGCGTTCCTCTCCGCCTACCGCCAGCGCCTCGACCAGAGCGCGCTGGAACTTGACCGCCTTCTCCCGAAACTGCGCGAATCTCCCGCGCCTGATTCAGCGACGATCGCCCAGATCGAAGCGCAGGTCGCCGTGTTCCGGCATGCCGTCGATGCGCTGGGCGGATCGGGGATCGGCCGTCTGCGCGCCTTCGGCGAGAATTTCGACCTGCCCGTCGTCAAGGCGACGCTCGCACTCCACGAACCGAGCCTGCCGCTGACGCTCGAAGCGGCGGCCTATGCCGCGGGTGCGGCACTTCTGGGGCTTGTTTTCGCGGCCGCGACCGCACATACCGGACGGGTGCTTTTGGGCCAGCACCGGGGATCATCGAGGGGAATATGAGTTCTGCCAAACGCCTGCAAGGGCGCATCGCCGTCGTGACAGGCGCTTCGCGCGGCATCGGACGCGCGGTTGCACTGCGCTTTGCCGAGGAAGGCGCGCATGTCGTGGCGCTCGCGCGCACCGTCGGCGCGCTGGAGGAACTCGACGATGCGATCGTCCGCCTGGGCGGCTCGACCACGCTCGTTCCCGTCGATCTCAACGATCTCGACCGGCTCGACCAGCTTGGCCCCTCGCTCTACGAGCGCTTCGGGCGGGTCGACGTGTTCGTGGGCAACGCGGGCGCGCTCGGCACGCTCGGCCCCCTCACCCATCACGATGCCAAGGACTGGGAAGAGGTCATGCGCATCAACGTGCATGCCAACTGGCGCCTGATGCGCACGCTCGAGCCCGCGCTGCGCCTGTCGCCGGCGGGGCGCGCGATCTTCGTCACGTCGGGCGCCGCGCAGAAGGTCCGCGCCTATTGGGGCGCCTACGCCACCAGCAAGATCGCGCTCGAGATGATGGTGAAGACCTGGGCCGAAGAGCTCGCGACCACGCCGATCCGCGTCAATCTTCTGTCGCCCGGCCCGATCGCCACGCGCATGCGCGCCGCCGCCTTCCCCGGCGAGGACCCCACCACGCTGCGCCAGCCCGAGAGCATCACCCAGGCGTTCGTCGATCTAGCCGTGCCCGATTGCCGGCGCCACGGCGAAACCGTGGAGGCTTTCACATGAGCGCCGCCGGCCCGATCGAGCAGATCCACCTTCACGTCAGCGATATCGCGGCTGCGAAGGATTTCTACGCGGGGAAGCTCGGGCTGCCGCTGATCGCCGCCGGCGACGATCTCGCGATCTTCGATACCGGCCAGGCGAAGCTGATCGTCACGAAGGGTGAAGGTGCTGCCCGAGGCGTGGTATTCGGCTTCACCGTCCGAAGCCTCGAAGCGGCGGTCGCAGCCCTCATCGCCGCCGACGTGCGCATCGTCGTACCGCCGCGCACCGAGGATTGGGGCGGTCGCGTCGCCAAGGTCGCCGATCCCGACGGAAACGTGCTGTCGTTCATCCAATACCCGTAACGCACGAAGGGTTGCGGGCGAACCGCCAGAGTGGTTCGATCCCCGACCTCGTCTACGCACCCGGAGAACAAGAATGCCGATTTCGATGTACCAGATCAGCGCACCCGTCTTCACGAAGATGCTCGGCGCCCTTTCCAACGTCCTCGACAAGGGCGCGGCATTCGCCGCCGCCAAGAAGATCGATCCCTCGGTCATGCTCGGCCTGCGCCTCGCGCCCGACATGTTCCCGCTGACCAAGCAGGTCCAGCTCGCTTCCGATTTCGCCAAGGGCCCGATGGCCCGCCTCTCGGGCTCCGAAGTGCCGAAGTGGGAAGACAACGAGACGACGTTCGAGGCGCTCAAGGCGCGCATCGCCAAGACGGTCGACTACGTGAAGTCGTTCAACGCCGGCCAGATCGACGGCAGCGAGACGCGCGACATCCAGCTTACGATCGGCGGCCAGCCGGTGACGCAGAAGGGCCAGGAATACCTGCTCCACAACGCGCTGCCGAACTTCTATTTCCACGTGACGACGGCCTACACGATCCTGCGCCACAACGGCGTCGAGGTCGGCAAGGGCAACTTCCTCGGCCGCGTCTGATCTAGCGCTTCTTCTTCTCGTCGTAGGGGTTGTTGGACGCCCGCAATTGCAGGCGGACGACAACCCCTTGAAGACCGAACGTCTCGCGCAGCGAATTCACCAGATAGCGCTGGTAGGAATCCGGCAGCGAGACCAGCTTGTTCCCGAAGATCGCGAATGTCGGCGGCCGCTGGCCGACCTGGCGCATGAAGCGCGGCCGCGGCCGGCGCCCCTGCACGATCGGCGGCGGATGCCCCTGCACCACCCCTTCGAGCCAGCGGTTGAGCTGCGGCGTCGAAAGATCGGCGTTCCAGCGGTCGTGCATCGTGACGACCGCCTCCATCAGCTCGTCAAGCTTGCGGCCCTGCAGCGCCGAGACAGTGACGAAGATCACGCCCTTGATCTGCGGCATCGAGATCTCCATGCGGTCGCGCAGCTTGCGCAAGGCCGCCTGCGGATCGTCGATCAGGTCCCACTTGTTGGCGCAGACGACGACCGCGCGCCCTTCCTCGACCGCCAGCCGCGCGATGCCGAGATCCTGGTTCTCGAGCATCATCGTCGCGTCCAGCACGAGCACGCAGACATGCGCCTCGCGGATGTTGCGGATCGTGTCGCCGGTCGACATCTTCTCGAGCGGGTCGTCGATGCGCGCCTTGCGGCGCAGGCCGGCCGTGTCGATCAGGCGGAACCGGCGGCCCTTCCACTCGAACGGCGTCGAGATCGCGTCGCGTGTCGTGCCCGGCTCCGGGCTCGTCAGCATGCGCTCGTCGCCGAGCAGCTTGTTCACCAACGTCGACTTGCCGACATTCGGCCGGCCGACGAGCGCCACGCGGATGTCGGGCTTGGTGCCTTCCGCGATAACTTCCTCGGGCGCGTCGGGGTCCTCGACCGCCTCGTCGGGCGCATGCACCTTCATCGCCTCGTGCAGGTCGGCGAGCCCTTCGCCGTGTTCGGCGGAAACAGCGATCGGTTCGCCTAGCCCCAGCCCGGCCGCTTCCGCCACGCCGAAGCCCGTGCGCGCGGCGTTCTCCGCCTTGTTCGAGACGACGATGGTCGGCTTGCCGGTCTTGCGCAGCCAGTTGGCGAAATGCGTGTCGTGCGGCGTGAGGCCCTCGCGCGCGTCGACCACGAACAGCGTGAGATCCGCGTCGGCGACCGCGCGCTGGCTCTGCTTGGTCATGCGCGCGGCCATG
Source organism: Tagaea sp. (assembly GCA_044224405.1). Taxonomy (GTDB): domain Bacteria; phylum Pseudomonadota; class Alphaproteobacteria; order CACIAM-22H2; family CACIAM-22H2; genus Tagaea. The sequence continues at coordinate 12,756 of JBGAKN010000003.1, read as the reverse complement.
GTCTTGGGCGCCGCGTCCTCGAGACCGGCCGTGTCGTAGACGAGGAAGTTGAGGTCGCCCAGGCGCCCCGCACCCTCGCGCCGGTCGCGCGTCACGCCGGGCGTGTCGTCCACGATGGCGCGCTTGCGCCCGATCAGCCGGTTGAACAGCGTCGACTTGCCCACGTTCGGGCGTCCGACGATCGCCACGCGCCACACCATGTTCGTCAGCCTCTCAGCGGACGGCGGCGATGTCGCCGTCGTCCGTCAGGACAAAAATGGTCCGGTTGGCGGCGATGGGCGCGATCTCGGCCGAACCCGGCAGCGAGACCCGGCCAAGCACCGTGCCCTTGGCGGCATCGAGCAGCACGCCGTCGCCCTGGTTGTTGGCGACGAAGACCTGCTTGTTGGCCACGATCGGGCCCGTCCATACGATGCGACCGCGCTTGCGCTTCTCGTCTGTGAAGGCGCCCAGCGGCGTCACCCACACGGCGCGGCCGTCGCGGCGCAGCAGGCACGCGATCTCGCCGTCCACGCCCATGACGTAGACATAGTCGCCCGCGACCCATGGCTGGCCGAGCGAGCCGATTTCCTGTTCCCACACGCGGGCACCGCTGCGGATGTCGATCGCGACGGTGCGGCCCGACTGGGTCGACACGAACGCCATGCCCCGGTCGACGGCCGGCCGGCCGCGGATATCGGCCATGCCCGAGACCTGGCCCGTGCGGATGACGCCCGAAAGCGTGTCGGACCACAGCACGCGCCCGCTTTCGGCACGCAGCGCGAAGAGCTCGCCCGACGAATAGCCGACAAGCAGGGTCGAGCCTTCGATGACGGGGCTTGCCGCGCCCACGAAGCCGGCGGATTCGGAAATGCCGGAATGCTGCCAGATGCGCTTGCCGGTGGACGCGTCGACGGCATGGGTCTGGTTGTCGATGGTCGTGACGAAAATGCGCCCGTTCGCGATGGCCGGCCCCGAGCGCGCGGGCGCGCCCATCTGGAAACGCCAGAGTTCCTTGCCGGTCTTGGCGTCGAGCGCCACGAGCTGGCCGTAGCCGGTCGCGAAATAGACCTTGTCGCCATCGACGGCCGCGCCGCCGCCCGACCCGCCGCCGCTGCGGTCTTCGTCAGGCTCGCCGTCGAACGACCAGATCTGGCTGCCGCGCGAGATATCGATCGCCGTGAGGCGCGAGGCCGCATCCACCGCGAACAGGCGGCCGTCGGCCACCACCGGCGAACCCGTCACGCGGCCGGTGCGGCTGTTGCCGGCACCGATCGACGCGCGCCACGCGTATTTGAAGCCGTCGACGAGGACGTTCCCGATCGTCCGGCCCGGCTGGCCCTGCGGCAGCGGCCATTGCGGGATGTCGGCCGCGTCGGGCACCTTCACCTCGGTTTCGCGCAGGCGTTCGTCCGGCTCGAGCTTGCGGTCGACCGTCAGCACGGGCGTGCGTTCGCCGGGCAGCGGCGGCTTGACGCTGCCCTGCAGCCAGTCGCACGCACCCAGCGCCAGCAGGGCCGCGATCAGGATCGGATTTCGCCAGCGCATCGGCTTCGCTTTCAGCCGGCCAGCGCCGCGACGATTTCGGCCGCGCGCTGGCGCATGCCGGCGGGTGTCGTGAGGTCGTCGGCCAGCGACCGGTAGATGTCGGCAGCCTTGGCGCGCTCGCCCGCACGCAGCAGGGCGAGTGCCTCGACCTCGCGCGCCGCATGGCGCCAGGCGCCCGCAGGCGACTGGAGCGGTGCGACCGCGCGCGACACGTCGGCCGCGGCCTCGCCATCGACCGCCAGCAGTGCCGCGACGAGCGTGGCGCCGTCGCGAAGCTGCGCGTCGAGCGAAGCGTCGGCCGCGATCTGGCGATAGAGGGCGAGCCCCTGCGCCTTGTCACGCGTCAGCGTGACCGAGGCTTCCTTGAGACGGGCGAGTGCCGCATAGCCGGGCTTGCCGTCGCGCGCCAGGGCGCGCAGCTCGATGAGGGCGCGCTCCGCGTCCGTCGCGGCCAGATCGCTCGCCGTGACAAACCGCAGCGCATCGGCTTCGGCCCGCTTGCGCTGGTGGTCCTGCCACATGACCCAGGCGGCCGTGCCCACGACGATGGCGATCGCCGCGCCGACGATCAGGGGCGCGTATTTCTTCCACAGCTTCAGCGCGTTCGCGCGCCTCAGCTCCTCGTCGACTTCATCGAAAACGTCGGCCACGGTGCCTCGAATCTTGGGGGTATCGAAAGGTGCGCCAAACTAGCCCGTCCGGCTTCGGGGCGCAAATCACGTTTGCGGGCCACCCGGCCCGACAATCCCGATATGGGTTAGGGACTTAGCGAGCGCTCTTCAACGCCTGAAGGCGCTCGAAGGCGTGGACATAGGGCTCCATGTTGACCCGCCGGTCAACCGCCCCCGGCCCGCCCATCGTGGTCAGCGACATCTCCAGCGCCTTGAGCAGCAGTTCCGCGCAGTCGAGCGCGTTGGTCTCGCACGCCTGCTCGAACGCGAGAATGATCTTGTCGCTCAGCCTTCTTGTGTAGACGGTCATCGACCGGTCTCCTCGGGCGCCTGCCCAAGAATGACCATATCGATGCCGCCCTTGTCAAAGCAGGCGAATGTAGCGCGCCTCGCGACCCCGCGGCGTCGTCACGTAGGACGCGCGCACGGCCTGGTCGACATCGACCGAGGGAATGCCCGACCGGCGCAGGCACGACGCGTTGACGAACACGTCCTTGCCGCCGTCGTTGCTGACGACGAAGCCGTAGCCCTTCTCGGGCGAATACCACTTGATCGTGCCCTCGACATCGACGGCACCGGCCATGTCCACGTCGTCGCCGCGGAAACCCCCGGGCCCGCCGCGCGAGGGACGCGCACCGCCGCGCGGCGCACCCATGCCGCCACCGCCGCCGCCGCCACCACCGCCCGCACCGCCGCCCGTGCCCGCACGGCCATCGACCTCGTGCACGCGCACGACCTGCGGACCCTTCTTGCCGGGGCCGACCTCGCACTTGATCTTGGCGCCTTCGCCCGGCGGCGGCAGACCGGCCTGCTCGAGGGCGGCTGCATGCAGGAACACGTCCGGCGACCCGTCGGTCGGTGCGACGAACCCGAAGCCCTTGGTCGTGTTGAACCACTTGACGACCGCTTCGATGGTCTTGGTCGGGCCGGGATTGAATGGAGGCATGTTTTTGAAGGTACTCCGGAACAGGGACAGAATCGCCGCACGCTACTGAAAACGTGGCCGAAACGCTACAGGCGTTTTGCCCCCGCCCGGCGCGGCCGTTCAGCCGGCAGTCAGCACCGAAAAACCCCCGAAAACCATGCGCTTGCCGTCGAACGGCATTTTCTTGAACTGGGCGAAGCGCGGGTCCTTCATGGCGGCCTTCATGCCGGCGTTGCGGGCCGCGCGCGACGGCCATTCGATCCACGAGAAGACGACCCGCTCGCTCTTCTTCGCCTTCACCGCGCGATGGAAGTCCGTCCACTTGCCCTTCGGCACGTCGGCGGCCCACGTCTCGACCACGCGCAGCGCGCCATGCTCGCGGAACACCTTGGTGCCGACCTTGGCCATCTTCAGATAGGCCGCCTTGTTGCGGGCCGGCACGGCGATCAGAAAGCCGTCCACATACTTCGTCGTGTTTTTCATCGTTTCCTCCCGGTTTCCGCGGGCATGGCGCCGCGCATTCGTGATTGACGGACATACCGACCGGTCTGTATGTTGTCAAGCATGCAAGCCACCCCCACCGCCCGCGACAAGCTGCTGTCCGCCGCGATCGATCTCGTCCGGCACGACGGCTTCGCCGCGACCGGCCTTGACGGGCTGTGCGCCGCCGCCGGCGTTACCAAGGGCGCGTTCTTCCACCATTTCGCCAGCAAGGAAGATCTCGGCGTCGCCGCCGCCGATCACTGGTCGACGCAGACGGCCGCGATGTTCGCCGCGGCGCCCTATCACCGGCTTCGCGACCCGCTCGCGCGGGTCCTCGCCTATCTCGATTTCCGCAAGGAGCTGGTGCAGGGCGACATGGCGGCGTTCACCTGCCTGGTCGGCACGATGGTGCAGGAAGTTCACGCCTCGCACCCCCGCATCCGCGCCGCGTGCGACGCCTCGATCTTCGGCCATGCGCGCACGCTCGTGGCCGACATCGCCGCCGCGATGAAGACGCGCAAGGTCGTCCCCGGCTGGACGGCGGAGAGCCTCGCCCTCCACACGCAGGTCGTCCTGCAGGGCGCCTTCGTCGTGGCCAAGGCGCGCAACGACGCCAATGTCGTGTTCGACGCGATCGACCACCTCAAGCGCTATGTCCGTTCCCTGTTCCTCGAAAAGAAGAAGGCCGCCGCCGCATGAGCCATGAGCTGAAGATCGAACGCACCTTCCGCGCGCCGCGAGCCGCCGTCTGGCGCTGCTGGACGGAGACCGACCTGCTCAAGCAGTGGTTCTGCCCCAAGCCGTGGGGCGTGGAGCATGCCGAGTTCGACCTGCGCCCGGGCGGCAAGTCGCTCGTGATCATGAAAGGCCCCAATGGCGAGCGCTTCGAGAATCCGGGATGCTGGCTGGAAGTCGTCCCGATGGAACGCCTCACCTTCACCGACGCGTTCACCGAAGGCTTCGTGCCGACGGCCAAGCCTTTCATGACCGGCTATGTGCGCATGGCCGACGCGCCCGGCGGCGGCACCGCCTATGTCTGGGGTGCGCGCCACTGGACCGAGGCCGACATGAAGCAGCACGAAGCGATGGGCTTCCGCGAAGGCTGGAACAAGGCCGCCGACCAGCTCGAAGAGCTGGCGCTGACGCTCGGCGCCCGCTAGCCGGCCGCCGCTTCCGGGCGGCGCATCACCGTGAAGTGCCGCGTCGTGCGCGTGACGAAGCCCAGCCGCTCGTAGAGGGCAATCGCGTCGCGATTGGTGTCGACCACGTGCAGGAACGGCACGTCGCCGCGCGCGAGGATCGTCGCCATCAGGCTCTTCACCAGCAGCTTCGCGTTGCCCTTCCCGCGGAAATCGGGATGGCTGCAGACCGCGCTGATCTCGGTATAGCCGTCGAAGCGCATGCGCTCGCCCGCCATCGCCGCCAGCCGCCCGCCCGCGCGGATGCCGATATAGCGGCCAAGCTCGTGCGTGCGGGCATAGAACGGACCCGGCTTGGTCAGCGCCGTCAGCTCCAGCATCGCCGGAACGTCACCTGCGCCCAGGATCTCCGGCACGAAGTCCGACGGATCGGGTGCTTCGCCCGCGAACACCATCTGGCACACGACCATCGTGGCCACCGTTTCCAGCCCGTCCAGCGGATCGAGCGGCCCGGCGCTAAGCAGCGCCACCGGCCCGACGACCGCAAGCTCGCGCAACGCGGCGAGCGCTTCCGGCGTGAACGCCGCAACCGCCGCGAACGGCTCGATCGCCGGCGGATAACGGAATGCCAATGGCCCGCCCATCGCCAGTGCCTTGTGCTTCGAGTTCAGCGACGACCAGATGGGCCGGTCGAGTGCTTCGATGTCGCGGGGGGAGAGGTTCAGCGTGGGCATGCGGTCCGGCTTCGAAGAGAGATGACTGTCGTCGGGCGCACCCGATTGCGACATCTCCTCCCACTCGAACGCGCCGCCAGTCAAGCGCGTCGCCGCACGCTACATAAGTATGGCATGCGCGCTTTATCGCAGCGCACCGCCCCCTACTCCCACTCGATCGTCCCCGGCGGCTTCGACGTCACGTCGTAGACCACGCGGTTGATGCCGCGCACTTCGTTGATGATGCGCGTGCACACGCCGGCGAGGAAGGCGTGTTCGAAGGGGTAGGATTCGGCCGTCATGCCGTCGGTCGAGGTGACGGCGCGCAGCGCGCAGACATAGTCGTAGGAGCGCGCGTCGCCCATCACGCCCACGGTGCGCACCGGCAGCAGCACGGCGAAGGCCTGCCAGATCTTGTCGTAGAGGCCGGCCTTGCGGATCGCGTCGAGATAGACGGCGTCGGCCTTGCGCAGGATGTCGAGCTTCTCGCCCGTGATCTCGCCGGGAATGCGGATCGCGAGGCCGGGGCCCGGGAACGGGTGGCGGCCGACGAGGCTTTCCGGCAGGCCGAGTTCGCGGCCCAGCGCACGCACCTCGTCCTTGAAGAGTTCGCGCAACGGTTCCACCAGCTTCATGCGCATGCGCGCCGGCAGGCCGCCCACATTGTGGTGCGACTTGATCGTCACCGACGGGCCGCCGGTGAACGACACGCTCTCGATCACGTCGGGATAGAGCGTGCCCTGCGCCAGGAAATCGGCGCCGCCGACCTTCTTCGCCTCTTCCTCGAACACGTCGATGAAGGTGGCGCCGATGATCTTGCGCTTCTTCTCGGGGTCGGACACGCCGTCGAGCTTGCCGAGGAAATCCTGCTGCGCGTTGCGGTGGACGAGCGGGATGTTGTAGTGGCCGCGGAACAGCTCGACCACCTGGTCGGCCTCGCCCTGGCGCATCAGGCCGTGGTCGACGAGGATGCAGGTGAGCTGGTCGCCGATCGCCTCGTGCAGAAGTACGGCCGCGACGGATGAATCGACGCCGCCCGAAAGCCCGCAGATCACCCTGCCCTTGCCGACCTGCTTGCGGATCTTCTCGATCGCGTGCTTGCGGAAATGCGCCATCGTCCAGTCGCCCTTGAGGCCGGCGACGCGCGTGGTGAAGTTCTTCAGCAGCGCCGCCCCGTGCGGGGTGTGGACGACCTCGGGATGGAACTGCACGCCGTAGAAGCGACGGGCGTCGTCCGCGATGGCGGCGAAGGGTGCCCCTTCGCTGGTCGCGACGGTGCGGAAGCCCGGCGGCAGCGAGACGACGCGGTCGCCGTGGCTCATCCACACCTGTTCGCGCGTGCCCTTGGGCCACACGCCGTCGAACAGCGTGCAGTCCTGGAAGATGTCGATGAAGGCCTTGCCGAACTCGCGGTGATGGCCGCTTTCGACCTTGCCGCCGAGCTGGGCGCACATCGTCTGCTGGCCGTAGCAGATGCCGAGCACCGGCACGCCGGCCTCGAACACGTATTGCGGGGCGCGGGGCGTGTCGCTTTCGGTGACGGAAGCGGGCCCGCCGGAAAGGATGATCGCGTCGGCCCCGTAGGCCTTGAGGCGCTCCTCCGAGGCGTTGAACGGGAGGATCTCGCAGTAGACGCCGCTCTCGCGCACGCGGCGCGCGATGAGCTGGGTGACCTGGCTGCCGAAATCGAGGATCAGGACCTTGTCAGACAATGCGTTCGCCCCTGAAAGAAGTTGAGTTGGATTATCCGAAACGTGTCTGGCGGACAAGGCCCAGGCGCGACTGCGCGAGCGCCAGGTTTTCCCATCCGTACGCCGCCTGCGCCACCGGCACGCCCCACAGGTCTTCATCGCGGTCCGCGATGTAGCGCCCGCCCATGCGTTCGTAGAAATAGCGCGCGGGATTGCTGTGCAGCACCCACACATACGCCTTGGCGAGGCCCTTCTCGCGCAGGCCTGCGAACGCGGCGGCCATCAGCTGGCGGCCGATGCCGCGGTCCTGATGGTCGGGATGGACATAGAGCGTGAAGATCTCGCCCGAGCCGAGGCTGACATTGCCGCTGAGGAACGCGGCCGTCGCGGGCCTGTCCTCGATGCGCGACTTGCCGTAGCTGGTCATGCCCACGACGCCGGCCCGGTCGTCGAACGCGACGAGGATCGGGCTGTGCAGCCCCTTGTGGCGGATCTGGTGCGCCCACTCCACTGTCTGGCGCTCGTACGACATGCCGGTGAGGGCGCGCGCCGGCAGCAGGCCGGCATAGGTCGTGCGCCACGCGTCGACATAGACGCGCGCGATCCCGCGGGCATGGGCGATGTTGGCCTTGAGAAGCATGGTCGGCATGGGCGGCACGCCGACCTTAGCCGCCTTCGGCGGCCGGCGCGAGCGCGTCGGCCTTGCGCACGAACGCTGCGAGGAAGAAGCCGTCGGTGCGGTCGCGCGCGGGATTGAGCGTGAGATAAGGCCCGCTCGCCGGGCACGGCCCGCTGCCGACCTTCGCCCAGATTTCCGAGACCGGCACCGCCTCGAATTCCGGGTGTGCGGCGGCGAAGGCGTCGGCCTGCGTCTCGTTCTCGTCGGCGAGCAGCGAGCAGGTCGCGTAGATCAGCCGCCCGCCCGGCTTCACGAGGCGCGCGGCGCTCTCGAGGATGCGGCGCTGCTTGTCGGCCAGCTCGGCGATCTCGCCTTCGCGCAGAGTCCAGCGCGCGTCGGGATTGCGCCGCCACGTGCCCGTGCCCGTGCAGGGCGCGTCGACCAGCACGCGGTCGAACGAGGCCTTGTGCTTCTTGACCCACTTGTCGCTCTCGTCGGTCAGCGCCTTGCGCTCGACGTTGAACACGCCCGCGCGCCGCGTGCGCTGGGTCGTGGCCTCCAGCCGCTTGGCCGAAACGTCGCACGCCACGACGTGGCCCTTGTTCTCCATCGTCGCGGCGATGGCGAGCGTCTTGCCGCCCGCGCCCGCGCAGAAATCGCACACGCGCATGCCGGGCTCGGCCTCGGCGAGGAGTGCTACGAGCTGCGAGCCCTCGTCCTGGATCTCGACCAGCCCTTCGCGATAGGGCTCGCTCGCCATCAACGCGGCGCGCGTCGCGGCACGCAGGCCCCACGGCGACAGGCGCGTGAACTCGGTCTCGATGCCGATCTTGGCGAGAACGCCGCGCAGCGTCCGGCGGTCGGTCTTCAGGATGTTGGCGCGCAGGTCGAGCGGCGCTTCTTCGGCGAACGCCGCCATCTCGCGCGCATGGTCGTCGCCGAAGCGCGCCTTGAAACGCGAAACGATCCACGCCGGGATGTTGGCGCGCACGAATTCCGGCTGCTCGGGATGCTCGATGGAGCGCCCGGAGAGCGCCTCGATCGTCCCCTCCTCGCCGCGCGACAAGGGCGGCGGATCGTAATTCTCGCCCGAGAAGGTCGAGGCGATCTTGTCGGCCGGGATCTTCTGCAGGATCGCCAGATACGCGATCACCCAGGCCCGCCCGTTGGGCGCGAAGGGCTCGCGGCGCGCCCCGTCGCGCACGCGCGCGATCCACCATTCGAGCTGGGCGCGGTGGCGCAGGCAGCCATAGACGATGGCCTGGACCGCCGTGCGGTCCTTCGAGCCGATATAGCGGCGCGAACGGAAATAGTCGTTGGCCAGCCGGTCGGCCGGCGCACGGGTGGCGATGATCTGGTCGAGGATCTCGATCGCCGCGGCCGCGCGCCCGCCGGGCGTCATGCGCTGGCACCACCGCCGTAATTGGGGGCCGAGCGCTCCATCGTCACGTCGTGGACGTGGCTCTCGCGCAGGCCCGCACTGGTGATCTTCACGAAACGCGCGTTCTTGCGCATGTCGGAGAGATTGCGGCTGCCGGTATAGCCCATCGACGCGCGCAGGCCGCCCACGAGCTGGTGGATCACCTGCGCGACCGGGCCCTTGTAGGGAACGCGGCCTTCGATGCCTTCCGGCACCAGTTTCAGCGCGTCCTTGATCTCCTGCTGGAAATACCGGTCGGCCGAGCCGCGCGCCATGGCGCCCACCGAGCCCATGCCGCGGAACGATTTGTACGAGCGGCCCTGGTAGAGATAGACCTCGCCCGGCGCCTCGTCGGTGCCCGCGAACAGCGAGCCGATCATGGCGCATTCGGCGCCCACCGCCATTGCCTTGGCGAGATCGCCCGAATATTTGATGCCGCCGTCGGCAATGACCGGTACGCCCGCCTTGCGCACGGCTTCCACGCAGTCGGCCAGTGCCGTGAGCTGCGGGATGCCCACGCCCGCGACGATGCGCGTCGTGCAGATGGCGCCCGGGCCGATGCCCACCTTCACGGCGTCGGCGCCCGCGTCGATCAGCGCCTTGGCGCCGTCGGCAGTGGCGACGTTGCCCGCGATGATCTGGGTGTAGTTCGAAAGCTTGCGGATCTCGCGCACGCTGGCGATCACGCCCTCGCTGTGGCCGTGAGCGGTATCGACGACGACGATGTCGACTTGGGCGTCGAACAGCGCGTCGGCGCGCGCGATCCCTTTCGGGCCCACGCCCGTGGCGGCGGCCACGCGCAGGCGGCCCTTCTCGTCCTTGGACGCGTTGGGGAAACGCTGCGCCTTCTCGATATCCTTGACGGTGATCAGGCCGATGCAGCGGTAGGAATCGTCGACGACGAGCAGCTTCTCGATGCGGTGCTGGTGCAGCAGGCGCTTGGCCTCGTCCTTCGACACGCCCTCGGTGACGGTGACGAGGCGCTCGCGCGTCATCAGTTCGCGCACCGGCTGCCGCTGGTTGGACGCGAAGCGCACGTCGCGGTTGGTGAGCACGCCGACCAGCTTCTTGGAACCCGGCTCGACCACGGGCAGGCCCGTGATGTGGTGGTCGGCCATGACCTTCAGCGCGTCGGCGAGCGTCTCGTCGGGGCCGATGGTCAGCGGATTGACGACCATGCCGCTTTCGAACTTCTTCACCTTGCGCACTTCCTGCGCCTGCACCTCGATGTCGAAGTTCTTGTGGATCACGCCGAGGCCGCCAGCCTGTGCCATCGCGATGGCGAGCGCGCTTTCCGTGACCGTATCCATGGCCGCGGAAATCAGCGGAATGCCGAGTTCGATGGAGCGCGTCAGGCGCGTGCGGGTATCCACGTCGCCGGGAAGGACGGAGGAAGCCGCCGGTTCCAGAAGAACGTCGTCGTAGGTCAGTGCGTCGCGGATTTGCATGCCGCCTCCGTTGTCGGGAAGTGGCGCGCATCAATACACCAGTCGGGGGGCTGCGGGAACCCCGTTCGAGGCCCCCGGAATCGTTGGGTTTTCAGCCCTTGAAGCCGATCGCGACCATGTAGAACTCGGACGACTCGGATCGCGAGGCCGGCGGCTTGACGCGCACCACCTTGTTGAAGCGCGCCTGCATCCCCTTGACGATCGTCACCTCGTCCGGCCCCTGGCGGAACTTGGCCACGAACGACCCGCCCTTGCGCAGCGTCTTGCCCATGAATTCGATGGCCGCCTCGACCAGATTGACGATGCGCATGTGGTCGGTCTCGCGATGCCCGGTGGTCGACGGCGCCATGTCGGAGAGCAGCACGTCGACCTTGCCGCCGAGAACGGCCTCGAGCTGCGCCGGCGCTTTCGGATCGAGGAAGTCGGCCTGCAGCACCGTGGCGCCCGCGATGGGCGCCATCTCGAGGATGTCGAGCGCCACGACCAGTCCGCAGTTTCGTTCGACCGCCACCTGCGTCCAGCCGCCGGGCGCTGCACCCAGATCGACGACGCGGGCACCGGGTTTGAGCAGCTTGTACTTGTCGTCGATCTCCATGAGCTTGAAGGCCGCGCGGCTGCGATAGCCCTGGTCCTTCGCCTTGCCCACGTAAGGATCGTTGAGCTGGCGCGAGATCCATTGCTGGGACGCGGTGCTACGCCCCTTCGCGGTCTTCATCTTGACGTGCAGGCGACGGTCGGTGGTCATCCCGCGAACGTACCACGCATCATGCCGAGGAGAATGCCTTCGCGAAGGCCGCGGTCGGCGACGCGCAGCTTGCCCACCGGCCAGCGCCGGCAGATCCCTTCCAGCACGGCGCAGCCCGCGACGACGAGGTCGGCCCGCTCGCGCCCGATGCAGGGATGGCGCGCACGCGTCTCGAAATCCTGCGCGGCGAGTTCCGCCGAATGCCGGCGCATCGCCTCGAATTCCAGCGACGAGCCGTCGACCCGGTCGCGCTGGTAGCGCGGCAGCCCCATCGCGAGACCCGACAGCGTCGTGACCGTGCCCGACGTGCCCAGCATGTCGACCGTGCCGGCCGCGACGGCCGCCGCGATCGAATGGCGCGCGTCCATCTCGGCGAGCCCTGCGGAAATTTCCTGCACCACGGATTCGTAGAGCTCGGGCGCCACCGTCTCGGGCCCGAAGCGTTCGGAAACCGGCACAACGCCCCACGGCATCGACACGAAATCGACGATGCGCCAGCCGGCGGACGCGTCCTGCGCCAGCCACATCACTTCGGTGCTGCCGCCGCCGATGTCGAACACGATGGCGTTGGGCCGCGAGGTGTCGAGCAGCGGCGCGCAGCCGGCCAAGGCGAGGTTCGCTTCCTCGGCGGGCGCGATGGGCTCCAGCATCAGGCCGGTTTCCTCGCGCACGCGTGACAGGAACCGCATGCCGTTGATCGCGCGGCGGCACGCCTCGGTCGCCACGCCCCGGAAATGGATCTGCTCGCGCCGGCGGAGCTTCGAGGCGCAGACATGCAGCGCCTCGATCGAGCGCGCCATCGCGGGTTCGTTCAGCATGTTGTCGCGCGAAAGGCCCTCGCCCAGCCGCACGATGCGCGAGAACGCGTCGACGACCCGGAAACCGTCGCCCGACGGCCGCGCGACGAGCAGGCGGCAATTGTTCGTACCGAGATCGAGGGCCGCGTACAGCGCGTCCTCGCCCCGCCCCTGCTCGGCCGGTGCCCGTTCGTCACGCCGGCGTGCGCTTGCGTAGACCACGCCAAACTCTCCTGGCCGCGACGCGCCCCCAGTCTCCCGGTGCGCTGCCTGCGGCAAAAACGCTTTTCGTCGAACACTCTATCGGTGGTCCCCACCCCACGCAATCGACACCCCGTCCGTTTTGGACCCGTCGAATTGACGCCAAGGCCGAACGGCGATATAGACACCGCCTCGCCGATACGGACCCTGCTGGGGGATCGTCTAACGGTAGGACCGCTGACTCTGACTCAGCTAGTCTAGGTTCGAATCCTAGTCCCCCAGCCAATCCCTCCTGCGGCCGAAAGCACACCAATCCGATTAAATCTCGAATTCTTCGGCGTGATGCGCAGGCGACGGCGCGCGTCTGCGGCACGTCG